>NZ_MEEX01000027.1 GCF_001724605.1 Phenylobacterium sp. SCN 70-31
GTCGGTGACGTGCAGCAGGCCGTCGATGCCGCCCAGGTCCACGAACGCGCCGTAGTCGGTGATGTTCTTGACCACGCCTTCGCGGACTTCGCCCTCTTGCAGCTGCGACACCAGCTCGGTGCGCTGCTCGGCGCGGGCTTCTTCCAGGATCGCCCGGCGCGAAACCACGATGTTGCCGCGGGGACGGTCCATCTTGAGGATGGCGAAGGGTTGTTCCTTGCCCATCAGCGGGCCGACGTCGCGAACCGGACGGATGTCCACCTGCGAGCCGGGCAGGAACGCCGAGGCGCCGCCCAGATCGACGGTGAAGCCGCCCTTCACGCGGCCGACGATGACACCCATCACCGGCTCGTTCTTGGCGTAGACTTCCTCAAGCCGCGTCCAGGCTTCCTCGCGGCGGGCCTTCTCGCGGCTGATGACCGCTTCGCCCATCGCGTTCTCGACGCGCTCCAGGAACACCTCGACGGTGTCGCCGGCCTTCAGCGGCGGACGCTCTTCGCCAGGCGCGGTGAATTCCTTCAGCGGGACGCGGCCTTCGGTCTTCAGGCCGACGTCGACGATCGCGAAGTCCTTCTCGATGGCCACCACCTTGCCGTGGACCACCTGGCCTTCCATGAAGTCACGCCCGCCGAGGGACTCGTCGAGCAGCGCGGCGAAGTCGTCGCGCGAGGGATTGAGGCTGATATCGTTCGCCATGAGATCTTTCGTTCGGAATGATCGACGTCCGCGCAGCCGGCGGCCCGCGGTCCGATCAGGTTAGGGGTTGAACCGAAGACGCGGGAAAACCACCCCGCGCGGGTGTAATCAAAAGTCTGCCCGCGGCGACCGAGGGAAAGGCGCGGTTGGATTCGCCCTGCCGGCCAAGCCTCCTATCGGGAAGCTTCCCAGCGGGCGCGCGCCGCCTCGACGATGCGGCGGGCCGCATCGGCGGCGAGGTCTATAGTCATTTCGGTGGTGTCGAGCAACTCCGCGTCGCGCGCAGCGACCATGGGGGCGGCCTCCCGGGCGCCGTCGCGGGCGTCGCGCCGGCGGATGTCGGCCAGCACGTCGGCGTACTCCACCGTCTCGCCCTGGCCCGCAAGCTGTTTCCAGCGCCGCTCGGCGCGGACTTCGGGCGTGGCGGTGACGTAGAGCTTGGCCGGCGCGTCGGGGCAGATGACGGTGCCGATGTCCCGACCGTCCAGAACGGCGCCGCCCGGCTGCGCCGCGAAGGCCCGCTGGAAGTCCAGCAGAGCGGCCCGGACGCCGGGATGGACCGCCACGCGGCTGGCCAGCTCGCCCGCGCCGCGGGTGCGCAGGGCGGGGTCGTCCAGGACTGCGGCCGTCAGCCCGCGCGCGCCGTCCGAGGCGGCGGCCTCGTCGTCCGGGTTCCCGCCCGCACGGTCGGTGAGCACGCCTACCGCACGGTAGAGCAGTCCGGTGTCCAGCACCGGCAGGCCGAACATCCGGCCCAGCCGCACGGCGATCGTCCCCTTTCCCGAGGCGGCAGGGCCATCCACGGCGACGACGAAGGAGGGCGCCGTCATCCTTCGCGTTCCCGCCTCACGCCTCGACCGCCTCGCCGATCCCGGCTCCCAGACCGCGCATCATGTCGACGAAGCCGGGGAAGCTGGTGGCGATCATGCCCGGCTCATCGACGGTCACCGGCGTTTCGGCCGAGAGGCCCAGCACGAGATGGCTCATGGCGATGCGGTGGTCGCCGTGCGTGACCACGCGCGCGCCGCCCTCCACCCGGTGATTGCCGCCCTTGGCGCCGACCACCGTCAGGGCCTCGGCTTCCTCCTCGATGCCGACGCCGCAGGCGGCGAGCCCCGCGGCCATAAGGGCGATCCGGTCGCTTTCCTTCACGCGCATTTCGCCGATGCCCCGCATCACCGTCTTGCCTTGCGCAAAGGCCGCCGCCACCGCCAGGATCGGATATTCGTCGATCATCGACGGCGCGCGCTCGGGCGGCACGTCCACGCCCGAGAGTTCGGAGTAACGCGCCGTGACGTCGCCCACGCTCTCGCCGCCCTCGTCGCGGATGTTGGTCACCGACAGGTCGGCCCCCATGTCGCCCAGGGTCTCGAGCAGACCGATGCGGGTGGCGTTGAGCAGCATGCCCTGGACCGTCACCTCGGATCCCGGCGTCACCAGGGCCGCCACCAGCGGGAAGGCGGCCGACGACGGATCGCCCGGCACGTGGATACGGGTTCCGCGCAGCTTCTGGCCGCCGGGCACGACGATGCGGCGGGCCGCCCCGTCCTCCGAGACGTCAACCTGCGCGCCGAAGCCGCGGAGCATCCGTTCGGTATGGTCGCGGGTAGCCTCGGGCTCGATCATTTCGGCGCCGCCGTCGGCGCGCAGGCCCGCCAGCAGGACCGCCGACTTCACCTGGGCCGAAGGCTCGGGCAGGCGGTAGGCGATCCGGCGCAGATTCCCGCCCCGCAACGTCAGCGGCAGGCGGCCGCCGGCGCGGCAGATCCAGCTCGCCCCCATCTCGCCCAGGGGTTTCAGAACCCGGTTCATGGGCCGGCTGCGCAACGAGGCGTCCCCCGTGAAGGTGACCGACAGATCGAAGCCCGCCGCCGCGCCCATGATGAGACGCACGCCGGTGCCGGCGTTGCCGCAGTCGATCACATCGGCCGGCTCGGCGAACCCGCCGCGCCCTTCGACGCGCCACGCCCCTTCGCCCAGACAGGTCACGTCGGCGCCGAAGGCGGCCATGGCGGCGGCCGTGCGCTTCACGTCGTCGCCTTCCAGCAGCCCCTCGATCTCGGTCACGCCCTCGGCGAGGGCGCCCAGGATGAGGGCGCGGTGGCTGATGGACTTGTCGCCGGGAGCCCGCACCCTGCCCCTCAGGGGGCCAGAGCGCCGGGCGGTCAGGGTCGCCGCCGTCATGAGTGAAAAACACGCCTCCGAAAACGGGGTCAGATCGAAAGGGGGATTGCTTTGACAGCCGCCTTCGCGCGTGGCAAGGGACGCCGCTTTTCGCGAAACCGCCATATCTAGAGGGTCGCCGTCTTTGGCCAATCCCGAGCTGGGCACGAAGCAAATCTGCCCCAACTGCTCCGCCAAGTTCTATGATCTGAACAAGCGGCCTGCGCACTGTCCCAAGTGCCATACCGAGTTCGATCCCGACGAGGCCGTCCGCAGCCGCCGCGTCCGCGCGCGCGCCGTCACGCCCGAAGCCGAGGCGGACGACGAACGCGAGGATCAGGTCGCCGACGACACCGAGCGCGACGAGGATGAAGAAGAAGAGGCGGCGACGCCCGAGCTGGACGACGTCTCGGACGAGCCGCCGCTGAGCTCGGACGACGACGACAGCGACTCCGAGCCGGCCCAGGTCTCGGAAGACCTCGGCGAATTCGGCGACGACGAGGAAAGCGACGAGGACGACGACGTGCCGTTCCTGGAGGACGAGGACGACGACGACTTCGACGAATCCGAGATCGAAGGGCTTCCGGACGAAGGGGACGACGACCGCTAGGAGGCGGTCGGAACCCGGCCGCGCCGGCCACCAGACCGGCGCGGAACCTGCCTTTTTCGTCACCGGCCAGCGGCCCGTGGCGACCTTCCTCCGAGGGAGGAAGAAAAGACGAAAAAAGCCTGCGAAGTGGGCTTGATCGCAGGAACCGGTTTGAATAGGTTCCGCGCCTTCCTGGGGCCCCGGCTCTCGGGAAGACCCGGACCTCGGGGCTATAGCTCAGTTGGTAGAGCGCTTGAATGGCATTCAAGAGGTCAGCGGTTCGACTCCGCTTAGCTCCACCATGAAGCCTCCCAGGAGACCCCTGGGAGGCTTCATCATTTTCGGGCCAGAGTCTCGTTCGGGCGGGACACGCGCCGAGCAGCGTCAGCAGGAGGGGCGGCTCCCGGCCGCGCCCTCCCTCTCACAGCCTGGTTCCGGGGCCTGGTTTCAGGGCCTGAACTTGAAGTGGCGGCCACCGAAATCGAACTCGGTATAGCGACCTTCCCACGCTGGCGGGACCTTGTCCGCCTCCCAGCGGTCGTACTGCGCCTTGAGCCTGGCCAGCCGTTCGGGCTCCCGGGCGGCGAGGTTGGTGGCCTCCTTGGGATCCTCACGCAGATTGTACAGGTGCTCCGCGCCGTCGAAGTCGCGATGATACTTCCAGTCGCCCTCGCGGACCGTGCGCAGCGGCGTGGAGCGCCAGACGAACTGGCGCGCCGCATCGCCGCCGGCCTTCACCTGGGCCAGCAGGTCGCGGCCGTCGTAGACCCGATCCTTCGGCAGCTCCAGGCCAGCCGCCTTCACCACGGTCGGGAAGACATCCATGCTCGACACCGGGGCGCGATGCGTCCGACCCGCCTCCAGGGCGGCGGGCCAGCGCATGACGAAGGGCACGCGGATGCCGCCCTCGTAGTGCGTGAGCTTGCCCCCCGTGAGCGGCTCGGGGCTGCAGAGGCCCGGCAGGTACGCCGCACAACCGTTGTCGCTGAGGAACACCACGATGGTGTTGCGACCGAGCCCGCGCCTGTCGAGATGATCCAGCACCTCGCCGACACTGTCGTCCAGGGCGCTGACCATGCCGGCGTACACGCGCTGGGCCTTGTCTTCGATATGGGGGAAGCGGTCGTAGTACTTCAGGGTCGTCTGGAACGGCGTATGCGGCGCGTGGTGCGCGAGGTAGAGGAAGAACGGGCGGTCGTCGGCCGCATCTATGAACGCGATCGCCTGACGGGTCAGTTCTTCGGTGAGATACCACTCGCCGTGCGGGACGACCGTGCGGTCAGCGCCCTTCACCACGGCGTTCAACGGATCGACGATGTCGTAAGGCTGGGCGATCGTGCCTTCGCCGCGCGTCCGGCTGATGGGCGCGCCGTTCACGACGGTGGGCGCGCGGGGATCGATGAAGTTGGTCTGCCCGGTGAGGAATCCCCACCAGGTCTCGAAGCCCCGGTTGGTGGGGTAGTGCTCGTCGTTCCAGCCCAGGTGCCACTTGCCGATGGCGGCGGTCCGATAGCCGCCGGCCTTCATCACCTGTCCGAGGGTCACCTCCCGCGTGTCCAGGCCGAGATGCTGGTCGGCGTCGCGGCGGGCCGGTCCGTTGTTGTACTCGAAGCCGTACCGCTGCTGGTGGCGTCCGGTCATCAGCGCGGCCCGGGAGGGCGAACAGATCGGCGTCGACACATAGCCTTCGGTGAAGACCACGCCGTCGCGGCCCAGCCGGTCTATGTTGGGCGTGGGAATCCGCCCCTTGTGATAGGTCGAAACGTCGGCGTACCCCAGGTCGTCCGCCAGGATGACGATCACGTTCGGGCGAGCGGGCTTTGCGGCGTCACGGGCCTGCGCCCCCGTGGCGAACAGGCCGGCGCAGACGATGCCGGCGGCGACAAGGGTTCTCCGGAGCAATATTTCCTCCCATCGGGATCATGTCTTTGACTGACCGAACGGTAGGTAAGAGATTTGACGCGGTCAATCCGGTGACGCCTGACGGGCATGAAGCCGGCGCGGGACGCAGCGTGGAGAGGAAGGAGACGGCATGCCCTATCTGACGAGGCCCGACGGCGCGAAGATCAGCTGGGAGGCGCACGGCCCGCCGGGCGCGCCGCCCCTTCTGCTCTGCACCATGGCGACCGCCGCGATGTCGGTCTGGACGCCGCTGGTCGAAGCCCTGTCGCCCGACTGGCGCGTGCTGCTGCACGACCGGCGCGGCGAAGGCGACTCGGACGCCGGCGCCCCCGCCACCCACACCTTCGAGACGATGCGCGACGATGCGCTGGCGGTGATGGACGCGGCAGGCGCGGCGTCGGCCGCGGTCGCCGGCATGGCCTTCGGCGCGCGGGTCGCGTTGCGGATCGCCCTGGACGCGCCCGACCGCGTCGCGGCCCTGATCCTGTTCGACGCCACCGGCGGGCCCCCGGCTCCGCTCGCCGAGCGCACGGCGGGCCGCGAGGCGGCGAAGGCCCTGCGCGCGGCGGCCGGGCTGGCGGAGCCGGCGGTCGAGCGGGCCTGGTTCCGCCGCCGCGACCCCGGGGGCGAGAAGGTCAACGGCCGCGCGCTCGCAGGGCAGCCGGCGTGGATGCCGGGACTTGAGCGGATCTCGGCCCCCACGCTGGTGGCGTGCGGCGAGCAGGACCCCAACCTGCCGGGGTCGCGCCGGCTGGCGACGGAGATCCCCGGAGCCCGCCTGGAGGTGATGCCGATGGCCGGGCACGGCTCGATCCTGGACCGGCCCGACCATGTGGCGGCCTGCGCGCGCGCCTTCCTGGAAGGCCTGCCGGCCTGACGCCGCGTTCCGCCGGAATAGGGTTCAGAACGCCTCCTCGTGCAGTTGGAAGTACTCCCGGTAGGGCGCGCCACGCGAGGTGAGGAAACCGCCATCGACGGGCAGGTAGACTCCGCTGACCGCGCGCGCGGCCGGGCTGGCCAGGAAGGCGCACACATTGGCGACGTCCTCCGGCTCCACGACGCGTTGCAGCGGCAGGTTCCGCGCGCTGGCGGCCTGACGCTCGGCCGGGATGTCACCGCCGCCCATGCGGTTGCGCATGGGGCCGGGCGCCACGGCGTTCACCCGAACGCCCCGCCGGCCCAGTTCGAAGGCGGCATGGCGGACGAGGCCCGTTAGCGCCGCCTTGGTGGCCGCGTAGTGCGCGCCGCTCATATAGGCCACATGTTCGGCGGCGACGGACGAGATGGCGGTGATCGAGCCCTCGCCGCGCATCACCCGCGCACCGGCCTTGAGCGTCAGGAAGACGCCGGTCAGGTTCACGTCGACCACGCGCCGCCACTGGTCGGCGCTCATCTGCGGGATGGTGTGGCGGCTGGCGATCCCCGCGCAGCAGATCACGTGGTCAAGGCCGCCCTCGCTCAGCAGCCGGTCGGCCAGCGCCTCGAGCGCCTCGGCGTCGGTGACGTCCAGCATGACGGCCTCGGCCCGCCCACCTCCGTTCACGATCGCGGCCGCCACGCCCTCGGCGCCGCGCGTATCGAGGTCGCAGACCGTCACCTGCGCGCCGTCCGCGCCGAACCGCCGCGCCACCGCCGCGCCGATCCCTGAACCTCCGCCGGTCACCAGCACCCTGCCGCCCGAAGACACCATCACATCCTCCCTTGTTCCACGTCCCCAAGTACCGCCCGTCCGTCCGGTAAGTCTACGGGATTGCAGAAACCGACCGACCGGTTAGTCTGTGCGCGATAGGGTCGGCGAAGACGTCCGGAGCGATTCCCGGCCGAGGCGCACAACGGAGGTGGAGATGGTGAAGTCGCCGGCGCCGGTTTCCCGCCCCGCCCTATCTTCCCGCCCCGCTTTGCCTGCCCGCCCCGTCCCGTCATTTCGGCCGGTCCGGGACAGTCACCCACATCCAGGGCCCCGGCCTTGACGACGCCCCGCAGGCCCAAGCCCGGCGATCTGGTCATCGATCCTCTGCCGCCCGCGCGGACCCATCCGGTCAGCGAACGCCTGCGGCAGATCTACGCCGAAGCCGCGCGGCTGTTCGTGGAGAAGGGCTACGACGCCACCTCGATGAGCGACATCGCCCAGGCGGTGAACATCACCAAGGCCGGCCTCTATCACTTCGTGAAGAGCAAGGAGGACCTGCTCATGACGATCGTGACCCACGGCATGGACCAGCTCTTCGACGACGTGGTGGAGCCGGCCCGCGCCGTCGCGGATCCGGCCGAGCGCCTGAGCCTCATCGTCCGAAACCATGTGATGAACATCGGCCGCGTGCGGGGACGGTCCGGTAATCCCCTCACCATCATCGCGGACGATGTTTCCGGCCTCGGCGGGGAACGCAAGCGCCAGATCGATCGCCGCAAGCGCGAATATTTCGACCTCGTGCGCGACACGCTGGGCGCACTTCAGGCCCGCGGCGACATCGACGGCGCGCTCGACATCACCGTCTGCGCGCACAACCTGATCGGCGTGATCCTCTGGACGGCGCGGTGGCGCCGTCCGGAAGGCCGCGCTTCCCGCGACGATGTCGCCGAGCAAATCCTGGCCTTCGTTTCGCGCGGCGTCCTGGCGCGCCGCCCGCCCGACACATCAACGCTTGCGAACCTGCCGACCGATCGGTAAGTGGTCTCCATTCCTGCGATCGTGCGGCACAGCCCGAGGCGGGACCCAGGGAGGTCGACCTATGCGTATCGGTCCCGTTGGAGCCTCCGTCGGCGTCGCCGCGCTGGTCGCGGCCCTCGCAGGGGGCGCCTGGACGGCGCTTTCGGCCACGCCCTCCGACGCCCGCGCGTCGCGGGCCGAACCCCTGACGCCCCGCGACGCGGTGATGGTCACGATCCCCGGCGGGGCGGTGACCGTCGGAGACGACGCCGGGCCGCCCGACGAACGCCCGGCCCTCACCCGCCGCTTCCAGCCGTTCCTGCTCGACCGCACGCCGGTCACGGTGGGCCAGTTCGCGGTGTTCGTCCGCGAAACCGGCCACGTCACCGAGGCCGAGAAGCTCGGCGAGGGCGGCGTACTGGACCGCACGGCCGGCGCCTGGGCCTCCGTACCGGGAGCCGACTGGCGTCATCCTCAGGGGGCGGACCGACCGGCCGCGCCGGCGGACCATCCCGTCACCCAGGTGTCCTGGGCCGACGCCGACGCGTTCTGCCGGGCCTATGGCGCGCGGCTGCCCACCGAGTTCGAATGGGAGCGCGCCGCCCGGCTGGGCCAGACACCGGACGGCCACGTCTTCCGGGCGGGCGATCCCCTGGCGCTCGACGGCCGGTACCTCGCCAACACATGGCAGGGCTTCTTCCCGATCGAGGACCGGGGCGAGGACGGGTTCCGGACCACCTCGCCCGTGGGCGCCTTCGGCGAGACGCCAGCAGGCCTCACCGACATGGCCGGCAACGTCTGGGAATGGACCGCGTCATGGCGGCGACCCTATGCGACGCTCGACGCGCCGTTCCGCCCGGGCGTCGGCGCGGAACGCGTGCAACGCGGCGGCTCCTTCCTGTGCGATCCCTCGTTCTGCGAAGGCTTCCGGGCCACGGCCCGCAACCATTCCACCCCGGAGACGGCGCTCATGCACGTCGGCTTCCGATGCGCCGCCGATACCGGCCGCGCATCGCCCCTGATTGGCCGCATCCGCCCCCTCCCGCAGGCCTGAGCCCCAGGATCCCAACGCCATGAAGCATCCTCTTCGCCTCGCCCTCGCCCTCGCCTGCAGCGCGACCCTGGGCCTCACCAGCTGCATGAGCGGTCCCGGCGCGCCCGCCGCCGGCGCGGAGACGGTCGCACGCGCGCCCGCGCGAGCGCCGAACGTGATCATCATCATGGCCGACGACCTGGGTTACGCCGATATCGGCGCCTATGGCATCAAGCGCATCCCGACCCCAAACATCGACCGGATCGGGATGGAGGGCGTGCGCTTCACGGACGGCTACGCCAGCGCGCCCGTCTGTTCGCCGTCGCGCGCCGGAACCCAGACCGGCCGCTACCAGCAGCGCTTCGGCTTCGAATTCAACAACGGCCCCGCCCGCCGCGACCACGAGGAATCGCTGGGCATAGACGTGAACGAGATCACCCTGGGTCAGGCGCTGAAGGGCCAGGGCTACGCCACCGGCCTGGTGGGCAAGTGGCACCTGGGCTCCCGCGACCCCTTCTATCCGACCAACCGTGGCTACGACGAGTTCGTGGGCCTGCTGAGCGGCGCCACCAGCTACATCGACACCACGCGGGAGGACGTCGTGCACTGGGTGCGGCCTGGGCGCGAGGGCAACGACGGGCCTTCAGGTCGCCGGAACCGGTTCACCGAGATCTACGAAGGACCGGACCGCAAGCTCGTCGACAACTATCAGGAGTACCTGACCGAGTACCTCGGTCGCCGCGGCTCGGAGTTCGTCACGCGCCATGCGCCGGCCGCCAACCCCTACTTCCTCTATCTCGCCTTCACGGCGCCGCACGATCCTATGACGGTGACCCGCAAGTACTACGACCGCTTCCCGCACATAAAGACGGAGCACCACCGCATCTATGCGGCCATGGTTTCGGCGCTGGACGACGCGGTGGGCCAGGTACTGGACGCCGTCGACCGCTCGGGCGAGGCCGACAACACGATCGTCTACTTCCTGTCCGACAACGGTTGCGCCGCCTATTACGACGGCATGTGCGCCTGCGAGCCCCTGCGCGGCGGCAAGCTGACTCACTATGAAGGCGGCGTGCGGGTGCCCTACCTCGTGCGCTGGCCGGCGAAGCTGAAGGCCGGGACGATCTATCGCCAGCCGGTCTCGACCCTCGACATCTTCCCCACCGTCCTGGCGGCGGCGGGCGGCAAGCTCGCGACCGACCGCGTCTACGACGGCGTGGACCTCCTCCCCTACCTGAGCGGCGCCAAGGCGGGCCTCCCGCACGACACGCTGATGTGGCGCCGCAGCCCGCTGGTCTCGATCCGCCAGGGCGACTGGAAGCTGTGGAAGGACCTGAACGGCAAGTACACCCTGCTCTTCAACCTGAAGGACGACCTGAACGAGACCACCAACCTCGCGGACCGGCATCCCGAAAAGGTGCGGGAACTGGAGGCCGCGCTCGACAAATGGTCGAAGGACCTTCAGGACCCCAGGTGGCCGTCGCGGCCGCATACGACCTACAACGTCTGCGGCACGCCGTTCACGGTCCCGATCTGACGGGCGAGGGCGGAGGCGGATGGATCAGCAGTCGAGCTACACGACCGACGTCGCCTATCCGTCCGCGTTCGGGGCCTTCCAGGCTCCGATCCACCTGGCGCAGGCGGCCTGGGGAGCAGGTCGCGGCGGGCCGGCGCTGGATCGTCCCTTCGCCTACGCCGACCTGGGCTGCGGCGCCGGCCTGACCCTCTGCGTCCTCGCCGACTGCTATCCCGACTCGGAATTCCACGGCGTCGACCTCAACCCCGCGCACGTGGCCCAGGCCCGCGCGCTCGCCAAGGCGGCCGGACTGTCGAACGTGGTGGTCCACGAGGCCAGTTTCGCGGATCTGCCCAAGCTGAAGACGCCGACGCTGTCGTTCGCCGGCCTCAGCGGCGTGTATTCCTGGCTTCCGTCCGGGCTGCGGCGCGCCTGCCTGGACTTCCTCGGCGAACGGCTGGCGCCCGACGGCGCGGTGTTCCTCCACTATGCGGCCCTGCCTGGAAACGCCCAGGTGGACGCGCTCTATTCGCTGATCCGCGAGGTCGCGCGCGAGGCGCCCGGCGACAGCGTCGAACGCTTCCGCCATGCCTGCGGGGTCGTCGGCCGGCTGCGCGCCGCAGGGGCCCGCTTCTTCCGCATCAATCCGCAGGCCGACGCCTGGTTCGGCCAGCTCGACGGACACGATCCGCGCGGGATGGCGCATGAAGTGCTGAACGCCCAGTCTGTGAGCCTCTCCGCCCGCGACGCCGAGGACGAGGCGCGCGCCAGCGGCCTGGCGTTCGTGGCCAACGCCCAGCTCGAGCTCAACGACCTGGCGCTGACGGCTCCCGACGCCCTGCGCGCCGATTTGGAAGGCGTCTCCCGCACCGCGCGCGAGATGCTGATGGACGCCGTGCGCAACACCCACAGCCGGATGGACGTCCTCATGCGTGGCGACGCGCCGGTCGCCAGTGGCGCACCGGCCCTCTGGGTGGACCGGCTGACCCGCGGTCCCCTGGACGAGGAGCGCAGGACGCTCTCGGCGCGGACCGGCCTGGACCTCTCGGCGCCGGCGTTCTCGGCCATCCTGGCCCGCGTCGACGGCCGCGCCGCGCCTCTCGCCGACCTCGCCGCGACACCCGAGGACGCCCGGGCGGTCCAGCGGCTCGCGGCCCTGAAGCTCGTAAACCTCCTGCGCCGTCCCTACGCCGCCGCTGCGCCGGCCGGCCGGCCGCGCCTCGTGTCGCGCCTCAACGAACTCGTCCTGCAGGACCGGATCGAGTCGAGCGGCCCGACGCCCTTCGCCTCCCCTGTGGCGGGCACCCAGCTCCTGCTCCCGCCGCAGGACCGCCTGGCGCTTCTCCATCTGGTCGGCGGCGACTTCGCGGCGGCCTGGAAGCGGCTGGCGGCGGCCGGCCAGACGGCGAAGATGGACGGGCGGACGATCGACGGCCCGCAGGCGCTGGCGGACGCCGCCGCCCGGCGGGGCGAGGCCCTGGGCGCCCAGATGATCCCCACCCTCGCGCGGCTGGGGATCGTGGCCTGATCAGCGCGGCCGGACGGCCTCGAAGAAACGGGCCTGGGCGTCGGCGTAGTCCGAACGCATCTGGTGTCCTGCAAATGCGATGAGCATGGCGTTCAGGATCTCGCGGCCGCTCGCCCCGGCCGGCAGCATCCGACCCAGGTCCGCCATCTCGGTCCGCCCCAGAACCGGTCGCGCGGGCAGGGCCGCCCGCCGGCCCGCCGCATCGATCAGCCCGGCGGCGCGCAGGGCGTCCAGCGTCCGGCCCGCGGCTTCCGCGTCTCGGCCGTCCAGTCCCGTCAGGTCGTCCACGGTCAGCGCCCGCGGCCTGGCCAGGTGCGCCTCGGTCCGCGTTCCCACCTCGTCCACGCGCCGTATGGCGGCGCCGACGCGCGTCGCATCGACAAGGCCATCGGCCTCGGCGGTGACCGCGAAGATCGGGGGGAAGTCCGCCCCGGCGTAGGCCACGGCGAGCGCCGGCACGGGGCCCATGTAGTTGGCGACGCCCGCCACCGGCAGACCGACGCGCCGGGCCGATGTCGCGAAGACCGTGGCGAAGCCCCCGCCATTGGACATGCCCATCGCATAGACGGGCGTCGTCGCGCCGAGGGCGCCGCGATCGACGAGCGCCTTGTGCAGGGCCAGCATGTGATCGACATCAGCGTTCGTCCCGGCGCCGACGGCCTCGAGATTCCATCGCGCGGGATCGCGCGACTCCGAGCGGGTGGCGACGACCGCGTAGCCCCGCTCCAGCAGGGGGCCCAGCGCACAGCGCGTCTCGGGCCTCCGGGCGAAGGCCTCCGAGCCGCCCGTGCCGTGGAACAGATACACCACCGCCCGCGGCGAGGGCGGCAGGCGCAGCAGCGTCGGGCGCCCCGCGACCGTCTCCTGGACATAGGCGATGTCGGGCGGCGCACAGGCCGCCGTCGCCGCTCCGGCCCACGCGAGCCAGATCGAACAGGCGGCGGCAGCGGCGAGCCGGCGCATCATGGCCGCCCCCCACTTTCCCCGCGGACCAGGACGCCGCCCAGGGCCATCCGAGTGATCTGCTCGATGATCTCCTCGACCGACAGCCGTCCCTTCGGCTTACGCCAGCGGGCCACCCACAGGATCATGCCGATGATGTTGTGGGTGGCGATGGTGAGGTCCAGGTCGTCGGCCACGTCGCCGCGCTCGCGCAGTTCCTGAAGCGCCCCGCGGACCAGATCGAAGTACTCGCGCTTCCGCGCGTCGATGATCTTCTGGAACTTGGGGCTGAGGCCCGCGGGGTCGTCGGCGACGATCGTCACCGGATTGCCCTGCTTGCTGCTCACCCGCGTGATGTTGAGGAGGTGGGCGCGGATGATCAGCCGCAGCCGCGCCAGGGGGTCGGGCTCCTCGCGGGCCGGGTGGACCACTTCATCGAACAGCTCGTCCATGCCGAAGGTCTTGATGATGAAGAGCAGGTCCTCCTTGCTCTTCACGAAGTGATAGAGGCCTGCCTTGGTGATGTTCACCGCCTGGGCGATGTCGCTCATCGAGGTGGCGTCGTAGCCCTTGGCGACAAACAGCCGCGCGGCCTGAAGGTAGATGTCCATCTGACGGGCGCTGGCCACCCGCGGCCTGTCGGGCCGGAGAACTTCGTAGTCGGAATCGGCCGTCGACGCCGTTCGAACCGGCTTCGCGCGTGAAGGCTCCTTCGCGGTCTTGACGGCGGGTCGTGTCCGGCGTGCGGCCGGGGCGGGTGTCTTCGGCAACGGTGGCCCCCTGTGGCCGCGCCGAAGTGCGGCGCGGCGTTCTTTCGACGGTTAGCATCATAGTTTCGCATGCGTCACGTTCGCCGGGAAACCCGGTTCGACGCCCGCGATGCGTGCACGGCTTGCAGCACATCTCCAAGCGCCTGTACAGGTTTTGCCTACCGATCGGTTGGTAGGCCTTTATCCGAAGGCAAAGCTGGGGTATGGCTGGCGAAGGCCGAACCTACCGGCCGGTCAGTCTACCACTTCTGCAACGAGAAAAGTCCAAGGGGAAGCGTCATGGGTTCCAGACATAGATTTCTGGCGCGTGCGTCCGTCATGGTGCTGGCCGCGGCGGTGGCCGCGCCCGTGACGCCGGCCGCCGCGCAGACCATCGAGGAGCTGGTGGTGACCGCGCGCAAGCGCGAGGAGAACGTCCAGGACGTTCCGGCGGTCGTCAGCGCACTGAGCGGCGAGAACATCAGGGCCCTGGGCGGCGTGAGCGACACGCGCGACCTGGTGCAGTTGCTGCCGGGCGTGACCTTCATCGAGGCCGCGTCGAAGGCCAACGCCGAGCCCAACATCCGCGGCGCCGGCCAGGCCCGCCTGCCCAACTCAGACGCGGCGATCGGTCTCTATCGCGACGGAGCCTACATCGCCGGGGGCAACATCGGCGGCCGCGCCTTCCAGAGATTCGACCTCTTCGACGTCGAACGCGTCGAATCTCTGCGCGGGCCGCAGGGCGCGCTGTATGGCCGAAACGCCGTCGGCGGCGCGATCAACACCATCACCCGCAAGCCGGGCTTCAGCGATTCGGCCGAGGTGACCGTCGGCTACGGCGATCACGACACCCTGGTGGCCAACGGTCTCTTCAACAAGGCGGTGACCGACACCTTCGCCGTGCGCCTGGGCTTCGACCACACGCAGCAGAGCGGATGCATCTACAAGCGCCTGGACACCGGCGGCTGCTTCGACTTCATGAAGTATGGCGCGGGCCGCCTCGCGATGCGCTGGCGCCCGAACGACCGCTTCGACGCGACGTTCGTGGCCGACTATTCCGACATGGCGACCGACTCGGGGGGCGTCGGCTTCTACCGCAGCGCGCCGCGGCCGTTCGACACCAACGACGTGAACGGCCGCACCTCGCTCAACACGGCGCAGTCCAATTTCAACTTCAGCTTCAGCTACGACCTGGGCTGGGCGGACCTCTATTCCACCACGAACCATCGCCGGCGCGACAGCGCATGGTACACCGACCCTGACGGCCTGACCGGCAACGCCCAGGCGCTGCGCACCGACAAGTCCGAGACGACGTTTCACGAGACCCGGCTGCAGGGCGAGGCCGATCGCCTGAACTGGCTGGTCGGCGCAGATCTCTTCTACCTGAAGGACGACTACAACATCCGCGAACGCGGCCTGGCGCTCCTCGTCAACACGATGACGATGACGACAATCAACCCGAACAGCGACCTCAACACGTTGCTGGACAGCGAATCCTACGGGGTCTTCGGCTCGGTGGAATACAGCCTGACCGAGCGGGCGAAGCTGCAGGCCGAGGCCCGGTACAGCTACGACAAGAAAGAAGGCGAGATCATCGCCGTGCGTGTCGACGGCGGTCCCCGCTATGTCGACTTCCCCCCAGGCAGTCCGCAGGCGCGGCCCAGTGTCAGCTTCGAGAACCTGTCCTGGGGCGTGACCGCCTCGTACCGGTGGACGCCCGAACTCATGACCTTCGCGCGGGTCGCGACGGCCTTCCGCGCAGGGGGCTTCAACTCCGAGCTGGGCAACCCCTGCAACATGCCCGACGAGGTTCCGGGCACGTCCTGCAACCTGATCGACGTGCCGTTCACCTACGAGCCGGAGAAGTCCATCACCTACGAGGCCGGGCTGAAGAGCACCTGGTGGGAGCGCCGGCTGCTGCTGAACGCCAATGTTTACTGGGTCGAGTACAAGGACCTGCTCGCGAACCTGAACAACGGCATCCCGCCGATGATGGACCCGCTCAACGGCGCGATGTTCCTCGCGAACGCGGGTGACGCCTGGGCCCTCGGCGCCGAGGTGGATCTGAGCGTGAGCGCCCCCCTGCCGCCCGAGCTGGGTCAGCTCACCTTCACCGCGAACTACGCCCACCAGGAGGGCGAGTTCCGCGATCCGCCGGCCTTCCTGACCACGGTGCGGAAGGGCAACAAGGTCGCCCGCCTGCGGAACGCGCAGGTCACCGGCTCGGCGCTCTACGCCAAGCCGATCACCGAGGACTGGATACTGAGAGCGTCCCTGACCGTGCGCCACGAGTCCGGCGGCTTCCAGGGGGCGGAGAACAACACGATCCTGGACGACTACACCGTCTTCGGCGGGCGGGTGGCGCTGGAGTCCCAGCACTGGACCCTCTCGGTCAGGGCCCAGAACCTGTTCAACCACAGGTACTTCACCAACCAGGGCGGCACGCAGGTCTCCCCCGGCCTGCAGGAAGAGTACCGCCTGAACGACCCGCGCTACGTCGAAGCGACGGTCACGTACCGCTGGTGAGTCTTCTCCCCGAACGCCTGCCCGGCCGGCGTCGCCGGCCGGGCGTCTTTCGGGGTCGCAGGAAGGGACGAGGATGAAGCGCGGAACCCTGGCGCTCGCGACCGTCGGAACGACGCTCGCCGCATTCGCGGCCGGCGCCGCGGCGGCCTGGGTCATGAGCGGCGCGGCCTGGATGCGGACGGGCGTCGGCCCCGGCCCCTGGAAGACCAACGCGGGCACAGGCGACGCCACCGCCGGTCCTCTGCATCGGGCCCTGGTGTCCCGTACGGGTCTCTGGGCGCTTCCCCAGTCGGAGGTGGTCTACTTCCGGGCCCTGACCGACGACGACGGCCGACCGCTCTCCCGCGCCTGCGTCTACGAGATCGCGGGACGGGGCGACCCTCCGACCCGCTGGTGGTCGATCAACCTCTATCGGGACCACTTCTGGGTGGACAACCCCACCGACCGCTACTCGTACTCCAGGACCACGGTGGCGCGCGCCGGCGACGGCTCCTGGCGCGTCAGGGTGGCGGCGGATCCCCAGCCGGGCGACTGGCTGCCGATGGGCGACCAGGACGGCCTGTTCCTGCTGTCGTTCCGGCTCTACCAGCCCGCGCCCTCGGTGGCCGCAGCCCCTCAGGAGACCCCCTTGCCGGGCGTGCGGAGAATATCATGCGCCTGAAGACCGCAGCCATGCTGGCGGGCGTCGCCGTCGCCGCCGCGACGGCGGGCTGGTTCGGTGCGCTGGAGATCATCCCGCGCCACGCCACCGACCGGATGTGGAGCCAGTTCCAGAAGGCGGGCATGAAGCTCAACCGCCTCTCGCCAGCCCGCATACGGACCGCGAAGACGGCGAAGGTGGTGGCCGACAACGCCGACACTCTGACCCGCTCGGCGATCATCGACCTGTCGGACGGGCCGATGTTGTTCACGGCCGAGATTCCGGGCGACGACCGGTACTGGTCGGTCTCGCTGTTCGCCCACAACACCGACACCTTCTTCGTGGCCAACGACCAGACGGTCGGGCCGGGACCCTACCGCCTGCTGATCCGCGAACGGGGCCAAGCAGGTCCCGCCGAGGCGGAGGCCGACGACGTGGCCGTGAGCCCCAGCCGCAGGGCTTTCCTCATCATCCGCGCCGTCATGCGCGACCGCAACGATCCCGCCGAAGCGCAGGCGCTTCAGGCCCAGGTGATGGCGTCACAGCTCGAGCCGGTGCGGTAGATGCGCCGTCGGACCGCCGCCGTCGCCGTCCTGGCGCTGACGGCGACCGCCGCGATCGCGTTGTCCTGGACCACCCCCGTGCGGCCCATCGCCTGGACTCCCGATCCCAGCGATCCCGCCTTTCAAGGCCGCCGCACGGGTCTCACGATCGTCCGCACGCTCGATCTCGGGCCCGGCGCCGGTCCCGAGGACTGCGCCGCTCTGGCGGACGGGCGGCTGGCCTGCGGGCTCGCCGACGGCCGTATCGTGGTGGTCGAGGCCGACCTGTCCGGCGTGGCCGGCGTCATGGCGAACACCGGCGGCCGGCCTCTGGGCATCACGGTCCGGGGCCACGACGTGCTGGTCGCCGATGCGCGCAAGGGCCTGTTGCGGATCACGCCCGACGGCGCCGTGGCCGTGCTGCGCGCCGCATGGCCCGAAGGCGACCTGCGGTTTGCGGACGAATTGGCGACGACCCCGGACGGCGGCATCTGGCTCACGGACGCCTCGTCCCGCTGGGGACAGGATGCGGTGGCGCAGGAGTTCACCGAACGTCGCCCCACGGGCCGGCTACTGCGGCTGGGACCCGACGGCCGGGGCGGCGCGGTGATGGAAGGATTGGGGTTCGCCAACGGGGTCGCGGCCGGCGCCGACCACGTCCTGGTGGCCGAAACCTCGCGGTGGCGGATCCTGCGGCGCTGGACCGCGGGGCCGCAGGCCGGCCAGAGCGAGGTGTTCGCCACCGGCCTGCCCGGCAGCCCCGACAACCTGACGCTGGATTCGCACGGGCGCCTGTGGGTGGCGCTGGTCGGGCCGCGCGGCGAGGAGGACGAACGCCTGGCCGGCCGCCCGCTGCAGCGGGCGATCCGCTTTCGCCTCCAGCGGCTGGCCGGGCCAAAGCCCCAGGGCCTCCGGCCGAGCGCGGTCATGGTGTTCGGGCGCGACGGGCGCTTGCTGGGCCTGTTCGACGTTCCCCATCCGGAACTCGGGGGCGTCACCACCGTCGTTCCGACCGATCTGGGCCTCGTCCTGGGGACGAACCGGGGCCGCAAGCTGGCGCTGGCGGCATGGCCCGCCCTGCCGCCGGCGGAGGCGCCCGTCGGACCGCCGACCCGGTTGTCGGCGCCCTAAGCGGCGCGAACGGCCTGCATCCTGCGGTCTCAGACGTCGTCGTCGCCGACGGGGCCGCCCTCGTTCTCCCACTTGCCGATGGCGCGGGCGTCCTTGCGGTTGAACTTGAGGCGCACGCCCACACCGCCATCGGGCCCTTCGTCGATCAGGACGGCGCCGCCCTCTTCCAGCGCGAGGCGCAGGCGCCCCGCCGCGGCGGCGTCCAGACTCGCGCGACCCGCCTCGAAATCGGCGATCGCCGTCTCGTCCAGGCCCGACAGGCGGGCCACATGGTCGCGAGGCCACTGGACCAGGGCCCGGGCGGCGCGCGCGAGTGGGCCGGTGATGGGGGAGCCTGCGGCAGGCATGAAGCGTCGTCTCCTGTCGGTCACTCGCCCTGGCGCGGGGCCTTGAGGCGGAAGATCATCTTCTCGATGCGGCGCTCGTCCGCCTCTGCGATCTCGACGGCGTAACGGCCGATACGGACCACCTCGCCCTCCTGGGGGAAGCGGCCCAGGTGGTTCAGGATGAGACCCGCCGCGGTGTGGAAGCCGCCGGGCTCGAACGGCTCGTCCAGCACGTCGGACAGCTCCACGAGGTCGGCCTTGCCGTCCACGCGCCAGACACCCTCTTCGATGGGCATGATCGACGCGTCGGGATCGTCGTGCGCCTCCGGGAAGTCCCCAGCGATCATTTCCAGAAGATCGGTGGGCGTGATGACGCCCTCGAGGCCGCCGAACTCGTCGACCACGAAGGCCATGTGCAGCTTCGACGCCTTCATCTGCTCCAGGGCGCCCAGCAACGACGTGGTCTCGGGGATGTAGATGGGGTCGCTGGCGAGACGACCCAGGTCAAGCGGCTCGCCGGCCAGGAGGGCGTCGGCCACGTCGCGCTTGTGGACCACGCCCAGCGGGCTGTCGAAATCGGTTCCCTTGGCCAGGACGAACCGCGAATAGGGGCACTTGCGCACTTCTTCGCGGATCACCGCCTCGGGATCGTCCAGCGATATCCAATAGACCTCGGTGCGTGGGGTCATGGCCACGCGGACGGGTCTGTCGCCCAGGCGCATCACCTCCTGCATCATCGCCTGCTCCTGGGGCTCGATGACGCCGGCGCCCGTGCCCTCGGCCAGGACGGTCTCGACCTCTTCCTGAGTGACGGCGCTGCCATCCCGGTCGCGGACGCGCAGCAGGCGCAGCACCGTGGCGGTGGAGAAGGTCAGGAGGGTGACGAACGGCCCCATCAGCCGTGCGAGGACGGTCAGCGGTCCGGCCACCACGCCGGCGATGGCCTCGGAATGGATCAGGGCCAGCCGCTTGGGCACCAGTTCGCCCAGGATCAGCGAGAAGTAGGTGAGCATGACCACGACCAGGCCGGTGGCGATCTGCTCGGAATAGGGCGCGAGCAGCGGCCACGAGCGCTCCAGCATCTCGTCGAGTTCGCCCGCGATGGTGGCCTGACCGTAGGCGCCGGCCAGGATGCCGATGAGGGTGATGCCGACCTGGACGGCGGACAGGAAGCGGGTGGGATCATCGGCCAGGGCCAGCGCGGCGCGGGCGCCCTTGTCCCCGCGCTCGGCGCGGGCCTGAAGTTTGGCTTTTCGGGAGGACACCACGGCCAGTTCGGACATGGCGAAGAGGCCGTTCAGCAGCACCAGAAGGAGCACGACGGCGGAAGCGAAGAGGAGCATTTTCCCGTGTTTCGGCGAGGCGCAGGCCGCCCCGACGCCCAGACTAGCGGGTGGGACCGCAAGACGCGAGGGCGCCCTGCGCCACCCGCCGTCGGCCGGCTTGCGCAGCCTGTGAGGCGGGGCCAAAATGCGCATATGACCGGCGCCCCGTCGCACGAGAATCCCTCACACGCCCTGGCAGGCCCCATCGCGCAGGCCGCTCCGGCCGGGCTGCTGATCCTGGCCGCCGCGCTCTCGGTGACCGGTTGCGACCAGCCCAAGCCCCGCAATCCCCCGTCGGCCGCCGCCGGGCCGCCGGCCGCGCCCACGCCCACGCCCCCCACGCCGGACTGGGCGAAGCCCCTGCTGGGCCAGGCGCTGCAGGCCGCATTCCCCAAGACCGGCGCCTGCAAGGGCAACACGGACATCGTCCAGCGGACCTACGCCGGCGATCCGGCCGGCGTGCAGATCCACGGCTGGGGCTGGGACGCGGCGCGCAAGGCCCGGGTCGAGCGCGTGGTCCTGACCGACGCGGAGGGGCGCATCGTGGGCGCCGGCGCCGGCGGCGGCGAGCGGCCCGACGTCCCGGTCGCCCTGGCCGAGGTGACGGACGGGCATACGGGGTGGAACGCCGATGCGCCGGTGACGCACGGCCCGCTGCTGGCCTACGGCGTGGTGGCCGACGACACCGCCTGCGTCCTGGGCCGCATCGACTTCTGACGCGACCGGCGGTCGGATTTCCGACCGATCCGGACAGCGGGCAGCGCCCCCGACAGCGCCGTCATTGATCCGCTTCGTCGCAATCCCCACATAGGGTTTGTCCGGGCGAACCGAGCCGATACCGGGCGGTTCGACCGGAGAGTCGCTTCTTTCGAGGACTCTTTGGAATGAACCGCAGCCTGATCTTCGACAGTCCGTTCCTGTTGGGCTTCGAACACACCCGGAACCTGATCGAGCGGGCGTCGAAGGCGGCCGCCGAGAGCTATCCGCCCTACAACGTGGAAGATCGGGGCGACGGCGCCCTGCGGATCACCCTGGCCGTGGCCGGGTTTTCGCCCGATCAGCTCAGCGTGACCGTAGAGGATCGGCAACTCACCGTGGCGGGCCGTCGCGACGGCGGGGGCGCGAAGACGGAAGAGGCCTATCTGCATCGCGGGATCGCGGCGCGCGGCTTCCTCCGCAGTTTCGTCCTTGCCGACGGCATGGTGGTGGATGGAGCGACCCTGGAGCACGGGCTGCTCCACATCGATCTGGCCCGGCCGAAACCCGAGACCCGGATGCAGACCATACCGATCCGCACCGCGGGCTAGTTTCGCCAGGACCAGGAAGAGCCGGACCGCTGCATTGCGCAGGGTCCATCAGATGCAGGGCCGGCTGAACCGGCGGCCCCCGCAAGCGTTGAAGAGTACGGAGGTGGTCATGATGACGCCTGTTCTTTCGATGGAAGCGTTCGCCGCACTTGGCGCGCCCAATCTTGTCTATGTCCGCCCGATCAAGGCGTCGGAGATCATCGCCAGCACCCCCGCGGCGCAGATCCAGGCGTTCGAACTCGACCCCGAGCAGACGCTTTACGCGGTGCACCGCGCCGACGGCGAGCGCCTGGCCGTGCTCACGGACAGGGATTCCGCCGTAGCCGCCGCCCTCGCGCATGAGTTGGCGCCGGTCTCGGTGCACTGAATCCGGCCATCCCCTCCGACGGTGAGGAGCCCGGGAATCTAAGCCGCCGGCCGCGCGGCGTCCTGAACCAGAAGGACGTGAACCGCGTCGGCCGTGCGAGCTTTGCGCAATTGCTCGCGCAGATCGCCCTGGCGCATGACGCGCGACACCCGGGCAAGGGCGCGCAAATGGTCCGCGCCTGCGTTTTTGGGTGCGAGAAGAACGAAGAGCAGATCGACCGGCTGGTCGTCGACGGACTCGAACTCCACCGGTTGTTCCAGGCGCACGAAGACGCCGCGCATCCGCTCCAGGCCGTCAAGGCGCGCATGGGGCACGGCCACGCCATGGCCGACGCCGGTCGAACCCGCGGCCTCACGCTCCAGGAGGGCGTCGAGCACCTCGCCAGTCTCCAGGCCGAAATTCCGCGCGGCGATCTCGGCGATCACCGCCAGCGCCTTCTTTTTGTTGGCTGCGCGCACGCGCAGTGAGATCGCACCGCGATCCAGCAGTTCGCCGATGTTCATGGTCTCGAAGCACTACCTCGATCCGCTCGCGTCCGCCGGTGAGGGCGGACACGGCGGACGCCGCTGCAACTAGTGGGCCGGACCGGAAGACGCCCCGTCGCCGCCGTTCCGGCTCCGGGTCCGTTCCGGGTCGATCCAGCCGATATTCCCGTCGGGGCGGCGATATACCACCGAAAGTCCCCCATGCGCGGCGTTTCGAAACACGATTGTTTGAGCTGCGGTCAGGTCGAGCTCCATGACCGCCATAGAAACCGTCATCGAGCGCACCGGGCGCTCGGTTTCCGCGATGATCATGGGCTCGGCGCCGTTCCCGGAGGCCGGGGCGTCGTCGTCCTCGTCATCCCCCTCGGGCGCGGCGATGACGAAATAGGCGGCCGTCTCGGCCTGGCGCGCCATGGCCTGGGGGTGGTGATCCTTGAGCCGGTTCTTGTAGCGGCGAATGCGCTTCGACATCTTGTCCAGCGCCGCGTCGAAGGCCTGATGGGCGTCGGCCCCCAGACCCTGGGTCGTGAGCTGTTGCCCCGAGGCGAGGGTGACGGCGCAATCCACCTTGAAGGCGCCCCCCTCTCGGCTCACGACCACGTCGGCGCCGCCGCCACGGTCGAAATACTTCGCAATGCTGGTGGAGAGTTCGTCGGCGACTCGCGAACGCAGAGCCTCTCCGACATCGACATGCTTGCCGGTGACTTGGACTTGCATGAGCTAAGAACGCGCCACCCGGCGGATGGTGTCAAGCCGGTGCGAACGCCTGCCAGAGGTGCAGGACCAAGCTGACGATAATGTGAGCCGCCAGCACGAGAACGCCGGCGCTGGCCACCGCCACGAGATAGCCGGCCAGCGCGATCGCGCCGTCCCGCTGGATCAGCGCGAACGACAGCGCCGACACCGCCATCGCCGGCAGGAAGTTCCCGCCCGGGATGGGCAGGATCAGGACGATCGCCAGCACCAGGCAGACCAGGCCGATCAGCCGCTCGCCCAAAGATCCGAACAGGAAGGTGAGCCGCGGTCTGGAGACCGCCTCCAGCCGACGCAGCCACGGCACGACACGGGGCAGCGCCGCCCGCAGGTCGGCGGTGGACAACCGGCGCGACGTCACGCGTTCGGGCAGCCAGGGCGCCGAGGCGCCGATGACCAGCTGGGGCGCCAGCAGCACCAGCGGAAGCCCGAAGATCGTCGAAGCCCCCGGCGGCAGGGGCAGCATGCAGGCCAGGCCGAAGATGAACAGCAGCGCCCCGATCGCGCGGCCACCGAACTTCTCGGTCAGTTCGCCGATCGAGATGTCCGGCTCGCCGTGGTTGGCGATGTCGAGCAGCACCGCCGACAACGGCGCCTCGTCGGACGAGGTTTCGGCGGTCTGGGCGGACTCGGACATCACGTTCTCATCTGGCGGCCCGGATTGTCCCCGCCAAGTGACGTAACGCGATTTCCGGGCGCGAGGGTTCCCTCGGGACAGACCTTCAGGCCGGTTCCTTGAGCATCCGCCGGCGCTCCACCGAGGACGGGATGCGCAGGGCTTCGCGGTATTTGGCTACCGTGCGCCGGGCGATGTCGACCCCCCCCGCCTTGAGGATCTCGACGATGCGGTCGTCCGAATGGACGTCCTCCTCGCGGGCTTCGGTGTCGATGAGCTGCTTTATCTTGTGCCGGACGGCCTCGGCGGAGTGCGCCTCGCCGCCCTCGCTGGAGGCGATGGCCGAGGTGAAGAAGAACTTCATCTCGAACAGGCCGCGCGGGGTGGAGATGTACTTGCTCGAGGTGACGCGGCTGACCGTGGACTCATGCATTCCGATGGCCTCGGCGACGGTCTTGAGGTTCAACGGCCGCAGGTGCTCGACGCCGAACGCCAGGAAGGCGTCCTGCTGCCGGACGATCTCGGAGCTGACCTTCAGGATGGTCCGGGCTCGCTGGTCGAGGCTCTTCGTCAGCCAGTTGGCCTGGGCCATGCAGTCCGAGACGAAGGTCTTCTCCTGGTCGCTGCGCGCCTGGGCCGACACGCGCGCATGGTAGCGCTGGTCCACCAGCAGCCGCGGCAGGGTGTCGGAATTCAGCTCCACGTGCCAGAGCCCGCCCGGGCCCTCGCGGACCAGAACGTCCGGCTGGACCGGCGTGGCCGCGTCGCCCCCAAAGGCCGCGCCGGGCCGGGGCGACAGCCCGCGAATCTCGGCGATCATCTCGCGGAGATCCTCGTCGTCGACGCCGCAGATCTTCTTCAGCGCCACCAGGTCGCGTTTCGCGAGCAGCGGCAGGTTGTCGAGCAGGGCGCCGATGGCCGGATCGTAGCGGTTCTGATCCTTGAGCTGGATCATCAGGCATTCGCGCAGGTCGCGCGCGGCGACCCCCACGGGGTCGAAGCCCTGGACCACGGCCAGCGCCGCCTCGACCCGGGTTTCGGAACATCCGAGCCGCTGGGCGATCTCGGCCACCTCGGCGCGCAGGTAGCCCGCCTCGTCCACCGCGTCGATCAGGACGTGGGCGATGGCGGCGTCGGCCGGCGCCAGACCCGAAGCGGCGACCTGATCGGTCAGGTGCTCGGCCAGGGTGGCCTCGCGGGTCAGCCGCTGCTCGAAGCCCTCGCCGTCACCATCGAAGCTGCCGCCCGAGCCGGCGCGGGACCAGTCCACCTGGCCGCCGGCGTCGGCTGGCCCGGCCTCGGCCACATCGGGAGCGTCGCCAGTGGCCCGTTCGCCCGGCGAAACCTCGTCATATTGCGTGTCGAGGTCGGCGCGGGCCTCGGCGTCGGCGGCGTGCTCGTCGCGGGCGGCGTCGGCCGTCGCCTCGGGCGCCTCGGGCTCACCCTCGTCGCGCTGGAGCAGGGGATTGCGCTCCAGTTCACCCTCGACGAAGGCTTCGAGTTCGAGATTCGACATCTGCAGCAGCTTGATCGCCTGCTGCAGCTGGGGGGTGATGACCAGCCCCTGCCCCTGCCGAACCTCGAGTCGTGCGCTGAGCGCCAACGAACCGCCCCCTTGACCTGATTTCCTGGCCTGTTTCTTGCTTCAAGCTAGGCGGCGATCCCAACCGACAGGTTAACGGCGGGCGTTTTCCGGCCCGACGGCGGATTTCGCCTGGACGAGACCATTGACAGCGCCGGCCTCACGAGGCCCCCTGGCGCTCGGTTTGTCAGCAGAGTGGCGACAGAAATCCATGCGTCGCGCCGACCGCCTGTTCCAGATCATCCAGATCCTCCGGCGCAATCGCGGGCCGATCACCGCGGACGCCATCGCCGCGGAACTGGAGACCTCCAAGCGCACCGTCTACCGCGACATCGCGGACCTGATCGGTCAGCGGGCGCCGATCCGCGGCGAGGCGGGCGTGGGCTATATCCTGGAGGACGGTTTCGACCTGCCGCCGCTCATGCTGACGCCCGAAGAAGTGGAGGCCGCGGTTCTGGGCGCCCAGATGGTGGCCGCCCGCGGCGATCCGGCCCTGCGTCGCGCGGCCGAGGACCTGATCGCCAAGATCGGCGCCGTGATCCCGGAGAATCTGCGCCCGCTGGTGGTGGAGCCGGCCACGCGCGCCGCGCCGAGCTGGAAGACCGCGCCCGACAACATCGACATGGCGTCGGTGCGCCAGGCGATCCGCGGGGGCCGCAAGCTGACGCTGACCTATCGCGACGAGCATGAGCGCGAGACGCAACGGACGGTCTGGCCCTTCGCCATCGGATACTACGAGACCACCCGCCTGGTGGTGGCGTGGTGCGAGCTGCGCCAGGATTTCCGGAGCTTCCGGACCGACCGCGTCTCCACCGCCCAGTTCCCGGACGAACGCTACCCCGACCGCCCGGCGTCGCTCCGCGCCCGCTGGCGCCGACGCCAGCAGGAACACTGGGCCGCGATGGAAGCCCGGAAGGCCCAGGAAGCCCGGAAGGTCCAGGGCGCATAACCTCCGCCCGTCGCGGACGGCGCACCGTTCGCCGATCTGGCGGTCTCGTGACCGTTCGGTAATTTGTTGGCGGCCGCGGCTGCGCCTAAGCGTAACGGCATACGCTGGGAGTTACACCGAATGACCGGACTGAATCGCCGCGAGGCGTTCCTGCTGGCGGGCGCCGCCGCCCTCGCGCCCACCGCCGCCGCCGCCGCGGAACCCGCCCTGCCCGCCGTCTGGGACCTGACCCCGCTGTACCCCACGCCGGCCGCCTGGGACGCCGAGCGCGCCGCCGTCGAGGCCGAGTTGCCGAAGCTGGCGGCGTTCAAGGGGCGGCTCAGCGAGAGCGCCCAGGGTCTGCGCACGATCCTCCAGGCGATCTCGGATGTGAACAAGCGGCTGGAGCGTCTCTTCGTCTACGCCACCCTGAAGGGCGACGAGGACCTCCAGGTGGCCGTCGATCAGGAGCGGCGGCAGACGGCCCAGTCCCTGCTGGCCAAGGCCGGCGAGGCGACGGCGTGGGTGAATCCCGAAGTGCTGGGCATGGGGCGGACGCGCATCGAGGGCTTCCTGGCCGCCGAGCCAGGCCTGGCCAAGTTCCGCTTCGGCCTCATGGACACCCTGCGGCTGGCCCCGCACACCCTGGACGAACAGGGCGAGGCGCTGCTGGCCGGGGCTTCGAACCCCCTGAGCGGGCCGGGCGCCATCCGCGGCCAACTCGTGGCCTCGGATATCCCCTGGCCCACGATCGAGGTCGGCGGCGAGGACGTCCGGCTGGACCTCCAGGGCTACATGGTGGCGCGCACCGCCCCGGACCGCGCCGACCGGAAAAAGGTGTTCGACACCTTCTACACGGCGTTCAAGGGTTTCGAATCCAGCCTGGGCGCGGCGCTGACCGCCAAGGTCCAGGGCGACATCTTCGGCGCGCGGGCGCGGAAATACGACAGTTCGCTGGCGGCGGCGGTGGACCGGCCCAACATCCCCCAGGATGTCTACCGCACCCTGGTCGCCGAGGCGAACCGCGGCCTGCCCATCCTGCACCGCTACTTCGAGGTGCGCCGCCGGCTGCTGGGACTGGCCGACATGGGCTACTGGGACATCTATCCGGCGGTCACCAAGCTGGACACGAAGTTCGATCTGGCCGCCAGCCGGCGTCTGTCGCTGGAGGCCATGAAGCCGTTGGGCCGTGAGTACGGCGACGCCTTCGCCAAGGCGACGACCCAGCCGTGGGTCCACGTCTACCCGCAGAAGGGCAAGCGCGCCGGGGCCTATGTGTTCGGGGCGGCCTACGACGTGCACCCCTTCATGCTGCTGAACCACACCGACAACTACGAGGGCCTGTCGACCTACGCCCACGAATGGGGCCACGCCATGCACACTCTGCTGGCGCAGAAGGCCCAGCCCTACGAACTCGCCAGCTATCCCACCTTCACCGCCGAGGTGGCCTCCACGGTCAACGAACTGCTGCTGGTGGAGCACATGCTGCGGGGCGCGAAGACGCGGGAGGCGCGGCTGTTCTACCTGGATCGCGTCTGCGAACTGATGCGGGCCACGTTCTACCGGCAGACCATGTTCGCCGAATTCGAGCTGGCCATCCACGAGACCGCCGAGAAGGGCGAGGCGCTGTCGGGTCGGCGGCTGTCGGCCCTCTATCTCGACCTGCTACGGCGCTACCACGGGCCGAAGGTGGCCATCGAGGAGGTCTATGGCCTGGAATGGGCCCTGCCCGGCCACTTCTTCGACTACGATTTCTACGTCTACCAGTACGCCACCTCGGTGACGGCCGGCGCAGCCTTCGTGGAGCGCATCCTGAAAGGCGGAACGGCCGCGCGCGACGCCTATCTGGGCGCGCTGAAGGCCGGCGGCTCGGACTATCCGGTGGACGTGCTGAAACGCGCGGGGGTCGACATGACCACCCCCGAACCCTACCGCGCCCTGCTGGCCCGCTTCTCGAGCACCCTGGACGAGATGGAGAAACTGATCGGATAGCGGGTGCGGCGCCGGCCGCGCCTCGTCACGACGGCGGACCCTCGCCGCCGCCGGCGGCCTCGGCCTCCCGAAGGCACCGCACGTTGTCCTCGTGCTTGCGGCGGTCGATGTTGTAGGCGGCCATCAGGCTGATCGAGACCGTGTAGATGGCGATCAGGGTCGGGATGTAGATCATCATCAGGTCCCGCAGGACCTGCGGATCGACCTCGCCCGGCTTCGCGCCGATGGGAAACGCCGAGGCCGACAGGATCAACCCCGCGATCGCCGGACCACCCGACGACCCGATCTTCTTGAACAGGCTGTCGGCGGCGAACAGCAGGCCCTCGGTGCGACGTCCGATCCGCACGGCGTTGTCCTCCACCACGTCGGCGATCAGGGCGGTCAGGAACACGCCGGTCATGGCCCACGACGTCATGGTGACGAAGGCGCCCGACGCCACGATGTAGAACACCCGCGGGTCGCCGTTCTCCGGCATCACGCCGGCCAGGCGGGCGAAGTAGGGCGTCAGCTCGGCGACCGCGCCCAGGATGTAGCCGAGGACCGCGGCTTCCTTCTTGCCGATCGCCCGCGAGATCGGCGAGGCCAGCGACGCGCCGATCAGGCCGCCCACGGCGTTGAAGGTCACGATGGTGGCGATCTGCGCCTGCGTGAGCTCCCAGAAGAAGAGGGTGATGTACAGCGTCAGCCCGCCGGTGACGCCCGAGACCAGGAACACCAGGCTTCCGGAGCCCACGATGGTGAAGAAGGCGCGGTTGCGCAGCGTCGAGAAGATGTCGCCCAGATGCTCGCGCCCGCTGCGACGGTCGGGCGGCGCCTGGCGCAACCACGGGATGAAGCGATGCGTGGCGGCCGATGAGATCAGGATGGTCGTGAAGATCACCGTCGCGCCGGCCATGGCGTACGAGAAGTAGCCGTCCTTCGCCAGTACGCCGCCGCTTCCGTCGGGCATTTCGCGCAGGGCCACCTGGTAGGCGAAGACCATCATCAGCAGGCCGCCCACCACGCTGCACAGCGTCCGGATCGAGATCAGGACCGTGCGGCGGTCGTAGTCCTCGACCAGTTCCGGGATCAGCGCCGAGGACGGCAGCTCGAAGAAGGTGTCGAACAGCCGGATCGAGAGCAGGCAGGCCATCATGTAGCCGAACAGGGCCAGCGGCTCGAGGCCGGTCGGTGGGTTCCAGATCAGGAAGAACAGGATCGCGACCGGCGCCGCGGCGGCGTACATGTAGGGGTGGCGGCGGCCCAGGCGACTGCGCGTATTGTCCGAAAGCTGGCCCACCACGGGATCGACCAGGGCGTCGAATATGAGCGCCAGCGCGGTCCCGAGACCCACCCAGGCGGCGGGCAGGCCCATCACCTGATTGTAGAAGATCATCAGGAAGGTCGCGAGGCCGCGGGTCTTCGTCGAGTTGGAGACCGCCCCCAGCCCGTAGGCGATCATCACGCCCCAACCCAGCCGGGGACGTGGCCCCAGAGGCGAGGAACCCACGGAGGACGTGCTGGTCATCGGCCCGGCGACACCCGCCGGCCAAGCCGTTCGACGAGATTCTCGGAGACGCGGATGGGGGCGGCGTCCAGACAAGACGCGGCCGGCTCTGCGATGGCCATCGGCTCCAGTTCCTCCCCCTTCTCGTTGCCCGCAGGCTAGGGGTGGAGGAACGGACGGCCCACAGCGCAAATTTTTGGCGGTGGGCAAAATTCGATTTGGCGGACAGCGGTCCCCGTCGATCGGCTCCGTCGGCGCCCGCCGTCAGTTGAAGCGGTCGCCCAGGTAGACGCGCCGGACTTCGGGGTCGTCGACGATCTCGTCGGGGCTGCCCTCGAACAGGACTTCGCCGGCGTGGATGATCGAGGCGCGATCGATGATGTCCAACGTCTCGCGGACGTTGTGGTCGGTGATCAGGATGCCGATGCCGCGCTGCTTCAGGTAGCCGATCACCTCGCGGATGTCGGCGATGGCCAGGGGGTCGATCCCCGCAAAAGGCTCGTCCAGCAGCATGAAGCTGGGCTCCGACGCCAGGGCCCGCGCGATCTCGACCCGCCGCCGCTCACCGCCCGACAGCGAAACCGCCGGCGAGTTCTTGAGGTGCTCGATATGCAGCTCCTCCAGCAGCTGGGCGACCGTCTCGCGCGCCTTGCGGGCGTCGTTCTGGCGCAGCTCGACCACCGCCATCACGTTCTCCCAGACGCTCATGCCCCGGAAGATCGACGTCTCCTGGGGCAGGTAGCCCACGCCCATGCGGGCGCGCTGGTACATCGGCTGGGCGGTGATGTTCTCGCCGTCCAGGTAGATGGCGCCGTAGTCGGCCGGGATCAGGCCGGTGATCATGTAGAAGCAGGTGGTCTTGCCCGCGCCGTTGGGCCCCAGCAGGCCCGCCACCTCGCCGCGGGCGAGCCGCAGCGAAACGCCTTTCACCACCGGCCGGCCACGGAACGACTTGCCGATGTTGTCGACGACCAGACCCTCGCTCGGGATCGCGGCCTGCGGGCGAATCCGCTGCGGCGCGTTCACCGGGCGGCGCTTTCGGATTTCTTGGACGGATAGAACACGCCGCGCGGGCGCGACTTGGCGTTCGCGCCGGTGGCGGTTCCGACCATCCGGCCCTCGCCGGTGTTGGTGTTGAACACCATCCGACTGCCGCGCAGCACGTTCTGCCCCTGCACCGCCACCACGTCGCCGGTCAGGGTGACGGTGTCGTTGCGCGCGTCGTAGGTCCCGTTGTCCCCGCGCACGCGCTGGTCCTTGGAGGTCACGTAGTAGACGTTGCCCTCGGCTTCCATGCGGACGAGATCGCCGCAGGCGCCCGTCCCCGTGGCGCTGGTGGCGCCCGCCCGGGTCTCGAAGATCGCGCGCAGCACGTCGGCCCGCAGCCGCGCCTGGCCCTGGAGCGCCTCGGCCTTGCCGCGCCACACCGAGACACAGGCCTTGTTCTGGACCTCGAGTTCGTCGGCGGTGATATCGACCGGGCCGTCGGAGTTGGGGCCCAGGCCCTGCGCCACGGCCGCGCCGGGGACCAGGGCGCCGAGCGTGAGGGCGCCGAAGGCCAGTGCGAAGGCCGGGGCGACCGCCGCGGAGGTGACGAGAAACTTCATGTCCGTCCTTGACCTGTTCGACCCTTGACCTGCTCGATGTGGCCGGAAAACGCGGTGCGCTACTTCTTGTTGGGTTCGAGGCGCGTGCGGACGCCGCCCTTGAAGACCATGCGCTCACCCTTGCCGTAGACGCCATAGGACTCTGCGCTGATTTCTCCAAGACCCCCAGCCCCCTGAATGGGGCCTGAACCGACGACCTCGCCGGTCTTGGTGTCGAACATGGAGGCGGCCGTGGCGAACGCGTTCTTGGTGTCGGCCATGCGAACGCCGTTGGTGAGCTCCAGCTTTCCCGTCTGCTCGTGGAAGACGCCCGAGGCGCCGTTGATGCGCATCTCGTCGGGGCCGTTCTCGTCCAGCACCAGCGCCGGCTTCTGGAGGATCACGCGCTGGTAGTCTGAGGGATCCCGCGTGGCGGTGTCGGCGGTCAGCCGGAAGGCGCGGCCCTTGTCGTCGCGGCCCATGAAGCGCGGGTTCAGGAGTCGGATCGGTTCGTCGCCGGCGCCCGACGCCTTGGGCTGGGCGCTGAAGGTGGACCACGCCACGCTGCCGATCAGGCCGGCCAGGATGAGGGCGATCACCGCCGGCAGCACGACGCGCAACGTGCGGATCAGGCGCGAACGGCGCCGCCAGCGCTCGAAATCGGCCCGGCGGTGCTCGGGCAGCGAGGAGTCGGAGAGGACGGCGTCGGTCGCGGTCATGGCGCTTATCTAGGTATGCGCGAAGACATCGGCATCCTCCCAGCCGGCCACGTCCAGCAGGGCGCGATGCGGGAGGAATTCGAAACAGGCGCGGGCCAGGTGGTCGCGACCCTCGCGGGCGAGCATGGCGTCCAGGCGGTCGCGGAGGGCGTGAAGGTGCAGGACGTCCGAGGCGGCGTAGGCCACCTGGTCGTCGGACAGCTTGGGCGCGCCCCAGTCGGAACTCTGCTGGGCCTTGGAGATGTCCACGCCGATCAGTTCGCGCGTGACGTCCTTCAGGCCGTGGCGGTCGGTGTAGGTGCGGGCCAGCTTCGAGGCGATCTTGGTGCAGTAGACGGGCGCGGTCACCACGCCCAGATGCAGCCGGAACATGGCGATATCAAAGCGCCCGAAATGGAAGATCTTGGTCACCGCGGGGTCGGTGAGCAGGCGCTTCAGGTTCGGCGCGTCGTAGGTGGCGCGATCCAGCCTGACCACATGGGCGTCGCCGTCGCCGGCCGAGAGCTGCACGACGCACAGGGGATCACGTCCCAGACGCAGCCCCATGGTTTCGGAATCGACGGCCACCGCCGTCGCGCCGGCCAGGGCCTCGGCCGGAAGATCGCCTTCGTGGACGTGGATGGTCACTTCGCCAGCAGCTCCGACACGACAACCCCTTAGGGGGAACCCCCGTTTATCGTAGGGGTGGTGCCCAGGAAAGGACTCGAACCTTCACGGCCGTTAAGCCACTGGCACCTGAAGCCAGCGCGTCTACCAATTCCGCCACCTGGGCCCCGTCCGTCGGATCGGGAGGCGGCTACATATGGCGCCGCCCGGTTGCGGTCAACGGCCCCTGCGCAACGGACCGGCGCGTCACATTGCGATAGGCGGCCGCATCGTTTAATCGGCGGGCTTTCCAGGCTTCAGGGACCGGCCGCGCCGCCATGCAGAACCTCGTCACCGTCTTCGGCGGCTCCGGCTTCGTGGGGACCCAGGCCGTCCGCTTCCTGGCCAAGGCCGGCTGGCGTATCCGCGTGGCGGTGCGCAACCCGAACCTGGCCTACCGCATGCGGCTGCTGGGCGACGTGGGCCAGGTGGACATCGTCCAGGCCAACCTGCGCGACCGGCCGTCGCTCCTGCGCGCGCTGGAGGGCGCGACGGCGGCCGTGAACCTCGTCGGCCTGCTTTACGAGCGGGGCCGGCAGGGCTTCCAGGCGGTCCACGTCATGGGCGCCCGCAACGTCGCCGAGGCCGCACGCGCGGCGGGCGCGACGCGACTGGTCCAGGTCTCGGCCCTGGGCGCCGATCCCGAGTCGCCTTCGAAGTACGCCCGCACCAAGGCCGAGGGCGAGGCGGCGGCGCGCGAGATCTTTCCCGGCTTGGTGGTGGCGCGGCCCTCGATCGTGTTCGGCCCCGGCGACGGCTTCTTCGAACGTTTCGCCACCCTGGCCCAGTTCAGTCCGGCGCTACCTCTGATCGGCGGCGGCGAGACGAAGTTCCAGCCGGTGTTCGTGGGCGACGTCGGCCGGGCCCTGGCGCGCATGGTCGCCGATTCCGACGCCGAGGGCCGGACCTACGAACTGGGCGGCCCCGGGGTCTTCAGCTTCAAGGCGCTGATGGAGATGATGCTGGCCGAGACGGGCCAGCGTCGCCTGCTGGTCCCCGTGCCGTGGCCGGCGGCCAGCCTGATCGGCAAGGCCGGCGATCTGGTGGCCGGGATCGTCCCCCCGCCGCTCACGGCCGATCAGGTCGAGAGCCTGAAGGCCGACAATGTGGCGAGCGGCCGCCATCCGGGCCTTGCGGACCTGGGCGTCGCGCCCACCACCCTGGAGGCGGTTCTGCCGACCTACCTCTATCGCTATCGCAAGGGCGGCCAGTACGCCGACCAGGACGCTCGCGAACTCGAGGCCGGCCGGGCCTGACAGATCCGTCGGCCCGATCAGTCGGGGCGATCAGTCGGGGCGACCGTGCCGCAAGCCAGGCGGCGCACGACGGGCGGAACCCCCAGCGTGCGGTCCCGCACCACCGTCGGTGCGGGTTGATAGATGCGGAACGACAGGGCGATCCTTCCCGGCCCCGGCCCCAAGGCCAGGGGATTGGGACCCTCCCGACCTTGGGCGGACAAGGTCATGGTCCAGCCGCCGTCCGGCTCCCGCCCGATGTCCGTCGACGACCACGAGTACCTGTCGTTCGGATTGGCGATGTAGAAGCCGCCGCGATAGGCCGTCAGGCTCCACCAGCGGCCCGGCGGATCCCGTCCCTCGACCGAATAGACGCAGTCGCCAGTCAGCGGCCGCCCTTCGGCGTCGCTGCGGGCGGTGTAGTAGATCGCCTCGGACGGGGGCAGGCCCCAGATCCCGAAAAGGGCCACCCGGGCGCGGGCGTAGGGATCCTGCCGCGCCCCGCCGATGTCGGCCACGGTGGTCCAGCCCCCGATCTCCCGCTCGCCGGGAAACAGGGGGCCGACCGTAAGCCAGAAGGCGCCGAAGCCGGCCCCTGCCCCCAGGATGGTCCCGGCGGCGATGGCGATGAGGGTCCGCGACCTCATGCCGCCGGCTCCAGGACCAGGGCGCGTCGCGCGGGATCCAGCGCCTCAACATAGGCGGCGTCGGTGCGGTCGCGCATGAAACAGCGGATCAGCAGCACGGCGACGCGCGACGGCGACGGAACGTCCTGGGCGTCCGAAACGGGCGACTGTCCGGCGTGTCGGAAGCCTATCCGGACATGACCCTCGGGATAGTCCCGGTCCGACGCGATGAAGACGGTCCGGGTGTCGTGGGCGAAGAGCGAGGCCGACCAGTAGACGCAGGCCTTCGGCAGGGGCCCTTCCAGCACCAGAGGCCCTTTCGACAGGTCCAGATAGGCCCGGCTCGTGAGGCTGTCCGGGTTGGCAAGGGGAACGCTGGTGGTCCCGGCGCGGGGCGGCGGGCTGTGCTGGAGCCGGTTCCAGACGGCGCCGCGGGCGAGACCGGCCTCGATCTGGCGGTCGGTGGCCCACCGCGGCGCCGCCCACAGAAGCCCTGCGTGGACCAGCAGCCCCACCACCACGGCGGTGGCCAGAAAGACGACGACTGTCCGCATGTTCCCCGCCAAAGCCCGGCCGGCGATACGATTACCGACCGGCCGGTTGGTCGTCAACCGGCCTGGGCAGACGCAGCGTGCGCTCACTCGAAACACAACCTATGGACTCAATTACCGATCGGTCGGTAAGTTTTACGTCGCGCACGGCGAACCGCCGGCGCGATGGAGGAAAGCCCATGATCTCGCAGACCTATGACGGCGCGACGGACAACAGCTGGGACGCCGACCAGTTCACCCACGGGGCCAGCCGCACCGGCGTGCTCGAAGACTACAAGTTCGACGTTTACGCACCCGACACGCCCGGCACGTACAAGGTGATCGTCTTCAGTCACGGCAACGGCGGCAACGGCGGGGCGCCCGAGGACTTCGCCGCCGAATGGACCGCGCGCGGCTATATCGTGATCGCGCCCTATCATGCCGACTCCGGGCAGGGGAACTACACGCAGACGGATGTCGCGACGCTCATGAACACGCCGGGCCTGCCGGACGACGCCGAGATCATGAAGTTCCGCGTAGACGACCTCCGCATCGCCCTGGACATCGCGACGGCCTACGCGCCCACGGCGCAGGGCGGCGGTGGCGGCGTCTTCGTCATCGGCGGCGGCAGCTATCAGTTCGACATTTCCGAGCCGGTGGTCGCCGGCCACAGCCGCGGGTCCAACACTGCGACGATCGCAGGCGGGGGCAATCCGACCTATTCGACCGGCCTGTTCTCCACGACGACCTACACGAACTGGGATGATCCCCGCTTCGTCGCCCTCATGACGTTCAGCGGCGGCGGCCCGACGACGACCGATATCTTTTCCGACGGCGCCGCCTTCGCCGACATCGCCATCCCGTGGCTCCGGGTCACGGGCAGCCTCGATGTAGTGGACACGTTCGACGACGTGGGCGACCGGCTCGAACCGCTGTTCGCCGGGACCGCTTCGGATACGCACTCCGTGCTGGTCCGCGGAGCCACGCACGCCACCATCAAGGACCCGGGCGCGACGGCGCCGCCCACCGGCTCGCCTGACGCGGCCGCGCACTTTGCGGAGTCGGTCGCCGCATCGAACGCCTTCCTGGACTACTATGTCGACGGCGTCGGCAGCGGCCTGACCGCTCTCCAGGCGGTCGAAGTACAGGCGGCCCAGATCCTCACGACAGGCGCCGATTCCTTCAGCGGCGGCTCGGGCGACGAGATCCGCTTCGGTCGCGCAGGCCAGGATGTTCTCAGCGGCGGCGGCGGGAACGACGAACTGTATGGGGGAGAGGATCGGGACACCCTGTCGGGCGGAGACGGCGACGATGTGCTGAGCGGCGGGCCGGGGCGGGACAGGCTGACCGGCGGCGACGGGGCCGACACGCTCTCGGGCGGCAAGGCCAACGACGTCTTCGTCTACACGTCCACCAGCGAAAGCCCCTCGGGCGGTGGGATCGACGTGATCCTCGACTTCGACGACGCCGGGGACGACCAGGTCGACCTTTCGGCCATCGACGCCGACGTGACCACGGCAGGGAACCAGGCCTTCACCTGGCGGGGGACCGGCGCGTTCACCGGTCCGGGCCAGGCGCGGGTGGAGGCGGACGGCGCCGACGTGCTGCTGCATCTGAACACCGATGCCGACCTCGATCCCGAGATGACCATCCGGTTCATCCTGACCACGACAGCCTCGATGACGTCGGGCGACTTCTTGCTCTGAGCCGAGCGCGGCGCGGGCGCCCGCGCGCCCGCGCCGTCAGCCCAGAATCGGCCGTCAGCCCAGCATCGTCAGGCCGATCAGGCCCAGGACGCCCACCACGATCCGCCAGATGGCGAAGGGCGTGAAGCCGTGGCGGGCCACGAAATCCAGCACGCGCCGGACCGTGAAGACCGCGGCCACCAGGGCGCACACGAAGCCCAGGGCGATGATTCCGGCGTCGTCCCAGCTCATGTTCTCGTAGTTCTTGACCAGATCGACGGTGAAGGCGCCCGCCATGGTGGGCATGGCGAGGAAGAACGAGAACTCGGCCGCGGCCCGCTTCTCGCAGCGCAGCAGCAGCGCCCCGGCGACGGTGGCGCCCGAGCGCGACACGCCCGGGATCATGGCCAGACACTGGAAGAAGCCGATGGCCAGCGAGGTCTTCAGCGGGAACGCCGCCGCGTCGGTATGCTCGGGCGGCTTCTTGATGCGGTCGACCGCCAGGAGCGCGAACCCGCCGACGATCAGGCTGACGCAGATCAGCACCGGGGTCTCGAACAGCACGCCCTTGATGAAGTCGTGCGCCAGGACCCCGATGAAGGCCGCGGGCAGGAAGGCGATCAGGATCGAGGCCACGAACCGTCGGGCGGCCGGGTCGTCGTGGAGATGGGTCGCCACGTTCCAGAGCCTGGCGAAATAGACCGAGATCACCGCCAGGACCGCCCCGAGCTGGATCATCACCTCGAAGGTATGGCCCGTGGATTCGAAGCCCAGGAAGTGGCCCAGCAGCAGCAGGTGGCCAGTGGACGAGACCGGGATGAACTCGGTCAGCCCCTCGACGATCCCCAGGATGATGGCGTTGACCCAGTCCGGCACGACCGCGCGCTCCAGTTCGACGAATGCAGGGGGACGAGAGGCGCGCACTAACGTGAAGAAGCCGTTCACTACAAGGCGGGTTCAGGCGCGCTCGGGCTCGGGTCCGACGTAGCGGGCGCGGGGGCGGATGAGCCCGGCGCTCTGGCCCTGCTCGATGGCGTGCGCGATCCAGCCGGCGCAGCGGGCGACCGCGAAGAGGGCGAACGGCGCGTCGCTGGGCAGGCCCAGGTGCTCGCAGGCGGCCACCAGGGCGAAGTCGACGTTTGGGGCCAGGCCCGCGACGGCGCGCGTCGTCTCGGCCAGCCGGGCGAGGCCGGGCGGCGGCGCGAAACGGTCGAGCAGGGCCGCCGCACGCGGATCGCCGTCGGGATAGAGGTTGTGGCCGAAGCCCGGCAAGGCGCGCTCGTCCTGCAGACGCGCGGCGACGGCGGCGCGAGGCCCCGCCTCGGCCGCCTCGGCGGCGAAGCGGCGCACGGCGTTGGTGGCGCCCCCATGTCGCGGCCCGGACAGGGTCGAGAGGCCCGCCAGCGCCGCGGCCGACAGGGATGCGCCCGTGGACGCCGCCACGCGGGCGGCGAAGGCCGAGGCGTTCAGCTCGTGGTCGGCCACCAGCACCAGGATGCGCCGGATCAGGTCGGCGCCCGCGCCGCCCGGCCCCTGCCCCCAGGCCAACGCCAGCCGGTTGTGGATCGCCCCGCCCATCACCTCGCCCGCCACCGCGTCGGCCAGGACGTCCATCAAGGTGGCCGCCTCGACCGCCAGCGCCAGGGGCGCTCGGCCCACGGCCGGCGGGTCGGCGGCCGCGCGCTTGGCCAGAGCCAGGTAGGCGCGGGTCGCCATGTCGCCGGCGACGGGCGGCGCGGGCCGTTCGGTGCGTTTCAGCGCCGCGCCGTGGCCGCCCCGCAGCAGTCGCGCCACCGCCTCCAGGGTCTCGGTCTCGGCCAGGCGGATGGCGTCGCGGCCGCGGTAATAGAGCCGTCCGCCCTGGACGGTGGTGATCTCGGAGGCCAGCACCGGCTCGCCCCAGGCGATGGCGCCGGCGGCCACGTCCGACAGCTTGCGGCTGCGCGACTTCCGTTCCGCCAGCGCGTCGATGTCGGCGGCGCGATACAGGCTCCGGCGCGGGTCCTGCGGATCGGGGCGCACGGCCACCCGGCCGCGGCTGACATAGGCGTAGAGCGTCTGCGGGCGGACGCCCAGGCGGTCGCGGGCGTCTTCGGCGGCGATCCAATCAGGAGACGACATTTATATTGATTATATTGATCAAGATTGACCCACAGAGCTTGGGCGCATTCTCTCCGGCGTACAAGAGAGAAGGAGATCGCCATGACCGCAGCTTCCGACGGCCTGGAAGGCGTCGTCGCCGCCGCGACCGTTCTGAGCGAGGTGGACGGCGCGGCCGGACGCCTGATCGTGCGGGGTCGCTCGCTGGACGAACTGGCCGGGCGCACCACGTTCGAGCAGATGATCGGCCTGCTGTTCGACGGCTTCTACGCCGACCTGCCCGCCGACATTCCGGCGGCCCTGGGCCAGGCGCGGGCCGAGGTGTTCGCCGAGGTGGCGGCGCTGGACACCGGCCTTCTCGACCGGACGCCGGTCGAGGCGATGCGGGCGCTGACCGCACGACTGGCCGACGGCGACGACGCCGCCACGGCCTTCCGCCTGATCGCCGCGCCGGCCGTCTTCACCGCCGCGGTGGTGCGGGGACAGGCCGGCCTGGCGCCCGTGGCGCCCGACCCCGCGCTGCGCCACGCCGCCGACACCCTACGGATGCTGCGGGGCGCGCCGGCCAGCCCGGCCGAGGCCGATGCGCTGGACACCTACCTCGTCACGGTGGCCGACCACGGCCTGAACGCCTCGACCTTCGCCGCGCGGGTGGTGGCCTCGACGCGGGCCGGCCTCACCTCGGCGGTGCTGGCCGGGATCAGCGCGCTGAAGGGGCCGCTGCACGGCGGCGCGCCGGGGCCGATCATCGAGATGCTGGACGAGATCGGCGAGCCTTCGAACGCCCGCGCCTGGATCGAGGCGGCGCTGGCGCGCGGCGACCGGCTGATGGGTTTCGGCCATCGCATCTACAAGGTCCGCGATCCCCGCGCCGATGCGCTCAAGACCGCCGTGCGCTGGCTCGACGCCCGCCAGGGCCGCCTGGAGTTCGCCGAGGCGGTGGAAGCGGCCGCGTTGCAGATCCTGCGCGAGCACAAGCCGGAGCGGTCGCTGCAGACCAACGTCGAGTTCTACACGGCGCTGCTGCTCGAGGCGCTGGACTTCCCGCCCCCGGCCTTCACCTGCGTCTTCGCCATGGGCCGCGTCGCCGGGTGGCTGGCCCACGCGCGGGAGCAGCTCGCGGGCGGTCGCCTGATCCGTCCGGCCAGCGTCTACGTCGGCCCCCTGCCCCGTCAGGCGGCTTAGCGGACTTCGGGGCGGACGTCGGGCCGGATCTCGACCGCCTCGCCGGACTGGGCCTTTTCCAGGAGGTCCTCCAGGTCGGGGCGGGCGACCGCCACGCAGCCTTCGGTGGGCGGATATCCCGGGCGCGCGATGTGGAGGAAGATGGCCGAGCCCATCCCCGGAACCGGCGGGTCGTCGTTGTGCCCCAGGACGACGACGATATCGTAGACCCCGTCCTCGCGCCACAGGCGCTCGGCGCTGGCCGGATAGGGCAGCTTCACATGGCGATTGTAGGCCGGGTCGGCCGGGTCGTCGCACCAGCCGTCGTCCTCGGCCATCGCGTGGACCCGGATCTCGGTGGCCGGCGGCGGACCCCGGTCGGGCCGGTACCACACCTCGCGGATCGGCCAGACTCCGGCCGGCGACGCCCCGTCGCCCTCGCGCTTGGCCGCCGCAGGAACCACGCCCGCCGGCCCCAGCGCACAGCGCGCCAAGCGGCCGTCGATGTCCAGCCAACCGTCCGCCGTGGCCACGAAGTTCATCGGAACCTTCGCCGCATCTGGGCGATTCCCTTGCCGCATCACGTCTTCATGGTGTTTGTTGCCCCGCATGGCTCAACGCAAGACTCTCCTCATCGTCGACGACGACCAGGACCTTCGCGGGGCGATCGCAGAGCAGTTGCAGGCCGAGGGTTTCGAGACGCTCGAGGCCCCGACAGCCGGCGATGGCGTCCGCGCCGCGCGCGAAACCAAGCCCGACCTGATCCTTCTGGACGTGGACCTCCCCGACATGGACGGCCGCGACGCCTGCAAGCGCATGCGCGAGGACGGGGTTCAGGCGCCAGTGATCATGCTGACCGCGGCGTCCACCGACGAGGACACCGTCCGCGGCCTGGACTCGGGCGCCAGCGACTATGTGACCAAGCCCTACAAGTTCGCCGTCCTGCTGGCGCGAATCCGCGCCCAGCTCCGCGACTACGAGCATTCCGAGGGCGCCATCTTCCGCCTGGGCGCCTACGAGTTTCGCCCCGCGGCCAAGATGCTGATGGACGAACGTGGCCGGAAGATCCGTCTCACCGAGAAGGAGACGAACATCCTGAAGTACCTCTACCGGGCCGGCGAGAAGGCGGTCTCGCGCGAGGAGCTTCTGGCCGAGGTGTGGGGCTACAACGCCGGCGTCACCACCCACACCCTGGAGACCCACGTCTACCGCCTGCGCCAGAAGATCGAACCCGATCCGGCCAATGCACGCCTGCTGCTGACCGAGCAGGGCGGCTACCGCCTGGCGCCCTGAACGCCGCTAACCGCGATCCACGGCGAACGGCGAGAAGGCCTGCTGGACCGGCATCAGCTCCAGGGTGTTCACATTGATGTGGGCCGGCAGGCGCAGGACGCTCTCGCACACCAGCGCGATGTCGTCCGCGCTCATGGCGTGGACGCCGGCGTAGACTTTGCCAGCGGCCCCCTCGTCGCCCTTGAAGCGCACCACCGAGAACTCGGTCTCCGCCATGCCCGGTTCGATGGACGTGACGCGCACCTTCGTGCCCAGCAGGTCGGCCCGCAAATTCAGCGAGAACTGGCGCACGAAGGCCTTGGTGGCGCCGTACACGTTGCCGCCCGGATAGGGATAGCTGGCCGCCACGGACGAGAGGTTGAGCACGTCGCCCCGATTGCGGGCCACCATGCCGGGCAGGATCGCGCGCGTGACCCGCGCCAGGCCCGTCACGTTGGTCGCGATCATCGTCTCCCAGTCGGCGAGGTCGGCCTCGTGCGCCCTGCCGAGGCCCAGGGCCAGGCCGGCGTTGTTGTAGAGGATGTCGATGGCGGCGAAGTCGCCCGGCAAGGTCTCGGCGAAACCCGCCACCTGCGCCGCGTCGGTCACGTCCAGCACCCGCGGCAGGAGCCGGTCGGTCCTAAGATCGGCGACCAGCGCATCGAGACGGGCCTGTCGCCGCCCAGTGGCGATCACCCGGGCGCCGCCGGCGATCAGCCGCCGGGCCATCGCCTCGCCGAACCCGGAGGTTGCGCCCGTCACCAGGGCGATACGGCCTTGGGCCCAGGAAGGATCGCTCATGCCGTCCCGATAGGCGTCGCGGCCCACGTCATCAAGCGCCGCCGCGCCGACGGTGGACATCGGCCCGCGCCCGCGTATCGTCGCCGGCCATGTCGTGGGCGCAGCTCTACATGGACGCCGAGATCAAGCCGAACCGCTCCCTGTCCGAGCGCGGGTTCGTGATCCTCATCTCGTTCATCACCCTGGTGAACGTCGCCTCGGCGATGATCTTCGTGAGTCAGGGCGCGGCCTGGGTGGTCCCCTTCCTCGGCCTGGACGTCCTGGCCGTGGTGGTCGCCTTCATCGTCAGCTACCGCAGCGGCCAGATCGTGGAGCGAGTCCAGGTCAGCCCCTCGGCGATCCGCGTGACCTGGGAATCGCCCCGGGCGCAAAGGCTGGTCTGGGAGAGTCCGACCGCCTTCACGCGCCTCACCCTGGAGCGGGACGAGGAAGACCGCGTCATGGGCCTGCGCCTGGCGCTTTCGGGCCGCGAGACGCCCGTGGCCGCGGCGCTGAGCCCCGGCGAGCGGGGCGAGTTCGCCGAGGCCCTGGAACAGGCCATCCGGCAGGCCCGGCGGCATAGAGGCTGACCCGCCCTCAGCCTTCGGCCACCACCGCCTTCAGCGCGTCCAGGCGTCGGCCGTCGGCGGGGTGGGTCGAGATCACCTCGGGCGGGCGTGGGCCGCCGTCGTTGCGGGCCGCCATGCGTTCCCAGAAGCGGATGGCGGCGGCGGGGTCCAGCCCGGCCTTGCGCATCAGCCCCACGCCGACCGCGTCGGCCTCCAGCTCATGCCGCCGGGAATAGGGCAGGATGACGCCGAACACCGCGCCCATGCCCAGCGCGGCGCCGATCTCGTCGGCCCACTCGCCGCCCTCGCGCGACATCAGCACCTGGGCCAGGGTGACGCCCGCGTTGACCGCCAGTTCCTGACTCACCCGTTCGGCCGGATGGCGGGCGACGATGTGGCCGATCTCATGGCCCACCACCGAGCCCACCTCCTCGTCGTCGCCAGCCAACTCCAGCAGGCCCCTGAAGAACCCCACCCGGCCGTTCGGCAGGACGAACGCGTTCAGTTCGGGGCTGTCCAGCACGGTGAAACGCCAGTCGAGGTCGGTGCGGCCGGACGCGTCCACGAGCGGGCGCGCGATGCGGGCCAGGCGCGCCTGGACCGCGGGGTCGGCCACCGGCGGGTGCTTGCCCGCCACCTCGGCCCACGCCTGATCGGCCATCGCCGCGAGCTGGCCGTCGTCGACCAGGACGAGCTGGTTGCGGCCCGTCGTGGCGTTCTCGGTGCAGGCGGCCAAACCCACGGCCGCCACACCCCAGGCGGAGAGGCCGGCCAGAAAGCCCCGCCGCGACGCGCAGCGGCCGCACATCAGAGGATGAACTTCGACAGGTCCGCGTTCTGCGCCAGGCCGCCGATCCGCTCCTGGACGTAGGCCGCATCGATGGCGATGGTCTCGCCGCTTCGGTCGGCGGCGGTGAAGCTGATCTCTTCCATGACCTTCTCCAGCACCGTCTGCAATCGCCGGGCGCCGATGTTCTCGACCGAGCCGTTCACCGCCACCGCGGCGTCGGCCAGCGCGTCCACGGCGTCCTCGGTGAACGTCAGCATCACGCCCTCGGTTGCGAGCAGGGCCTGGTGCTGGCGGATCAGATTCGCCTCGGGCTCGCTCAGGATGCGGCGCATGTCCTCGCGGGTCAGGGCCTTCAGCTCCACCCGGATCGGCAGGCGACCCTGGAGTTCGGGCAACAGGTCCGAGGGTTTGGCCACGTGAAAGGCGCCCGAGGCGATGAACAGGATGTGGTCGGTCTTGACCGGCCCGTACTTGGTGGAGACGGTCGTCCCCTCGATCAGGGGCAGCAGGTCGCGCTGGACCCCCTCGCGACTGACGTCGGCGCCGGCGCGGTCCTGCCGGCTGGCCACCTTGTCGATCTCGTCCAGGAAGACGATCCCCTGGCTCGCGGCCAGTTCGAGCGCCTCGGCGGTGAGGGCGTCCTGGTCCAGGAGCTTGTCGCTCTCCTCGGCGAGCAGCGGGGCGTAGGCGCCCGCGACGGTAGTCTTGTGCGTCTTGGTCCGACCGCCGAAGGCCTTGCCGAACATGTCGCCGAGATTCAGCATCCCCATCGAGGCGCCGGGCTGGCCGGGAATGTCCATCATCCCCAGCGGCGACGAGGTGTCGGCGAGTTGAAGCTCAACCTCCTTGTCGTTCAGTTCCCCGGCGCGCAGCTTGCGGCGGAAGCTTTCGCGGGCGGCCGTCGAGCCCGGCCCGGTCAGGGCGTCCAGGATCCGCTCTTCGGCGGCGGCCTCGGCGCGGGCGCGCACGCCGGCCCGACGCTTGTCGCGCACCATGGCGATGGCGCTCTCGACGAGGTCGCGGACGATCTGGTCCACGTCGCGGCCGACATAGCCCACCTCGGTGAACTTCGTGGCCTCCACCTTCAGGAACGGGGCCTGGGCCAGCTTGGCGAGGCGGCGAGCGATCTCGGTCTTCCCGACGCCGGTCGGGCCGATCATCAGGATGTTCTTGGGGGTGACCTCGTCGCGCAGGTCGTCGGGCACGCGGCGGCGGCGCCAGCGGTTGCGCAGGGCGACGGCCACGGCCTTTTTGGCCTCGTTTTGGCCGACGATGAAGCGGTCGAGTTCGGAGACGATCTCGCGGGGGGAGAATTCGGTCATGTCGGGCCTCAGATAGTCACGAATCGCGCGCGGCAAGGCGCCTACAGCACTTCCACCGTGAGGCTTCCGTTCGTGTAGACGCAGATGTCGGCGGCGATGCCCATGGCCTTGCGGGCGACGGCCTCGGCGTCCAGGCCGTCCACGTCTACGAGCGCCCGCGCGGCGGCGAGCGCATAGTTGCCGCCCGAGCCGATGGCGGCCACCCCGTGCTCGGGCTCCAGCACGTCGCCGACGCCCGTGACGGTGAGGATCTGATCCTTGTCGGCTACGATCAGCATGGCCTCCAGCCGACGCAGGTACCGGTCCGTCCGCCAGTCCTTGGCCAGGTCGACACAGGCGCGGGCCAGTTGGTCCGGATACTGCTCCAGCTTGGCTTCCAGCCGCTCGATCAGCGTGAAGGCGTCGGCGGTGGAGCCCGCGAAGCCCGCGACGACGCGGCCGCCGGCCAGCTTGCGGACCTTCTTCGCCGTGCCCTTGACGACCGTCTGGCCCATGCTGACCTGGCCGTCGCCGGCCACGACGGTGCGCCCGTCCTTGCGCACGGCCAGGATGGTGGTGCCGTGCCAATCGGGAAAGGTTGAGGTATTCGACATCGGCGCGATGTGAGCAGCCGGACCGCGCCGGTCAAGCCGCGCCGGGCCGAAACCATGTCGTTCACCGACGAAGAGATCGAGCGCTACGCCCGTCATCTGGTCCTCCGCGAGGTGGGCGGCCCGGGACAGCAGCGGCTGAAGGCGGCCCATGTGCTGGTGGTGGGCGCCGGCGGCCTGGGCGCGCCGGTGTCGCTCTATCTGGCGGCCGCCGGCGTCGGCCGGATCACGCTCGTCGATCCCGACGTGGTGGATCGCTCCAATCTCCAGCGGCAGGTGATCTACGCCGAGGACGACCTGGGTCGGCCCAAGGCGACGGCTTCGGCGGCCCGGCTGACGGCCATGAACCCCAACGTCCGCGCCGAGGGCCGGGTCGAGGCGCTGGACGCCGCGAACGCCGATGCGCTCGTGGCCGGCGTGGACCTGGTGCTGGACGGGACCGACAATTTCGCGGTCCGCTTCGCGGTGAACGCCGCCTGCGTCCGCCGTGGCAAGCCGCTGGTGTCGGGCGCCATCGGCCGCTGGACCGGACAGGTGGGCGTGTTCGGCCGTCAGCCCTGCTATCGCTGCCTCGTGCCCGAGATCCCGCCGGACGCCGAGACATGCGTGGCCGTGGGCGTCGTCGGCGCCCTGGCCGGGGTGGTGGGTTCGATGATGGCCCTGGAGGCGATCAAGGTCGTGACCGGCGCGGGGGAGCCGCTGGCCGGCCGGCTCCTCATCTACGACGCCCTGGCGGGCGAGACGCGCACGGTCCGGATCGCGGGCGACCCGGAGTGCGCGGTGTGCGGCGGCGGGTGACGCCGACGGGCGAAGGGTCGTGCCGGCCGTTCAATGGTGAGGGCCGTGAGCGCCGAAGGGATTCAAACCACGGAAGACACGGAAGAGGATGGCCGGCCGGGCCGCGGCCAATCTCCGGAACTTCTGTGTCTTCTATGTTTTCCGCGGTTCGAGAAGCCAGCGCCTGCGGCGCTGGGCGCAGTCCCTACAGCATCTGGGGGATGACGCGGTCGGGCGGGCGGTGGCCGTCCATCCAGGTCTTGATGTTGATGATGACCTTCTCGCCCATGTCGACCCGGGCCTCGACGGTGGCCGACCCCATGTGCGGCAGGAGCACCGCGTTGGGCAGCTTCAGGAGCTTGGGATTGATCCGCGGCTCCTGCTCGAACACGTCGAGGCCGGCGCCCGCGATCTTGCCCTGAGCCAGGAGTTCGGTCAGCGATTCTTCGTCGATCAGGCTGCCCCGGGCGGTGTTGATGACGATCGCGTGAGGCTGAAGCAGTTTCAGCCGGCGGCCCGACAACAGGTGGAAACTGGCCGGCGTCGCGGGCGCATGCACCGAGACGATGTCCACCCGCGCCAGCATCTGGTCCAGGCTGTCCCAATAGGTCGCCTCCAGCTCGTCCGCGACCAGGTGACTGACGGGCTTGCGGTTGTGGTAGTGGATCTGGAGACCGAACGCCTTGGCCCGGCGCGCCACGGCCGAGCCGATGCGCCCCATGCCGACGATCCCCAGGCGCTTGCCGGTGATTCGCCGCCCCAGCATCCAGGTGGGCGCCCAGCCGGTGAATTCGCCCGCCTGGACCGCGTTGGCGCCTTCGATCACCCGCCGCAGCGTGGCCATCATCAGGGTCAGCGTCAGATCGGCGGTGTCCTCGGTCAGCACGCCGGGTGTGTTGGTGACGATGATCCCCTTCGCGTTCGCAGCCGCGACGTCGATGTGGTCCACGCCGGCGCCGAAGTTGGCGATCAGCTTCAGGTTCTCGCCGGCCTTCTCGATCAGGGCGGAGTCGATCCTGTCGGTGATGGTCGAGGCCAGCACGTCGCAGCGGCCGACCGCCTCGATCAGCGCCTTTCGGCTCAGAGGCTCGTCCGTGAGGTTGAGTTCGGCGTCGAACAGTTCGCGCATGCGGGTCTCGACCGAGTCCGGCAGTTTGCGCGTGACGATGACTTTCGGCTTGCGGGTGGGCATGCGCCTACGGGAGAAAGGGCCATGCGCCGCTCGGGCGCGTACGCGGATTTGCCGATTCCTTAGCAGGGGGGCCGGTCACGGCCAAGGCGACGCAGGGACAACACCGGTCGGCGGGCGCGACGGGACGGGGCGCGGAGCGGGTCGGCTGAGAGGTAGGACGAAGGGTTGAGTGTCCTGAAGCGAGGGGCGTACCGGCGGGCGGCCTTCCTGGCGACCCTGATCCTGGCGCTGCCGGCCACGGCGCAGGACGCCCGGCCGCGGCAGACGCCATCGGGCTATCCCGTTCCCCGCTACGTCACGCTGAAGTTTGGCGAGGTGAACGCCCGGGCCGGGCCAGGCGACGACCACCGGCTGCTGTGGGTCTACCGCACGCGCGGCCTGCCGGTTCAGGTGGTGGCCGAGACCAGCGACTGGCGGCGGGTCTGCGATCCCGAGGGCGGAAAGGCCTGGGTGCACAAGCGCGTGACCGACGGCCGCCGGGCGGTGATCAACCTGGGGTCCCGTCCTCAGCCCCTCTTGCGCAAGCCCCGCACGGGCGCCGAGACGGCGGCGTTCCTGGGGGCGCGCGCGCTGGCCTCCCTGGACCGCTGCGACAAGGGCTGGTGCCGTGTGAAGGCGGATCGCGCGACCGGCTGGGTGCGCCAGGGCGCGCTGTGGGGAACGACGGACACCCCGCAATGCCGTTGAGGCCCCGTACGTCAACGTGCTAGGCCCGGCCCCTTCGGAATCTAAAGGCTCCTTCGAATGACCGACGCGGCGAACCGGCCCTCCAGCTTCACGCGCGACGAGCTTCTGGCCTGCGGGCGCGGCGAGATGTTCGGACCGGGCAATGCGCAGCTCCCGGCTCCCCCGATGCTGATGTTCGACCGCATCGTCGAGATCAACGCCACGGGCGGCGCGCATGGCAAGGGCCATGTCGAGGCCGAACTGGATATCGCCCGCGACCTCTGGTTCTTCGACTGCCACTTCATCGGCGACCCGGTGATGCCCGGCTGCCTGGGCCTGGACGCCATGTGGCAGCTCGTGGGCTTCTTCCTGGGCTGGAGCGGCGCGCCGGGCCGCGGTCGCGCGCTGGGCGTGGGCGAGGTGAAGTTCACCGGCCAGGTGACGCCGGCCGTCCAGAAGGTGGTCTACAAGATCGACCTCAAGCGGGTGATCCTGCGCAAGCTGGTGATGGGCGTGGGCGACGGGGTTCTCCTCGCCGACGGCAAACCCATCTATGAGGCGAAGGACCTGCGCGTGGGCCTGTTCAAACCCGAAGACCTGGCGTGACGACGGCCAGGCGAGAGTTCGGAGGAGACTGACGGATGCGTCGCGTCGCCGTCACCGGGATGGGAATCGTCTCGTCCATCGGCAACAACACCAATGAGGTCCTGGCGTCCCTGCGCGAGGCGAAGTCGGGCGTCACCGCGGCGCCCGAGTACGCCGAGCTGGGCTTCCGCTGCCAGGTCCATGCGCCGCCGCGCCTGGATTGGGAGACGATGGTCGACCGCCGCGCCGCCCGGTTTCTGGCCCAGGGCACGGCTTTCGGCCACATCGCCATGGAGCAGGCGATCGCCGACTCCGGGCTGGAAGATTCCGAGGTCAGCCACGAGCGCACCGGGCTGATCGTGGGGTCGGGCGGGCCGTCTACCAAGGCGATCGTCGAGGCCGCCGCCATCGCCCGGGAGAAAGGGCCCAAGCGGGTCGGCCCGTTCGCGGTGCCCAAGGCCATGAGTTCGGGCGCGTCGGCCACCCTGGCCACCTGGTTCAAGATCCGCGGCCTGAACTTCTCCATCAGCTCGGCCTGCGCTACCTCGACCCACTGCATCGGCACGGCCTACGAGCAGATCCTGATGGGCAAGCAGGACGTGGTGTTCGCCGGCGGGACCGAGGAACTGGACTGGACCCTGTCGGTCCTGTTCGACGCCATGGGCGCCATGAGCGCGAAGTTCAACGACCGGCCCGAGGTCGCCAGCCGGGCCTACGACGTCGACCGCGACGGCTTCGTGATCGCCGGCGGCGCCGGCGTCCTCGTGCTGGAGGAGATGGAGCGGGCCAGGGCGCGAGGTGCGAAGATTTACGGCGAGATCGTGGGCTACGCGGCGAATTCCGACGGCTTCGACATGGTGGCCCCGTCCGGCGAGGGCGCGGCGCGCTGCATGCGCCTGGCCAATCCCGAGGGCCGGGCCATCGACTACCTGAATCCGCACGGCACGGGCACGCCGGTGGGCGACGTCAAGGAGATGGAGGCCGTCCGCGCCGTGTTCGGCGACAAGGCGCCGCTGATCTCGTCCACCAAGTCGCTGACCGGCCACAGCCTCGGCGCGGCCGGCGTGCAGGAGGCGATCTATTCGCTGCTGATGCTGAACAACGGCTTCGTGGCCGAGAGCGCCCACATCGAGAACCTGGACCCCGCCTTCGCCGACATGCCCATCGTGCGCGAGCGGCTGGACCGTCCGCTGGAGACGGTGATGAGCAACAGCTTCGGGTTCGGCGGCACGAACGGCTGCCTGGTGATGGCCCGCGCCTGATGGCGGGGCGGGCCTGATGGCGGGGGCCTGATCCCGTGGCGACGCCCGACCCGAAGATCCCGCGGCCGCCCGACCGGCCGCAGGACTACGAGTGCTGCAAGCGCGGATGCTGCCCCTGCATCTTCGACTACTACTACGACGCGCTGGAGCGCTGGGAGGCGCGCGTCGAGGCGATGGGTTTCGATCCGAAGGCGGTGCTGGCGCAGTATCCCTCCTGAGCCAGACCCGATCGGCGCCCGGCCCCAGACCCATTCTGGCCGCTGGCGCGGCCTGTCCCGCCCCATTAAGGGAGGGGGACGAACGAGGGAGAACCGCCACGTGGCCGATGACTATCAGATGCCGACCGGGACCCTGATGAAGGGTAAGCGGGGGGTGGTGACCGGGGTCGCCAATCACCAGTCCATCGCCTGGGGCATCGCCAGCCAGCTCGCCGCGCAGGGGGCCGAGATGGCGTTCCTGCACCTGCCCGGGATGGAGCGGCGCGTGCAGCCCCTGGCCGAGAGCCTGGGCGTGAAGGTGATCGCACCCGTCGACGTGACCGACGACGCCTCGATGGACGCCGGCTTCAAGGCCGTCGAGGACGCCTTCGGCCAGATCGACTTCTTCGTCCACGCCATCGCCTTCGCCAACAAGGACGAGCTGAAGGGCAGCTTCGTGGACAACACCACCCGCGACGGCTTTCTGCGGGCGATGAACATCTCGGCGTTCAGCTTCGTGGACTGCGCCCGGCGCGCCGCCGCCCTGATGCCGGAATCCGGCGGCTCGATCGTCACCCTGACCTACATGGGCTCCGAGCGGGCGATCCCCAACTACAACACCATGGGCGTGGCCAAGGCGGCGCTGGAGGCCTCGGTGCGCTACGCCGCGCGAGACCTGGGCCCCAGGGGGATCCGGGTGAACGCCATCTCGCCGGGCGCCATGAAGACGCTCTCGCTGGCGGGCATCTCGGGCGGTCGCGGCATGCTGGCCAAGGGCCGGTCGCTGTCGGCCATGAAAGAGGACACGGCGATGGAGGGCGTCGCGGGCTGCGCGCTGTGGCTGCTCTCGGACCTGGGCCTCTCGACCACGGGCGAATGCATCCACGTGGACGCCGGCTTCCACATCATGGGCTTCTCGGACGACGAGGAGGGCTGAGCCCGCCTCGCCTACGGCGCGTAGGCCCGCAGGAAGCGATGGGCGGCCTCGCGCGCCAGCCGGTCGATGCGGAAGTCGTCGAGCGTGGTGTCCACGCCGAGCAGCGACGCGGTCTGGTAAGAGCCCAGCACCATGCCGGCGAAGAACTCGGCCGCCTCCTGCGGGTCCGGGCAGTTCAGGCGGCCGGCCGCCGTCTCCAGGGCCAGGAACTGCGCCAGCTTGCGCCGGCTGGCCCGGGGCCCGGCCTCGAAGACCGCCACGCCCATGTCCGCCAGCCGTGTGGCGTCCAGCATCGCCATCCGCATGAACGCCACCGCCCGCGAGGTCATCGCCATCTCCAGGAGGATGCGGGCGAAGGCGGCCAGCGCCTCGCGGGGATTCTCGGCGGCGCCCGGCGTCTCGAGCGAGGCGGTGATCTCGTGGACCCGGCGGGCCATGAGGGCCCGGATGAGTTCGGCCTTCGAACCATAGTGGTTGTAGATCGTCTGCTTCGAGACCCCGGCGCGGCGGGCGATCTCCTCCATCGAGGCGGAGACCCCGCGCTCGGTCAGCACCTCGACGGCGGCGTCCAGGATGGCTTCGTTCTTCGACAGGTCGATCCGGCCGGCGATGCGGGGCATCAGTCGTCCCCACCCGGCCTGGCCGCCGGGGCGGCGGGCGCGCTGGGCGCCTTGAGCCCGGCCGGCGCGGCGAAGAAGCCGATGGCCGCCGCGATCGCGGCGCCGACCGCCACCAGCGCGAAGGCGTCGATGTAGGCCAGCACCTGGGCGTCGCGCTGGATCATGAACCCCATCGCCTTGCGCGCGGCGCCGGCGGGATCGGCCACGCCCAGCTCCTCCATCCGCGAGGTCATGCCCGCCAGGAAATCCTGGGCGCGCAGGCTCGCGCCGCTGACCCCCTGGCTCAGGGCCTGGAGATGGGCGGCGCCCGTCTGGAAGAGGGTGGTGGAGATGATGGCGATGCCAAAGGCGCCGCCGACGTTGCGGATCAGGTTTATGAGGCCCGAGGCGTCCTTCATCATCGAGAGCGGCAGGGTGGCCACGCTCATCTGAGAGGCCGCGATCATGGCGACCATCGAGCCGAGGCCGCGGGCCGTCTGCATGCCGGCGAACTCCCAGAAGCCCCACTGGTCGTTGACGTAGACGCCCTGCCACATGCCCCAGGCGGTGAGGGCCATCCCCAGCCCGAGGGAGAAGCGGAAATCCACCGCGCGGACGAACCGTCCCAGCGCGGGCGTGGCCACGAACATCACCAGTCCGGAGACCAGCATCACGTTGCCCACCTCCGCCGCCGAGTAGCCCCGGACGTGCGCCAGGAAGAGCGGCAGCAGGAACGTGCCGCCATAGAGCGAGGCGCCCGAGATGAAGGTGATGAGGATGCCCAGGGTGAAGTTGCGGTCCTGGAACGGCGCCAGAGACACGATGGGCTGGCGATAGACGAGCTGTCGCCAGATGAAGGCCACGCCGGAGATCACCGTCAGAACCGCGACCCAGAGCACGATGTCGTCCTGGAACCAGCTGTTCTCGGCGCCCTCCTCCAGAACGTACTGCATCGCGATCAGGAAGGTGGTCATCAGGCCCAGCCCCCACCAGTCGATGCCCTTGGCCATGCCGGGCTCGGGCCGGTCGAAGTCGAGGTAGCGGCCCACGAGGAACAGAACCAGGAGGCCCGGGCCGATGTTGATGAAGAACAGCCAGCGCCAGCCCATCGCCTCCGCGATGTGGCCGCCCAGCGTCGGGCCTATGGTGGGCGCCAGCGTCACGATCATGCTGACGATGACGTTGGCCGAGAGCCGCTTTTCGATCGGAAAAACGGTCATGGCGATGGCGAAGGTCGCCGGGATCATGGCGCCGGCCGCCAGGCCCTGGAGCGCGCGGTTGAAGATCATCGTCTGAATGTCGCTGGACAGGCCGACGGCGATCGAGGTGAGGATGAAGGCCACCGTGGTGACCATGTAGAACGGCCGCACCCCCCAGAGCTTGGACAGGTAGGCGCTGACCGGGATCGCGACCACCTCCGTCAGCAGGTACACGCTCTGGATCCAGCCGATCTCGTCCGCCGTCGCCCCGATGCCCGCCTGGACCTCGGCCAGGGCGGCGGCCACGATCTGGATGTCCAGCAGGGCCATGAACTGGCCCACGGCCAGGCCCGAGAAGCCGAGGTAGACCTTGGTCCAGTCGACCGGCCGGCCGTCGGCCCCCAGCGGCTGAGGACCGGCCGGCGCCGTCGAAGCCGCCGCCGCGACGGCCGTCGGTCCCTGGCCTGTGGGTCCCTGGCCTATGGGTCCCTGGCCGGCGGGGACGTCGGTCGGACTCACGGCCGGACCGCGCCTCCGGCGTAGCGGGCCGGGCCCTGGGCCGCCTCGGCGAAGCTCGGACCGGTGTTCTCACGCACGTCCACCTTCACCTCGACCGAGAGGCCAGGTCGCAGCGCCGCCGCCAGGGGCTGGCTGCGGTCGACGGCGATCTTCACCGGCAGCCGCTGGGCGATCTTGGTGAAGTTGCCCACCGCGTTCTCGACCGGGATCAGGGCGAACTCGGCCCCCGTGGCCGGCGAGAACGACATCACGTGGCCCTTGATCGGCCGGCCACCGAAGGCGTCGGCCTTGATCTCGACCGGCTGGCCGATGCGCAGGCGCGCCACCTGGGTCTCCTTGAAATTGGCGACCACGAAGGCCTCCCCCAGGGGAACCACGGTCATCATCACCGCGCCGGGCCGCACGTACTGGCCGGGTCGCACCCCCCGCGCGCCGACCACGCCGGCGGCCGGCGCCTTGACCTCGGTGCGCGAGAGATCGATGCGCGCCTGCTCGACCGCGGCGCGGGCCGCCTGGGCCTCGGCGACGCTTCGCTCCCGCGTGGAGCCCAGGCTGGCGGCGGCGCGCCGCTCGGCCTCCAGCGCCGCGGCGGCCTGGGCGACGTCGGCCTCGGCCTTCTCTGCGGCCATGCGGGCGTTCTGGGCCCGTTGCGACGACACGTAGCCCGACGTGGCGAGGGCGCCGTAGCGATCGAGTTCCGACGCGGCGAAGCGGGCCTGGGCCCGGGCGCTGCTCACGGCCGCCGTCCGCTCGGCGATCACCGCCTGAGCGAGACGGGCGCGGTCGTCCACCTGGTTCACGGCCGCATCCAGCGCCGCGGCGTTGGCCTGGGCGGCGGCCAGTCGGGCGCCGATGGTCGCCGGATCGATTCGCGCCAGGACCTGGCCAGCGGTGACCGGCTCGTTGTCGTCCACCAGCACCTCGGCCACATAGCCCTCGACCAGGGGCGCCACAGCCACGTTGTCGGCCTGGACGAAGGCGTTGTCCGTCGCTTCGTACCTCTGCTTGCCCGTCCACCAGACGACGCCCAGGGCGAGGACCGCCAGCCCCGCGATGCTGGCGGCGGCGATCATCGCCAGCCGGCTTCTGAGTAGCTGCATCATTCCGGGCGCGTCCCAACTGAAACTTGGACTCTGCGGTCCATTCACCGCCAATAGAGGCCCGGCCCCGACGGGCGCCAAGCGAAAACTGGACCGGCGCGTCCATTCGCCTTGCGCTGGACGGGCGCGGGCTTTCGTGGCGTATGCCCGCCATGCCCGATCCGGATACGCCAACGACCGCGGACGTCGTCATCGCCGGGGCCGGGATCGCCGGGGCGACCCTGGCGCTCTCGCTGGCCCGCGCCGGGCTTCGACCCGTCCTGATCGATCCGGTCGCCTTCGACGCCCAGCTCGCACCGACCTTCGACGGCCGGGCTTCGGCGATCGCCTATGCGGCCTATCGCCAGTGGCGGGCGCTTGGGCTGGCCGAGTCACTGGACCCCCACGCCCAGCGGATCGAGCAGATCCTGGTCACCGATGGAACCGCGCCGGGCGCCGCGGCCGGGCCGCAGACGCCCTTCTTCCTGCGCTTCGAGTCCGACGAGATCGCCGACCGGTCCGACGGCGAACCCCTGGGCTATCTGCTCGAGAACCGCCACATCCGCGCCGCCCTGGCGCAGGCGGTGGTCGACGCCGGCGTCCCGGTGCTCGCGCCCGCACGCGTGGCCGGCGCCGTCTTCGGTGGAAGGACCGCCCAGGTCGCCCTGACCGACGGCCGCACGCTGGAGGCCCCGCTGGTCGTGGGCGCCGAGGGCCGCGGGTCGGTGATCCGCGAGGCCGCCGGAATCGGGGTCGTCGGCTGGCCCTATGCGCAGGCCGGCGTGGTGGCCACGGTGCGGCTCGATGTCGACCACGAGGGCGTGGCCCACGAGTACTTCCTGCCCGGCGGCCCGTTCGCCATCCTGCCCCTGACCGGCGGCCGCGCCAGCCTCGTCTGGACCGAACCGACAGCGCAGGCCGAGGCGCTCAAGACCGCGCGGGCCGAGGTGTTCCAGGCGCACCTCGAACGCCGGTTCGGCGACTTCCTGGGCGGCATAGCCGTGGAAGGGGCGGTTTTCACCTACCCGCTCAGCCTGCAGCTCGCCGAACGCTTCACGGCTCCCAGAGCGGCGCTGCTGGGCGACGCCGCGCATGGGGTGCACCCCATCGCCGGCCAGGGCCTGAACCTGGGCCTGAAGGGCGCCGCCGCGCTGGCCGAGGTGGTGGTGGACGCCCTGCGGCTGGGCGAAGACATCGGCTCCGAGGTGGTCCTCGAACGCTACGCCGCCTGGCGCCGGTTCGACACGGTCTCGCTATCGGTCGGCATGGACGCCTTCGTCCGGCTCTTCTCCAACGACAACCCGATCCTGCGGGCGGCCCGCGGGGTCGGCATGTCGGTGGTGAACCGGATCGGCCCGGCCCGCCGCTTCTTCATGCACGAGGCCGGCGGCGCGGTCGGCGACCTGCCCCGCCTGCTCAAGGGGGAGGCGCTCTGACTATTCGCCCTCGCCCAGCTCGCGGGCCTCTTCCGGCAGCATGATCGGCACCCCGTCACGGATGGGGTAGGCCAGCCGCGCCCCCTTGCTCACCAGTTCCCCCCGGTCCCGGTCGTAGACGAGCGGCCCATGGGTCACCGGGCACACGAGCACCTCCAGGAGGCGCGGATCGACCTCGGGCGAGGGAGGGGGCGAGGGGGCGGAAGCGGTCATGGCGTGCCCGTCTACTGGAGCCGATGGGGTTCGTCATCCGGATCCGAGGCGTCGATCTCCAGCAGGGTGGTGAGCACCTCGAAACGCGCCGGCAGGTTGCTGGCCTCCAGCAGCGCCTGCTTCTCTGCGGGCGCGAACGGCAGGCCCATGCAGAGGCTGTTCACCAGCGCCTCCAGCGGCGCCTCGTTGGCCGTCTCCCAGTCGATGTCGAGTTCCCGCTGGTTGAGATAGCGCTTGAGCGCCGTCGCGAAGCGCGCGCGGGCGGCCTCGCCGGCCTCGGCCTCCTCGTCGCGGCCCAGGTCGTCGCCGAAGCGATCGTAACGGGCGCGCACCTGGCGATAGGGAAGGCGCAGGTCGAGCTCCTCCCCCGTGTCGAAGCGACAGAGGCCCGTCAGGGTGATCAGGTAGCGACCGTCCGAGGTCTCCGCATAGCTGGTGATCCGCCCCAGGCAACCGACGTGAGCCAGCACCGGTCGGGACCGGGAGCCGCCGCGTGTCTGGATCATCCCGATCACCCGGTCGCCCGCCATCGCGTCGTCCACCATGTTGAGGTAGCGCGGCTCGAAGATCTGCAGCGGCAGCTCGCCGCCCGGCAACAGCAGGGCGCCGTCCAGCGGAAAGACCGGGATCAGCTGCGGCAGGTCACTGGTCTGGCGGTAGGGCGCCATGCGCCTCCCTTCCTGAATGGGCCTTCCCGAATGGCCGTCCTGGCCGGACGTCTAGCTGAACAGGATCGCCGACAGCTTGCGGCGTCCCTGCTTGGCCACGTCGGACACCGGCCCGGCCGCCTCGAACACGGTCAGGAGCTGCTTGCGGGCCGCCTGATCGTTCCACTCGCGGTCGCGTGCGATGCTGTCGATGAGCTGATCGACCGCCTCCATCATCCGCCCCGACGCGGCCAGGGCCTTGGCGTATTCCAGGCGCGCCTCGTGATCGTCGGGATCGGCCGCGAGACGGCGTTCGAACTCGGCGGTCTCGGACGGCGCCTCGGCGGCCAGGGCGAGGGCGGCGCGCACGGCGTCGATGTCGGGATCCTTGGCGCCTTCCGGCGCCATCTCGAGCACCTCGGCGGCGCGCTCGAGGTCTCCGGCCTGCTGGTAGAGGCGGGCCATCCCGCTGATGGCCTTCACATTGCCTGGGTCCGTCTGAAGCGCCTGGGCGTAGGCCTGGGCCGCGCCGCCCATGTCGCCCAGTTCCAGCGACTCCCGGGCCATGTCGAGCAGTTCGTCCACCGGCGAGGCGCCGGCGCCCTGCTTGGCCAGGCCGTCCACGAACTGCTTCACCTGGCTGTCGGGCAGCGCGCCCATGAAGCCGTCCACGGGGCGGCCGTCCACGAAGGCGAACACGGCCGGGATCGACTGCACGCGAAGCTGACCGGCGTAGGCGGGGTTTCGGTCGATATCCACCTTGACCAGCTTCACCGCGCCCTTGGCGGCGGTGACCGCCTTCTCCAGCGCGGGTCCGAGCTGGCGGCACGGCCCGCACCAGGGCGCCCAGAAATCCACGATCACGGGCTGGGTCTTCGACGCCTCGACCACATCGGCCATGAAGGTCGCGTCGGTCGCGTCCTTGATCAGGTCGCCGGCGCCGGGCTGGCCCGGAGTCTGACCTTGGATATCGCCGATCAGGGTCATGCCCGCGGATTCCTTGTTCGATGGGTTTGCAACGTCGAGGCCCCCAAGATGGTCGCAATGCGGCTCGTCTTCAACGCGCCGCCGCGTCTTCGATCACGGCCATCGCGTCGAAATCCACCACCAGCGGCCGAACGTCCAGCGCCGACAGGAACGCCCGGAAGCCGTCGCGCGTCACCGTCGTGGTCGCCGTGTTCGTCAGGGGGTGGAAGTTCACGAGGTCGGCCTCGGCCAGGGTGCGGTCCAGGACGAACCGGACCCGGCGCCCGACGTCGTTGACCAGGCCGAAGGCCGTGACCGAGCCCGGCGCGACGCCCAGCGTCTCGGACATCAGCTCCGGGCTGCCGAACGAGAGGCGCGCCGAGCCGATCACGGCATGCAGACGCTTCAGGTCGATACGGGCGTGACCCTCGGCCGAGATCAGCCAGAGCTGACCCTTCGCGTCCTTGAGGAACAGGTTCTTGGTATGCGCGCCGGGAATGCGGACCTTGATGTCCTCGCCCTCGCCGACCGTGAAAACCGCGGGATGGTCGAACGTCTCGTGCGCGACGCCCAGGCGGTCGAGAAAGGCTTCCAGATCGGGACGGGTCTTCATGCGCCAGCGATAGCCGAGCCTGGCCGTGGGCTGAAGACTCTCTCGCACCGGTTGCGCCGCCACAGTTCAAAGAACATGATTTTTTTGCGCTTTCGTCGAATACACGCCTCAGAGGCGAGGCGATTCGCCGCAGGAACAGAGTTAATGTATGGTTCCCGACGATGGGTCCGGCGTGGGCCCGGCGAACTTTTGGGGTGCGATATGAAGAAGTTTCTAGCCGCGGCGTCCGTCGCCGCGCTCGTGATCGGGGCCGCCTCTTCGGCGAACGCTGCGATCACCATGAGCTACACGGTTGCAAACCAGCTTTATGACGTCGATTCCGGTCAGATCCTCGAGGATTTTGACGGCGTCGACAGCGCGCTGACGACCTATTCCGGTAACCTGCGCGGCCCGTTCGACAGCGTCTACAATGTCAGCGACAGCGCGCCGCCGCCCTACACCGGCCCCGGCTCGATCGAAGCTTGCTGCCAGGACGGCGAAAACTACGACGCCGATCCCACCCGCTACGGCTCGGTTCAGGCGGACCAAAGCTTCACGTTCTCGACGATCGCGGGCTACGCCCTGACGAGCTTCAGCTTCTACATCGGCTCGCCCGATGAATATAACCGCCTGACCTTCAACCTGCTCGACGGCACCAGCAAGACCTTCAGCGGTCACGAAATCTGGGGTGGTCCCGTGTTCAACGGCGACCGGACCGCCGGCTACCGCGTGTACTACGACTTCGGCGGCGCCAAGGTCACCTCGATCAGCTTCGAGTCCATCGGCGCGAACGCGTTCGAGTTCGACGGTCTCGCCGGCTCGGTCGCCGCGATCCCCGAACCCGCCACCTGGGCCATGATGATCATGGGCTTCGGCGCGGCCGGCACGATGCTCCGCTCGCGTCGCCGGGCGTTCGCGTAAGCGCGCATCCGCAGCGCCGCAAGGCGCCGCGACAAGACAAAGGCCCCGGCTGCGCCCGCAGCCGGGGCTTTTTCGTATCGACGCGCTGGACGACGGGCGAAACCGGCGACTAAGGGACGGACGACAGACCACGCCAGCGAGCGCCCATGGAACTCGAGTGCTATCCCACCGTCTCGCCCGGCGTCGCTCCGCCCGAGATCGTCCCCGGCCGTCCGCAGCGCGCCTGGATGGACAGCTTCATGGCGCGGCATCCCTATCGCTGCCTGCCGCTCAACATGGCCAATTCGTCCGGCTGGGAACTCCTGTGCCCCGTGGCCTTCACGGCCGAATGGAACGGCGGTCTGATGCAGGAGGACATCAAGCTCACGCCCGACCGTCCGCACCCCCACTTCCACCACTACGTCTCCAGCCACTTCAGCCACGGCGTGGTGACGTTCCATGCGGGCTACATGTTCCGCACGCCGCCTGGCTGGTCCATGTGGGTCATGGGCGCGCCCAACCAGGCCAAGGACGGCATCCAGCCGCTGTCGGGCGTGGTCGAGACCGACTGGCTGCCCTTCCCCTTCACCATGAACTGGCTGTTCACGCGGCCGGGCCGGGTGCGGTTCGAGAAGGGCGAGCCCTTCTGCTTCATCAGCCTCCTGCAGGACCATACCCTGCACGAGATCCAGCCGGTGATCCGCCAGCTCGATTCCAACCCGGAGCTGCGCCACCAGTACGACGTCTGGGAAAAGCACCGTAGCGAGTTCAACAAGAAGATCTTCCGAGGCGATCCCGAGGCCACCAAGGAGGCCTGGCAACGCTACTACTTCAAGGGCGAGTTCCCCGAGGAAGTCGGCGCGCCGAACCCCGAAGGACACGTCAACAAGCGCCGGCTGAAGGCCCCGAAATTCCGCTGAAGATTCTCCGCGCGGGGCCGCTTGCCAACCCGGGGGCGGTCTGCCATAAGGCCGCCTCTCGCAATCGGGACCGGCCACGGACCCGTCGGAGCGCGGGCGTAGCTCAGGGGTAGAGCACAACCTTGCCAAGGTTGGGGTCGGGCGTTCGAATCGCCTCGCCCGCTCCAAATTTCGAGACATCCGGTGTCATTCTGACCTCCCGTCCAGGGGGCTCGGGATCGTCGTTCGCGGCGACCGGATCCACACGGCGCGGCCGCCCGCCCCATCGCACAGCCCATCGACCTGCCGCGGAAGCGTGGCGGCGCCGTCCTGCGCCGCGGTCGAGGCGCAGGACCCTGCTTGCTTCCGCCAAATCACGGTAAACGCGCGATTAACGGTCCCTGCCGCAAACAGGGGTCTCGACATCGTCTCGGAGGCCTTTGGGCATGGCGCGCGCGGCGCGGAAAACCGGCGGGGAGCTCGTCTTCCACATCGCGCGGCTGATCTGGGACCATCCGGCGGCGGCACGGCTGCGGGGCGGCCTCGTGGCGGCGGCCGGTGTCGTGCTCGCGGTGGCGTTCGCGACCTACAATCCCGCCGATCCCAGCCTGAACGCCTCGGGCCCGGCCGCGCCCAGCAACGCCCTGGGCGGAGCGGGCGCGGTGCTGGCGGACGCCGGCATCCAGTCGCTGGGCCTGGCCGCGGCCCTGGCGGCGCTGCTGCTGGTGGTGTGCGGCCTGGCCCGGGTGACTGATCCCGAGCCCGAGACGGCGCGGCTGCGCCTGAGATTGCGGGCCGGTCTGGGCGCCCTGGGGGTGCTGGCCGTGGCCGCCGCCCTGGCCTGGGCGCCGATTCCCGCCGGCTGGCCGCTGGCCAAGGGCCTGGGCGGCTTCTGGGGCGACGGCCTGTTCACCGGCCTTGCGGGCCTGATCGCGTATGCGCGCATCCCGGCGTCCGCGCCGGTGGCGGGCGTGGCGTTCGCCGTGGCCGGCGTCCTGGCCTTCGGCTACGGCCTGGGCCTGTCGCGCCTGGACCTGCGCCGGATGGCCGACGGCCTGGGCCATGCGCTGACGCCGCGGCCGAAACTCAAGGCCCAGGCGCCCGAGCCCAAGCCGGCCCGCGTGGCCCGTCGCGGCCGGGGCGAGGCGCCGACCGCGCCCGCGACCGTGTCGGACGATCCCGCGCCGACGGCCGTGCCGATCGCGTCCGTCCCGATCGCAGGGGGGACGGCCGACGCGCCGGCGCCCCTGGTCAAGGCCCCCAAGCCGGCGCCCAAGGAAAGCGTGCGCGAGCAGAAGGAGGCGCAGGCCACCTTCGCCTTCGCCCAGGACGGCGGCTTCCAGCTTCCCGAACTGTCGATGCTGTCGAAGGCCCCGGCCCGCGCGGCCCAGTTCGACGAAGGCGCCCTGCGCCAGAACGCCCAGCTCCTGGAGAGCGTGCTGGCCGAGTTCGGCGTCCGCGGGCAGGTGGACCAGATCCGGCCCGGCCCCGTGGTCACCCTGTACGAACTGGTGCCGGCCGCCGGCGTGAAGTCGGCCCGCGTCGTGGCCCTGGCCGACGACATCGCGCGCTCCATGAGCGTCGCCTCGGCCCGCGTCTCGGTGGTGCCGGGCCGCAACGCCATCGGCATCGAGCTGCCCAACCAGCGACGCGAGACGGTCTATCTGCGGGAGCTTCTGGCCTCGGGCGAATACGAGCGCGGCAGCCAGGTGGTGCCCGTGGTGCTGGGTGAAACCATCGGCGGCGAGCCCTATGTGGCCGACCTGGCCAAGATGCCCCACCTGCTGATCGCCGGGACGACCGGCTCGGGCAAGTCGGTGGGCGTCAACGCCATGATCCTGTCGATTCTGTACCGCCTGCCGCCCGACCAGTGCCGGCTGATCATGATCGACCCCAAGATGCTGGAACTGTCGGTCTACGACGGCATCCCGCACCTGCTGGCGCCGGTGGTCACCGACCCCAAGAAGGCCATCGTCGCGCTCAAGTGGACCGTGCGCGAGATGGAGGATCGCTATCGCCGCATGTCCAAGATCGGCGTGCGCAACATCGCCAGCTTCAACGAGCGCGCCCGCGAGGCGCTGGCCAAGGGCGAGCACTTCGAGCGGACGGTGCAGACCGGCTTCGACGAGGCCGGGCGCGCCACCTACGAGAGCGAGAAGATCCGGCCCGAGCCGATGCCCTATCTCGTGGTCATCATCGACGAGGTGGCCGACCTGATGATGGTGGCCGGCAAGGACATCGAGGGCGCCGTCCAGCGGCTGGCCCAGATGGCGCGGGCGGCGGGCATCCACCTGATCATGGCCACCCAGCGCCCCTCGGTGGACGTGATCACCGGCACCATCAAGGCCAACTTCCCGACCCGGATCAGCTTCCAGGTCACGTCCAAGATCGACAGCCGCACCATCCTGGGCGAGCAGGGCGCCGAACAGCTCCTGGGCCAGGGCGACATGCTCTACATGGCCGGCGGCGGCCGCATCACCCGCCTGCACGGGCCGTTCGTGAGCGACGGCGAGGTCGAGGCGGTGGCCCGGTTCCTGCGCGACCAGGGCCAGCCCGCCTATCTGGAGGAGGTGACGGCCGGCGGCGACGAGGAGGGGGAAGAGGGCGACCTGGGCTTCGGCGGGGAGTCCGAGAGCAACGACCTCTACGACCGGGCCGTGGCCGTGGTCACCCGCGACGGCAAGGCCTCGACCAGCTACATCCAGCGCCGCCTCCAGATCGGCTACAACCGCGCCGCCTCGCTGATGGAGCGGATGGAGCAGGAAGGCGTCGTCGGCCCCGCCAACCACGCCGGCAAGCGCGAGATCCTGGTGAGCGCAGCGCCTTAGAGGCGGTCGGGGCCTCCACCGGGGTGTCGCTCCGGGGGGCGCCGGTCCCGAACTTCAGGCTTCGCGGAGGGCTCACAGCCCTCTGCGGCTTTCATCGACGGCTCGCGTCGTGACGTGGGGCGGACACGACTCGAGCCCCGCCCCTTTGCGGGGAGGGGTTGGGGGTGTCGCCCGGGTATCGGGACAGGTCTCATGCAGGGCAGGTCGGCCGCGCCAAGCCATGCGATCCGGCGTTCGCCCCCTCGGGTGGGCCCCTGGCCGAGCGCCTCGCAGACACCCCCACCCCAACCCCTCCCCGCGAGGGGGAGGGGCGCCGCTCGCAACGTCCCCTTGCGGGGTCTCAGCGGCGGGGCGGGCCGGTGGATCGGGGGGCGCCTGGCCGGAAGCCTGGGGAAAGGCCCGGAAGGCCCGATCCGCCGGGCGGACGGGGCGACAGGGTGAGGGCCGCGGTTCCGCCGGAGAGGCGGGCGCGCAGCGCGCCGCCGGGAGACGGCGGGGTCGAAGGCGAATGCGATCGGGACGCGGACGGCGACGGTGGCTGCCCGGATGTCGATGGTCCGGGCGTCGATGGCCCGGACGTCGGCCGGGACGGCGCGCCGAGCCGGTCGAGCAGCTCGCGCAGGCCCGGAAGCTCGGCGGCGCCGGGCGTCAGCGTCCCGGCGTCGTCGGCGACGCG
>NZ_MEEX01000028.1 GCF_001724605.1 Phenylobacterium sp. SCN 70-31
GACATACGGCGCAGCACGCCATGGCCGAGGTCTATGACGCCATCCGCCGGGCGCGCATCGCGCTGGTCTTCGTCAACACCCGTTTCCAGGCCGAGTTCGCGTTCCAGGAGCTGTGGCGGCTGAACGACGACAATCTGCCCATCGCGCTGCACCACGGCAGCCTGGCCGCCGAGCAGCGGCGCAAGGTGGAGGCCGCCATGGCCCGGGGCGAACTGCGCGCCGTGGTCTGCACCTCGACCCTCGACCTGGGCGTCGACTGGGGCGACGTGGACCTGGTGATCCAGCTCGCCAGCCCCAAGGGGGCATCGCGGATGGTCCAGCGGATCGGCCGCGCCAACCACCGGCTGGACGAGCCCAGCCGCGCCCTGTTCGTGCCGGCCAACCGCTTCGAGATGCTGGAGTGCCAGGCCGCGCGCGAGGCGATCGCCGAGAACCGGCTGGACGGCGACGCGCCCCGGATCGGCGCGCTGGACGTGCTGGCCCAGCACGTCATGGGCTGCGCGGTCTCGGAGCCCTTCGATCCGCTGGCGCTCTACGACGAGATCCGCTCGGCCGGACCCTATCGCCACCTGTCCTGGGAGGACTTCGAGCAGGTGGTCGACTTCGTTTCCACCGGGGGCTACGCGCTCAAGACCTACGACCGCTTCCGGCGCATCGTCCGCGGCCCCGACGGGCGCTGGAAGGTGCGCGACCTGGCCACCGCCCAGCGCCACCGGCTGAACGTGGGCGCCATCGTCTCGCCCGCCATGCTGGCGGTGCGGATCGCCATGCGCGGCGGGCCCAAAGGCGGCGGTCGGGGCGGGCGCAAGATCGGCGAGGTCGAGGAGGGGATGCTGGAGATGCTGGACCCCGGCGACACCTTCGTCTTCGCCGGCCAGATCTGGGAGCTGGCCGGGATCACCAACATGGACGTCCTGGTGCGGCCGGCGCACCACAAGGACCCCAAGATGCCCTCGTGGGGCGGCTCGAAGTTCGCGCTGTCCACCTATCTGGCCCGGCGCGTGCGCCAGCTCATGTTCGACCAGTCGCACTGGGCGGTGCTGCCCGAGGACGTGCGCGAATGGCTGGAGCTTCAGCGCGACCGCTCGATGATCGTGCGCGAGGACGAACTCCTGCTGGAGACCTTTCCCCGCGGCCGGCGCCATTTCATGACTCTCTATCCGTTCGAGGGCCGGCTGGCGCACACGACCCTGGCCATGCTGCTCACCCGGCGGCTCGAGCGGGCGGGGGCGGGCCCGCTGGGGTTCGTCTGCAACGACTATGCGCTGGCGATCTGGGCGCTGGAGCCGATGGACGGCCTCGATTTCGACGCGCTGTTCGCCCAGGACATGCTGGGCGACGACCTGGAGGCGTGGCTCGACGAGAGCTTCATGATGAAGCGCGCCTTCAAGGGCTGTGCGATCATCTCGGGCCTGATCGAGCGGCGCTTCCCGGGCGCCGAACAGAAGACGGGGCGGCAGATCACCTTCTCGACGGACCTGATCTACGACGTGCTGCGGCGTCACCAGCCCGACCACCTGCTGCTGCGCTGCGCGCGGGCGGACGCGGCCACCGGCATGATCGACGTCGCGCGCCTGGGCGACATGCTGGCGCGCATCCAGGGACGCATCCGGCACGCCGCGCTGGACCGGCTGTCGCCGTTCGCCGTGCCGCTGATGCTGGAGCTGGGCAAGGAGCGCTCGCCCGGATCGGCCGGGGAGGCGATCCTGGCCGAAGCCGAGGAAGATCTCATCGCCGAGGCCACCCGATGAACGATGTGACCCTGGCGGCGCCCTACGTCTTTTCCTCCCGTGCCTGCGGCGGGCTGCACGTGCGGCTGGGCGGAGTGGACGTGGTGATGCGCGCCTCGGGCGCGCTGTGGCTGGAGGCCGAGCGGATGCTGGTCGCGGCCGACCTGCATCTGGAAAAGGGCAGCGCCTATGCGGCGCGCGGCCAGATGCTGCCCCCCTACGACACGCGCGAGACGCTGGACCGGCTCTCGCGGGAGGTCGAGGCCCTGGCGCCGGCCAGCGTGGTCCTGTTGGGCGACACCTTCCACGATCGCCGCGCCGAGGGACGACTGGACAGCGGTGACGTGGCGCGCCTGGCGGGTCTGGCCTCGGGGCGGCGGCTGGTCTGGGTTGTGGGCAACCACGACGCCGACGGGCCGGCGTCGCTGCCGGGCGACGTCGTGGACGAACTGGCGACAGCGGGCCTCGTGCTGCGCCACGAACCCCTTCCCGGTCACCGCCCGGGCGAGGTGGCGGGCCATCTGCATCCGGCGGCCCGGGTGGTCGCGGCCCGGGGAAGCGTGCGGCGGCGCTGTTTCCTCACCGACGGGGCGCGCGCGATCCTGCCGGCCTTCGGCGCCTACGCCGGCGGGCTGAGCGTGCGGGATCCCGCCTTCGCCGGCCTGTTCGCGCGACCGCCCCTGGCCGGCGTGCTGGGGGCGGGCCGGGTCCGCGCGGTGGGCTGGCGCCGGATCGCGCCCGACTGAACCCGATCAGGCGGCCAGGTAGAGCGTCGGATTGGCCAGGTGGGCCTCGAAGTCCTTGAATATCGCCACCACCTCGTCCGAAGACGCGCGTAGCGGCGCGCCCGGCGGGAACCGGTAGCGCCAGTAGGTTGCGACGTGGGAGATCATCCCGATGCGCTCGCCCAGTTCCAGGAACAACCCGGGCGCCGAGAGCAGGAAATCGCGGAAGACGATGGCGTCGCCGCGGTCGATGAGACCGGAGTAGGCCTCGTCGTAGGTCTGCAGGCCGAGGCTGACGTCCCGGCAACGGCTCTGGATGCTCTTCTGGATGCGTCCGCGGGCCCCCTCCAGGAAGGCGGCCGCCTCGGGGGCTGGACGCTCGTTGGTCTGTAGCCGGCCGATCCCGCGCATCACCTCCTGGAGGTGGTCGAGCAGCGAGGCCAGGGACCATTTGTAGTAGAGGAACCCCTTCCAGCTGAAGATGCCCTCCCGATAGGACTTGGGCTCCAGCCGCAGGGTCAGACGCAGGGGGTCGAGCCGCTCGTCGACGTCGGCGGCCAGCATGATGTCCACCAGCTTGGCCGTGGACGCCCGCTGGCTGCCGCTTCCGCCGCCGCCGAAGGCCCGCTCGATCAGCCGTCCGATCTCGGCCTGCACGAACAACCGCATCTGCTCGCGGTCGCCGGGGGAAATCGCGAAGTAGCAGTCGGCGGGCCTGAACCCAAGGCGACCCAGGTGTTCCCGCAGCAGGAAGGGGTCGAACGACGGCAGGGTGTCGAGGCATTCGAGCAGCCGCCGGTCATGGACGCTTTCGTCCCGGGCGTCGGCGATCTGCTCCAGCAATTCCAGCCAGCCGGTCTGGCCGATCAGGAACGACGCGCCACCCGCCGCCAGGTTGCCCGGATCGAGCGGCACGACGACCTTGGTGGCGGTGCCGCGCCCGCCGTCGAGCATCTCGGGATCGTCCGGCCGCAGCCGATGCTTGAGCACAAGCGAGCGATTGAGCTGTGGCGCGCGGAAGAAGGGCCGGTCGTGGTATTCGGGGAGGTGGCCGGCGGTGTCGGCCACGAACGACAGATTCAGGACGCGCGTGGTCGAGCCGCTCTTCCCGAGCGCGGCCAGACTTCGGTAGGGCCTGATCGCAGCCTTCTTCTTCATCACGCCGGTCTTACGCAAGGCGGGACGCCTCGGCGGGGCCTTAGGCCGCCGGGCGTTACGGTTGTCTGAAGCCGGCGACGGAAAGCCGTGAGTTCGGCAGGCGCTTCAGACCCGCATCGCGGTCTCGAGCGCGAGGCCCAGGGAGATGCAGGCGGAGACGGTGACGGCCGTGGACAGCGCAGGATAGCGCGAAGGTGCGTCGGGGGCGTGGTGGTCGAACAGCCACTGGAGCAGGAAGGCGGCCAGGAAGCCCCCTATGATCCAGCTGTCGGGCGCCGCGCCGCGGGCCAGCAGGATCACCCAGGCCGCCACGGCGCAGAGCGCGGAGAAGGCCTGGCGCATCCAGCGGGGACGCGGTTCGCGGGTCTCGAGCCCCCAGCGGACGCCGCCCAGGAACGACAGCACCGCCGTGGAGCACACCAGAAGGGTGGTGAGCGCCGGCCGCGAAACGTCGGGCGGGCCGTAGGCGAACAGGAGCGCAGTGACGGGGAACGGCGCCAACGCCAGCAGGGCGATGGCCCAGAGTGTCGCCGGAATGGACTCCGCCCGCCGGGCGGGCCGCACGTCTTCCATGAGCAATCAGTCTCTCCGGAACACCGCCGAGGCCGCCCAACCGGCCGCCAGCGCGAACGCCATGGCTGCCAGACCGTACGACCATGGCCTGTCATGGGCCCACACGTAAAGAGCCCGTTCGAGGCCGACCTTCTCGACCGTGAGCGTCCGGGCCCGGCTGGAGACCGGCCGGCCGTCCTGGAACAGCAGGATGTCGGCGCGGTATTCGCCCGTGGGCGCGCCCGTCGGAAGGGCGATCTCGGCGCGGAACAGGCCGCGATCCACGAAGCGCACGCCTTGCTGGTCCTCGTGGTAGAGGCCGGCCTTCTCCTTCAGGCGGACGACGGCGCGGCGCCAGTCGTAGTAGTCGGGACCGAGCCGGCTCACCACCACGTCGCGCACGCCGTAGCGCGTCTCGACGCGCTGCTCGGCCGGGGCGTTGATGGTCAGATGATCCACGCCCGCGCCCAGGCGACGCAGGGTGCTGAAGGTGGCGATGTCCTGTAGCGGGCGGTTCGAGGCCGCCCGGTAGAACCCCGGCGCGCCGTCGAACACGACCGGCCGGCTGTTGAGCCACAGACCGGCGACCTTCTGCTTCCGGGTCAGGCGCACCGGCTGCTCCGGGCCGCGGACCATGACCACCACGTCGGTGGGCCGGTCGCCCGTATCGAAGACGGCGCCGTAGAGGACGATCCGGGCGCCGCGGAAGTCGGACTTCACCTGCACCGTGGTGGTGGTCAGCGCCGCGGAAATGGCCGGCGCGCCGACCGCGGCCGGCGGAGCCGCCACGGGCGGAGCCGAGGGCGGCGGCAGGTCGGTCATCCGTTCGCCCCCGCCATCAGGACGAAGGGCTCCTCGGGCGTCAGGAACAGGCCCAGGCCCATGCGCAGGCCCACCACGAGGACGATCAACGCCAGGATCGCCCGCAGTTCCTCGGCCCGGAAACGGTACGAGGCGCGGGCCCCATACTGCGCCCCCACGATCCCCCCCGCGATCAGGAGGATGGCGAGGACGATGTCGACGGTCTGGTTGCGGCCCGCCTGGAGCACCCCGGTCAGCGCGGTGGTGACGATGATCTGCAACAGGCTGGTGCCCACCACCATGCCGGCGGGCATGCGCAGGATGTAGACCATGGCCGGCACCAGGATGAACCCGCCGCCGACGCCCATGATGGCCGAGAGGATGCCGACGAAAGCCCCCAGCGCCAGGGGCGGGATCACGCTGATGTAGAGGCGCGAGCGCGGGAACCGCATCTTGAGGGGCAGGCCGTACAGCCACACCGGCCGGCGGTCGCGACGGGCCGGAGCCGTGTCGCCCCGGCGCCGGCGCAGGATGGCGCCGACGCTCTCCACCAGCATCAGGCCTCCGATCACGCTGAGGAACAGGAGATACGAGACCGAGACCATGAGGTCGGCCTGGCCCAGGAGCCGCAGCCAGCGGAAAAGCTCGACGCCCAGGATCGCCCCCACGACGCCGCCGGCCGCCAGCACGGCGCCCATCCGCAGATCCACCGCCCGCCGGCGGCTGTAGGCGATCACACTGGACATGGAGGAGGCGGCGACGTGGTTGGCCATCGTCGAGACCGCCACCGCGGGGGGAATGCCGAAGAACACCAGCATCGGCGTCATCAGGAAGCCGCCGCCGATGCCGAACATGCCGGAGATGAAGCCGACCAGGGCCCCCAGCGCGACGATCGTCGGCGCGTTCACCGAGACCTCGGCGATGGGCAGGTAGATATCCACGGCGCCGGCCTAGGCCGTGCGGACCGGCCGCGTCAACGCTGAGCCGGTGAAACAGGGGCGGGCTTCAGCGCCGCGAGCGCACGGCGGGCTTCTCCGTCGCCACGGGCCGCGGCCAGGCGGAACCAGTACCGGGCCTGGGACTCGTCCTTCGCGACGCCGCTGCCCGACTGGTAGAGCAGTCCGAGATTGTACTGGCTCTCGACAACGCCCGCCGCGGCGGCCTTGCGGAACCATTGCGCCGCGCCGACCAGATCCTGGGCGCCGCCTTCGCCGCGGAAGAGATAGACGCCGAGGTTGTGCATCGCCTTCACATCCCCGGCCTCCGCGGCCTGGCCGGTGAGCCGCCGGGCCTCGGCGGGATTGCGCGGCAGGCCAGCGGAGCCCTCGTCGTAGAGCTGGGCCAGGTAGAGCATGGCCTGAGCGTGGCCGGCCTCGGCGAGGGCGGTGAGCCGGCCCAGGGCGCCGGGTGTCCCGGCCTCCACGTCGCCACGGACCTGCTCGAAGGCGGCGACAGACGTCGCAGCCGGGCCCGTCAGCGTGGTCGGCCCCAGCGCCATCGCCGCGCGGGGCGGGGTCTGGGCCGGAGGTTGGGTCTGTGAAACGGGGGCCTGCTGGACGGGGACCTGCGGGGCTTCGGTCGGCTGGTGACCGCCGTGCGGCCGCATCAGCGTGAGTCCGGCGGCGCCGACGCTGAGGAAGGCTGCGCCGCCGGCCACCATGAGCGCCGTCTGTAAGGGCGAGTTGGGCGCACGCCGTGGCTTGACCGCGAAGCCTTGGAACAGGCGGCCCGACGCCTTGGCGCCCAGGCGCGCCCTCACCTCGGCGGCCCGGACGCGCGCGGCCGCCACATCGATGTCTCGAGCGTCCGGGCCCGCGCCGTGCTGGCTGGCGTCCTCGGCCGCGCGGGCGGCCGCGCGGGCGCGCTCGATGACCTCGCGGGTCGAAAGCTGCGGCCCGGGGGCCGACGCCGTCGGGGGCGCGGCGAAGTCGTGCGCCTGGACGTCCTCGGAGGTCGCTCCCGGCTCGAACAGATCGTCGTCGAGGTCTTCGGCGATCGGCGCGAAGTCTGAGGGGACGTCCAGTTCGGGCGCGCCCAGGTCGAGCCGGCGCCAGGGCGGATCGATGACGTCGTCCTCGGCGTCGGCGGCGGTGGTGACGTCTTCCGCGCGCGCGAGAAGCTCGGGGCCGAGCGCCGCCGTCGCGACATCGGCCAGGGCCGCCTCGGTCTCACGTGTGGGCTCGGGTTCCGGCTCGGGCGGCGGTCCGAGCGCTGCAATGGCGGCGGCCAGGGAATCGACGGCGGGCCTTGTCGCCCCATCGGGTGTCGCCTCAGGCAAGTCGATGTCGGACAAGGCGATGTCCGGAGCCGTCGCGCCGAAGCCCGTTCCCGGCGCGCGGACCGCCCTCGCCAACTCGGCCTCGAACCGCCCGAACGCCTCGGCCTGGGTCTGTTCCGCGCGGGCCAGCCGCAGCTCGACCGCCCCGGCGATCCGCGCGACCTCGGTTCCCACCTGGTCGATCGCCTCGGCGCCGCGGGCGTCCACATCGCCCAGCTTGCGGTTCACCGCTTCGGCCATGGCCAGGACCTGGCGGCCGATGGCTTCCACGGCCTGGACGGATCGCCGTTCGGCGTCCTGGACCCGCGCCGCCAGTTCGGCGACCCGGCCCTCGAAGCCGGCGCCTCCGGCCTGCGTCAGCCGGTCGGCGATCTCGGCCCGCACGGCGTCCACGCGCCGGCCCAGGGTCTCGGCCAGGGCGGCGAACCTCGGCTCGGGATCGGCCTCCTGCTCGACCGCTCCGAGGCGCCGGTCGAGCGTGGCGAGCGAGCGCTTGAGCTCGTCGAGGGCGGTGGCGGTGCGCGCCTCGGCGGTGGAGAGGCGGTCACCCAGCGTTTCCAGCACGGTCTCGACCACCGCCTCGGGCTGGGCGCGGGCGAGGCGGGTTTCGATCAGGCGCAGCGCCTCGGCCGAGCGTGGCCCGGCTTCGGCCTCCAGCCGTCGGATGCGATCGCCATTGTAGCCCTGTTCGGCCGACGCCTCGGCAAGGAGGCCCTCCAGTCGCGCCGCCGAGGCCTGCTGCTCGCGTTCGGCGGCCTCGATGCGGGCCAGGGCCTGGCGAACGGAATGCTCCACGCCGTTGATGGCGAGGCCCGTCCGGGTCTCGGACGCTTCGATGCGGTCCGTCAGGCGGTCCAGGGCGAAGGCGATCCGCGCGAACTCGGGCGCGCCGGGATCGGGGACGGCCCGCAGGCGCGGCGTCGAGAGACCTTGCGCGAGACTCTGGCCGAGCCCCTGGCGGAACGGCCGGTCGGTGACCTGCGCTTCGCTGGTGACTTCGTCGGGAACGTCGTCTTCGAGGATGACCCGGTTGAGCCACTCGCCCAGGGTCATGCCCGAACGCCGGGCGAGGTCCTTGGCGACCTCGCGGGCCTTCGGGTCGATCCCCTTGACGCTCCAGGGCGCCCCCGCGCTCATCCGAATCGCTCGCTCCGTGCCTTCGGAACGCTACCCACCGATCCTTGGGGTGTAAACGAAGCCTTAACGCTAGATGTAGTGTGCGGCGATAGTTCCTGTGGATGGCCGCCCGGGACTGGCGTAGGAGGACGCGATGGACGCCCGGACCTTCTTCGCACTCAGCGCCGGCTTCGCGGCGGCGGCCGCCTTCTCGGGTTGGCGGGGCGCCCTGCCGCCCAATCCGTTCAAGGGCCCTCGGCTGGTTCCGTGGCGGGCGCTCATGCTGGTCGGCGCCACGGCCGCGGTTCTATGCCTGACCTTGGCCGCCGAGGCGGCGGGCCTCATTCGCTAGGGCGCCGGGCCGCCGGGTCCGGCCTCAGTCCTTCTTCGGGCGCTTGGCCAAGCCGGCCACCCCGCCGGAAGACAGCAGCCCCACGTCGGCCATCAGGAGCGGGATGGCCCATTTCTGCGGCGCGGCCACGAAGCGCGGTTGCCAGGTCGGGTCGTACTTCGACTTGTAGTGGCGTACGCCCTGGAAGTTGTAGATCTCCTCGCCGCGGTCGTAGATCAGCCGGCCCACGCGGGAGAGGGCCGGCGCCAGCGGACGGTCGTCCAGACCCGACAATGGCGCCATGCCGAAGTCGAACGCGCCGTAACCCTGCGCGCGGCCCCAGTTGATCAGTTCGACGAACAGGAAATCCATGATCCGCGGCGGGCCTTCGGGCACATAGCGCATCAGGTCGATCGAGAAGGCGCTGCGCGACGTCACCGTCCAGAGCGTCGCGAAGGCGATGATCCGCCCTTCCCAGCGCACCAGCGCCACGGGGAATTCCTGGACGTAGCGCTCGTGGAAGCCGCCGAGCGCGAAGCCCTTTTCGCCGCCGGCATGGCCCTCCAGCCAGCTGTCGGATATCCGCTTCAGGTCGGGCATGAGCGCGGCGACTTCGGCGGGCGGGATGACTTCGAAGACGGCCCCGTCGTCGCCGGCCCGTCGCCAGGCGCGCCGCAGGTTGCCCCGCTTCGTCCCTTCGATGGTGAAGCTGTCCAGGGGCGAGACGGCCGCCTCGCCCATCTTCTGGATCGCGAAGCCCAGTTCCACAACGTCCGGCAGGTCATCCGGCTCCAGGTTGTAGAACCCCGGCCGGGCGGCGTGCGCGTCGGCCAGTTCGCGGAAGCGCCACAGGAGTTCGAGCCGTTCGTCGCGCCGGCCCACCGGCAGGCCCAGGGCGATCCAGCTCCGGCCCCGCACCCCGAACATCAGGAAGCTGTCGCCCGACGCCGAGAAGAGGAAGCGCTTGTCGCCCAGCAGCGCCAGGTTCGAGGTCGGGCGCGAGACCTCGGCCTGCGCCAGGATCGCCCGCACCCGATCGAAGTCGGGATCCTCCTCGCCGACGATGGGCGGCGTGGCGGCCGAGGCGAACAGGCGCCAGACGCCGATCGCCAGGAGCACCATCGCCGAGCCGGTCCAGGCGCGGATCGACCGGGCGGCGTCCTCGCCGACCATCATCTTCCACAGCGGGATGTCGGCGTAGTCGGCGTTCTCGAACGACCAGATGCCGATCATGCCGGCCCCGACCAGGAAGCAGGCCGCCGACAGGAGCCAGCCGGGCGTGATCTCCATGCGGTACAGGCGCGACTTCCGCGGGAAGGCGTGATGGAAGGGCGCCAGCGCGGCGGCCATAGCCAGCAGCAGCACGGTCTCCTCCCAGACGAACCCCTTCACCAGGCTGAGCGGCGCGGCGATGAGGAGGGTGATGAGGGTGGCCGCCCAGGCGCCGTCCAGCCGGGCCCGCAGGCCGAACGCCAGCATCACGAGCACCAGTCCCAGGACGCTGGAGAGGACGTGGCTGATCTCGATCAGCGGCGCCGGCACGACGTCGGTGAGGACGATGAAGCGGTTGGGCAGCGACGGCCGGGCGCCCGACGCCAGCAGCAGTGCGCCCAGGGCGAGCGTCAGCAGGGCCGCGGTCCAGGGCGCGGCGGCGGTCACGGCCGGATGGCGGAAGAAGCGCATCGAATCGCCTGTATAGGCGAGGTTTCGCCACTTGCGCTCAAACAGATGTTTGGTCGCCCTTGCCCCGGCGCCCGCGGACGCTAATCTTGCGGCCGATTTCGGTAAGTTTGGGAGATCGGTATGGCCGACTTCGGCGCCACGGACCTTGACGCTTTCGCTCGGGAGGTCCGGACCGAACTGGAGGCGATGTATCCGCCCGAATTGCGCGAGCCCCGGGTGAAGACAGATCCCGAGGCTGTCTGGGGCGGGCGGGCGTTCGTCGATTCGGACGATCCGCAGATCGTCTGGATGCGGCGCATGGCCGCCAAGGGATGGACCACGCCCACCTGGCCCAAGGAATACGGCGGCGGCGGGATGTCCGCGGACGAGGCGCGGGTGCTGGAGCGCGAACTGGCCCGGGGCGGCTACCGCCCTCCGGTGCTGGCCTTCGGCATCTGGATGCTGGGGCCCGTCCTGCTCGAGTACGCCGACGAGGCGCAGAAGCGGACACATCTGCCGCGGATCGTCAACGGCGAGATCCGCTGGTGCCAGGGATATTCGGAACCGGGAGCGGGTTCGGACCTGGCCGGTCTGCAGACCCGCTGCGAGGACAAGGGCGACCACTGGCTCATAAACGGCAGCAAAATCTGGACGAGCTATGCCGACAAGGCCGACTGGTGCTTCTGCCTGGTGCGGACGGACACCAGCCGGAAGCACGAGGGCATCAGCTTCGTCCTGATCGACATGGCCTCGCCGGGGGTCGAGACGCGGCCGATCGAGCTGATCAGTGGCGAGAGCCCTTTCTGCGAGACGTTCTTCACCGACGTGAAGGTCCCGAAGGAGAATCTCGTCGGGCGGGTGAACGGCGGCTGGGAGATCGCCAAGCGGCTCCTCCAGTACGAGCGCCAGAACATCTCGGCCGGCTTCGGTGAGGGCGGTTCGGCCGGCGGGGCGTCGGGTGATCTGGCCGAACTGGCGAAGCGGTACGGCGCCGCCGAGGACGTCGACCTGCGCCGACGGATCACCGAGAACAAGATGGCCTTTGCAGCCCTGAGGCAGACGATCGCCCGCTCGGCGGCCGAATCTCGGGCTGGAAACGGCCCGTCGGCCGCCACCTCGATCATCAAGTATGCGGCCGCCGAGTTCGCGAAGGAACGGTCGGAACTCATGGTCGAGGCCCTGGGGCATCAGGGCCTGGGCTGGGAGGGGCCGGGCTTCGAGACGCCCGAGATCCTTGCCGTGCGCGGCTGGCTCCGGACCAAGGCGAATTCGATCGAGGGCGGCACGTCCGAGGTGAACCTCAACGTCATCGCCAAGCGCGTGCTGGGTCTGCCCGACCCGAAGTGAAGACAACACCGTCCCGGATGGCCGACGTGCGATCCGTGGACAGAGGAGGATATAAGATGGCGGACTTCGGCGGCGAGGACCTGGAGGCTTTCCGGGCCGAGGTGCGGGACTGGCTCGAGGCCAACTTCCCCAAGGCGCTGGCCGCCGCGCCCGAGGCGCAACTCGCCAGGCTTCGCGCCGAGCCCGAGAGCGAGGATGCGCTCAGGTGGCGGAAGGCCCTGGGCGCGAAGGGGTGGGGCACGCCCACTTGGCCGGCGAAGTACGGCGGCGGCGGTCTGTCGCGCGAGCAGGCCCGCGTCCTGTCGCAGGAAATGACGAAGATCGGCGCCCGCAACCCGATCGGGGGTATGGGCGTCTCGATGTTCGGCCCGACCCTGCTGGAATACGGCAGCGAGGCGCTGAAGCAGGAGCACTTCCCCGGCATCGTGTCGGGCGAGGTCTGGTGGTGCCAGGGCTATTCCGAGCCCGGCGCCGGCTCCGACCTGGCGGGCCTCCAGACCCGGGCCGAGGACAAGGGAGATCACTTCCTCGTAAATGGTTCAAAAATCTGGACTTCGGGCGCTCAGTACGCGGATCGCTGCTATTGCCTGGTGCGCACCGACACCTCGAAGAAGCATGAGGGCATCAGCTTCCTGCTCATCGACATGAAGGCGCCCGGCGTCGAGGTGCGGCCTATCCTGCTCATCAACGGCACGTCGCCCTTCTGCGAGACGTTCTTCACCGACGTGAAGGTGCCGAAGGACCAGCTCTTCGGGCCGCTGAACGGCGGCTGGACGATCGCCAAGCGGCTGTTGCAGCACGAGCGCGACGGCATCGGCGCCAGCCTGGGCGCGGGCAACATCGGGGGCGCCGCCACGGTGCCGACGGTGATCGACGCGGCCAAGACCAACGTCGGCCTGGATGAGGGCGGCCGGCTGGCCGACCCGGATCTGCGCCGGCGCGTGACCGAGCACCTGATGGAGAACCGCGCGTTCCAGCTCACCGTGCGACGCCAGCAGGACGAGGCCAAGGCCGGCAACGGCCCCTCCAACCTGGCCGCGGCGATCAAGTACGCCGGCGCCAAGATCGCCCAGGACCGCAATGAACTGGTGGTCGAGAGCCTCGGCCATCAGGGCGTCGGCTGGAGCGGGCCCGGCTTCGGCGAAGGCGAACTGGCGGCCATGCGCAGCATGCTGCGCTCCAAGGCCAATTCGATCGAGGGCGGCAGCTCGGAGATCAACCTGAACGTCGTTTCGAAGCGTGTGCTCGGATTGCCCGATCCGAAGTAAAGTTTCGGGTGCGCGCCGAAACGACATGATTGCGTAACCGAGGGTCCTCAATTCCGCCGCCGCGACGGGCGAGCAAGCCTGCGGGACACGTAAAGGATCGAGGGTTGGGTGGTTCAGGACATTTCGGCGTCGCAGCGCGCGGCGTTCACTCTGGTCGCCGTGCTTCTGGCGGGCGGCGCGACGTCGGCCTACGCCCAGGCGCCTGAGTCCGGGCCATCCGCCCCGGCCCCTCAGGGTGCGTCGGCGGACTTCGCCGAGGATGACGAGTACGCGGTTTCGGAACTGGTGGTCGTGGCGTCGCGCAACACGCCGCAACCCGGCGCCGTGGTCGGGGACATCCAGCCCGAGATCCAGCTCAGCCCGGCCCAGATCCAGTCGTATGGCGTGAGTTCGGTCGCCGACCTCCTGAGCGAACTGGCCCCCCAGATCAGCAGCAGTCGCGGCCGCGGCGGGGGAGCGCCGGTCGTGCTCCTGAACGGCCGCCGCATCTCGGGCATGGGCGAGATTCGGGACATCCCGACCGAGGCGATCATGCGCGTCGACATCCTCCCCGAGGAGGCGGCGCTGGCGTACGGCTTCAGCGCCGACCAGCGGGTGGTCAACTTCGTCCTGCGCCGGCGTTTCCAGGCGACGGCGGCCGAGGTCCTGGGCGCCGGGCCTACAGCCGGCGGACAGGCCACGGGGCGGGTCGAGCTGAACCGCATCGAGATCCGGGGCGACAACCGCGTCAACATGGTGCTGAAGGCCCAGTCGTCGTCGGCTATCACGGCCGACGAGCGCGATGTCGGCGACGCCGTTTCGGCCCGGCCTTTCGATCTCCTCGGGAACATCACCGGCGCGACGCGGGGCGGCGAGATCGACCCGGCCCTCAGCGCGCTCGCCGGCGGCCCGGTGACGGTGGCGGGCCTGCCGGCGGCCGTCGCACAGGGACAGCCCCTGACGCTCCCGGGCCTGGCGGCGACCGCAGGCGTGGCGAACGCCGGCGATGTCGGCCGCTATCGCACGCTCGTTCCCGAAACCCAGACCGTCACCGGCAACGTGGTGGTGGCGCGTACGCTCCCCAACGACTTCCGCGGTACGCTGACGGCCAACTTCAGCGCCAGTCGCAGCGACTGGATGCGCGGTCTGCCGGGCGCCAGCCTGACGATCCCAGGGACCGATCCCGCCTCGCCGTTCGCCGGCGACGTCACCCTCAATCGCTACGTGGAGGCGTTCGGCCCCCTGCGGCAGACGAACGAGAGCTGGAGCGGCCAGATCGGCGGCTCGCTGAACCGCGACATCGCCCAGTGGCGCCTGTCGCTGACCGGCGCCTACGACCACTCGGATTCGTTCACCCGCAGCGACGTGGGCGTGGACGTGGGCGCGCTCCAGGCGGCGGCGGACGGCGGAACGCTCGCCTCGCCGTTCGCGGCCTGGCCTTCGGCGCTCATCGCCGAGCGCGGTGGCAACAAGGCCCGGTCGGTGAGCGACGGCGTGAACCTCCAGTTCGTCGCCAGCGGACCGGCGTTCGAGGTCCCCGCGGGCCCGGTCCGGACGTCGATCAAGCTTGGCGAGGCGGCGAGTTGGCTCTCGTCGGACACCCTGCGCCTGGGCGTCGAGCGCAGCGTGGACCTGTCACGCAACACCCTGAGCGCACAGGGCAGCGTGGACGTCCCGCTCGCCAGCCGGAAGAACGACGTCCTGCCGTTCCTGGGCGACCTGTCGCTCAACGCCAATGCGGCCATCGACGAACTGTCCGACTTCGGCGCCCTGACCACCGTGGGCTTCGGCGTGAACTGGCGGCCGGTGACCGGCGTCAGCCTGATCGTGTCGCACACGCGGGACGAAGGCGCTCCCAGCATGAGCCAGCTGGGCGGGCCGCAGGTCGTCACCGAGGCGAGCCGTGTCTTCGACTATGTCACGGGCCGGACGGTGGAGGTGCGCCGGCTGGACGGGGGCAACGCCGCGCTGGTCGGCGACGAGCGGAACGTGACCAAGGTGGGCCTGACCTGGAAGCCGATCACCGGCCAGGACCTGACGTTGAGCGCCAACTATGTCCGCAGCCGCATCGACAATCCGACCGCGAGCCTTCCCGCGGTCACCGCCGAGATCGAAGCGGCGTTTCCCGACCGGTTCACCCGAAACGCCGACGGCGATCTGATCCAGATCGACTATCGGCCCCTGAATTTCGCCCAGACCCGGACCGAGACGCTGCGCTGGGGCTTCAACTATTCGCGACCGTGGGGCCCGCAGCCGCAGCGGCGATTCCCGGGCGCCGGATCCGGCCAGGCGGGCGGACAGGGCGCGGGCCGGGCGGTCGCCGGATCCGGCGCTTCCGAAGCTCAGCGCGCATCCTCGGCGGAGCGCCCGGACGGCGGGCCGCCGGAAGGCGCATCCGCCGGCGCCTCGCCCGGTGCGGAGAGGCGTCCGTCGGCCGAAGGCGCGCAGGCCCAGGGCGGGTTCGGTGAGGGACCGCGCTTCGGGCCCGGTGGTCCCGGGGGGGGCGGTGGTCCCGGGGGCTCAGGAGGTCCGGGCCGGGGCTTCGGACCCGGGCCGGGCGGCATGGGCGGCCGGATCCAGTTCGCCGTCTATCACACCGTCAATCTCGAGAACGAGATCCTGGTCCGTGAGGGTGGGCCGGTCTTCGACCTGCTGCGCGGTTCGGCGGCCGGCAACGGCGGCGGGCAGCCCCGGCATCAGATCCAGGCCCAGGCCGGCATCTCGCGGAACGGGATGGGCGGGCGCCTGAGCGCCAACTGGCAGAGCGCGACGACGGTTGATGCGCCGCCCGCCTCTCCGACCGGGGATCTGCGCTTCGGCAGCCTGGCCACGGTCGACCTGCGTCTGTTCGCCAACCTCGGGGCGAACCGCGAACTGGTGACGAAGCATCCGTTCCTTCGCGGGTCGCGCGTCAGCCTTTCGGTGACCAACCTGTTCGACGCCGACCAGACGGTGCGGGACGCCGCCGGCCGCACGCCCACCGGCTACCTGGCCGACGAACTGAACCCCACGGGCCGCGTGGTCAGCCTGAGCTTCCGCAAGCTGTTCTTCTGATGGGGCGAACGGCCGTTTGAACAGACTCCCGCCTGCCGGACGCCGATGCTACGGTAGAAAAAAGAGTACGAAGGGAGGATGTCATGGCGGATTCCGGCGGCGCGCTCGACGCCTTCCGCGCCGAGGCGCGGGACTGGCTCGAAGCCAACTATCCCCGCTCGCTGCGCGACGATCCCAAGGCGGGCGAGCGGGCGCAGCAGGGCGGCTTCAAACCCACCGGGGATCATCTGTTGTGGAAGCAGCGGATGGCCGAGAAGGGTTGGGGTTGCCCCACCTGGCCGAAGGCGTACGGCGCCGGTGGGCTCTCGCCGGCCGAGGCGCGGGTCCTGCAGCAGGAAATGGACCGGATCGGCGCCTACAATCCGATGGTCGGCATGGGTCTGTCGATGTTCGGGCCGACCCTGCTGGAGTACGGCACCGAGGCGCAGAAGCAGCGCCACATCCCGCCGATCGTCCGCGGGGAGCTGCGCTGGTGTCAGGGCTACTCGGAGCCGGGGGCCGGCTCGGATCTCGCAAGTCTTCAGACGAAATGCGAGGATGTTGGCGATCACTGGAAAGTCAACGGTCAGAAAATCTGGACAAGTGGCGCTCAATGGGCCGACTGGTGTTTCTGTCTCGTGCGGACGGATACTTCCAGGAAGCATGAGGGTATAAGCTTCGTCCTCATAAATATGCATCAACCGGGCGTCGAGGTCCGGCCGATCCGGCTGATTGCGGGATCCTCGCCCTTCTGCGAGACCTTCTTCACCGACGCGCGGGTCGAGAAGGACGACATGGTCGGGCCGCTGAATGGCGGCTGGACCATCGGCAAGCGCCTGCTGCAGCACGAACGCTCGGGACAGGGCGGTTCGCGGATGGCCGGCGCCGGGGCCGTCACCCTCCAGGCGCTGGCGAAGACCTATGTGGGCGAGGACGCGCAGGGGCGGATCGCCGATCCCGACCTGCGCACCCGCATCGCCCGCCACCAGATCGACCAACGGGCCCACCTGCTGACCGTGGCCCGCGCGGCGGCCGAGGCGAAAGGCAATTCCAATCCCAGCGCCACCACCTCGGTGATGAAGAACTCGTCCACCTGGGTGGGCCAGGAGCGGGCCGAGCTGCTGGTCGAGATCATGGGCCACCAGGGCCTGGGCTGGGAGGGTGAGGGCTTCGAACGCGAGGAACTGGACGCCGTGCGCGGCTGGTTGTCGGGTAAGGCCTGGACGATCTTCGGCGGCAGCCAGGAAGTGCAGTCCAACATCGTCTCCAAGCGTATCCTCGGACTGCCCGACACTACGCAGACGGGCTGAGCAGGCGGGCTGAAACATCTGTCGCCTGCGGAGGCGTAGGTTGCGGCGCCTCCGGATGTGACGGCCACAGCGGATGGGGTGAGGCAAGATGGCTGATTTCGGCGGCGTCGACCTGTCCGCCTTCCGGGACGAGGTCCGGGCCTGGATCGCGGCGAACTTCCCGCCGGCGCTGACGGGCGCGGCGGCCCCGGAGGGCCGAGAGCTGTCGCCCGAGCAGGACGCGTGGCGCCGCGCCGTGGGCGAGAAGGGCTGGGGCGTGCCCACCTGGCCCGCGGCGTACGGGGGCGGGGGCCTCGGCCGTAGCGAGGCGCGGGTGATCGCCGAGGAGCTGGCCGCGGCCGGCGCCTACAACCCGATCGGCGGCATGGGCGTGATGATGTTCGGCCCGACTCTGCTGGAGTACGGCGACGAGGCCCAGAAGAGGCGGCACATCCCGCCGATCGCGCGGGGAGAGCTGCGCTGGTGCCAGGGCTTCTCGGAGCCGGGCGCCGGGTCGGACCTGGCGGGACTCCAGACCAGGGCGGCGGACGCCGGCGACCGCTATGTCGTTGACGGCCAAAAGGTGTGGACGAGCGGCGCCCAGTGGGCCGACTGGTGCTTCTGCCTCGTGCGGACCGACCCCTCGAAAAAGCATGAGGGGATCAGCTTCCTGCTCATCGACATGCGGACGCCGGGGGTCGAGGTGCGGCCGATCCTGCTCATCAACGGGACGTCCCCGTTCTGCGAGACCTTCTTCACCGGCGTGGAGGTTCCCAAGGCGAATCTGGTCGGGCCGTTGAACGGCGGCTGGACCATCGCCAAGCGGCTGCTCCAGCACGAGCGCGAGGGGATTTCGGGGGCGAACCAGGCCGGCGCGCCCGGGGTGACGCCCGGTCCGCCGTTGCCGGAGCTGGCCGTTTCGCTGGTGGGGCGTGACGACGACGGGCGCCTGGCCGACCCGGACCTGCGTCGCCGCCTGACGGACCACCTGATGGAGGCGCGCGCTTTCCAGCTCACCGGCCGCCGCGCGGCCGCCGAGGCGCGCAGCAACCAGGGCCCGTCGGCCGCGTCGTCCGTGTTGAAGAACGTGGGCTCGAAGGTGCGTCAGGCCCGCGCCGAACTGACGATCGAGACCCTGGGTCACCGGGGCCTTGGCTGGGAGGGTGATGCTTTCGGGCCCGACGACCTGGGCGCCGTGCGGGCCTGGCTGCGTGGAAAATCGGGTACGATCGCCGGCGGATCTTGGGAGGTTCAGCTCAACATCATCTCGAAGCGCATCCTGGGTTTGCCGGAGACGACGCCTTCCAGATAGACAGAAAATCTTCAAAACATTGAATAAATTGGAGAAAATATAGGAGATTCCATGGGTCTGGGTTCTGGGTTTTCTCCGCCTTCTGTGGTTTGAATAGGGTGCGCCCGCGGCGCCTTTGAACGACGATTTTTCTGACGAGGACGATTTCCGAGATGGCTGATTTTGGCGGTACCGACCTGGACGCCTTCCGCAAGGAGGCCCGGGACTGGGTGGCGGCGAACTTTCCCGCCGAACTGAAGGGCAAGCCCAACCCGATGGCGCGCGAGGAGCGGGACCGGCCGCTCACCCCGGCGCAGGACGCCTGGCGCAAGGCCGTGGGCGACAAGGGCTGGGGCACGCCGACGTGGCCCAAGGCGTACGGCGGCGGCGGCCTGTCGCCGGCCGAGGCCCGCGTGGTGCAGGGCGAGTTCGCCCGCGCCGGCGCCTACAACCCGATCGGCGGCATGGGCGTGATGATGTTCGGCCCGACGCTGCTGGAATACGGCACCGAAGCGCAGAAGCAGGAGCATATCCCCCCGATCTGCCGCGGCGAACTCCAGTGGTGCCAGGGCTTCTCCGAACCGGGCGCCGGGTCGGACCTGGCCAGCCTCCAGACGCGGGCGGACGACAAGGGCGACCACTTCATCATCAACGGGCAAAAAGTCTGGACCAGCGGCGCCCAATGGGCCGACTGGTGCTTCTGCCTGGTGCGCACCGACACCTCGAAGAAGCACGAGGGCATCTCGTTCGTGCTGTTCTCGATGCACCAGCCGGGCGTTGAGGTTCGGCCGATCAAGCTGATCGCGGGCAATTCGCCCTTCTGCGAGACCTTCTTCAACGACGCGCGCGCCGAGAAGAAGGATCTGGTGGGGCCCCTGAACGGCGGCTGGACCATCGCCAAGCGGCTGCTCCAGCACGAGCGCAACGGCCTGACGGGCGCGGGCGGCGGCCTGGGCTCGGGCGGGCGGCCGCTGGAGGACATGGCGAAGCAGTACGTGGGCGTGGACGGCGAAGGCCGGATCGACGACCAGGACCTGCGCACCCGCCTGGTCACCAACGCCATGAACATGCGCGCCTTCCAGCAGACGGCGGTGCGGGCGATGGTCGAGGCCAAGGGCAACCAGGGCCCCTCGACGGCGACGTCGATCATGAAGAACGCCGGCACCCAGCTGATCCAGGAGCGTCACGAGATGACGCTGGAGATCATGGGCCACCAGGGCCTGGGCTGGGAGGGAGACACCTTTACGGCCGAGGAGCTGGGCGCCGTGCGCGGCTGGCTGTTCGGCAAGGCGTTCACGATCTTCGGCGGCAGCCAGGAGGTGCAGTCGAACATCGTCAGCAAGCGCATCCTGGGCTTGCCTGACCTGACGCAAGCCCATTGAGAATAGCGGCGAAGCCGGCGCTCCGCACGGGGTGGCCGGCGCGCTCGTATTGAATCGAACCCATTGAACGACAACGCGAATTTGACGAGGAAAACACTGATATGGCCGTTCTGACCGAAGAACAGAGCATGCTGCGCGACGCGGCCAAGAGCTGGGTGCAGGAAAAGAGCCCAGTGACGGCGTTCCGCAAGGTCCGGGACAGCGGGGCCGAGCTTGGCTACGACGTCGCCGCCTGGAATGAGATGGCCGAGATGGGCTGGGCCGGGGTGATCATCCCGGAAGAGTTCGGCGGGTCCAACTTCGGGTATCTGTCCCTGGGCCTGGTGCTCGAGGAACTGGGCCGCACCCTGACGGCCTCGCCGCTGATCGCCTCGGGTCTGGCCGGCGCCTCGGCGCTGATCCTGGGCGGGTCCGACGCGCAGAAGGGCGAATGGCTGCCCAAGCTGGCCGACGGCTCGGCCGTGGCCACCCTGGCGGTGGACGAAGGCCCCCACCACCGGCCCGACAAGGTCGAAGCGAGCGTCAGCGGCGGCAAGCTGAACGGCAAGAAGGTGTTCGTGCTGGAAGGCATGGCCGCCGACGTCTTCGTGGTCTCGGCCAAGGACGGCGGCAATATCGAGCTGTATCTGGTCAAGGCCGACGCGGCGGGCGTGAGCCGCCAGAAGCTGTCGCTGGCCGACAGCCGCGGCGCGGCGAACGTGACGTTCGAGAACGTGGCCGTCTCGGACGCCGACAAGCTCTCGGGCGGCGCGGCGCTGCTGGAGAAGGTGCTGGACCGCGCCCGGGCCGGACTCTCGGCCGAGATGCTGGGCGCCGCCATCCAGGCGTTCGAGACCACGCTGGACTACCTGAAGACCCGCGTGCAGTTCGGCCAGGTGATCGGCAGCTTCCAGGCGCTGCAGCACCGGGCGGCCAAGATGTTCACCGAGCTGGAGCTGGCGCGCTCGGCGGTGGAGGCGGCGCTCGCCGCCATCGACGCCGACAGCCCCGACGTGCCGGAACTGGCGTCGCTGGCCAAGGCCAAGATGGGCGACACCTTCCACCTCGTCTCGAACGAGATGGTCCAGATGCACGGCGGCATCGGCATGACCGACGCCCACGACGCCGGCTTCTACCTGAAGCGCGCCCGGGCCGCCGAAGCCGCCTTCGGCAATCAGGCGTACCACCGCGACCGCTACGCGCGGATCAACGGCTACTGAGAGGCTGTGGCCTCATCGGTTCCGATGTGACGAAGCCCCGTCGGCCGCAAGGCCGGCGGGGTTTTGCGTGGGGGGATCAGCTCAACCCGAGCCGTCGGCGAGCCTCACGGATGATCTCGTCCACCAAGCCTTCCGTGTTGGTCGATATGTAGGCGTTCATCCGCCAACGGGCCGTCAGATAGTGTTGACCGGACGTACTCTCCAGGAAGGCGACGATTTCCCGGAGTTCGTCTTCCGTGAACTCCCAGTTCAGGTGTCCTTCGTACTCGTCCTGCCAGACTTGTCTGTGGGGCAGATAGGCTTGCCGAAGGTGTTCCATCGGAAGCTGCATGGCGTCACCCAATGTGAGGTCGGGCCGGGCTTCCGCAAGGTCCTTGAACAACTGGCTCCCAGCTCGGCCGTAGGTATCTAGGAAGCCGCCGCGATCGATATCCGCCTGCAGTCCGCTTGCGCGCAGAAGCCGTCGAATCAGGTCCAGCTTGGCGGGGCTCGGTGGCTCAGGGATCATCGCTGCGTTCACAACGTCGCTCCTCGCGGAGACGATGCATAGCACAAGCCGCGGTGACTTCGGCATCGGCCGCAAGGCGACGCTGGGCGGACGATCACGCTCCGCGGTGTTTGAGGGTTGCCCCTGTCCACCACGCACCAGACGGCGTGCCCTCACGCCGCCTCTCGAAGGAGGTGGGGATGCGTCCGTTTCTGACGTGGCGGTGGGGCGGATTGGCGCCATGAGCGACCGCAACACCCCCTCCCGGTTCACCAGCCCCGTTCCCTGGATGGACAAGGCGCCGGGGTTCAAGGACACGGCCTTCACCTGGGCGATGGGCGACCTGATCCTGGGCCGGGTGATGGCCGGGGAGACGATGAAGGCGATCACGGCCGATCCCAGGATGCCGGCCTATTGCACCGTCTATCGCTGGGCGAAGGTGGTTCCGGAATTCGGCGACGTGCTGCGGGAGGCGCGGGTGCTGCTGGCGGCGATGCGGATCAGCAACGCCGACGCCCGGCGCCAGGCTTTCCGGGAATGGGCGTCCGAAGGGCGCCGCCGCGACGGCCGGCGACGTGGGGGCGGAAAGGGGCCATCCGTGCCCGCGGCGGCGCTGGAGGCGGTGCTCCAGGCGATCCGCGACGGCGCGTCGATGCTCGAGGCGACGCAGGCGCCGGGCGCAGCCTCGTCGAAGGCGATCTATTCTCGAGTGCGCGGCTGCCCGGGCTTTCGCGCCGCATTCGAAGATGCGTGCGGCTGGCGTGACCTGACCCTCTGGATGGCGGCCGAACGGGCCATCGATGCGTGCTGCACGATTGGAATCCAGGCCGCGGCGGCCCGATTGCGGGCGGCCGGTGCGCGGCGGGGGCGCTTGACGCCGCGCCTGTATCGGGACGGCGCGGCAGAACAGGCCCGGCGGTGGAGGGCGCCAAGATGACTCCGCGCGCCGCCGGGCCTGCGTGGTCTGTGGGCGCCGGGGCCTAGAGCCGGTGCAGCGCGCAGAGCTTGTTGCCGTCGGGGTCGCGAAGGTAGGCGAGGTAGAGCTTGCCGACGCTGCCTTCGCGCAGGCCGGGCGGGTCTTCGATCGACGTGCCGCCCGCCGCGACGCCCGCCGCGTGCCAGGCGTCGACCTGGGCGGAATCCTTGCAGGCGAAGCCGATGGTGGCGCCGTTGGCGTGGGTGGCCGGCTGGCCGTCGATGGGCTCGGAGACGGCGAAGACGCCCGTGGGCGTCATGTAGAAGATGCGGTGGCCGTCCTGCATCGCCGGGCCGACGCCCAGCGTGCCGAGGAGCGCGTCGTAGAACGCCTTGGCGCGGGGCAGGTCGTTGGCGCCGACCATGATGTGCGAGAACATGTGTATCCCTCCCTGGATTCAAGGGCGGGACCTTGGCGCGCCGCCGCGCCGGGCGCAACGGCCCCTTCCCACCTGGGGGCCACTTGGGCGGGCCACCTGGGCGGGAAGGGGAGCGTCAGGCCGATCAGGCCAGGACGGCGTAGGGGCGGGGATAGGCCTCGCCGCGGCTGAGGTAGACCAGGCCCACGATGCAGCGGACGCCGTACCAGATGCAGGCGGCGGCCCCGAGCAGCCAGGCCACTCCCATGATCGGGAAGCCGATCAGGATGATGCTGAGGATCGCGCCCACCCCGAAGAGGACGCCGGTGGCGACCATCATCAGGAGTCCGATCCAGAACGTGCGGATCATGAAGGTGTAGTGGCTGGCGTTGACGGGCCCGGCCGTGCTGCGCTGGCTGTAGGCGATCACCAGGCCGATGATGGCGGTGATCCCCGTGGCGTAGGCCAGGAGATAGAGCGCGTAGCAGACCGCGGGCATGGTCTTGTCCTCGGCCGCGCTGAAGCTCGCGTTGTGGGTCATCGTCGGTCAGGTCCCTCCAGGGCGGGCGCCGGAAGGGCGCCTCACGCAAATAGATGGACTCGGAACGCGGTCACGCAAAGACGGCTCCGCGTTACAAATGCGACAGGTGATCCGCGCCGCAATCGGCGAGAGACACGGCCCGGGATACGGCGGGGTTCGTGTCCGAGGCCGCTCAGGCCCGCTCGAGCACGATCTCGACGCCGGCGCCGGTGGCGTGGGGCGCCAGCGCCAGGGGCTTTTCGATGCGGACGCGGGCGCGGGTCACGCGCGGATCGGCGAGGCAGCGTTCGGCGAGACGGTGGGCGAAGGTCTCGACCAGATCGACGTGGCCCTCGGCGGCCAGCGCCTGGGCCGCCTGGAGGATCGTCTCGTAGTTCACCGTCTCGGCCAGACGGTCGGAGGCGTTGGTGGGCGCATCCAGCTCGACGTCGACGATGAGGGGCTGAACGCGGCCGATCTCGTGGCGGTAGACGCCGATCTCGGCCTGCACCTTCACGCCGGTGACGAAGACCCTGGAGACGGCCAGGCGTACGGGGCTGTGGGTGGGGGCGTTCATGACAGGTGCTGTCCCGAATCCACGGCGATCATCTGGCCGGTCACCGCGCGGGCGTCGATCAGATAGGCCAGCGCCGCGCCGATGTCCTCGGGCGGGACGGGACGCCCGAGCGGGGTGGACGCCGCCTCGGCGGCGAAGGCCGCGGCGTCCTGATGGATCGAGGCCAGGACGGGACCCGGGCCGATGCCGTTCACCCGGATTCGCGGGGCCAGGTCGCGGGCCAGCATCTGGGTTGCGGCCCAGAGAGCGGACTTGGACAGGGTGTAGGTGAAGAAGTCGGGGCCGGGGCGCCAGACCCTCTGGTCGAGGATGTTGACGATCAGCCCGTCGCGGTCCGTTGGCAGGCGCCGCGCGAAGGCCTGGGCCAGGACCAGGGGCGCTCGCAGGTTGGTCTCCAGGTGGAGGTCCCAGGAGGCGCGGTTCATGTCGGCGAAGGCGTCGTTCTCGAAGACGGACGCGGAGTTCACCAGGAGGGTGACGGGCCCCAGCTCGGCCTCGGCCTCGCCCACCAGGGCCACGGTGGCGCTCTCCTTGCGCAGGTCGCAGGTGAGGAGGGCGGCCTTGCGGCCGTGGCCGCGGACCTCGCCGGCGGCGGCCTCGGCGTCGTCGTCGACGGCGCGGACGTGGAGGGCGACGTCATAGCCGGCCCGGGCGGCCGTGGCGGCCAGCACGCGGCCGATGCGCCGGGCCGCGCCGGTGATCAGGGCTGCGCCGCGGCGGCCCACGGGACGGTCTGCCGGGCTCGCGGGCGCCTCAGTCGAAGCGGCCGAACTCGAAATAGTTCAGCGCCGCGAGGACGCCGACGAACACGAGGATCATGTAGATGCCGCTCATGGGGCCTCCGGAGTCAGATGGCGTGGGCTTTAGCGAGGCGGCGGTGTTCCCGCAAGGTTTGGCGCGCACGCCCGGGAAAGCGTCGGCCGCAAGCGGGGTTTTCCACAGGTCGGGGCTTCCCAGCTTAACGCCGATCACTAATATGAACGTTTGAAAGACGGGGAGCGGACGCCTTAAGTCCGCCACGACAGGATCGCCCCGACAACATGCCAGGAGGACGTCTATGCGCGAGTACCTCAAGTTCTACATCGACGGAGCGTGGGTGGACCCGGCCGAGGGGCTGAAGACGCTGGACGTCGAGAACCCGGCCACCGAAGAGGTCGCCGGCAAGATCGCCCTGGGCTCGGCGGCCGACGTGGACCGCGCCTGCAAGGCCGCGCGCAAGGCCTTCGACTCGTGGAGCCAGACCAGCCGCGAAGAGCGCCTGGAGGTCCTGGGCCGTATCATGACCGAATACCAGAAGCGCTTCGGCGACCTGGCGACGGCGGTGACGGAAGAAATGGGCGCCCCCGCCAACCTGGCGCAGCGCGCGCAGGTTCCGATCGGCCTGGGCCATCTGGGCACGGCCATCGAGGTGCTGAAGACCTTCAAGTTCGAGGAAGACCGCGGCCCGACGATGATCGTCAAGGAGCCGATCGGCGTCTGCGGGTTCATCACCCCCTGGAACTGGCCGCTGAACCAGATCGTCTGCAAGGTGGCCCCGGCCATCGCCACCGGCTGCACCATGGTGCTCAAGCCGTCGGAAGTGGCGCCGTTCAGCGGGCACATCTTCGCCGAGATCATGCATGCGGCAGGCGTGCCGGCGGGCGTGTTCAACCTGGTGCACGGCGACGGCCCGACCGTGGGCGCGGCGATCTCCAGCCACCCGGAAGTGGACATGGTGTCGTTCACCGGCTCGACCCGCGCCGGAATCGAGGTGGCCAAGGCGGCGGCCCCGACGGTCAAGCGCGTGGCCCAGGAACTGGGCGGCAAGAGCCCGAACATCGTCCTGGACGACGACGCCTTCGCCAAGGGCGTCGGCCGCGGCGTCGCCACCATGATGACCAACTCGGGCCAGTCGTGTAACGCCCCGACCCGGATGCTGGTCCCCTCCAAGCGGATGGACGAAGCGATCGCGGTGGCGCGCGAGACGGCGGCCGGCGTGACGGTCGGCGACCCGAACGGCAACAGCCAGCTCGGCCCGGTGGTCAACAAGACCCAGTTCGACAAGATCCAGAAGCTGATCCAGGCCGGCATCGACGAGGGCGCGACCCTGGTCATCGGCGGCGTGGGCCGGCCGGAAGGCCTGGACAAGGGCTACTATGTGAAGCCCACGGTGTTCGCCAACGTCACCAACGAGATGACGATCGCCAAGGAAGAGATCTTCGGCCCGGTGCTGTCGATCCTGGGCTACGAGACGGTCGAGCAGGCCATCGATATCGGCAACGACACCGAGTACGGCCTGGCCGCCTATGTCCAGTCGGGCGACTTGGAGAAGGCCCGCAAGGTCGCGGCCAAGCTGCGCGCCGGCCAGGTGTCGATCAACGGCGGCGGCGGCGACATGATGGCGCCGTTCGGTGGCTACAAGATGAGCGGCAACGGGCGCGAGTGGGGCGACTACGCCTTCCACGAGTTCCTGGAGACCAAGGCCATGCTGGGCTACGCGCCCAAGCAGGCGGCGGAATAGCGCCCACGCCATCGGCGACGACGGAGGGGCCGCCCGCGAGGGCGGCCCTTTTTCGTTGCCGATGGCGGTCGGGCCGGAAGGATCAGGCCGGGAGGGCCGCCTTCACCGCGTCGGGCCGGATCGGAAGGTCTCGGACACGGGCGCCGACGGCGTTGAAGATGGCGTTGCCGATGGCCGGACCGACCACGGTGGTGGCGGGCTCGCCCAGACCCACGGGGACGTGGTCGCTCTTCACGAACTCGATGTCGAGGTCCGGGACGTCCGACATCCGCAGGGGCGTGTAGCCGTCGAGGTTGAGGTCCCTGGGCTGACCGCCTTCGAACGCCGAGCCCTCCTTGAGCGCCAGGCTCAGGCCCCAGAGCGCGGCGCCTTCCATCTGGGCCAGGGCGCCGTCGGGATCGACCACGATCCCGCAGTCGACCACCAGGGTCAGCTTCTCGACCTTGACCGCGCCGGTGGCGGAATCGACCGCGACGCGGGCGGCGCAGGCCACCCAGGTGGGCATGTCGCGTTCCTGGCCGAAGGTGGTGGCCACGCCCAGGCCGGTGTTCTTCGGCAGGGCGCCGCCCCAGCCGGCTTTCGACGCCAGCCGCCTGAGCACCGCCGCCTGGCGCGCCGCCCCGCCGACCGCGTTGGGGCTGGAACCCGCGTTGCGGCCGCGGGCGTCCAGCATCTTCAGACGGAAGGCTACAGGGTCGGCCTTCGCGGCGAGGGCGGCCTCGTCCATGAAGCACTCGACGGCCCAGTTGGTGAATCCCGGTCCCACCGAACGCAGCCAGCCCGGCCGGAAGGCGCGGTTGGCGAGGTCGTTCCGGATCGCCCGGACACGCTGGGCGCCGACGTTGTACCAGTGGTCGGCGCCGCTGATCGCGAAGGGGTCGTAGGCCACGCCGTTCTTGCCGTTGGGCATGAAGAACGGCGCCATCGCCTGGGTGGGCCAGCCGGCGCAGCAGGCGTGGTCCATCGCCGTGATGCGACCGCCTGCGCCGAGGGCGGCGCGGACCACCTGCACCGATGGCGAGCGGGGGCTGTCGAAGCGGGTGTCGTCGGGGCGGGTCCAGACCACCTTCACCGGCTTGCCGCCGATGGCCTTGGAGGCGAGCGCGGCGACCACCGCGTAGTCGCCGTTGAGCCGTCGGCCGAAGCCGCCGCCCAGCAGGTAGGTGCGCAGCACGATGGTCTTCTCGTCGCGCCCGAGGGCCTTGGCCAGCCACGGCAGGACGAGCGACTGCCACTGATTGCCCGTGTGGATCTCGAAGACGCCGTCCTTCTCGAAAGCCAGGGCGTTCACGGGCTCGAGCTGGAAGTGGAGGGCGGTGGCCGTCGTATAGGTGCGTTCCAGCGTGGTTCCGGCGGCGGCGAAGGCGGCGTCCACGCCGGGATCGTCGACCACCAGGCCGCCGCCGGCCTTGTCGGCGATGAGGGTCCGGGCGCGGGCCTGGAGGTCGGCCTCGGACACCGTGGCGGTGTCGCCCGGTTTCCAGGTCACCTTCAGCGCCTCGGCGGCCCGGTCGGCGGCGACGAAGCTCTCGGCGTAGACCATGACCACGCCGGGCGCCGTGCCCGAAGGGTCGTCCAGTGCGATGGCGCGGAGGTAGCCGGGGATCTTCCGGGCCTCGCTCTCGTCGATGGCCGTCACCGACGCGCCATAGCGGGTGGGCGGCAGCCTGGGCCGCGCGTAGACCATGCCGGGGACCTTGGCGTCGAGGCCGTAGAGGCCCTGGCCGTTGGTCTTGGCGGGAATGTCCCGGGCGATCACCGGACGGCCGACGAGGCGACGCTGGGTGGCGTCCTTGACGGGCATCTTCGCGAGGGCCTCGGCCGTGTAGCCGGACGGAAGCCCGCCGCGGGCGACGATGTCGCCGTACGAGATCGATTTCGCCCCTGCGACGATGGCGCCGTCGCGCGCGACGCACGACGCGGCAGGAACGCCGAGGGCCTTGGCGCCGGCCTCGACCAGGGCGATCCGGCCGGCGGCGGCGGCCTGGCTGTAGAGCGGGTAGCTCTGCCACACCGACCAACTGCCGCCGGTGACCATGAGACCCCACCGGGGATCGCTGTCCACGTGGTCGATCTTCACCTTGGCCCAGTCGGCTTCCAGTTCGTCGGCGACGATGCGGGCGATGGCGGTGCCGACGTGCTGGCCCATCTCGGCCCGGATGATGTGGACGGTGACGGCCCCCGAGCGGTCGATCGAGTACCAGATGGTGGGTTCGTAGACGCCCGTGGCTGCGTCGGTCGGAGAGGTGAGGGTGAAGGCGGCGCCCGCCGCCGTCATCGAGATGAGAAGCCCGCGGCGCGACAGGCCGACCGGCGAAGGACCAGCGATCGTGTTCATGCCTTGGCTCCCTGACGGGCGGACGTGCGGCCGGCTGAGGTGCGGCTGGCGGCCAGCTTGATCGCGCGCTTGATGCGGACGTAGGCCATGCAGCGGCAGAGGTTGCCCTCCATCGCGGCCACGATCTGGTCGTCGGTCGGGGCGGGCGTCTCCTTCAGGAGGGCGGCGGCCTGCATGATCTGCCCCGACTGGCAGTAGCCGCACTGGGGCGCCTGGGTTTCGATCCAGGCCTGCTGGACGGGGTGGCGGCCTGCGGGATCGAGGCCTTCGATCGTGGTGACGGACAGGCCGGCCATCGACCCTACGGGGGTCACACAGGATCGGACCGCCTGACCGTCCACGTGCACGGTGCAGGCCCCGCAGGCGCCGATGCCGCATCCGAACTTGGTGCCTGTGAGGCCGACCTCGTCGCGGATGGCCCACAGCAGAGGCGTGTCGTCGGGTGTCGTCAACGTGACGCTGCGGCCATTCAGACGGAACTGAGTCATGCGACCTCTCCGAATGTCGGCGGCCCGAACAGAGCCGGACAAGCTGGGAGCGGACGCCCAAAAGCGACGTTCGGCAAGGCCTATCTCAGCCTTGCGCCTCGCGGGCGCGACGGGCCGCGCTGAAGCCGAGCAGCCCCAGGCCGAGGGCCCCGGCGAGCGCCGAACCGACGACCACGCCGGCCCGCATCTGGTCCTCCCGTACGTCGCCGGGCGGAAAGGCGGCGGCGCCGGCGAAGAGACTCATGGCGAAACCGACGCCGCAGAGGGCGGACGCGCCCAAGAGTTCGATCCAGCGCGCCCCGGTCGGCCGCCGCGCCCATTTCAGGCCGATGACCAGGGCGGCGGCCCCGAAGACGCCCGCGGGCTTGCCCAGGGCCAGGGCGGCGGTCAGCCCCAGGCTGACGGGCGAGACGAGGTCGCGGTCGGCGCCGCCGCTCAGGGGAAAGCCCGCGGCCAGGAAGACGAACAACGGCAGGACGACGAAGGCGACGTAAGGGTGCAGGGCGTCCATCGTCTCCTGGAGCACGCCGGTTCCGCCGGCCCGCTTGGGGTCCAGCGGGAAGACGGCGGCCAGGGCCAGGCCCGCCAGGGCCGTGCTGATTCCGGATTTGAGCGTGAACGCCCAGAGCAGCAGCCCGCCTGCGGCCCAGACGGCGTAGGGGGCGGCGCGCCAGCGCGACATCGCCGCCAGCACCGCGAGGGTCGCGGCGGCGGCGGCCAGCATCGGAAAGCGCAGGCCCTCGGGGTAGAGCAGCGCCACGCCCAGGCCCGTGGCGGCGCCGTCGATGAGGGCGATGGTGAGCAGGAACATCCGCAGCGTGGGGGGCAGGCGGGGCCCCGCCAGGGCCAGGATCGCGAGCGCGAAGGCGATGTCGGTGGGTGCGGCGGCGAGCCAGGCGTGGGCCGCGCCGCCGGGGCCGAGGTTCGCGGCGACGTAGATCGCGGCGGGCAGAACGATCCCCCCGGCGGCGGCCAGGAGCGGCAGGGCGAGACGGCGGGGGTTCGAGAGTTCGCCCCGCAGGACCTCGTGCTTCAGCTCGAGCCCCAGGACGAAGAACAGCACCGGCATCAGCGCCGTGGTGATCCACGCGCCCAGGCCCATCGTCTGGGCGAACGGCCCGACCTGGATGGGGACGGGCGCGGCCACCAGCCCGAAATAGGCGTCCGACCACGGCGTGTTGGCCCAGAGGATCGCCGCCAGCGCCGCGATGGGCGGCAGCAGGCCCGAGCCGGTCTCGGTCCGCAGGTATGCGAGCGTCGAGCGCGTGGACATCGGGGCCTGGGTAACAAGCCGCCCGCGCCCGCTCTAGCGAAATCGCCCGGCAGGGCCTTAAGGTGCGGGCGCAACAAACCGAAGCTTCGAGGAAACGCCATGAGATTGTCCGCCCCCCGGGTGCCGCCGCTGAAGGACGCCGACCTGTCGCCCGACCAGGCCGAGGCGCTGCAACCCGTGCGCAACGGGACGATGGGCGTGCTGAACATCTTCCGGACGCTGGCGCACGCGCCCAAGGCGCTGACCCGCTTCAACGACTGGGGCGGCTATATCCTGTCGCGCCGCAACGACCTGCCGGCCCGCGAGCGGGAGATCCTGATCCTGCGTGTCGGCTACCTGTGCAAGTCGGGCTACGAGTTCACCCAGCACACGCGGATCGGCCTACAGTCGGGCCTGACCGACGCCGAGATCGAGCAGATCAAGCGCGGCGCCGACGCCGGCTGGAGCGCGGCGGACGCGGTGCTGGTGAAGGCGGCGGACGAGCTGGTGGGCGACCACTTCATCACCGACGCCACCTGGGCCGAACTGGGCCGCCACTACAGCGACAAGCAGCGCATGGACGTGGTGTTCACCGTGGGCCAGTACACCCAGGTCTCGATGATCCTGAACAGCTTCGGCGTGCAGCTCGACGAGGGTCAGACGCTCGACCCCGAGCTGAAGGGCTACTGAGATGGCGGCCGAGGGACGCGGGCGGCTGGCGGGCAAGACCGTCGTCGTCGTGGGCGCGGGCCAGACGCCGGGAGAGACGGTCGGCAACGGCCGGGCCATGGCGCTGTTGTTCGCGCGCGAAGGCGCGCGGGTGCTGTGCGTCGACCGGATCGGCGAGCGGGCCGAGGAGACCGCCGCCCTGGTCCGCGCCGAAGGCGGCGACGCCACCGCGCTCGAGGCCGACGTGACGAAGGCGGCGGACGCAGCGTCCATCGTGGAGACGGCGCAGGCGCGGCTGGGACGGATCGACATCCTGGTCAACAACGTGGGCATCGGCGGCGGCGACGGCCCGGCCCATGTGGTGGAGGAGGCGGCCTTCGACCGCATCCTGTCCGTGAACCTGAAGGGGATGTGGCTGGTCACCAAGGCGGTGTTGCCGGTGATGCGCGGGCAGAAGGCGGGCGCCATCGTCAACATCTCGTCCCTGGCGGCGCGGGCCGGTGGCATCCAGGTGGCCTACGAGATCTCCAAGGCCGGGGTGAACCGGCTGACGGCGCACGTGGCCATGTCCCAGGCGCGGCACGGCATCCGCTGCAACGCCGTCCAGCCGGGCCTGATGGACACGCCGATGGCGGTGGCGGGCATCGCCGGGGCCAGCGGGCGCACCCAGGCCGAGGTGCGGGCCGAACGGGACGCCAGGGTGCCGCTCGGGAGCCAGATGGGTACGGCCTGGGACACCGCCTACGCCGCCCTGTTCCTGGCCTCGGACGAGGCGAAGTTCGTGACCGGGGCGGTCCTGCCCGTGGACGGCGGCATGGGGGTGCGGGTCGGCTGACGGACCATCGACGGAACGCCTCGTCGCGGGTCCGCGTTAGACGCCGGACTGAAACCGAGGAGCGCCGGCATGAACGGCATCATCTATCTCGTGGGCCTTGTCGTGGTGGTCCTGGCCGTCCTGGGCTTCCTGGGCATCGCCTAGTTGCCCCGTCGGGTCGGCGGGGCTAGCTGACGGCATGCCCGTCTCGCCCGCCTACCGCCCAGACCCCCGGCTGCCCGCGTTGGGCGCCGAGTTCGGAGATCCCGTCCGCGCGGCGGATTTTCCCCAGACGATCCTACGCTACCGCAACGACCGCGCCGCGGCGTCGGTGGGGTTGGAGACGCTGACCGACGAGGCATGGATCGCCCACTTCGGGCGATTCCAGGCGCTGCCGGGGAATATCGATCCGCCTCTGGCGCTGCGTTATCACGGCCACCAGTTCCGCGTTTACAACCCCGACCTGGGCGATGGCCGGGGGTTCCTGTTCGCGCAGTTGCGGGAGACCGGGACGGGCCGCTTGCTGGATCTCGGGACCAAGGGCTCGGGCCAGACGCCCTGGTCGCGTGGCGGCGACGGGCGGCTGACGCTGAAGGGCGGCGTGCGCGAGGTGCTGGCGACGGCGATGCTGGAGGCGCTGGGCGTCCCGACCTCGAAGTCGTTCTCGCTGGTGGAGACCGGCGAGGCGCTGGTCCGGGGCGACGAGCCCAGTCCGACGCGCTCGGCGGTGCTTGTCCGGCTGTCGCACAGCCACGTGCGCTTCGGCAGCTTCCAACGGCACGCGTTCTTCGAGGCGAAGTATCGTCTGCTGGCGCTCACCGACCATGTGGTGGACACCTATTATCCAGAGGTGGCGGGGGCGAACGACCGGCCCGTCGCGCTCATGGAGGCGGCGACCGGCCGCGCGGCGGGGCTCGTGGCGCGGTGGATGGCGGCCGGCTTCGTCCACGGCGTGCTCAACACCGACAACATGAACATCACGGGCGAGAGCTTCGACTACGGGCCCTACCGCTTCCTGCCCTACTCCGACCCGAACCACGTGGCGGCCTATTTCGACCAGAACGGGCTCTACAGCTTCGGCCGCCAGCCCGAGGCGGTGTTCTGGAACCTGCAGCAGCTCGCCGGCTGCCTGAGCCTGGTGGCCGAAAGCGACCCGCTGGTCGAGGCGTTGAACCGCTTCGCCCCCGCCTATCGCGCCGCCCTGGCCGAGGCGATGCTGGCGCGGCTTGGCCTGAAGCCGAAGGGCGGGGAGGCGGATGTGGCCTTCGTGCAGTCCGCGTTCCGGGCGCTGGCGGAAGGCGGGCCTCGGGTGCGCTGGGAGCCGTTCTTCTTCGACTGGTTCTGCGGGGACGAGGGACGTGCGATGTCGGGGCCTCGGGCGGCGGTGTACGGCGAGGAGGCCTTCGCCGCGTTCCGCACCGGTCTGGCCGACTACGAGCCCGAGCGGCCCGAGCGCCTGGGGCATCCCTACTTCGCCGGGCTGGAGCCGGAAGAACTGCTCTACGACCAGATCGAGGCGCTTTGGGCGCCCATCGCCGCGACGGACGACTGGGACGCCTTCCACGAGAAGCTTGCGCGGATCGAGATCGCGCGCGTGGCCTGGGGACTGGGGTAGCCGCAACGCAGCGAGGTGGGCGGAAGGGTTCAGGCGCGCGGACGTGAGGCCCATTGGGCCAGGACCACGCCGCCCAGGGTCACCGCCGCGCCCAGGGCCTGGAGCGGCCCGAGCGGTTCGGCGAACAGCAGCCAGCCCAGCCACGCCGCCACCACCGGCTGGACCAGCACCACCACCGAGGCCGTCGAGGTGGGCAGGCGGCCCATGGCCCAGGCGATGGAGCCCTGGCCGCCGACGTGCATCAGGCCCAGCCCCACGAGCGCCGCCCAACCCAGGGGGCTGAGCGGCAGGATGCGCTCGCCCATCAGAAGTGCGGTGATCAGCAGGAGCGGCGCGCCGACGACGCTGACCCAGAACATCAGACGGCTGGCGGCCTCGGTGCGGCGGCCCTCGGCCATCGCCAGGAAATAGAGGGCGTACCAGAGCGCTGTCAGGGCCGACAGGAGATCGCCGAGCGGCTGGTTCCGGAGACCGCCCCCGCCCTTGTCCAGGGCCATCATCGAGGCGCCGCCGACAGAGGCGGCCACAGCCACCAGGAACAGGGCCGCGGGCCGCTGCTTCAGGAAGATCCACGCGAAGGCGGTGACCACCACCGGCGTCAGGTTCGTCAGGACCGTGGCGTTGGTCACCGAGGTGTAGTGGATGCCGTAGTGCCAGAATCCCAGGTCGAGGGCGAAGAACAGGCCCGCCCACAGCGCCATCTTCGAAGGCCGTCCGACGCCGCCGGCGGCTCCGCGCGACAGGAAGGCCAGCAGGGGCAGCGCCAGGGCCAGCCGCCAGAAGCCCGCCGCGGCGGGCCCGGCCTCGGTCAACCGCACCAGGATCGGCGACAGCCCGATGATGCAGGCGCCCGCGACCAGCACCGCCAGCGCCTGCCAGCGTGCGCCGCCCGGGGCCGAGGCCGCCGCGTCATCCAAAGCCCAGCTCCTTCCGCAGGTCCGCCGGGGTCATGCCGCGCTCGCGCAGCGACCGGAGCGTCTCGGACCGGTCGCGCTTGGCGAAGCGGCGGCCGTCGGGACCGAGCAGCAGGTCGTGGTGCCGGTAGGTCGGTTCGGGCAGGTGGAGCAGGGCCTGGAGCAGGCGCTGGACATGGGTGGCCTCGAACAGGTCGCGGCCGCGGATGACGTGGGTGATCCCCTGGAGTGCGTCGTCCACCGTCACAGCCAGGTGATAGGCGACGCCGACGTCCCGCCGCGCCAGGACCACGTCGCCGCCCAGTTCGGGACGGGCGGGGATCACGCCCTGGCCCTCCTCCACGAAGGTCAGGCTGTCGAAACCGCCCACGGCTGCGGCGGCGGCGTCCAGCGAGAGGCGCCAGGCGAAGGGCTCGCCGGCGGCCAGGCGGGCGGTTTCCTCTTCGGAGCGGAGAGGACCGCCGCGGAACACCTCCATCGGTCCGTGGGGCGCCGACGCCATCGCCTCGGCCACCTCCCGGCGCGTGCGGAAGCAGCGGTAGACGAGGCCGTGGGCCTCCAGTTGGGCGAGGGCGGCGTGGTAGTCGGCGAGATGCTCGGACTGCCGCCGGACCGGCGTCTCCCAGGTCAGCCCCAGCCAGGCCAGGTCCTCGTAGATGGCGGACTCGAAGGCGGGCCGGCTGCGGGTGGTGTCGATATCCTCGATGCGCAGCACGAAGCGGCCGCTGGCGGCGGTCGCGGCCGCATGCGCCGTCAACGCCGAGAAGGCGTGGCCGCGGTGCAGATAGCCGGTGGGCGAGGGTGCGAAGCGGGTGGCGAACACCCGCAGGCGTCTAGCAGGCGCCGGGCGGGTGCTGGAACAGGCCCATGTGCTCGAACACCGCTTCCAGGAACCGCCGCTCGCCGCCGAGGGCCTCCTTCAGCGGTGCGAACTGGGTGAAGCCCGCCATTTCGGCCAGGCCGTGGCCGGCGCACCATGCGGCGATGGTCGCCAGTTCCAGATGGGCTTCCGCCGTCGGGTCGGCGCCCTGCTCGATCAGGGTGTCGCGCACCATGCAGTAGGCGCTGTCGTCCTTGTCGTGGATGTCCTCGGGAAGGGCCTCCTTGTCGCGGACGGCGTCGTACATCACGCGGTAGAGGGCCGGATTGTCGCGCGCGAAGCAGACGTAGGCGATCCCGAGGGCGGTGAGCTGGGCCCGGCCTTCGGCCTGGCTCTTGGCCTCGGCCATCTGAGCGCCGAGAGTCTCCCAGCCCTCGTGGGCGACGGCGTCCAGCAGTTCGGCCTTGTCCTTGAAGTGATGATAGGGCGCGGCCGGGCTGACGCCGGCCTCCCGCGCCACGGCCCGCAGCGACAGCGCGCTGGGTCCCTCGGCCTCCAGAAGGCGCCGGGCGGCGTCAACGAGCGCGCGCCGCAGGTCGCCGTGGTGGTAGGGGCGCGGTTCGGCGCTTTTAGCTTCGCTCATCGCATTACCATAATTTCATATCTGAGCACCGTCCAGATGCCATTGACGCTCCCGCTTGCCGCTCCCATCTGAGCAACGTTCAAATGAGAAAAGCCCCGCGCCCCCGGGGGAACCAACGAATGGGGGATCAAACTGAAAGGTGTGTGTCATGTCTCTCGTGAACTTCGAACGGGTTGTCGACCGTCTGGCTCCGGCCCTTCTGCTGTTCCTCGGCCTCATCGCGGCCCTGGGCACGGCGTCGCTGGGCGCCTGAGGTCTCCCCGCCTCACGCGGTCGAAGCGGACGGAGGGCCCCCATCGCGGGGCCCTTTTTCGTGGTCGGCGCCGGTTCTGCATCCATGGTCCAGCTGGCGCCGTACTTGCTGGAGAATGCGCGAGGCGGGCAGGTTCTCCCAAAAGGGGAAATTCCCCTGTCGATTGTCTCAAGTAGCAGCGTTACCCCCGACGCTGCATGGTCTGGCTTCGTTTATTCGGTTTCCCCCAGCCGGATTGGACGAATGTTGCGCTGGAGGGATTGGGATGCCGGCGACGATGGAACGTCTCGCCAAGGCCGCTGAAGCTCCGAGGACGGGATCTCCCGGCCTTGCGTCTTCACGGTCTTTCGCCATGTCCGGTCCCCTGGCGCGATCCGTGGGGCAAAGCGTCGCGCTGCGCAGGTCGTTAACGACAGAGCGACGGTTTTGCGTCACGTCGAACGTAGGACGCGCCTTGAGCGCGCGGGGCGACGATATGGTTCCTGAAGCGGCGACGCAGGCTGTCTGCGCAGCGAACGGTCTGGCCGGTCGGACGATCGGCGGGACGGTGCGCGCATGAGCGTCCAGGCGATTTCCCACGGGGCCCCGCGCGGCCGCCAGGGCCTGCTGGCCTCGGCGGTGGCGTGGGTGTGGCCGCAGCCCCTGCAAACCGAACGGCGCAGCGTCGCCGGCACGACGTTCATGGGCGTCCTGGCGGGCTGGCTGTGGCCGTCACGCCTTCAGGACGAACGGTTCGGCCAGCGGCACGGCCTGATGGCCGCCCTGTTCGGCTGGCTGTGGCCCCAGGGTGCGGATCGCGGGCTGGCGCGCTGGTGGCGCATGAGCTGGCTGTGGAGCTGGATCTGGCCGGGCCGCGTCATGGGCCCCGACGGCGAGATCTGCCCGATCGCGCCCTGGCATCCGGCGGCCCAGCCGGCGTTCTGCCCGACCGATCCCTGGCATCGCAAGGTCACGCGCCACGGCGGCGCCCTGGCCATGATGTTCGGCGCCACGGCCATCGCCGCGCCGACCCTGATGGACGGCAACGCGGCGCTGGACGGCGGCCGCATCAATCTCTTCCGTGGCGGCGGGACCGAGGCGTCTCAGCCGTTCACGGCCGAACAACCCGGCGACACCACGCCCGGCGGCGAGACCGATGGCGGCGTCGGTGGCGGTGAGGGCGGCGCGGGCGGTTCCGGCTCCGGCGGCGGTCCCGTCGGCGGCGGCGATGGCGCGACGCCCGGGTCGGGCGGCGACTTCGGCGGTGGTGGCGACGGCGGCGCCGGTGGCGGCGATACCGGCGGCGGTCCGGGCACGACGCCCGGCGACTCTTCGACAGGCGGTCCTCCGTCCTTCAACGACCCGAACGGCGACCTCGCGCCCGATCCCGGCCTGGGCTTCGGCGGCGGCGGCTCGGGCGGTGGCGGTGGCGGTGGCGGCGGTTCCGGTGGCGGTTCCGGTGGCGGCGGCGGCGGCTCGACCGATCCGACGCAGCCGGGCGGCGAAGATCCCTTCACACCTCCGGGCGGCGGCGGCGATCCGCCGTTCCCGACCGACCCGCCGACGGACAAGCCGGATATCCCGACCCTGCCGGGCGGCGGGCCGGGTGGCGGCCCCAGCGGTGGCGGCAGCTCGCCGGGCGGCGGCGCCCCGTTTGCGCCCGACACCGGCGGTGGCGACGATCCCTTCACGCCTCCGGGCGGTGGCGCGCCGGGCGGTCCGGGCGACACCGGACCCGGCGGCGCCAATGGCCCGGTCGGGGCGATCCCCGAGCCGTCCACCTGGGCGATGATGATCCTCGGCTTCGGCGCGGCGGGTTATGTGATCCGCCGGCGGCGGTTCCGCGCCACGGTGGCCTGACGGTCCCGACCTGACGATCCGGGTCTGACGGTCGCCGCCTTCTCCCCCGGGGGCAGCTTCGAGCCCGATCCTGTGCGGTCGGGGGCGGACGGCGCCGGGGCGTCGGGTCAGTACCTGTCGTAGGGATATCGCGGCCGGGTCCAGCCGGATGGCGGCGCCCAGCGACCGTCTTCTTCCAGCTCCCGCGCATAGGCGCGGCGGCGTTCGTCCTCGTAGGCGCGGCGGCGCTCGTCCTCATAGGCTCGCTGCCGTGCTTCCATGTGAGCGCGTTCGGTGGCGGCGGCTTCGGCGCGGCGCTGGCGCTCGGCCGCCTCTTCGGCCTGACGCCGCTGAGCTTCGGCGGCGGCGGTCTGCGCCTGGATGGCGGCGAGTTGCGCCTCGCTCAGGGCGCGCGAGCGGGCCTCGGCCTGGGCGCGCTCCCGTTCAACCGCCTCGACGGTCATGCGCTCGCGGTGACGGCTCGCGGCCTGAGCCCCGCAGACGCGCAGATCCACCAGTCCCCGGTCGGACCCCGCCAGGGATCCGGTCAGCGGCTCTTCCCCCAACCATGCCACGCCCAGGGTCGAGCCCCGTCGCAGGGCGGCCTCGGTCTCCTCGGACAACACCAGTTCTCCCGACCCGTCGGCGTCGCGCAGCATCAGGTTCGAGAACCGCGCATTGTCGATGCGGATCGGCAGGAAGGCCCGCGACGGCAGGTCGGCCTTGGCGAACCTCAGGCTGATGAACTGGCCGTCGGACGAGAGGCGGACGGGCGTGACGCCGCCGGAGCGTCCCGACAGCTCGAACTCCACCTGACATCCCGCCTCTCCGGGCGTGACGATCCACGCGAGAGGTGCGGGGCGGGGCGGTGAAGGCGCCGCGACGGCCGGGCCCGAAACGAGCGCGACAGCCATCGCGCCGCCGATGATCGACCTGATCACGACGACTCCTGACTGACACGCATCGCGACGATAGGGCTGTTCCTCGCAGGCGGCTAGAGGCGGCCACGCCGCCGCGCTAGGCTCGCCCATCCATCCAGGGAGGGATCGGACCATGCGCATGATGCTGATGGCGGCCGCCGCCGCCGCGATTCTAGGCGCCGACGCGGCCCAGGGCGTGTCTCATGCGGCGTCGCAGGCGGCGGTTCCGCCGCATATCGCCGCGGCCCTGGCCGACAAGGCCCGGCCGGACGAGGAGGCTGCGCGCGACGCGGCGCGCAAGCCGGGCGAACTGCTGGCCTTCGCCGAGGTGAAGCCGGGGCAGAAGGTGGCCGACCTGGTGATGGGCGGGGGCTATTTCACCCGCATACTCTCGGCGGCGGTCGGGCCGCAGGGCAATGTCACCGCCTATCAGCCGGAAGAGTTCATCCGCTTCCAGGCGTCTTACGGCGAGAACCAGAAGAAGGTCGCCGGCGCCTACGCCAACGTGACGCCGCTGACGGCGACGTTCGCCGACCTCGACCTGCCGGACGGCCTGGACCTGGTGCTGACGGTGCAGAACTACCACGACTTCCACCTGACCCCGTTCCCGAAGGACACCGCGGCCAAGGTCAACGCCGAGGTCTTCAGGTCGCTCAAGCCGGGCGGGCTGTATGTGATCGTGGACCACGCCGCCGTCCCGGGCTCGGGCCTGGAGCCGGCGATGAAGGTCCACCGCATCGATCCGGCCATCGTGCGTCAGGAGGTGGAGGCGGCCGGCTTCCGGTTCGAGGGTGACAGTCCGCTGCTGCGCGATCCGTCCGATCCGCACACGGCGAACGTCTTCGATCCCGCGATCCGCGGCAAGACCGACCAGTTCGTCCTGAAGTTCCGCAAGCCGGCCTAAGCGCCCGGAAAACGGCGGTTGCGGGACCGCACGGCGGGCTGGCCTGCGACAGTATGTCAGGCGTCCCGAGCGGGGCCGTTAACCTGCCGGCGCCTCCGGGTGGGGACCATGTCGTCCCATGACCGCGACCCCTGCGACCAGTTCCCTGACGGAAGGCCAGACGGCGGCGCGTCGTCTGGTCGTGCTGGGTCTCGCGGCGGTGTTCCTGGTCCTGATGGGCGCGCTGGCGATGCTGGCGGCGGGCTCCAAGGCCCTCGATGCGTTGCAGGCCCGCGAGGATCGCGCCCTCGTGACGGGCCTGATCGACCGGCGGCTGCACCGCATGGTGACGGACCTGACCACGTCGACGGTCTGGAACCAGGCCTACCGCGAGCTGCGCCGGGGAGGCGACGTTCGCTGGCTGGACGAGGAGATCGGAAGCTATTTCGCGAACAACCGCGGCCACGACCTGACCATCGCGCTCGACGCCGCGGGCCGCCCCTTCTACGCCTGGGACCGCGCGGGCCGCCGCGCGCCGGACGCGTACCCGGTGTTCCTGGCCGACGCCGCCGCGATCATCCGGCAGGCCCGGGTGCTGGAAGCCGGCCGTGGCAGCCGGCCGCCGGACCTCGCCCCGACCGACCCGGCGCTCTCCGAGACCGCCTCGGGGCTGGTGCGGTCGGGCGACGCCATCTACTTCGTGGCGGCCTCCACCGTCACGCCCGAGACTTCCGCCATTCCGCGCCAGCCCGGCCCGGCGCCGCTGCTGGTGTCGGCGCAGAGAGTGGAGCGCGAGCTTCCGGGCCTGATGGCGAACGTGGGCCTCACGGGGGTCCGGATCGAACGCCATCCCTTCGAGTCGTCGGCCAGCATCAGCCTTCGCGGCGCCGACGGCCAGATCGTAGGCGGCGTGGCCTGGGCGCCTCGCCATCCGGGGCTGGAGGTGCTGGCGGACGCCGCCCCGGTGCTGGCGGCGGGCTTTCTGCTGTTGCTGGCGGTGATGGCGGCGCTGGGGTGGCAGATCCGGCGAGTCGTCAGGCAGCTGGACGTCTACGAACGGGGCCACGCGGCGGCGCTGTACGAACTGGCCTACGCCCGCGACCGGGCCGAGAGCGCCAATGTCGCCAAGAGCCAGTTCCTGGCCAACATGAGCCATGAGATCCGCACGCCGCTGAACGGCGTCCTCGGCATGGCCCAGGTGCTGGCCCGCAGCGACCTGTCGCCGACCGACCAGGAAAAGGTGCGGCTGATCCGAACTTCGGGCGAGACCCTGCTGGGTCTGCTCAACGACCTGCTCGACCTGTCCAAGGTGGAGGCGGGGCGGATGGAGCTGCATCTCGACGAATTCGACCTGGAGGCCGAGGTCGAGGCGGCGACGCGAGCCTTCGCCACCCTGGCGGCGCAGAAGGATGTGGGGTTCGCCGTCGATATCGAGGGATCGGCGCGCGGCGTCTGGTGCGGCGATGCGGGGCGAATCCGCCAGGTCCTGGCCAACCTTGTCTCCAACGCCGTGAAGTTCACCGCGACCGGGGAGGTGCAGGTGAGTATCCGCCGCAGCGACACCGGCCTGGCGATCGCCGTGCTCGACAGCGGTCCGGGCATCGCCCGCGACCGCATCCCCCAACTCTTCCAGCGGTTCTCGCAGGCCGACCCCACCACCACGCGCAAGCACGGGGGGTCGGGCCTGGGCCTCGCCATCGTGCGCGAGCTGGTCGAACTGATGGGCGGACGCGTCTCGGTGGCCAGCGCCGAGGCGCGCGGATCGGCCTTCACGGTGGAGCTTCCGCTGGAATGGGTGAGGCCCGGGACGCCGGCCTCAACCGAGCCGGAACCCGAAGCCGAGCCCACGCTGCCGGCCGTACGTATCCTGGCGGCCGAGGACAACCGCACCAACCAGCTCCTGCTGACGGCGATGCTCGAGCCTCTCGGCGCCGAAATCCGCCTGGCGGGCGATGGCGCCGAGGTGGTGGAGGCCTTCGAGGCCGGCCGCTTCGACCTGATCCTGATGGACATCCAGATGCCGGTCGCGAACGGAGTCGACGCCGCGCGGGCGATCCGGGCGCTGGAGGCCCAGCGCGGACTCCCGCCCACGCCGATCCTGGCGCTGTCGGCCAATGTCATGCCGCATCAGATCGAGGAGTACCGGGCGGCGGGCATGAACGGCTTCGTCGCCAAGCCGATCGAGATGGCGGTGCTGATCGAGGCGATCGAGCGCGCCCTGGTCCCGTCCGGGAACGAGGACGACGGTCGGTCGCAGGCCGTCGCCTGAGCCCGTCACTCCGCGGTCGCGGGCGGGCCCTTCAGCTTACGGTCGAAGAAGTCCAGCGCGGCCATCGCCCGGTGCATGCGATTGGCCGGCGTCCAGCCGCCGCGGTGGCGCAGGCCCGGATAGACCATCGTCTCGAACGGCTTGCCGTCGGCCTGCAGCGCGAACATGACGCGCGTGGCGTGATCGAAGGTGACGTTGTCGTCCGCCATGCCGTGGATCAGGAGCAGCGCGCCGGGCTTCAGGCTCCCCAGCCGCGCGACAACCTCGGAGGCGGCGTAGCCCGCGGCGTTCTCGGACGGCTTGCCCATGAAGCGCTCGGTGTAGTGGGTGTCGTAGAGGGTCCAGTCGGTGACGGGCGCCCCCGAGACGCCGGCCCGGAACGGGCTGTCCGGCGCGGTGAGCATCAGCAGCGTCATGTAGCCGCCGTACGACCAGCCGGTGACGCCGATCCGCCCGCCGTCCACATAGGGCAGGGTCTTCAGGTAGGCCGCGCCCGCGAGCTGGTCGTCCACCTCGAGCTGGCCCAGCCGCCGATCGATGGCGGTCTTGAAGGCGACCGAGCGGTGGCCCACGCCGCGATTGTCGAGGCGGAACAGGATGTAGCCGGCGTCGAGCAGGATCTGGTCTTCGGGCGTGTGCCAGTTGGACGCCACACGTGGACCCGAGGGGCCGCCGTAGACCTGGACGATGACCGGATACTTCCGGGAGGGGTCGAAACCCGGCGGGGTGCGCAGCGACCACCACAGGTCCGAGCCGTCGGCGGCCTTGACGACGCCGAATTCGGGCGCGCGGAGGCGGCCTGCGTAGGGCCAGTAGGGATGGCCCGGCTCCAGGGCGTTCGCCTCGATCCAGCGGACGCGGGTTCCGTCGGCGCGGTAAAGCGCGGTCTGGGGCGGGGTCTTCGGGTCTTCGTAGGTTCCGGCAAAGGCGCCGCCGGTGTGAGCCACGGTCACGGTCCACCAGCCGCCGGCGGGCGTCAGCGGCGTAGGCTCGCCGCGGCGGGCGTAGGACGCGCGCCAGATGCGCCGTTCGCCCGGCGTCTCGCGGAAGGCGGAGAAGACGACGCTCTTCGTGGCCTCGTCCACGCCCTCGATCTCGTCGACCGGCCAGTCGCCCCGGGTGATCTGGCGGATCAGCCGGCCATCGCGGCCGTGGAGGTAGAGGTGGCGATGGCCCGAGCGCTCGGACGACCATAGGAACGATCCGTCACCCAGCGGCCGGAAGTCGTCGGTGAGGCCCACCCAGTGCGGGCTGGTCTCGGTGAGGATCACCTGGCTCCGGCCGGTGGCGGGCTCGACGGCCAGCAGGTCCAGCCGCCGCTGGTCGCGGCTCTGGCGCTGAACGTAGAGGGTGCGGCCGTCCTTCGCCCATTCGACCCGGGCCAGGTAGATGTCGGCGTCGGCGCCCAGGTCGACCTTCACCCGCGGTCCGTCCAGCGGCTGGACGTAGAGATCGACCACGGCGTTCGGCCGGCCGGCGCGCGGATACCTCTGAGGGACCACACGGGCGCCGGTGGCGTTCACTTCGGGCCGCTCGACCACGTCGACGCCGGTCTGGTCCACGAAGGCGACGGCGATCGCCCGCTCGTCGGGGCTCCACCAGTAACCGGTGTGGCGGCGCATCTCCTCCTGGGCGATGAACTCGGCCGTGCCCCAGCTCCGCAGTTCGGTCCCCCCCTCGGTCAGGGCGCGCTCGGCGCCGCCGGCGGCCGGCGTGACGTAGAGGTCGTCGTTGCGGACGTAGGAGACATAGGTCCCGCGGGGCGAGATCTTGGCGTCGATCTCGTCGCCGGGCGTCCGGGTGAGCTGGCGGGCCCGGCGCGACGCGACGTCGTAGATCCAGAGATCGCCCTCTACCGGCGCCAGGATCAGCCGTGCCTGACGGTCCCAGGCGTAGTCCACCACGCCGCGCGTCGCGACGCCCGCCCGCTCGCGGCGGGCTTTCTCGGCCTCGGAGAGTTCGCGCTCGGGCGGGGCGAGTTGCTTGCCGTCCAGTAGCAGGCGCGGCTCGCCGCCGGCGACGTCGGCGATCCAGAGGTCGCTGATCGTGAGGTCGTCGTCGCGGGTCCTGATGTAGGTGACCGACAGGCCGTCGGGCGACAGCTTCACCCCGCGGGCGCGGGGACCGGAGATGTCGGGGCTCTCGAAGATCCGCTTGGGCGGCAGGGGCTCGCCCTTGTCCAGGACCGGTGTGTGAACCTGAGTCTGGGCGTGGACGGGGACGACGACGGCGAGAGCCACGAGCGCGGCGGCAAGACGTTTCATGCCGGACGTTGAACAGGGTCGAGCTGCGCTTGGCAATCGGGGTTTCGCGCAACGGCCGTGCCCGCGCGACCGAGTCGCTTGAACATCGGCGGGGTCTGTGTCACCTCCCGCCGCATGAGCGAGACGACGTCCGACACGCCGCCCGACCGGCTGAGCGTGGATCCCAACAGCCCCTACTACGACGCCGACGTTCTGGCGCGGAACGTGGGCGTGCGCTTCAAGGGCGAGGACAAGACGAACGTCGAGGAATACTGCGTGAGCGAGGGCTGGGTGCGCCTGTCGGTGGGCACGGCCAAGGACCGGCGGGGCAACGCCCTGACGCTCAAGCTCCAGGGTCCGGTCGAGCCGTACTACCGCGAAGGCTGAGGCAGGCGCGCGGGCGACAGCGCAACAGGCGCCAGTCCGAACGCTACCGCGCCCCCTCGGCGCGGAGGAAGGCGAGCACCGCATCGGCGTCCACGTCGCGGGCCACGAAGGCGTCGCCCAGGGCGCGGGCGAGGATGAAGGTCAGGCGGCCGGCTTCGGCCTTCTTGTCCTGGGCCATGTGCGCCACGAGGCGCGTGGCGTCGAACGGATGGCCGGCGACCTCGGCCAGCGTGGTCGGCAATCCCGAGGCGGCGATCCCGGCGACGGCGCGCGCCGCGTCCTGTCCCGGGCAGAATCCTTGAGCGGCCGAGAAGCGGAAGGCCAGGGCCATGCCCGCCCCGACGGCTTCGCCGTGCAGCAGGGCGTCTCCGTAGCCGGTCTCGGCTTCCAGGGCGTGGCCGAAGGTGTGGCCCAGGTTGAGGAGGGCGCGGCGGCCCTGCTCCTTCTCGTCCTCGGCGACGATCTCGGCCTTCATCTCGACCGAGCGCGCCACGGCATGGCCCAGGGCGTCGGGGACAGGGCCGGCGGGGTCGAGGGCGAAGAGGGCTTCGCGGTTGCCGCCATGCTCCAGCCACTCGAAGAAGTCGCGGTCGCCCAGGAGACCGTACTTGATGATCTCGGCGTAGCCGGCGCGGATCTCGCGGACGGGCAGGGTGGCCAGCACCGAAAGGTCGGCCAGGACGAGGCGCGGCTGGTGGAAGGCGCCGATCAGGTTCTTGCCGCGCGGGGTGTCGATGGCGGTCTTGCCGCCCACCGAGGAATCCACCTGCGCCAGCAGGGTGGTGGGGATCTGTACGAAGTCGATCCCGCGCTTGTAGATCGCGGCGGCGAAGCCGGCGAGGTCGCCCACGACGCCGCCGCCGAAGGCGGTGATCAGGTCGCCGCGATCCAGCTCCAGCGCCAGCAGGCGGTCGCTGAGGCCGGCCAGGCCCTCGAACGACTTGGTCTGCTCGCCCGGCGGCACGATCACGGGCAGCGCCTCGATCCCCGCGGCGGCCAGGGCCGCGGTGAGGCGCGCGCCGTGCAGGGCCCACACGGTCTCGTCGCTGACCACGGCGGTGCGACCGCGCTTCAGGAAGGGGGCCATCAGGCGGCCGGCCTGCTCCAGGACGCCGTCCCCCACCAGGACGTCGTAGGCGCGCGCGCCCAGGCCGACGGGAACGCTGCGGCTCATTTCGCGGTCTCGCCGAGATGGGCGTTCAGGGCCTCGATCACCTGGGCGACGGTGATGTGGTGGGCGGCGTCGCCGGTCTCCACCACGACGTCGGCCTCGGCATAGACCGGATAGCGGATTTCGGCCTGGGCCTTGAGGACCTCCAGCGGGTCCTTGTCGGCGATGAGCGGACGCGTGTCCTTGCGGCCGACCCGGCGGGCCAGGATGTCCAGGTCGGCCTTCAACCACACCGAGATCGCGCGCGCCTTGATCAGGGCGCGGGTCTCGTCGTTCATGAAGGCGCCGCCGCCCGTGGCCAGGACATGGGGCGGCCCCTCAAGCAGGCGCGCGATCACGCGGCGTTCGCCGTCGCGGAAGGCGGGTTCGCCCAGGGCGGAGAAGATCTCGGAGATCGAGCGCCCGGCGGCCGCTTCGACCTCGGAGTCGGCGTCGCGGAACGGCAGGCCGAGAGTCATGGCCAGGCGTCGGCCCACGCTGGACTTGCCGACGCCCATGAGTCCTACGAGCGCGATGGTGCGGCGGCGAAGCGGTTCGTGCGGTTCCATGAGCGGGGCAGGCTTTACACGACGCTGCGCCCTCGCGCCAACCGGCGCACTCGGGTTAGGCTCGAAGCCATGTCGCGTCTGACGTCCTTCGCCGCCACCCTCGTCCTCGCCGCCTCGGCTGCGAGCGTTCCCGCCCACGCCGCCCAGGGACCGGCGCCGGTCCCCCTCCTGGCGCAGATCGAGGTGCAGGTGAGCGAACTCGCCGCGCCCGATGCGTTCTCCACGCCCGGCCGGGACACCGGCCTGCCGCGGGATCTGTGGCGGGGAACCCCGGTGGAGACGGCGAGGACGGTCCTGCCGATGCTGAACGGGAAGCCGCTCTCGCCGGCGTCGGCGGCGTTGGCGCTCCGCGTGCTGGCGACGGGGGCGCCGGGTCCCGACGGTGCGGCGGGCGACGAGGCGCTGGCCGGCGCGCGGGCCGGAGCGCTGCTGGCGCTGGGCGACTTCACGGCCGCCGCGAGGGTTCTGGATCGGGCGCCGGGGCAGGACCGCAATCCCGACGTGGCGCGCGCGGCCGCCGAGGCGGCGCTGCTGGCGGATCAGGCCCGGCGGGCGTGCGCCATCGCCGATGGCCTCGCCAGCGGGCGCGGCGACATCTACTGGCTGCGGCTGCGCGCCTTCTGCCAGGTCGAAGCGGAGCAGACGGCCCAGGCCCAGCTCACCTTCGATCTCGCCCAGACGCAGTCGCGCGACGCCGTCTACGGACGGCTGATGGGCGCCAGGCTCTCGGGCGGGGCGGGCGCTCCCGGCGCGGCTTCGCTGCGCAACGGACTGGACCTCGCCCTGTCGCGGTCGCTGGGCCTGGATCTCTCCACGGCCAAGCCTGCGCCGGCGGTTGCGGCGGCGCTGTCGGGCGAGGCGCCCGCGCCGCCCGTCTTCGACACCGCGGCGATCGACGCCGAGATCGGCGGCCTGGGAGAGGCCATCGCCGCCGGCCCGCCGCCGCAGGGCGCGGTCTCGGCCCTGATAGCGGCGGCGCTCGACGCCGATCCCAAGACGCGAACGCGCATGCAGTCGGCGGCGCTCCTGGCGGCGGCGCTGTCGGGCGAGCTGCCGGCGGCCGACCGGGGGCGTATCGCCGCGTTCGCGGTGGCCGAGGGCAAGTCGCCCGCAGGCCGCAACCTGGCCCTCGAGGCCGCGGCGGACGCCCGAAGGGCGGGTGAGGTGGCGCTGCTCGCGCTGTGGACCAGCGCCGACGCCGGCGCGGCCGGGCCCGCTCTGGCCGATCGCGTGCGTATCGTCCGCGCGCTGGCGCGGGCCGGCCTCATGGGCGAGGCGCGCGCGTTCGTGCTGGAAGGCCTGGCGGGGCTGAAGTGAGCGCCGCCGGGTGGCCTGAAGCCTTCCTCGAGATGATGGCCGTCGAGCGGGCGGCCGCGCGCAACACCCTGAACGCCTACGCCCGGGACCTGGAGGACGCGTCGGGTTTCCTCGGCCGCCGCGGCCAGACCCTGGGGGACGCCGCCGCCGAGGACGTGGAGGCCTATTTCACCGACCTCGGCGTCCGCGGGCTGTCGCCGGCCACCGCGGCGCGGCGGCGCGCGGCGCTGCGGCAGTTCTACCGGTTCGTGCTGTCGGAGGGCTGGCGCGACGACGACCCCTCGCGCCGGATCGAGGCGCCGCGGCAGGGCCGGGCGTTGCCGAAGGTGCTGAGCCGCGAGGACATGGACCGCCTGATCGCGGCGGCGGGCGGGCGGGACGGCGCTCACGGCCGCGCCGAGGGGCTGCGGCTGGCCTGCATGGTCGAGCTGGCCTACGCCTCGGGCCTGCGGATCTCGGAGCTGACGTCGCTGCCGCTGGCTGCTCTGGCCCGCGACCCGGCCTATCTCATCGTGAAGGGCAAGGGCGGGAAGGAACGGCTGGCGCCGCTGAACGACGCCGCCCGCGCCGCGGTGAAGGCTTACCTGGACGTGCGCGACGTCTTCCTGCCCAGGGGCGATGCGGCGAACCCCTGGCTGTTCCCCTCACGAGGCAAGGCGCGGCGGCTCACACCCCGGCGTTTCGCCCAGCTGCTGGACGAGGCTGCGGCGGCCTGCGGCGTCGATCCCGAGCGGGTCAGCCCCCACGTCCTGCGGCACGCCTTCGCCACGCACCTGCTGGAGGGCGGCGCCGATCTGCGGGTGGTGCAGACGCTGCTGGGCCATGCCGACATCGCCACGACCCAGATCTATACCCATGTGGCCTCGGACCGCCTGCGCGAGGTGGTGGCGACGAAGCACCCGCTGGCCAAGAAGTGACGCCTTTGCGCCCCCACCGCCGGCTTCGCCGCCACCTCCCCCGCCGACGCAGGGGAGGAACTGAGCGGTGCGTCAGCCGGTGATGCGGTAGCGCCGGTCGCCGTCGGGGCAGACGCGGACGTAGCGCATGTCGCGGCCATAGGCGTCGACGGGAGCCGCCGCGAGCCGGCAGCCCTCGCGGTTGTAGTAGCCGCTGTCGTAGGCCGAGGAGAATCGGCGGCGGCCTTCGCGGTAGGGGATGGTCTCGTCGTAGGTGAAGTAGGGGCCGCGGCTGTCGCAGCGATACTTGCGGTCGCTGGAGTTGCCGATGGCGGCGCCCAGGCCCGCGCCGACCACGCCGCCAAGGACCGCGCCCTCGGTCCTGACGCCGCTGGAGGCGACCTGCGAGCCCAGGACCGCGCCGGCCAGGGCGCCGATCAGGCCGCCGGCCACGGTGTTGGTGTTGCTGTCGCAGCGGATGTTGGCCGAGGCGTGCTGCCCGTAATAGCCGGCGTAGGGCGGCGGTTGGTTGCGGGTCCAGTAGGCTTCGTCCCAGACCGGTCGGGCGTAGACGCGGGCATAGGCCCCCGAGCCGTGGCGGCGGTCGTAGATCGTCCGTGCGCGCTCCCATTCCGCGAGGCGGCGGTCGTAGTCGCGACGTGCGGCGCGATGATCGCGGCGGGCCTCGCGATAGTCGGCGCGTGTGTCCTCGTACTGGGCGCGCTGGGCCTCGTAGCGATCGCGTTCGGCTTCGTAGGCGCGCTGCTGGCGCTGATATTCGTCGGTGGGGCGATAGGGCTGGGCGGCGGCCGGCAGAGCGGTCGCGATCGCCAGCGCCGAGGCCAGACCGATCCGGGCGGACGTCGTCATGGAGGAAGCTCCCTGGTCGTTCTCGAGGGCAGTTCTCGTGGCGGCCAAACGGCCAAGCCCCGCCGCGCGTTCCGTCGCGTGGCGACGACCGGGGTCTTCGGCGCTTGTGACGGGGGCCGATCACGCCTAATTTCCGCGGCTTCCCGGGGCCCGCCCCACACGACGGATTCCTGAATGGCCGCCCACTACCTCGAGTTCGAGCGCCCCATCGCCGACCTCGAAGCCAAGATCGAAGAGCTGTCGCGGCTGTCCGCCAAGGCGAACGCCGGTTCGTTCGACGAGGAGATCGAAGCGTTGCGGACACGGGTCCAGGATCTTCGTCGCGAGGCCTATGAGAACCTCGACGCCTGGCAGAAGACGCAGGTGGCCCGCCACCCCGACCGACCGCACTTCATCGACTACGCCGCAGCGCTGATCGACGAGTTCCAGGAGTTGCGCGGCGACCGCAAGTTCGCCGACGATCCGGCGATCCTGGGTGGCGTCGGCCGTTTCCGGGGCCGCGCCGTCGTTGTGATGGGCAACGAGAAGGGACGCGACACCGCCAGCCGGGTGAAGCACAACTTCGGCTACGCCCGGCCCGAGGCCTATCGCAAGACCGTGCGGCTGATGGAGCTGGCCGAGCGGTTCTCTCTGCCGGTGCTGAGCTTCGTGGACACGCCGGCCGCCTACCCGGGGATCGCATCCGAAGAGCGGGGCGTGGCCGAGGCTATCGCGCGCTCGACCGAAAAGGCGCTGATGCTCGGCGTGCCGATGGTGGCGGTCATCACGGGCGAGGGCGGATCGGGGGGCGCCATCGCCACCGCCTGCGGCAGCCGCGTGCTGATCATGGAGCACGCCATCTATTCGGTGATCCCGCCCGAGGGCGCCAACTCCATCCTCTGGCGCGGGGCGCGGACGGCGGCCGAGGCCGCGAACGCCATGAAGATCACGGCCCAGGATCTCCTGCAGATGAAGGTGGTGGACCGGATCATCCCGGAGCCGCCGGGCGGCGCGCATGCCGATCCTGACTCGGCGATCGCCGCCGTGGGCGACGCGGTCGAGCAGGAACTGGCCAGTCTGGACGGCCTGTCCCCGGACGAACTCCGCGCGCGTCGCGCCGAACGCTTCTACGCCATCGGCCGCAGCGGCCTGCAGTAGCCGCGATCGCGCCCGCGCCGCGCTCCCGCGGGCGGGACTCCTACGGCTCGGGCCGGTATCCGCCGGATTGGGCCTGGCCTTCCTTCACAGCGCTTTCGGCGTGGAACCTCCATCGCCGCCGTGACGGGTGACGCAAGAGCCTCCGCAAACGAAAGAAGCCGCCGGGTCGCCCCGGCGGCTTCGTCGTTTCCGACTTCAGGCGTCGCTTAGAAGCGGGCCGTCAGACCGACCTGCATGTAGCGGCCGATGAAGTCGTAGGTGCCGTAGGCGTTGGCCGAGTTGGTCGCGGCCAGCGGCGGCTTCGTGTCGAACACGTTGCGGACCACGAAGCGCAGACGGGCCTGATCCAGCACGCCCATGCCGTAGTTCTCGGTCAGCTCGTCGAGCTTCACGGTCACCGACAGGTCATGCAGGAAGTAGTCGTCCACCTTCAGCGGCGTACGGGTTTCGAGCGTGAAGTCGTTGTTGAAGCGCGACTCGTCGATCCAGTTGGTCGTCCAGACGAGCGAGAGCGGGCCGCGGGAATAGGCCGTTTCCAGCTTCCAGCGCCACTTGGCGTTGCCGATCTCGCCCTGGTCGCGGTTCAGGTCGAAGCCGAGGCCGGTGACCGAGGTCTGCTGCTTCTCGACGTGGAACACGTCGAAGTCGAAGGAGATGCGGCCCGGATCGTTGTTCAGCCAGGTCGAGAAGACGCCGTCGAGGACGTCCGCCAGGTCGGACTGGTACTTGATGCCGGCGGTGAAGCCTTCGAAGTTGGTGTAGCCGGCGTTGATGTAGCCTTGGCGCGGACCTTGGGCCGTCTGGCCGTTGCCGACCGCTTCACCGTTGGTCAGGACTTGGCCCTGACGGTTCGCCGCGAGCGTCGAGGTGCCCCGTTCGAAGCGGCTGCAAGCATCCGGCGGCGAGTCCGGCGAGTCGTAGCAAACCTGCAGGATCGAGGCCAAGTTGAAGTTGTTGATCGCGCCGCGCAGGTCGATATCGACCCAGTCGAAGCTGATCGCCAGGCCCGGGATGAAGCTGGGCTGGTAGACGAAGCCGATCGTCCACTGGTCGGCCAGTTCGTTGCCCAGGGTGGGGTTGCCCGCGGTGCTGCCCTGGACCGTGGCGGCCTGGACCTGCGAGGTCAGCGAGAAGTTCGCCGGCAGGCCGAGGGCCTGGAAGGCGGCTTCGCAGTTCGCGCGGCGGATCGCCGGGCTGGGACCGCTGTTGATGTTGCGGAAATCGCAGGGGTCGTTCGCCGTGATGAAGCTGGTCGCCTGGGGCAGGAACAGCTCGGTGATCGCCGGAGCGCGGAACGAGCGGGCCTTCTGAGCCCGGATCATCAGGTCGCGAACCGGATACCAGCGGCCGCCGTAGCTCCAGGCGTCATCCTTGCCGGCGGTCGAGTGATCGACCTTCCGGTAGGCGCCTTCGACTTCCAGGCGGTGCATGAGCGGGAACGTGAAGTCGCCGCCGAAGATCGGCAGCAGCGATTCCCCGTAGAACTCCTTGGTGTTGTACTTGCCCGTCAGGGCGGTGATCGCGGCCGACCGGCCGACGCCACGTTCCTGCGGATCGTTCGGATTGAAGTCCGACTTCTCGTAGCGGGCCTCGAAGCCGACGTTGAAGCTCCACATGCCGGCCGGAAGCTGGAGCAGTTCGCCGCCGAAGTTGCCTTCGTACAGGGTCTGGATGCTCTTGTACTCGGTCTCGAACTGGACGCCGATGTAGTTCAGCGCCGCCTGGCTGGGGGCGCCGTCGCCGAACATGTTCAGCGGGGCGCACCCGTTGGCCCGCGCCGTGGCGCTACGGCAGACGATGGCGCCGCTGGCGTCGCGGATCACATCCACCGCTTCGAGGAAGCGGGTCTGGATGATGTTCGGCGACTCGAACGAGCCCTTCGAGATCCCCTGGGCGTAGGCCAGGTTCCAGTTGAAGTTCCGGTCCGCAAACTGGAAGTCGCCATCGACCGACAGGACGCCGCGGAAGGTGTCGCCTTCGGCCCGGGTCTTGTTGTTGCCGATATCGACCGACGCGCGTTGCAGCCAGAAGATGCCTTCGCCGGGGTTCGCGGCGTCGGCGACCAGGTTGTTGGCAGGGTCGAGCAGGGCGGCTCGGGTGGCGGCGGGCAGGAACGGGTTGGCCGTCGAGAACGCCAGCGAAGCCGAGTTGCCGCCGAACAGGCCGGAGTTGTAGATCGGCTGGTTGAACGGCTCGACCGCCTTGAACTCGGAGTAGAAGAACTCACCGTTGACGCGGACGTTGTCGAGCAGGTTGTACTTCACGAACGCGGTGGCGACATGACGCTTCACCGGCGAGATCAGCGAGCTGAGTTCGGCAAGGTTGAGGCCGTCGCCGCCGGAGGCGATCGAGGCCTGGTAGAACTGGCCGGGGTTGTAGGGTTGCAGCACGCCGCCGGGTCCGAACTGGGCGAGCACGCGGCCCGCGCCGTTGGGGTTGGCGATCGTGATGACCTGGGCGGCCGAGATGCTGTTCGACCGATAGGGCAGGCCGCCCGTGGTCAGTTCCGGAATGCGGCGATCGAAGATGATGATCGCGCCCGGGATGCCGTCGCTGGTGCTGGTGTTCGCCGGGTTGGCGGCGAAGGTGAGCTGTTCCGCCGTGCGGGCCCGGTCGGTGAACGCGAGCTGTCCGGTCTGGTTGTATTCGTAGCTGCCCGACAGGTTCAGCCTGCCGTCCAGGAACGACTTGCCGGCGGTGATGCGCGCGCGCCAGTCATCGTAGCCGCCGTCGGCCCAGCTGTAGCGGCCGTCGACCTCGACGCCCTCATACTCGGTCTTGGTGATGATGTTGACGACGCCGGCGATGGCGTCCGAGCCGTAGACCGCCGAGCCGCCCGCCTGAACGGTTTCGATCCGGTCGATCAGGCCGGTGGGGATGACGTTCAGGTCGACCTGACCGCCCGGCGCTGCGCCGGTGAAGATCGAGGCGGGGTTGCCGCCCACGAAGCGGCGGCCGTTCACCAGCGTCAGGGTGCGCTGCGTGCCGAGGTTGAAGATGTTGAGGAAGTTACGGCCGACGCCGAACGAGCCCTGGTCGCCCACGGGGCTGACGGGCACGCCGACCGACGGCAGGTCGTTGAGCGCGTCGGCCACGTTGGTGAAGCCGCGGTCTTCCATACGCTCGGTGGTGATGACTTGCAGCGGCTGGACCGAGGTCAGGTCCGCACGGCGGATCCGCGAGCCGGTGACGACGATCTCGCCGACGTCCACGGCGGCGTCGCCGCTCTGGGCCTGGGCGATGGTCGGCGCGCCAACGATCGTGGCGCACGCAGCCGACGCGAGAAGCGCGGTTCGAAGCATGGTCCTCATTTCAACTTTCATGTCTGCGGCCCCCCGGCCTGGGAACGTTATGATGGGGCGCCGGCCGAGGCCGACGCGCCCGAAACAGGCGCGAAAACCCTCCCGCGCGCCGGAACTTCTTCGCCCGACGTACCAAAGGGTCACACCTGTCAAGGTGAGGCGGAAGCTGTCACGCACGCGACATCCGGGCAACGAAAAGCCGCCACACTCGCGCTGAACAGTCGGGTAGTATTACAGTTTTTCCATGATGTGCGGTGTTTCGGCCACACATCCGCCCAGATGAGGTAAAGATAACCTCAACGCCCGCGCCCGGAGCCCCGCGGAGACTAGGCTATGCGGCGGAGCGCCTCGGAAAGCTCGTCGACGGTCGCCTCCACTGTGGCCCAGGAGCACATGAACCGAACCGTTCCGTCGAGGAATCGATAGGCGAACCAGCCGGCGGCCTGCAGGGCCGACAGGCGGGCGTCGTCCATCTCGACGAACACGCCGTTTGCCTCCACGGGATGGCGGACCGGAAACGGGCAGGCCGCTGCGAGCCGCCGCGCCATGCTGTTGGCGTGCGCGGCGTGGCGCAGCAGGGCGCCGTCTTCCAGCATGCCGATGAAGGGCGCGGCGTAGAAGCGGCCCTTGGACGGCAGTTGCCCGGCCTGCTTGAGGCGCGCGTCGAATCGCCGGGCGAGATCGCGGTCGAAGATCACCACGGCTTCGGTGGGCGGCATGCCCGCCTTCGTCCCCCCGACGACCAGGATGTCGATCCCTGCCGTCCGCAGGGCGCGCACGTCGAAGCCCGCCGCGACCGCGTTCGCCAGTCGCGCCCCGTCGAGATGTACGCCATAGCCGCGCGCCTTCACCGGCGCTGCGAGCACCTCGATCTGCCGGTTCGAGTAGACCGTGCCGTATTCCGTGGCGTTGGTGAGCGAGAGCGCCGCGACCGATTGACGGAACGAGACGTCGGGCGCGGACAGAGGCGATTCGAGGCTCGCCGGGTCGATCCGCCCCGAAGGCCCCGGCAGGCCGATCAGGCCCAGGCCGTGGCCGAAGAAGCCCGGGGCGCCCGTCTCGTCGGTGAGGACGTGCGCGTGCTCGTGCGCCAGGACGGCCTCGAAGGGTCGGCAGAGGGCGGCGAGGGATAGGGCGTTGGCCGCCGTCCCGGACGCGACGAAGCGGACCTCGGCGTCGGCGTCCAGCCACGCCCGGATCAGGTCGGCGGCCCGTGCGCTGATCGCGTCGGCCCCGTAGCCCGGGGTGAATCCGCGGTTCGCGTCGATCAGGGCCGCGACGGCCTCGGGCGCAGCGGGCGCGGTGTTGTCGGAGGCGAAGTCGTAGCGGGCCATGCCCCGGCTATTAGGCGGCCTATTCCTCGCGCGCCAGCTTGCGCGGGTCCAGCTTCTCGGCCGGCGCCAGCCGCATCACCTCGGCCTGGTACTTCTCGTCCTCGCCCAGGGCCAGCAGAGGCGCGGCGTCGGCGCAGGCCTGGAGCAGGGGCTCCACCCATCGCATGTCGGCCTTGTGGAAGTCGGAGAGGACGTGACCCTGGACCAGGGCCTTGTCGCCCGGATGGCCCGTGCCCAGGCGGGCGCGGCGGAAATGGGGTCCGATCTGGGAGGTGATGGAGCGGACCCCGTTATTGCCGGCGGCGCCGCCTCCGGCCTTCATCCGGAACCGGCCCGGCGCCAGGTCGATCTCGTCGTAGAAGACGACAACGTCGATCGCAGGATCGAGCTTGAAGAACTTGACCGCCTCGCCCACGGCGCGTCCGGCCTCGTTGTAGAAGGTCTGGGGCTTCAGGATCAGCGTGCGGACCGGACCCTGCGGGGTGTCGATCGCGCCCTCGCTGGCGTGGCCCTGGAAACGCGAACGCGCCGCGGAGAAGCCCCAGCGGCGCGCGATCTCGTCCACGGCCATGAAGCCGATGTTGTGGCGGTTCTTGGCGTAGTTGGGCCCGGGGTTGCCCAGGCCCGCGATGAGCAGCACGGAAGCCCCCGGGAATGGAGGATCAGGCTTCGCCGCCCTCGGCGGCTTCGCCCTCGGCGTCGGCCGCCTCGACCTTGGCGCCGGCGATGGAGACCACCACCAGCTCGCCGTCGATGGCGGCGGTGACGCCCTTCGGCAGCGTCAGGTCGGCGACGCGGATCGTGTCGCCGATCTCGCGGCCCGTGAGGTCGACCACGATCTCTTCCGGAATCTGGTCGGCGTGGCACGAGACGTTGACGCTGTGCAGGATCACCGCCAGCGAGCCGCCGCGCTTCAGGCCCGGAGAGGCTTCCTGATTCGCGAAGTGCACCGGCACGTCGATCTTGATCTCCTGGTGCTCGTCCACCCGGTAGAGGTCGAAGTGCTGCGGTTCGTCGGTGACCGGATGCAGGTCCACCGCCTTGGCGATGACCGGCTGGGTCTCTTCGCCGTACTTCAGGGTCACCAGATGGCCCAGAAGCTTGCCGGTGTAGAGCGCCTTGCGGAACTCGTTCGACTTCACCGCGATGGCGACGGGCGCCTTGTCGCCGCCGTACAGGACGCCCGGGACCTTGCCGTCGCGGCGGGTGGCGCGCGCACTGCCGGTGCCGGTCTGTTCGCGGACTTCAACGTTCAAAACGATCTCGGCCATGGCCTTGCCTCAAAACGAAGCCGCCGCGCGGCGCGCGCGCGGCGACGGAAATTCGGGACCCGAGCGGGTCGAAAGGGTGCGCGTAGATACACAAAACACTTGGGCGGCGCAACGGGGCCGCGTCGAGGTCGCGCAAGGGCCGCACAGGTGGCGACGCCGGCGCGACGCGGCGCGGTTCAGCTCTTCTTCGCGGGCTTCTTGGCGGGCGCCTTGGCCGGCGCCTTCTTGGCCGGCATGCCCCGGGCGATCGAGCTGGCGTCGGGGACGAACCGAGGCTCGTGCGGCTCGGGGAGGCCGGCCGCGCGGATCATGCAGCGCCCGGTGTCCATCATCGCGTGCTGGCCCAGGCAGAAGACGTCCTCGTAGTGCGGCCGCGCCACGGCGAGGCACTGATAGAGGTTGAGCTTCGAGAAGTTCATGCACGAGCCGATGTTGGGTTCGACAACCAGCCCCATCACCGTTTCCAGGTTGGCGTCGCCCGCTTCGCCCAGCACCGCCAGGGCCGCCAGGGCCAGGCTGCGGATCACCGTCGGGGTGTAGGGCGGCGCGGCCGCCTGGGCGGCGGCGGCGTCGAAGGGAGACCCGCCGGTCGAGGCGTGTTGCAGGCGGGCGGTTTCGTTGGCGTCTCCCGACATGGCCGCGGCGGACAGGCTCTTGGCGCCGGCCAGCCGGGCGTCCCGTCCGGCCACCTCGCCCCGCGACCAGGGCTGCTTCTGGATGTCGTAGGCGGCCTGCTTCACCTGCTTGCCGGCGTCGTAGAGCCGCTGGGCGTCGCCGCCCAGCGCAGCGATGACGTGGCTGGCGGCGGTCTGGGAGCCGGCGAGCCCGACCGCATAGGCCGGGTCCTTCAGCAGTTCGTGGACGACCTGCCGGCGTTGAGCCGGATCTCGGGCGTAGACGCGCACGCCCGCGACGAACGCGGGGTCCTGGAGCGCCACGATGGCGCCGTAGGCGATCGCGCCCTTGGTGAGTTGCTGCGGCTCGTAGGTCGCGCCCTGACGCAGAGCGCCGGCCACGCCCGGGCCGTCCGTGAAGACCGGGGTGATGGCCGTGGCGGCGCCCAGGTAGCGCCGATAGGCGCTGGCCATCTCCACCAGTTGCGGCGACAGCATGACCGAGGGAACCGGCGGCGGCGGCGGCGGCGCGATCGTCTTGGGTTGTTCCGCGCAGGCGGTCAGGACGGCCAGGGCGACAGCGACCGGGAGAGCGTGTCTGGCCTGGAATCGAATCGGCATCAGGCGTTTCCCCCTCTTGCGAGTGGTGAGTTGACGAAACCCCGCCCCCCGAGGTGGTCCTGGCTTAGCTGCTTCGGGCGCTTCGCGGCAAGCGTGGCCGGCCCCCGATGTCAGTCGAACAGTTTCGAGACGCTCTCTTCGTTGGCGATGCGGCGGATCGCCTCGCCGATCAGGCTGGCGCAGCTGACATAGCGAATCTTGCCGCCGTCGCCGGCGCGCTCGGGGGCCGCGATGGAGTCGGTCATGACCAGCTCCTTCAGCACCGACGCCTCTACGCGCTCGACCGCCGCGCCCGACAGGACGCCGTGGGTGACATAGGCCGACACTTCGGCCGCGCCGGCGTCGACCAGCGCCTGGGCGGCGTTGCAGAGCGTGCCGCCGCCATCGATCATGTCGTCGAACAGGATGCAGCGGCGGCCCGACACGTCGCCGATGATATTGGCGACCTCGGACTTGCCGGGTCCCGAGCGCCGCTTGTCGACGATGGCCAGCTCGGTGTCGAGGCGGCTGGCGACGGCCAGGGCGCGGACCACGCCGCCCACGTCGGGCGAGACGACCAGCAGGTCGCGCCAGCGGTCGTAGTTCTCCTTGATGTCGGCGGCCAGCAGGGGCGCCGACAGCAGGTTGTCGGTCGGGATGTCGAAGAAGCCCTGGATCTGGCCCGAGTGCAGATCCATCGTCAGGACACGGTCGGCGCCGGCCCGGGTGATGAGGTTGGCGACGAGTTTCGCGGAGATGGGCGTACGGCCGCCGGTCTTCCGGTCCTGGCGGGCGTAGCCGAAGTAGGGCGTGACCGCGGTGATCCGCCGAGCCGACGCGCGCTTCAGCGCATCGACGCAAACCAGCAGCTCCATCAGGTGATCGTTGGCCGGATAGCTGGTCGACTGGAGGATGAAGACATCCTCCCCCCGGACGTTCTCGTCGATGGTGACCCAGACCTCGTTGTCGGCGAACCGCTTCACCTGGGCCCGGCAGAGGGGGACGTCCAGGTGGTTCGCCACCGCCTGCGCCAGCGTGCGATTGGAGTTGCCGGCGAGCAGCTTCATCGGAGCCTCGAATGTGCGGTGACGGCGCGCTTTTAGCAGGCGCGCGGCCGGGAGCAAGGCCGGATCACGCCGGCTCTAGTGGCGTCATGCCCGTGCAACCGCTATGCGGGAGATCGACGCCGCGTCCGACGCCCGCCCCAGGAGCCGAATGCCCCACCATACGCCGCTGATCGCCACCATCGTCGCCGGCCTGTCGATCGCCTTCGCGCTCGGCGCCCTGGCGCATCGGCTGCGGATTTCGCCCTTGGTGGGGTATCTTCTGGCGGGTGTCCTGGTGGGGCCGTTCACCCCGGGCTTCGTGGCCGACCAGAGTCTGGCCACCGAACTGGCCGAGATCGGCGTGATCCTGCTGATGTTCGGGGTGGGCCTCCACTTCTCGCTCAAGGACCTGCTGTCGGTCCGGGCCATCGCGATTCCCGGCGCCCTGGGCCAGATGGCGGCGGCGACGCTGCTGGGCATGGGGCTGGCCTATTTCATGGGCTGGACCCTCGTCGCCGGTCTCGTGTTCGGTCTGGCGCTGTCGGTGGCCAGCACCGTGGTCCTGCTGCGCGCGCTGCAGGAACGGCGAATCATCCAGACGGACCGCGGCCGGATCGCCGTGGGGTGGCTCGTCGTCGAGGACCTGGCGATGGTCCTGGCCCTGGTGCTCCTGCCCGCCTTGGCCGGAGCGCTGACGGCGTCCGAGTCGGCCTCGGACCCTGTCCAGGGCTGGATCGTCCCGCTGGGCGTCACCATCGGCAAGGTCCTGGCGTTCGTCGCCTTCATGCTGATCGTGGGGCGGCGGGTGATCCCGTGGATCCTGCACTGGGTCGCGCACACGGGCTCGCGCGAGTTGTTCCGCCTGGCGGTCTTCGCCATCGCGCTGGGGGTGGCCTTCGGCGCCGCGACGCTGTTCGACGTCTCGTTCGCCCTGGGCGCCTTCTTCGCCGGCATGATCCTGGCCGAGTCCGAACTCAGCCAGCAGGCGGCCGAGGAGACGCTGCCCCTGCGCGACGCCTTCGCAGTGCTGTTCTTCGTCTCGGTTGGGATGCTGTTCAACCCGTCGGTGGTGCTTGAACAGTTCTGGCCGCTGCTGGCCACCGTCCTGATCGTCGTGGTGGGCAAGTCGGCGGCGGCCTACTGGATCGTGCGGGCCTTCCGGCACGACAGCCAGACGGCGCTCACCATCGCCGCCTCGCTGGCCCAGATCGGGGAGTTCTCGTTCATCCTGGCCGGGCTCGGCGTGGGCCTGAGCCTGCTGCCTGAGAGCGGCCGGGACCTCATCCTGGGCGGGGCGATCATCTCGATCCTGCTGACCCCGCTGGTCTTCGCCGTCATCACGCGGTCGCGGTCGAAGATCGTCGCCGTGGAGGCCGGCGCCCCCCAGCCGGCCAACGACTTCCTGCCTACCGCGCTCACCGAACACGACATCGTCGTGGGTTTCGGCCGCGTGGGCGCCGCCCTCGCGGAGGGCCTGGAGACAGTGGGCCGGCCCTTCCTGGTGGTGGAACTGGACGAGGTGGCCCGCAAGCGCGCGAAGGAGAAGGGTTTCGAGGTGCTGGCCGGCAACGCCGCGGACCCGCGGGTCCTGGCGGCGGCCGGCATCGCCAGCGCCCGCCGGATGATCGTAACGGTGCCCAACGGCTTCGAGGCCGGGGGCATCGTGCAGGAAGCCCGCAAGGTGAAGCCCGATATGGAGATCATCGCCCGCGCGCATTCGGACGCCGAGGTGGAGCACCTGACGAAGCTGGGCTGCGACATGACGATCTCGGGCGAGCGCGAACTGGCCGCCGCCATGCTGGGCCGGCTGCGGCCGGCGCGCGCGCCGGCGGGCGAGGCGGCCCTGGCCGGCCCGGCGGTGACCCCGGAGGGGCGGCCGATCCTGAGCGATGCCGAATGGGCGCTGTTGTCCAGCGCACGCCTGGACGGCCTGTCGGCCGGCCAGCCGGTGCCGAGGGCGGCGCTGTTCGAAGGCGCGGAGCGGGTCGGGCGCTTCGACGAGGCGCAACTCGCCGACGCCGTCGCGGGGCTGGCGGCCAAGAGCCTGCTGCGCGTGTTCGGCGACGGCAGCGTCGAGCTGACCCGCTCGGGCATGCTTCTGGCCGCCCGCGCCCCAGTCTACTGAGCGGGCCTACTGAGCGGGCCTCAAGCCTCGAGGACGATGGCCGACAGCAGCCGGCCGTAATCGGGCTCCCCGGTCTTGAACGCCCGCCGGTTGGAGAAGAACAGGTCGGGTTCGGCGCACGTGTCCCGGCCGATCCATTCGCAAGCCTCGACGCCCGCGGCCCGCAGCCGCGCCAGCACGAAGCCCGGCAGGTCGAACTGCCGCTTGTCGGCCGTGGCGCCCGGCGAAAAGAAGCGGGCGTAGTCGGCTTCGACCTCCACGAAGCGCGCCTCGTACTCCAGGCCGACCTCGTACGAGTCCGGGCCGATGCAGGGGCCAACGACGGCGACGATGCGGTCGCGCCGGGCGCCCAGCGCCTCCATCCGATCCAGGGCCGACTCGGCGACCCCGGTCAGCGCGCCCTTCCAGCCGGCGTGCGCCGCGCCGACGACCCGCGCCTGCGGATCGGCCAGCAGGATGGGGGCGCAGTCGGCGGCCAGGGCGCCGCAGACGACGCCGGGGGTCGCCGTCACCACCGCGTCGCCTTCGCCGGGCCCGTCGGTCCAGGGTCCCGCCACCGCGAAGGCCGTGGCGGAATGGACCTGATAGGCGGTGACCAGGGTCCCCCCCAGATGCGCGGCCGCGCGGCGGCGGTTCTCGGCGACGGCGTCGGGATCGTCCCTGGAGCCCACCCCCACGTTGAGACTGTCGTAGATCCCCTGCGAGGCCCCGCCCCGGCGCGTGAAGAAGGCATGGCGGACGCCGGGCAGGTCGAGACGCGGCGAGGTGAGGACGGGCAGGGCGGGCATCGGACCTCAGTCTTCCTCGAAAGCCGGCGGACTCCAGCCCGGCGAATGCAGGCAGCACGCCTTGAAGAGGTCGCCCATCTGGTCGGCGCCCACCAGCCGGGTGAGCTGGCGACCGATCGTGGCGGCCTTGTCGGGGCGGGCGCGAAGCAGGGTCTCGGCGCGTTCGCCGATCCCCATGCGGGCGAGGAACCGCGCCTGGGTCTGGATGGCGGCGGTTGCGCCTTCGCGTTCGGCCGCGGCCATCACGGCGGGGAAGTCGGCATGGACGGTCAGGTCCGCCTCGCCCGGGCAGGCCAGCGGGTCGGTGTGCTCGTGCCGCCGCAAGGCCTGGAGCGTGTCGCCGAAACCGGGCGCGTCCCGACCGTAGTCGATGAGCAGCGCCGCGCCCCCATCCCGCACGAGCCGCTCGCCCAGGGCCGAACCCAGGGCCTGCTGCGCGGCCGAGACTTCCAGCACCGTCCCCTCGCGGGCGTCGGGCAGGCCCCCGGGCGCCGGGACCCGGGCGAACGCCAGGGCGCCGTCGCGATCCAGTCCCACGACCTGCTCCGTCCAGCCCAGCGGCCCGCGGACGAACTGCCGCGCCGGCAGGCAGTCGAGAAGCTCGTTGGCCACCAGGATGAGCGGCCGGCCGCCGGGGACATCGTCCAGCGAACGCGCCCAGCGGATGCGGCCACCCATCCGGTCGCCCAGTCGCTCGCGCTGCCGGGTCCGCAACGGCTCCGACGTCTCGACCAGCCACACCTCGGCGGCGTCCAGGAACCCCGCCGCCGCGCGCGCGGCGCGCAGGAGGTCGTCCATGAGGGTCCCGTCGCCGGGGCCCATCTCGACCAGGACGACGTCCCGCGGCTCGCCCAGGCGTCCCCAGGCCAGCGCCGACCAGACGCCGATGAGTTCGCCGAACATCTGGCTGACGAGGGGGGCGGTCACGAAGTCGCCGGCCTCGCCCAGGGCCGGGCGCGTGGCGTAATAGCCGCCCCGGGGATCGTGCAGGCACGCGGTCATGTACTGGGCGACGGTGAGCGGCCCGTCCTGGGCGATCTGGGCCGCCAGCCGTTCGCGCAGGGAGAGGTCCGGGCGCGGATTCACGCCGGCTGATCGGCCCGGCCGGCGGACGGGGGGGCGGCCGGCAGCGCCGGCGGCAGGGGTTCGCGCATGCCGCGCCAGATCAGCCACAGCCCGCCCAGCACCATCGGGATGGACAGGATCATGCCCATCGTCAGGCCGAGGGGCAGGTTCTCGAGGCCGGCGTCGGGCTCGCGCACCGTCTCGATGGCGATGCGGAAGACGCCGTAGAACAGCACGAAGATCCCCGCCACGACGCCGCGCCGGTTCCCGAGCTTCGCGCCGTGGGTCGCCCAGCGCAGGATCAGGAACAGGATCAGCCCCTCGAACAGCGCCTCGTAGAGCTGGCTCGGGTGGCGCGCGACCATGCCGGCCGGGCAGTAGCCGAAGTCCTTCTGGATCTGGTCGTTGCAGAAGACCACGGCCCAGGGCAGGTCGGGCGCGGGTCGGCCCCACAGCTCGCCGTTGATGAAGTTGGCGCAGCGCCCCAGGAAGTGGCCGATGGGATAGGCGGGCGCCACCACGTCGGCGATCCGGAGCAGGTCCAGCTTGTTGCGCCAGGCGAACAGCACCATCGCGATGGTCACGCCGATGACGCCGCCGTGGAAGCTCATCCCGCCTTCCCAGACGCGGAAGACGCCGAGGGGATCGGCCGCGACGTCGGAGAGCGGCTGGTAGAACAGCACGTGGCCCAGCCGGCCCCCGCCGATGACGCCCAGCGCGATCCAGAGCACGAGGTCGTCCATCTGCTCGGGCGTGAGCGGGGCGGGGCGGTGCGTCCAGAGTGCGGTGTTTCGAAGCAGGCCGACCGCATAGCGCCAGCCCAGCAGGATGCCCGCCACATAGGCCAGGGCGTACCAGCGTATGGCGAAGGGGCCGAGTTGGACGAGGACCGGATCGATCTCGGGGAAGGGCACTTGGCGGCGGCTCCAGCGTTCTCACCCAGCGACTTAGACGAGAAGGCCTTCGCTTTCATCCCCCGAGCGCCCATATATGCGAGGCTGGCGGGCCCTCCCGCGCAACGAAGACCTGAGATGCAGACCCAGAATCCGATCCTCGACGAGATCTCCAAGCTGACCACGGCCGCCATGGGACTGGCCCAGGCCGCAGGCGAGGAGGCCAAGGCCGCCTTCCGCAGCCAGACCGATCGTCTGGTGGCCGAAATGGACCTGGTGCGGCGCGAGGACTTCGATGCGCTGAAGGCCGAGATGGCGGTTCTGCGGGCCGAGATCGACGCCCTGAAGGCCGCCAGGCCCGCCCGGAAAGCGCCCAAGGCGCCCTGAGTGGGATTCGCCTTACGCGAAAGCTGCTCGCGCGACGCAAGAACGCAGTGACACTCTCATTCAGAAACGGTTTAGGTTCGATATTGCGGGCGATTCGGGGGCGGCGTTCTGCTCCCCGTCCGAGTCGAAAGGGGTCTTGAATGGACACCTCGCAGACCGACGAAAGCGTCGTCCTGACGAATGATCCGCTCGACGTGGTCGAGAACGTGCTTACCGCCGAAAACCTTCCGTTCGACCGGACGGAGGACGGCGATCTCGCGTTCAGCCTCGCGGGCGACTGGAAGGACTACGAGCTCTGGTTCGCGTGGCGGCCCGAGGGCGATACGCTCCAGCTCTGCCTTTCGATGGACCTCGCGGTGCCGCGCGCGCAGCGCCAGACGGCGCAGGAACTCATCGCGACGATCAACCCCCGCGTGTGGCTGGGGCATTTCGAACTCTGGGACGAGGGCGAGATCGTCTTCCGCCACGGCATGGCGCTGATGAGCGGCGAGCAGCCCAGCCTGGCTCAGGCGGCGGCGATGATCGATGTGGCGGTGGAAGCGGCCGACCGCTTCTTCCCGGCGTTCGATTTCCTCCTGCGCGGCGCCAAGACGCCGCAGGAAGCCATCGCGGCCTGCATGTTCGAGACCGTCGGCGAGGCCTGATCGCCGCGCTGTCCGGCCGCCCTGCTCCGGGCCGAGCATACTCCTGAGGAACTGGGCCTCGGCGGCGCGCGCCCTCCTGCTTGCGTTCGGGGTTTTGCCGGCCGCGGCCCTCGGCTAAGCGTGCGGCGATGAGCACACCGATCCTGATGCTGGGCGCCGGGCGCATGGGCGGAGCGATGATCGAGGGCTGGCTGGCCGCCGGCGCCTTCGACGGCCGCGAACTGATGGTCCGCGATCCCCATCCCGGCCCTGCGGCGGAACTGGCCGCGCGCGCCGGGGCGCTGGTGAACCCGCCCGACGCCGACCTGGCGCGCGCCGGCACGGTGGTGCTGTCGGTGAAGCCGCAGATCTGGCGCGACGTGGCGGGCGAGACGGCCGCCTGGCTGGGCGCGGGGGCGGTGGTGGTCTCGATCTGCGCCGGCGTGCGCTCGGGCGACATCGCCAAGGCGTTCGGCGGGCGTCCCGTCGCGCGGGTCATGCCCACGACGGCGGCCGCCATCGGCCAGGGCACGGCCAGCCTGTTCGCCGACGACCCGGCGGCGCGGGCGCGGGCGCGGGCGCTGTTCGAGCCGCTGGGTGCGGTGGTCGACCTTCACGACGAGGGCCTGATGCACGCCGCGACGGCGGTTTCGGGTTCGGCGCCGGCTTATCTCTACGCGTTCATCGAAGCCCTGGAGGCCGCCGGCGCGGCGGGCGGGCTGGCGCCCGAGGACGGCGAGGATCCGGCCGAGCTGCGCCGCCAGGTGACCTCGCCCGGCGGCACCACCCAGGCGGCGCTCGAGGTTCTGATGGGCGAGGGCGGCCTTCCGGGCCTGCTGGAGGAGGCGGTGGCCGCGGCCGTCCGCCGCTCGAAGGAACTGGGCGGCTAGAGTCTTCGGCGTCCCGCGCTGGATCCAATCGAGCGACGAATGGTCTAGCTTCGCCGCCAGGTCTGGGCTTGGCAGACCATCAGGACGCAGCCCTCCACCTTGAGCGTTCCGTTGGGGTTCACCGACAGCTTGCTGTCGTAGGTCTTGCCGCTGTTGGGGTCGTAGATCTTGCCGCCCGTCCAGCGGCCGGGCCCGGCGGCCTTGAAGTCGCGGATCATCGGCAGGCCCAGGATCGGCCGGCGCTTGAGCGCCGGGTCGGGGTTGTTCAGGTCGGTCGCCTTGGCGTCGGCGGGGTTCTTGAGCCAGGAGATGGCGCCGCACACCCGGTCGGGCTTGCCCGGGCAGGGGGCGATCCGGATCTTGCCCGAGCCGTCCGGGGTCAGCCATTCGCCGTGGACGGGGTCGGCGGCGGCCGGCCCGCCGGCGAGGGCCAGGCCCGCTGAGAACGTGACGGCGACTATGACGGCGGCGATGCGCATGGATGTGTTCCCCCTCGATGTCTTGCCGGCACGCTGCGCCGGACGCCTGAACCGTGCGTGAACGCCGTCAGCCCGGCAGTCGGATCACGGCGCGCAGTCCGCCCAGCGGCGAACGGCCCAGCACGATGTCGCCGCCGTGACCGCGGGCCACGTCGCGGGCGATGGCCAGGCCGAGGCCGACGCCCTTGGTGTTCTGGTTGCGGGCCTCGTCCAGCCGGGCGAAAGCCTTGAACGCCTCCTCGTGGCGTTCGGCCGGGATGCCGGGCCCGTCGTCGTCCACCGTGATCTCGATCGCGCCGCCGACGCGTTCCGCCGTGACGACCAGATGCTCGCCGTGGGCCGCGGCGTTCATCACCAGGTTGGACAGCGCTCGCTTTAGCGCGTTGGGCCGTGCGGTGGCGGCCAGATCGGGATCGGCTTCGACGCGGACCTGGGCGCCGAGGCGACGGGCGCCTTCGCTCACCGCCTGGATCAGCGGCGCCAGCTTCACCGTCTCGGCGGCTTCCCCCCCCTCGCCGCGGGCGAAGGCAAGGTATTCGTCGATCATGTGCTCCATCTCGGCGAGGTCGCGTTTCATGTCGGCGTTGCGGTTGCTGGGCTCGGCGAGCGCCAGGGCCAGCTTCAGGCGGGTCAGCGGCGTGCGCAGGTCGTGGCTCACCGAGGCGAGCAGGGCCGTGCGCTGTTCGATGTGACGCTGGATGCGCGCGCGCATGTCGAGGAAGGCGGTGGCCGCGCGTCGGACCTCGCGGGCGCCGTGCGGCTTGAAGGCCGGCGCGTCGGCGCCGCGCCCGAACGCTTCGGCGGCGTTGGCCAGGCGCTCGATGGCGCGCACCTGGTTGCGGATGAAGAGGATCGCCACGGCGGTCAGCATCACCGTGGCCACGGCCAGCCACAGGACGAAGATGTGCCCCTGGGTGGCGAAGGCCCGCTCGCGCGGGGCCAATACCCGCATCACCCCGCCCGGCACGTCCACCCGGATGTCGACGTAGGCCGGGTAGCGGGTGGTGTCGAACCAGAACGGGTCGTCCAGCCGTTCCGACAGGGCGCGATCCAGAGAACGGTCGATGGGCGCGAAGAAGGGCTCGATGATCGGCGGCGGGTCGCGCCGCCTGGCGGGGAGCTGGCGGCCGGGCTGAAGGGCGATGGAGAGGCCCAGGGACTCTTCCGCGCGCTGCGAGAGGCGGGCGAAATTCCCGGGGGCGGGATCGTCCTTGTAGCTCTCCACGGCCCAGGCGATGTCGCCGGCCAGCCCTTCCGACAGGCGATGCGTCACCGTCTGCCAGTGGGCGTCGAAGAAGACGTAGGTGACCGCCACCTGCATCAGGGCCACCGGCAGCACGATGATCAGCAGCGACCGCGCGAACAGCGTCGCCGGCAGCCGCCGCTTCAGCCAGCGGACCAGCACGCGGAAGGACGAGGGGAGCCTCACGTTCCTATCCCACGCGGGGCGAGGGGAAGAGAAAGGGCGCACCCATCAGCCCGTCCCATCAGTCGGGCGCCAGGCGGTAGCCGACGCCGCGAACCGTCTGGAGATAGCGCGGCGTCTTGGGGTCGTCTTCGATCTTGCGGCGCAGGCGGGTGACCTGCACGTCGACGGCGCGGCCCGACGGGTCCACCGAGTCCCGGGCCAGTTCCAGCCGGTCCACCGCGTCGTGGGGGGTGCGGGCGAGCTGGCGCAGCAGAGCCACCTCGGCCTCGGTCAGGCGCACGGGCTCGCCCGAACAGGTGAGTTCGCCGCGCTCGGCGTCGAAGGCGCAGCGCCCCAGAGACAGCGCCCCCGAGGGCTCGGAGCGCTCCTGGCTGCGACGCAGGATGGCCTCGATCCGCAGCAACAGCTCCTCGGGCTCGAACGGCTTGCCCAGGTAGTCGTCGGCGCCCAGCCTCAGGCCCTCGATCCGGTCTCCCGCCTCGGTCTTCGCCGTCAGCATCAGCACCGGCGTGCGGCCGGGGGCGCCGCGCTGTTCGCGCAGCCAGCGGGTGAGGGAGTAGCCGTCCTCGCCGGGCATCATCACGTCGAAGACCGCCAGGTCGAAGTCCAGCGCGCCGATCAGCCGGCGGGCCGGCGCGCCGCCGGCCGCCGCCGTCACGCGGAACCCGGCGCGGGTCAGGTACTCCTTCAGCAGATCGCGGATGCGGTCGTCGTCGTCGACGATCAGCAGGTGCCGCGGGCGGGCAGGGGCGTCGGAGAGGCTCATCCCGCGTCCAATTCGTTTGACGCCGGGCTTCGTGACGGGTTCAAGAGGCGCATTCGAAAGGAGGCTTTCCCCTCATGTCCCTGGTTCCCTTCGATGATCGCGACGGCTGGATCTGGCTGGACGGCCAGTTCGTACCCTGGCGCGAGGCGAAGGTGCACGTCCTGACCCACGGTCTGCACTATGCGTCGGCCGTGTTCGAGGGCGAGCGGATGTACGGAGGCGAAATCTTCGAGCTGACGGCGCATACCGAACGTCTCTTCAAGTCCGCGGAGATCCTGGACTTCGAGATACCCTTCACGGTGGCGCAGATCGATCAGGCCTGCAAGGACACCTGCGCGAAGAACGGCCTGACCGACGCCTACATCCGGCCGATCGCCTGGCGCGGGACCGAGATGATCGGCGTCTCGGCCCAGAATACGAAGATCCACGTGGCCGTCGCCGTGTGGGAATGGCCCTCCTACTTCTCGCCCGAGGAGAGGGCCAGGGGCATCCGGCTGACCTGGGCCAAGTACAAGCGGCCCAGCCCCGAGACCGAGCCGGTCCACGCCAAGGCCACGGGCCTCTACATGATCTGCACCATCTCCAAGCACGCGGCGGAGAAGGACGGCTACACCGACGCCATGATGCTCGACTATCGCGGCTACATCGCCGAGAGCACGGGCTCGAACGTCTTCTTCGTGAAGGACGGGGTGATCCACACGCCGACGCCCGACTGCTTCCTGAACGGCATCACCCGCCAGACGGTGATCGGGCTGGCGAAGCAAAAGGGTATCGAGGTGGTCGAGCGCCACATCCGGCCCGAAGAGTTGGCCGGTTTCACCGAATGCTTCGTCGTCGGCACGGCCGCCGAGGTGACGCCCGTGGCCGAGATCGGCGAGTACCGCTTCACCCCCGCGGCGCTGTCGCTGGGCCTGATGGACGACTACGCCCGCCTGGTGCGGCGCGAGCTTGTGCCGGCCTGAGGGCGGTCCGAAACCTGTCGCCAAGCTGAACAGGGGACTCCGGGGTCGTTCAGGCCGGGGGTCCTAGGTTCGTCTCCAAGATACGCCGGACATGCGCCTCCGCGGGTCCGGCAAGGCAAGGAGAACGAGCCATGACGAACAAGCTGATCAGAACCGCGATGGTTCTCACGGCCGCGGGCGCGGTCGCCCTGCCGGCCTCGCAGGCCGCCGCCGCGTCCAAGGGGGAAAGCGCCCTGATCGGTGCGATCCTGGGCGGTGTCGCCGGCGCCGCCATCGGCAACGGCAAGACCGAAGGCGTGGTCCTGGGCGCCGTCGCCGGCGCCGCGGTCGGCGCGGCGGTGAACAACGACAACGACAGGCGTCGGGATCGCTACGGCTACGCCTATCGTGACAGCCGCCCCTACTACGGCGACAGCCGCTACCAGGCCTACGACCGCGGCGGCTACGGCTACGGCTACCGCCAGGCCACGCCCCGCTACGGCTACGACCGCTACGACAGCGGCTACCGTCGCCGGTAGTCACGATCCTTCGCACACACCGCCTCGGGCGCCGCGAAAGCGGCGCCCGTTCTTTTGCGCGCGGACCCGGCTTCCGTCCCGCCGCGTCTCCCGGGGTTCCTGGCGATTCGAGATTCGCCGCTTGCGGCTTCGGATGACCTCACGCCGACGCTCGCGGCCGGCGGATGCCCGTCGTGTGGGAGGCAGTCGCTGTCGCCATGCGGAAACGCATAGCTGTCAGGCAAAATCGCTGATCTGTTCGGTGTTCAGATTGCGATATCTAATCAGTGTCTAGATCGGATGCGGGGCGGATCGGCCGCCTTGCCCAGGACGGGAGATAACGAGATGTCGACCCTGATGAACCGCCTGCTGGACACCGTCGTGTCGTTCGCCTTCGTCGGACTCGCCCTGACCGTCGCCGGCGCCACCGCCGTCCTCGGCGCCTGAGCCCAATGCGCCGCAGTCAGCGCCTCGCCCGAAGGCAAGGGCGAGGCGCGCGAGGGTTTCGGCCCCCGCCGTCGTAGAGTTGTCTCCGAATCGGACCTATATTTTCTCCAGCCACGTCGAATTCTTTGCCGTCTGGAGGTGCGTCTTCAGTCCAAAGTCGAGCGTCATAGCCGCCGTCGAGCGCCCGCGGAGGACCTGCCATGCAGGTGCTTAAGGCTCCGCCCTCAGGCTGGCCCTGTCTGGTCCTGAACGCCGACTTCAGGCCCCTGTCCTACTATCCGCTGTCGTTGTGGCCCTGGCAGGAGGTCATCAAGGCGGTGTTCCTGGATCGCGTCGACGTGGTGTCGACCTACGACCAGGAAGTCCATTCCCCGTCGTTCGCGATGAAGCTGCCCAGCGTGGTCTCGCTGAAGCAGTATGTGGCCCAGGATCGCCCTCCCGCGTTCACGCGCTTCAACGTCTTCCTGCGCGACAGCTTCACCTGCCAGTACTGCTCGGCCGACAGCGACCTCACGTTCGACCATGTGATCCCGCGTTCGCGCGGCGGCCGCACGACCTGGGAGAACATCGTCGCGGCCTGCGCGCGCTGCAACCTGACCAAGGGCGGCCGCATGCCGCATGAAGCCCACATGCACCCGCGGCTGAAGCCGCGTCGTCCCAGCGCCTACGAACTGCAGGAACGCGGCCGCCGCTTCCCCCCGCACCACCTGCACGAGAGCTGGCTGGACTATCTCTACTGGGACATCGAGTTGGAGGCCTGACGCGGGCTCCCGCGTCTCAGGCCAGCAGGCGGCGGATCAAGGCCTCGACCACGGCCTGGGTGCGCTTGGGCGTCAGGCCCTGCTCGCGGCGCAGACGCGACCAGGTCTCGAAGCTCAGGGCGAGATCCAGCGCCTCTAGAGTGTCGCGATCCCGGCGAACCGTCGCCGGCAGTTCGGCTTCGAGCCGCTCGCGCAGTTCCACGACCAGGATGTTGTAATCGGTGCCCAGGAATTTCGAGCGATGGCGGAAGGCGTCGCCCGCCCGCTTGAAGGGGGCCATCTTCTCGTAGGCCCGGATGCGCCGTCCCGCCATCTCGAGCACCCGCCCCTGCCAGTCCTGGGCGGCCAGCGGCCCCAGGAAGTCGCCGCGGACCTCCTTTGAGATCACCGCCGAGATCTCGCGGTACAGGCTGTCCATGTCCTGGAAGTGGCGGAAGACGGTGCGCAGGCCCACTTCGGCGCGGCTCGCCACCTGCTCGGCGCTGGGGGCCACTTCGCCCGAATGGACGATCTCCATCATCGCCCGGACGATCCTCGCGCGATTGTCCTGGCCTCGCCGTCGACGGCCGTCGGAATGGTCGGCGGAGGTCTCGTCGGGACCGGGCGCGAGGCCGGGAGCGGAGGTCATGCCCATGATCTGCCCGCCTTGCCGCCTGCTGTCGAGGCCGGGGCGCCGGCGACGTGCGCCGTTCCGGACCGATCTTCGCTTGTAGTGACAGGCATGGTGTCACTATATGGCGCGATACTGAGTATGACGAGAGGGTCGAGGAGAGGACATGGAGGTTCTGCGCACGCCGGACGCTCGGTTCGAGGGACTGCCGGACTGGCCTTACGAACCCCGCTATGGCGACGTGACGGACGCAGGCGGCACGCGGATGCGTCTGCACTATGTGGACGAGGGGCCGCGCGATGGCGCGCCGGTCCTGCTGATGCACGGCGAACCGTCGTGGGCGTACCTCTATCGCCACATCATCCGGGGTCTCGCCGAGAAGGGCCATCGGGCCATCGCGCCCGACCTGATCGGCTTCGGCCGGTCGGACAAGCCCAGCCTGCGCACCGACTACACCTACGAACGTCATGTGGCCTGGATGAGCGACTGGTTCCGGGCGATGGACCTGAAGGACGTCACGCTGTTCTGCCAGGATTGGGGCGGCCTGATCGGCCTTCGCCTCGTGGCGGCCTTCCCCGAACGCTTCGCGGGCGTTGTGGTGGCCAACACGGGCCTGCCGGTCGGGTCGGGCATGACCGAAGGCTTCAAGTCGTGGCTGGAACTGAGCCAGACCATTCCGGTCATGCCGATCGGCGGTCTGATCAACATGGGGTCCGCCCGGGCGCTCACCGACGCCGAGGTCGCGGCCTATGACGCGCCGTTCCCGGACGACACCTACAAGGAAGGCGCCCGCCAGTTTCCGACCCTGGTGCCGGTGACGCCCGAGCACGCCTCGGTCGAGGAGAATCGTGCGGCCTGGAAGGTGCTGGAGACGTTCAGGAAGCCCTTCCTCACCGCGTTCAGCGACGGCGATCCCATCACCCAGGGCGGCGAGGCGCTGTTCCAGGCGCGCGTGCCCGGCGCGAAGGATCAGCCGCACACCATGCTGCACGGCGGTCATTTCCTGCAGGAAGACAGCCCGGGGCCGATCGTCGACATTCTCGACGCCATGATCCGCCGCCGGGACTGAAGGACGTGTTGGAGGGAGGAAAAGCCATGAAGGTCGTCAATGCGGTCCACCCGGAACCGAAGCAGGCGATGCAGTTCTTCGCCGGCCCCGAGGATGGGCCATTCGTGATGGTCAACCTTTTGAAGTTCAAGGAGAAGGCCGAGTATCCGGACGGTTCGGATTCACATCTGACCGGCCTTCAGGCCTACAACCGCTACGCGGTAGAAGTGCGCAAGCTGGTCGAAGGCCTGGGGGGACGGATCCGCTTCAACGGCCAGGTCACCGGCCTGCTGCTGGGCGAGGTTGAGGAGCTCTGGGACGCTGTCGGCCTGGCGGAGTATCCGTCGCTGAAGGCCTTCCAGGCGATGGCCATGTCGCCCGAGATGCAGGCCATCGAACACCACCGCAAGGCGGGGCTCGCGGGCCAACTCAACATCAAGACCAAACCGGGCGTCGGCTTCGAATAGCCCGTTCGAACAGCCGGGGGGCTGGGACGCGTGGGCGCGCGGGGGGCGCGCCCACGCGTCATGGCGTGTGTCGGGCCGGTCGGGCGCGCAGGGCGATGGCCAGGAAGATCAGCGCCAGCACCGCGGTCGCCGGACTGGCGTAGTGCTCGGGCGGATGATGCTGGCCGCCCGGCTTCAGGACCCAGGCGTGTAGGGTCATCAGCGTGCGCTCGACCGCCAGCAGCAGGAGGAACAGCGGCGTGAGCGCCCGGTAGCGCAGGGCCACGGCCGCCATCGCCAGGCCGAAGGCGATCTGGGTCGAGCCCTGCCACGCGAAGACGCTGATCACCAGGTCCCGCCGGTCGCCCAGGTCGAGCCCGGCGATCACCTCGGCGCCGCCGTCCGGCAGGAAGCTGTGGATCGCGCCCGGCCCAATGGTGAAGACGGCGCAGACCCCGAGGAAGATCGAGGCCGCGCGACTGGCCGACAAGTCGGCCGGACCTGGGGGCGGGAGCAGTTTCATGACGCCGCATGCCCCAGCACGATCTCCGCGATACGCCGCCCGTGCGTGTCCTGCAGGAAGTGGCCGGCGTCGGGCAGCAGGTCGAAGGTCGCCTGCGGATACCGGGCCGCCCAGTCCCGCCCCCAGGCCTCGGTGAAGGTCTTGTCGGCGCCGCCCCAGACGAAGTGGATCGGCTTGCGCCAGCCCAGCAGGGTCTCGAAATGGCGCGCCTGGTCGTCGGCGGCTCCGCCCTCGGGATTGTCGAACGGCAGGCTGAGAGGAAATCTTCGAGGTCCCGCGTGGCCGGGTCGGCCCAGACCCGCGAAGGGCGCGTCATAGCCCCGCCGCGCCTGTTCGCCCACCTCGGTCAGCGCCGGATAAGCGCCCGTCTGGGCGATGCCGTAGAGGTCCCGCGCGGCCATGTGGCCCAGGCTGATCATCATGAACCAGCCCAGACTGACCCGCTCGGGCACGTTCTCGGCGAAGAAGCCGCTGGGCCGCCACATCTCGTTCCAGCGCAGGAGGTCCGGCTCGTAGGCGTAGCCGACATGGTGCAGCCAGGTGTTCATCACCACGAGCCGCGAGAACCGCTCGGGGATTTCGGCTGCCTGGGCGAGCCCGATGGGGCCGCCCCAGTCCTGGCAGAAGAGGGTGATGTCCGTGAGGTCGAGACCTTCGATCAGGGCCCTGTGCGCCGCCCGATGACGGCGGATGGAGTACCATCCGTCGTCCACGGGCTTGTCCGATCGCCCAAAGCCGATGTGGTCGGCCGCCACGCACCGCCAGCCCGCTTCGACCAGGCGGGCGATGATGTGCCGGTTCAGATAGCTCCACGTCGGCATGCCGTGCATCAGCAGGGCGAGGGGACCGTCGCGCGGCCCCTCGTCGACGTAGTGCATCCTCAGGCCCTCGAACTCGATGTAGTTCGGCGCGTAGGGATAGTCGGGCAGGCCGGCGAAGCTGTCCTCAGGCGTCCTGAGGAACGCCACGCCGCCCGCCGTGGTCAGCGGTCGCGACATGACGGAGCCTCAGTTGTCCCAGAGGATGTATTCGTCGTTCTGGCCGTAGGGCGAGCCCCCGACGCGATCCACGTAGACGGCGCCCTGCAGCAGAGACGGCCACATGGATTTCACCATCTCCGCCTCGCGGGCCTTGAGCAGGCCCAGCATCTGCTGGACGCGCGCCGGCTCGGCCGCCGCCAGATCCTTCTTCTCGGTGGGGTCGTCGGCCAGGTTGAAGAGCCAGACCTTGTCGTTGCGGGCGCCGTTGAGCTGCAGCTTCCAGTCGCCGTCGCGGATCGCGCGGTACTGGCCCGACCGCCAGAACAGCGTCTGGTGCGGCCGACCATCGGCGCGGCCCTGGACGAACGGAAGCAGATCGACGCCGTCGATCGTGCGGTCGGAGGGCGACTGCCCGCCGCCGGCCGCCACGGTGGTCGAGAACAGATCCACGTGCGTCACGGGGTAGGGGTAGCGCGAACCGGCCGGGATCGCCGCCGGCCAACGCATGAAGTACGGCGTGCGGATGCCGCCTTCGAAGAACGTCGACTTGAAGCCGCGGAACGGCGCGTTGACGCCCTCGATCCCGATATAGCCCGCGCCGCCGTTGTCGGAGGTGAAGATCACCAGGGTGTTCTGGTCCAGCCCCTCGTCCTTCAGCGTCTGGAGGATGCGGCCGATGTTGTCGTCCAGGTTCTTGATCATGGCGCCATAGACCCGCTCGCGGTGCAGCGAGATCGAGGGCAGGGCGTCATAGTCCGACTTCTTGGCCTGGAGCGGCGTGTGCGGCGCGTTGGGCGCCCAGTACATGAAGAAGGGCCGGTTCCGGTTCGCCTTGATGGCGGCGATCGCCTCGTCGGCCAGATAGTCCGTCATGTAGCCGCGCGGCTCGAACATCGGGCTGCCGTTGTACTGGACGCCATACGGCAGGTTCGGCCACAGGAACTTGTCGATGGGGTCCCAGTCCTGCTTGGCGTTGACGACGTTCGGGTCCTTCTCGGGAAGGAACATCGATCCGCCCGAGATGAACCCCAGGCTCTCGTCGAAGCCCTGCTCCTCGGGGCGAGATCCCTTCTCGCCGCCCAGGTGCCACTTGCCCAGATGGATGGTGTGGTAGCCGCGCGTCTTGAGGGCCTCGGCGATGGTGATCTCGCTGGTCGGCACGCTCAGCATGTTGGACGCGCTGCGACTGTCGTCCTTGCCGCCGGACGGCATGTCCTTGACGCGATCCTGGAAGAAGTGCGGCTTCACCGGCGAGCCGGGTTCGGAATTGGTGCCCACCATGCGCTGGAAGGCGATCGGCGCCGGGGTGAACTCGAAGCCGAAGCGGGTTGCATAGCGGCCGGTCATCAGCGCGGCGCGCGACGGGGCGCATGTGGCGTTGCCGGTGTAGCCCTGCTCGAAGGCGACGCCATCCCGCGCGAGGGAATCGATATGCGGCGTCTGTACGGCGCCACCGCCGACGCCGCCGTGCAGCGAGATGTCGTTGTAGCCGAGGTCGTCGACCAGGATCAGGATGATGTTCGGCGGCCGCTCGCCCGTCGGCGGCTGGGCGGGGCCCTGCGCCCAGGTCACCGGCCGGTTCGGCTCGACCGGGGGCATCTGGGACTTGGCGACCATCGACAGGATCGTGGCCCGGTTCATGTAGGCCAGCCCTCCGGCCGCCACCAGTGCGACCGCCCCGGCCGCAAGCCATGTCCTCAGCCTCACGTGATGTCCTCCCAACCCGTTCCTGTTCGTTTGAGAGGCTTATATAGTGACATTGAGCGTGCCGCTAGATGGCGCGACCAGGATCAGGCGAGCGGCAGCGTGACGCGGGCGACGAGGCCGCCTTCCGGGCGTGCCGACAGGGTGATGTCGCCGCCGTGCGCCCGCGCCGTGGATCGGGCGATGGGCAGGCCGAGGCCCATGCCGCCGGCGTCCAGGTTGCGCGACGCATCGGTGCGGTAGAACGGCGCGAAGGCCCGCTCCAGATCCTCGGGCGACAGGCCGGGCCCGGCGTCTGCGATCTCGACCACGGCGTGGCCATCGACGCGCGCGACGCTGAGGCGCGCCCGGCCTCCGTACTTCACCGCATTCTCCACGAGGTTGACGAACAGGCGCTGGAGCGCGACGGCGTCGCCCTCGACGGTCACGGGCTCGGCGTCATCCGGCTCGCTTTCGGCCAGCTCCACGTCCCACCCCATCATCGCGGCGTCGTCGGCGACGACCTCCACCACGGACAGCAGGTCCAGAGGCTCGCGCCGGCGCGGGGCGCCTTCGTCGCGGATGAAGGTCAGTACGCCCTGGATCATCTGCTCCATCTGGCTCACGTCGGCCAGGACCCCCTGGCGGACGTCGGCGGGCGCGCGTTCCAGCTTGAAGCGGATCCGCGCGAGCGGCGTGCGCAGGTCATGGCTGATCGCGCCCACCATCGCCGTGCGGTCGTCGATGAACCGTCGCAGCCGGGCCTGCATGTCGTTGAAGGCGTCGGCGGCGGCGCCGATCTCGGCGGGCCCGGACAGGGTCATCTGCGGCGCCAGAGGGTCGCGTCCCAGGCGTTCCGCAGCCTGGCCGAACCGCTTCAGCGGTGCGGTGATGCGGCGCGCGAAAAGCAGGCCGGCCGGCGCCACGACGGCGAATCCGGCCGCCAGCACCAGGAAGAGGCGTCGTTGCCACTCTGTGGGGAACGACTCGGGAGATGTCCGGACCACCGTCCAGCGGCCGTCGGGCCGGCGCAGCGCAGCCGTGAAGTCGCCCATCACCAGTTCGCGGGGGCCGTGCGCCCGGTCCACGGCGGGTGGGATCGGCCCCGAGGACCCGTCCAGGCGGGACCTTTCCGGCGGCGCGTCGGGAGGAAGGGACGGCGGGGCGGGCGGGGGCCCCTCCCGCCCACCGTGCGCCGGCAGGGCCTGGCGCAGGCCGCGCTCGGGTTGCAGGAGCCGTTCGAGCCGTCCGGGCAGGCGGGGGACGAACCGCACCTCGTCCCGCGGGCGTCCCAACTCGGCGGCCAGGGCCTCGGCCGCCCAGGCCCGACGGCGCGACAAGGGTCGGGCCTCGGGGGGGGTGTCGACGACTTCGCGCAGGAGGGGACGGCCCAGCCGGGCGTCCAGAGCGCCGCCGTTCAGCGCCTCGGCCACTTCGGCGATCCGGTACAGTGGGGGGCGGGGCGGCGGCAGCAGGGCCACGGCGGCGAAGACCACGAGATGGGTCGCCACCAGGCAGGCGCCGATCAGGGCCACCAGCTGGAGGCCGATGCTGACCCGCAGGCGTCGGGACGGACTCATGGCCGGGTCACGGCGACGTCGAACATGTAGCCCGCGCCGCGAACCGTCTTGATGATCTCGCCATCACTGCAAGCGTGGAGCTTGCGGCGCAGCCGACTGATCTGGACGTCGACCGCCCGATCGAAGACATCGACGTCCTCGCCGCGGGCGATGTCGAGGAGCTGGTCGCGCGACAGGATCCGCTGCGGGTGGTCCAGAAACGCGGACAGCAGCGAATATTCGCCCGAGGTCAGCAGGATGGTGGCGCCGTTGGGCGCGCGGAGCTGGCGGCGGAGGGCGTCGAGGGTGAAGCCCTGGAACCGATAGGCCTTGCCCCGCTTGGGCGCGCCGCCCCGCACCTCGTCCAGGCGCCGGAACACTGCGCGCACGCGCGCGAGCAGCTCGCGCGGGCTGCAAGGCTTGGCCAGATAGTCGTCGGCGCCCAGTTCCAGGCCCAGGACTCGGTCGATCTCCTCGCCCATGGCGCTCACCATGATGATGGCGGGGCCGCCCTCGGCGGCTAGGCGGCGGCAGATGGACAGGCCGTCCTCGCCCGGCAGCATCACGTCGAGCACCACGAGGTCGATCGGCGCCGATTCCAACGCTTGGTCCATCGTCCGCGCGTCCGCAGCGGCGTGCACCTGGTAGCCGTGCTCGGACAGGTAGTCGACGATCTGGCCCCGCAGGTCGGTGTCGTCGTCGACCACAAGGATATGGCGCGCCGTCGGGGCGGGGGAGTCTGCCGTCATGCTGGGCCTTTCGGCGGGGACTGTGGCGCCGTCATCGCGACTTCGCCACATTCGCATCGATGCGCCCGGCGTCAGCCGGGGCCATGGTCCGGCCGGGGACCTCTGCGGCCCGGCTGCGGGTCATCGGGGGCCGATCCGCCCGGTCCCGTCAGGCGGCCGAGGGCGTCGAAGACCCGCTGCTGCTCGGGGCTGAGCGCGGCGTAGAAGCGTTCCAGGGCGCTGCGGCGTGCGGCCGCGCGGTCGGCGGCCTCCTGAACCGCCATCGCGCGCCGAACGACGCCCTCGCCGCGTTACGGCTGTGTTTCGAAAACGGCGGCGGCCGCCTTAGTTGGGGCCGCAGAGGCCACGCTTGCGCCCTACGTCCGCCGCATCCGGCGTCGAACATGCGGATGTCGGCGGCGGGTCTTCCTCCCCCACACCCGGTCCCCGACCCCGCCGGCCGTCTCTCCCGACGGCCTCCGGAACGCGGCTCCCCCAGTCCTTCCCCCCAACCTGGGGGAGCCGCAGACCGCCTTCGGCCCCGCATTTTCCCGGCTCAGGCGAGTCCGATTTCCCATGGTTAATTTTCGACCTAACCGTGGTTTGGACGGGCGCGGGTCGGCGACGGCGTGCCGCCTCTTCGGGGAAAGCGGGAAAGACAACGGGGTAAGGACACGGTGCTTCAGTTCTTTGGAAACATGACTCGCGGGCTGACGTCTGGGGGGGCGAAGGTCGCGGTGGGGGCCGCCGCGGTGGCCGCGGGCCTCGCCTTCGCGCCGATGGCGCAGGCCGCCACCTACATCATGCAGAGCGGGACGATGGACAGCCCGCGTACGCTGAACATCGCCGGGATCGGCAATGTGAAGGCCACGCCGGTTCAGTTCGATGGCTATATCGACGATGTGGTGGACCAGCCGTTCAGCGACCTCGTCGCCTTCTGCGTCGACGTCTACCACGCGATCACGCTGGCCGATTACAATCCCGACCTCAAGTACACCGACACCATCCCGCTCACGACGGACTCGCATCCGACCGCGCCCAAGGTGCTGACCGACCAGGAGATCCTCCAGATCGGCCGGCTGGTGAACTACGGGACGAACGTCTTCTACAACGCGCCGGGCGGCGCGGCCCGCTACGACGAACTGGCGGTGGTCCAGGGCGCGATCTGGCAGGTGGTGTCGGGCCTGAACGTCACCAGCACCAACGCGACGCTGAACACCCGCATCGATAACCTGGCCGGGCTCAGCTACACGAGCTTCTTCAACGCCGACTACGGCCACGTCCACAGCGGCATCAAGTTCCTCACGCCGTTCACCGACAGCCGGGTCTATCCCGACAGCAAGCTGACCCAGGCGTTCGCCATCGCCGCGGTTCCCGAGCCTGCGACATGGGCGATGATGATCGGCGGCTTCGCCTGCGCCGGCGCCATGCTGCGCCGCTCGCGCCGCCAGGCCGCCGCGGCCTGATCGGGTGTCCCGAGCAGACGGGGCGCCTCGCGCGCGCCGTCTGCGACGGTTGGCCTGCTTCCTGCTCCTGCCGGCGAAAACCGACGGCAGGAGCTCCGAAGTGTCCCGTTTCAATGCAATCCAGTCCGCCTCGCTCGCCCTGAAGGGCGCGCTGCCGGCCTTGGCGTTCGCCTGCACCATGGCGATGAGCGCTCCGGCGCAATCGGCGGAGTACTTCCTGCAGTCCGCCACCATGGACAAGTCGCGGACCGCGACGATCAGCGGCCCTGGCCTGAACCAGGCGGTCTACATGGCGCCGCTGTACTTCACGGCCTACGAGGGCACGGCGGCGGTCGGGGATTCGTTCAACTTCGTCGGCTTCTGCGTGGACATCTTCCACTCGATCAGCACCGGCGTGCTGAACCTCAAGTACGACGACGAGAACGCGCTCGAGACGGATTCGAAATACCTGACCTCGACGCCGTTCGTGGGCGCCGCGCCGCTGAGCGACCAGCAGGTGCTCCAGGTTGGCCGGCTCGTGAACTACGGCACGCTCGTCTACGATCAGGCGCCGTCCAGCACGAGCAAGATCGACACCCTGGCGGCTTTGCAGGGGGCGATCTGGCGCGTCATCAATCCGGGCTACACCGTCACCAGCGGCAACGGCGCGGTGAACGGCCTCATGGGTAATTTCGCCTCGGCGAACTACATGGACTACCTCACGGGCTACGGCCACGTGAACAGCGGCATCACCTTCATCTCCGAGACCGGCAAGTACGGGACGAAGAGCGCCCATCAGAGCTTCGCCATCGCCGCCGTGCCGGAGCCCGGGACCTGGGCGCTGATGATCGGCGGATTCGGCCTGGCCGGGGCGATGCTGCGCCGCGCGCGCCGCATGCAACCGGCCCTGGCGCTGGTCAGAGCCTAGCGGAAGACGTGGATTCCGCCGGCGCCCCCGCCCGGGGCCTCGGCGAGTCCGCGAATCTCCAGAGCCGCCTGGCGGGCGCCGCACACGCAGCGCAGACGGTGTTCCAGATCGTGGAGTGTCTGGCGGCTCAGGCCCTGGTCCAGCCAGGGGCGGGGATCGACCACCGCCTCGCGCCCGCAGGCGCAGCGCGCCCAGAGGCTGGACCGCGCGGCCGTGGCCCAGCCCAGGCGCGCTTCGCCCACCGTCCAGTCCCGGCTGAATTGCTGTCGGCTTCCGTCCGCCATGATTCAACTCCCTGACGCGAACAAAAGCAGAACTTCAGGCGTCTGGCGAGTCCTTACCGGAAGAATTCATGAGTCGTCCCGATCGGCGTCCGCCGGTCTGTGGACGGCCTGCGCCCAGCGCTCGGCGAAGCCGTAGAGCGGCATGAACGAGTCCATCAGTTCCCGGCCCATCGGCGTGAGGGCGTAACCCCGGCCGGCGATCAGGTCGACGAGGCCCGCGGCCCGCAACTCGGTCAGCCGGGCCTGAAGGACGGTGGGCGAGGCTTCGTCGCAGGCCGCCCGCAATGCGCGCGACGTCGCGGAGCTCCCAGGCGATGCGCAGGGTCCAGCGCCGCCCGGTTCGCCGACGTCGCGTCGCCCAGGGGCGATCTCAGACCTTCTCGCTGATCCTGATGGCGGCGCGGCAACCGGCCTGGATCACCGCCGAGAGCAGGCTGTAGCCCGGCGCCTCGCGGGCGCCGTCCTCGACGGCCGCGTCGCGGTGGGCCAGCTCGTCGTCGCGGAACGCTGCGAGCTGGGCGGCCAGTTCGGGATCGCGCGTCTCAAGCTCGGCCACCTGATCGGCGTAGTGCTCGCCGATCACGGTCTCGACGGCCTCGGTGCAGGCATGGGCGGCCTTTTCGCCCATGAGAGCGGTGGCGGCGCCCAGGCCGAATCCGGCGAGGCGCCAGACGGGCGCCATCAGGGTGGGGCGTACGCGACGGTCGTTGAGGAGCGTCTCGAAGCGCGCGAGGTGCTCGCCCTCTTCCGCGGCCATCCGTCCGAAGCGTTCGGCCAGGGCTTCGCGACCGGGGGCTGCGCCCATCACCGCCTGCTGGCCGCGGTAGATCTGGACGGCGGCCAGTTCGCCGGCGTGATCCACCCGCAGGATCTCGGCGAGGCGCGCGGCGGTCGCGCCACGGCCGGGACGAGGGGGTGTCGGTTGGCGGTGTGTGTCTCGGCTCATCGCTTGCTCCGTTCCCGCAGGGCGGCCATCACGCTCAGGATCGCCAGCCCCAGAGAGATCAAGGCGTTCCATCCCGCCATCGACAGGCCGGCGAAGACCCAGGGGGCCTCGTCGCAGGCCGGAGCCCGGACGGGCGCGCCCTCCAGGAATGCGGAGAGGTCGGCGGCGCTCACCCCGCCTGAGGTGACGGCGCAGGCCGAGGGGCCGGGCCAGAACTTCCACTCGGCGCCGGCATGATAGGCCGCGATCCCCGCGCCGACGAGAAAGACCAGACCCAGAACCCAACAGGTCGCTGCGCGCCACCGCGGTCCGCCGGGCATGCGCACGAGCACCATGAACGCTGCGCCGAGGCCGAGGGCCGCCCAGTAGGCCTCGCGCTGGCGCAGGCAGAGCATGCAGGGCGCATAGCCGCCGAAGGTCTCGAAGGCGTGGGCCGCCGCCAGCATGCCCGCCGCCGCGAGCACCGCGCATAGCCGCCAACGGTCGAGGATGTGTCGCAGGACAGAGGTCATCGGCCCAACCTTATGGACAAGTGTCGGCGACTAGAAAACGAACTTCAGGAGCACGATCCCGCCGACCAGAAGGGCCAGGAGCAGGATCGAATACAGGTTCAGACGGCGCTCGAACTCCTGGAGCATGGCCGGGCCGAAGTATTTCAGGATCGCGGCGACGGCGAAGAAGCGGACGCCGCGGGTCAGGACCGAGGCCCAGATGAAGGTGAAGAGGTCGAATCGCGCCAAGCCGGCGGTGATCGTCACCAGCTTGTAGGGGATCGGCGTGGCGCCCTTGATGAGGATGACGGCCAGCCCCCACTGATCGAACCACTTCTGGAATTCGGCCTGCCCTTCGGGATGTCCGAACAGCCTCAGGATGACCAGGCCCAGGGGTTCGAGCCAGACGCCGATCGCATAGCCCAGCAGGCCGCCGGCCACGGACGCGGCCGTACAGATCGCGGCGTAGACGAACGCCTTCTCGCGGCGCGCCAGCACCATCGGCGCCAGCATCACGTCGGGGGGGATCGGGAAGAACGAGCTCTCGGCGAACGAGACCGCGGCGAGGGACGCGGGCGCGTGGCGCGAACCGGCGAGCCGCATCGTCCACTCGTAGATCTTTCGGAACATGGGCGATCCAGGGAGAAACCGGCGCCCTGCCTAGCAGCGCTCGCAGCGGATGTCGCCCAGGCGCGAAGCCGGCATGGCGCCATCCCCGGCTTTTGTGCGTTCCCTCAGGCGCATCTATCGCAATATAGTTTCATATGATACTAGATGGGCAGGTTCAGGAGAACGCCCCCATGTCCGCTCAGACCACCGCTCCCGCCCGCCACGCAGCGTCCGGCGACCTGTTCGACAATCCGCTCGGCACCGACGGATTCGAGTTCGTCGAATTCACCTCGCCCGAACCCGAGCGGCTGAAGGACCTGTTCGAGAAGATGGGGTTCACGGCCGTGTCGAAGCACCGGTCCAAGAACGTGCTGCGGTTCCGCCAGGGCGACATCAACTTCATCCTCAACATGGAGCCCGCCGGCCAGGCGGCCGATTTCCGCGCCGCCCACGGTCCCTCGGCCAACGCGATGGCCTTCCGCGTCCGCGACGCGGCCAAGGCGTTCAAGCTGGCGGTGGAGCGCGGCGCCACGCCCGTGGAAGGCCCCGTGGGTCCGATGGAGCTGAACATCCCGGCCATCCAGGGGATCGGCGGCTCGAACCTCTACCTGGTCGACCGCTATGGCGCGCAGGAGATCTACGACGTCGACTTCCTGCCCATCGAAGGCGCCGAGTCCCAGGTCGAGGCGAACTCGCGCGGCCTGACCTACCTCGACCACCTGACCCACAACGTCCAGCGCGGCAACATGGTCAAGTGGGCCGACTTCTACGAGAAGATCTTCAATTTCCGCGAGATCCGCTACTTCGACATCGAGGGCAAGCAGACGGCGCTGGTTTCGAAGGCCATGACCAGCCCGGACGGCAAGATCCGCATCCCGCTGAACGAGAGCCAGGACGAGCACTCGCAGATCGAGGAATTCCTGAAGGACTACAAGGGCGAGGGCATCCAGCACATCGCGCTGGGCGCCGACGACATCTATGAGTCCGTCGAGGCCATGCGCGAGCAGGGCGTGCTGTTCCAGGACACCATCGACACCTACTTCGACGGCATCGAGGCCCGCATCCCGGGGCACGGCGAGGACGTCCAGCGCCTCCAGGCCAACAAGATCCTCATCGACGGCGCGCCCACCGAGGGCCAGGGCTTGCTGCTGCAGATCTTCACCGAGAACATGATCGGCCCGATCTTCTTCGAGCTGATCCAGCGCAAGGGCAACGAGGGTTTCGGCGAAGGCAACTTCAAGGCCCTGTTCGAGTCGATCGAGCTGGACCAGATTCGCCGGGGCGTGCTGCCGGCGAAGGCCTAGGGGGCTTCGCGAGCGCGTCAGGCCCCTTGTCAGGCCCCTTGTCAGGCCCCGTGTCGGGGCCGCGTCAGGCCCACGTCAGGAGAGGGTGGATGTCGTCCCGTTCCGACAAGTCGGACATCCGATGGTCCCTCGTGGCGCACGGCGGCGCCGGGGCCATCGCGCGCGGCGACCTGGGGCCGGGGCAGGACGCGGCCTATCGCGAGGCCATGAGCGCCGCCGCCCGCACGGGCGGGGCGATCCTGTCGGCGGGCGGTTCGGCGATGGACGCCGTCGAGGCCGCGGTCCGCGTGCTCGAGGATGACCCGCTGTTCAACGCCGGCCGCGGCGCGGCCTTCACCGCCGAGGGCGGGAACGAGCTGGATGCGGCCGTCATGGACGGCGCGACCCTTGCCGCGGGCGCGGTGGCGGGCCTGACCACCACGCGTCACCCCATATCGGCGGCGCGGGCGGTGATCGAGGGCTCGAACCACGTCCTGCTGGTCGGCGAGGGCGCCGACGCCTTCGCGCGCAGCCGCGGGCTGGAGCAGGCGGACCCCGCGTGGTTCTTCACCGAGCGCCGATGGCGGTCGCTGGAGAGGGCGCTGGACCGGGCGGGCCTGCCCAGGCCGCAGCGTCCGGCCGGGGCGCAGGACGCCACGCAGGGCGCGCTGGTCCATGAGGAGGGCAAGTACGGCACCGTGGGCGTCGTCGCGTGCGACGCGGGCGGGAACGTGGCCGCCGGCACGTCCACCGGCGGAACCAACGCCAAGCGCTGGGGCCGCGTGGGCGACAGCCCGCTGATCGGTGCGGGCACCTATGCCGCCAACGCCGCGGGCGCCGTCTCCTGCACTGGGGAAGGGGAGTACTTCATCCGCCTGGGCGTGGCGCACCGGATCTGCGCGCTGGTGGAGTACGCCGGCCTGTCCCTTCAGGCGGCCGCCGACCGTGTGGTGCAGGACGAACTCACCGCCCTGGGCGGCGCCGGCGGGATCGTCGCCGTCGGGGCGGACGGCCGCATGGCGTGGAGCTTCAACACGTCGGGCATGTACCGCGCCCGTATCGCCGACGGCGTTCCGCTGACCGTCGGAATCTACAAGGACGAAGACTAGGAACGAGGACCGGAGATGGCCAAGGGCGACTGGATTCCCGTGCGCGGCGCGCAGGGGCTGCACTCGCGGCAGGCGCACGCCGACCTGCCCGAGGGGACCTATGAGCGCGAGGTGTCGAAGGAGGGCTTCTTCGGCCCGGCCGCCTTCCTGCACCATCGCCGCCCGCCGACGGGCTGGACGAGCTTCGAAGGCCCCCTCCGGCCGCGCGCCTTCGACCTGGCCCGCCTGAACGCCGCCGAGCCGTCGCCCTGGGCCGCGGGCGTGGTGCTGCTGAACGCCGCCTGCGAGGTGCGCTTCTGGAAGCTGGACCAGGCCATGCCCGCGCTGGCGCGCAACGCCGACGGCGACCAGCTCCTGTTCGTGCACCAGGGCGAGGGCGACCTCTTCTGCGACTATGGCCGGCTGGGCTACCGGGCGGGCGACTACCTGTACCTGCCGCGCGGGACCATGTGGCGGCTCGACCCTGCGTCCCCCACCGCGATCCTGATGATCCAGGCCACCAACACCCACTACAAGCTGCCCGACCGCGGGCTGATGGGCGGCCACGCGCTGTTCGACCCGGCGGTGCTGGACACGCCCGAGATGGACGCCGCCTTCCGCGCCCATCAGGACCGGCCCGGCGAGGTGCGCGTCGAGGTGAAGAAGCGCGGCCAGGTCTCGACGGTGACCTATCCCTACAACCCGCTGGACGCCGTGGGCTGGCACGGCGACCTGGCGCCCGTGCGGCTGAACGTGGCCGACATCCGTCCGGTGGTGAGCCACCGCTACCACCTGCCGCCCAGCGTGCATTCGACGTTCGTCAGCGACCGCTTCGTGGTCTGCACCTTCGCGCCCAGGCCCTTCGAGACCGATCCGGGCGCGCTGAAGGTGCCGTTCTTCCACAACAACGACGACTACGACGAGGTGCTGTTCTACCACGCCGGCGACTTCTTCAGCCGCGACCACATCGAGGCCGGGATGATGACCTTCCATCCCTCGGGCTTCACCCACGGGCCGCACCCCAAGGCGCTGAAGAACATGTTCGCCCAGCCCAAGCCGGCCACCGACGAGTACGCCGTGATGATCGACACGCGCGATCCGCTCGACGTGGGCGAGGCCGCCGCGACGGTGGAGAACCCCGCCTACGTCGACAGCTGGAAGGGCGCGTGAGCCTTCAGGAAGACCTCACGGCCGCGGCCGACGAGGAGCTCGGACGGGCGCTCACCCTGGGCTGGCGCGAACTGGCGAAGGTCACGCCCTGGGGCGACACCTTCGAGGGCTTCACGCCCGAGGGCCGGGACGTCTGCTTCGAACGCGCCTACCTATGGGAGGCGGAGGCCGGCGGCGACATCCGCGTGGAAGTGGCCGTCTATGAGCCGCAGGCCTATGAACGGGGCGTGCGGCGGGTACGATCGGTTTCGAGGAACGGGAGCAAGGAATGAAGCTGGCGTCGCTGAAGGGGGGGCGGGACGGCCGCCTCGTGGTCGTCTCGAACGACCTGGCCTGGTACTCGCCGGCTGACCGGATCGCGCTGACCTTGCAGGCGGCGCTGGACGACTGGGACCGCTGCGAGCCCGAACTGCGCGGCCTCGCCGAGAGCCTGGAGCACGGCTCGGTTCCCAAGGCCCGGTTCCACGAGCACGAGGCGGCCAGCCCGCTGCCGCGCGCCTACCAGTGGGCCGACGGCTCGGCCTACGTGAACCACGTGGCGCTGGTGCGCCAGGCGCGGAACGCCGAGATGCCCGACAGCTTCTGGACCGATCCCCTGATGTACCAGGGCGGTTCGGACGGCTTCCTGGGACCGCGCGACCCGATCCCGCTGAAGGACGAGGCCTGGGGCTGCGACCTGGAGGGCGAGGTGGCGGTGGTCACCGGCGATGTGCCAATGGGCGCGAGCCGCGACGAGGCCCTGGCCGCCATCCGCCTGGTGATGCTGTGCAACGACGTCAGCCTGCGCAACCTGATCCCCGATGAGCTGGCCAAGGGCTTCGGCTTCTTCCAGTCCAAGCCGGCCAGCGCCTTTTCGCCGGTGGCGGTGACGCCCGATGCGCTTCCGAGCTGGAAGGACGGCAAGCTGCACGGCAAGCTGGAGGTCGAGCTGAACGGCAAGCCTCTGGGCGAGGCGGACGCCGGCGTCGACATGACCTTCGACTTCGGCACGCTGGTGGCTCACGCGGCGAAGACCCGCGCGCTGTCCGCCGGCTCCATCGTGGGCTCGGGCACCGTTTCCAACCGCGGTCCGGACGGCGGGCCGGGCAAGGCCATCGCCGAGGGCGGCGTCGGCTATTCCTGCCTGGCCGAGGTGCGCACGATCGAGACCATCCTGACCGGCAAGCCCTCGACGCCCTTCCTGCGCGACGGCGACGTGGTGCGCATCCAGATGGTGGACGCCCGGCGCCACACGCTCTTCGGCGCCATCGAGCAGCGGGTGACCGCCGCGTGAGCCGGCCCGAGGTTCCGGCGGCGGAGGATCGAGACGCCGACACCGGCCTGCGGCTCGACGCCTATCTGCCCTACCGGCTCTCGGTGGCGTCGAACGCGGTCTCGGGGCTGATCGCCCGCGCCTACGAGGATCGCTTCGGCCTGACGGTGCCGCAGTGGCGGCTGCTGTGCGTGCTGGCCGAGGACGGCGGCCTGACCCAGGTGCAGATCGTCGCGCGTACGGTGATGGACAAGGTCACGGTCAGTCGCTCGGCCCAGGGGCTGGTGAAGCGGCGGCTGGTCGCGCGCTCGCAGAACACGGCGGACGGCCGCAGCCACGTCCTGGCCCTGACCCCCGAAGGCCGCGCCCTCCACGCCGAGATCGCGCCGTTGGCCCTGGCCTATGAGGCCGCCCTGATCTCGGGCCTCTCCCCCGAGGACGTGAAGCTGCTCAAGCGCCTCCTGACGCGGCTGCAGACCGCGGCCGGCCAGCTCTCGGGCGAGGCGGAGCCGCCGAAGAGCCTGGGGTAGGGCGGGTTGTTCTCTTCAATGCGTCATGGTTGGCGAGACGCGAGCCCAATGGACCTGCGCATGGCGGATTTTAACGTGGTGCGATCGACCGAGCGCGGACATTTTGGAGATCGATGAGGCTATTTCGCTCCTGGTTCACTGTTCTGAAGCACCAGTGTTCCACGTGGAGGGAGGCTCGCCATCCGTCTCGCGAGAGCGATGAGTTCTTTGCGAGTGCTGATGCTGCAATAGCGTGTTTTCAATATGTCCAGTGACGGACCGCCACGCGTCTGACTGCGATGGCATTGGTGCTGCAACACATTGAACTGGCTGATCAGCCCACCTTCGGGCGGTCGGGATAGCAAGAGATAGTTGCTGCCTGGCACTGCGCCAATCTGCATCACCCACAGCTCCATCGGGCCGCCCTCCGATATACGGATCAGGAATGAAGGACGACTATGGGATTGGCTTTCGGGATCACTGCCCTCGGATACATTCATCCAGCAATGGAAGACTCCGTAGTTTGTAATTCGATACCACGTCTCGAAGTCTACATCTCCGTCTTGGGGGGTGAATTTCCAGTCGCCTAACCCGATCGGGTGGATGCAGCCGAATTCATTCTTGCTGATGAAATGCTTCGGCCAAACGTTATCCGACCCTGGAGCCCAAAGGGGCTCATCCGCGTGGACAAGGTGTTGTTCCTGCGCGCGGGCGACTGAACCCAAGACGAAGGCTGCGCCTATGATGACACTGGCGATGCCGCTTCGATGTTTCATGACGACACTATGCTCATGCGCCATGCGTGATGAAAGCGCCGCCGCACTGCGAATAGACGTCGAGTGTGAGACCCGCGTGGCGCCTTTGTCGAACTGCGCCTAGCCACATAAGACCAAGCCGCGCGACGTTCAGAAATCGCCCCACGACGCCCAGGCGTCCTCGCGGCCGGACCGTATGGATGGCGGACCTGGACATGCCGCCCGTGGGTCGAGGCTAGCGTTCTCCTTGCGCCCGAGCTAGCTCACCGCCGCATGATACGCCTCGACAACATCTCCAAGCAGAACGGCCACCAGATCCTGTTCATCGAAGCCTCGATGGGCGTCCAGAAGGGGGAAAAGGTGGGGCTCGTTGGCCCGAACGGCGCCGGCAAGACGACGCTGTTCCGCATGATCACCGGCCAGGAGCAGCCCGACGACGGACTGGTCGCGATCGATGCCGGAATGACCATCGGCTATTTCAGCCAGGATGTCGGCGAGATGTCGGGCCAGAGCGCGGTCGCCGCGGTGATGGACGGCGTCGGGCCCGTCAGCGCGCTGGCCGCCGAGATGGCCAAGCTCGAGGCGGCGATGGTCGACCCGGACCAGGCCGACGACCTGGACGCCAACATCGAGCGCTATGGCGAAGTCCAGGAGCGCTTCGAGGAACTGGACGGCTATGCGTTGGAAGCCCGCGCGCGCGAGGTGCTGGCCGGCCTGAGCTTCAGCCAGGAGCGCATGGAGGGCGACGTCGGCCTGCTGTCGGGCGGCTGGAAGATGCGCGTGGCGCTGGCCCGCATCCTGCTGATGAAGCCCGACGGCATGCTGCTGGACGAACCCAGCAACCACCTCGACCTGGAAAGCCTGATCTGGCTCGAGGCCTTCCTGAAGAACTACGACGGTGCGCTGCTGATGACGTCGCACGACCGCGCCTTCTTGAACCGCATCGTCGGCAAGGTGGTGGAGATCGATGCCGGCTCGCTCATCACCTACTCGGGCGATCTCGACTTCTACGAACAGCAGCGTGCGCTCGGCGAACAGCAGCGCCAGGCGCAGTACGAGCGTCAGCAGGCCATGCTGGCCAAGGAGATCAAGTTCATCGAAAGGTTCAAGGCGCGCGCCTCGCACGCCGCCCAGGTCCAGAGCCGGGTCAAGAAGCTCGACAAGATCGAACGTGTCGAGCCGCCCCGCCGCCGCCAGTCGGTTCAATTCGAGTTCAGGAGTCCGCCGCGGTCGGGGGACGACGTCATCAGCCTGCGCGGCGTCCACAAGGCCTACGGCGCGCAGTCCATCTACGAGGGCCTCGATTTCCTGGTGCGCCGCAAGGAGCGCTGGTGCGTGCTCGGCGCCAACGGCGCGGGCAAGTCGACGCTGCTGAAGCTCGTGGCCGGCGCCACCGCGCCGGACCGGGGCACGGTCAATATCGGCGCGAGCGTCAGGATGGGCTACTTCGCCCAGCACGCCATGGACGTGCTGGACGGCGAGGAGACGATCTTCGAGTCGCTGGACGGCGCGTTCCCGCAGGCGGGCCAGGGCGCGCTACGCACCCTCGCGGGGTGCTTCGGCTTCTCCGGCGACGATGTCGAGAAGCCCTGCCGCGTGCTGTCGGGCGGCGAGAAGGCGCGCCTGGTCATGGCCAGAATGCTGTTCGATCCGCCGAACCTGCTGGTCCTCGACGAGCCGACCAACCACCTCGACATGGCGACGAAGGAGATGCTGGTCGCCGCCCTGGCGGACTTCGAGGGCTCCATGCTCTTCGTCTCGCACGACCGCCATTTCCTGGCGGCGCTCTCGAACCGCGTGCTGGAGCTGACGCCCGAGGGAATCCATCAGTACGGCGGCGGCTACACGGAGTATGTCGCGCGCACGGGCCAGGAGGCGCCGGGGCTGCACCCCGGAGGGTAGAGGCTCAGGCTCCGACATCCCGTCGGTTCGACAGGTTGAGGGCGGGCGACCTGGAACGGGCGTTGAGCACCTTCCGGAGGGGTGAACGCCGAAGTCCACGGCTCGCCTGCAACGATCTCGGCGCGACGGAGGGGCTCTCAGAGCCCATCGCGCTAAGCCGCCAGCGCGTCCTCGCGCACGCTCCAGCGGTGCGAGCCTTCGCCGAACGGCAGGTGGAAGCCGTAGGCGGCCCGCTTGCGCTCGTCGCGCCAGGTCTGCTCGAACGAGACGATGACCTCGAGCTGGAGTTCCTCCGGGATCTGCCGGACGTCGTGGCCCAGGGTTCGGGCCACCTGTTCGATCACCATCGACCGGTGCGCTTCGCCACCGAGCGATAGAAGGGCCTCACGGACGCGCTTGCACAGGGTCTGCCTCACCCGGATGGGCGGCTTCTTCCCGGTGGGGGCGTCGTTGGCGGGTTCCTGCGGTTTCTGCATGACGCCGACAGCATTCACCCTGTTCCTTTATCGGCCGGTTAAATCGCACGGGAAAGGCGAGGTTAACGCCGGGACGGCGCCCGTCGGCCAGGCCGTCAACCGGCTCCCAGGGCCACCGCCACGTTGTAGACGACGAACGAGGCGAGGTAGGCGAGGGCGACCATGTAGACGAACATCACCGCGGTCCAGCCCCAGGAGTTGGTCTCGCGCTTCACCACGCCCAGGGTCGCCGCGCACTGGGGCGCGAAGACGTACCAGGCCAGGAACGAGAGGCCCGTGGCCAGGCTCCAGTGCTCGGCCAGCCGCGCGCCCAGCGCGCCCACATTGGCCTCGGCGTCGCCCACGGCGTAGACGGTGCCCAGCGCGGCCACCGCCACCTCGCGCGCCGCGAAGCCGGGGATCAGGGCCACCACCATCTGCCAGTTGAAGCCGATGGGGGCGAACAGCGGCTGCAACGCCTGGCCGATGATGCCGGCGAAGCTGTAGTCGATGGCCGGGTCCGTGGCCCCGGGGGGCGGGCCGGGGAAGGTGGACAGCACCCACACCAGCACCATCAGCGGCATGATGATGCGGCCGGCGCGGGAGATGAAGATCTCGGCCCGGAGCCAGAGGTTGCGGAGCACGCTCTCCAGCGAGGGCAGCTTGTAGGTGGGCAGCTCCATCAGGAACGGCTCGACCGCGCCGCGCCAGAAGACCTTGCGGATCACGAACGAGACCGCCAACGCGCTGGCGATGCCGGCGGCGTACAGCCCGAACATCACTAGACCCTGGAGATTCAGGCCCGGCCCCACCGTGCGGTCGGGGATGAAGGCGCCGATGATCAGGGTGTAGACCGGAATCCGCGCCGAACAGGTCATCAGCGGCGCCACCAGGATCGTCGTCATCCGGTCGCGCTTCTGGTCGATGACCCGCGCCGCCATGACGCCGGGGATCGCGCAGGCGAACGACGACAGCAGCGGGATGAAGGCGCGTCCGTGCAGGCCGGCGCCGCCCATGATCCGGTCCATCAGGAAGGCGGCGCGGGCCATGTAGCCCAGGTCTTCCAGGAGGATGATGAACAGGAACAGGACCAGGATCTGGGGCAGGAAGACCAGCACCGAGCCCACGCCCGCGAACAGGCCGTCGACGATCAGGCTGCGGATCAGGCCGTCCGGAAGCCATTCCCCCACCAGGCCGCCCAGCCAGGCGACGCCGCCCTCGATGGCGTCGGCCGGCGGCCCCGCCCAGGTGAAGACCGCCTGGAACATCAGGAAGAGCAGGGCCAGCAGGATGACCAGGCCCGCCACGGGGTGCAGCAGCACCGAATCGATGCGGCCGGTCAGGGTGTCGGGCCGCTCGGGCGGGCGGACGTGGGCCTTCAGCAGGCGCTGCGCGTCGCGGTGGGCGCTGCGGATCTCGGCGGCCGACGGTTCATGCCACGCGTTGTCGGTGGCCAGCGCGCCGGACTCGACGAGAGCATCGACCTGTTCCGCCAGCTCGGTGATCCCGCGCTTGCGCGTGGCCACGGTGGTCACGATCGGGCAGCCCAATTCGCGGCCGAGGCCCTCGAGGTCGATCCGCAGGCCCTGGCGCTGGGCGATGTCGTACATGTTGAGCGCCAGCACCATCGGCCGCCCGACGGCCTTCAGTTCCAGGATCAGCCGCAGGACCAGGCGCAGGTTGGTGGCGTCGGCCACCGCCACCACCACGTCGGGCGCCGCCTCGCCCGCGAGGCGGCCCAGCACCACGTCGCGGGTCACCACCTCGTCGGGGCTGCGCGCGCGCAGGGAATAGGTGCCGGGCAGGTCCAGCACCGACAGCCGCCGGCCGCCGGGCGTGGTCAGGAAGCCTTCCTTCCGCTCCACGGTGACGCCGGCGTAGTTGGCCACCTTCTGGCGCCCGCCGGTGAGGGCGTTGAACAGGGCCGTCTTGCCGGTGTTGGGGTTGCCGACCAGCGCGATGCGGGTCGGCGGAAGCGCGGCCTCGCTCATCGGTCCGCCTCCAGCCGCACCCACACGTCGGCGGCGTCGCGCCGGCGCAACGCGACACGCATGTCGTCCAGCTTCACCGCGATGGGGTCGGCGCCGAACAGCCCCTGATGCAGCACCTCGAAGGCGGCGCCCTCGACGAAGCCGAACTCCAGCAGGCGACGCTCCAGTTCGTGGACGTCCACGGCATGCTCCGTGGCGTGATCGGCCCGCACCTCGGCGATGACGCCGTGGTCACCGGGCCGGGCCTGGCTCAGGCGGACGAGTCCTTCCGCGGACGCCCCTACTTCCGCAGGCGCAACGGGGGCGCCGACTGTCTCGTGCATCGTATCCCAGGAATTCCAGCGCCCGCCACTAATGCGAACGATTATCAACTATTGCGTGGCCGGCCCCGACGCAAGGGCCGCATTGACGCGGTCCTCCTCGGGCGTCGACCGGTCGCGGCGGGGCCTCGTGGCGTTTCCTGCGCCCTGCAGGTTCTGGGGATGTCTTTGGGGATGCGTTCGCGCGTCTGGCCGATTGCACCCCCGAGGCCAGCCGGTGTAACCAGCAACCGCTGCCCCTGTGGTGAAACTGGTAGACGCGCCGGACTCAAAAGCCAGGAGCGTCTATCTTTCGCTGCAAAAACAGCAGCTTAATAGGCCTTCGGACTTACACATGTCCTGCACACCTGCTCAGCAGGAGCCGAAGACATGCCCGCCGAACGCCATACCCTTCTCGACGGCCGAGTTCACGTTTACAGGCGCGAAAACAGCCGCTTCTGGCAATGCGCCATCTACCTCAGCGGCCGGAACCATCGAGCGTCGACCCACCAGGACCGGCTCGACGCGGCGCTGACCGTCGCTCGTGAGTGGGCGCTCGACCGCATCGCCGAAGATCGGTTGGGCTCTCGCAGCCTTGGGCTCAACCGGGCGGTCGCGACCGTCCCGCCACTGCCCTCTTCCCCGACGGCCAAGACCTTCAAGCAGGCCGCGGAAGCGTTCATGGCTGAGTACCGCGTCCTGACCGCCGGTGAGCGGAATGCGCGCTACGTCGAGAACAAGGAACGGCACCTCAAGCTCTATCTTCTCCCGTTCTTCGGCAAACGCCCGGTCAGCGAGGTGACAGCGGGTCTGATCCAGCAATATCGCGTCGCGCGGCTCGGCAACGCGGGCGGCAAGCGCCCGGCGCGGAGCACCTTGCATCAGGAGACGGTCACGCTTCGCCAGGTGCTCAAGTCGGCGAACCGCCATGGATGGATCGCCGCCGTTCCAGACATGTCGGCGCCGTACAAGACGTCGGGGAAGATCTCGCACCGCGCGTGGTTCTCGCCTGAGGAGTACGAACGGCTACGCGCAGCGACCGAAGAACGCGCCCGCAGCCCGAAGCGCGACCGTTGGCGGAGTGAGTGCGAGCTCTTCCACGACTTCGTGGAGTTCATGGCGAACACTGGGCTCCGCCCCGACGAGGCCCAGCGCCTCGAATTCCGAGACGTGAAGGTCGTGACAGACGCCGCCACGCGGCAACGCATTCTGGAGATCGACGTCCGCGGCAAACGCGGTGTCGGCTTCTGCAAGAGCACGCCCGACGCGGTCGCCCCCTTCGAGCGGCTGCTGAAGCGGCGCGGCGTGTGCAAGCCGACAGCTCCCGTGTTCGGGAAGATCCAGCGGCAGCTCATGAACGCAGTGCTCGACGAGCTAGGGCTGAAGGAGGATCGCGACGGCAACCCGCGCACCGCCTACAGCCTGCGTCACACGTACATCTGCCTGCGCCTGCTCGAAGGCGCCGACATCTACCAGGTGGCCAAGAACTGCCGGACGAGCGTGGAGATGATCGAGAAATTCTACGCGTCCCACATCAAGACGCGCGTGGATGCAGCAGCGCTTAACGGCCGTTCCAAAACGCGGAAGGTCCCTTCCGCGGGAAAGGCGCTGGCGAACGCCTAGCGCCTTCTTGGCGAACGCCTCCTCGGAAGCTAGATAGGTCTCCGCCGCGGGCGTGGCGAAACTGGTAGACGCACGGCACTCAAAATGCCGCGACCTCGGTCATGTCGGTTCGATTCCGACCGCCCGCACCAAACAATCTCCGACAATGCCGGGCTGCTATCGGGACTCAGCCGACGCAGTCTGGGCACACGCCGTGGACTTCCAGAACGAGACGGTTGGGCTTGAAGCCTCGTGCAGAAGCGGCCGCGAATGCGGTCTGATCGATTTCGAGTTCACATTCCTGGGCCCTGCCGCAGCAGTCGCAGATCAGGAATTCGATCGCTGAGCGGCCGTGATGGCGGTCGCAGGCCACGAATGCATTCAAGCTCTCGATCCGGTGTGCGAGGCCGACGCGAACCAAGAACTCCAGAGCCCGGTAAACCGTCGGTGGCTTGGCTGCGTAGCTTGGCCTCGAGAGCGCCTGCAACAGCTCATAGGCGCCGATCGGCCTCTCCGCGCGAACCAACAAGTCGTAGATGCGTGCTCGCCCTGGAGTCCAGGTTTGGCCCACCCGAGCACAGTGGTCGGAGGCTTCGGCGAGCCGCCGTTCGACCGCATTGTCGGCAAGCTCGCCCTTCGTTCGGTGGCTACACGCCATGCCCGGCGGCTCGAACTGGTGGCCCATCAGCTCGCCGGCGCTGGAGAAACGTAGAGGATCTCGCCCGCCTCATCCTGCACGGTAGCGCGGAAGTAGACGCGCGCGCCCGGCCGAAGGCGTGCGATATCGCTTTGCCGGACACGAAAGTTCATCACCATGCTCGGCCAGTCGTTGCGGGATTGATGCGTGTGACGAAGCGAGACCGTCAACCTGCTCGGATCGATTGCGACCACCTCTCCAAGTCCTTCCTCGGTGCCGAACTGCGAGATCAGCGGGCGTACTGGTCGGCCGTGTTCCGGGTCCAACCGCTTGAGCCTCAAATGGCTCATCTCCTCTGGCGTCAGCTCCACGGTCGGCTCCCGCTCGCAGCCGATCAACAGGATGGCGAGCAGGAGCATCAGGGCGGCGCCAGCAAACGGCCTCACGGGAGCGCTCGGGAGGTCGAGTGATCCGTGACGCAAAGGGCGTGATCGGCCAAAGTTTCGATGACGCGGCAGTCGCCGGCGAGGCCACGGCAGCTGGTCGCAACCATGCGCTTCAACTCGGACCGCAACGCCTGCAACTGGGCAATCTTCGTCTCGATTGAGGTCAGCTGTTCTGCTGCGAGGGCGTTTGCGTCGTCACAGGCGTAATCCGGATGATCGGCTAGGTCGAGCAAGGTGCGGATCGCGTCGACGGAAAAGCCAAGCTGGCGCGCGTGCTTGATGAACGCCAACCGACGCACGGCCCGATCATCGTAAATGCGGCGATCGCTCTCGGTGCGGTCCGGTTTGAGCAGAAGCCCGATCTGCTCGTAGAAGCGGATCGTCGGGACCTTCACGTCGGTCGCCTTGGCGAGTTTGCCGATTGTGAGCGCTGGCATGCGGCCTCCTGTCGTGCCGTCAAAATAGGTGCTTGATCCTCTAGCCACTAGAGGGTGCAGGGTGGTTGCATGTCCAGTTGTTCAACCTCCGAGAGGCCGGCTGCCGCGGGATGTGGCTGCGGGAGCGCCGTCGCGTTCGACGGCGCGTCTCCGGCCTACAAGCGCGCCCTCACCGCCGTCATCGCTATCAACATCGTTGGCTTTGTCGTCGTCGCCATCGGCAGCTGGCTCGCCGACTCGGCTGCGCTGGCGGCCAACACACTCGACTTCGCAGCCGATGCGGCCACCTACGCCTTGAGCTTGTGGGTGATCGGCAAGAGCGTCCAGTTGCGTTCCGGCGCCGCATTCATCAAAAGCGCCAGCCTCGCCGTGATGGCGACCGGCATCCTCGGCCTGGCCATCTGGCGGGCGCTCACCGGGGCCTCGCCGGAGGGCGGCGCTATCTCCGGCCTGGGCCTGTTCGGCGCAGCCGCCAACCTCCTGGCGGCCCTGCTTCTGGTGCGCTTCCGCGAGGGCGACGCCAACGTCCGGTCCGTCTGGCTCTGCACGCGCAATGACCTCATCCAATGCCTTGCCGTGGCAGCCACCGGCGTGGCTGTCACTGTGGCAGGGTCGCGCTGGCCGGACGTGATCGTGGGCGTGCTGCTGGCAGCGGTCTTTTTCCGCTCCGCTTGGCAGATCACCGCTCAGGCCCGTGAAGAGCGTCGCGCGGCGAAAGCCGAACGTGATTTTGTAACGCATTCCCAGCGCTCGTCAGTCTCGATATAGGGACGGGCGATGGAATGGACCTCACCCTGGTGGCGGAAGGTCGGCATGGTGCTCGCTGCGCTCGTGCTGACCGTGCTCACGCTCGGGCCGGGTCTCGACGGCCTCATCTGCCGCGACGAAGGCAGCCTGAGCGCCGTTGCGGCTGAACTGCCTGTCGCCGCCGCCCCCGCCGACGATGCTGGTCCACCGCCTCTCGACGAGGGACGCGGCATCTGCATCCACGGACATTGCCATCACAGCGCGCCCTACGTACCGGCCACGCTAGCCGCCGGCGAGCTGTCCGCTCCGCTGCTGGCGGTTGCCCACCCGTTCGTGCGCAACCGGGTGCCGATCTCCGATCCCAAGTTCGGGCTGATCCGACCTCCCAGAGCCTGACGGCTCGCGCGCTGACGCGCTCATTCCGTCACGTTCAAGAGGGACACCATGAAACCCGACTTCCGCAGCTCGCCTTTGGCGGGACTGCTCTTGCTGGTCAGCCTCGGCGCAGCGGGCGCCGCTATGGCCGAACCTGCGCCGCCCTTCGCCGCACTGCTGGCCCAGGCGCAGGCCACCGCCCCCCGTCTCGCCGAGGCGCGCGCCAACATCGCTCGGGCCGAAGGGCTCGCAAGGCAGGCAGGCGCGATCCCCAACCCGAGCGTGGGACTCGAGATCGAAAACTTCTCCGGTTCCGGTCCCTTCCGCGGGACGAGCCTGTCGGAGACCACCGCGACGATCGGTCAGACTGTCGAGCTTGGCGGCAAGCGCTCGGGGCGGGTCGCGGCTGGGCGTGCGGAAGTCGAGGCGGCTCGCGCCCAGGCCCGCCGGATCGAAGCGGAATACGCCTTCGATTTGGCGGCCGCCTATGCTGATGCCGAGGCGGCCGAACGGAGACTGAAACTCGCCCATGACTCGCGAAGCCTCGCGGAAGAGGATGCGCGCATCGCCACAGCCCTGGTCGCGGCGGGACGGGAGGCCGACCTGCGGCGTCTCCAGGCTCAGGCGGCGGTGCAAGCCGCCCGTGCGGCGGTGGACGAAGCCCAGGCTGCGCGTGCGACTGCCTTCGGCAATCTGACAGCCCTCGCCGGGGCGTCGGCGCCAATCACCTCGATCCCGGTCAGCCTACTCGAGGCGAAAGCTCCACTCTTCTCCGGAGCCAATCCCGCAGCGAACGCGACGACGGCCTTCCTCGCTGCACAGGCTGAGCGAGAAGCGGCGGCGCGACGCCTTAGCGTTGAACGACGTCGAGCCATTCCGGATGTGACCCTCTCCGTCGGCCTGCGCCGTTTCCAAGAGGACGACGCCACCGCGCTCGTCGCGGGCGTCTCTGTGCCCCTGCCGCTGTTCGATCAGAACCGCGGCAATATCGCCGCCGCTCGGGCTGAACAGACAGCCGCCGAGGCCCGGCTGAACGCGGCCAGGCTCGACGCCGAAGCCGCCGTCCGCACCAGCACGGCGCGCATCTCAGCGGCCGAAACCCGGCTCGCGGCAGCCCGCGAGGGCGAGAGCACCGCCGAAGAAGCCTATCGTCTCGCCCGCATCGGGTACGAGGCCGGCAAACTCCCGCTCGCCGAACTGGTCGCCGCCCGCCGCGCCCTGACTGAAGCGCGCGCCCAAACCATTGCAGCCGCCGTCGAGCGGATCAGCGCCCAGGCCGCGCAAGCTCGGCTCAGCGGCGTCGCCACCCCCGGAGTACAATGATGACAATGAAGAGGGACAATGCGCGCCTATATGGCGCGGTCGCGGCCGCAGTGATGCTGGCCGGCGGGGGCGGGTTCGTCCTGTCGAACATGATGAGCAAGCCCGCGGCTCCCGCCGCTGGCGAGGAGCACGCGGAAGAAGGCGCGGAGGAAGAAGGCCACAGCGAAGAGGGCGCCGCAGCGCCCGAAGGAGTCGTTGCGCTCACGCCGACGCAGATCCGCGCTTCCGGAATTCAGCTGGTCGCGGTCACCCGTGGCAGCGGCGGCGAAGTCCGGCTTTCGGGGCGTGTCGAGCCGATGATCGATGCCCGGGCCAGCGTTGGAGCGGCTGTGGCCGGCCGCGTGGAACGGGTTCTCGTAGCCGCCGGGCAATCGGTCCGCGCCGGCCAGGGCCTTGCGGTCCTGGTAAGCGGCGAAGCCGCTACCTTCCGAGCCGACGCCGACGCTGCAGCCGCAGCGGCCGACGCCGCGCGACGCGCCTATCAACGTGACCAGAGCCTTGGCTCCCAGGGGATCGTTGCACGGCAAGAGGTCGAGACGTCGCGAGCTCAAGCGCTCAGCGCCGAGGCGGCGGCGCGGGCCGCCCGTGCGCGGGCGTCGGCGTCGGGGGGGCCGAACGCTGCGGGCCGGTTGACCGTCACCAGCCCGATTTCCGGCGTCGTCACCTCTGTCGCGATCGGGCCTGGCGGCTTCGTCACGCAGGGCGGCGTCGTCGCCGAAGTGACCAACCCCGACCGGGTCGAACTGGTCTTCAATGCACCGCCGAGTGTCGCCACCGGCGTTCGCGCAGGATCCCGGATTCGGGTCCAAGGGCCCACGGGCGAATTTGACGCCGTGATCGTCGGAGTTGCGACGGCTGCCGGCGAGCAGACGGGTGCGACGGTCATCCGCGCACGCGCGGCTGGAGGCGTGCTCCCCCCGGCAGGCTCGGCGGTGACGGGCGCGGTCATCACCGGCGCTGAGGCAGGCGGGCTGACAGTGCCAAGCGATGCCGTTCAGAGCATCGAGGGCTCGAGCGTCGTGTTCGTGGCGGTGAACGGAGGCTTCCGTGCCACACCGGTGCTGGTTGGGCGCCAAGCCGGCGGCCGCACCGAGATCCTCCGCGGGCTGGGCGGCGAGGAGCGGGTCGCCGCGGCCAACGCCTTCCTCCTGAAAGCCGAACTCGCCAAGGGCGAAGCCGAGCACGGACACTAGGACTTCCTATGTTTAAAGCCTTGATCGAAGCGTCCGTACGCTTCCGCTGGTTCGTGATCCTCGCTGTCGCCGTTGTGGCTGGCCTCGGGCTTTTCGAACTCACCCGGCTGCCGATCGATGCAGTCCCGGACATCACCAACCGTCAGGTCCAGATCACGACCGTCGCGCCTTCGCTCGCCCCCGAGCAGATCGAACGGCAGGTCACCTATCCGCTGGAGACCGCCCTTGCGGGGATCCCAGGGTTGACGAGCACCCGCTCACTCTCGCGCAACGGCTTCAGCCAGATCACCGCCGTCTTCACCGACCAGACTGATATCTATTTCGCTCGTCAGCAGGTCGCCGAGCGGATGAGAGAAGCACAGGAGAACCTGCCCGACGGTGTCGAGCCGGCGCTGTCCCCCGTGACCACCGGGCTCGGCGAAGTCCTGATGTGGACAGTCGACTACGCGGCCTTCGACCAGGCGAAGGCGCGGGCTGGGCGGCCGGGTTGGCAGCCGGATGGCGTCTACCTCACGCCCGAGGGAGAGCGGCTGGCGACTCCGCAGCAGAGGGCGACCTACCTGCGCACGGTGCAGGACTGGATCATCGCGCCGCAGATGCGCTCCACCCCGGGGCTGGCGGGCGTGGATACCGTCGGTGGTTATGTAAAGGAGTACGCAGTCCGCCCGGACGCCGCCCGACTGTCAGCCTACAAGCTCAGTCTGGGCGATCTTGTGCAGGCGCTCGAGCGCGCAAACACCCAGGCTGGCGCAGGCTTCGTTCAGCGGGCGGGCGAGGCCCTGGTCGTGCGGAGCGACGCCCTCGCCGGGTCCATTCAGGACCTGGCGCAGGCTCCGGTGGTGAACCGGGATGGTCTGGTCGTGAGGGTCGCAGACGTCGCGACCGTGGAGATCGGACAGGGCCTGCGGCTCGGCGCCGCCAGTCGCGACGGCCACGAGGCCGTTCTCGGCACCGCGCTGATGATCGCCGGGGGCAACAGTCGCACCGTCGCTCAAGCCGCGGCGGAACGGCTGGCAGAAGTGGATGATTCACTTCCGCCCGACGTGGTCGCGATTCCGGTGCTCAACCGAAGCGAGCTGGTCAACTCGACCATCAAGACCGTTGCGCGCAACCTGACCGAAGGCGCGCTTCTCGTCATCGTCATCCTCTTCCTGCTGCTCGGCAACATTCGCGCGGCGACGATCACGGCGCTGATGATCCCGCTCTCCTTCCTGTTCGCGGTGATCGGGATGAACCGGTTCGGGATCAGCGGAAACCTGATGAGCCTCGGTGCCCTCGACTTCGGATTGATGGTCGATGGCGGCGTCGTCGTGATCGAGAATACGCTGCTACTGCTCAGCCAGCGCCGTGCCGAGTTGGGTCGGGTGCTGACCCGACACGAGCGTCTCGGCGCGGCGGTTGAGGCCGCCCGGCAGATGGTCAAGCCCGCCGCCTTTGGTCAGCTCATCATCCTGCTCGTGTTCGCCCCGTTGCTCACCCTCGAAGGCGTCGAAGGCAAGACCTTCCAGCCCATGGGCGCGACGGTCATGCTTGCCCTGGTCGGCGCGTTCATCCTGTCCTTCACCTTCGTGCCTGCCATGGCCGCCTTGCTCGTGCGGGATCCTAAGTCGGTGCACTCGGGCCCAGACGGAAGGGTGGAGGAGCACGAGACTCGCATCCTTCGCTGGGCGCGCCAGCGCATCCAGCCGGCGATCGGAGCGGCGGTGTCGCGACCAAGGATGGTGCTCATGGCGGCGGGCATGGCGCTGCTCGTTGGCGTGATCTCGTTCTTCACACTCGGCCGCGAATTCATCCCGACCCTGGACGAAGGCGATATCGCGATGCAGGCCCTGCGTGTGCCGTCGGCCTCTCTGGAGCAATCCATCGCCATGCAGATGGCGCTTGAGCGCGCCATCAAGGCTCAGCCGGAAGTGGAGACCATGTTCTCCCGCACAGGCACCGCAGAAGCGGCGGTGGATCCCATGCCGCCCAACATCTCCGACAGCGTCATCGTACTGAAGGATCGCAAGGCCTGGCCGGACCCGAGACTTCAGAAAGAGGAACTGATCGAACGAATCGAGAAGGCGGCGGGCCAACAGATCGGCAATAATTTCGAGTTCAGCCAGCCGATCGAACTTCGCTTCAACGAATTGATCTCGGGTGTCCGCACGGACCTGGCTGTGATGGTCTATGGGGACGACTTCGGAACGTTGCAGCGAACAGCCGATCAGGTCGCCGCCGCCCTGCGGCAGACCCCCGGCGCGGCGGACGTGCGGGTCGAGCAGGCCTCCGGCCTGCCCACCCTGACCATCAAAGTCGATCGGTTCGCTGCGGCCAGTTACGGCCTTTCGGCGGCGGACGTGAGTGAGGCCGTCTCGGCGGGCATTGGGGGCGCTGAGGCGGGTCAGATCTTCGAGGGCGACCGCCGTTTCGATGTCGTCGTGCGCTTGCCGGAAGCGGCGCGCAACGATCCCGCCGCCCTTGCAGCTCTGCCAGTCGTGTCGACCTCCGGCGCCGTGGTGCCTCTGGCGTCCGTGGCTCGCATCGACACAGCAGAAGGCCCCAACCAGATCAGCCGGCAGAACGGGAGCCGGCGGATGGTGGTGCAGGCCAACGTTCGAGGCCGCGACCTCGGCGGATTTGTGAGCGACGCCCAGCAGCGCGTCGCGAAAGTCGCCCTGCCCACCGGGGTCTACCTCGACTGGGGCGGTCAGTTCGAGAACCTGCAGCGTGCCGAACAACGGCTAGGACTGGTGATCCCGGTGGTCTTCGTGCTCATCGGCATTCTGCTCTTCATGGCGCTTGGCTCGTTTGCGGAGGCGGCCCTCGTCTTCGCCTGCGTTCCCCTCGCCCTCGTCGGCGGCGCCGTCGCCTTGCTCCTGCGGGGCATGCCCTTCTCCGTCTCCGCGGCTGTGGGGTTCATCGCGGTGTCGGGCGTGGCGACACTGAACGGGCTCGTCCTGATGCAGGCGATCCGCGAGCGCCTGACAGCAGGGCTGCTCCCGAAGGATGCAGCCATCGAAGGTGCGTCTAGCCGGCTACGCGCTGTCCTGACGACCGCTCTTGTCGCCATTGTCGGCTTCATCCCCATGGCCATCGCACACGGCGCAGGCGCTGAGGTGCAAAAGCCTCTCGCCACAGTCGTCATCGGAGGTCTGCTCACAGCAACCGCTCTGACCCTGTTGGTGTTGCCGACGTTTGCCGCCCAGGCGGTCCGACATCGGAGCGCCGAAGGGATTGAGGACTGACACCATGAGCGGAATGGAACGAGGCCCGTTGAAGGTCCGGAGCGGCCGGGTGCGAGGCGCGCCACGGCCGGGCCCCCGGGCTGCCCAGCGGTTCTGCCGTGTAGCGACTCTCGCCACGGGCTTGATCGCTGCGGCGTCCGGCGCGGCCTTGGCCGAGCCGACCCCAGCCGTCGAGCTCGTCGAAGGAGGCCCGCTAAAGATCCTCACCGGCTATCTGCGGGTCGGCGAACATCCGGCCGTGGTCCGCGGCTTGGTGCGCCGCCGCCCAACGTCCAGGCTCCCCACTGGGGGCCACCTGGATGTCGCCGCCTTCGACCGGCAGGGCGGCCTGCTGGCGTTGAAGCACGTCCGATGGCGCGGCTCCCTCGTGGGCCGGCATCCGGCAGCAGCGGCCTATACCGCTCGCCTCGGAGTGCCCGCGGACCTCATCGGTCGCATCCGGGTCAACTACGCACCCGCGGGCGCGCACCCCATCGGCCCCGAGCAATGAGGGAGGTCTCCGAAGTCAACTGCCAAGGAGACATGGCCGCATTGAGCGACGTCGACCGTGCGCAACGGCGGACCTTGCTTTGGGTGTTCGTGCTCAACGCAGCGCTGTTCGTCAGCCTTGGCCTAGCCGGTCTGCTCGCCGACTCGAGCGCGCTGATCGCCAACGCCGTTGACAACGCATCAGACGCCGCCGTCTACGCGATCAGCTTCTTGGCCGTCGGCCGCGCCGCCGTCTGGAAACGCCGAGCGGCGGGGGTCTCCGGTATCATGCTGCTGATCTTCGCGGGCGGCGTGCTTCTGGACGTGATCCGCCGCTGGTGGCTCGGAACCGAGCCCGTCGGTTGGACCATGATGGCCCTGGCGCTCGTCGCTGCGGGCGTGAACCTCGTTTGCTTATTCCTCCTGCGCCGTGCGCAAAGCGACGACGTGAACATGCGCGCGGCAGAGACCTTCAGCCTCAATGACTTCGCGTCCAACGGCGGCATCCTCGTCGCCGGGGCCTTGATCATGTGGCTGAACCAGGCCTGGCCGGACTTGGTCGTGGGCGTGCTGGTGGCCCTGATCGCGGCGAAGGGCGGGCTGGAAATTCTACGGGACGCGGCCGAGAGCCGCGCAGAGCCCGCGACGGAAAGTTGAAAGGACGCGCTGTGGCTGAAGACAAGCTTCGTCTCGAGATCCCGGTCCTGCTGCCGGCCGCCGCGGAGGCTTGCGAGCGCTGTGTGCAGCAACTCGCGGAGGTCCTTGCCTCAAGGCCCGGGGTCGCCGAAGCGCATGTGCAGGGCCGCGAGGACGCGGTGCTCTGCGTGCACTTCGATCCAGCCCAAATCTCTGCGTCCCAGGTTCGCGCCCTGGCCGTGCAGCAGGGCGCCCGCCTCGCAAGCGCCTCCGGCCACGCCAACTTTCGCCTGAGCCAGCCGCTGCATGCCCGCGCCGCCCGGACCCTGGCGGACGACCTCCGAGGCCGTCCGGGGGTGCTCCACGCCGATGTGGGCGTGACCGGCGCGGTCCTGGTCGAGTTCGACCCCGCGAAGGTCGAGCCCGTCGCCCTGGAGGCCTACCTGCTGGAGCGCGCGGCCGCCCTTGGGCAGTCAAATGCGGAAGCCGCACGACGCAAGTCCTCCGCGAAGGAGGGCGAGCACGGGGGCCACGAGCACAAGCCGGGAGAGGGACACGAGCACAAGCACGGTGGCCCGTTCGGCGAGCGGACGGAACTGGTCTTCGCCGGGCTGTCCGCCGTGGTGTTGCTGATCGGCTGGCTTGCGTCCTTCCGCCTTGAGGGCGCCATCCCGCTGGCCTTCTATCTCCTGGCTTACGGGTTCGGCGGCTACTTCACGCTGCGCGAAGCGCTCGAAAATCTCCGTAAGCGCCGCTTCGAGATCGACACGCTGATGCTGGTCGCCGCGGCGGGTGCGGCGGCGTTGGGCGAGTGGGCCGAAGGCGCCCTGCTGCTCGTGCTCTTCAGCCTAGGCCATGCACTGGAACACTACGCGATGGGGCGGGCTCGCAGGGCCATCGAGGCGCTGGCCGAACTGGCGCCGGAGCGCGCAAGCCGCAAGCGTGGCGACACCTTCGAAGATGTCCCCGTCGAGGCGCTCGAGATCGGCGACATCGTCATGGTTCGGCCCAACGAACGGCTGCCGGCCGACGGGGTCGTCGTCGTAGGCGAGAGTTCGGTCAATCAGGCCCCCGTCACCGGCGAGAGCATGCCGGTCGACAAGCGCGCGGCGGGCCACGACATCGCATTCGAAACGGCCGATGCCGCGCAAAAGGTGTTCGCGGGCACCATCAATGGGGCTGGAGCCCTGGAGGTGCGCGTGGCGCGCCTCTCCGGTGAGTCGACCCTAGCTCGCGTGGTCACCATGGTCGCCGAGGCCGAGGCGCAGCGCTCGCCCACGCAGCGCTTCACCGACAAGTTCGAACGGATCTTCGTCCCGGCCGTCCTCCTGGGTGTCTTCGCCCTGATGTTCGCCTGGGTCGTGGTCGACGAGCCGTTCAGCGTGAGCTTCTACCGCGCGATGGCGGTCCTGGTCGCCGCCAGCCCCTGCGCCCTGGCGATCTCCGTCCCGAGCGCCGTCCTCAGCGGCGTGGCTCGCGCAGGACGCGGCGGCGTCCTGGTGAAGGGGGGCGGGCCGCTGGAGAACCTTGGGAGGCTGCAGGCTCTGGCGTTCGACAAGACCGGCACCCTGACGGAGGGACGCCCCCGCGTCACCGACGTCGTGCCTGCCGTGGGCGTAGACGAAGCGCGGCTCCTGGAGACGGCGGCGGCGGTCGAGGGGCTGAGCGACCATCCGCTTGCGGCAGCGGTTGTCACGGCAGCCACCGAAAGGCTGCCTGGCCCGCCCGGACGCGCCGAGGCGGTGGAGAGCATCACCGGACAAGGTGTCCGCGGGCGCTTTGGCGGTGAAGACGTCTTCATCGGGAAACTCAAGCTCTTCGAGACCGTTCCGGGGGGACCCGTGCCTGAGCAGGTGCGCGGTGAAGTCGAGCGGCTCTCCAGCTCAGGGCGGACCGTCATGGTAGTTCGGAGCGGCGAGACCTACCTCGGCGTGATCGGCCTACAGGACACGCCGCGCGAGGGCGCCGCAGAGGTCATCGCCGCCCTCCGCCGGCTGGGCGTCAAGCGCATGATCATGCTGTCGGGCGACAATCAGGGCGTCGCTGACGCCATCGCCGCCAAGCTCGGTCTGACCGACGCCCGCGGCGGACTGATGCCGGAGGACAAGGTCGCCTTCATCAAGACGCTCCGCGAGCAAGCGGGCGGCGTCGCGATGGTCGGGGACGGCGTCAACGATGCGCCGGCCATGGCGAACGCGACCGTGGGGATCGCGATGGGCGCAGCCGGATCCGACGTGGCGCTTGAGACCGCAGACGTCGCCCTAATGGCGGACGACCTGCGGCGACTGCCCTTCGCGGTCAGCCTAAGCCGTCAGACCAGCGCCATCATCAAGCAGAACCTCTTGGTCAGCCTGGGGATGGTCGCGTTCCTGATCCCTGCGACCATTTTTGGCCTGAAGATCGGTGCGGCCGTCGTTTTCCACGAAGGGTCGACGCTCCTCGTAGTGTTCAACGCCCTGCGCCTGCTGGGCCATCGGGACAAGCCCTGAAATTGCTGTGCTTCAACAAGCACTGCTACAGTCCTGCCAGCGAATGCAGTGGCTCGCACGTCGCGACGTTGGGCTGCGCAGTCCCTTTGCGGCGGCGCTGGACCGAGCGCGCTTCCCTGAAGCTCTGTCAGCGGGCCGCCGGCGCAGGCCGGTCCGCTCGCGCGCTCGAGCGGCGCCAGATCGGGCTTGATCCTCTAGCAGCTAGAGGTGGCAGGCTGAGCAGCTAAAGGAGCCTCGATGCACAGGACGCTTGGACTCACCCTTAGCCTCGGCGTGCTCGCGGCCGATCAGGCCACCAAGCTCATAGCGCGCGCCCACCTCACGGAGCCCGCGACCCTGGGGCCATTTCTGAACCTGCAGCTCGGGTCCAATACGGGCGTCACCTTAGGACTCTTCGCCGGCTCAGGCGAACTTGGGCGCTGGCTGCTGGTCGCCGGCACGGCGGCAGTCGCGCTGTGGCTCATGGCATGGATGTGGCGCGAGCGCCGTCTCGCCGTGGCGGCGCCGCTCGCGCTGTTTGTCGGTGGCGCCCTAGGGAACATCGTCGACCGGGTCCGCCTCGGCGCAGTGACCGACTTCATCGACGCCCACATCGCCGATTTCCATTGGCCGACCTTCAATCTCGCAGACACCGCGATCACCGTCGGTGTCGCATGGCTGCTGCTCACCTCGCTTGGCCGGCAGGCCTCCGCCACCACCCCGTCCAGTCCTCCAGCGAAAGGGCATCCATGACCGCCCGCCACCAGCCGCCGCATGACGCCACTCTAGCCCTAGTGACTGACCCCTATCGCTTCATCTCCAAACAGTGCATTCGGATCGGCGCAGACGGCTTCGAAACGCATGTCCTCTTCAAGGACACGATCTGCCTGAAAGGACCCGAAGCCGCGGCCCTCTTCTACGACGTGGACCGCTTCAAGCGAGAAGGCGCCATGCCGTCGCCGATCCGCAAAACCCTGCTCGGCGAAGGGGGCGTTCAGGGGCTCGACGGTGACGCACATCGCCACCGCAAGCAGCTGTTCATGGACCTGATGGCGCCTGAGCGCATCAGGGTGCTTGGAGAGCTTCTCGAAGCGGAACTAATGCGTGCCGCGGCGGGCTGGGCGTCGGACGGCCGCGAGATCACCTTCTACGATGAACTGCATCCGATGCTCACGCGTGCGGTGTGCGCGTGGGCTGGCGTGCCGCTCGAGGCGGCAGAGGTCCAGCGCCGCGCGCGAGAACTCCGAGCTTTGTTCGATGCGGCCGGCGCGCGCGGCCCTCGACATCTCTGGTCCCGCTACGCACGCCGCAAGGTCGATCATTGGCTCTCGCGGGTTGTCGAGGCGATCCGGGACGGCGGCCAGACACCGGATGAGGACACCGCCGCCTTCCGGATCGCGCATGCGCGGGAGTTCAACGGCGAGCTGCTCGCGGCGAACATCGCCGCCGTCGAGCTCGCCAACGTGCTGCGTCCCACCGTCGCGACCGCTGTCTACGTGGTCTTGCTCGCCCACGCCCTGCACACCCATCCGGAAGCGGCGCAGGTAGCGCGTGAGGGACCGGTGCAACGCAACGCCTTCATCCAGGAGGTGCGCCGCTTCTACCCGTTCTTCCCGTCGCTCATCGCGCGCGTGCGGCAGCCCTTCACCTGGCGCGGCCTCAGCTTCCCGGCGGACCGGCAGGTGATCCTGGACCTGTACGGCACCAACCACGATCCGTCCGCCTGGGCCGATCCGGACGCCTTTCGACCCAGACGGTTCGCCGCCCATCCGCCCGGTCCGTTCGATTTCGTGCCGCAGGGAGGCGGTGACCATCTGGCCGGCCACCGCTGCCCGGGCGAGTGGATCGTAGTTGAGATCATGGAGCGCGCCTTCGAGGTGCTGACCCGAAGGATTCGCTACGAGGTCCCCCAGCAGGACCTCGGGCTCGACTTCGGGCGATTGCCGGCCTTGCCGCGCAGCCGTTTCATCATGCGCGGCGTTGGCCTGAACTGATGGCGCCCGACGGCGCTCTGACCGCTCCATGGATCGGACTGTGGAATCGCTCATGAGTCGGCCTGCCGGGGGCAAGGATAAACCGGGCTGGGCCGGTGCACTGGAGCTGGGAGCGACATGGGCAGTCTGGCGCGGCGCGGTGGGCGACGCCGCCGCCCACCGTCATTTCGCCGCACAGGCCGTCCTGAGCGGCGAGCCGCTCACGGTCCACGATGCCGAGGGACGCAGCGTCTCCGCTGACTGCGTCCTGATCGATCCCTTGACGCCCCATCGCCTCGTGGCGTCCCCTTCGGCCGAGCTCATCTTCCTGGAGCCCTCGCGCTACGCGGCGACGGAGCTGGAAGCCAAGCTGCGGCAAATCCGGCAAACGCGATCTCTTGCCGTGTTGAGGGGCGCGCCGGGGCAAGAGTTTTGGGCGAGGTGGCTGTCGTCGCCCACGCCTGCGCCCCGGCCCCTGGATCCGCGCCTCCAGGCGGCGATGCTTGTGCTCGAGGAGGATCTATCGGAGGGGCCTACGCCCCTCAAGCGGGCGGCCGCCGTCGCGGGCTTGTCTCCTGAGCGCTTCCGCCACCTCTTCGCAGAGGAGGTCGGTTTGCCCTATCGGCGCTTCCTGCTCTGGCGGCGGCTTCGCCTGGCCGCCGAGCATCTCCTGGCTGGCCGTGACGCCACGGTCGCCGCGCATGCTGCGGGTTTCGCCGACGCCGCGCACCTCGCCCGCACCCTCAAGGCCACGTTCGGGGTGACCGCCAGCCAACTCCACCTCGCGACGCCCAGCGCCTAGGCCGGCGAGCGCCTGGTCTCAGCTGATTTTCCGAAACGGGGCCGCCAGCTGGGCGACATAGTCCGTCGGATAGTTCGGCTGATCGCCGATGCCGATGTCGTCGGAGCTGAGGCGCTTGCTGTGATCGTAGTACGCCGTGCGCAAAAGATAATCCCAGAGACAGGTGAACAGTCCAAAGTTCACGTCGCCGACGCCGGGCCCCTTCTGGTGATGGAAGCGATGCACGGGCGCCCAGGCCATCACGTAGCACAGCGGTCCGAGCCGCATGTCGACATTGGCATGCTGCAGCAGGAGCTGGATCGCGACCGCGAAGCCGAGAAGGACGCCGATCTGGAGCGGCATGCCCATCAGGATCAGGGGCGCAGTCCCGGCGAGCGTCTCCACGGCTTGGTGCACAGGATGCTTCATGAGGCCGTTGAAGCCGTACATCCGCTTTACTGAGTGATGGACGGCGTGGAAGCGCCAGAGCCATTGGAACTTGTGGCTGAAGTAATGGCAAAGGGTGATCCCGAGGTCCGCCAAGAGGATCGCAAGCACCAGCTGAGCCCAGATCGGCCAGGCGGCCGGCCAGAGGCCCGCGGCCGGCGACAGCAGGGTCAGCACAGGGATCAGCGCTGCGCCGGCATAGACGCTGGCTTCGTTGACCAGCGCGTGCAGGACATCGCGGCGGCTATCCCCGCGCGGTCTGTTCCAGATCGGTTCGTAGGGAATGACCCGCTCCACGAAGAATGAGACCGCGATCGCGGCGCCGAGGAGCGGTGCGAGCCACGCCAAGGACTGGCCTCTCGTGACGAGCGCCAGCCCCGCGCCGATGAACCCAAACATGAACGCCGGGGCGTAGGCGGCCTTCAAAAACCAAAGCATCACAGATCCCTCGCATTCCCTCCGCAAAGCTAAGTGATCTTGCGAGCCTGAGCTTGAACCTGGCGGCTGGCGCTCGGCCGCTCCCAGCAGCCGCTCCGTTCAAGCCCAGGGTCGGGGGCGATGTCCCAATGGGCAGCTACGCCGCAACCGCTCAGGCCTCTCCCGGCTTAGCTCACCGGTGACAGCGGAGGTGAGTACCCGTGACCTCGAAATTCTATGCCATTCACACGCAAGGCTTGGTGCGTGTGGCCGTCTGCACGCCGCGCGTAGCGGTCGGCGACCCGGGCTTCAACGCGGCCGAGACGCTAGGTCTCGCGAAGGACGGCCACGGTCGGGGCGTCGATCTCATGCTCTTTCCGGAGCTGGGACTGTCGGCCTACGCCATCGACGATCTGTTGCTGCAGGACACCCTGGTGCGCCGCGTGGAACTTGAGCTCGCACGTTTGGTCGAGGCGAGCACCGCGCTCTCCCCAGTGCTGATCGTCGGCGCCCCGGTCGCCCACAATGGCCGGCTCTATAACTGCGCGATCGCAATTTCTCGCGGGCGGATCTTGGGCGTCGTGCCGAAGAGCTTCCTGCCGAACTATAGGGAGTATTACGAAAACCGTTGGTTTGCTCCCGGCGCAGGCGTTGTCGGGCTGCACACGCAGATCGCCGGCCAATCCGTTCCATTCGGGACGGACCTTCTCTTCACGGCGGCCGATCTGCCGGACTTCGTCTTCCACATGGAGATGTGTGAGGACTTCTGGGCCGCGACGCCGCCGTCCACCCAGGCCGCGCTCGCGGGCGCGCTGATCCTCTGCAATCTGTCCGCCTCCAACATCGTGGTCGGCAAAGCCGACGACCGAGCATTGCTTTGTGCGTCCCAGTCGCTGCGCTGCCAGGCGGCCTATCTCTATTCGGCGGCCGGACCGGGCGAGAGCACAACGGACCTCGCCTGGGACGGTCAGGCGACCATCCACGAGCTTGGCGTGCTGCTCGCCCAGACGGATCGCTTCCCCGCCAAGGCGCAGATGGCCGTGGCCGACGTCGACGTGGAACGCCTGCGCCTTGAGCGCATGCGCACACCTACTTTCAACAACGCCGCCGTGGCGTCAGGGCGTCCTGAGACCTGCTTCCGCCGGGTGGAATTCCACCACAAGCCTAGTTTCCAGGACGTCGGTCTGCTACGCGCGATTGACCGGTTCCCGTTTGTACCGGACGACCTCACGCGCCTCGACAAGGATTGCTACGAGGCCTTCAACATCCAGGTCCAGGGACTCGCCAAACGCCTCGACGCCACCAAGTCCAGGCACATTGTGGTCGGCGTGTCCGGCGGCCTGGACTCCACCCACGCTCTCATTGTCGCGGCCAAGGCCTTCGACGCGCTCGGCAAGCCCCGCTCCGACATTCTCGGCTTTACCATGCCGGGCTTCGCAACCAGCGAGGGCACGAAGTCGAACGCCTGGCGACTGATGCGGGCGCTCGGCGTCGCCGGGGAAGAGATCGACATCAAGCCGGCCGCACGCCAGCTTCTCACCGACCTCGGTCACCCCTTCGCCGCGGGGGAACCGGTGTACGACGTGACCTTTGAAAACGTTCAGGCTGGGCTGCGGACGGATTACCTGTTCCGGCTCGCCAACCAGCGCGGCGGCTTCGTGCTCGGGACGGGCGACCTGTCGGAGCTGGCGCTCGGCTGGTGCACCTACGGCGTGGGTGACCAGATGAGCCACTACAACGTCAATGGCTCGGTGGCGAAGACGCTGATCCAGCACCTGATCCGCTGGGTCGCGACCACGGGCCAGTTCGACGCCGACGCCTCCCAGACGCTGCTTTCGGTGCTGAGCACGGAGATCTCGCCGGAGTTGGTGCCGGCGGACGCCTCGGGGGCGATCCAGAGCACCCAGGCCAAGGTCGGGCCCTACGAGCTGCAGGACTTCAACCTCTACTACATTACCCGCTACGGCCTGCGGCCTTCGAAAGTCGCCTTCCTCGCTTGGCACGCCTGGAAGGACCGCGATGCTGGGCATTGGCCGGCGCATTTCACCGTCGAGGCGCGCAACGCTTACGACTTGGCGGCCATAAAGCACTGGCTAGGCGTGTTCCTGTTCCGCTTCTTCGAGATCAGCCAGTTTAAGCGCTCAGCGATGCCGAACGGCCCCAAGGTGATCTCGGGCGGCAACCTCTCCCCGCGCGGCGACTGGCGCGCCCCGTCGGACGGCTCCGCCCGTATCTGGCTCGATGAACTCCAGGCGAATGTGCCCTAGACCCGCGCCTCGGCCTGGGCGCGCCGGCCCGCCGCCCAGAACCCGACCACCACGACGGTCAGCGTGAGCAGCTGAGCTAGGAGCCCTTCCCAGGTCGGGAACACGCCGAGCACCTCAATTCGGGGCAGCGCCGCCAGGGGCCGGACATCGAGCATCCCCGCTTCCTGCAGACCCGCCACGCCTTTCCCAGCGAGCACCACGGCCAATACGGCGATGAGGATCGAGCTGTAGGAGAAGAACTGCGCGATGGGCAGGCGCTTGCTGTAGCTCAGCAGCGCCCAGGCGATCACCGCCAGGCAGATGACCGCCAAGCCGGCGCCGGACACCATCGCGAGCTGCCCCCCCTGACTCCAGAGGGCGGCGTAGAACAGGATGGTCTCGAACACTTCCCGGTAGACGACGACGAAGGCCAACAGGAACAGGAACCAGGCCGACCGCTTTGACAGCGCTGCCGACAGCTTGTCGCGAATATACGCCTGCCACGCGCCCGCCTGGGCCTTCCCATGCATCCACACCCCCACCGAGATCAGCACGACTGCGGAGACCAAGGACCCGAACCCTTCGGTCAGTTCGCGGCTCGCTCCGCTGATGGAGATGAGGTAGGTCGCCGCCGCCCAGGTCAGCCCCCCCGCCAGAAGGGCGGCGATCCAGCCGCCGTGGACGTAGGGCAGTACGTCCTGGCGTTCGGCCTTCCGTAGGAAGGCGATCATCGCGATCACAATCAGAAGCGCCTCGACTCCCTCGCGCAGCAGAATGGTGAAGGCGCCGAGGAAGCTTGAGGCGGCGCTGGCCTGCTCCGGCGCGAGCGCCCGCGCAGCTTCATCGAACAACCCATCCAGCCCTCGGACCTGCGCGGCCACTTCGGCCGACGGCGCGCCGCGGGCAAGGCTGGCCCGGAGCTCGCCCATGGACGCCTCGACCTTCGCCATCAGGGCGCCGTCTCGCGCGCGCAGCAGAGGTTCGACAGGCTCGAACCCGTCAAGATACGCCGACAGCGCGAGCTCCTCAGCCCGCTTGCGATCGCCCGCCTCGTAGGCGTTCAGGCTTTCCGCGAGTTTGCGACGGGCGACGTCCAGCCCGCCACCCGACTTCGGCGCTACAGCCTCAGGATGGCGGCGCAGATAAGCCATGATCTGGGTGGCCTGCGGCTCGCCTACGCGGGCCGCCAGAGCTGCGGGGGTCGTTTGGGTCAGGACCTGTAGGTCGGGGACGACGGCGTGCAGCTGCGACCCCGCGCGCCACGCCTGCTCGCCGGCGCGCTCGGCCTCTCGGGAATAGGCGAAGGTCCCAACATAGTACGCCAGCGCCCAGCGATCGTCGGACGACAGGTGGGCGAAGCTGGGCATGGCCGTGCCGTCGAGCCCCTGGCCAATCACCTGATAGAGACCGAAGAGGCTCCGCTCGTTGGCGCGCGCCACGTCGGTGAAGGCGATCGGCGGAGGATCAAGGCCTTTGGCGTTGGGGCCGTCACCCCTGCCGACGGCGCCGTGGCAGGACGCGCACTGCTCGGCGTAAAGGGCCGCACCCCGGACCAGGTTTGGGGCCTGCTGCGGCGCGAGCGGCACGGGGTACGCTTTTAGCAAATCGGCCGCGAGGGTTCGGGCCCGGCGCGCCACCTCGGCAGGCTCGGCACGATGATCCACGGATCCGACGAGTGCGTTCGCCTCTGCCAGGAGCTGCGGTTTGGCGGAACTCGCCGGCAGGGCGGCGATGCGGCTGCGCACAGAGGCGGAGAATTCCCGCATCTCCGCATACTCGGCCTCGCTTACGATCCGGCCGTCGGAGACAGCGCCGGGGTAATCCACCGCAATATAGTCCAGCAGGCGCCAGGCGACGGCCGCGGAGGGCGGCGCGTCCTGGGCAACGGCGGTGGCGGGAAGTTGGGCGGCCATGAGAAGGGCGACCGCGAGGAAGAGGCGTGCGAGCGCCGGCATCGAAGCGTCCTGAGTGCGACTGCGAATAGGTCTTAACAGCACGATACATGCTCAAGTTACTAGAGGATCAAGAGCCGGCTTCGCGAGGCTCGGGAGAGCCGCCGCAACGGCTTGATCCTCAAGCCGCTAGAGCAATTAGAGTGGCCACATCGGGAGAAAATACATGTCGAACACGACAGCCGCCGCAGAGTCCCTCCGGTACCGTGTGACCGGCATGGATTGCTCCAGCTGCGCGGAAAAGATCCAGTCGGCGGTGGCCAAGCTGCCTGGTGTCCAGGAAGCGCGTGTCTCCATCGCGTCTTCGATGATGACGTTGAAGGTCGACGATGCCGCGAAGCTTGTGCCGACCGTAGAGGCCACGGTCACCGACCTTGGCTATCACATCGATCGCGCGGAGCCTTCGGCGACGGCGGATGATGATGAGCTCCCGAAGAACCTCAGCCATATCACGCCCGCCTACCGGCGGGCGCTCTGGATCGTGGTGCTGATCAATGCCGGCTACGGCCTGGTGGAGATCGTCGCCGGCTTCGTCGCCGGCTCGCAGGCGCTGAAGGCGGACGCCCTCGACTTCATGGGCGACGGGCTCATCACGTTCCTGGGCCTGCTGGCGATCGGCTGGTCGCTCGTCTGGCGTGCGCGCTCTGCGCTTATCCAAGGCTTGTTCCTGGCGGCGCTCGGCGTCGGGGTGCTTCTGAACACGGCCTATCGCGTGCTGGTGCTGAACCAGCCAGAGGCCGAGCTCATGGGCGTATTCGGCATGATCGCGCTGGTGGCGAACGTTGCGGCGGCGCTCATCCTGATCCCCCACCGCGCCGGCGACGCCAATGTTCGCGCCGTCTGGCTCTTCTCCCGCAACGACGCCCTGGGGAACCTCGCCGTCGTGATCGCCGCAGGCCTGGTGTTCTGGACCAAGACCGCTTGGCCCGATCTCGTCGTAGCGGTGATCATTTCGGGGCTCTTCCTCCAATCTGCGTGGTCGATCATTCGCGATGCCAGGGCCGATTTGAGGGAGGCGCGGTCGCTGAGCGCCGCTTGATCAGTGCATGAGACGGTTCCCGCCTCCGCCGCCGCGCCTGACGCCTGCGGGGCCACCTCAGGCGGTGGTCGACCTGCAGCAGGCGGTGGCGCACGTGAACGCAGGCCGATGGCCTGAGGCAGAGAAGCACGCTCGAAAGGTTCTCGCGGCAAGGCCCTCGGATCCCTCAGCGCTGAATGTCCTGGGTACGGTCTCTTTGAACCGTGGGCGGTCAGACGACGCGGTCGCATGGTTTGAAAAGGCGGCGAGTGGGCAGCCGAAGAACCCATTCATTCAGTTCAATCTCGGTGAAGCCCATCGACGGCTGCAGGCTTACGAGATCGCGGCGACGTTCTTCCAACGGGCCGCAGCTCTCAAGCCAGACTTCGCAGAGGCGTTTGCTGCGGCCGGCGACGCTTATCGTCTGATCGGACGACGGTCCGACGCGGAGCGTTGCTACCGCTCTGCACTGAAACGAGCGCCCGCACTGCCGACCGCCCTCAATGGGCTAGGTCTCTTGTGCCTGCAGAGCGGCGACGCCGCGGGAGCTGCGGAACACTTCCATAGGGGTAGAAAGGCGACGCCGGCGGGGCACCCCCTGCGTGCGATTTTGCTGGCGAACCTCGGCCTTGCGCGCCTGCAACTCGGTCACGGCATGGAAGGGCTGGCGTTGCTCGCCCAGGCCGTGGAGGCCGCGCCCGGCGACGCCGAGGCCTGGCGGCGCCTTGCTGGCGCACTCCGCCACACTCGGTTAGCGCCCCCGACGCCGGCATTCAGAGAGATCTTGCTGCAGCTGTTCGACCGCCCGGACGTCAACCCCCGCAATCTGGCGACTGCCGCCATCGCAGTGTTGCGGCAGCAGCCAGAGATTGATCGTCTCCTCGAAAGTATCGCCGGGGCGCCCGGTCAGCTCGCAGAGACATTGGAGCGCGAGGCGACGACAGCCTCCCAGCTCATCCAGGATCACCTATTTCAAACCTTGCTGGCCACCGCTCCCGTGCCCGACGTGGCCATCGAATTCGTGCTTGTCCAGCTGCGGTCCGATCTCTTGAGGCTCACGGAGGGGTGAGCGATCCGTCAACTCTGTATTGAAGCTCGCAGTTCCGAGTTTTGTCAGTTCGCCTGTCTCTGCCGCAGCTAAGCTTATCGCGCTCTTGCCTTCACTCGCTCGAGCGGCGTGGTCGGCTCGGCCCCGGCCGTCAGGTCGGCAAGGATGGGGCAGTCCGGACGATCGTCGCCGGCGCAGCAGTGCGACAGGTGCCGCAGGGTGTCCGCCATGGCCTGCATTTCGGCGATCCGGGCGTCGAGATCGGCGACGTGTCGGTCGGCGATCGCCTTGACCTCGCGGCTCGGCCGCTCGCGATCCCGCCACAGCGACAGCAGTTGCGTGATCTCGTCCATCGAGAAGCCGAGACTACGCGCGCGCTTGATGAAGCGAAGCTCGTTGATCTGGCGGGCGTCGTACTCGCGATAGTTGGAGTCGGTCCGGCTCGCGGGGCGCACCAGGCCGATCTCGTCGTAGTAGCGGATCATCTTGGTGGTGACGCCCGAGGCCTTCGAGGCCTGACCGATGTTCATGGCCGTGCTCCTTGCAAGGCGGCGTCGCGGAAGCCTCGCAGGCGAAGCGCGTTCGTCAGGACGCTGACGCTGGACAGCGCCATGGCGCCAGCGGCCACCATCGGGGACAGCAGCAGGCCGAAGGCGGGGTAAAGGGCGCCGGCGGCGACGGGGATCAGCACCACGTTGTACCCGAACGCCCAGGCGAGGTTCTGGCGGATGTTCCGCAGCACCGCACGGCTGAGCGCGATCGCCGTGGTCACGCCGCGCAGGTCGCTGCGCATCAGCACCACGTCGGCGCTCTCGATGGCGATGTCTGTTCCGGCCCCCATGGCGATCCCGACGTCGGCGCTCGCCAGGGCCGGGGCATCGTTCACCCCGTCGCCGACGAAGGCCACGCGACCATAGCGCTGCTGAAGGTTCTTCACGGCGGCGACCTTGCCATCGGGCAGCACCTCGGCAACCACCTCGTCCAAGCCGAGCGCCGCGCCGACTGCCTGCGCGGTGCGCCGATTGTCTCCGGTGATCATCACCACCTTCAGACCCGCTGCGTGCAGCATCGCCAGGGCCTCGGCCGTGGTGTCCTTGATCGGATCGGCCACGGCGAGGATGGCGGCGAGCTCGCCGTCGACCGCCGCGTAGATCGGCGTCTTAGCCTCACCCGAGAGGCGATCCGCGTCGGCGGCGAAAGCGGCGACCGAGACGCCGAGTTTCGCCATGAAGCGGTCCGCGCCGACCTGGATCCGCCGGCCATCGACGAGCGCTTCAGCGCCGAAGCCGGGAAGGGCCTCGAAGCTGGACGTCTCGGGCAGCTGCAGGCCGCGGGCTTGGGCCGCCTCGACGATCGCCTGGGCGATCGGATGTTCCGAGCGGCTTTCGACCGCCGCCACCAGGCGCAGGAGATCGGACTCCGCGAATCCATCCGTGACGCGGACATCCGTCAGGACCGGCCGACCGAGCGTCAGTGTCCCTGTCTTGTCGAAGGCGACCGCCTGGACGTCGCGCAGGCTCTGCAGGGCCTCGCCACGGCGGAAAAGGACGCCCAGCTCCGCGGCGCGGCCGGTGCCGACCATGATCGAAGTGGGGGTCGCCAGGCCCATGGCGCACGGGCAGGCGATGATCAGCACCGCCACGGCGTTGACCAGCGCGAAGCTCAGCGCCGGGCTGGGGCCAAAGACCAGCCAGGCGGCAAAGGTCAGGACAGCGCCGACGATGACAGCCGGCACGAACCAGCTGGTGACCTTGTCGACGAGAGCCTGGATCGGCAGCTTGGCGCCCTGGGCGGCCTCCACCATCCGCACGATCTGGGCGAGCAGGGTGGCTGCGCCCACCTTGGTGGCGCGGAAGCGGAAAGTCCCGGTCTTGTTGACCGTGCCGCCAACCACAGCGGCGCCCGGACCTTTCTCGACCGGGATCGGCTCGCCCGTGATCATGGATTCATCGACGTAAGAGGCCCCGTCCAGGACCTCGCCGTCCACCGACACCCGTTCGCCCGGCCGGACCACGACGATGTCGCCGACCAGGACCTCGGAGACGGGAACCTCGAGGACGACGCCCGCCCGCTCCACGCGCGCGGTCTTCGCCTGCAGCGTCATCAGACGCTTGATCGCCTCGCTCGTGCGGCCCCTCGCCTGGGCCTCGAACAGGCGTCCGACCAGGATCAGGGTGACGATCACGGCGGCGGCTTCGAAATAGATGTGGTTGGCTCCGGCCGGCAGCAGCCCGGGCATGAAGGTGGCGACGGTCGAATAAGCGAACGCGGCCGTCGCGCCGAGCACCACCAGGGAATTCATGTCCGGCGTGCGCCGAACGAGGTTCGGCACGCCCTTGCGATAGAAGCGCAAGCCCGGACCGAACAGCACGAAGGCGGCCAATGCGAAGCTGATCAAGCGCCAGGGCTGCTCGCCGATCGTGCTCGCCAGAAGATGGTGGGCGCCGGGCACGAAGTGGCGGCCCATCTCGACCAGAAACAGCGGGATCGTCGCCAGGGCGGCGAGGCCCACCGCGCGCTTCAAGCCCCGG
>NZ_MEEX01000029.1 GCF_001724605.1 Phenylobacterium sp. SCN 70-31
CCGCGGAGAGACGCGGAAGGCGAAGCTGCGCTTTCCGCGCCCTTCCGCGTTTTCCGCGGTCCCATGACCGAGCCTCCGCTCCCGCGGAGGCTCAGGACAACCAGGCCCCTTGCGGGCCCCTTCCGTGTTTTCCGTGTCTTCCGTGGTTCCAACAGACGCAACGTCCACAGCTCCACGGCGTCCCCCGTGTAGGCAGAGCCCTCGCACGACGCGCGCCCACCAATCCGCATGAGCCCCTTCCCCTCGTCCAGGGAGAAGGCGCGGCCTCGTGACCTCGCCACGTGTCGGCGCCGGCGGACCCGCGCCTAGCGGACGCCGGCCTTCTCCAGATCGGTCCCGAGGTTGCGGGCGGCCGCGAGGAAGCGCCAGGCCGCCGCGGCCTGGACCACCAGCAGCGCGGTCATCGCCCAGCGCAGGGAGTCGGCGCCCGCCGCGGCCTTGAAGGCGTCGCTGAGCAGGCCGATGGCCTGCGGTCCCAGCCCCATGCCGATCACCGCCATGATGAGCAGCAGGAAGGCCGAGGCCGTCGAGCGCATCTGCGGCGGGACGATCGACTGGATGGTGGCGTAGGTGGGGGCGGCGAAGGCGTTCGAGAGCAGGCTCGGGATCACCAGGGCGACCAGCGCCAGCGGGAAGCTGGGGGCGAAGAAGACCGCGGCGTTGAACGGCACGCACAGCGCGACCGTGATGGCCGGGAGCCAGGCGAACCAGCGGGGATCGCGGCGGCCCAGCCGGTCGGCGAGGTTGCCGAAGACGATCGTCCCGATCGCGGCGGCCAGCCCGCCCATCAGGCCCAGAGACAGGCCCAGCTGCGCCGTGCCGACCCCGAACGTGCGGATGAAGAAGGTCGGCGACCACTGGGTCACGCCATAGGCGGTGAAGGCCTGGAGCGCCGCGGCGTACGACAGGGCCCGGAACGAGGGGATGGCCCAGAGCCGGGCCAGCACGCTCAGGGTCGAGGCGGCGCTGCGGCCGCCCTCGGCCGGCGGGTCGGCCGGCGCGGCGCTCGTCCCTTCCCGGACGGGTTCCCGCACGAAGAGCAGCAGCACGACCATCAGGACCAGCCCGGGTGCGCCCGCCACGATGAACGCGACCCGCCAGTTGAAGAGTTCGTTCACGATCCCGCCGATCGCCAGGCCGAACAGCACGCCCAGCGGCGCGCCGGCGGACAGCACCGCCAGGGCCGTGCTTCGGCGGCCGTGCGGGAACAGGTCGGCGAGGATGGAATGCGACGGGGGCGCGCTGCCCGCCTCGCCGACCGCGACGCCGATCCGGGCCAGCATGAGCTGCCCGAACGACTGTGCGAAACCGCAGAGCGCGGTCAGGCCGCTCCAGGCGAAGAGGGCGAGCGCGATGATGTTCCGGCGCGAGAAACGGTCGGCGGCCCGCGCGATCGGAATGCCCATCACCGCGTAGAAGAGGGCGAAGGCCAGCCCCGAGAGCAGGCCGAGCTGGGTGTCGTTGAGGCCGAGGTCCTGCCGGATCGGCTCCATCAGGATCGAGAGGATCTGACGGTCGGTGTAGTTCACCACATTGATCAGGAAGAGGACGGCGAGCGCGCCATACGCGCCCTTGGCCACGGCGGCCTTCGCCTCTGTGTGAGGCGACCGTCCGGGCGCACTCTCCCCGCGCGCGTCCGCAGACGCGTCCGAACCCGCCATGATCCCCTCCCTGGTCCGGCGGCGTCGCCGCCGCCGTCGCCGTCAGCGTCCGGTGAAGACCGGCGCGCGCTTCTCGACGAAGGCCTGCGAGGCGGCCTTGTGGTCGTCGGTGCCCATGGTGCGGATCATGTGCATCGCCTCCAGGTCCAGGACCTCGGAGAGGGTGGCGTGGTCGGCGGCGTTCAGGTTCCGCTTCATGTACCCGACCGCGATGGTGGGCAGGCTGGCCAGATGGGCCGCGAAGGCCGCCGCCGCCGCCGGCAGCTCGGCCGCCGGAACGGACCGGTTGACGACACCGAGCGCCGCCGCCTGCTCGCCGGTGATGACGTCGGCGGTGAAGTACAGCTCGCGCGTCTTGGCCGCGCCCAGCAGGTGGCTCAGGAAGTACGAGCCGCCGAAGTCGCCGGACACGCCCACCTTCGAGAACGCTGTGGTGAGCTTGGCGGTGTCGGCGCAGATCCGCAGGTCGCAGGCCAGGGCCAGCGACAGGCCCGCGCCCGCCGCCGGACCCGGGATCACCGCCAGGGTGGGCTTGGGCATTTCGTGCAGCCAGCGCACGGACTCCATGCTGGCGCGCAGGCCGGCCACCTTCTGCTCCATGCCGGGCGCCGCAGCGGCTCCGTCGCCGCTTCCGGCCGCCGCGAAGCCCTTCACGTCGCCGCCCGCGCAGAAGGCGCCGCCCGCGCCGGTCAGCACTACGGCCCGCACCTTGGGGTCGGCGGCCAGCCGGGGCAGCGCCTCGGACAGCCCCTGGATCATCTCGCTCGTGAGGGCGTTGCGCGCCTCGGGGCGGTTCATCGTCAGGGTGGCGACCCCGTCGGCGAAGGCTTCCAGAAGATGATCGGCCACGGCGTCCTCCGTTATTTTAAGAACCAGAATTCTGATTCCTATATGAGCCGGCGTGGCGTGGGTCAATCACGCCGGCGGGTGTCTATCCCTCGCGGGCGGGAGCCCGAGCGTCGCCGTCGCCATGAGCGTCAGCGACTTCAGGAAGAACGCGTTGTCGATCTCGCTGCTGATGCTGACGTTGAGCAGGCGGTGGATGATGGCGCCCTCGACGGCGCTCAGGCAGACCGTGCAGAACGGCTCGAGATCGGGTCGGTCGACCTCGGGCGCGTGCGCGCGCAGGAATGCGGCGAGGCGTCCGGCGGCGAGTTTCGAGGCCATCCTAAGCTCGGGCCAGTCCTCGGCGGCTTCGCCATCCAGGCTCCGCTGGTAGAGGGCGCGGAAGAAACCTGCGTTGTGGGTCATCACCGACAACGTCGACTTCACATAGGCCCCGACGAGCTGGGACGGGCCCTCGTCGGCCCAACGGGGAAGGGCGAAGAACCGCTCGATGTTCTCACGCCCCCGGAGGGCGAAACGTCGCCGCAGCGCCCGGAACACCGCATCCTTGTCGCGAAACCGCAGGTAGAACGCGCCGATGGAATAGCCTGCGGCGGCAGCGATGTCGGTGACGTGCGCGTTGTGGTAGCCGCGGCTGGCGAAAGTGGCCTCGGCCGCTTCCAGCAGCCGTTCCTGCGCGATCCGGCTGCGCTTCTGCCGCGCGGGCGACACGCCGTCCAAGTCGTCGAATTCCAGAGGCGTCGGCTTCGTCATGGCCCCGGGGGGAACGGATGCAGGGAATGCGCCGGTGGGACGATCCTGATTCCCTCCGGCGGGCCGAGCATGCCGGGCGAAGACCACAGGGTCCAGCGCCCCGGAAGTTTCGGACGCCATGCCATTCTGCCTTGTCGCTTGAAAGTCCTGCGGAAATCGTCGGTCGGCCGCTGGCGCCGACCCGCATCGCGCAAGAGACAGGCGCCTGCGGGCGCATCGCTGCGCATCCGCGTGCGTTCACAGTCCCCTGAGCCGCGCGAAGCAGGTAAGTTCGGAACCCAGCTCAAGCTTGGACGCTCACCGCCTTACGATGAAGTCTCTGCCCAACATCCTCACCGGATCCCGCCTCGTCATGGCGCTGTTCATGTTCGTGGCCTTCGCCGCGGCGGCCGGAGCCGTGCCGTACTGGTCGAACCGGCTGACGCCCGAGGCGCAGTTCGCCCTCCAGCGATGGGCGGTCTACGCCTTCGTGCTGGCGGCGGTGACCGACTTCTTCGACGGCTGGCTGGCCCGCAAGCTCAAGGCCGAGAGCGTCTGGGGCGCGATCCTCGATCCGATCGGCGACAAGGTGCTGGTCTGCGGCGCCATCCTGGGCCTGATGAGCCTGGGCCCCCAGCCGATGGTCGTGCTGCCGGCCGGTCTGATCCTGTTCCGCGAGTTCACCGTCAGCGCGCTGCGCGAGGTGGGGGCGGGCAAGGGCGTGAAGCTGCCCGTCACGCTGCTGGCCAAGTGGAAGACGACGCTCCAGCTCACCGCGCTCACCTTCGAGCTGATCGTGGCCGCCTGGGGCGCCTTCAGCCTGCCGGACGGCACACCGCTGCGCGCCGGCTTCGAGTGGGTGGCCCACGGCCTGCTGTGGGCGGCCACCCTGGTCACGCTCGTCACCGGCTTCCAGTATTGGGCGCAGACGCGCAAGGCCCTGGCGGAATAGGTCAGCTCATCGGGCTGGCCGGCGGCGGCGGCTCGGGCAGGGGGATGAACTCCTGGTCGTCGGCGTCGGGCAGCTTCATGCGGCCGGCGCGCCAGTCGGCCTTGGCCTGTTCGATCCGTTCCTTGGACGAGGAGACGAAGTTCCACTCGATGAAGCGCGGCCCCACGGGCTCGCCGCCCAGCAGCATGACGATGGCGTCGGTGGCGGCCGTGAACAGCACCGGCTCGCCGGGGGCGAACACCGCCATCTGGCCGGCGCGCAGGGTCTGGCCCGCGACCTCCACCTCGCCTTCGGCCACATAGGCGGCCCGCTCGGGATACTCGGCCGGCAGTTCGCCCTGGCCGCCGGCCTTCAGCCGCCAGTGGCAGTAGAACATCGGCGAACGGGTCGCCACCTTGGCCTCCGCCCCCCAGCCCTTGCCCGCCACCAGCCGCGCCCACAGCTTGCCGTCCGGCGTCTCGAAGGTGGGCAGGTCGGCCGGCCCGTGGTTGGCGAACGCGGGGTCGATCTCCTCCTGCCCGTCGGGCAGCGCGACCCAGGCCTGGATGCCGTGCATCTTGCCGCCCTGCGCCCGCAGGGTCTCGAACCGTTCGGAATGGGTGATCCCGCGCCCGGCGGTCATCCAGTTCACTTCGCCCGGATGGATCGCCTGGATCGCGCCCACGCTGTCGCGGTGGGTGATCTCGCCGTCGAAGAGGTAGGTGACGGTCGACAGCCCGATGTGCGGATGCGGACGCACATCGACCTTGCGGTCGAACCCGGCCTGGAACGCCACCGGCCCCATGTGGTCGAAGAAGACGAACGGCCCCACCATCCGCCGCTTCGCATACGGCAGGACGCGCCCCACCTCGAATCCGCCGAGGTCCTTGCGGCGCTGGTCGATGACGAGTTCGATCATGGGCGGTTCCTTCGCAGCGTCCGGGGCTGTGTCAGGGATTGAGCGGCGCCAGCCTCACGAACGCAACCGTGGCCGGGCCGGGATCGACGCCGTTGCGCGTCCCTTCGGCGGTCCAACCCGCCCACTGGCTGCGGGTGACCACGACGAGGCCGCCGGGCGCGACGGCGGCCAGGGCGGGATCGGGCAGGGCCTCGCCGGCCAGCACGCTCTCCACCGCCTCCAGCCGTTCGCAGTCGGCGCTGATGCGCAGCCGCAGCAGGCGATAGGGCTCCCGGCCGTTGTAGGTGGCCGCGACGTCCAGCGTGTCGCGCAGGCGCAGGGAAACCAGGCCGTCCAGGCCGGCGATCCGACCCTCGGCCTTGACGGGCCGGCTGGTTCCGTCGGCCAGGTCCAGGCGGTGCAGGCCGGTGCGGTAGTCGGAGACGATCATGGCGTCCAGCGGGCACAGCACCATGCCTTGGGCCGAAGTCGCGCCCTCGGGCTTGCCGACCAGCCGGGGCGCCGCGGCGCCGGGCGCCAGGACCCAGACGGCGCCGGTGGCGCTGTCCGACGCGTAGACCGCCCCCGCCGGATCGACCACCACGTCGCCGAAGGTTGTCGCCGGCGCCGGAGCGGGATGGCGGGCCAGGATGCGCCCGTCCGCCAGGGAGATCTCCAGCAGGCCCGTGCGCTTCCCGCCGGACCCTCCGGGCACGCCGTCGCCCCAGGCCTCCGCGGCCCAGAGCACGCCGCGCCGTGCGTCCACGGCCAGGCCGAACACCCCGCCGGTCGCCGGATCGTCTTGCAGGAACGGCGCAAGCCGGCCGTCCTCGATGCGGAAGATCGTGCGGGCGGCGACCGCGCTCACGAACCACTGTCCCTGATGGTGCGCGACACCTTCGATCAGGAGGTCGCGACGCTCGTCGGCGGCCAGGACCTCGACCGCGGGCTCCGCTGCGAGGGCTGACGTCGCGGTCAGGAACAGCGCGGCGGCGACGCTAGCCCTGGGCGCTGACATAGGGGCTGACGAGGCCCAGGGGCGCGGCGGTGGTGTTCTTGACCGAGCGGATGACGATGCGGCTCTCGATGTTCGAGACCAGCCCCAGCGACAGGATCCGGTCGCGGAGGAAGTCGTCGAAGGCGTGCATGTCGCGGGTGACGATCCGCAGCTCGTAGTCGCAGGCTCCGGTGACGGTGGCGCACTGCACCACCTCGGGCAGCTTGCCGATGGCCGTTTCGAAAGCTTCCAGGTTGTCCTTGGTCGGAAGGCTCAGCTTGACCGTGCAGTAGACCTCGAACCCCAGGCCCAGACGCTCGCGGTCCAGGATGGTCACGCGACGCTGGATGACCCCCGCGTCCTCCAGCCGCTTGATGCGCCGCCAGCACGGAGACGAGGACAATCCGACCCGATCGGCGATCTCGGCGACGGACAATCCGGCGTCGTGCTGGATGAGGTCGAGGATCTTGGCATCCACAGCGTCGAGAGCCTCAGACAACTTTTCCTCCGGGCCACGCCACGACTGCATATCGTTCTTGCCCCGGAACCACTGGCCGGGGGCATGCTTTTGGCAAGCAATTGCGGCGGTCTTATATGATCGTGCAGGGCGTTAGGGGAGGGCCGAAAGGAAAAAAATTGCGATGCGCCACCAGGAAGTGACGCTCGACGACAAGTTTCTGCTCACGGACGGTCGAGTCTTCATCACCGGCGTCCAGACTCTCCTGCGCGTCCTCATGGATCAGCGCCGGCTGGACCGGGCCGCAGGCCTCGACACGGCCGGATTTGTGTCCGGATACCGGGGCTCGCCGCTGGGCGGGCTGGACCAGCAGGCGCACCGGGCGGGCCGGTTCCTGAAGGACGCGGAGGTCGTGTTCAAGGAAGGCCTGAACGAGGACCTGGCCGCGACCGCGGTCTGGGGCAGCCAGCAGGCGAACCTGTTCCCGGGCGCGCGCTACGACGGCGTGTTCGGCATGTGGTACGGCAAGGCGCCGGGAGTGGACCGGACGGGCGACGTCTTCAAGCACGCGAACTTCGCCGGCGTCTGGCCGAAGGGCGGCGTGCTGGCGGTGGCCGGCGACGACCACAACTGCAAGTCCTCCACCCTGCCGTCCCAGTCGGAGTACGCCTTCCAGGATTTCGAGATTCCGGTGCTGTCGCCGGCCGACGTGCAGGAGGTGCTGGACTACGGCCTGCTGGGCTACGCGCTGAGCCGCTTCTCGGGCCTGTGGGTGGGCATGATCGCGCTGGCCGACACCATGGATTCGGGCGCGACCATCGACGTCTCGCTCGGCCGCCATCGCTTCGTGACGCCCGAGGGCTTCCGCCAGCCCGCCGGGGGGCTGGGCATCCGCCTCAAGGACCAGCCGCTCGACAAGGAGCGGCGGCTCCGCACTCAGAAGATCCCCGCCGCCCTGGCCTTCGCCCGCGCCAACCGCATCGACCGCGTGATGCTGGGCGGCTCGCGTCCGCGGCTGGGCATCGTGTGCCAGGGCCAGGCCTACAAGGACGTGATCGAGGCGCTGGCGGCCATGAGCCTCACGCCCCAGGAGGCGGCCCGTCTCGGCGTGGCCATCTACAAGGTCGGAATGCCCTGGCCGCTGGAGCCCATCGGAATCCGCGCCTTCGCCGCCGGCCTCGAGACCCTGATGGTGATCGAGCACAAGCGGCCGCTGATCGAGGGCCAGGCCCGCGCCGCGCTCTACGACCTGCCGGCCCACGCCCGGCCGGCGATCGTGGGCAAGACCGACGAGAAGGGCGCGCCGCTGCTCTCGGAGCTGACGAGCCTCTCGGTGGCCGAGATCGCGCTGGCCATCGCCGACCGCCTGCCCGCCGGCGCGCACATGGATGGCGTCTACGACTATCTGAACCGGGTCTCGGCCGCCTCGATGGCCGCGGTCACGCTCTCCAGCGACCAGCAGCGCAAGCCCTTCTTCTGCTCGGGTTGCCCGCACAACTCCTCGACCCGCCTGCCCGAAGGCAGCCGGGCGCTGGCCGGGATCGGCTGCCACTACATGGCCAGCTTCAGCGATCCCGCCACCGACCTGAACAGCCACATGGGCGGCGAGGGCCTGTCGTGGGTGGGCGCCTCGCCGTTCACCGACGAGCCGCACGTCTTCGTCAATCTGGGCGACGGGACCTATAACCACTCGGGCTCGCTGGCGATCCGCGCCGCCGTCGCGGCGGGGGCGAGCATGACCTACAAGCTGCTGTTCAACGACGCCGTCGCCATGACCGGCGGCCAGCAGGCCGAGAGCGGCTTCACGGTTCCCCAGATCACCCGACAGCTCGCCTCGGAAGGCGTGAAGAAGGTCGTGGTCGTGGCGACGGAGCCCGAGCGGTATGCCGACGTGCGCGACCTGGCCCCCGGCGTCGAGGTCTTCCCCCGCAGCGACCTGATGAAGGTCCAGCGCCAGCTTCGCGAGACGCCCGGCGTCACCGTGCTGATCTACGACCAGGTCTGCGCCACCGAGAAGCGGCGGCGGCGCAAGCGCGGCAAGATGGCCGCCGCGCCCATGCGGGTGATGATCAATCCCCTGGTCTGCGAGGGCTGCGGCGACTGCTCGGTGAAGTCGAACTGCGTTTCGGTCGAGCCGCTGAACACCGAGTTTGGCCGCAAGCGGAAGATCAACCAGTCCACCTGCAACCAGGACTATTCGTGCCTGGACGGCTTCTGCCCCTCGTTCGTCACCCTGGAGGGCGCCGAGAACGCCCATCGCGAGGCGATGCCGGCGCTGACCGCCGATTCCACGCCGCTGCCGACGTTCGAGACCCTGTCGGGCGTGCGCAATATCGTCTTCACCGGCGTCGGCGGCACGGGGGTGACCACGGTGGCCTCGATCCTGGCGATGGCCGCCCACGTGGACGGGCGCAGCGCCTCGGTGGTCGACATGACGGGCCTGGCCCAGAAGGGCGGGGCAGTGTTCAGCCACGTGCGCATCGGCGAGACCGAGGCGACGGTGGTCGGGGGCCGCGTGCCGGCGGCCAGCGCCAACGTCCTGATCGCCTGCGATCTGCTCTCGGCGGCCGGCGCCGACGCGCTGGCGCTCTACGCCAAGGACCGGACCGTGGCGGTGGGCAACGCCGACTTCGCGCCCACGGCCGATTTCGTCACCGACCGCGACGTGCGCTTCGACGCCGACGAGCAGGGCCGCCGCATCGCCGGGGCGGTGAAGAGCTACGACTCGGCGCCCGCCAGCCACCTGGCCGAGACGAACCTGGGCGATGCGATCTACGCCAACATGATCATGCTGGGCTTCGCCTGGCAGAAGGGCGTGGTGCCCGTCTCCAGCCGCGCGCTCTACCGCGCTATCCGGCTGAACGGCGTGGAGGCCGAAGCCAACCTCCAGGCCTTCGAACTGGGTCGAATGGCCGCCCACGATCCCGACGCCCGCGGCCCCCGCGAGGACGATGTCCCCACGCCCGAGAAGATGAGCCTTGACGAGCTGATCAACGGCCGGGCCGGAGAGCTGAGGGCCTATCAGAACGACGCCTATGCGGACCGCTATCTGACCAAGGTGGGCAAGGTCCGCGCCGCCGAGGCGTCCTTGGGCTCCACCGAGCTCACCCACGCCGTGGCGGTCAGCCTCTACAAGCTGATGGCCTACAAGGACGAATACGAGGTGGCGCGGCTCTACACCGACGGTCGCTTCGCCGCCTACCGCGCCGAGACCTTCACCGGCGGCAAGGCCAAGGTCTGGCTGGCCCCGCCGCTGCTGGCCCGCAAGGGGCCGGACGGCAAGCCGGTGAAGATGGCCTTCTCGCCCTGGATGCTGGACCTGGCGTTCCCGGCGCTGGCCAGGCTGAAGGGCCTGCGTGGCGGCCCGCTGGACGTCTTCGGCCGCACGGCCGAGCGGAAGATGGAGCGCGGCCTGATCGCCGACTTCGAGCGTGACATCGACCGCCTGCTGGCCGACCTGACGCCCGAGCGGCTGCCGCTGGCCGCACGGATCGCCAGGGTCCCGCAGCAGATCCGCGGCTTCGGCCACGTGAAGGAGGCCTCGCTCGGCCCGGCGAAGGCCGAGGCGAAGCGGCTGTGGAAGCAGTGGGAGACGGCGCGTGAACGGGAGGTGGCTACCGCCTGACCGGCTTGCCGCCGCCGCGCTACGCCTGCTTGTCTATCTCGGCCATACGGCGTCCATACCGTCGAACATCTCCTGGACTGTTTTCGCTTCCGAGACGGCGGACTTTGCCGCTTCGAGCGGCCCGCGGCCCTCCGACGCGCGGCCGCGTTCCACCGCCGCTTCCAACTCCGCCTCCAGCCACTCGTCCGCATCGCGGTCCATGGCGGCGCATACGCGCTGCCGCACTTCGGCAAACGTGATCGGCGGGCCTTCGACGAGGTCCAGTTCCAGGATGTGGACGACGTCGTCCGTTTGACCGAACAGGGCCAGAAGGAACTGAAACCACATAGGAGTCTTCCGGCCGACGCGCCGCACGTCCTGCACGAGGAAGCGGCGGCCGGCGTTGTCGACGATCTCGGAGCCGTCGAGGAGGCCGCGGGCCAGTTCGCCTTGGCTCACCTGATGCAGATCGACCGGCGAAGCAAATCCTCGAAACCTCTCGCCCTCGCGCCGGCCGTCGCGGGCGAGCGGTTTCCAGAAGCCCAGTGCGGGATAGGCGAGGTCCGGCTCTCGCATTTTATCTGCGGCGCTCAAGCTCGGTTTCATCGGCGCCTGCTCGGCCAACCGCCATCCCGCTGTGTCCAGCCGACGAGACATAGGCCGCCTTCGCCCATTGAGGCGTTTCGTGCCAGAGGAGTTCCGCAGGGTTGTAGGGCGGGTATCGAACTCCGCCCTGCGTGTAGGGGCCGTGCATTCGCCCGTGGTCGAGGTTGCCCCTCGTGCCTTTTATGAAAGGAGGCTGGTTCTTGAGCCAGTCCGGTGCGTTCGAACTCTGCTTGAGCAACCAATGATGGCCGGGCTGTCCCGGCTTCAGAAATCCCTGCTGCCCAAGCCACTTGCGCATACCGGGTTCTTCCCAGGGTGCGGTTCGCCAAGCGTGAGGACCTGCGAGTTTGAGCCCGCCCTTTGCAAGTCCTGTGAGGATGGCCTTGGCAAGCACGACATCGGACGCGGCCAGTGCGGCGTTCACCGCGGCGCCGGAATAATTGCGGTCTTCGAGGTCGGCGAGCGCCTCCTTTCCTGATCCCCATATGGGGATCATCGATTCCAACGCCCCGGGGTGATCGAATTTGCGACGATCGGAAGGGGGTTGCGCCCCTTGCATCGGGGGTCCCGATAGCGTTGGCGGAACGCCCGCTGCGGCTGCGCGTCGTTGCGCCTCAGACGTCGCCTGTTGCGCGTTGATCGCCTGCTGTCTGCGCACCACTTCCTCGTACGGACCCTTAAGCTTGTCCGGAACCGGGCGCGGTTGATCGCCTCGTGCATATGAGCCTGAACCTGCCAAGATTCTCTCCTCGTGTTCGCGCCGCGAACGCCCTTCTCGGCACTGGAGAAGTATGGCTCAAATCAATCGCGAAGCAAAGAACAAAAGAAGAACATAATCTGGCGTCCCAGGCGTCCACGACTGTTTGCAAGCTCGATGAAGATTCTATCTGAGCCCGGCCATCCCCACCTCCACCGTGACCTTCCCGCTCGGCCCCTCCACCACGCGGAGTTCGGCGTCGGAGTCCACCTCGCCCAGGTCGACGTCCTCGCGCGGCGCGATCAGCCACGTCCGATGACCCGCGACGGCCAGGACGATCCTGCCCGTCCCCCAGGTGTCGGCGGCGTAGCCCTTGAGCGCGGCGTACATCGGGTTGCGCCGCCAGGCCTGCGGGTTGGCAGGGTCGCATCGGGCGATGAGGCGCAGGCCCTGGGCGTCCTGGTCGAGGACCACCTTTGTCTGGTCGGGGCGGAAGCGGTGCGGCATCTCCGGGTCCATCAGCCAGACGCATTCGAAGGTGCGGCAACCGCTCGGGCGGGTTTCATAGATCCCGCATCCGACGCCGGTCTTCTGGTGGGCGCAGGTTCGTCCCGCCGGTTTGTCCAGTTCGCCGACGGCCAGGACCCGGCAGCACAGGGTGCAGGGGCCGCAGGCCTTCACCGCGAGACGCCCACCCAGATCACGTGCCGCGGCCCTTTGCCCGAGGGGCTGGCGCCCACCTTGTGCTCGGAGACGGCGAACCCGGCGCGGCCGAACCGGCGGGCGAAGGCGTCGTCGTGGCCGGCCGACCAGACGGCGACGACGCCCCCCGACTTCACCGCCCGCTTCAGGTTGGCCAGGCCCGCCATCCCGTAGAGTCCGTCGTTGGCGTCGCGGTTCAGGCCGTCCGGGCCGTTGTCCACGTCCATCAGGATCATGTCGTAGGGCGGCCGGGCCTCGGCCAGCCGGTCGGCCACGTCGCCCTGGACGATCCGGGCGCGGGCGTCGGCCAGGCTGTCGCCGTACAGCGGCGCGAGATGACCGGCGGCCCAGGCGATCACCTCGGGGACCAACTCGGCCACCACGACCTGGGCGTCGGCGGGCAGGTCGGCCAGGGCCGCGCGCAGGGTGAAGCCCATGCCCAGGCCGCCGATCAGGACGCGCGGCGCTGGCCGCTCTCCCGCTTTCGCCCACGCCAGGCGGAAGAGCGCCACCTCAGAGCCGTAGAGCCGGCTGTTCATCAGCTCGATCCGGCCGGACATGATCGAATAGTCCTGGCCGCGCTGCATCAGCTTGAGCTCGCCCCCGTCGGGAATCGGGGCGGTGTCGAGGTGTATCCAGGGATTCATCGCCCCAGCCTTACAACGTCGGGGGCTATGGCGTCAGGCGGCGGCGGGCTCGGCTCTCTGCCGAGCCGGTCCGGGTTGCAGGCCGGCGGGGGCCGACCTCGCCGCGGGCGGGACGAGGGTCGGCGGCGCGCGCCCAGGCGCGACGGCTTCGGCGCGGACGATCCCGCCCTCAAGGAAGCAGCGGCGGTCGAGCGAGGCGATGGACGGCATGGGGGCTCCTCGGAGCGCGGCTATGGCCCCGTTCGCCGGTTTCGTGAAGTTAAGGTTGCGTAAGCTCCCCCAGGACACGGCGGACTTCGAGCAGGCCGCCTTGCCTCAATGAGTCTGGTGGATCGTGACCGTCTTCGAGAAGCGGCCGGCCTTCGCGTCCTGCTCCCGCACGAAGACGTAGAGGCGGCCGGCGTCTCCCCAGGCCATCCCGAGGGCCGGGTCGGAATCCACCTGGAGAAGCAGACGCCAGGCCCTGGCGGCCCGCCGGATCGCCGGCGCGATCTCGGATTCGGTGTGCGAGGGGAGCAGGTCCCGGCGGGCGAACTCGCAGGCGATCGCCATCTGCTCGCTCTGGATTTCGGAAGGATACCCGCCGATGCGATGCTGGATCTCGTCGCCGAACGGCGCGTCCGGCAGGTTGCTGAGGTGGTCCAGTTCGGCGTCGGTGAGATCGGTCTCGGTCAGATCGACACCCAGCCAGTCGAGGCTGGGTGTCGAGGCGTACTGCTCGAAGGCGACACGTCGTTCGGGGAATCGGAGGGCGCGGAGAGGCGGAGGTCGGGGTTCTCCGGGAGCTTCCACGTGAAAGCTCACCTGCACCTGATCGGCATAGCCGTAGCCTTCGGGATCGACGAAGGCGTACAGCCGGCCCGCATCCGGCAGCCATTCGAGGCGCATATGCGGCTGGAAGGCCGAAAGGTCGATCTGCCCCAGGAAGGCGCAAGGGCGACCGCGAACTTTAGGCCAGGACGCGCCGGGAGGCAGATCGGGATCGCCGCCAAGCTTCGAGAATCCGGTGGCGGACGTCGGAACCAACAAGAGGGTGTCCCTCGCCAACCTGCGCATGCGCCCTCGCAGTCGCGGGGCGTCCCGGCTGCGCCGCGTCGCCTGCCGGGCCGGACGAGGACCACCTCGGCCGGAGAGCCATTGCGCCGCCAGCAGGATCCCGAGGCCGGCGCCGGCCAGGACGACCACCGCGAGCGCGCGCGATCCCAGCTCCCACAGACCTTGGAGGTTCGTCACTGTCGGGTGCGCTCGTTGTGCGAATCCACCGCCGTAGCAACGCCGGTCGGTCCCCAGACGTGGGCACGCTTGGCCCAGTCAGGCGAACCGCGCCAATATCGCTCGACAGGACCGTATTGCGGCAAGCCCTTGTAAGAGCCGTGGATGCGCATGTGGTCCGCCACGTCGCGCGTCGCTGTGATATTCACGGGATGGTTCCTGATGATCTCGGGCACGATCTTACCCCAGCCCTTGTGGGGAATAATGCCATGGTGACCATGCTGACCGGGTTGCAGCATCCCATTGCGGCTCATCCATTTCCGCGTCGCATTCCAAGTATGAGAACCGGTCTTACCTAGTCCCTTTGCTCCGGCTTTAAGCGCATAGGCGCCCGGGGCAAGGTCAGATACGGCCAGCCCCGCATTTGCGATGGCGCCTACGATATCGCCATCGTACGCATCGGCCACAGCTTCACGCGCAGAACCCCAAACAGGTATGAAGGACTCGGCGACACCAGGGTGCTTTCGGTACCACGCCTCCTCCTGTTTCGCGTTGTGGGCCCGCTGTCTCGCGATCGCTTCCTCGTAGGAATCCTTAAGGCCGTCTGGAACCGAGCGTGGTTGATCGCCTCGGGCGTACGAGCCTGAGCTTGCCATTTTGGTTCTCCGGTGAAGCTGTCAGGGGGAGCCGCGAGTGATGCTGCAACGCGACGAGGCAACATAATTCCAACTCCACGAGAAGTAAAGAACAAAAAGAGAACATATCGTCTTCCCGCGCTCGCCGACCTTCCCCCACGTGAATCTTGTCGCCCCCACGTCAGGGTCCGTAAGCTGAGGGGACAGTTTCAGGAGCCCCGCCATGGCCGACTTCGGCGCCGACATCGACCTCGAGGCCTTCCGCAAGGAGGCGCGCGAATGGCTGGAGGCCAACTTCCCGGCCTCGCTGAAGGGCAAGGGGGCGCTGGCCTCGGCCGAGGTGCGCTCGAACGAGCCCGATCTGGTGGCGTGGCGGAAGGCCATGGGCGGCAAGGGATGGGGCACGCCCACCTGGCCCACCGAATATGGCGGCGGCGGCCTGACCTCGCAGCAGGCGCGTGTGCTCGGCCAGGAGATGAGCCGGATCGGGGCGTTCAACCCGCTGATGTTCGGCATGGGCGTGACCATGATCGGCCCCACGATCCTCGACTACGGCACCGAGGAACAGAAGAAGAGACACCTGCCGCCGATCGTGCGCGGCGAGGTGCAGTGGTGCGTCGGCTATTCCGAGCCGAACGCGGGCTCGGACCTGGCGTCGCTTCAGATGCGGGCCGAGGACAAGGGCGACCACTGGGTCTTCAACGGCCAGAAGACGTGGACCAGCGGGGCGCAGTACTCCGACTGGTGCGGCCTGCTGGCGAGGACCGATCCGTCGGCCAAGAAGCACGACGGCATCAGCTTCTTCCTGGTGGACATGCACCAGAAGGAGATCGAGACCCGGCCGATCGGCCTGATCTCGGGCGCCTCGCCGTTCTGCGAGACGTTCCTGACAGACGCCAAGGCGCCGAAGGACGCGCTGCTGGGCCAGCTCAACGTGGGCTGGACCGTGGGCAAGCGGCTGCTCCAGCACGAGCGGGCCAGCCAGACGGGCGCCGCGATGGGCGGTCGTCCGCCGAAGCCGCTGAACGAGATCGCCAAGGCCTATATCGGCCTGGACGAGACGGGCCGCCTGGCGGATTCCGATTTTCGCACCCGGCTGGCGAAGCACGAGATGGATTCCAAGGTCCACGGCCTGACCCTCCTCCGCGCGGCGGCGGAGGCCAAGGGCAACAACAGCCCCGGCAACGCGCCCTCGGTGCTCAAGAACTCGGCCACCTGGAACGCCCAGACCCGCGCCGAGCTGACGCTGGAGCTGATGGGCTCGCAGGGGCTGGGCTGGGAGGGCGACAGCTTCGACCGCGACGAGATCGAGGCGGTGCGCGCCTGGCTGTGGGGCAAGGCGATGTCGATCTACGGCGGCAGCCAGGAGATCCAGTTCAACATCGTCTCCAAGCGCATCCTGGGCCTGCCCGACACCACCCAGAGCACCTGAGGCTCAACCCGGCAGCGACGCCAGGAAGGTCCGCAGGTCGGCGGCCGAGCGGTCGGGAAGCTGTTCCATCGGCACGTGGCCGCCGTCGGGATAGATGACAAGCGTCGCGCCCGGGATCGCGCCCGCGAACCCGCGCGAGTGGGCGGCGGGGATGAGCGCGTCCTGTTCGCCCGTCATCACCAGGGTCGGGACGCGGATGGCCGCGAAGGTCTGTGGCGTGATCGCCGGCGCCGCACCGCGGTCGCGGGTCAGGATGGCGCGGTGGCCCGGCGCGCGCGCCATGTCGACATAGCGGTCCACCACCGCGTCGGTGACGAGGCTTTCGTCCAGATAGGCCTGTTTCAGGCCCTTCTCCGCAAACAGGCCGGGATCGACTTTGCGCAGCAGCGCGCGCCCGGCCGGGTTGGCCAGCAGGCGGAAGACGAGCGGCGTCCCCTCCCGCCTCCGTTCGGGATCGGGCCAGCCGGCCGAGGCCACCAGAACCAGGCCGTCGAGCTTCTCGGGGTGGGCCAGGGCGTAGGTCCAGGCCACGCCGCCGCCCATGGAGTTGCCGCCGACGACGAAGCGGCCGAGCCCCAGCCGCCGGGTCAGATCGTCGACCACCGCGACGCTGGCCGAGGTCGAGGCCACGTAGTCGTCCGGCGCGCGGGTCAGGCCGTGACCGGGCAGGTCCAGGGTGACGATCCGGTAGTCGTTCGACAGGCGTTCGACCCAGGGCTCCCAGGCGTGCAGCGAGGCCGAGAAGCCGTGGATCAGCACCAGAGTCCGCGCCGCGTCCCGCGGGCCCTGGTCGCGATAGTGGACCCGCAGGCCCCCCGGCAGGTCGGCGTAGCGCGAGGCGGGGCTGGCGTACCGGGTCTCGAGCGTGGCGTAGGGGATGTCGCCGGCCAGGCATCCCGACAACCCAATCGCGGCTGCGGCCGCCAGCGCGGCCAGATTCAACCGTCGCATCCTCGATCCTCCCGGTTTCGGCGGAGGCTGCGAGGCTCAGGCGTCCGGGTCAAGGCGCTCAGTCGCCTCCGGGCTTGCGCCGCGCCGGGCGGCGGCCCACGCTTCTGGCGACGAGACGAAGGGGGGAGGATGATGAACGACGTGGGTGCGCCCGATTGGGCCGCGACGACGGCCGACCTGGAGCAGCTCCTGAGGCTGCGTTCGATCCCTTTCGGCATGAAGTTGTTCCGCGACCGGGCCGATATGGAGGCGATCCCGCGCATCCGGCGGCCGCAGCATGTGCACACGCTGGATCAGGTGGTGGGCCAGGCTTCGCGCCTGGGCTGGACCGTGGGGATCACCGCCGACGACCTCGTGGGCGCCCAGTGCCGGGCGGTCGTGGGGCTGGGCGGGGCCAAGACCGACGACTGGAAATCGGGTCGCCACATGACCGGCGTCTGGTTCGAGACCGAGGCCGACGCCAGCGCGCACCAGGCGGCGATGGCCTGCGTGCCCGACGGCCAGTTCGAGGCGCTGGCGGTGGGGCCGCTGGCGTCGGGTAAGGTGGCGGACTGGGATATCGCCCTTTTCTATGCGACGCCCGGCGCGATGATCTATTTCATCAATGGCCTGCAATGGTCGGGCTACAAGCGCTTCGACTGGAGCGTCGTGGGCGAGAGCGCCTGCGCCGACAGCTGGGGCCGGGCGCTTTCGAAGCGCGAGCCCAGCCTGTCGATCCCCTGCTTCGCCGAGCGCCGCTACGGCGGGGTGCTGGACGACGAGATGCTGATGGCCACACCGCCCGAACACCTGGGTAAGGCCATCGCCGGAATGCGTGCGCTGGCGAAGAACGGCTTCCGCTATCCCTTCCCCCAGTACGGCGTGCAGCAGGATGTCCGCGCCGGCATGGCGGTGAGCTACGGGCCGTAGGGGCTGGGTTTCGCGGTTCGAAGTCTTCGGCGCTGACGCGTCGCGTTCACTGAACGGCCGATAAACGCGTCCCTCAGGCCGGCCTCAGCCGGGCCGGCTCATCCTGTCGCCATCGTCCCGCGCCCCTGCGGGACTCGATGGAGATGTAAGGACAAGATCATGGCGACCCTGCCCGCTGTTCGCTGGCGGCTCCTGGACCACGCCGCAGCCCGGCCTGTCGAGGTCGGCGAGGTGGTGTCGGTCGAGGCCGGCGGCATGCCGATCTTCCGCATCGTGGGGCTGGCCGGCCCCAACGCCTGGGTGGACGACCCGCGCCGCCCCGTGCGCCGGCTGATGCCGCTGGCCGCCTTCCGGTGGAAGGGGGCGTAGGCGCGCTATGGCCCGCCGCCGCTGGCGCGCATGAGGTTCATGAACTCACGCCGGTTCCGCGGGCCGTAGGTGGCGAACGAGGGATTTGGCCGTTCGGCGTACTCGGCCTTGTCGCGGGCCACGGCATCGTGGGCCAGGTATTTCCGCACGGTCGCGGCGTCGAGGTCGTAGGGCTTCACCGCGTTCAGGCCGAACACCTTGGCGCGGAGCTCGGGGGTCATTCGCGGATAGCCGTGCTTCGCCTGGAGTTCGTCCGAGATCTGGAACGTCCGGAACGCCTGGATCTGGTCCTGGGGCGAGCCGTACCAGATGGAGTCGGTGCCCCAGAGCACGTTGTCCTCGCCCACCGCCTTGAACAGCTTGCCCATCATGTGCGCCGCGCTGGTGGGGTCGCGGGTGGAGACGAACCGCCAGGTCGAGCCCAGTTCCGCGTAGACGTTGCTGTTCGGCGCGATCCCGGCCTCGGCCAACGACGTCACCAGAGAGTCGACGCCGTCGGTCCGGGCGGGGTCGTGGGGCCCTTCGGCTTTCCCGGCCACATAGCCCGAGTGATAGATGAGAAAGTTCATGTCCGGGAACCGCTTGGCGATCGGCCCGATGTCCCGGCAGGTCGAGTGCTCGTAGCTCCTGGGGCCAAAGGGCAGCCCCTTATGGATGGCGATGTTCCTCACGCCCAGCTCGCGGGCCTTCTCGATGAAGGCCACGCCCACGTCGTCGGTCAGCCAGAAGCCTTCGCCGCCGGGACCCCACTGGGTGTAGGTCTTGAAGGCGGTGATACCGAAGCCCTTGAGGCGCGCCATGTCCTCCACGTCGCCCGGCTGGTTCGGATTGACCCGGGCGTGCAGCATTAGCCGCTTGGAGCCCTCCATCCTCTCGACGATGGCGCGGGTGGCGGCGGCCTCCTCGATGGTCAGTGGCTCGCCCTCGCGGGTGGAGGGGACGAACGAGAGCACCATGATGTCGGTGTCGGAATCGAGGAAGACGTCCTTCACGAACTCCTCGGCGCCCAGGCAGCGCAGATAGGCGAGATCGTCCGGCCCCTCGGCCAGTCCGCATTTGGCCTTGTCGAAGTCCGACAGGGGGCGTGCGCCCGGCGGCAAGGTCTTCAGCCAGGCGCCGGTCGGGTTCACGAAGTGGCCCTGGACGTCGAAGATGAACTCGGACTTTCCCAACTGCGCCTGGGCGAGCTGGGGCTCCAGGGCGGCGGCGTCCGCCACCTCGAAATAGCCGCCCGTGCGGCCCGCGGCGGCGTGAGCCGCGTTGAAGGCCGCCAACGTCGAGGCTGCGCCGCAGGCCGAGGTCAGGAATGTCCGCCGGCCCACGCCGAGACGCTTTGCGAAGCCCTCGGCGCGTTCGGAGGCGAGGTGGTTGGCGTAAATCTCGCTGCGGTCCAGCGGGATCGGGGCGAACTCGCCGTTCGAGGTGGAGTCCAGCTTGATCGGCAGGCGGCGGCCGTGTGGGTCGAGGTCGTCTGTCATGGCGTTTCTCCCGTTTGCCCGCGCCGGAAGACTGTCACGGCGGGGGAGGGGCCACAACGAACGGGGCCGTGAAGGCTACTTCGCGGCCGCCCGGATCGCCTCGTAGAGCGCGAGCCGCGCCGCGCCCAGCTCCTGGCCCACGGCGGTCGGCCAGGCGGAGTTGACCACCACGACCAGCTTCTCCTCGGGCACGATCAGGATTCCCTGGCCGAAGATGCCGCGCGCCTCGTAGCCGCCCTGGGGCCGCATCCACCAGAAGTAGCCGTAGCCGGGCGGTGGCGCGCCCTTGACGATCTGGGGCGTCGTCGCCTCGGTGGTCCAGCCATCGGGCAGGACGGCCGTCCCGTCGGCCATGCCTCCGTCCAGCATGAATTGTCCGATGCGGCCGTAGTCGCGCAGCGTGATCGACATGCAGCAGCCGCCCCGCTCATGGCCGGCGGGATCCACCATCCAGATGGCGTCGCGCTCCATGCCATAGGGCCGCCAGATCTTCTCCGAGGCGTAGGCGGCCAGGCTCTTGCCGGTGGCGCGCGAGACCAGGATGCCCACGAGGTCGGTCTCGCCGGTGTTGTAGTTGAACAGGGTCCCCGGCTCGTGCGCGCGGGGCAGGCGGGCCATGTAGGTGACCAACGGATTCTTGCCGGGCTCGATCGGCAGGCTGACCGAGCGGGCCACGTCGGAGTTCGGATCGGCGTAGTCCTCGTTCCACTTCACGCCCGAACTCATCATCAGGAGCTGGCGGACGGTGACGCCGTCGTAGCCCGAGCCCTTGAGTTCGGGGATGTAGTCGGTGACGGGCGACGCGAGGCTCGTGATCTTTCCGTCGCGGATCGCGGCGCCTGCGAGGGTGGACGTCACCGACTTGGCCACCGAGAACGAGGTCCAGCGGTCGTCGGGCCCGCGGCCGAGGCCGTATTCCTCGAGGACGATCTGGCCATCCTTCAGCACCAGGACGCCCGAAACGCGATGCGCGTCCATGTAGTCGCGCACGGTCCAGGACTTGCCGGCGTGCGTCCAGGTGGGCGCGACCTGGCGGGCGGCCCTGGGCAGCGGGCGCACCTTGTCGCCCCGGGCCACGGTCTCGACCTTGTAGACGCTCTCGATCGAGCGGTACCAGTCCGCCTGCTGCTGTGGCGACCAGACGAGGATCGAGGGTACGTCCGGCTTTACGGGAACCTGGGCGGCCGCCCCGCCGCCGAACGCCAGCGCCGCCGCCAGCCCGAGAACAGTCCGCATATTCGAAACCTCCCCATGTTTTGCCAAGCAGGCTAGGGGGCCACGTCGTCGGCGCCTAGTCGTCCGCCTCACATGGCCCGGCGCGCATATCCCGGAAGCGGGATCGCGCCGGCGCGTTCGGCCCGCAGCGCCGTCTCCAGTCGCGCGTCGCCGGCGCGGCCGGCTGCGGCGATGAGAGTGAGATCCAGGACGTCCCGCTGGGCGTGACTGCCGCCGAAGCGGTGGAGGCGGTCGCGCGCGTCGCCCAGCAGGCGCGCGGCGCGGGCGTAGTCGCCGTCGCCGAAGGCGCGGATGGCCTCGCACGCCGGCAGGCCTGCGTCGCGTACGAATCCGGCGTTGTCGCCCGGGCCCCGCAGCGCCGCCGACTGGGCCTCCAGCAGGGCCGTAGTCTCGGTCTCGCGGCCGGCCCCGACGAAGGCCATCATCGCATGGACGTCGACGAAGGCCGACTGGCCGCGCGGCTCGCGGGCGAAGTTGTCGGCCAGCGCCCCCCAGCGTTCCCCGCAATCCACGCCCAGGAGATGGAGCCGCCAGAGCAGGGCGGCGGCGTCCACCATGTCGAACGCGAAGGTCGACCCCTCGCCGTAGAGCGGCCCGTCGTAGAGTTCGAGCGCCGCGTCGGTCTCGCCGAGGCCGAGGTGGAACAGGGCCGTGTGCCACCAGTTGTGGACGCCGAGCTGAGCCTCCGGTTGCCAGGCGGTGTTCTCGTGGCGCATCCAGCGGACGCCGTCGGCGTGGCGGCCCTGCATGACCATGACATGCGCCACGGCGTGCTGGCCCCAGTTGTTGGTGGGCTCGAGGGCGACGGACCAGCGCCCGGCCGCCTCGGCCTCCTCGTAGCGGCCGGTCTCCTCCAGCCCGAACGCCAGCAAGCCCTGGATCGCGTGCCATTCCGGGCGGTCGGGGGACCAGGCGGGCAGCGCCGCGGCGATCCGGTCATGCAGGCCGTGCGCATCGCCCAGCAGGAAGTCCAGGGTCTGGCCCACCTGGAGCGCCAGGACATCGTGCGGATGCTCGCGCGAGACCTCGGTCATGATGCGGGCTGCCGCCTGGACCTCGCCCGCCACCAGGCGATCCAGCGCGGCGACGTGGCCGGCTTCGCGGGTGTTCATCGGCAGGCCGCGGGCCGTCTCCAGGGCGTGCAGACCCATCGCCGCCACTTCGGTGTTGGCCGCGACCAGCGTCATCCAGGCCTTGAGCGCGTGGGCCATGACGAACCCGGGGCTGTCGGAGAGGGCGGCCTTCAGGGGCGAGAAGCTGTCGCCGGCGTAGCAGTGGAAGCGTTCGCGGGCGGTCTGATAGAGGTCGGCCGCGGCAGCGCTCGCCCCGGTCATCTCCAGGCCGTGATGGTCCCTCGTCATGCGCGCGTCCTCGGATCGGGGCCGCATCCTGCCATCGCGCGGCTCTAGGTCGATCCTGGGGGGCGGGCGCGCTGGCGTCATCTCCAAATGTGGGGGCGAAACCGATCATGCGCTGGCTTGCCGCCTGGTCTCGCCGGCAAGGGCTGAATTTCCCGGTGACCGCGTTCCGCGCTATGCGGGGGCATGGCCGAGTTCGATTTCGATGCGGTGGTCGTGGGCGCGGGAGCCGTGGGGCTGGCGTGCGGCTACGCCCTCTCGCGGCGCGGCCTGGTCGTGGCGGTGCTGGAGCAGGACGCGGCCATCGGCCAGGGCGTCTCCTCGCGGAACTCCGAGGTGATCCACGCGGGCCTCTACTACCCCACCGGTTCGCTGAAGGCGCGGCTGTGCGTGGCGGGGCGGCGAAGGCTGTACGCCTTCTGCGACGCGCACCACGTCGAATACGACCGCTGCGGCAAGCTCGTGGTGGCGACGACCGAGGCCGAGCTGCCGCGGCTGGCGGCTATCCTGGAGCAGGCCCGGCTCAACGACGTGGAGGGCATGACGGAACTGAGCCGTGACCAGACCCTGGCGCTGGAGCCGGAGCTGGCCTGCGCCGGCGCCCTGCTGTCGCCTGAGAGCGGGGTGTTCGAGAGCCACGCCTACATGCTGGCGCTGCAAGGGGAGATCGAGGCGGCCGGCGGCGCGGTGGTGCTGTCCACGCCGTTCGAGGCGGCGACGCCGCTGGAGACGGGCGGGTTCGAGGTGCGCGCGGGCGGCGCCGAGCCCACCACGCTGACCTGCCGCCTTCTGGTGACCGCGCCCGGCCTGTCGGCCCAGGCGGTGGCCGGGCGGATCGAGGGGTTCCCCGCGGACCTGATCCCGCAGGCCCACTACGGCAAGGGCGTCTATTTCCGGCTTTCGGGCAAGGCGCCGTTCCGCCGCCTGATCTATCCGCCGCCCATTCCGGGCGCGCTGGGCACCCACTATCGCCGCGACCTGGGCGGGCAGGGGGTTTTCGGGCCCGACCTGTCGTACGTGGAGGCGCCTGACTACAGCGTCGATCCGTCCAAGGCGGGCGAGTTCTATCGCTACATCCGCAAGTTCTGGCCGGGGCTGCCCGAGGGCGCGCTCAGTCCCGATTATGCGGGCGTGCGGCCCAAGCTGCACGGTCCGGGCGAGCCCCAGCCCGACTTCCGCCTCGACGGCGCGGACATCCACGGGCTGCCCGGGCTGGTGGTGCTGTTCGGGATCGAGAGCCCCGGCCTGACCTCGTCCCTGGCGATCGGCGAGGAGGTGGCGGCGCGGCTGGGACTGTGACGCTACATGCTTCCCCGATCTTTCATGAACCGGAATTCTTGTTCATATTAAGTGGCCGCCTGGATCCGACGCCGTCGCGGCGATAGTTCCGGGCAGAGGGAGAGACGTCGCATGAAGAACCGTATCACCGAGATCCTGGGCAGCCGGTATCCGATCCTCCAGGCGCCGATGGGCTGGATCGCCCGCGCGCAACTGGCCAGCGCCGTGTCGAACGCGGGCGGGTTCGGCATCATCGAGACGTCGTCGGGCCGGCTGGACGAACTGCGCGAGGAGTTCGTGAAGATGAAGACCCTCACGGACAAGCCGTGGGGGATCAACGTGGCCCAGGCCTTCGTGCGCGACCCCGACATCGTGAGCTTCGTGGCCGACCAGGGCGTGAAGTTCGTCACGACCTCCGCAGGCGATCCGAACAAGTACTGCGAGGCGCTGAAGGGCCGGGGTCTGACGGTGTTCCACGTGGTGCCCACGCTGGCGGCGGCGCAGAAGGCGGTGGCGGCGGGCGTCGACGGCCTGGTCGTCGAGGGCGGCGAGGGCGGCGGCTTCAAGAACAGCCGCGACGTGGCCACGATGGTCCTGCTCCCGCTGATCTGCAGCAAGCTCGGCGTGCCGGTGATCGCGGCGGGCGGGATCACCGACGGTCGCTCGATGGCGGCGGCGTTCGCCCTGGGCGCCGAGGGCGTGCAGATGGGCACCCGCATGGTCTCGGCGGCCGAGAGCCCGGTCCACCGGAACTGGAAGGACATGATCGTGAACGCCAAGGAGACCGACACGGTCTTCCTGAACCGACAGGGGCCGGGGCCGGCGCTGCGGGCGCTGCGCACCGAGCGGACCACCCGGCTGGAGCTGGAGCCGCCGGCCAACATCATGGGCGAACTGGCGAACGCGCTCGACCTCTACTTCGGCGGCGACATGGAGGCGGCGATCGCGCTGTCCGGCCAGGTGGCGGGGCGCATCGAGAGCGTGAAGCCGGTGGCCGAGATCCTGGCCGAGACGATCGCCGAGTTCGAGGCGGTGACCGCGGAGCTGGGCGCGAAGTACGGCCGCGCGGGCTGAACGGTAGAACCGCGAGACCGCGAAGCGGCGCCTCTCGAATTTCGACAACCACGGAAGGACACGGAGGCGAAGCTGCGATTTCCGTGCCTTCTGTGTTTTCCGTGGTTTTCCATGATGGAGCCTCCGCTCGCGCGGAGGCTCGGGGACTGGGCCCTTTCGTGTGGGTTCGTGGCTCGAAAGGATGCTTGCGGGGGGCCGCCTACTTCGGCGCGACGCGCAGCACGCGGCCCTTGTCGTTGTCGGTGGCGACATACAGCGCGCCGTCCGGGCCGACCACGACGTCGCGCAGGCGCTCGCCCACCTCTGTCAACAGGCGCTCCTCGCCCACGACGCGCTCGCCGTCGAGAGTCAGCCGGGCCAGATATTTGGGCGCAAGGCCGGCGACGAACAGGCTGCCCGTCCAGGCCGGAACCGTGTCGGACGTATAGAAGGCCATGCCGCCCGGCGCGATCACGGGATCCCAGTAGTAGACCGGCTGCTCCATGCCGGCCTGCTGGGTGATCCCGCCGGTGATGGCCCCGCCGGCGTACTCGATCCCGTAGGCGATGGTGGGCCAGCCGTAGTCCTTGCCGGCGCGGACGATGTTGAGCTCATCGCCGCCGCGCGTCCCGTGCTCGACCTCCCAGAGCTCGCCGGTCTGCGGATGTAGGGCCGCGCCCAGGATGTTGCGGTGACCGATGGAATAGATCTCGCCCGGCACACCGGTTTTGCCGACGAACGGATTGTCCTTGGGAACGGAGCCGTCAGCGTTGATCCGGACCACCTTGCCCAAGGTCCCGTCCATCCTCTGGGCCTGCATGCGGCCCTCGGTGATCGAGCGTTCGCCGCCCGTGATGAACAGCGTGCCGTCGCGGGCGAAGACCAGGCGACCGCCGTAATGCTTGGTGGAGGCCAGAGCGGGCGTCTGGCGCCAGATCACCTCGACCCCCTCCAGCCGCGGGGCGCCGCCGTCCAGCGCCAGCCGGCCCCTGGCGACGGCGGCGTTGTTCTTCCCGCCCTTCGGCGGCTCGGCGTAGAACAGGTAGACGAGGCCGTTCCGCGCGTAGTCCGGGTCGATGGCGAGGCCCAGGAGACCGCCCTGGTCCCGCGCGTCGACGGCGGGCACGCCCGCGACCGGGGGCGAGAGCACGCCGTCCTTGAAGTGGCGCAGGCGGCCGGGCTTCTCGGTGATCAACAGGCTCCCGTCGGGCAGGAAGGCCAGGCCCCAGGGCTTGGAGATTCCCGTGACGTAATCGCTGACGTCGTAGGTCACGTTCGCCTTGATCTCGGGCGCGCGGGTCTGGCCCGCGAAGGCCGGCTGCTGGCCCTTGCCGTTGGCGGCCCCGGTCTCGACGGGTGCTCCCCGGGTCCGGGTCTCGGATTGCGCCGCGCTGCGGTCGGCGTTGCAGGCGGCGAGCACGGCGGCGGCGCCGGCGGCGAGCATCAGCGATTTCATGGGTCGTCCTCGTCCTTACGTCCCTACAACAGCGGCGAGGGCGTCGTTCGGTTGCGCGCCGTCCAGGTGAATCAGCGCCCAGACCGCGAAGAACAACAGCCGCCACCGCATCGGCCCCTCGGCCAGCATCCGCGCGCCCGCGTCGGGGCCCGCGAGGCGGCGCACGGCCTCCACCTCGCCGATCCGCCGGGCGATGTCGGCGGCGCGGGGCGCGATCCAGGCGTCCACCGGCACGGTGAAGCCCTGCTTCCTGGCCCAGGGCCGGGCGGCCGGGCAGGCGCGTTCCAGCCAGCGCCGTAGCAGCCACTTGCCGTGGCCGCCGCGCACCTTCGCGCGATCGGACAGGCTCCAGGCGAAGGCGGCCACCTCGCGGTCCAGGAAGGGGGTGCGGCCTTCCAGCCCGTGGGCCATCAGGCAGCGGTCCAGCTTCAGCAGCAGGTCGGCGGGCAGCCAGGTGGCGATGTCGGCCCATTGCGCGGCCTGGAGCGGGGAGAGGCCTTCGGGTCCTTTCGCGGCGGCGCGCCAGGCGGCCAGCGTGGCGTCGGCCGCGCCGCGAGGCTCGGCCGGCCGACCGCCCAGCCAGCGGGGCCGAAGCGCGCGGCGATAGCGGCCGTAGCCGCCGAACAACTCGTCGCCGCCCTCGCCGGTGAGGACGACGGTCAGGGTCCCCTTGGCCGCCTCGGCCAGTTTCCAGGTGGGCAGGACGGCGTAGTCGGCCGTCGGGTCGTCCAGCGCCCAGGCGACGTGGGGCAGCACCCGCCAGAAGTCGGCCTCGCCGAAGGTGGTCTCGCGCCAGTCGAGGTCCAGCGCCTTGGCCACGGCCTCGGCCGCGGCCCGCTCGTCGGCAGCGCCAGGCGCGTCGAAGCCGCAGGTGAAGGCCGTGACGGGCCGCTGGTTCAGCCGCGCCATCAGCGTGGCGATGGTCGCCGAGTCGACGCCGCCCGAGAGGAACAGGCCGTAGGGGACATCCGAACGCTGATGGACCCGCACGCTGTCCTCCAGCACCGCGTCGAGCCGGGACAGGAGCTTCGCCTCTCCCGCCAGGCGGGGGAGGGGGACCATCCGCTCGAGCGCGGATGGTGGAGGGGGCGGGATCAGGCGCGGCGTTCCGTCGTTCGCCTCCTCCACCGCTCGCTCTGCGGCGAGCGGTCCCCCTCCCCCATGAATGGGGGAGACAGGGGGGAGGAGCGGGGCGTTTCGCCAGCCGCCGACGATCCGGCCGTCGCGGATCTCGACCACCTCGCCGGGGACCAGGCGGCGCAGGCCCTGGAAGGGCGTCTTCTCGTCCAGCACATAGTTGAGATCGAGCAACTGCCGGGCCGCCGTCTCGTCCAGCGCCCGCGTCATCAGACCCGCCGCGAAGAACGCACGCGGTTCGGAGGCGAAGGCCAGGCCGCCGGCGTGCTGCATCAGGTAGAGCGGCTTGATCCCGAAGGGATCGCGGGCCAGCCAGGCGCGGCCGTCGGCGCCGATCAGGCAGAGGGCGTACATGCCGCGCAGCCGGGCGAACGCCGCCTCGCCCTCGCGCGCGTAGAGGTGCAGCAGGGGCTCGAAGTCCGAGCCGGTGGCGAGCGCGTCCGCCAGGCCGTGATCGCGGATCAGCTCGACGTAGTTGTAGATCTCACCGTTGCCGATGACGGTCGCGCCCGCGGCGTGAAGCGGCTGCCAGCCGCCGTCCAGATCGATGATCGACAGGCGGGCGTGGGCCAGCGACGCGACGCCGGCGCGTTCCACCCGGACGCCGTCCGGGCCGCGATGGCCCAGGGCGCGGATCATGGGTTCGGCGGCGGCCTGCCCCTCGCCGCCCAGCGTCCCGGCGATGCCGCACATCAGGTGTCTCCGTGGTCGGCGAACAGGCGCCGCCAGCGGGAGACGACGGCCGCCTCCGAGAACTCGGCCTCGACGCGGGCCGCGCCCGAGGCCGCGAAGCGCGCGCGCAGCATGGGCTGGTCCAGCAGTTCGCGGACGCCCGCGGCCAGGGCGTCGGCGTCGTCGATGGGGACCAGGCGGCCGTCGTCGCCGTCGCGGATCAGGGCGCGCGGACCCTGGCTCTCGGCCGCCACGACGGGCAGGCCGTGCGCCCAGGCCTGGATCACCACATTGCCCAGCGGCTCGTAGCGCGAGGGAAAGACGCAGACGTCCGCCGTCCGATAGAGGGCCGAGGCGTCGGTCCGCCAGCCCAGGAACCGGACGCGGCCCGCCACGCCCAGCGCCTCGGCCAGGCCCTTCAGCTTGGCTTCCAGCGGCCCGGCGCCCGCGACCCAGAGCCAAGCGTCCGGGATCCGCGTCAGGGCCTGCAACGCGACGTCGTGCGCCTTGGCCTCGTGCAGGCGGCCCAGGGCCAGAAGGAGCGGCGCATCCTCGGGCGTGTCCAGGCCGGCGCGCGCGACACCCTCGCCCTCGGCCGGCACCGCGGCGAAATTAGGGATGCAGGTCACCCGGCCGGCCGGCCAGCCCTGATCCACGATCCAGTCGGCGATGTCGTCGGTGTTGGCGACCAGATGGTCGAAGCCTTTGTAATATTTGAGGTTGTAGTATCCGCCCAGGCGCCCGATGCGCGCCCACGGGCCACGGGGCGTATGGCGCGCCGCGCGGTTCATCCAGGCCAGCGCCACGCGCGTGCGGTGGATCGCGGCGAATCCCGCCGCCGCCGGCCGGGTGAGGATGTCGAGCGGACCGCCGAAGCGCAGCACCCGGACCGGGACGCCGGCCTGAGCCAGCCGCGCCTCGCGCGCAGGATTTCGGCGGATCGCCGCAGCCTCGTCGACGCCCGCGCGCCGAAGCGCCTCAACCAGGTCGACGAAATAGGTCTCCGCGCCGCCTTCGCCGGCCGTTCCCAGGAGGTGCAGGACGCTCATGCCGGATGCGACCCTAGCGCTTCGCGGGCGCGCGCCCAAGCGCTTGCAGCGGAGCGCTTGAAGCCGGACGCCTCTCCCCCTATAACCCGCGCCTCGCGTGACGCGGGCGCCTGGCTTGGCTGGGTAGCTCAGCTGGTTAGAGCGGTGGATTCATAACCCACAGGTCGGCGGTTCGAGCCCGCCCCCCGCCACCAGGCGCCCGCCACGCGACGTTTCCCAAGACGGCTCCAACCTGCTCTCGCGCGTTCCGCGCGGATCGTGATGATGATTCAAACAGCGTCCGACGCCCGTCAGGCCGCGTCGCGATCCGTTGCGCCGGCTGCCGGCGTCGGGTCTTCGGCATGGATGGTCACCATCGCGTCATAGCCCTGGGCCTCGGCCTTATGCGCCGCCTGGCTCGCGGCGGCGACGGCGGCGTCGAGGCTGGAATAGGGGCCGAACCGTTTGTCGTTGAGGCCCACCGTCCAGACGCCGTCGATGAGATCGACCGTGTAGTTCACCTGCGGCATGTCCATCCTCCGACCCGGACAGCCACGAATGACGCCGCGATTCGGCGTCCTCGGCGAGGCCGGCAAGATGAATCCCCGCTAACCCTGCGTCTGGCACGCCGTTTGTTGCGTAACACCTCAGACGGGCCAAAACGGCACGTCGGCCGGATGGAGGCAATGCCGATGGCGTCTTCCGTTGTGGTGGCCCGTTCCAAGCCGGACGGGCTCGAATACCTGGCCCAGGGCGCGCGTATCGCCTGGACCGAAGCGTCCGATCTCGCCCAGCACTTCGAGACCGTGCGCGAGGCGACCCGGGCCGCGATGCGGCTTCCCAGCCGCATGCGTGCGTTCGCCCTGCCGGTGCAACCGGACGCGTAAAGGGTTGGAGGCGTAGGGGGTTCAGGCCGGGGCGGCCTCGCCCCACTCGTTCCAGCCTGCGAACCGCGGCGTGCCGGGCAGGTACATGCTGTCCTGGCGCGAGATCCGAAAGCCGGCGGCGGCGATGGCCGAGGTGACCGGCCGCGTGAGATGGCAGCCGCCCGCCATGCGCTTCCAGATCGGCTCGATCCGGCGCTGCCATGTCGCCACGCCGGCGTCCGGCGCCAATCCGTGTTCGCAGAAGAAGAGGCGACCGTCCGGCTTCAGCACGCGGCGGGCCTCGGCGAGCGCCCTCGCCGGCGCCTGGACCGAGCAGAGCGTGAAGGTGCACACGACGCAGTCGAAGCTGGCCGCCTCGAAGGGGAGGTTCTCGGCCGTCCCGTCGTCCACCCGCACGTTCAGCGCCGGATCGCGCGGCGCGGCCCGGGCGACGGCCCGAAGTTCGGGCGCGGGATCGACGCCGATCACCTCCGAGACCTTGCCCGGATCGTAGAACGCCAGGTTCAGGCCCATGCCGATCCCGAGCTCCAGCACGCGGCCGTGGGCCTGGGGCACGATCTTGGCGCGCTGCTTCATCATCGGCGGGGCCGAGCAGGCGCACCTGAGGAGGCGCGGAAGGACGAAGCGGTCGTAGAGCGAGGCCATGCCCGCAGGATGGCCCAGCTAGTCCGGATCGTACACCTTCGGCGCCGGAGCGATGGCTACGGGGCCGAGGGTGGTCTGGCCCGCCTCGAAATGGAGCGTGGCGCGGGCGACGTCGCCGGTCTCGCGCGCCTCGGCCACGGCCGCCGCGGCCGCGGCCCGGTCGGCGGGAATGGCGCCGGCGGCGCCGATCTGGGCCAGGGCCTTGGGAGCCTCGCGCAGGGAGACGTCCAGCAGGCCGTTGACCCGGCCGTCGGTCCCGACGCGCAGAGTTCCCGAATTGACGCCCAGCAGCGCGTCGCCGGCCGTGAGACCGCCGCGCTTGACCTCCATCCGTCCGCCGGCGGCGGACCAGTTGCGGACGATGGCGGGCCAGGTCCCGCCCTTCAGCGCGCTGGCCTTGGAGAGACGGCCGTCCCATTCGATGGAGATCGGCTTGTCCCCGGCGATGCGGCCCAGGAGGCCCGGAAACTGGCCGCCCTTGCCGTCCTTCACCGACAGCCAGACGCCGGCCTCGTCGCCCACTTCGGCGGGCGCGCGGCGGACGTGGAACTCCACCCGCTCGGCGGACTGGAGACTGAAGGGATTGGCGCCCGCCGCCGGCTGGAAGGCGAGGCCCACGCCCTCGAACGACAGGCTGGGCGGCGTGTCGCCGGGATGGCTGGCGCTCGCCCGGATGTACTTGCCCGTTACGCGGACCGGCCCTCCGGCGGGGCGGACGAAGGTGAGTCCCTCGGGCGCGGCGATCAGCCAGCGTGTCGGAGCGTGGAGGAAGGCCTGGCCCTCCAGGCGCGGCGCCTCCAGCGCCCAGCCCGAACGGTCGCGAAGCCGCGCTTCGGTCAGCTCGACGTTCAGCCGGAAGGGATAGCCGCCGATCTTCCGCTCGCGCCAACCGAATTCGTAACCGGCCTCGCGGAGCGCTGCGGCGCCGCGGTCCAGACCGGCCTGGGCCTGGCCGCGCGCCCAGAACCAGGCGACCGACCATCCCGCGATGAGGAGCACGGTGATCGCGACGACGACGATGGGCGTGCGGCGGCTGTATTTGCGGGGCGGGGACGGATCGGGCACAGACATTCCGGTGAGGTTCGGCCAAGAGGTTTTGGCCAGCAGGCGTGGCCGGGACAAGCGGGAATGGCGTCGGACAGGTGGGTCTTCGGCTACGGTTCGCTGATGTGGCGGCCGGGGTTTCCCTTCGCCGAGCGTCGGAAGGCCACCTTACACGGACGTCGCCGCGCCTTCTGCATCTATTCGGTGCATCACCGTGGGACCTACGAGCGGCCCGGCCTGGTGCTGGGGCTGGCGCCGGGCGGCGCCTGCCGTGGCGCGGCCTATCGCGTGGACGACGCCGACTGGGCCGGGACCTACGCCTATCTGATGGAGCGGGAACAGCCGACCGAGACCTATGTGGAGGCGCGTCGGAACGTGCGGCTCGACGACGGTCGGCGCGTGGAGGCCCTGTGTTTCCTGTCGGATGTACGCCATCCCCAGTGGGCGGGCGCGCTGGGCCTGGAGCGGCAGGCGGAACTCATCGCCGGCGCGACGGGATTGTCCGGCCGCAACGTCGAGTACCTGCGCGACCTCGTCGTCCACCTGCGCGAGATGCGGGTGCGGGACACCGCGATGGAGCGGCTGCTGGGCCTGGTGGAGACCCTGGAAAGCCATTCGGCCTGACCTGCCGACGACGAAGAAGGACGCCGACCGCTACAGCGCCAACAGCTCGGTCGAGCGCGTCTCGATCCGCTCTTCCAGCAGGCGCATGAACTCGGCCCGCTTGAGGCCGGGCTGGATGGGTTCGAGGTATTCGAAGACGATGGTCCCCGGCCGGCGGACGAAGCCGTGGGCCGGCCAGTGGGCGCCCGCGTTGGTGGCGACGGGGCAGACGGGCACGTTCAGTTCGCGATAGAGGGCCGCGATGCCCGGCTTGTAGTCCGGCGTGTCGCCGGGCGCCTTACGGGTGCCTTCGGGGAAGATCACCACCTGACGGCCTTGTTTGAACAACTCGGTCCCTTCGCGGATGACCTGCCGCATGGTGGTGGCGCCGCCCTCGCGATCGATGACGATGGTGCCGACTTTGCGCGCGTACCAGCCGAACCAGGGAATCCAGGCCAGCTCCTTCTTCATCACGAAGGCCGATGCCGGCAGCCAGGCGAACTGGGCGAACACGTCCAGCATGCACTGGTGCTTGGGCGCCACGATGGCGGCGCCGGCGGGAATATGTTCGCGGCCGCGCACCTCCACCTTGATCCCGCAGATGGGCAGCATGCCGACGACGCCCCGGCCCCAGATGTGGAACAGCGCCAGCGTCCAGCGGGCCGGGCCCAGCAGCACGGGCGTGGCCAGGACGGCGCAGGCGGCGGTCCACAGGTAGAACAGCGCCACGTAGGTCAGCGAACGGACGACGATCACACCGGCCCTCTCACGGTTGGGTTGTCTTCGGTTGCGGATCGTCGCGGGGACCGAGGCCGAGCACCAGCTCGCGGATCAGGATAGCCAGGTACTTGCTGTACTCGGTGATCATCAGACGCGCCGCCGCCGGGTTGCGCCACCAGTCACGAGCCTTCAGCGCGCGGGTGGGCACGGCGTAGGTCTGGGTCTTCACGCCCGCCGGACCCAGGACGGCGTTCAACTCCAGCATGGCGCGGGGCATGTGGTAGTCGGCGGTCACCACGATCAGGTCCTCGTAGCGCATGGCCCGCGCCCAGTCGGCGGTTTCGCGGGCGTTGCCGACGGTGTCGGCCGCGGTGAAGCCCAGATCGACGCAGCAGTCGTAGAGGCGGCGCACGGCGCGCGAGACGTAGCGGATATCCTCGCGGCTGGCCTGGCGGTTGACGCCCGACACCAGGACCCGACGGCCGTAGCCGTCCTCGAGCAGGCCCATCGCGGCGGCCAGCCGCTGGTTCGAGCCCGCGCCGGTGAGCACGACGATGCCGTCGGCGGTGCGCGGCGCTCGCACGGGTGTCTGGCCCTGGACGCGGTCGGCGAAGGCGAGCAGGCTGCAGAACCAGATGAACGCCAGGACCAGGAAGGCGGCGACGGACTTCATCAGAGCCTGTGTATCAGCCGCCGGGCCGTGATGCGCGCCGCAAGCGCGGCCACCAGAGCGGCCAGCAGCGGGCAGGGCAGGACCGCCATCAGGTCGGTCCAGGCGATGGGCAGGGCCGGCGTCAGACCCTGGCCGCCCCCGGCGACCCGCAGCACAGCCCCCGCGACCGCTGCGCCCAGCGCGCCCGCGGCCCCGGCGACCGCCGCGACCTTGGCGAAGCGGATCTCGAAGAGGCCGGCGATCTGGCCGTCCTCGGCGCCGGTGAGATGCAGCACCTCGACCACATCCCGCCGCGCCGCGAGCCCTGCGCGGGTGGCGAAGGCGATCACCGCGGCCGCGGCGCCGGCGATCAGCAGAAAGACGGCCGCGGCCGTCCAGCGGACCACTCCGGCAGCGTTCTTGATGTCCTCCAGCCAGACCGAGTGATCGTCGACCAAGGCATCCAGATCCTGGGCCTTGAGCGCCGCGTCCAGCGCCTCGCCGGTCGCAGGCTTGGCGCGATCGAGGCTGACGGCCACCAGCCGCGGGACGGGCAGATCGTCCAGGTCGGCGGTCACGTCGCCCAGCCAGGGCCTTATGAGGGCGTAGGCCTCTTCCTTTTCCAGGGCGCGCGCCTCGGCCACCCCAGGCACGCCGGCCAGAACCTCGGCGGCCCGGGCCGCCGCCGCGTCGGGCGTCTCGCCGCCGCGCGCGCGCACGATGACGGTGGCTTCCCCGGAGATCTCGCTGGCCCAGCCGTCGGCCGCCCGCGCCCCGGCGATGGCCGCCAGGGCGGTGAGGCACGCGAGGAAGCACAGCACGGCCACCACGAAGAGCAGCGCCGGGTCGCGCGCGTCCTTGTCCGGCAGGAAGGAGGCCGGCCGCCAGCGCGCGGGATCGAAGGGCTCGCTCATTCGACCGCAGCCTGTTCCACCGGACCTTGCGGCGGCAGGGGGCGCAGGCGGCCCTTGTCGAGATGCAGCACGGGCCGCGCCGAACGGGCGACCAGATCCTGGTCGTGGGTGGCGATGATGACGGTCGTGCCCAGGCGATTGAGTTCCACGAACAGGCGGTAGATGCGCAGCGCCATCTCGTGGTCGACGTTGCCGGTCGGCTCGTCCGCCAGCAGGATCTCGGGCCGGCCCACTACGGCGCGGGCGATGGCCAGCCGCTGCTTCTCTCCGCCCGCCAGTGTGGGGGGCAGGGCGTGCATCCGGGCCTTGAGGCCGACCCAGGCCAGGAGTTCGGCCACGTCGTTGCGATATTCGGCCGGCTTGTGGCCGGCGATGCGCAGCGGCAGGGCGGTGTTGTCGAAGGCCGACATGTGGTCCAGCAGCAGCAGGTCCTGGAAGACCACGCCGATCCGGCGCCGCAGGCGCGGCAGGTCGCGGCCGGGAAGGACGCCCACATCCTCGCCGAACAGGCGGATCGAGCCCGACGACGGCCGGGCCGCGAGATAGATCAGCTTGAGCAGCGAACTCTTCCCGGCCCCGGACGGGCCGGTCACGAAGTGGAACGAGCCGCGCGGCAGCGACAGCGATACGTCGCTCAGCACCTCGGGCCCGCGCCCGTAGCGCATGGACACGCCGGAGAAACGGAGGATTTCGTCGGCCGGCGGTTCGACCGCGGCGGTGTGGGCGTTTCTGGACATGGAGGCCGAAATCGGCGACCTCGGAGTGAGGGTGCTGGAGCGTCCGATTCGCCCATCATGATACTGACCTGTCCAGAGTGCGCCACCAGCTATTTCGTGGACGAACTGCGCATCCCGCGCAGCGGCCGGATGGTGAAGTGCACCAATTGCGGCGCCCGTTGGCGAGCCTTCCAGGACCCGGGCGAACCCGAGCCGTCGCCGCCCGAGGACGATCTCGTCGTCGAGGGGCCGCCACCCGAATCCCCACCGCCGGTCGCGGAAGACGCCGTCGCCGCGCCTGAGCCGCGGACGCGTCGAAAGCCCGCGCCGCCCCCGAAGCCGAAACGCTCGCCGGTGCTGCCCATCGGCCTGGGCGTGCTGGCGGCCCTGGCCCTGGGGGCCGGGGCGGCCATCGTGTTGCGGCATCAGATCGCCGGCGCGATCCCGGCCACTGCGCCGGTCTTCGCCGCCGTCGGCCTTCCGGTGAACAGCCTGGGCCTCGTGATCGAAGGGGTCGCCTCGAAGCCGGGGTTCCAGGGCGGCAGGCCCGTGCTCTCGGTCACGGGAGCCATACGAAACGTCCGCAAGGACGCCGTTGGAGCACCGCCGATTCGCGTCAGCCTGCTGGACCGCAACGGCAAGGTGGTGGCGGGCGTGGCGGCGCAGCCGTTGAACGCCAAGGTGCCGCCGGGGGCCACCCGCTACTTCGCGCTTTCGCTGCTCGATCCGCCGTCCGGCGCACACGACCTCGAAGTGGCGTTCGACCCCGACGCGGAGGTTCGGGCTCCGCCGCCGACGTCGTCGACGACCGCAGCGCCGCCGCCCGCCGAAGCCCAGCCGCTGCCGCCCGGCAGCCCCGACGCCCTGGAGGCGCATGACTGATCCCACACCCGCCGTCCTGATCGCGGAGGACGAAGTCGCCCGCCGTGTCGACGCCCTGGCCGCCGAGATCGCGCCCCGGATCGACGACGAGACGGTGGTGGTGTGCCTGCTGACGGGCGGCCTCTGGTTCGCCGCCGACCTTACCCGCGCGCTGGCCCGACGCGGCCGCCTGGTGCGGTTCGACGCGTTGTGGCTGGCCTCGTACAAGGACGAGCGGCAGTCGTCGGGACGATGCGAGGTGCGGGCCGATCTCCAGAGACCCGTTGCGGGGCGCAAGGCGCTGATCGTGGACGACGTGTTCGACACCGGCCTGTCGTTGTCCGAGGCGTATCGCCTGGTCCGCGACTCGGGCGCCAGCGAGGTCCTGACCGCGGTCTTCGCCCGCAAGCCCTGGCCGACGCCGCGATCGATGGAGCCCGACTTCGTGGCGTGGGAGGCGCCGGGCAGATTCCTGGTGGGTTACGGCCTGGATGTCGCCGGGACCCTGCGCGGGCTGCCGTACATCGGGGCGATGGATTGACCCTTACGATCCGCGAGGACGATCTCTCGGGCCAGCCGACGCGGGACCTGCTCGCGCTGCACCTGATGGGGATGAGGGACAGTTCACCGCCGGGCCATTCCTTCGCCCTCGACCTTTCAGGCCTTCAGGTTCCCCAGGTGACGGTCTGGAGCGCCTGGCGCGGGGACGCCATCGCGGGTGTCGGCGCGCTCCGGATGCTGGGCGGCGGCGTGGGCGAGATCAAGTCGATGCGGACCCATCCGGAGCATCTGGGCCAGGGCGTCGGCGCGGCGATCCTGGACCATATCCTGAGCGAGGCCCGACGCCGGGGCCTGGCGCGGCTCAGCCTGGAGACCGGCAGCGGCCCGGCGTTCGAGGCGGCGCTGGCGCTCTATCGCAAGCGCGGCTTCCGCGACGGTCCCGCGTTCGGCGACTACGAGAAGAGCGCCTTCAACCAGTTCCTGCATCTGGACCTGTAAGGGCCCGCCTACTGCCAGGGCGGCGCCTGCTCGCGGGCCAGCATGTCCTCGTAGGTCGGGCGGGGGCGCACGACGGCGAACCGGTCGCCTTTGACCAGAACTTCGGGGACGAGCGGGCGCGAGTTGTACTCGCTGGCCATCGCCGCGCCGTAGGCGCCGGCCGACATGAAGGCCACCAGGTCGCCGGGCTCGAACGGCGGCAGGTCGCGGTCGCGGGTGAAGGTGTCGCCCGTCTCGCAGACGGGGCCGACCACGTCGTAGGGGGCCGCCTCGCCGACGCGCGGGCGAACCGGGCGGATGTCGTGGTAGGCGTCGTACATGGCGGGCCGCAGCAGGTCGTTCATGGCCGCGTCCAGCACCAGGAACCGACGGCCCTCGGGCCGCTCGTGGATGTGGTTCACCCGCGCGAGCAGGACGCCGGCGTTCGCGGCGATGACGCGGCCGGGCTCGAAGGCGAGCTGCACGTCCAGCCCCGCCATGACGCGGCCGATCATGGCGGCGTAGTCGGCGGGCGAGGGGGGCTCGGGCTGGTTGAAATAGGGCACGCCCAGGCCGCCGCCCAGGTCCAGCCGCTCGACCGGCAGGCCTTCGCGCTTCAGGCGTTCGACCAGGCCGCGCATCTTCGCGAAGGCGGCCTCCATGGGTGCGAGGTCGGTGATCTGACTGCCGATGTGGCAGGCGACGCCCGCGGGCCGCACGCCGGCCATGTTGGCGGCGTTGGCGTAGAGGCGCTCGGCCTCGGAGAAGCTGACGCCGAACTTGTTCTCGGCCTTGCCGGTGGCGATCTTGGCATGGCCGCCGGCCGAGACGTCGGGATTGACGCGGATCGCGACCACGGCCCGCCGGCCCAGACCCTGGGCCACGCGGTTGACCAGATGGAGTTCCGGCTCGGACTCGACGTTGATCTCGGCCACGCCGGTCTCGACGGCGAAGGCGATCTCGGCCTCGGTCTTGCCGACGCCGGAGAAGACGATCCGCTCGGGCGGAACGCCGGCCGCCAGCGCGCGTCGGATCTCGCCCTCGGAGACGACATCGGCGCCGGCGCCGAGGTCCGCGAGCGTCCGGAGCACCGCGACGTTGGAGTTGGCCTTCACCGCGAACGCGATGAGCGGGTCCTTGAGGCCCGCGGCCAGCAGGGCGTCGCGCAGCACGGTGTAGTGCCGCTCCAGGGTGGCGGTGGAATAGACGTAGACCGGCGTGCCCACCGCCTCGGCGATGCGCGACAGCGGTACGCCCTCGCACGCGAGTTCGCCCTCGCGCAGCTCGAAATGGTTCATCGCGGGTTGGCGTAGGGATCGGGCAGAGCGCCCTGGGGCGGCAGGCCGCCGGGGCCGGTGTTGGTGCCGGGAATGGGCAGGGTGCGCGGCGGCGCGGGGTCGGTCGAGCGGTCGCGCGGATCGACGGTGTCGACCGGGCGGCTCGGGTCCTGCTGGCGCTGAGCGTCGTCGGCGGCGCGCGTGCTGTTGCGCTCGGCGCCAAAGAGCGGGCCGGGCCTTTCCAGCTGGCCCACCTTGCCGCAGCCGGCCAGGCCCGCCGCGAGGATCAGGGCGCCTGCGAGCGCCAGTGTGCGGGTCATGCCCAGGGTCATGCGAGGGCTTCCTTCCAACGCTCGATCTGCGCCCGGACCTGATCCGGCGCGGTTCCGCCATAACTCCTGCGGCTCGCGACCGAGGCCTCGGGAGTCAGCACATCGTAGACGCCCGCGGTGATCCGCGCATCCAGCGCCTGAAGCTCGGCCAGCGGAAGGTCCGGAAGGCCCACGCCCAGGACCTCGGCCCGCTTCACGGCCGAGCCGGTGACGTGGTGGGCGTCGCGGAAGGGCATCCCCAGTTCGCGCACCAGCCAGTCGGCGAGGTCGGTGGCGGTGGAGAAGCCGGCGCCGGCCGCCGCGGACATCCGCTCGACATCCGGTTCCAGGTCCAGGACCATGCCGGCCGTGGCCGACAGCGACAGCTCCAGGGCGTCGAACGCCTCGAAGGTGGGGACTTTGTCCTCCTGCATGTCCTTCGAATAGGTCAGCGGCAGCCCCTTCATCACCACGCTGAGCTGGGTGAACGAGCCCAGCAGGCGGCCGACCTTCGCGCGGACCAGTTCGGCCGCGTCGGGGTTCTTCTTCTGCGGCATGATCGACGAGCCGGTGGTGAACGCGTCCGACAGGCGGATGAAGCCGAACTGCGGGGTCATCCAGATCACGATCTCCTCGGCCAGGCGCGACAGGTGCGTGGCCGCGATGGACGCGGCGGCCAGGGACTCGAGCGCGAAGTCCCGGTCGGCCACGCTGTCGAGGGAGTTGGCCGTCGGACGGTCGAAGCCCAGCGCCGTCGCGGTCTGGACGCGGTCGATGGGGAAGGGCGAGCCCGCCAGGGCCGCGGCGCCCAGGGGGCTTTCGTTCATCCGCGCGCGGGCGTCGGCGAACCGGGAGGCGTCGCGGCCGAACATCTCCACATAGGCCATCAGGTGATGGCCGAAGGTCACGGGCTGGGCCGGCTGGAGGTGGGTGAAGCCCGGCATCACCGTGTCGGCGTGGGCTTCGGCCTTTTCCAGCAGCGCGCGCTGCAACGTCCGGAACTGGGCGATGGTGCGGTCGCACGCGTCGCGCACCCACATGCGGAAGTCGAGCGCGACCTGGTCGTTGCGCGAGCGGGCGGTATGCAGCCGTCCGGCCGCGGGGCCGATCAGCTCGCGCAGCCGCGCCTCGACGTTCATGTGGATGTCTTCGTACTCGTCGCGGAACGGGAAGGTCCCGGCCTCGATCTCGGCGGCGATCGTGTCCAGGCCGCCCCGGATCGCGGCGGCGTCCTCGCCTGAAACGACTCCCGTGCTAAACAGCATCGCCGCATGCGCGCGGGAGCCGGCCAGGTCCTGCGCCGCGAGCCGCTTGTCGAAGCCGATCGAGACGTTGATGGCCTGCATCAGCTCGGCCGGCTTCTGGGAGAATCGGCCGCCCCACATGGCCTGTCCCCCGAGGTTCGCCGGGGGCGGGCTTGCGGGCGGGTCGGAAGGAGACGAGGTCATATGAGCGAAGGTCCGGAAGCGGGCGGCCAGGGTGCTGAGGAACCGGGCGGTCGGGCGGGGACGCCCAGGGGCGGGTTCCTCAACTGGGCCCTCTGGGGCGCCGCCCTCGTGGGCGTCGCGGCGGTTGTCTACATCATCGCCCAGGCATCTTCCAACCAGCCCGGAACGCCGTCGGCGCCAGGTCAGTCGGCGACCAGAGCCGCCGAGGGTTTCGCCGGGAAATTCAAGCGGCCGGACCAGCCGACACCGCCGCCGGACTATGTCTTCTACGACGATGCCGGGAAGGCCATGAAGCTGGCCGACCTGAAGGGCAAGGTGGTCGTCATGAACATCTGGGCGACGTGGTGCGCGCCGTGCAAGGTGGAGATGCCGACGCTGGCCAAGCTTCAGGCCGCCTACAAGGGGCAGCCGGTGGAGGTGGTGGCCGTGAGCATCGACACCGTCGAGGACGCGGCCAAGGCGCGGCTGTTCATCGCCCAGAACGACCCGCTGAAATTCTACCACGACCGGGAGAAGAAGATGCCCTTCAAGCTGGTCCCGATGGCGCCGGGCGCCCCGACCACCGTCGTCTATGGCAAGGACGGGCTGGAGGTCGGGCGCGTGGAGGGTGAGGCGGACTGGGCGTCGCCGGAGGCGCGCGCCGTGGTCGACGCGGCCCTGGCGGCGGGGTGATCGGGCTCGGGTCGAGCCTCAGGCGGGGACGGTCGTGCGTTCGGCCTTCTCGCGAGGCGTCGGGGCCGCCGCGGCCCGTTCGGCCGTCAGGGTGCGGACCAGATTGACCAGCGAGCTTCGGACGTCGGACGGCAACCGCTCGTAGGCCGACAGCAGTTCGAGCGCGCCCGGCGTCCGCATGCGGGTGAGCAGGTCGAGGTCCTCGCCGGTCTCCTTGTCGGCTCCGTCGAACACATCCATCAGGTCGGTGACGCGGCATTTCAGCGCGCGCGAGATCTGGACCAGCCGCGAGAAGGAAATCCGGTTTGTGCCGTTCTCGTACTTCTGGATCTGCTGGAAGCTGACGCCGCACTGCTCGGCGAGGGCTTCCTGAGACATTCCGATCGTGCGGCGCCGAATCCGCACCGCCGCCCCGAGGGCGATGTCCATCGGGTCGGGCGCCTTCGTCGAAATCTCGGACATAACGTATCTCCATGGTGCGAGTGTCCCCGTCCGACCTCGCAAGCGCTAGTTGCGACTAAAGGCCTTTGTTAACGAAAGGCAAAGCCTTTTCGGCCGCCGCGCGACCGCCGTTCAACCCCTGCGAGGTCTTTCGACAGACTCGCGGTTAAGGTCTTGGTGACCGAAGCACCGCCGAACTGCGCCCGTTCGGAAGCGTGATTCTGCGAAGGCCATGCGCGTCATCCCCCTGCATCCTCCCTTCGACCACGGCGCGGCGCTCAGGGTTCCCCCTGCGCACGATCGGAAGAATTGGGCGGTGCTCTGGCAATGGCTGGGCGAGGACGCCCAGTCGGTGGCGGAGGCCGCGGCGGTGCAGGTGCGCACCCCCGAGGGGCCGGTCATCGCCCATAGCGGCGACTGGATCGTTCTGTCGCACTCCGGCTCGTTCCACGTGGCGCACACGATGCGGACGCTGGATTCCTGAAGCGAGACCCCCTCTCGAGTCGGGTGGCCGATTTCTGGGCCAAGGCGTCCGGAAGCCGCGGACGCCCAGCCTGAGCCGGCGCAAGGCGACGTCCTGCGCCGGCCGCTTCGCCGCACCGCACCACGTCGGAAGGCCTGAAAGCGCGGATCGCGGGTGGACATCCTGGGGGCTGCGGAGTCACCTAGGGCGCATGAGTGAAATTGACACCTCCCCTGTCACTTCTTCCGCGGACGGCATGGCGCTGATCCCGGGTGGCGAATTCGCGATGGGTTCGGATCATGCCTACCCCGAGGAGGCGCCCGTGCGACGCGTGCGGGTGGACCCGTTCTGGATGGACCTGACGCCGGTGACGAACGCCCAGTTCGCGCGTTTCGTGGCCGAAACCGGCTTCGTCACCTTCGCCGAGATCGCGCCGACGCGGGAGCAGTACCCCATGGCGCACCCCGACATGCTCAAGGCCGGGTCGGCGGTGTTCCAGCCGACGCGCGGGCCGGTGCCGATGCACGACTCCGGCGCATGGTGGGACTATCGGTTCGGCGCTTCGTGGCGCAAGCCGCTGGGGGCGGGCAGCTCGCACGAGGCCCTGGCGGACCATCCGGTGGTCCATGTGACTTACGACGACGCCGTGGCCTATGCGGCATGGGCCGGCAAGCGGCTGCCGACCGAGGCCGAATGGGAGTTCGCGGCGCGCGGCGGCCTGGACGGCAGGGACTACGCCTGGGGCGACGAACTCGAGCCGGGCGGCGCGACGCTGGCCAACTACTGGCAGGGCCAGTTCCCCTATCAGAACCTCCTCACCGACGGCTGGGAACGGACCTCGCCGGTCAGGAGCTATGCGCCCAACGGCTACGGCCTCTACGACATGATCGGGAACGTCTGGGAGCTGACCTCCGACTGGTACGCCATGCCCCAGGCGCCGGCGAGCCCGTGCTGCACCTCGGTCAATCCGCGGGGCCCGGCGGCCAGCGACGACCTGGCGAAGCTGGGCCCCCGGCGCGTGATGAAGGGTGGCTCGCACCTCTGCGCCGAGAACTACTGCCGTCGCTACCGCCCCGCCGCGCGGCACCCCCAGATGGCCGACACCTCGACCTCGCACGCCGGGTTCCGCTGCGTGCGCGACGTCTGATCCCGGGTTCCGCGCGGGCCGCGCGATCCTGACGTTGGGGCGCCGTTGCCGGGTCGCGGCGGCCCGTGCAGGGTCGCCCAAACCATTCGGGAGGCTGCGGTGAGCGAGGAGATGCTGCTGGTCGAGGACCTGGGCGACGGCGTCCAGCGCCTGACCATGAACCGGCCCGAGCGGCTGAACGCCCTGAATCATCCGGCCGCCGAGGGCCTGCTGACGCATTTCGAGGGGCTGCGGCGCAGGACCGAGGTCCGGGTTGTGGTCATCCGCGGCGCCGGCCGCGCGTTCTCGTCGGGCGCCGACCTCAAGGCCGGCGGCACGCCCGAGGCCCTGCGCGACGGGCCGAACGGGGACTGGGTGCTGCGCGACCTGATGAAGGCCATGCGGGCGTGCCCCCAGCCGCTGATCTCCACCGTACGAGGGGCCGCGGCGGGCGGCGGGCTGGCCATCGCGCTCGCCTCGGACGTCATCCTGGCCAGCGAGAGCGCGGCGTTCCATCCCGCCTTCATCAACATCGGCCTGTCGGGCTCGGAACTGGGCGTGAGCTGGCGGCTCCAGCGGATGATCGGATTGTCCAAGGCGCGCGAGATGCTGCTGGCGGGCCGGCCGCTCCTGGCCCAGGCGGCGCTGGACGCGGGCCTGGTGTCGGCGGTGACGCCGGAAGCCGAGCTGGACGACCAGGGCCTGGCGCTGGCCCGTGACATGGTTCGTGCGGGGCCGGACGCCCTGCGCCTCACCAAGCGGACCCTGGACCTCGCCCTGGAGACGGGCAGCTTCGACGCGGCGATGGAGGCCGAGGAGCGGGCCCAGATGCTGATGATCCGGGCCCGGTCTCGCGGCTGATCCCCCCAGCTGATCCCTAGGGAACCTTTCCGATGTCCACGGCGGTGGAGTCCAGCGGCAGGGTGTAGAGCGTCCCGTCGTCGGCGATGTGCCAGGCGCCCTTGCGCGTCTCGTTCAGGCCGCGGCGGAAGATGGCCTTCAGCAGGGGATTATCGGGCGCCGGCAGCAGGTGATAGAGGGCCAGCAGCCGCACGTCGGCTTCGTTCGCCGCCTCGGCCGCCTCGGTGGGCGAGATGTGGTAGCTCTGGATGTCGTCCATGATGTGGGCGACCCGATCGCGGCCGGCGCCGCGGGCCTGACCCTCGAGGGTCCGGATCATCTCGCGGTTCAGGGCTTCGGACAGGAAGATGTCGGCTCCCTTCGACGCCGCCGTCAGCCGGGCGTCGGCGGTGGTGTCGCCGGTGACGACGACCGAGCGGCCCTTGTAGTCGATCCGATAGGCGTAGGCGGGATGCACCGGGGCATGGTTTGTCTCGATGGCGGTGATCTTGAGGCCGTCCTTTTCGAGGATGACCGCTGTCGGCGCGGGCGAGCCCTCGGGCATCGTCACGGTCCGGGCGACCAGCGGCCAGGTCGCCGCCGGCATCAGCTTTTCGGTGTGGTGGGCGGTCCGATAGGTCTGGTCCAGGGCGTAGGCCTCGTTGAAACCCGCCACCACACGTTCGACACCGGGGCCTCCGTACACCGCCAGGGGACCGGGCCGGCCCTGGACCCAGGTCTGCAGGTTCAGTTCGCCCAGGTCGCCGATGTGGTCGGAGTGGAAGTGGGTCAGCAAGACGCCGTCCACCTGGCCGAGCGGGATGCCCCAGAGCATGAGATTCTCGACGGACTCCGGTCCGACGTCGACGATGTAGATCTTGCCCCCCGCGATCACGGCGACGCAGGACTTGGCGCGCTTGGGGCTGGGCAGCGGCGCCGAGGTGCCGCAGACGGCGACACGCAGGGCGTCGTCCTTCATCAGCGCGGAGGTGTCGCGCGCCACGCCCTGCCGGGCGAAGGTCGCGAGCAGGCGATCCTGGACGCCGGCGTTGTTGAGCGTCGCGCCCAGGGCGAGCACGACGCCCGCGATGACGAGGGCCGAAATGGCGATTGCCCGCAGCGGCCGCCGGGGCGCCGAGCCGTCGCCCAGCGTGCGGACGTGCAGGCCCAGGGCCAGCGCGCCGATGGCCTCGATCGGCACGTTGGGCAGAACGCCCGAAGCGTCGCCAGTGACCGCCCAGGTGAGGAGCCGGCCGGTGACGATCAGGCCTAGGAGGGCCGCCCCGACGCTCAGCAGCGTGTGGCTGCGGCGCCAGAGGCCGACGAGGCAAAGCGCCGAGAGGATCAGGAACGCGCCGCCGAAGTCGCCGCGCAACGTGGAGAGGCCCGCCACCCCGATGGGCTCGACGGAAAGCCGTTCGGCCAACCGCTCCGGCGCCAGCCAGAAGCCCGCGCCTAGGATCGCGAAGAGGACGCCATAGAGGGCGACCAGGATTCGAGTGACGACGGCCATGCTTGTTCTCCCCCCGAGGCCGTGGCGGCCTCTCTTTCGTCTCAGGCTTCCGGGCGCGCGGTCCGGGCCGGCTTGAAGATGTCGGCGACGGCGGCTTCGGCGAGGTCGTGCGCCTCGCCCGCGGCGACACCCAGCCCGCGCAGGAGGCCCTCGGCCAGGTCGCGCGCCAGAGGCCGGGCGCCGTCCGCGGTCCCGCGCTCCAGGGTGCGGGCGACGCCGATCTGCACCACGCCCACGGCCAGCAGAATCCCCGCCTCCAGACCGAGGCCCTGGAAGCGTCCCGTCCCCAGGCCCTGCTTTATGTCGGCGCGGACGCCGGCGTTCATGGGCGCGTCCGGCACGGCTGCGCCGTGGAACAGGCGCAGCATCATGCGCGCCGGCTCGGGGTAGTCCGCCGCGTTGCGGATGAAGAGGCACAAGGCCCGGGCCACCCGCTGGGCGGGATCGGCGACGCCTTCGCCGGCGATGGCTACGGTCGTCTCGGCCGACTTGCGCGCCTGGTCGGCCAGGGCCAGCGCCAGGGCGTCCTTGTCGGCGAAGTGGTTGTAGAAACTGCCCTTGGCCACGTCGGCGGCCTGGACGATCTCGTCGATGCTGACGCCGTCCACCGAACGCTCGGCGAACAGCGTCTGGCCCGCCTTCAGGAGGGCCGCGCGGGTGCGCTGGCGGCGGCGGTCGGGGCGAGGCTGGGACATGGTCGTTCAAATTTGACTATATGGTCATTATTGAACTATATAGTCAGAAAATCAAGCCCTACGAAATCAAGACCGCGTCGGGGAGGCGCCAATGACCCTGCAAGTCGACGTGTTCTGGTCGTTCCGCAGCCCGTACTCGTACCTGGCGACGACGCGCATCGCCGAGATCGCCGCGCGCTACGACGTGGAGATGCGCATCCGGCCGGTCTATCCCCTCGCGGTGCGCGTGGACGGGTTCTTCGACCGCCAGGACCCCCGTTGGCTGATGTATCTGGGCCGTGACTGCTATCGGACGGCCCAGATGCTGGGGATGACGTTCGGGCCGCCACGGCCCGATCCCATCGTCATGAACCTCGCCACGCGCGAGATCCCTCGGGAACAGCCCTATATCCGCCGGCTGACCCACCTGGGCCAGGCCGCCTGCGAGGCGGGCCGGGGCATTCCCTTCATCTGCGAGGTCGCACGCATCATCTGGGACGGTCAGACCGATGGATGGGACCAGGGCGACCACCTGGCCCGGGCGACGGCCCGCGCCGGCCTGGACCTGCCCACGCTGGAGGCCGTCGTCGCCGCCGAGGGCGACCGGCTGGAGGCCGAGGTCCAGGCCAGTCATGCGGCCCTCGACGCCGCCGGCCACTGGGGCGTGCCCACCTTCGTCTTCGAGGGCGAGCCCTTCTTCGGTCAGGATCGGATCGACGTCCTGTTGTGGCGGCTCCGCCAGCACGGGCTGACCGAAAAGCCGGCCGCTTAGTTTGCGGTCTCGGTCTCGGGGATCACGTCCACCTCCACCCGCAGCGACTGCGGGCCCGAGGCCAGGATGATGCCGTCGATGGGCGCCACGTCGGCATAGTCTCGCCCGACCGCGAGGATGATGTGGTCGTCCTCCGCCAGGATGGCGTTGGTGGGGTCGAAACCGATCCAGCCCAGGCCCGCGCCGCACCAGACGCCGATCCAGGCGTGGGTGGCGTCGGCGCCTTCCAGCCGCGGCTGGCCCGGCGGCGGCACCGTGCGCAGATAGCCGCTGACGTAGGCGGCGGGCAGGCCCAGCCCGCGCAGGCCCGTGATCATCACGTGGGCGAAGTCCTGGCAGACGCCGTGGCGGGCGTCGAAAGCCTCCAGCACGGGCGTCGTCACCTTTGTGGCGCCGGGATCGTAGCGGAAATCGGCGTGGATGCGCCGGTTCAGCTCCAGCGCCGCCTCCACGATCGGCCGACCGGGCGGAAAGCTCTCGCGGGCGTAGTCGGTGATGGCCGCGGTGATCGGCGTCCGCTCGGTGGGATAGATGTAGACGGCCGGTCCATCGGCCTCGATCGAGGGTTCCGTCAGGGCCGCGGCCCGCACAGTCTCCCAGGCCGGGCTTCCGCCGGCGTCCGGCGGTCGGGGCGAATGGACGTCCACGCGCGAGACGGCCTCGATGGTCAGCGTGTTGTGCGGTCGGTCGACCACGACGGTCAGCGTCCGTTCCCCGAAGGGGCCTGTCCGGTCCACGGTGACGGACGGCCGGGGGGTCACCTTCAGGTCGGAGGCCAGCACGGTCTGATGGGCGTTGGACACCGGCGTCAGGCGCAGCACGCAGCGCGCATAGGTCACCGCGGCGTCCCCGTAGCTGTAGATCGTCTTGTGCTTCAGGTCGTAGATCACGCCAGCCCCACCAGCTTGACCGTCGGGACTGCGCTGGCGCCCTGGAGGAAGTAGCGGTCCGCGACGGCGTTCGAGAACCGCATCAGGGCGCGTTCGAACCGAAGGGCCTTGTCGGCGGTGAGCTTGCGCGCGTCCTCGGTCTCCACGTCGGCGACCAGCGTGAGCAGGATGCGTTGCGGCTCCTCCAGCATGCCGTCGTCATTGAGGGGCGGCAGCACCGACAGGTGCTCCTTGAGCGTCTGGAGCTGGAAGGCCAGCGAGCGGGTGTTGAACGGGTCCAGCATGACCAGATCGCGCACCGGCGTCAGCGCCAGGCCCGCAAGGTAGCGCGCGCGGTAGGTGATCTGGCTGTCGTTGAGGTCGAGCAGAAGGTCGAGATCGTCGGTGGTCGCCTCGTCGCGCGCCAGCAGCCGCGAGAGGCGGCAGGCGTTGACCCCGCGCTCGATCCGCCGGCCGATGTCCAGGAACCGCCAGCCGGCCACCCGGTTCATGTTCTCCTGAGCCAGGCCCGACAGCGCCGCCATCGTCTGCAGGGCCCGGTTGGTCAGGCGCAGGACGTCGGCTTCGGTCTCGAGCCGTCCGGCCTTGGCGAGTCCCCCTTCGATCCCCACGAGCAGCGCCCAGAAGTCGGCCGACAGACGCTCGCGCATCGAGGCCGCCGTCCGCATCTCGGCCCGGATGGTCGAGATCACCGAACCCCAGGCGTCGGGGTCCAGCAGCGCGCGCCCCGCGGCGTGCACGACGTCGGCCGCCGGGGCGCTGAGCGCGCCCCATTCGGTCAGTAGGAGCTGGAGACTCTCGAACGTCTCGCCCGCGGCATGGGCGGCCGCTTCGGCGGCGATGCTGCTGGTGCAGAGGCTGCGCACGACGCGCAGGGTGCCCTCGGCCCGTTCCATATAGCGGCCCAGCCAGAACAGGTTGTCGGCCGCCCGGCTGGGCAGGTGGCCCATGATCCGGCGCACCTGCACGCTGTCGGCGCTGGGCATCAGGGTCATGCGCTCGACGGGCTTCTCGCCGATCACCCAGACATCGGCCGCGCGCGCGCCTTCGCCCATCGAGATGGCCCGGACGTCGGGACGGTCCGACGTGCGGCAGAAGCCGCCCGGCATCACGCGGATGCCGTCCGGGGTCGCCGCCGCAAAGACGCGCAGGACGAACGGCGCGGGCGAGAGGCGGTCGTCCTTCAGCACCGGCATGGTCGAGAGCCGGACCACCTCCTGGCCCACGAAGTCGGCGGGTCGGTCCCGCAGGCTCTGGATCAGGTCGTCGCGTTCGGCGGGCGTCATGTCGGCGACCATCCGCGACTGCGACAGGATGCTGTCCCCGCCGGGCGCGTTGAAGGCGGGCGCGATGGCCAGGTCGTCGAGGCGGATCTCGACAAGGGCCTGTTCCGCGGGTTGGCCGCACCACCAGGTGGCGACGTGGGGCATGGCCAGGTCCTCGCCCAGCAACTCCTGGCAGAGGCGTGGCAGGAAGCCCATCAGGGCGCGGGACTCCAGCACCCCCGAACCCGGCATGTTGAGCACGGTGACGCCGCCGGCGCGGATGGCATCCAGCATGCCCGGCGTGCCCAGCCGCGAGGCGTTGTTCAGTTCCAGCGGGTCGATGAAGCCCGAGTCCACGCGCCGCAGGATCACGTCGGCCCGCTTCAGCCCGGCGATGGTCCGCACATAGACCTTGCCGTCGCGGGCCACCAGGTCGTCACCCTCGACCAGGAGGAAACCCAGATAGCGGGCGAGATGCGCCTGCTCGTCATAGGTTTCGCTGAACTTGCCCGGCGTCAGCAGGCAGATGCGCGGATCGCTGCGATCGGCGGCCGAGGCCAGGCCGCGCCGGTGGGCGTCGAAGAACGGCGCCAGCCGATGGACGTTCATCGTGTTGTAGAGGTTCGGGAATGCGCGGCTGACGGCCAGCCTGTTCTCCAGCGCGTAGCCCAGGCCGGACGGCGCCTGAGTCCGGTCGCCCAGGATCCACCAGCGACCGTCGGGGCCGCGGCCCAGGTCGGCGGCGTAGATGTGGGTGTGGCGGCCGCCGGGCGGCGCGATTCCGCGTACGGCGCGGATGAAGTCGCCGCTGCCGGTCAGGGCTGCGGCCGGGAGGCGACCTTCCGCCACCATCCGGGCCGGACCATAGATATCGCGGAGGAGGGCTTCCATCAGCCGGGCGCGCTGGGCGACGCCGGAGGAGATCTCGTCCCATTCCGCCTGGGTCAGGATCAAGGGCAGAGGATCGATGGGCCAGGTGCGCTCGGCTTCGTCCGCCGCCGGACGGTAGGCGACGCCGGCGTCGCGCAGATGCCGGGCGGGCAGGGCGAAGCGCGCACCCGGATCGCCGGCCGGGAAAGCGGCGAAGTGCCCCAGGAAGTCCAGCCAATGGTCGCGCGGGCGGCCCCGCGCGTCGAAGAGTTCGTCGGGAACGCCCGGGATGGGCTCATACGCCCGCAGCCACTCCCGCAGGCGGCGGGTCGCCCCCGGCTCGGCCGCGGGCTTCCCTCGCCGCGTCGCAACGGATGTGTCGGCGGCCACCAGTTTCCCCCGGTCCTGCGGTCAGAGATCCCACGTTCGGCGGCGGACGGTATCATAGCGCGCGTCCGGGTCGAGCCGTCCGGGGCTTCGCTGGCCGCGACTCCAAGCCTCTGCTATGGCCGCGAAGCGGGCCCGGGGTCCGCGGGGAGGGAAGCCCGAATGCCTCGCCTGTTCCTGTCGGTCGACATGGCCGGCTCGACCGAATTCAAGGCCCGGTTCACCGGCCAGGGCGCGGACGGTTGGCTGGAAGTCTTTCGCACCTTCTTCTCCAGCTTTCCGCTGATGCTCGCGGGTCAGATCGGCTTCGAGTTCCTGGACGACGATGCGACGCCCTCGATCGACGTCTGGAAGGTCATGGGCGACGAGGTCGTGTTCGCCACCGAGCCGACGGGCGCCGAGGAACTCACCTCGATCCTCCTGGTGCTCCAGCGCACGATGCGGATGTACGAGGCGCGGCACTTCGAGGAACTGCCGCTGCGGCTGAAGGGCGCCGCCTGGTTGGCCGACGTGGACGGCCCGAACATCCAGATCGAGATTCCCGAGCTTTCCTCCAAGAACGGGGCGCATATCGACTATATCGGCCCCGACATCGACCTGGGATTCCGCATCTCGAAGTTCTCCCGGCCGGGTTGCCTGACGATCTCTCTCGACGTGCTCGAGACGGTGCTCGGCGCGCGGAACGCGGCCAGCGCTGCGGTCTACATCATGGGCCGCGAGCCGCTGAAGGGCGTCCTGTTCGGCCGGCCCTATCCGATCCTGTGGATGCTCGACGCCGAGACCGCCTTCGACTTTCTGCCTTGGGAGGTCGACGCCGACCCGCTGATGGCGGCCGCCCTGCGCGCCGAGCCGGCGTCGATCGAAGACCTGCGAAAGATGATCGCCGACATGCGCCTGTATCTGAAGCGCATGCACGGCCGCGACTGGGCGCCCGTCAGCCTGACCTAGGCGGGCCGTCCCAGCGCACCACCAGGATCGCGATGTCGTCGGACTGGGGCGCTTCTCCCACGAAGACGCGCACATCGTCGGCCAGGCCCTCGGCCAGCGCGCGCGCCGACCCCCCCGTCCGGGCCTCGGCGAGGGCCGCCTCGATGCGGCCTACAGTGAACAGGTCGTCGGCGAGGTTTGCGGCCTCGGACACGCCGTCGGTGAACAGGATCAGGGCGTCGCCGGGCGAAAGCTGGAAGCGTTCGGTGCGGAACGGCATGTCGTCCATGACGCCGAGCGCGATCCCGCCGCCCTTGGCCAGACGTGAGACGCCGCCGTCGGCCCGCCGGACGAACGGCGCCTCGTGGCCCCCGTCGGCGTACTCCACCTCGCCCGTCCGCAGATCCAGCACCCCGCAGAACGCCGTCACGAACATCTGGCCGGCGTTGTCGCGGGCCAGCTCGTCGTTCACGCGGGCCATGATCTCGCCGGTCGATCGCGTGGTGAGCGAGGTCGCCTTGAACAGCGTCATGGTCATGGCCATGAACAGGGCCGCCGGCACGCCCTTGCCGGAGACGTCGCCCACCACGAAGAACAGCCTGTCACGATCCAGGAGAGCGTAGTCGTAGAGGTCGCCGCCCACGTGCTTGGCCGATTCCAGCAGGGCGTAGACGTCGATCTCACCCCGCTCGGGAAACGGCGGGAAGGTGCGGGGCAGCATGCCGATCTGGATGTCGCGGGCGGCCGACAGTTCACCCTCCACACGCTCGCGCGCCGCGGTCGCGGCCTGCATGTCGGCCAGGTAGCGCTGCAAGCGGGCGATCATGGCGGTCATGGCCTCGGCCAGGCTGCCCACCTCGTCGCCGCGCCGGCGGCTGATGGCGTTCATCGCCGCGACCTCGCGCTCGTCCGGCTGGAAGTTTCGTTGACCCATGTTCTCGGTGAAGGTCGTGAGGCGCATGAGCGGCTGGACCAACCGGTCGACCAGCAGCCAGCCGACGGCCATCGAGGCGGCGAAGATCATGATGCCGACGGTGATCGCCATCCGCAGGGCGCCGGCGAGTCTCTGGCGGACCATGCGCAGGTCGACGTCAGCTCCGACCACATAGGTTCGTTCGTCCACCCCCCGCACCGGGAGGTAGAGCGAGCGGAAGTGACCGAACTCGTCGTCGTATTCGTCGAACCGCATCTTGCCGTCGGCGAAGCTCTGGCGAAGGGCGGCCGGCGGGCGCTCGTAGAGGGCGAAGAACGGCACCTCGCTTCGCGTCTCCATCTCCCGCTGGGTGGCGCTGGTGGAGACCGTGCGGATATCGTCGCCGAAGCGCATGTAGGTGTAGACGTAGACGAGATCAGCGCGCTGGGCGAACCGCGACAGGCGGTACTGGAGCCTTCCATACTCCTCTTGGGGTATGGAGTCGGGGCCGACGATACGGGCGTGGTACAGATCGGGCGCCATTTCGTTCACCGCCAGCACCGCGGTGGTCAGGCGTCCGTCGATCCCGGCCATGATCTCCCGCCGGTCGATCCGGTACAGGACTGTCGAGTACGCGACCGCGGAAACGAGATTCAGGGCGCCCAGCAACAACAGAAGTTGAGTCTTGAGCCGGAATCGCCACCGTCGTTGGGGCGCAGCGTCTGTGGCGTCGGTCATCGCGCTCAGGGACCCGCAACGGTTTCGAAGGGAACGTCCTGCTAATCATAGGGGAATTACGGACAGGCCGTTAACGAGGACGGATCGGGGGTGCGGGTGCGGGGGCTTGCGAGCCGGCTTTTCAAGGTCGAGGCGGGAGAATGGTCGAAACTTCTCCAGTTCGGGGTGTTCGGCCTCCTCCTCCAGACCGGGATGGGCGTGGGTTTCGCCGCCGGTGACGCGGCCTTTCTCACCAACGTGGGCGCCGACAAGCTGCCGGTGATCTTCCTGCTCACGCCGGTGGTGATGCTGGTCTACACGGCCGTGTTCTCGTACCTGCTGGTCCGGTTCTCCATCGACCGGGTGGTGGAGGTGACGCTCGGCCTGCTGATCTTCGGCGGCGCCCTGCTGTGGGGCCTGATGGAACTCGGCCTTCCCGCGCCCTGGAACACGGGTCTCTACTATGCGCTGAAGCTGTACCTGGCCGTCTGGTACATCGGCCTCTATTCGCTGTTCTGGAATTTCACCGACAGCTACTTCGACATCCAGGACGCCAAGCGTCTGTTCCCGCTGTTCGCGGCCTTCTGCGCTTTGGGAACCACGCTGGGAGCCTTGATCGTCAGCCTGCTGGCGAACGTCCTGCCCATGCACGGCTTCATGCTGGTCTGGTCCGGCCTCGCGCTCGCCACGGCGCCGGTGGCGCTGATGCTGCGTCGCCGCTGGCGCAGGATCGCCGACAGCGACTCGGATCTGGACGAAGGGAGTCACGGCGTGCGCGATCAGGCGCGGATGGTGGCCGAGGTGTTCCGCACCTCGCCCTACGCGGTCGCCCTTGTGGGCACGCTCTTCGTCACCCTGCTGATGACCAACCTGGCCGAGTATCAGTACTCGGTCGTACTTCAGGAAGGCCGCAGCGAGGCCGAACTGGCGGCGCTGTTCGGCCAGCTCTATGCGGCGGCCAGCGTGTTCAACCTGATCGTCTGCCTCTTCGTGTTCAACCGTCTGGTGACGCGGATGGGGGTGCGCAACGTGGCGCTGATCCTGCCGCTCACCTACTTCGCGGTCTTCGCAGTGTTCTTCCTGGTGGGCGGCGAAATGGCCGCTCTGGGGGCGTTCTTCGCCTATCACGGCGTGCTGACGTCGATCGAGTACAACAACCAGAACCTGCTCTTCAACGCGACGCCCTCCCATGTGAAGCGGCCCTTCCGGACCGTTGTGGAAGGGTTGTGCGAGCCGCTGGCCAGCCTGCTGTCGGGCGCGTTCCTGCTTCTGCTCGCGAAGCACGTGGACATGCGGGAGCTGTCGGGCATCGGCGTGTTGCTGGGCGCGACCCTGGTCGGGGTCGTGATGCTGCTTCGCCATACCTACCCGACCGCCATGGCGGCCAACATGCGCCGCGGCTGGCTGAATTTCGGCGAGTTGGCCCAGTCCGCGCCCCAGTTCGACGAGGCCGCCCGTGCGGCTCTGGAGGCCCGGGTCGATACGCCGGATTCCGGGGCCGCGAGCGCGGCGCGGGCGTTGCTCGACGATCCCGCCGGCGCCCCGTCGTCGCGACCGCCGGACGAGGCCGGCGACGGCGCGTCGGTCGAGGTTCTCGCCGCGGGACTGGCCGACCCTTCGCCATCGGTTCGCGAGTCGGCTCTGCAAGCCCTGTCGGCCCGCGCGGACGTCGGGGACATCGGGCTGGTCGGCCCGCTGGTGGCCGCCCTGGACAGCCTGGACCAGGAGGGTCGCCGCACGGTCCTCGGCATGTTGGCCACGATCGGCGATGTCGATGCAATCCCGCAGATCCTGCCCGCCGTCGCCCAGCTCACGCCGCGCGAGCTGCGGGCGGCCGAGGCCATGCTGGTCGAGATGGGCGAGGCGGCGGCGCCGCGCCTGATCCAGGCCATGGCGAACGGCCAGGCGCCGTATCGCGCCCGCGCCGTGGCCGCCCGTGCGCTCTGCGTGCTGTCGCACGCCCAGTTCCTGACCCAGCTCGACCGCCTGGTGGGCGAGGAGCTGGCCGACACCACCCTTCGCCAGGGGCTCGTGGAGCGGTTCGAAGCCCAGGCCGATCGTTCGCCTGCGCTGGGTCTTCTGGCCGAGGCGGCGCGTCAGCGGATCGCGGAGGCCGTCGACTTCGTACTCGAGCTTCTGGCCCTGGGCGGTCGGTTGCCGGATTTCGACCTCCTGATCGTGTCGCTGCACTCGGCCAACCCCAAGGTCCGGGGCAATGCGATCGAAGCCATCGCGGCGGGTGTCGATCATCCCACCTGGCGGCGCCTGGAGCCCTTGCTGCATCGCAGGCGCGAGGGCGGGAAGGCGGCCGATACGGGAGACCTGATCGCCGACCTCGCCCGGGCGGCCGCCACGTCCCAGGGCTTCGATGCGGTTGTCGCGGCTCAGGCGCTTCGCGATCTCGCACCCCCCGAGATGCTGGCCGCCCTCGCGCGCGGCGTGGTCGAGCCGGGCCTGGCGCCGACCTATCGCGAAAGCCTCGTCCGCATCCTGGCGGGGGGCGACGACGAACCCACACTGGTGGATCTGGTCGGCGCGATCCGCACGCGGCCGGATCTGTCCGCCGCCTCCATCGACGCCCAGGCGGCGCTGGCCCAGCGGGTCGTGCGCGAGAAGCCCGCGGGCCCATCCGTCGAACTTCCTCTGGGAGCCGGCCGTGCGCGCTGGCTCTGCATGTCGGATGTGGAGGAGGTGGCCGCGCGGCGTCCCGACCTCGCACTTGCGATCCTCAAGGCCGGAGACGGGCGCGCCTATGCTGCGTGACGCCAGCCCCATCAAGACGCTGCTCTGGCGGACGTTCACCCCGGCCATCGTCGTGCTGGCGATCGGGTTGGGCGGCCTGGTCTATACGCGGTTGTACGACACCATCCTGGACGGCTTCTCGCGCAAGCTGGTGACGACCAGCGCGCTCACCGGGGCGCTGATCGATCCCGCCGATCACGACTTCCTCATACAGGCGGCGTCCGTCCGGGCGCCCGCGGAGTCCGTCGAGGCGATGCCGCAGTACCTGCGCAACGTCGAGCCGATGCGGCGGATCCGCGAGGAGCTGGATCTCACCTACCTCTACACTCAGGTGCTCGGGGGCCTGAAGGACGTGATCTACATCCTGGACTCCACCGTCGGCGACGAACATTCCCTGTTGGGATCGGAGGACGAGCTCACCGAGGAGACCCGCGCCGGCCTCCGCCGGACCACCGAGGGCGGTCCGATCTATGTTTCGCCCATCGAGTTCCAGGAGCAGTGGGGCCTGCTCAAGACCGCCGCCGCGCCTGTGAAGGACCGGTCGGGCAAGATCGTCGCCACGGCGGGCGCCGACGTGAACATCTCGGTGATCGAGGTGGCGACCCAGAACGCCCTGTTCGCCAGCGCGCTGATCGGCCTGGCCTCGCTGATGGCCAGCGCCCTGGTCACCTTCCTGATCGTGCGCTGGGTGGCCGCGCCCATCGAGCGCCTCAAGGCCGAGGCGCTCCGCATCGCCGCGGGAGACCCCGCGCCCCCCGCAGACACGGCGGCGCCGAAGGAAGTGCGACGGCTGCGTCTGGCGCTGGCCGAACTGGCGGCCAGGCTGACGGCCGACATGCGTGAAGCCTGGAGCCGCACCAAGGCCGAGGATCGCCAGCGCGACGAGGCGCTGTTGACCCAGTCGCTTCCGCCTGCCGCCCCGGTCGTCCTCACGCGGGACAAGGTCGGCGCCGTCGTCTGGCGACCGTCGGACGACGGTTTGGAGGCGCGCCTGGAACATCGGGCGATGGTCGTCCTGGCCGGCCGCATGGCCGACGATCCGAAGCTGGCCGGCCGGTGGCGCGACCTGGCCGTCGCGCGGCGCGGCCTCGTTTCGGCGGAGGCGGGCGCATGATCGGGGAGGATGTCGTCGACCGCCTCTTCGCATTGCGCGCGGCCGGCCCGTTTCAGCGGCTGGAGACCGCCGAGCTCCTGCTGATCGCCAGCCATGTGCGGACACGTCACTACGCACCGGGCCGGGTGATCCTGGCGGCCGGCGCGGTCGCCGACCTGCTGGTGGTGCGGGTGGCCGGCGCCGCGCGCCTGGGACAGGCCGAGGCGCCCGAGGTCTTCGATGCGCCCGGTCTCCTGTTCGGTCTCCCGGCGGCGGCCGACTATGTGGCGGGCGACGCGGGGCTGGACGCGCTGGTGATCGCCAAGCCGCATGTGTTCACCATCGCCCGGGAGTGCCCAGAGTTCGTGGTGGGCCTGCGGGCGCTCGCCGTCGCGTCGCCGGATGCGGAGCGGGCGGCGTGAGTATCCGGCGGATATTCCTGGCGCTGGTGGCGCCGCTGTTCGTGTTGCTGGCCGCGGTGAACGGCGGGCTGTTGTATGTGTGGGAGAAGGCCGAGGCCGAAAAAGGCCTGGAGGGCGAGGCGATCGCCGCCGCGGTGACGGTGGCGGCCTTCCTGTCGACGCCCGAGCGCACGCGCGCCGCGTTGTCCGACGCTGTCCGGACGCACGCGCTCGAGCAGGCCGTGGTCCGCTCGCCCGGCCTGGAGGGCGTGTGGATCGTGGAGTCGGGCCGACCGGCGCTGAGGTTGGCAGGCGCAGGCGAAATGGCGGGGCTCGGACCGGTGGCGGCAGGTCCGCCGCGGGCTCTGCCCGTGCGACGCGATCAGGGCGGGCCGCATGTGCTGGGCCTGGCCGACGCCGGCCCGGGCCGAACCGTGGTGGCGCGCATCGACGCCGCGCCTCTGTTCGAACGGGTGGCCGGGCTTCAACGCCTGATCGCCTTACTGATCGCCGGAGCGGGAGGTGTCGGCCTGGTTCTGGCGCTGGTGATCGCGCGGATGATCGGTCGCGAGCTGGCGCGAAACAGCGCCCAGGTGGCGGCGGACGACGGGGCCCCGGCGCCGGACGAAGCCGCCTTCCGTATCCGCGAGACCCGTGACCTGGGCGCCGCTGTCCGCCTGATGCGGGCCAGCGTTTCGGGCCGGATGGCGCGAGGTCGGCGTGAACTGCTTCGGCGCGACCGGAGCCGTACGCCGGTCACCAGCGTGTCGGCCCTGCGTCCCTCGCTGTCGCCGCCGGTCGTGGCGGAAGCAGCCGGGCGGCGGGTCGCGGCCCGGCTTGTCGGAGCACCTGCGCCCGGACTCTTCGTCGCCTTCTGCACGCGGGAGGACCGGGCCGGCGCGGTCCTGGCCGAGGCGACGGCGGACTCTCCGGCCGACGCGCTGGCCCTGGCGCTCACCGCTCGTCGCGCCCTGGAGGCGGCGCTGCTGGACGGCGATCCCGCACAGCGTTTGGACGATGTCCGCGCGGCGTTCGGCCTCTCGCGCGCGGTCTGGAAGGTCTGGTCGGCCGACGAGCCTGCCGAAGGGCTCGAGGTCCTCGGCCTCGCCGGGGACCCCGACGCCCTGTGTCGGGCGCGAACCTATGCCGGACGGGCGGGGGGGCTCGCGCCCGGAGAGGTGCTCGACGACCTCGAGGTGCTGCTGGGCGTCGACGGCGCGATCGCGGTGATCGGGCCGTCGACGCTCATCGAGCCCCCTTGAGGCGGTTGGTCGGAGGCCCCGGTCAGCGGGCCAGCTCGTAGAGGCCCGTCACGTCGATCCGGACCCGCAGTTCGCCGCCCGACACGGGCGAGCCCGCGTCCTTCATCTCGGCGCGCATCGCCATCATCGGCATCGGCGGCTGAGGCGCGTAGCCCCCGCCTTCGCTGAGCGACACCAGGCGCTGGATCCGGTGGCTCGTGGCCCGTGCGTAGAGGTCGGCCTTGGCCGACAGGGCCTTTACCGCCGCTTCGCGCGCCGCGTTCTCGGCCGCGGTCGGGTCCTTGAGGCCGAACGATATGCCGTGCACCTGGTTGGCGCCGGCGTTCACCGTGGTGTCGACCGCGGCGCCCAGGCGCTTCAGGTCCTGAACCTGGATCGTCACCTGGTTCGACGCCTGGTAACCCACCAGCGTGGGGGGCTGGTTTTCCTGGTATCGGTACTGCGGCGACAGGTTCAGGTTCGAGGTCTGGATGTCGCGCTCCGCGATCCCGGCCTTCTTCAGGCTCGCCATCACGGCGTTCATGCGCTGGGCGTTGGCGGTCATGGCCTCGGCGGCTGTCTTGCCCTCGGTCATGACGCCCAGGGTGATCGTCGCCATGTCCGGCTCCACGCGCACCTCGCCATAGGCGGCCAGGTTGAGGGTGGTGGCCCGGAACAGGCTGTCGGCCGCCGGCGGCGCGGCCTGGGCCAGCGCCGCGGGCGCCGCCGCAGCCGTCGCGATCGCCAGGCTCAGGCCCGCGGCGCGCATCAGGTTGTTCATCGGGGAAAACTCCAGTCCGTGTTGGGATGGGCAAGCGTCGCAGTCCGTACCTGAACACAAGCTTTAAGCGACGTGCAGGTCATGGTAACGCGCGGATCGCCGCAAACGCTGCAGGGGCCTGTAGCTCAATGGTTAGAGCCGGCCGCTCATAACGGTCTGGTTGCAGGTTCGAGTCCTGCCGGGCCCACCAGCGCATCTCTTTCCGTTATTTTCATTGATTTTCCTGAGATTACGGGGGAGAGGCGCTTGTAGGCGCATACAAAGAGCATACAAAATGGCGCGATATCCAGGTCTGACACTTCAGCGGAACACGTACATCGCCCGCATTGTCGTCCCTGCTGATGTCCGCCGGATTATCGGAAAGCGCGAACTGATTCAGTCGCTCCAGACGGGGGACTACAAGGAGGCGGTCAAAAGATGGGGGCCGGTCCACAAGGCGTTTAAGGAGCAGATCGCGCGCGCGCGCGCGAAAGGCGAAGCTCCGAAATTGGACACTCAGGCTGCGAGCAATGCCCTGACCAAATGGGGCATGATGGTGATGCGGGAACCTGTCGATCTGGTGGAGCCAGAAACGGAGACGCCGTGGCTCGTCGCTCGACAGATCGCAGCCTACGACCGCGCATCACAAGACCCGGACGCGTGGCACTTAATCCCGAATTTCGACGAGATGGCCGCGTACATGCTCACCAAGGGGGGGCTTCGAACACGCGTAGGTGACCCCATCATCGCCGCCATGCGCGGCGAAATCGCCACCTACCTTGCCTACGCTGCCAGGCACGTCGAAAGGCAGCGCCTCGTGATGGCCCGCGAAAGCTTCACAGAAGCCGCGAAGCTGGCAAACCTTGACGATGTTGGCGTGATGCCTGAGCGCCCGTCGCAGCCGCTTCCTGCGCCCTCTATGACGCTTCAAAAGCTCCATGATGAGTGGATGGGTGCGATCAACGTCAGCGAGAAGGAGCGTGGTCGGCTTGATCACCAGATTCGGCGTCTCATCGAGTTCGTTGGCGACATCCCAGCCAATCACCTCAGCAAAGATCAAATTCGCGACTTCATGGCCACCGTCGCCCGGATACCCCGCCGAAGGTCGGCAAGACTGCACGTATTGCCCATTCGAAAGATGATCGAGACCTTCGAGCGGGAGAATTCGAGGCTGCCAGAAGTCGAGCGGATAGGCACGCTTACGGCTACCACGGTCCGCGAGTGGTATGGTGCCTATCGTCGGATGTACGACTATGCCGTGGCTATGGGACGGTTGGACGACAATCCGTTCGAGAAACTGAAGTCGAAGTTCGTGGTGAAGGGGGCCGAAAGCGTCAAGCGTCGCGCCTACACGCCCGCTGAAATCACGGCAATTTTCACCAAGCCAATGTTCCAAGGCTTCGATGGCGATGGCAAGGCTGGTTACCGGCATAAGCCAGGGACGACGCTCGTGCGCGACGCCAAATACTGGCTCCCCATCCTTGCGCTGTTTCATGGCGGGCGTCTGTCGGAGATGGCAGCGGCCCGACTCGAACTCTTCCGATGCGTGAAGGACGAGGCGAACGATAATATCTGGTTCTTTGACTTAACCACCCTCATTCGGGTGAAGAATGACGGTTCGAAGCGGATCGTCCCGCTGCACCCGCACATGATCGAGCTTGGCTGGCTGGACTACGTTCAAGCTCGTCGCGAGGCTGGCGACAGGTGGCTGTTCCCCGAACTCAACCACGACAGCAAGTACGGGGCAGGGCACGAGTTCTCCAAGTGGTGGGGCAATTGGTGCGACAAGAACGGCTTTCCCGACCGCACGATCACGCACCATTCGTGGCGGCACACGTGGAAGCGGCGTGCTCGTCAGAGCCCAGTTAAGGAGGAGATGCACGATGTGCTCTCCGGCCACAAAGGGACGACGGTCAGCCGGGGCTATGGAGAAGGCGCAGATATCGAGCCGCTGGCTCGTGATATGGCTTTGATTACCTTTCCTGAGTTCCCGGCGCTGCCGATACGAGCAGAGGTCAAAGGTTGCGACCTACGAGCGGGCGACTGATGTTCGGCTGACGACCTCGGCGAATAGGTCCGTAGGGCTCATTCCCATAGCCTTCGCCATTCCGATGAACTCGATCACGTCCACGCGGCGCTGACCGCGCTCGATGAGCGAAATGAACGTCTGATCCCGCCCGATTCGTTGGGAAAGTTCGACCTGTGTCAGGCCCGCCGATTTGCGGGTCTCGATGAGAACCTCGACGAGGTGCTGATGGTCGCCGCCGAAGATCGTCTTGGGCACTGGTCGCCAGCCTTGGTGAGTCTGGCGGTCCAACTAAATGCGATTTTTCCGTAGGACATTTTTCCGTATTCTTAGCGAATGGGCGCCATCCATCACGCGTCCCACTGCAATGGAGATGTCCCGTGAAAACCTACAAGGCCAACGTGCGCGTCAACGGGCGGATGGTTGAAGTCCGTGTTCAAGCACGGAGCAACATCGACGCGCGTGCGATGATTGAAGGTCAGTACGGCAAGGGCAGCATCGTCACCGGCCCGAACCAGGTGGGGTGAGGGCTACGCACTTGGCCGATGACCGCTCCCTCTTCGAGCGTGACTACGCCTTTGTCCGCGGCCTCGCGAAGGCCACCACTCTGGCCGTGCTGCTGCCGAAAGGCTTCATCACCCGGCTGTTCGAAGCAGGGTTGATCCTATTCGTGCTGGTGCTGGTTTGGGGCGTGTTCACGGGACCCAGGACGCCGCCACCGCTGAGCATCGTGAAGGTAGATGGGCCCGTCGAAGGCCTCACCTATCGCGTGTCGGCGCCCAGCGGTGACGGTGCTCACGCGGTGGAGTTCCGCAACGATCTTGATGTGCGCGTAGGCGAGGTGAGGTTCCACTGCCTGTCTCCGACCTCGGGACGTTTCGAGCTACTTTTAAGCCAGTCGTTCGAGCCTCGCACATCCGGCGCAGAGACCGTCTACGGCCAGTCGGCAGATGCGCGGACGGCATGTAAACTGAAATCCTACGAGACCTACCCGCATTGATGGGTGACGTGTGGCTCCGTCCTTGATGCCAACAGCGTGGTTCATCCGATAGTCGGACCTGAAGGCTATATCCGCGCGCCCGTCGAACAAGCGACAGAAACGAAGAAGCCCCTGATTGGTGGCTTCGCGGCCGCTTGGGCGTGGAGCAGATCTGGGCTCGTTCCATCCATTCTGAGCATGGCGTTGCCCGACCTGAAGCGGAGCGTGGCATTGCGGTTCGCGAGCCCGGTGAACAGGGGTCTGAACCCATACCCGCGCCCTTCTTGAAAACCGAACCGGGACGCCCCTTCGGTCAGCGTCAGCCTGAGCGCCTCCATGTGGTCGCTCAGGCTTTGATAATCGGGCGCCATCCGAAGCGTCGCCAGGACACCTACGCCCAGGTCACTTGCGACGAACTCAAATATACCTTGGGCGGCGCGAAATGCGACAAAGCCTGTCGCGGCTGCGGCGGAGTGTTCGTCGATATTGGCGCGAAGCTCGCCGATCGCCGCCACCATTTGTGCGGCCCAGTCTCGCGTCATTCCGGATGAAATCGCCGCTCGTTGGGCGTCCATTGCGAAGCTCGTCCAGTCGAGGGAGCTGGACGTGGCGTTGAGCGTCCCCAGCATACGGGACATTGGACAAATCCAGCGATTCTCGTTCCGAGCGACGGCGGCGGCGAGGCCTCGAAATGGCCGAGGGTCGAGGCGATTGGCTGCTTCAAGATCGGGCAAGTTACCCGAGCGCTGAAGCTGGAGCGCTTCCAGGAAGGGGCCAAGCCCATGAGCGCGCCACGACCAGGGCAGGTGACCCAGATCAAGCCGCCCGCGCTCAGCCGCGAACGCGAGATCATCGACCGCAGAGAAATCCAGCACCTTGGCAGCGTCGCTCACAGTCACGCCGCCGTCCCAAAGTTTCGGAGAGGCGGCGCCGCCAGCAGCCCAAGGACTTCGCTGATAACCTGGACGTTGTGCTCGAAGATCTCGTCCAGCGGTTCGTCCACGCCTGTCGGTGAGGCAAGCCACTCGATGCCCACATTTCCGCGCCGGGCGGCACGTTGGCGCTTCATCGCTTTCATGAAAGCGGACGTGTCGAGGATCACGACCTGGGCAAAGGCCTCGGCCAACTCGGGAACGAGTTCATGTCCGCCACGCACAACGAGGGTCAGCGGACGGCCAATGTGTTCGGCCAGGCCCCGAAGCCAGCGCGTGTGCAGATTGCGGCGTTCCGCCCGGCCAGCACCCGTCGTGAACTCGTAGGCGATGTGAGTGATTTCAGGCCTCTCGGCAATGAGGTCGCCCCACCGGCCAAAATCTGCCTTGGTCCGGCCATTCACGTGTAGGGCGGACAAGAGCCCTGCCTGTTGAAACTCCGCATGTACAAGCGCGATCCGCTTCATCGAGTGCAGATCGTCCCAGCGAGGTGCGTTTGAAAACAGGCTGTAGTTTGGGGTCGTGACCATGGTCACTCCCAAGCTGATGAGCTTCTCGATCACCGAGCGGCGCCGATCTTCGCCATACCCCCATGACGTGACCCCCGTTTCTCATCCAGTCGTAACGAGAGTCCTGGGTTGATCTGAGCCGTGCTCGGCGGGGGTTGCAAGAGGCCGGCGCGCGGAGACATC
>NZ_MEEX01000030.1 GCF_001724605.1 Phenylobacterium sp. SCN 70-31
GCGAGGTTTGGCCGGGTGAGTTGGGACGGGCGGTTTCGGCGTTAGGGGCGGCATGGGCAGGCGCTGAATTGACACCCCCACCCCAACCCCTCCCCGCAAGGGGGAGGGGCTTCAGCTCGAGTTGAAGGGGTGGTCTGGGGTGATGCGCCTGGGCCAGTTCGCGAAGGGGTCGGGGCTGGGCGGTGAGACCGGGGCCGGCGGGTCGTGGGTGGGGATGTCCCAGCGGTGGCCGGATGGGGGTTCGGGCGACGGCTCTGGAGGCGGCGCCGGTTCGGAGACGGCTTCCGGCGCCGCGGCGAACCCGTCCGGGACCTGAGCGTCTGGGGCCTGCGCCTCTGGGTCGCCGGGACAGGCCCGGCGATGACGAGGTGATTGTTCGGGCACAGGGCGGAAGACCTCTCGGGCTTTGCCCTCGATGAGGTCGCCGTCCTCGGGATCGTTCCCCTCGTCCTCGTCGTCGAGGTCCATGAGGGTGCGGGCGCGGTGGATGAGGGCGTCCAGGTCCTCGGTGAGGAAGTCGGGTCGTTCGGTCCAGTCCCAGGCTTCGGCGTGAAAGCGTTCGGCGAGGTCTTCGCGCTCGGCGGGATCGCAGCCGGCGTCCTCGGCGGCCTCGCGGACGGCCTCGGCCAGGATGTCGAAGCGGCCGGCTCTGGCCAGGCGGTCGGGATCGGGACGGGATGAGGCCCGCTCGGCGCGCTGGCGTCTCAGGCGGTCCTTCAGCGCCAGGGTCTGGCGGAGGGAGCGGGCGAGGCCGCGGTAGGCCCTGGAGAGTTCGGGGATGTCCTTGGGATCCTCGGCGGCCATCAGCGCGCCGTGGGCCTTCTCCGCGGCGGAGAGGTCCAGCGCGGCCAGCCGGTCCAGCGTGGCTAGCGAAACCGTGTCGATGTCGGGTCCCTCGGACATGAGGGACATCCAACCACCCCGCTACGTCAGAAGCGGACGTAGGCGGGCGGCGTCACCGCGACTTCCCGCTTCGCTTGTCCTGGAGATGGCGTCGGTTCGCGGTTGTCTCGTTTGACAGTTGAATTGCGCTCGCGTCCGGCGCGAGCCGGGTTGTCCTCCAAGGAAGGCTTTTGTTAAGGATGCTCTCGACACGCATATACTCGAGGGGGCTTTTCTACGATGGGTAGAATGAAGCAGCTCGTGGCGGCGTGCGCCGTCATGGTTCTGGTTTCGACGGCGGGATCCGCGGCTCAGGCGGCTTGCGTCGGCGTGACGATCGATGCGGCCTTCGCCGCCGACTACACCTGCAACGATCTGGGCGCGGCGCCCGGCGTCCCCGCGAACTATGGCGGGGTCACTTTCCTCAACAACAACACCCTGCTGCTGGGCGGCGCGGCGAACGGCGCAGCCGGCGCCATCTATTCGATGGACGTGACGCGCGACGTCGACGGCCACATCACCGGCCTGGGGGCCGCGACGCTGTTCGCGAGCGCGCCCTACATCGACGGCGGCCTGGCGTTCGGCCCGGACGGCGTGCTGTTCTCGACCGGCTACCCCACCAACACCCTCGTCCAGATCGCGCCCGGCGCGGATTCGCCCGGCAAGGTCATCGCGCTGTCGTCGCTGGGGATCGCCTCGTCGGTCGGGACGCTGCAATTCGTGCCCGACGGGTTCGACGGCGCCGGCGGGCTGAAGCTGGCCAGCTACAACGCCGGCATCTTCTACGACGTCTCCCTGACGCCGGACGGGAGCGGCTTCTTCGACCTCGCCGTGAACAGCTCGGTGTTCATCGGCGGCGGCCCGGAGGGCCTGGTCTATGTCTCGGGTTCCAACCTGGGCTTCGGCGCCGACAGCCTGATGGTCTCGGAATACAGCACCGGCCAGGTGGGCGTCTGGGACATCGACGCCAACGGCAATCCCGTCCTGGGCACGCGCCGGACGTTCCTGTCGGGCCTGAGCGGCGCCGAGGGGGCGGTGATCGATCCGGTCACCGGCGATTTCATCTTCTCCACCTTCGGCGGCGGCAATCGCCTGCTGGTGGTGAGCGGGTTCGAGGCGCCGACCCAGCCGCCGACGGGCGCGATCCCCGAGCCGTCCACCTGGGCCATGCTGATCCTGGGCTTCGGCGCGGCGGGAACGGTGCTTCGCTCGCGCCGGCGGGCGATGGCGGCCTGATTTGCGGCCCGGCGGCGAGAGCCGCCGGGTTTCCCTCGAGAGTGAAGATGGGGCGCCGGGTCGCGGTCGGGGGCCTGCGCCGCTTCAGACGTCCAGGTCGGCGGCGGCGAACTCGGCGTTTTCCTGGATGAACTGGAAGCGCGCCTCGGGCTTGCGGCCCATCAGGCGCTCGACCAGGTCCTCGACCTGCTCTTCGGCCCGGGGCAGGGTGACCCGCGCGAGCGTGCGGGTCTTCGGGTCCATCGTGGTTTCCTTGAGCTGGCCGGGCATCATCTCGCCCAGGCCCTTGAAGCGGCTGATCTCGGGCTTCTTGCCCTTGAAGTCGGACGCCAGGAGCTGGTCGCGGTGCTCGTTGTCGCGGGCGTAGACCGCCTTGCCGCCGTGACTCAGCCGGTAGAGCGGCGGCAGCGCCAGGTAGAGCCGCCCCGAGCGGATCAGGTCGGGCATGGTGCGCCAGAAGAAGGTGATCAGCAGGCTGGCGATGTGCGCCCCGTCCACGTCGGCGTCGGTCATGATGACGATGCGGTCGTAGCGGAGGTCTTCCTCGCGGAACTTCGAACCCGCCTGGGCGCCCAGGGCGAGCAGCAGGTCGGACAGTTCCTTGTTGCCGCCGAACTTGTCGGTCGAGGCCGAGGCGACGTTCAGGATCTTGCCGCGCAGGGGCAGGATCGCCTGGGTCCTGCGGTCGCGCGCCTGCTTGGCCGAGCCGCCGGCCGAGTCGCCCTCGACCAGGAAAAGCTCGGTGCCCTCGGTGGACGATCCCGCGCAGTCGGCGAGCTTGCCGGGCAGGCGCAGCTTGCGGGTGGCCGAGGCGCGGGCCACCTCCTTGTCCTTGCGGCGCTTCAGGCGCTCCTCGGCGCGCTCGACCACGAACTGGAGCAGGGCGCTGGCGGCCTTGGGCTGGGCGGTCAGCCAGTGGTCGAAAGGATCGGCCAACGCCTTCTCGACCAGCCGCTGAGCCTCGGTCGAGGACAGCTTCTCCTTGGTCTGGCCCTGGAACTCGGGGTCGCGGATGAAGACGCTGACCAGGGCTCCCGCCTGGGCCACGACGTCGTCGGCGGTGATGATGCCGCCGCGCTTTTCGCCCACCAGTTCGGCGTACTGCTTCAGGCCGCGGGTCAGGGCCGCCCGCAGGCCGCTCTCGTGCGTGCCGCCCTCGGGGGTCGGCACGGTGTTGCAGTACGACTGCATGAAGCTGTCGGCTTCGCCGAAGCCGGCGGGGGTCCAGGCGACCGCCCATTCCACCTTGCCCGCCTCGCCGGGACGTTCGTAGCGGCCGCTGAAGGCCTCGGGGGTGACGGTCTCCAGCCCCTGGATGCGTTCGCCCAGGAAGTCGGCCAGGCCGTTGGGAAAGCGGAAGACCGCCTCGGCCGGGGTCTGGTCCTGGATGCGGGACGGGTCGCATTTCCAGCGGATCTCGACGCCGCCGAACAGGTAGGCCTTGGACCGCGCCATCCGGTACAGGCGGGCAGGGCGGAAGGACGCCCCCTCGCCGAAGATGACCGGATCGGGCGTAAAGCTGATCTGGGTGCCCTTCTTGCGCGTGGGGCCCAGCTTCTCGATGCCGCCGAGCGGCTTGCCGCGCGTGAAGGCCTGCCGCCACTCGAAGCCGTCCTTCCAGACGGTGACCTCGACCCGTTCGGAGAGGGCGTTCACCACTGACACGCCCACGCCGTGCAGGCCGCCCGAGGTCTCGTAGGCCTTGCCCGAGAACTTACCGCCCGAGTGCAGGACGGTCATGATGACCTCCAGCGCGGACTTGCCGGGATGCTTGGGGTGCGGATCGACCGGGATGCCGCGGCCGTCGTCGGTGACGGTGAGCGCCCCGTCCGCGCCCAGCGAGACGGTGATGGCCTTGGCGTGGCCGGCGACCGCCTCGTCCATCGCGTTGTCCAGCACCTCGGCGAAGAGATGGTGCAGGGCGCGCTCGTCGGTGCCGCCGATGTACATGCCCGGCCGCTTGCGGACCGGCTCCAGCCCTTCCAGGACCTCGATGTCCTTGGCCGAATAGCCGCCCTTCGCCGGAGGGATGTCCGCGCGCGGCTCATGGCTCTCGGCCAGCGGCGCGGCGGGCGCGGGATTCAGCGCGTCGTCGAAGAGGTCTTGGACGGGACGTGGGGAAGCGTTGGACATCACGAGAACATTGCGGCGATTCGACCAGTCCCTCCCTATGGGCGCAGGGCGTGCGCGGCGCAATGTGCGGCGAAGCCGCGGGCGCGTGGTGTGCAGACCCTGATTCTGCCGCACCATGTTCGCCGGGCTGCAGGGAGGGTGGCGTGGCGAACTGGAAAGATCCCGAGATTGCGGGGGTTCGGGCGATCCTGGCGGCGCGCCAGCCCGAGCCCGGCGCGCCGACGCCCGGGTTCCCCGAGCGCCGGGCGGCGATGGACGCCCTGGGCGAGAAGGGCGCGCTGCCCGTCGGCTGCTATCATGAGCCCGTGACGCTGGGGGGCGTCCGCGGCGAGCGGGTGGTCCCGCAGGGCGCGGCGCCGGGGCGCACGATGCTCTACCTCCACGGCGGGGCCTATACGATGGGCAGTCCGCGCAGCCACCGGCCGCTCGTGGCGCGGCTGGCCGAGGCGGCGCGGACCGTGGCGGTGGCGGTGGACTATCGCCTCGGACCCGAGCACCGGTTTCCGGCGGCGGTCGACGACGCGCTGGCGGCCTATCGGGCCCTGCTGGACGGCGGCGCCGAGCCGGAGCGGCTGGTGGTGGCGGGGGACTCCGCCGGCGGCGGCCTGGCGATGGCCCTGGCCCTGGCGCTGAAGCGGGACGGGCTGCCCCAGCCCGCGGGCTGGTTCGTCATGAGCCCCTGGGCCGACCTGACCCAGTCGGGCGCCAGTTACGCCAGCAAGACGGCCACCGATCCCACCATCAACAAGCCGCGCCTGGACGAGAACGCCCGCGCGTACCTGGGCGGGCTGGACCCCCGCGATCCGCTGGCCTCGCCGGTGTTCGGCGACTTCGAGGGGGTGTCTCCCGTCCTGATCCAGGTGGGGTCGGAGGAGGCGCTGCTGAGCGACAGCGTCACCCTGGCCGACGTGCTGGCCCACGCGCGGGTGGCCGTGCGCCTGGAGGTGTGGCCCGAGATGATCCACGTCTTCCACGCCTGGGGACCGGTGCTCCAGGCGGCCCGGCGGGCGGTCGCCGACGCCGGGGCCTGGATGGACGCGCGGCTCGGCTGAGGCGGTGAGGCGTCGTGGCGTCGTCGGCGTGCTCGCCAGCCTCGGGCTCGCGCTGACTGTCGGGTGCGCGCCGCGGGCCGCGTCGACGAGGGCGTCGACGCTGGTGGTCTGGGCGTGGGAGCGGCCCGAGGACCTGCGGTTCCTGCCCCCGGGGGTCGAGATCGCGGCGCTGACCGGGTTCATCGAGATCTCGGGGCCGCGCACGGTCATACGGGGTCGGCTTCACCCGTTGCGGGCGCAGGCGGGCCAGGTGACGACCGCCGTCGTCCACGTGGAGATCGACCCCCGCCGGCCGTTCGAATGGTCGGAGGCCCGCGAGGCCGAGGTGGCCGCCGCCATCCTGGACCTGGGGGGCGCGGCGTGGGCGCGTCGGCTCCAGGTCGATTTCGAGGTGAGGGCCTCGCAGCGTCCGATCCTCCTGGGCGTCCTGCGCCGGGTCCGGGATGGCCTGAAGCCGGGCGTCGTGCTCTCGATGACCGCCCTGGCCTCGTGGTGCGAGACCGAGGGATGGCTGGCCGAGGCCCCGGTGGACGAGATCGCGCCGATGCTGTTCAGGATGGGGCGCGGCGGCGTCCCGATCCGCGAGAAGCTGGGCGCCGGGGGCGACTTCCGGAACGCGCGATGCCGCGACGCCCTGGCGATCTCGACCGACGCCCCGCTGCCGGGTGCGCCGGCGGGGCGGCGGGTCTATCTGTTCAATCCGCGAAGCTGGTCGGCGGCCGATTTCGCGGCGATCGAGGAGAGGGTTCGGGCATGGCGGGCCGTGCGGTGAGGTTTGGGCTCGGGCTAGCGGTCGCGGGCCTGCTGGCCGCCGTCGGGGGCGCCGCGGGCGCCTCGGGCGTGGCCGGCGGCGTGCCCTGGTACGTCGACCGCTTCGGGGGCGAGCCTGCGGACCTCGACGCCCTGTATCGCGGGCGTGTCGGGGTGGTGATGGCGCGTGCGCCGCGTCCCCAGCTCTACATGGCCTGGCGGCTGCTGCATGGTCAGGCCGTGGGGCCGGCGGCGGGGGCGGCGCTCTCGGTCCCCTGCTGCGACGGCCCGCTGAAGAACGTCTACGACGACCCCGGGGGCGAGACCGGCTCCAGCCAGTGGCTCGCCGCGCGCCGGCTGGTCAAGGACGCGCCGCGCAAGGCCTATACGCCGACGGGGCGGGAGCAGCCCTACTACATGTGGTCGGCCCAGTGCTTCGACGACGCCTTCCGCAACGCCGCCCAGACCTTGAAGGCGCGGGTGGCCGCGCATGGGGGCGCCTCGCCCTGGTGATCGCGTGGCTGGACGCCCAGGACGCGGTGTTCGCCACCTGCCAGGAAGAGGTCGCCCTGCCGCCGCTTCCCGCGGGCGCGCCGGCCTGGCTGAAGGCCGACCGCGCCTATCAGGCGGCCGCCCACGCCCTCTACGCCGGGCGGACGACCGAGGCGGCGGCGGGCTTCGGCGCGATCTCGCTGGACGACGGGTCGCCCTGGCGCGGGATGGGGCCCTACCTGAAGGCGCGCGCGCTGCGCCGCGCGGCGCTGGCCGAGCCGTCGCCCGAGCGTTTCACCCTGGCGCGGGTGGCCATCGCCGACCTGTCGCGCCGGCCGGCCGGGACCTTCGGCCGCGACGAGGTGCGGCCGATGCTGCGCAGCCTGGACTTCCGCGACCGCCCGCGCGACCTCATGGCCGAGCTTTCCGGCGAACTCGCCGCGCCGGCCGCGCCGGCCGATCTGGCGGTGGTGTTCCGCGACGCCGTCAGCCTCGCGCGGCTAGGCCAGCCGCCGCCCGAGCCGCTGGACTGGATCGCGACCCTGCGGCCCGAGGCGGACGCGGCGGCGGGCCAGGCGGCGAACTGGGAGCCCCAGGCGATGGCCCGGCTTCGGCGCGAGGCGCGGCTGGCGTCGCAGGCGCATGCGGTGCGGCGCTGGCGGGCCGGCGGCTCGTCCGCGTGGCTGGTCGCGGCCCTGGCCCTGGGCGAGCCCGGCGACGGGACCGCCGCCGCCCTGGTCGTCGCGGCGCGTGCGGTGGATGGCGGGGACCCGGCCTGGCTCACCGTCCAGTATCACCTGGGCCGGCTGACCCTCGCGACCGATCCGCCGGCGACGAGCCGTGCGCGCCTGGACGCCATCCTGGCCCGCCGCGACCTGTCGACCAGCGATCGCAACCTGTTCGCCGCCCAGCGGGCGCAGGTGGCCGCCGACCTGGGCGACTTCGCCCGCTTCGCGCTGCGGCGCCGGATCTGCCCGGTGGCGGCCTATGTGGACGGCGTGGCCTCGCCGGACAACGGCTGCAAGCGCGAGGTGTGGCTGCCGGCCCACGTGGCGGACAGCGGGGTGTACGACGGCGTGGGCGAGACGGGGACCGTGGGCTTCGGCGAGGACGCCCGGGCGATCATCGACCGCATGCCGCTGGCCCAGCGCATCGCCCTCTCGCGGCATCCCGCCGTCCCCGGCCAGCTCAGGCTGGACCTGGCGATCACCAGCTATGCGCGCGCCGTGCTGCTCCAGGACCATGCCGCGGTCGACGGGCTGGCGGCCGATCTTGCGAAGCTGCTGCCGCAACTGGCGCCGGAATGGCGGCGCATCCGCGAGACGCCCGTGGGGCCGGCGAAGCGGTTCGCCGAGTTCTTCGTCCTGGCCAAGGTTCCGGGCGTCCGCACCGACCTAGTGGACTACACGCGGCCGGAAGGGACGGTGGCGCAGTTCCAGTACTACTGGATCCCGTGGGTGCTGGTGAGCCGGCCGGTGATGCCCGCGCCGCCGCCGCTGGCCCTCTATCAGGCGGACGGCAGCGGGGTGGAGGCCGACGACCCCGATTCGGTCACCGACCTGACGTGCCTCGGGGAGTGCGGGGTCGCCGCCACGCCGCTCCGGCTGCCGGACTTCGTCGTGGACGGGCAGCGGCAGGCGCTGGACGAGCGGAGCCGCTTCGTCCGCCGGGAGGCCGCGGGCTGGGCCGAGCCGCCGCCGCCGATGCCGGCGGGCGGCGTGTCGGTGTGGGACGAGATGCTGGCCTTCGCCCGGGCCAACCCCACGCATCCCCAGGTTCCCGAGGCGCTCTACTGGATCAACCGGGCCGGCCGGTGGGGCGGCAGCCATGCGCAGTCGGGCAAGCGGGCGTTCCAGCTCCTCCATGCCCGCTACCCGAAGTCGACCTGGGCGAAGCGCTCGCCCTACTACTACGACTGAAGGCGGGCGGGCGGCCTACTTGGGGCTGTAGATCGCCGTCAGCAGGTCGGGGGTTCCGGGGGTGCGCTCGAGCCGCGGGTAGCGGAGGCCGCCGCGGTAGTCGATCGACACCTCGCCGAAGTGTTCGCCGTTGCGCACGGTGAGCCGGATCGGCGCGCCGGCCTTGCCGGCCGTGACCGCGGCCTTCAGCCGGTCGGGGGTGTAGGCGAACCCGTCGACCGCGAGGATTCGGGTCGAGACCGTGAGGCCGGCGTCGAAGGCGGGGCTGTCCCAGAGCACGCCGGTCACCTCGCCCTCGCGGCCGACCACGAGGCCGAGCGAGTACGACAGGTCGGTCCGCTTGTAGAAGGTTTCCACGCTGCGGAAGTAGTCGGTGGGCGCCTCGGCGTAGACCAGTTTCCAGCCGCCGCGGGTCAGGCCGTCCAGCGGAGGACGGGGGGCCACGTCCTGGAGCCGGGCCTTGAGGAACCCGGCCCAGTCGTAGGGCTCGACCGCGTTCAGGGCGGCGACCACGTCGTCGAAGGTGAAGGCCCGGGGCGTGCGGTCGCCGTCCTTGCCGCCGAAGAAGGCGCGGGCGAAGTCGTCCAGCGAGCGACGGCCGCGCGAGCGCTCGCGGATCAGGGTGTCGGCGTCGAGCCAGACGAGCTGGCCCTCGGAGTAGTAGTCCTCGCTGCGCTGCCAGCTCAGCCAGGGCTGGGGGCGGCGATCGTTGATCACGGGGTCCTGGGTGGTGTCCTCCACCGCCCGCCAGCGACGGCCCGCGCGGGTCTCGTAGACGGCCGCGGTCGAGGCCAGCGCCTCAAGGCTCTGGGCGACCGAGAGGAAGCCCGAGCGGCCGCCCAGGACATAGCCCCAGTACTGGTCCTGCCCCTCGTAGACCCACAGGAGCTGACCGCGCATGGGCACGTTGAAGTCGGGCGTCCAGAGGTCGGCCGGGCGACGATACTTGCCGACCCAGGCGTGCGCGTACTCGTGCGGCAGCAGGTTGCGGTCGGCCTGGGCGCTGTTCCAGTCGATGAAGTAGCCCGGCTCCACCTGGTTCTCGCTGGACCGGTGGTGCTCCAGGCCGATGGAGCCCAGGCGGTCGGTGATCGCCAGCAGGAACTCGTAGCGGTCGAACGGCCGCGAGCCGAACAGCCGGTCGGCCTGGCGCACGAGATTGCGGTGGATCTCGACGATGGCGGGGGTGGCGGCCAGCTCCTCGGGCCGGTCTGCGACAACGTGCAGGCGCACGGGGATCTTCCCACCCGGGTCGAGATCGTAGAGGCGGGCGTAGCGGCCGGCGAAGAGCGGCGAATCCACCAGCGTCTCGAAGTCGACGGGCTGGAAGCGGATCAGGTTTTCCTGAGCCTGCGCGGCGTCGAGCGCCGCCGCGTAGCTCCAGCCCGGCGGCAGCTTCAGGGTGGTCTCGAACGCGATGCGCCGCGTGAACCAGCCGGCCGGATAGAGGGCGAGGGCGTTCCACTGGAGATTCATCATCTCGGGCGTCACCACCACCCGGCCCTGGTTCGGGGCGGTGGGCGACAGGAACTGGAACTCCACCTCCAGCTGGCGCGCGCCGGCCGGCGGATCGACGTGGAAAGCGTAGACATCGACGGTGTCGCGCCTCCAGGCGACGGGGCGTCCGTCCGCCTTGACGCTGAGCCCGGCCACCTTCTCGATCGGGCCGCGCGGCGCATGGTTCCCCGGCAGCCAGGCGGGGTAGAGCAGGGTGACGCGGCCGGGCTCGGCGATGGGGATCACCTGCTTCACCCGCACGATGCGGCGGACCGTGTCCGTGGCGTCCACCTCCAGCTTGATCACGCCCGGATAGGGGATGTCGCGCGGCGCCGGGATCGGCGCGGGCAGGGGCGTGGGCTGAGGTCCGGGGGAAGGCTGGGCGAAAGCTGGCGCGCCGAGGACGAGCGCCGCGGCGGCGGCGAGCAGGGAGAACTTCAAGTCAGGCGAACCCGATGCTGTGGCATGATCGGGCGACACTAGGCCGTCCCACGCCGACGTCACAACCCCGGGGCGTCGCGGAGCGGTAACGCTTGTTATGGAACCACGAAAGACACGAAAGGACACGAAGGGGGCGTGCTGATCGGCCGCGAAGCGGCGCCTTCCAAATTCAAGGAACCGCGGAAGACGCGGATAAGCGCGGAAGGCGAAGCTGCGATTTCTGCGTCCTTCCGCGTTTTCCGCGGTTCCCATGTCGGAGCCTCGGCTCGCGCCGAGGCTCGGGAGTCGGCCGCGCTTTTCGTGTCTTTCGTGGTTCCAAAGACGCCGGCGCGAAAAGGGCCGCGGATGGCTCCGCGGCCCTTCGGATCGCTTCAGGAAAGCGCGACTAGCACTTGAAGTACATGTCGAATTCCACCGGATGGGGGTGGAGTTGGAGGCGCATGACCTCTTCCATCTTCAGCTCGATGTAGCTGTCGATGAAGTCGTCGTCCATGACGCCGCCCTTCTTGAGGAAGGCGCGGTCCTTGTCGAGGCTCTCGAGGGCCTCGCGCAGCGAGCCGCAGACTTCCGGGATCTTCTTCTGCTCGCGCGGCGGCAGGTCGTAGAGATTCTTGTCCGCCGGGGCGCCGGGATCGATCTTGTTCTCGATGCCGTCGAGGCCCGCCATGAGCAGCGCCGTGAAGGTCAGGTAGGGGTTGCCCATCGGGTCGGGGAAGCGGGCTTCGATCCGCTTGCCCTTGGGGCTGTCCACGTGCGGGATGCGGATCGAGGCCGAGCGGTTGCGGGCCGAGTAGGCCAGCTTCACCGGGGCTTCGTAGCCGGGCACCAGGCGCTTGTACGAGTTCGTCGTGGAGTTCGAGAACGCGTTGATCGCCTTGGCGTGCTTGATGATGCCGCCGATGTACCACAGGCAGAGGTCGGACAGGCCGGCGTACTTGTCGCCCGCGAACAGCGGCTTGCCGTTGGCCCAGATCGACTGGTGGACGTGCATGCCCGAGCCGTTGTCGGCGAACATCGGCTTGGCCATGAAGGTCGCCGTCTTGCCGTAGGCGTGGGCCACGTTGTGGATCACGTACTTATAGAGCTGAAGGCGGTCGGCCATGGTGATCATGGTGTCGAACTTCAGGCCCAGCTCGTGCTGCGCCGGCGCCACCTCGTGGTGGTGCTTCTCGGGCTTCATGCCCAGCTCGCCCATGACCGCCAGCATCTCGCCGCGCAGGTCCTGGCCGGAGTCGACCGGGTTCACGGGGAAGTAGCCGCCCTTGGGGCCCGGACGATGGCCCATGTTGCCTTCCGGGTACGCCTTGCCCGAGCTGACCGGCAGTTCGGTGGAGTCGTAGGCGTAGAAGGTGTTGTGCGGGGCGGTGTCCCAACGCACGTCGTCGAACACGAAGAACTCGGCCTCGGGACCGAAGAACACCGTGTCGCCGATGCCCGCCGACTTGACATAGGTCAGCGCCGACTTGGCGATCGAGCGCGGGTCGCGATTGTAGGGCGTGTTGGTGTCGGGGTTCACGATGTCGCAGAACAGCGCCAGCGTGGTCTGCTGGTAGAACGGGTCGATGATCGCCGAGTCCAGGTCGGGACGCAGCTTCATGTCGGACTCGTTGATCGCCTTCCAGCCGGCGATGGACGAGCCGTCGAACATGGTGCCGTCGGTGAGGAATTCCTCGTCGACCAGATCGATGTCGAAGGTCACGTGCTGCATCTTGCCGCGCACGTCGGTGAAACGGACGTCGACGTATTTGACGTCCTTTTCCTTGATCTGGTCCAGGATGTCTTTGGCGGAAGCCATGGCGGTTATCCCCTTCTTGAAATCGACAGTTCGGTGATCAGACGGCGACCGAGCCGGTCTCGCCGGTGCGGATGCGCACGACGTCCAGGACGTCGGAAACGAAGATCTTGCCGTCGCCGATGCGGCCCGTGCGGGCGGCTGTGGCGATGGCTTCGAGCGCCCGATCGACCTGATCGTCGGCGACGACGACCTCGATCTTGATCTTGGGCAGGAAGTCCACGACGTACTCGGCGCCGCGGTAGAGTTCGGTCTGGCCCTTCTGGCGACCGTAGCCCTTGGCCTCGATCACCGTCATGCCCTGGACGCCCAGGTCCTGCAGGGCCTCCTTCACCTCGTCGAGCTTGAACGGCTTGATGATGGCTTCGATCTTTTTCATGCGCCCGTCTTCACACTCGCGTCTTCGTACTTGGGTCTTCGTACTTGGGTCTTCGTCCTCGGGGCCGGCCTTCGTCCAACGGGGACGCGCCCGGCGGTCGGCGGCGAACCAGCACGCGCCGGGCCGCGGCCACAAGCGGGGTTTGGTTGCCTGCCGCTGCGGCCGGCTGGGAAACTGAACAGGCGCCTGAAAATTAGGCGTCGATAGATCAAAAATCGATCATGTCGGAAAACGACCCGCCGCGGCGGGTTCACCGGCCCTGATCGCGGCCAAAGGCGTTTGGGAGGCGACTGGACGATGGATGAACGGACCCCTGTGCTCATCGGGGCGGGCCAATTCACGTATCGCGGCGATCCGGCCGTTTCGCCGTCGCCGACCACGCTGCTGAAGATTGCGGCGGAACGGGCGGCGATTGACGCCGGTCTGGGCGCCGAGGCCCTGTCGCGCGCCGACGCCGTGGCGGTGGCGGGCTACAGCATCGACGCCGCCGGCTCGAAGCAGGGGACGATCCCCCATTCCAGCAACCCGCCGGCGCAGCTCTCGGCCATGCTGGGCGCGGCGCCCCGCTGGGCGGTCTATTCCGAGATGGGCGGCAACACGCCCCAGTACATGATCAACGTCCTGGCCGAACGCATCGCGCGCGGCGAGACCGAGGTGGCCCTGGCCGTGGGCTGCGAGTTCCTGGGCTCGACCATGAAGCGCCTGGGCAAGGGCCTGCCGTTCGACGACTGGGCCGCGGTGGAGGACGAGAGCCCGGACCCGCCGGCCCGGATCGGGGACCCGCGGCCCGGCAATTCGCCCTACGAGGCGCGCTACGGCCTCAACCGGCCGATCAACGTCTATCCCCTGTTCGAGAACGCGCTGCGGGCCCGGGACGGCCGCTCGATCGCCGACCATCAGGCGCGGCTCGGACGGTTGTTCTCGCGGTTCACCGAGGTGGCGGCCGGGAACCCGGAGGCGTGGTTCCCGATCCGCCGCACGCCCGAGGACCTGGTCACGGTCACCGAGAAGAACCGCATGATCGGCTTCCCGTATCCCAAGCTGCTGAACGCGATCATGGAGGTGGACCAGTCGGCGGCGGTGATCCTGGCCAGCGTGAAGGCCGCGCGCGAACTGGGCGTGCCCGAGGACCGCTGGGTCCATCTCCACGGCTGCGCCGACGCGAACGACCTGTGGCACGTGCTGGAGCGCCGGGACTTCCATTCGAGCCCCGCCATGCGCCTGACGGGCCGGCGCGCGCTGGAGATGGCCGGCGTGGGCCTCGACCGCATCGACCACATCGATCTCTACTCCTGCTTCCCGGTGGCGGTGGAGGTGGGGGCCGAGGAGCTGGGCCTGTCGCTGGACGATCCGCGGGGGTTCACCGTGACCGGCGGCCTGCCCTACATGGGCGGCCCGGGAAACAACTATCCCATGCATTCGGTGGCCACGATGATGGGGCTGCTGCGGGCGAAGCCGGGGACCTACGGCCTGGTCACCGCCAACGGCTGGTATCTGACCAAGCAGTCGACGGGGATCTATTCCACCACGCCGCCCAGCCGCCCCTTCGAGCGCCAGGACCCGGCCGTGATCCAGCGCGAGATCGACGCCATGCCGCATCCCGAGGTGATCGAGGCGCCCGAGGGCCGGGCCGTGGTCGAGACCTATACGGTGGTCCACAAGCGCGAGGGGCCGTTCCTGGGCATCGTAGTGGGGCGCGACGCAAGCGGCCGCCGCTTCGCCGCGCACACCCCCTCCGATCCGGCGACGCTGATGGGGATGGAGGCGCAGGAACAGGTTGGCCGGACGGGAACTGTGGGCCAGAAGGAGGGCCGCAACCTCTTCATTCCGGACTGATCCTCATGGCGCGCCTCTACCTGATCCGGCACGGCCGGCCCTCTTCCACCTGGGGTGGCCACGACGACGACCCGGGCCTGGACGATGTGGGCCGCGGCCAGGCCGAGGCGGCGCGGGACTGGCTGCTGTCGCGGCCGACGGACGCGCGGCCCCGGCTGGTGGTCAGCTCGCCCCTGCGCCGCTGCCGCGAGACGGCGGTTCCCACCGCCGAGGCGCTGGGCGTGGCCGTGGAGGTGGATCCGGTGGTCGGCGAGATCCCGACGCCGGCGGCGCTGTCGGCCGAGGCGCGCCCCGGGTGGCTGCGCAGCGCCTTCCAGGGGACCTGGCAGGCGATCGAGGGCGACATGGACTACGACGCCTGGCGCGGCGACATCGTGACCTCGCTGGCGGCGCGGGGGAACACGGCCGTCTTCTCGCACTATGTGGCGATCAACGCCGCCGTCTCCCGGCTGATGGGGGTGGACCAGGTGCTGGCCTTCCGGCCCGACCACTGCTCGATCACCGTCCTGGAGACCGACGGGACCACGGTCCGGCTGGTGGAGACGGGCGCCGAAGCGGCGACCAACGTGCTTTGACGGGTCGCCTTCCCGAAGGCCGGCCGATCCTGACCGTCGCCGAGATGGCGGCGGCCGACCGCGCGGCCATCGCCGCGGGGACGCCCGGGGTCGAGTTGATGGAGCGGGCCGGCGCGGCGGTGGCGGACGCCATCGCGCAGCGGTTCGAGGTTCAGCCGGTCGTCGTCCTGTGCGGGCCGGGTAACAACGGCGGTGACGGCTACGTCGTGGCCCGGCTGCTGAAGCGCCAGGGGTGGCCGGTGGAGGTCCGGGCGCTGGGCGAGCCGGCGACCGCCGACGCGGCGGCGATGGCCGGACGCTGGGACGGGCCGGTCGCGCCGCTGGACGGACGCCTCGCCGAGAACGTGGGCGAGGGCCTCGTGGTCGACGCGCTGTTCGGCGCGGGCCTGGCGCGGCCGCTGGACGGCGTCGCGGCCCAGGCGGCGGCGGCCGTGGCGGGGGCCCCCGAGCGCGTCGTGGCCATCGATACGCCCAGCGGCGTGCCGGGCGATACGGGCCAGCCGGCCGGGCCGGCGTTCTGCGCGGGGCTGACCGTGACGTTCCATGCGCGCAAGCCGGCCCATGTGCTGGAGCCCGGCCGCGACCTCTGCGGCGAGGTGGTTGTGGCCGACATCGGACTCGGGCCGACCCCGTCGTCCACGGTGGAGAACGGCCCCGAGCTGTGGCTGCCGCGCTTTCCCTGGCCGCGCTCGGCCTCGCACAAGCATTCGCGGGGCCGCCTGATCGTCGTGAGCGGCGACGCCTGGAGCACGGGCGCCGCGCGGCTGTCGGCCCGGGCGGGCCTGAGGATCGGGGCGGGCGTGGTCACCCTGTACGCCAATCCCGAGGCGCTGGCGCCCAACGCGGCGCACCTGGAGGCGGTGATGCTGCGGCCGTTCGAGACCGACCTGGAGCTGGAGCAGGCGGCCGACCAGGCGGACGCGGCGATCATCGGGCCGGCGGCGGGGGTCGGCGAGACCACCCTGCTGAACGTGCTGGCCCTGGCGCGGACGGGGGCGGCGCTGGTGATCGACGCCGACGCCATCACCGTCTTCCGCGACGATCCCGAGGAGCTGTTCTCGGTGCTGGACCGCGACGACGTGCTGACGCCGCACCCGGGCGAGTTCGACCGCCTGTTTCCCGGCGTGCTCAAGGCCGCGCCCGAGCGGCTGACGGCGGCCCGGCGGGCGGCCGAGAAGGCTGGGGCGGTGGTGCTGCTCAAGGGGGCCGACACGGTGGTGGCCGCGCCCGACGGCCGCGCGGCGGTGAACGTCAACGGCTCGCCGTGGCTGGCGACCGCCGGTTCGGGCGACGTGCTGGCCGGCTTCATCGGCGGGCTGGTGAGCCAGGGCATGGAGAGCTTCGAGGCCGCCTGCGCGGCCGCCTGGATCCACGCCGAAGCCGCCGAGTCGCACGGGCCCGGGCTGATCTCGGAGGACCTGCCGGGCCTGGCCCCCGGGGTGCTGCGCCGACTGTACGACGAGCGGTGAGGCCTGCCGTTCAACCCTGAACGCGCGTCAGCGCAAGAAAGATTCAACCACGGAAAAACGCGGAAGGACGCGGACTTGCAGCAGGCGCGGCCCCTTCCGCGTTTTCTGTGGTTTTCATCGCGCCTGCGGCGCGCACCAGGTCCCTACGGGAACAGCTCGCCGCTGACGCCCCGGGCCATTTCCTCGAGGATCTCCACGGCCAGCCGGTCGAGCGCCGCGCCCTCGCGGTAGTCGCCGGGGGCGGCCAGGCGCGCGCGGCCGTCGCGCAGCAGCTTGGCGGCGGCGGCCTCGGTGATCGGGCGGGCGGGGTCGTAGACGGCCACCGGATGCCCGCCGTGGTCGGTCATCACCCGCATCACGGGGATGTCGGTGAGCCCGTCGCCGAAGAAGGCGATGCGGCCGAAGGGGACGGGTCGGCGCTGCTCGGCCTGGACTTCGTTGACGCCGTCGGTGTCCCACTCGTCCAGCGTCCACTTGTTGATGCGGAACAGGTACTGGGTCTTGCCGGTGTAGTTGATCGCCAGCGCGATCCCGATGGCGTCGCCGTCGCCGTCGAACATGAACCCCGAGGCGTAGATCCGGTCGAACCACCCGGCGATGGGCGAGCCCTCGATCAGCTCCCGGTTGCCGGACGAGATGATGAAATGGCGCAGGTCGAGGCCCAGGGCGTCGGCGCGCGCGTTCTGGCGGGCGAACCAGTCCTCGACGCCGGGGAACAGGCGCAGGCCGGCGCCGCGGCGCCGCCAGCTCTCCAGGCTCAGCTCCAGGCCCTTCTCGCGGGCCTTGGTCAGCATCAGGTGCATGTAGGCCAGGATGCCGTCGCCGCGCTGCTCGCGGGCGAGGCGCGTGGTCTCGCGCCAGAACTCGGCGTGATCCATCCCCAGCTCGTCGGGGATGAAGGCGTGTTCCTGCATGTTGCCGGGCGCCAGGGTGCCGTCGAAGTCGTAGGCGAAGACGGCGAGGGGACGGCTCATGCCTAGCAGTAGCGCTTGCGGGAGAGGGCGGAAAGGGTCGCCCCGGCCCCGCGACGGGAGGCGGGGGCCGGGGCTGACGGCGACGGATGTCGGGGAACAGGACCGTCGCCGCGTAACTGTCCGTTGGTGTTGGAGATGCTCGGACATGAGAGATACGGGCCGGGCGGGACGGCGGATGCAGGCGTGCGCGCGTGTCAGCCCACCTTTTTGCGGGTCCGCTCCCGCACCGTATCGGCGGCCAGCGCGAGGCCCGCGATCAGCAGCGGGATCAGGAAGAAGAACAGGCGGTAGCCCAGGAAGGCCGCGGCCAGGCCGGCCGGACTTATGCCCCGCAGAAGGGTGGACAGCGTGCCCTCGAAGACGCCCACGCCGCCCGGCACGTGCGAGATCAGGCCGATGGCGACCGAGGGCGCATAGGCGCCGACGAAGGTGAAGTAGCTGACCGCGCCGTCCGGCAGCAGCACCCAGATGATCGCCGCGGCCATGGCGTTGTCCACCGTCCCGATCCCGAGCTGGGTGAACGCCATCTTCAGCGACGGCAGCCGCACGGTGTGGCCGAAGGCGCGGATCGGCCGGTGCAGCACGCCGCAGAGCACGAGGTAGGACGCCACCCCCAGCAGGAGCAGCGCGCCCAGGGAGTCGGCGACCGGCGTGGCGATCCGCGACACGGTGGCGATGTCGTTGCGGCCGGCGAGGATCAGGCTGAAGCCTGCAAGGAACGACAGCCCGACGGTGAAGGTGAAGCTGTTGAACAGCGTGATCGCCGCCACCTGGCGCAGCGGCACGTTGTGCTTGGCGTAGAAGCGCGCCCGCACGGCGCCCGAGACCAGCAGGTTGGCCCCCAGGCTGTGCGACAGCGCACACGCGATAAAGCCGCCGGCGAAGGCCTGGCCGGCCGGGACCTTGGAGCCCACCCAGCGCATGCCCATCCATTCCACCAGGCCCATGAGGGCGAAGCTCAGGGCCGAGAAGAGGATGGCCAGGATCGTGGAGTCCCAGCCCCAGGCGCGGATGGCGGCGGTTACGTCCGACGGCCGGATCTCGTGGAACTCCCGCCACAGGATGTAGGCGGCCGCCGCCAGCAGCAGGAAGGCCAGCAGGTGCCAGGCCAGCCGGCGCAGCATGGGGAAGAAGCGGGAGCCCTGGGTCTCGGGCAGGGCGGCGGCCAGTTCTTCCGCGAGATCGTCGGGCGCTTCGCCCGGCCGGATTTGGGGGTCTTGGGTCAACAAGGTCCTGCCGGGTCCGGGGAATCGCGCCTGTGCGTGGCGCCCGTCATTGGTTCCCGGGTGGAACCGATGCGCAAGGCGCCGGTTTGTTTCGCGTCCCCATTGCGGGGCGGGCGAACATAGGAAGGAGACGGCCATGCGGGAAGACGTGTGGGAATACCGGCCCGATCCGGAGGCCGAAGGGCTGCGCCGGCTGCGGGACCGGGACGATCCCCGGTACGGTCGCGCATCGCGCCGCGACGACTATGGCCAGGCCGACTATTCCGAGCGGTACGGGTACGATCCCCGCACGCGTTCGGGCTACCGCGTCCATGACGACGCGCCGTACGCGGGTCGACCCCCGGAGCGGCGTTATTTGGAGCCGCGCTATGGGGAGCCGCGCCATCCCGGGCCTCGCGACGTCCGGGAGGCCGACGTCGAGCGCCGCCGCAGCCGGCGTGACGGCCCTTCGGACCGGGTGCTTTGGGCCGTGGTCACCGAACGGCTGGACGCCGAGCGCCGACTGGACCTGCGCGACGTGGAGGTCGAGGTGATCGACGGCGAGGTGATCCTCGACGGGACGGTCCGCCACAAGGCCGACAAACGCCGGATCGAGGATGTGGCCGACATCGACGGCGTGCGGAACGTGCAGAACAACCTGCGGGTCCGCGAGCGCGGCCGGTGGACGTTCTTCTGAGCCCGCGGCATCGTCGCGGCGACGCCTTCCGGGGTCCGAACGCATGAGCAAACCCGTCGTGGTCAACATCCCGCACCAGCTCGGCCGCGCCGAGGCGCGCCGGCGCATCGAGGAGGGGCTGGGCGGTCTCACCCGCCAGGTCGGCGCCATCGGGCGGCTGGAGAGCGCCTGGGCGGGCGACGTCCTGAATTTCCAGGCGACGGCGGTGGGGCAGGAGGTTTCCGGCGCCGTGACGGTGGCCGACGACGAGGTGCGGCTGGAGATCCGGCTGCCCGGTCTGCTCGGCCTCCTGGCGGACAAGATCCGCGGCAAGGTCCAGGCCGAGGGACGTGTCCTGCTGGAGGGACCCAAGCGCTCCTGACGCACTACGGCCAAGGCAACCCGGAACCGCTCCGGGCGTTCTTCTCCGGCGACAGACAGGAGGAGCCGACCATGCCCCGCAAACAGACCGAAGAGCAGGCCAAGCGCGCGTTCACCCACGGTTCCAGCGGCGCGACCGCCGACATGGCCAGCGACCCCGACAAGGCGATCGGCGAACACCGCCACATCGAGACCCCGGCGTCCCGGCCCGCCAGGAAGCTGGGCGAAGGCGAGAAGGTGGATCACATGGCCGAGCGCGAAGCGTCGGCCGAGGATCGTCAGGAAGCGCTGCTGGACGAGGCGATCGAGGAGACTTTCCCCGGTTCGGACCCGATCAGCCCCAAGCACATCACCTGAGGAGCGCCTCATAGGCTTCCTGCGCCTCGACCCACTCGAGTTCGGCCGCCTCCAGGGCCTTCTGGGCCGCCTCGCGACGGCGGCCGAGTTCGGTGGCCCTGGCGGGGTCGCTCGTGAAGGTGGCGGGGTCGCTCAGCGCCCGGTCGATGATGGCCACCATCTCGGTCGCCTTGCCCAGCGCGGCCTCGGCCGCTTCGGCGCGGCGCCGGGCGGTTCCGGTCGGGACCCGGGCCTTGGGCGGCGGTGGCGGCGGCGCGACCGGCGCCACAGGTTCGGCCTTGACCTGTGTCGGCGCCCGCGCCGCGGCGCGGGCGCGGTCCAGCACGTAGGCGGCATAGTCCTCCATGTCGCCGTCGAAGGGCTGGATGCCCCCGTCGGCGGCGAGCCACAGGCGGTCGGCCACCAGTTCCATCAGCGAACGGTCGTGGGTGATCAGGATCACCGCGCCCTCGTAGTCGTTCAGCGCGCCCAGCAGGGCGCGGCGCGAGTCGATGTCGAGGTGGTTGGTCGGCTCGTCGAGGATCAGGAGGTGAGGGGCCTCCATCGCCACCAGGTTCAGGAGCAGCCGCGCCCGCTCGCCGCCGGAGAGGTTGGCGACGGTGGTGTCGCACTTCTCGAAGCCGATGCCGTACTGGGCCAGGCGCGAGCGGCGGGACGCCTCGCTGGCCTCGGGCATGACCCGGCGGATGATCTCCAGCGGCGTGTCGTCGGGATCCATCGCCTCGATCTGGTGCTGGTGGAACCAGCCTACCTTGAGGCGCGCGCTGCGGTGGAGCTTACCGGCCTCGGTGGTCAGCGCGCCGGCCACCAGCTTGGCGAACGTCGACTTGCCCGCGCCGTTGACGCCCAGGAGACCGATGCGGTCGTCGATGTCGAGCCGCAGGTTCAGCTTCTTCAGGATCGGGGCGCCGCCGTATCCCACCGCGGCGTCCTCCAGCCGCAGCAGCGGCGGGGCCAGCGGCCGGTCGGGCGAGGGCAGCACGAAGGGGACGACCCGGTCCTCGATCACCGCGGCCACGGGCGGCAGCCGGGCGATCATCTTCAGGCGCGACTGGGCCTGGGTCGCCTTGGACGCCTTGGCGCGGAAGCGGTCCACGAACGACTGGAGATGCGCCCGCTGGGCCTCGATCTTCACCCGCGTCGCCTCCTGGAGACGGAGCTTCTCGGTGAGCTGGAGCTCGAAGCTGTCGTAGCCGCCGGCGTACAGGTTCAGCTTGCCGTCCTTGAGGTGGAGGATGTGGTCCACCGAATTGTTCAGCAGCTCGCGGTCGTGGCTGATGACGATGGCGTTGTGCGGGTACTTCTTGAGCCGCGCCTCCAGCCAGAGGGCGCCTTCCAGGTCGAGATAGTTGGTGGGCTCGTCGAGGAGCAGCAGGTCGGGCTCGGCGAACAGGCTGGCGGCCAGGGCCACGCGCATCCGCCATCCGCCCGAGAATTCCGCCATCGGCCGGGCGAGGTCGGCCTGGCTGAAGCCCAGCCCGGCCAGGATCTCGGCGGCGCGCGAGGGGGCGCGGTCGGCGTCGATCTCGATCAGGCGGGCGTAGATGTCGCCCATCTCCTCGGGCGGCGCGGTCTCCAGGCGCTCCAGGAGGGTGTGACGCTCGACGTCGGCCTCCAGCACGGTGTCGAGCAGGCTGACCGGCGTGGCGGGATGTTCCTGGTCAACCGAGCCGATGCGCGCCTGCCGCGGCACGCCGACCTCGCCCGAGCCCGGCGTGAGCTGGCCCAGGATGACCTTGAACAGGGTGGACTTGCCCACGCCGTTGCGGCCCACGAGGCCGACCTTGGCGTCCTTGGGCAGCGTGACCGTGGCCTGGTCGAAGAAGCGGCGTCCCCAGGCGTCGAGGACAAGATCTTTGATCTGAAGCATGTGAAACCGTCGGCGCGCGTCTAGCAGACGTTGTGCGGTGCGTCATCGCTGCGGGTTGCGTTGGCGCGCGCGATGACGATATAGACCGCGCCGACGCGTGACGGGCCGTGCCCTTCGCGCCACTCCCCATATCCATAAGAGCCCCAGCGGAGCCCATGACCGAACGCACCTTCTCGATCATCAAGCCGGACGCCACGCGGCGCAACCTGACCGGCAAGGTCAATGCGGTGATCGAGGACGCCGGCCTGCGCATCGTGGCCCAGCGCCGCATCCAGATGACCGAGGCCCAGGCGAAGAAGTTCTACGAAGTCCACGCCGAGCGCCCCTTCTATGGCGAACTGGTGGAGTTCATGACCTCGGCCCCCGTCGTGGTGCAGGTCCTGGAAGGCGACAACGCCGTCGCCCGCTACCGCGAAGTGATGGGCGCCACCAACCCGGCCCAGGCGGCCGACGGCACCATCCGCAAGCTGTACGCCGAGAGCGTGGGCGAGAATTCCGTCCACGGTTCGGACAGCCTCGAGAACGCCAAGATCGAGATCGCCCAGTTCTTCACCGACGCGGACATCGTCGGCTGAACCGAGCGGCTTGAGCCGGGCCGCCGGCGCCTGTCGAGCGGCCCACAGTTTTTCCAGCAGCAAACGAGAACATGAGAGAATCCAAGGTCCTGCCTGGCTTCTCCGACCGCCTCGCCGCCCAGGCCGAGGCTCGGAAAGCCCTCCTCGCCAAGTTCAAGCCCAAGCCCGCCGTCCCGGCCGCCGAAGGCGCCTTCGAGACCACCGCCCAGAAGAAGGCCCGGGAGCTCGAAGAAGTGCGCGCCCGGCGCGTCGCCGAGAAGGAAGCCGCCCGCCTCGCCAAGGAGAAGGCCGAGGAAGAGCGCCGCCTGGCTATCGAGAACGACGAAGAGTTGATGCTTCAGCTCAAGCGCGAAGAGCGCAAGGCCCGCAAGGCCGCCGAGAAGGAAGCCGCCCGCGCCAAGCGCGAACTCAAGGCCCAGATGCGCCGCACCGGTTGACGCCGGCGTCCACGGTGTTCGTCGGACAAGTCCGGGCGTGACCGATCCGCCCGGGCCTGCGATGCTGGCCGCTCGTCGGGAGGCCGCCATGACGGAACCGCATCTCATCTACTTTTCGGACCCGATGTGCTCGTGGTGCTACGGGTTTTCGCCGGTCGTCGACCGGATCCGACAGGATTATGGCCGCGCGCTGCCCATCCGGGTCGTCATGGGCGGCCTGCGCCCCGGAACCGAAACCCCGATGACGGACGAGGCCCGGCAGAGCATCGTCGGCCACTGGGTCCATGTGCACGAGGCCACGGGCCTGCCCTTCACCCCTGCGGCGCTGGAGCGTCCCGGCTTCGTCTACGACACCGACCCCGCCGCCCGCGCCGTGGTGGTGGCGCGCCGCCAGGGCGACGAGATCGCCCTCCGCTACCTGGGGGCCGTCCAGCGGGCCTTCTACGCCGAGGGGCGCGACGTCACGGCGGGCGACACCCTGGCCGACCTGGCGGTCGAGTTCGGCCTGGACCGGGACGCCTTCCTGGCCGACTGGGGGGCGGAGGCGAGCCGACAGGAGACCTGGCGCGACTACGCCATCTCGCAGCGCGCCGGGGTGAAGGGCTTTCCGACCCTGGTGGGCGGGCCGAACGACCAGGGCGTCTTCGGCGTCGTCACCCGCGGCTATTCGCCCCCCGAGCAGGTGCTGGCGGTGCTGCGCGACTGGATCGCGGGCATGGCCGCCTGACCGGCCTGCCGGTCCCCGGAAGGGGGGCGGGGGCGGGGCCGCAGCGCCGAGCCGCCTTGCGCATCCCCGCAGGGCACGCGATATCGAAGACGAGCGCGGGCGCAGATCGGCCCGCCCCGAGATCTCAAGAAGGACTTCCGATGCGCGATCCCGTGACCACCGCCCTTGGCCTCGTGCCGATGGTCGTCGAGCAGACGAGCCGGGGCGAGCGCGCCTACGACATCTTCTCCCGCCTCCTGAAGGACCGGATCATCTTCCTGGCCGGCCCGGTCGAGGACGGCATGGCCAGCCTGATCTGCGCCCAGCTCCTTCACCTGGAGGCCGAGAACCCCAAGAAGGAGATCCAGATGTACATCAACTCCCCCGGGGGAGTGGTGACGTCCGGCCTCGCGATCTACGACACCATGCAGTACATCAAGAGCCCGGTGATCACGCTCTGCCTCGGCATGGCGGCCTCGATGGGTTCGTTCCTTCTGATGGCGGGCGAGAAGGGCCAGCGGATCGCGCTGCCCAACAGCCGGATCATGGTGCACCAGCCGTCGGGCGGCTACTCGGGCAAGGCCACCGACATCCAGCGCCACGCCGAGGACATCCTGAAGACCAAGCGCCGGCTGAACGAGATCTACGCCAAGCACACCGGCCAGCCGGTGGAGGTGGTCGAAGAGACCCTGGACCGCGACCACTTCATGACCGCCCACGAGGCCAAGGACTGGGGGCTCGTCGACCACGTGTGGGAAAAGCGCGACGGCGAGGACTGAACCTTCGAGCCTCCGCGCAAGCGGAGGCTCCGTCATTGCAAACCACGGAAAACACAGAAGAACACAGAATCTCAGCTTCGCCTTCTGTGTTCTTCTGTGTTTTCCGTGGTTCCTTGAAATTGGAAATTGCCGCTGCGCGGTGTCGGAAGCTTACGGCCTTCCCTTGAACACCCGGAAGTAGGGCTCCTCGGCGGCGGCCAGCATCTCGGTGTCGCCCGACGTGTCGCCGTAGGCGGCGCGGATGCGCGTCGCCCCGTAGGCCGCCCGGAGGCGGACCACCTTCTCGGCGCCGCGGCAGTTGGGTCCGGCGAAGGCGCCCGTGACCCGCCCGCGGTCGTCGTAGGCGAGGGGGGTGCCCAGGAGGTCGTCGGCGCCCAGGCCCCGGGCGAAGGGCGCCACCACCAGATCGGGCGAGGCGGTGACGATGACCAGCCGCACCCGTTCCTTGCGCCAGCGCTTCCAGGCGCCCACCGCGTCCGGGCGCAGGAGGCTGCGCGAATGCAGTTCGGCGAAGCGGCGGGCGTCCGCCTCCAGCCGATCGCGCGACACGCCGCCGAGGTAGACCCGGGTGGCCGCCGCCTTGATCCGGCCGCGGTCGCGATGGACCAGATAGGCCAGCCCGGCGGGAATCAGCCGCACGCCGCCCATCCACCAGGCCGCCGGCGGCGTGCGCCATTTCAGGAACGCGGTGTAGCTGTCGCGGACCGTCAGCGTGCCGTCGAAGTCGAAGGCGACGATGGGCGGGCCCGAGCTTGCCCCCGAGCCGGCCGTCGCCTCACCATCTTGCGCCATTTCGGGCCGTTTCCCATTTGGTAAGCGGTGACGCACAAGGTCCGCACGCCGCGCCGCACATTGTCGCTCCCGCGAGCGAAGGCTTGTGATCCCGGCGCGGATCGGGGAATGTCAAGACTTGGACAACCCGCGGCGCGTATCCTGCAACGTCAGGGCGCATAGGCCCCGGGGCGAGACCGGCCAGACGACCGGACGATTTCGCCGACAGAGTGAGATGAGACCATGACCAAGGCCGCCAGCGGAGATTCCAAGAGCACCCTGTATTGCTCTTTCTGCGGCAAGAGCCAGCACGAAGTCCGCAAGCTGATCGCGGGCCCGACCGTGTTCATCTGTGATGAATGCGTCGAACTGTGCATGGACATCATCCGCGAAGAGCACAAGATCTCGTTCGTGAAGTCCAAGGACGGCGTTCCGACTCCGAAGGAGATCCGGGAAGTCCTGGACGATTACGTGATCGGACAGGACCACGCCAAGAAGGTCCTCTCGGTCGCGGTCCACAACCACTACAAGCGCCTGAACCACGCGACGAAGAACAACGACGTCGAACTGGGCAAGGCCAACATCCTGCTGATCGGCCCCACCGGCACCGGCAAGACCCTGCTGGCGCAGACGCTGGCCCGAATCATCGACGTGCCGTTCACCGTGGCCGACGCCACGACGCTCACCGAAGCCGGCTACGTCGGCGAGGACGTCGAGAACATCATCCTGAAGCTGCTCCAGGCCGCCGACTACAATGTCGAGCGGGCGCAGCGCGGCATCGTCTACATCGACGAGGTCGACAAGATCAGCCGCAAGTCGGACAACCCCTCCATCACCCGCGACGTGTCGGGCGAGGGCGTCCAGCAGGCGCTGCTCAAGATCATGGAAGGCACCGTCGCCTCGGTGCCGCCCCAGGGCGGGCGCAAGCATCCGCAGCAGGAGTTCCTGCAGGTCGACACCACCAACATCCTGTTCATCTGCGGCGGCGCCTTCGCGGGCCTCGAGAAGATCATCTCGGCGCGCGGCCAGGGCACCAGCGTGGGCTTCGGCGCCAAGGTTTCGGATCCCGACGAGCGCCGTACGGGCGAGATCTTCCGCCAGGTCGAGCCCGACGACCTGCTGCGCTTCGGCCTGATCCCCGAGTTCATCGGCCGCCTGCCGGTGATCGCGACGCTGGACGACCTCGACGACAAGGCCCTGGTGAAGATCCTCACCGAGCCCAAGAACGCGTTCGTGAAGCAGTACGCCCGCCTCTTCGAGATGGAGAACGTGGGCCTCACCTTCACCGATGACGCGCTGATGGCGGTGGCCCGCAAGGCCATCCAGCGCAAGACCGGCGCGCGCGGCCTGCGATCGATCCTGGAAGGCGTGCTGCTCGAGACCATGTACGAGCTACCCACCTACGACGGCGTCGAGGAGGTGGTGGTGAACGCCGAGGTCATCGAGGGCCGGGCGCAGCCGCTGATCATCTACGCCGAGCGTCGGGACAAGGGCGGCGCGGCCTGAGCCAGCTCTGAGCGCGCCCTGGGGCGCGCTCAGGGGCGCCGCCCGGTCGGCTGAGACTCTCGTCTAGCGCGCGTCCTCCGGACCGGACGAGGCGAACAGGGCGTACGCCGCGTCCGACGGGTCGCGGCGGCCGAACGTCCGGCCGATGTCGACCAGCAGCGCCGGAGAGGCCGGGTGGGCTTCGGTCCAGTCGAACACCAGCCGGCGGTGCGCAAACCGCCATTCGCCCTCGCGCCGCTCGACCCGATCGAGGTACCGACCGCCCGCGTGATATTCGAAGGGCGCGTCCCGCGCCGGCTTCGGGAACGCGCCGAGGATCGTTTCGGCGGCGGCCGCGCCGACGAACACCTCCAGACTCCGCGCCGACCCGAGATAGTGGCGAGCCACGACATAGGTCTCGGCGAACGCCCGGTTCCCCTGGAGGGTGACGCGCGAATTGGCCACCAGGTGCATGGTGGAAATGCAGTGTTCGCGCAGGATGGGCAGCACACGATCGCAGAAGGCCATCGCCGGCCGGTCCCCCGCGCCGTGGTCGTCGACGGCGTCGGGCCAGTAGGTGGCGCGCAGGAGCGCGTCGTCGCAGCGATCGACGCCGCGACAGTAGTCGAGGATCAGATCGGCGATCTTCCGGCGATCCTCGAATTCGCCCAGTCGGGCCACAACATCGTCGATCATGGGTTTCACCTGCGGCGGGGGATGGGGCCGGGCCCTGCGGGAACAGCGGTGGCGCCAGGGTTGGGGACGAACACTAGCCGACGTCGTCCAGGCGGCGAGCGGGAAATGGCCGACGGAGAGCTTGCGCCCGAGGGCCCCGAAGGACCCCGGAGGGGCGGGGAGGGGCCATATGAGGGACCCAATGTCGCGCAAGGGTCCTGCCAAGCTTGAAAGCCCAGGGAAACCGTCCACATAAAGCGTCGAGCAAACCGCCGAGGTCCGGCGGACGGGTCGTCCGACTCAGGCGCATCGTCTGGGTGACTGCGATCCGACAGGCGGCGTCGCCAGGCAAGGGGCCCGCCAGGAGTTTAGAGCATCATGTCAGAGAACAAGATTCTGCCGATCCTGCCCTTGCGGGACATCGTGGTCTTTCCTCACCAGCCGGTGCCGCTGTTCGTGGGCCGGGAGAAGTCCGTTCGCGCTCTGGAAGAGGCGATGCGGGCCGAGGGCAAGCAGATCCTTCTGGCCACCCAGAAGGACAAGGACGACGACGATCCGTCGCCGAACGCCATCTATGACGTCGGCGTCGTGGCCACCATCCTCCAGCTCCTGAAGCTGCCCGACGGCACCGTGAAGGTGCTGGTCGAGGGCAAGGCGCGGGCGGGCATCGCCCGCTTCACCGGCCGCGAGGAGTTCTACGAGGCCGAGATCACCATGGTCCAGGAGGACGGCGTCGGCTCGCCCGAGGCCGAGGCCCTGTCGCGCGCGGTGATCGAGCAGTTCGAAAACTATGTGAAGCTGAACAAGAAGGTCCCGCCCGAGGCCCTGGCCGCGATCCCGCAGATCGACAACCCCAGCGAGCTGGCCGACCGCATCGCGGGCCATCTCTCGGTCAAGATCGCCGAGAAGCAGCAGCTCCTCGAGGTCTTCAACGTCGTGAAGCGCCTGGAGAAGGTCTACGCCCTGATGGAGGGTGAGATCTCGGTCATGCAGACCGAGAAGAAGATCCGGAACCGCGTGAAGCGGCAGATGGAGAAGACCCAGCGGGAATACTACCTCAACGAGCAGATGAAGGCGATCCAGCGCGAGCTGGGCGAGCAGGACGACCATCGCGACGAGCTGATCGAGCTGGAGAAGCGGATCAAGAAGACCCGGCTCTCCAAGGAAGCCCGCGCGAAGGCCGAGGCCGAGCTGAAGAAGCTGCGCAACATGAGCCCGATGTCGGCCGAGAGCACGGTCGTGCGGAACTACCTCGACTGGCTGCTCTCGATCCCGTGGGGCAAGTCCAAGCAGAAGCCCATCGATCTGCAGAAGGCCGAGGACATCCTCAACGCGGACCACTATGGCCTGGAGAAGGTCAAGGAGCGGATCCTGGAGTACCTGGCGGTGCAGAGCCGCGTGGGGACCCTGAAGGGCCCGATCCTGTGCCTGGTGGGCCCGCCCGGCGTCGGCAAGACCTCGCTCGGCAAGTCGATCGCCAAGGCCACCAGCCGCGAGTTCGTCCGGGTCTCCCTAGGCGGCGTGCGCGACGAGGCCGAGATCCGCGGTCACCGGCGCACCTACATCGGCTCGATGCCCGGCAAGGTCATCCAGTCGATGAAGAAGGCCAAGACCACCAACGCCTTCTTCCTGCTGGACGAGATCGACAAGATGGGCGCCGACTGGCGCGGCGATCCGTCGTCGGCGCTGCTCGAGGTGCTGGACCCGGCGCAGAACTCGACGTTCGGGGACCACTACCTCGAAGTCGACTACGACCTGTCGCCGGTGATGTTCGTCACCACGGCGAACTCGCTCAACATGCCCCAGCCGCTGCTGGACCGCATGGAGATCATCCGCATCCCCGGCTACACCGAGGACGAGAAGGTCGAGATCGCCAAGCGGCACATCCTGCCCAAGCTCACCAAGGACCACGGGCTGAAGCCCGAGGAGTTCGTGGTGCCCGAGGACAGCATCCGCGGCCTGATCCGCTACTACACGCGGGAGGCCGGGGTCCGGAACCTGGAGCGTGAACTGGGCAATCTGGCGCGCAAGACGGTCCGCGACCTGATGCGTGAGAAGCTGATCTCGATCACCGTCGACGAGGCGCGGCTGGAGAAGTACGCGGGCGTCAAGAAGTACCGCTACGGCGAGACCGACAAGGAGGATGCGGTCGGCATCATCACCGGCCTGGCCTACACCGACTTCGGCGGCGACATCCTGACGATCGAGGCCGTCAAGATGCCGGGCAAGGGTCGCATGACCGTGACCGGCAACCTGAAGGACGTGATGAAGGAGTCCATCTCGGCCGCGAACAGCTATGTCCGCGCCCGGGCGACGAAGTTCGGCATCGAGCCGCCGATCTTCGAGCGTACGGACGTCCACATTCACGTGCCGGACGGCGCCACGCCCAAGGACGGTCCGTCCGCCGGCGCGGCCATGGCCACGGCCATCGTCTCGGTGCTGACGGGCATCCCGATCCGGGCCGACATCGCCATGACCGGCGAAGTCACGCTGAGGGGCCGGGTGACGGCCATCGGCGGTCTGAAGGAGAAGCTGCTCGCAGCGCTGCGTTCGGGCGTGAAGACGGTGCTGATCCCGGAGGAGAACGAGAAGGATCTGGCCGACATCCCGGACAACGTGAAGTCGGAACTGGAGATCATCCCGGTCAACACGATGGACGAGGTGCTGGCGCGGGCGCTCACCCGCGCGCCGGTCGCGATCGAGTGGAAGGAAGTCGAGCCGGTGGCCGTGGCCGCCGACAGCGAAGACCCCGCCGACGCGATGGGCCTGCACTAGTTCGAAGGCCGGGTATCCCCGGGCGGCTTTCGCCCCGGGTGATCACATTCCTGAGTGAAGGGCGGCGCGGGAGGAACTCCCGCGCCGCCGCCGTTTGACGGCCCGGCGTTGTCATGCGTCAATTCGCGTAAGGCGCAGGTGGGCGGTGGCCCAAGACTCACCGCGTCAGACAACGAGAATTGGGCTGGGAGAAAACGCAGATGACCAAGGCCGAACTGGTCTCGGCGATCGCTGACAAGGCGGGTCTCAACAAGGCGCAGGCCAAGGACGCGCTCGACGCGTTCATCGCTTCCGTCTCGACCACCTTGAAGGCCGGCGACGAGGTCCGCCTCGTGGGTTTCGGAAGCTTCGTGCCCGTCCAGCGGGCCGCCGGCACGGCGCGCAATCCGCGCACCGGCGAGAAGGTGACGCGCCCCGCGACTCAGACCTGCCGCTTTCGCGTGGGCGATGCGCTCAAGACCACCCTGAACAGCTGACGCGACGGATACGAGGAGAGAGGGCGGCCGCCGAACGCGGCCGCTCTTTTCGTTCGGGCGCGTCCGTCGGCCCCACGGGCGAGGCGGCGGCGAAACGACGGGCGCGATAGAACCGGCTTCCGCTTTCGTCCGGACTGGGCTAAGGACCACGCTTCTTCGGGGAGTAGCCGTCCGCAGGACAGCGGAGCCCGCGTCAACAGACTTGCCGACGTCCTTCGGGGCCGAAGCATGGCGCGAGCGGCGGGCCTTCAGGGGCCTGGATTGGCGAGACCGGCGATGCGGCCTCACTAGCCCACGGGCGCGGCGGAGGTCTCGTGTCGTCGTGTCGAAACGCCGCGTCCCCGTGAGTGTGCACCTTGGAAGCCTTCCTCGTCTCCACCGGCCTCGTGGCCGTCGCCGAAATCGGCGACAAGACCCAACTCCTGGCCCTGATGCTGGCCGCCCGGTTCCGGCGACCGGTCCCCATCATCCTGGGGATTCTCGTCGCAACCATTCTGAACCACGCCGCGGCCGCCTCGCTCGGCTACTTCATCGCCCGGTGGCTCTCGGGCCCGGCCTTCCAGATCGCCATCGGCGTGGGCTTCATCCTCATGGCCGCCTGGGCGCTGATCCCCGACAAGGACGACGAGGCGGCGGCCAACCGGTCGGCGGGCGGCGTCTTCCTGACCACGCTGGTCGCCTTCTTCCTGGTCGAGATCGGCGACAAGACCCAGATCGCGACCACGCTGCTGGCGGCCCGGTTCAACGAGATCTTCCTGGTCACCCTGGGCACCACCTTCGGGATGATGCTGGCCAACATCCCGGCCGTTCTGGTGGGTGAGGCGGCCACCAAGGTCGTGCCGCTGAAGTTCGTCCGCATCGCGGCGGCCGTCGTCTTCGCGCTCATCGGCGTGGGCGTCCTCGTCGCCGCCTTCCTCAAGTCGGGGTTTTCCTTCTAAGGTCCGCCGCGAACAGGGATTCCCATGACCTCAGCGACCGTCGACCGGAACGATACGGCCTTTCTCGGCCACCCGAAGGGGCTGGGCTACCTCGCCTTCACCGAGGCCTGGGAGCGCTTCTCCTACTACGGGATGCAGTCGCTGCTGGTCCTCTACATGTCGAAGACCCTGCTCTTCGCGCCGCATGTGGAGCAGATCGTCGGCTACGAGGCCTTCCACGGCTTCATCCAGGCGGTGTACCGGCCGGGACCGTCGCCCCAGGCGGTCGCCTCGGCGATCTTCGGCCTCTACACCAGCCTGGTCTATCTGACCCCGATCCTGGGCGGCCTGCTGGCCGACCGGGTGCTGGGGCGGACGCGGACGATCACGCTCGGCGCGCTGCTGATGGCGTCGGGTCACTTCCTGATGGCCTTCGACGCCACCTTCCTCCTGGCGCTGCTCTGCCTCGTGCTGGGGACGGGCTGCTTCAAGGGCAACATCGCGGGGCAGGTGGGGGCGCTCTACGGCGAGAAGGACCTCCGCCGGGCCGACGCCTTTCAGATATTCTACCTGGGCATCAACGCCGGGGTGATCGCCGCGCCGCTGGTGGCGGGCACCCTGGGCGAGAAGGTGGGCTGGCACTGGGGCTTCGGCGCCGCCGGCGTCGGCATGCTGATCTCGCTGGCGATCTACCTGCTCGCGCGCCGCCACCTGCCGCCCGATCCCCCCCTGAGGCGGACGGCGGGCGCGCCGCGCCCGCGGTTGGGGCCGTCGGAATGGCGGACGGTCGCCGTCCTGGTGCTGCTGCTGCCGGTGCTGACCTCGGCGGTGCTGATCAACCAGCAGATCTTCAACGCCTACCTCGTCTGGGCCGACCGTGGCGTCGACCTGAGCCTGGGCGGCGAGCGGCTGCCCACCACCTGGCTCATCACCCTGGACAGCTCGGTCTCGGTGACCTTCCTGTTCGCGATGGTGGTGTTCTGGCGCCTGTGGGCCAAGCGGTTCCCCGAACCGGACGAGATGGGCAAGCTGACCATCGGCGCCTTCGTCGCCGTCTCGGGCGCCGCCTGCCTGGCCGTGGGCGCGATCACCGCCGAGGCGGCGGGAACCCAGGTCAGCCTGTGGTGGTGCGTCGCCTTCCACGTGCTCAACAGCATCGCCTTCGCCAACATGATGCCGGTGTCGCTGGCGCTCTACGCCCGCGCCGCGCCGGCGGCGATCGGGGGCACGATCATCGGGGTCTACTACCTGCACCTCGTGGCCGGGAATCAGATCGTGGGCATCCTGGGGACCTGGCTCGAACGCATGCCGGCCAGCCAGTTCTGGCTGATCCACACGGGCATCGCCGCAGGCGCGGCCGTGCTTCTGCTGCTGGTGGGCCGGGTCTTCGCCGCCTGGCTCAGCCCCGAGGCGGTCGGCGCGCGGACGAACGGAGCGGGGGCCTGATCGGAAGGTGTTGGTGGGCGGCGAGGGATTCGAACCCCCGACCCCCTCGGTGTAAACGAGGTGCTCTAACCAGCTGAGCTAGCCGCCCGGGCGGTCCTTACTAGTGAATGACGCCCCGGAGTTCCAGGGTGTGGCGGGAGGTTCTGTCGATGCGTCGCCGCGCGCTGGGGAAGACCGGCCTCGAAGTCTCCGAGCTGGGCTTCGGCTGTGCGAGCTGGTGGGGCAAGCCGCGGTTTCCCGAGCGCGAGGCCCTGGAACTGGTCCACGAGGCCATCGACCGGGGCGTGACCCTGTTCGACACCGGCGCCAGCTATTCGGCCGGCGAGGCCGAACCCCGGCTGGGCCGGGCGTTGAAGGGGCGCGACACGTCCGGCCTGGTGATCGCCACCAAGGCCGGCACCTTCCACGCGGGCGGCGGCCGCATCGGGCGCGACATGCGGCCGGCCGCCATCGCCGCCAGCGCCGAGCGCAGCCTGAAGCGCCTCGGCCTGGAGAGCCTGGGCCTTCTGCAGCTGCACGGCCCCTCGGTGGGGGAACTGGACGCGGAGATGCTGCGCACGCTGGAGGACCTGAAGGCCCGCGGGGTGGCCCGCGCGGTGGGGCTGAACAGCTTCGATCCCGACGTGATCGCCCACGCTGCCGGTCTGCCGCAGATCGACGTGGTGATGGTGGACTACAACGTCCTGCGGCCCGAGCGCCGGCCGCTGATCGCCCGGGCGGCGGCGGCGGGGAAGGGGGTCCTGGCGGGGATGCCTCTGGCGATGGGCCACACCCGGCCGCTGCTGTCGCGCCTCAAGGGGCCGCAGGACCTCTGGTACGCCGCCCGCGGCCTGGCCCGCCATCGCGGCGAACTGGCGCGCGGTCGCGCTTTCCGCTTCCTCCACGACCTGCCGGACATGACCGGCAGCCAGGCGGCCCTGGCCTATGTGCTGGACGATCCCGGCGTCAGCGCGGCCGTGTTCGGCGCCACGCGGCCGGCGCATCTGCGCGAGAACCTGGCGGCGTCGGGGATGACGCTGTCCCAAACCCTGCGCGACCGCATCCGCGCGGCCCAGGGGTGATCGGGCCGGGGGCCGACGGCTGACGCGACGTGAGTCTTCCGCCCGCCGCCGCGCGGGGGCATTCTGGCGAGACGGAACAACGAGAACCAGAAACACGACAGACTAGGGCAGGATCGACATGGCCGACGCTTCGCTCGACATCGAGGAGATCCTGAAGGACGCGCACCTTCCGGCCCTGCTCACCGCGCTGGTCCACATGACCGGCGACGCCGGCTGGCTGCGCAGCGAATGGACGCCCGTCTACAATCCGCTCTCGCGCGGCGACACGGGCATCCCCGACGAGGAACAGGCCAGGATCCGCAAGCTGGCCGCCGAGGCGATCCGCGCGCACCTGGACGGCAAGCCGCTGGCCATGCCCGGCCCCGACGTCGCCACCCTGCGCCGCCAGATGGACTTCGTGGCCGGCGCGCCGATCCCCGAACAGTACGTGGACTTCCTGCTCGACGAACTGACCCTGAACGGCCGGTCCAGCAAGGACCCGCAGTTCGAGCAGCCCGCGCTCAAGGCGGCGGCGCGCAAGCTCAAGGTGCTGGTGGTGGGCGCCGGCATGTCGGGCCTCCTGACCGGGATCCGCCTCACCCAGGCCGGCGTCCCGTTCGAGATCGTGGACAAGAACGCCGACGTGGGCGGCACCTGGTTCGAGAACACCTATCCCGGCTGCCGGGTCGACAACTCGAACCACATGTACAGCTACTCGTTCGAGCCCAACCACTTCTGGCCCCAGCACTTCTCGCCCCAGCCGGTGCTGCTGGAGTATTTCCGCGGCATCGCCGCCAAGTACGACCTCAAGAAACACATCCGCTTCGAGACGCTGGTCGAGACCCTGGCCTGGGACGAGGGCCGCAGCGTCTGGCGCGCCACGCTGAAGGGCAAGGACGGCAAGACCGAGGTGGTCGAGGCGACGGCGGTGGTCACTGCGGTCGGCCAGCTCAACCGGCCCCGCTATCCCGAGATCGACGGTCTGGGCAGCTTCGAGGGACCCGCCTTCCATTCGGCCGAGTGGCGCCACGACGTGGACCTGAAGGGCAAGCGGGTGGGCGTGATCGGGACGGGCGCCTCGGCCTACCAGTTCGTCCCCGAGATCGCGCCGGACGTGGCCAGCCTGACGGTCTTCCAGCGCTCGCCGCCCTGGGGCCTGCCGGTGCCGCACTACCACGAGGACGTGCCCGAGGGGATGAAGTGGACGCTGGAGCACGTGCCCTACTTCGACAAGTGGTACCGCTTCTGGCTGTTCTGGATGACCACCGAGGGCTTCCTGCCGATGGTGAAGTCCGACCCGAACTGGAACGGCGGCCCCGACGCGGTCGGCCCCGAGAACGCCATGCTGCGCGAGATGGCCACCCAGTCGCTTCAGGCGCAGATCGCCGACCGTCCCGACCTGGCCGGCAAGGTGATCCCCCAGTACCCGATCGGCGGAAAGCGCTCGGTGCTGGACAACGGGGTCTGGCTGGCGGCCCTCAAGCGGCCGAACGTGTCGCTGGTGACCGACAAGACCGTGCGCATCACCCCAAAGGGCGTCGTCACCGCCGACGGGACCGAGCACGAATTCGACGTGCTGATCTACGGCACAGGCTTCCAGGCCTCGAACTTCCTGTCGTTCCTCAAGATCAAGGGCCGTGGGGGGCAGGACCTGCACGAGAGCTGGGGCGGCGACGCGCGCGCCTACCTGGGCATGACGCACCCGGGCTTCCCGAACCTGTTCACGATCTACGGGCCCAACACCAACATCGTGGTCAACGGCTCGATCATCTTCTTCTCGGAGTGCTCGGTCCGCTACATCGTGGGCTGCCTGAAGCTGCTGGCCGAGACGGGGGCTGTGGCGCTGGAGCCGAAGCAGGCCGTCTACGACGACTTCAACCGCCGGGTGGACGAGGCCAACGCCGGCTGGGCCTGGGGCGCGCCCAACGTCTCCTCCTGGTACAAGAACAGCTTCGGCCGGGTCAGCCAGAACTGGCCCTTCGGCCTGATCGACTACTGGAAGGCCACGCTGGCGCCGAACCCCGACGACTTCGTGCTGGCGCGGGCGCCCGAACCCGTAAGCCAGGCCAGCAGCTAAGCTAGGCCAGCAGGGCCAGCAGGGCGAACGAGGCCAGCCAGTGCTCGCCCATGTAGTCGCCCGCCACGTGGGGCAGGGCGGCGGCGAGATGGCGCTCGGCCGTCGCCGCCATGACGTCCTGTGCGGGATGGTCGGCCGGCAGGGCCGCGGCGATGGTGCGCCAGCACCAGGCGCGGGACAGGTTCAGGCCGTCCAGGTGAGCGATCTTGCCGTCGGTGCGGTCGGTCGGCGCGACGGGCGCAAACAGGCTGGCCGGGCGGCGTTCGCCGACCTCGGGCAGGAAGGCGTCGAACCACGGCCGGAAGTCGTCCGCCGCGCCGAGCCGGGCCATGCAGGCGGCCTCCATCAGCGTCGGCGACAGGAAGTCGTCCAGCGACGGCTCCCAGGCCTGGGCGGCGCGGTCCTGGCCGTACCAGGCGCGGGCGCGGGCCTCGAACAGCGGCAGCAATCCGGCGTCGCCCACGGCGTCGGCGTAGTCGGCCGCCAGGGTCAGGGCGAAGGCGGTCGAACTGTGGACGCCCGTGCGTATCGGGAAGATCGCCAGCGGCAGGAAATCCCGGAACCTCTGCGCGAAGGCGTCGGCGAGGGGCTGGTGGGTGGCCGCCCAGGGCGCATCGTGGGCCAGTAGCTCGGCCTGGAGCTTCAGCAGCCAGCCCCAGCCGTAGGGCCGCTCGAACCCCCGCGACGAGGGCCGCGCCAGATAAGCGGCCTCGGCGGCGACCTTGTCCGGGGTGAAGGCGTCGCCGAACAGGGCGCGGATGGCCGCCGCCTCGGGGATGTCGGGATGCCGACGCAGCACCGTCGCCAGCGTCCAGTAGCCGTGGACGCACGAGTGCCAGTCGAAGCTGCCGAAATAGACGGGGTGCAGGTCGCGCGGCCCCCGCACATCGGCCCGGCCGTCGAGCACGTGATCCATCTTGTTGGGATATTCGCGCGCCACATGGCCCAGGGCGATGCGGGCGAAGCGCGAGGCGACGTCCGCCGTCAGTCCGGGGTGCGAGGGCATGCGACAGGATCCTACCGCCGTCCGCCGGGGGCAAGGCCGCGCGGCCTTAGCGCCCCGCCAGCCACGCGTCGGCGAGGGTCAGGAAGCCGTCCACCGGGATCACCTCGGCCCGCGCCTGCGGATCGAGGCCCGCCGCTCGGACGAGGTCCTCGCCCGCCAGGCCGTCGCCGGGCAGGGACTTCAGGCTGGCGCGGAGCATCTTGCGGCGCTGGCCGAAGGCGGCGGCGGTGACGCGTTGCAGCGCGTCCAGGCGTTCCGGCGAGGGCCGGTCGGGCCGGGGCTCCAGCCGCACGACCGCCGAATCGACCTTGGGCGGCGGGGTGAAGGCGCGGGCCGGGGCGTCCAGCACGCGCTCGGCGCGGCAGGTGGCCTGGGCCAGCACGCCGAGGCGGCCATACGCGCGCTCGCCGGGGCCCTCGGTGATGCGGTCGGCCACCTCGCGCTGGAACATCAGCGTCAGCGAGGCCGGGGTCCAGGGGCCGGTGAGCCACTTGATGAGCAGCGGCGTGCCCACGTTGTAGGGCAGGTTCGAGACCACGTGCGCCGGCGCGCCCGCCGCGATTGCGGCCTCGTCGGCGGCCAGGGCGTCGCCGAAGACCAGCGCCAGCCGGTCGCACGCCTGGGCTACCTCGCCGAGAAGGGGCTGGAACCGCTGGTCCTTCTCGATGGAGGTGACGCGCGCGCCGGTCTCCAGCAGGGCGCGGGTGAGGCCGCCGGGACCGGGGCCGACCTCGATCACGTGGTCGCCGTCGCCCACCTGGGCCAGCCGGGCGATCTTGCGGGTGACGTTGAGGTCGAGGAGGAAGTGCTGGCCGAAGGACTTCTTCGCCCAGAGCCCGTGCGCTTCCAGCGCCGCGCGCAGGGTCGGCAGGCCGTCCAGGCTCACCGCCGGCGCCCGGCGATCTCGGCGGCCAGGCGGATGGCGGCGATCAGGCTGTCGGGCCGGGCGATCCCGCGGCCGGCGATGTCGAAGGCGGTGCCGTGATCGGGCGACGTCCGCACGATGGGCAGGCCCAGGGTCACGTTCACGCCCCCCCAGAAGTCCAGCATCTTCACAGGGATCAGCGCCTGGTCGTGATAGAGGCAGACGGCCGCGTCGTAGGTGGCGCGCACCTCGGCGGGAAACAGGCTGTCGGCGGGGTAGGGACCCCGGGCGTCGACGCCCAGGTCCCGGAGCGCCCGGACGGCGGGCGTCACGACGCGGGTCTCCTCCTGGCCGATGGTCCCGCTCTCGCCGGCGTGGGGGTTGAGGCCCGCCACCGCGATCCGCGGCGCGGCGATGCCGAAGTCCCGCCGCATGGCCTGGGCCGTGACGAGGCCGGTGTTGACGATCCCCTCGATGGTCAGCGCGGCCGGAACCTTCGCCAGCGGCTCGTGGACGGTGACCAGCGTGGTCCTCAGGTCTCCGGCGGTCAGCATCATCACCGGCCCCCGCGCCCCGTCGTGCCGGGTGGCGGCCGTCAGCTCGCCGAGGAATTCGGTGTGGCCGGGAAACCGGAAGCCCGCCGCATAGAGCGGGGCCTTGGCGATGGGCGCGGTGACCACGCCGCCTGCGGTCCCCGAGAGGGCCAGGCCGACGGCGGTTTCGATCCAGCGGATCACCGCGTCGGCGGCGCCGGGGTCGGGCTTGCCCGCCACCACCGGCGCCCGCAGGGGAATGTCCAGGACCGGCAGGGCCTCGGGAAAGGCCGCGGCGGCTTCGTCGGGCCCCGAGATGGCCTGCACAGGCGCGCCGCCGCCCGGCGCCGAGGCGAGAGCCTGGGCGTCGCCGACGACGAAGAACGGGACCGCCTCGTTGCGCAGCGCCCGCCAGGCCTTGACGACGATCTCGGGGCCGATCCCGGCGGGGTCGCCGAGGCTCAGGGCCAGTGTGTGGGCCAGGGGCTGGACGGGCGGACGGGGCGTCACCGCGTCTCGATGGTGGCCGAGTTGCGCAGGTCTCGCATGTATCGGCGGGCGATCATGCCGAGCTGCTGGCTGAACAGCCGCTGTTCGACCTGTTCCTTGTCGATCGCCCCGGCGCCGGCCGCGCGCTTTCCGCAGACGGCGATGAGGTGCATGCCCGCGGCGGTGCGGATCGGGTCCGACACCTGGCCGATGTCGAGCTTTTCGGCCGCTTCGCGGAACTGCGGCGCCAGGTCGTCCAGTTCGGCTTCGCCCAGGTCGCCGGCCACCACGCCCTGGGCCTGGGCGGCGGTGGCCTCCAGGGTGGCGCAATCCCGGATCTGGGGCTTGAGCGCGGCCAGCTTGCTGCGGGCCGCGGCCTCGTCGTCGGCGCTGGCGCCCTGGGGCAGGGCCACGGCCGCCTGCTTGAGGTTGACCAGGGTGGCGCTGCCGCCGGCGCGCTTGTCGCGGAGATAGAGGATGTAGACGCCGTCCCGCACCGCGATCGGCTGCGAGAGCTGTCCGGGGCGCATCTGCTCCAGCACGGCCTCGACCTCGGGCGGCATCTCGCCCGCGCTGACCCAGCCCGCGTCGCCGCCCGTCGCGGCCGTGGGCAGGGCCGAGAACTGCCGGGCGACGGCCGGGAAGGGGGCGCCCTGTTGCATCTGCGTGACGAGCTGTTGGGCCCCGGCCATGGCCTGCTGCATGCCGCCTACGCGGCTGGCGTCGATCAGGACCTCGCCGATCTGGTACTGAGGCTTGGCGGCCTCGGCGGCGAACCGCGCCTGGGTGGCCGCGATCTGGTCGTCGCCGATGCGCAGGCGGCTGCCGTACCGGCCCCGGATCCACCGCTGCCAGCTCATGCTGGCGCGGATCTGCTGGCGCAGCGTGTCCACGCCGATGCCGCGCGACGCCAGGAAGCCGAGGAACTGTTCCCGGCTCATGTTGTTCTGCTGGGCCATGTCGGCGATCTCTTCGTCGACCTCGGCGTTGTCGGCGAGAATCTCGATCTTCTGCTCGCGCTCGACCCGGCGCAGTTCCTGGAACTGGAGCTGCTCGTCCACCAGCGAGACCAGCGCTTCGCGTTGGAACTGCGGCAGGTTCTCCTGGGTCGGCTGGACGCCCGACGTCGCGATCAGCAGGCGCATGCGCTGAGCGAGATCGTAGGTCGAGATGATGGCGTCGTTGACGACGGCCGCGACCGATTCAGACAGGCCGGTGGGCGCCGCCGGCGCCGCCGGCGCCGCCGGCGCCTCGCCCGCCGCCGCCTGGCCCGGGGTCTGGCCCGCAGGCTGGGCCGAGGCCTGGTGAGGCGCGGCGAGGAGCGCGCAGGCGATCAGTACGCCGAACGCCGGCGATCCCGACAAACTCCGCTTCATGGGCGAATGGTTTCCTTCACGGGCGCGCATATCGGCCGCCATCTTACCTGCTGTTGAATGAGCCGCCCAATGTGGCGAGCGTTAGGCGGACCGACACCGACTCGCTGGGCAGCAGGCGGCCGATGATCGTGTCTTCGCGGCGATAGATGACGTCCACCCGCAGGCAGTCGTCGCGATAGAAGACGCCCACGTCCCGGATCACCCACGCGTCGCGGGCGAGGTCGCGGTTGCCGTACAGGCTGACGCCGTAGTTCTTGCCGAGATAGACCTCGCCGCCGAGGTCCAGGTTCTCGCGCTTCACGCCGTTGATGTCGAAATCGTCGGTCAGGTAGCGCACGAAGCCCGAGCCGTACTTGTTCGCCACGTTGGCGCCAGCTTCGAGGCGGCGGACGTCGAGGGTGTCGTTGTCCAGCCGCGCGCGGGCGAACACCGACAGGCCCCGGATCGGCTGGGCGTCGGCGGCCACCACCCAGTCGGACGCCTTGGTCCGCAGGCCGGTGCGGGCGGTGAACACCTCGTTGCGGTCGGCGCGGAAGCTGCGGCCGATCAGCAGGTTGGCCCGGCGGCCGTCGTCCCATAGCACCGCGGCGCGGCCGGCCACGTTCATCCGCAGGCCGTCCTCGTAGAGGTCGTAGCCGGGGAACTTGTTCGAGCGGAAGAGGGTGGTCTCGTCGAACTCGAACGCGACGCTGTCCTCGTTGAGATAGATCGGGTCGCCGGCGGCGGTGCGGCCGATGACCACCTGCTTGGCGTCGGGCGAGGCCACGACCTGGACCACCGGCTCGATCACCACGGTGGTGTCGCTGAAGCGGCGGAAGAAGGGATAGGTCACGTCCACGCCGGCCGTCGCGAGGGCGCGGGTCATGCTGTCCTTGCGCGTGGCCGAGCCGACGCCGGTCAGGATGTCGTGGATGCGGTAGCCGTCGACCCGCGCCGACAGGAAGGGTTCGACGCGCAGGCCCCCCGGCGTGGTGAGGGCGCGCCGCCAGTCCAGCTCGCCCGTGGCGCGGGCGCTGTCCAGGCCGGGCAGGCGCTGGGTCAGGTCGGTGGGCGATTGCTCGCGGCTCAGCACCACGGCGTTGGTGTGGATCCTGAGCCGCCCCCCCGCCACGCGCGAGGCCGGCTCGTAGTGGCCTTCGATCAGCGGGCCGATGACGGGGAAGACGCGGTCGTTCTCGCCCGAGTTCAGGCCGGTGATCGGGTTGAAGGCGCCCGGCCGCAAGCCCTGGATCGTCATGGCGGCGGCCGAGAAGTAGGATCGCTGGTCCTGCCGGACGGTGTAGAGCTGCGAGATCAGCCGCCGGTCGTCGGCCACGTAGGGGCCCCGGCTGACGTAGACCTTGCCCACCTCGTACTTGTCGAAGATCAGGTCGTCCGACGTGCGCTCGGCGGTGAAGCCCCACAGCCACTTCTCGTCCACCTGGAAGGCGCCGCGCGCCAGGATGTAGCTGCGGTCGGTCTCGGGGCCGAACTCGTTGCCCTTGCCGTCGAAGTCCTTGGCGTGGGTGTAGCCGAACCGCATGGACACTTCGCCGGAATAGAAGCGCTTGCGCAGCTCGCCGTTCAGGAACGGGGCGATCTTGGTGTTGATCTGCGGGCTGACCGTCAGGTCCATCGAGGGCGAGATCGCCCAGTAGTACGGCTGTTCGTACGAGAAGCCGCGGCGGTCCGACGCCGAGGCCTTGGGAACCAGGAACCCCGACGAGCGCTGCGCCTGGGGGTCGGCGTGCCAGAACAGCGGCAGGTAGGCCACCGAGAGGCCGAACAGTTTGAACCGCGCGTTGCGGTAGTAGACGATCCGCCGCTCCTTGTCGCGGATCACCCGGTCGGCGGCGATCGACCAGGTGGGCGTGCGGGGCGAGCCGTCGGCGGCGCAGGTCTCGCAGGGCGTGTAGATCGCCTTGGTCAGCTCTTCGATGGTCTCGTTGCGGCGCGCGGCGGTGGCGGCCGCGATCTTCACGTTCTCCTGGAGGCGGGCCGAGAACCCCAGCGCCACGCCCGCGCGCATGTCGTCGTCCAGCACGATCTCGCTGGCGTATTCCGAGGTGCCGTCCTCGTTGACGACGGCGATGTTGCCCGTGGCGCGGATGACCCCGGTGGCGTCGTCGTAGACCATCCGGTCGGCGCGCAGCGTGCGGCCGTTGTAGCGCACCTCGATATTGCCGTTGGCCGTGGTGACGCCGGCGTCGTCGTCACGGACGACTTCGTCGGCCTCCATGTACATTTCGCCCGGCTGCAGCCCGTCGGGGCTGGGCGCGGCGGCCTTTGCCGGCGTCGCCTGGGCCGGTTTCGCCTGGGCGGGCGTCGTGGGGGCCGGCGTCGTGGGGGCCGGCGTCTGGGCGACGGCGGGCAGGGTCGCGATCAGCGAGATCGCCGCCCCGGCCATGAGGGCGTGCCGCGTCATGAGGGCGCGCCGCATGGGGAGCGCGCCGCCGGCCGGGGCTGAGTCGGCCAGTGCGCGGGGGGGTCGCGGCGTGCGCCGGCGCGGACTCATCAACCTTCTCGATCCCCTATGCGCGTCTGTCGGCGGCGTGCCGGCGCATCGTTTTTGACAGGCCCGCGATGCATAGCGCCGCGCACCGCCGATTCAACCGTCTTCCGTGTAGCAAAGCAGGGTCACCCCGGCGAGCGCCGACACGAGGGCGGGCGCCCAGGCCGCGGCGAACAGCGGAATGATGTCGGCCTTGGCCAGCGCGCCGGCGAACTGGTTGAAGAAGAACAGGATGAAGCCCAGCGCCACGCCGGCGCCCGCCAGCCCCGCCAGGCCGCCCAGGCGGGTGAGCCGCAGCGAGAACGCCGCCGCCAGCACCGCCATCGCCGCGAACAGCAGCGGCGTGGCCAGGAGTTGCTGGAACCGCAGCCGGTAGCCCGAGGCCGAGAAGCCCGCCTGTTCGGTGAGCTGGATGGCCTTGGGCAGGCGCCAGAACGGAATCGCCTCGGGCGAGGCCAGGCTCTCCATCGCCGCCTCCGGGTCCAGGGACGAGCGGATGGTGAGCGTGTCGGACCGGATCGAGCTGTCGCCGGCCATGGCCTCGCGGACGTTCTTCAGCCGCCAGAAGCCGGGCATCAGCGTGGCCTCGGTCGCCTCCAGCCGGCGGCGGAAGACCGGCGTGCCGCGCGGATCGTTCTCGTAGATGAACAGCGAGACCCCGCGCAGGGTGACGGTGCCGTCGTGGGCCTCGCGCGCCTTGGCGTGGATCACCACCTGGCCCGAGCCGTCGCCCTGCCGCAGCCAGACCTCGCGGGGCGTGTCGCCCAGATAGTTGGCCATGATCCGGGCGCGCTCGTATTCGAAGCGCGCGTTCAGCGCCGCCGCCGCCGGGTTCAGCACCGCCACCGCCAGGACGCCGAGCATGAAGGCCGCGCCCGCCGACGGGAGGATGAACCGCCAGGCCGAGACGCCGGCCGCGCGCATGGCCACCAGTTCGCTGCGCCGGTTCAGGCCGACGAAGGCCGCGATGCCCCCGAACAGGAAGCAGAACGGAAGCAGGATCTGGATCAGCGACGGCACCCGCAGCAGGGTGAGCTGGAAGAGGCTGTCGGCGCCCACGTCCACCCGCGTGCCGATCTGGCCGGCCAATTCCACGAACTGGATCAGCACGATCACCGCCGAGATGATCGCCAGCGCGCCCAGCACGCCCAGCAGCAGGTAGCCCACCACATAGCGCTCGATGCGGCCGAACACGATCATGCGCGCGCCCCCACGTAGGGCGCGAGGTTCGCGGGCCGGCGGGTGATGTCGATGTGCCGGTTGATCTTCCCGCGGAAGATCTGGGCCAGCGCGATCCAGGTGGCGGCCAGCGGCGTGAGGTACTGACCGAGGTTGAGCCAGACCTCGTCCTCGGCGCCGGACTGGAACAGGAAGCCCAGCAGCCGCACGCCGGCCGCCGTGGCGCCCACGATGGCGATCCGCCGCCCATAGCCCAACCTGGAGAAGCCGCCCCCGATGATGGCGTTCAGCGCCAGGGCCATGAAGGCGATGTTGTAGAGCGGCGAGGCGATCCGCGCGTGGCCCTCGGCCAGCAGCTCCAGCCGGTTCCGCCGCTCCCAGTCCTGCTGGAGGTCGGGGAAGAACAGCTCGTGCAGGTAGCGGTCCGAGGGCTTGTAGTGGATCAGCTCGTCCGTGCTGGCCAGCGGCTCCAGGTCGAAGATGTACTCGTCGAAGGTCAGGTAGTTCAGCACGCCGCGGCTGGAGAACTCCTGGTTGGTGCCCTTGCGCATGAACAGCACGGGGCGGCCCTGGGCGCGGCCCACCCGGCCGGATTCGGCGGTGTAGGTGGTGGTGCCGCCGTCGGCCTTGATCTGGTGGATGAAGAGGTTCTGGAGGTCGCCCTGGCTGTTCACGCTCTGGGCGTAGACCGTCAGCCCCGGCGCGGGTTCGGTGAACTCGCCCTCGCGCACCAGCGTCGCGGCCAGGTCGGTGCGCACCTGGAACAGCTCCTGCCGCAGGGTGCGGAAGCTGGCCGGCTGCACGAACAGGTTCATCACCAGCGCCAGGAACGCGATGGTGCAGGCCAGCCGCATGGCCGGCGAGATCACCCGCCACCGGCTCATCCCGCCCGCGAAGCAGACGACGATCTCCTGCTCGGTATGCAGCCGGTTCAGCGCCACCAGCGCGGCCACGAACACGGCGATGGGCAGGATCAGGTTGATGAGCTGCGGCATGTAGAGCAGCGTCACTTTCAGGAACACCAGCGCGCTCTGGCGCTGGTTCACGATCAGGTCCAGGCCGGCCAGACTCTGGCTCAGCAGCGCGACCGCCGTCAGCGCCAGCGTGGCCAGGACGACGGGGCCGAGGAGTTGCCGCAGGAGGTATCGGTCGATCAGGCGCATCGTCTAAAAAGCGGCCTTGGCTGAGATTGAGCGCGCCCCGTCCGCGGACCTGTTCTAAATCATGCGTCGCCGCCCCGCACAACCTGACCGTGGGCCGCAGTCGCACCTGCTAGAGAGACGTCGAAATGGATATCGAGTTCGTCGCGGCCGGCGCCGCGATTCCCGCCAGGACCGCCGTGGCCCGCATCGTCTTCGAAGGCGAGGCCCAGGAAGGGCCGGTGGCCCAGGCCGTGGCGGCCAGCCGCTTCACCGGCGCCAAGGGCCAGACGCTCGACATCCTCGCGCCGCAGGGGACCGACGCGGCGCGTCTCGTCCTGGTGGGCGCGGGCAAGAAGGACGCGTTCAACGCCCTCGGCGCCGAGCACGCGGCGGCCAGCGCCTATGCGGGGGTGAAGGCGTCGGGCCTGGAGACCCTGCGCATCGAGGGGATCGCCGACGCCGACCTCGCGGCGCACGCGGCCCTGGGCGTGCGGCTGGCCAGCTATCGCTTCGACAAGTACCGGACCAAGGAGCCGGCCGACAAGAAGCCGTCGATCGCCAAGACCCTGGTGGTCACCGACGCCGCCGACGCCGCGCTGGGCGCCTTCGCCGACATGGCGGCCCTGGCCAACGCCGTCAGCTTCACCCGCGACCTGGTGTCCGAGCCGCCGAACGTCCTCTTCCCGGTCGAGTTCGCCCGGCGCGTGAAGGCGCTCGAGAGCCTGGGCCTGGAGATCGAGGTCCTGGGCGAGGCCGAGATGAAGGCGCTGGGCATGGGCTCGCTGCTGGCGGTGGGGCAGGGCAGCATCCGCGAGAGCCAGCTCGTCGTCATCCGCTGGAACGGCGCGGCCGATAAATCGGCCCAGCCGGTGGCCTTCGTCGGCAAAGGGGTCTGCTTCGACACCGGCGGCATCTCGCTGAAGCCCGCCGACGGCATGGAGGACATGAAGTGGGACATGGGCGGCGCCGGAACCGTGGCGGGCCTTATGCACGTCCTGGCCGGGCGCAAGGCCAAGGTGAACGCCGTGGGCGTCCTGGGCCTGGTCGAGAACATGCCCGACGGGAACAGCTACCGCCCCGGCGACGTCCTGACCTCCATGTCGGGCCAGACCATCGAGGTGGTGAACACCGACGCCGAGGGCCGCCTCGTGCTGGCCGACGCGCTCTGGTACTGCAACGACCGCTTCAAGCCGAAGTTCATGGTCGACCTGGCCACGCTGACGGGCGCCATCATCATCTCGCTGGGCAACGACCTGGCGGGCTGCTTCTCCAACGACGACGCGCTGGCCGAAGACCTGCTGGCGGCCGCCAGGGCCGAGGACGAGGGCCTGTGGCGCATGCCGATGCCCGACGCCTACAACAAGCAGATCGACTCGATGATCGCCGACATGAAGAACACCGGCGGCCGTCCGGGCGGCTCGATCACCGCGGCCCTGTTCCTCAAGCGGTTCGTCAAGGACACGCCCTGGGCCCACCTCGACATCGCCTCCACCGCCTGGAAGAAGCCCTCGACCGTCCCCACCAGCCCCGACGGCGCCACGGGCTACGGCATCCGGCTCCTGAACCGCCTGGTCCGGGACAAATACGAGGGCTGACGTGGCCGAGCCTGCGTCCGCCTGCGAGGTCTGGTTCTACCACCTGGAGCGCACCGGGCTGGACCAGGCCCTGCCCGAACTGCTGGAGAAGACGCTTCAGCGGGGCTGGCGGGCCATCGTCCGCTCGTCGGCGGCCGAGCGGGTGGAGCATCTGGACGGCTGGCTGTGGAGCTATCGCGACGACAGCTTCCTGCCGCACGGCCCGGCGGGCGAGCCCGTGGCGCCGCGCCAGCCGATCCTGCTGACCACGGACGACGCCAATCCGAACGGCGCCGACGCCCTGTTCCTCATCGACGGCGCCGAACCGGGAGATCTGGACGGCTACAGCCGCTGCGTGGTCCTCTTCGACGGCGGCGACGAGGTCCAGCTCGGGCACGCCCGCGGACTCTGGAGCCTGGTGAAGGGGCGGGGACATCCGGTGTCGTACTGGCGCCAGCAGGGCGGCCGATGGGAGAAGCAGGCATGAGATCCCGGATCGTGGCGATGGCCGTGGCCGCGCTGATCGGAACCGTGGCGGGATGCTCCACGCCGCCCCAACCGCCGGCCCCGGCGCCCGCGCCGGCTCCCGAGCCTGCGCCACCGCCTGCTCCGCCGCCTGCGCCCGACACCTGTGGGGCGGCCGAGCACCAGAACCTTGTCGGGCGCCCCCGCAGCGAGATCCCGACGCCGGTGCGGCCCGAGCGTCAGCGCGTGGCCTGCACGACCTGTCCCGTGACGATGGATTACCGCGCCGACCGCCTGAACTTCTACTTCGACGCCGCGACGGGGATTATCAAGGAGGTCCGCTGCGGCTGACGCATCCGCCGCGCGGCCCTCAGCGGATGGCGACGCCCAGGTCGCGCAGCAGGCCCAGCCAGGCTTCGCGCCCCTTTGCGCGGTCGAAGCGGGCGACCGCCGTCTCGCGGGCGGCCTGCCGCTGGGCCGCGTAGGCCCCGGGGTCGCGGCACGCCTCGACCAGCGCGCCGGCCAGCGCGTCGTGGTCGAAGAACGGCAGCAGCCGGCCGTTGACCCCGTCCTCGATCGCGTCGTGCAGCGGCGGGGTGTCCGAGCCGATCACGTAGGCGCCGCAGGCCATCGCCTCGCACAGCGACCACGAGAGCACGAAGGGGTAGGTGTAATAGACGTGCGCGCAGCCCAGGCGTAGCGCGTCCAGCATGACCGCGTGCGACGTCCGGCCCAGGAAGTGCGTCCGCGCGGGGTCGATCTCGACGCCGTCGAAACAGACCTCCCGCCAGGTTCGCCCGTCGGCGGCGTTTCCCCCATAGGGCCGCCGCGCCGCCTCGCCCAGGATCAGCACATGGGCGTCGGGCGCCTCGCGCAGCAGGCGGGGCAGGGCGCGCGCGAAGACGTGCAGCCCGCGCAGGGGCTCCATGTTGTTGTTGATGTAGGTCACGACCGGCGTCCCCGGCGACAGCACCCGCCCGTCGGGCAGGGGAAAGGGCGCGGCCGGCCCGGGTCGGGCCAGGTCGATGTCGATCCCCTCGTGGATGATCCGCGCCTGCGCGCGGAACGCCCGGGGCAGGGCGCCCGCCTGGAACGGGGTGGGGCAGACGATGGCGTCCGCCTCCGCGCAGGCCAGCGACATCACCGCGTTCTTGGCGTCGGCGCGCAGCACCGAATCCAGGTCGTGCGGGAAGAATTCGGTGTCGAAGCCCACGTCCAGCCCGCGGCCGCGATACCAGAACTCGGCGAACACCACCTGGCGCGCGTTCGGGAACAGCTCGCGCAGGAAGGTCATCTCGCCCCAGCCGGGATGGCCCACGATCACCGCGGGGTCCCAGCCTTCGTGCTTCAGCGACCGCGCGGCCTCGAAGGCGGACCGGCCTCGGATCAGGTCCGCCTCGGCCCGCACGGCGAGCGGGAAGATGTTCGGGGTCGTCCCTCTTGGAAGCGCGTAGCGGGCCACCCGGACGCCGTCGACGGCGCCGGCGTGGTCCTGTCCGACGGCGCAGCAGGGGACGCCGCGCGCCACCAGGGCCTCGGCCAGATCCCGGAATTGGCCGGGGAAGTTGTTGTGCACGAAGAGGACGCCGCGGGACATGGCGGCTATCTGCCCGCCCGCCGGCCGCCTGTCACTCACGCGCGGCTTACGCCGGCGCCTTCGAGGCCCTGGTGCGGATGAGAGGAGTCGAACCTCCACGCCTCGCGGCGCTGGAACCTAAATCCAGTGCGTCTACCAATTCCGCCACATCCGCATGGGGCCGGGGCCTGCCATCGCGGGCGCGGGGCGGCGCGTCAAGGGGCGACTTGGCCGGCGATCGGGCGGACGCCGGCGTCTTCCGTTCGGGATCGAAGGCGGTTCGCCCTGCGCTTTCGGGCGCTTTCGGCCGCCGTTCGGGGGGCTTTCACGGCCGCCGCCGCCGTGACATAAGGCGCGTTCGCGCCGCCGGGCCCTGTCCGGCGGCCTTCCCCGTTTGGCTTGAGAGGGTGCTCGGGCGCACGCCGCGTCCCGCATCCAGGAAACTAAGAATGTCGATGCAGATCGTTGAGAAGTCTGGCGAAGGCCTGAGCCGCGTCTATGGCGTGACCGTCCCGGTCGCCGAGCTTTCCGAGCGTCTGGAGGCCCGGATCAAGGAGATCGCGCCGACTCTCAACGTGAAGGGCTTCCGGCCCGGCAAGGTGCCGACCGCCCATGTGCGCCGCCTGTACGGCAAGGCCATCATGACCGAAGTCGTCCAGCAGAGCCTGACCGAAAGCACCCAGAAGGTGCTCGACGACAACAAGCTGCGCCCCGCCGGCGAGCCCGAGCTGAAGCCCGAGGGCGACATCGAGGCCGTGATCGACGGCAAGGCCGACCTGGCCTACGAGCTGACCGTCGACCTGATGCCCGAGTTCGAGCCGGTGGACGCGGCCACGCTGTCGCTGACCCGCCCGGTCTATGCGCCCACCGAGGCCGAGGTGGACGAGGCGGTCGCCGAGCTGGCGAAGCAGAACCGCACCTATGAGCCGCGCACGGGCAAGACCGTGAAGGCCAAGGACGGCGATCAGCTCGTGATCGATTTCATCGGCCGCGTCGACGGCGAGGCCTTCGAGGGCGGCACGGCCACCGACGTCGAGCTGGTGCTGGGTTCGGGCCAGTTCATCCCGGGCTTCGAGGAGCAGCTCGTCGGCGCCAAGCCCGACAGCGACGTGACCGTGAAGGTCACCTTCCCGGAAGGCTATCAGGCCGCGCACCTGGCGGGTAAGGCCGCCGAGTTCGAGACCAAGGTCAAGGAAGTCCGCGCGCCCGTGGACGCGCCGGCCGACGACGAGTTCGCCACGCGCCTGGGCCTGGAGAGCCTGGAGAAGCTCAAGGAGCTGGTGAAGGGCAACCTGGAAGAACAGTACGCCGGCGCCTCGCGCTTCAAGCTGAAGCGCGCCCTGCTGGACGAGCTGGATTCCAAGCACGACTTCCCGCTGCCGCCCAAGATGGTCGAGGCCGAGTTCTCGTCGATCTGGCAGCAGGTGGAGCAGGACAAGGCCTCGGGCCAGCTTCCGCCGGAAGACGCCGACAAGACCGACGACCAGCTCCAGAAGGAATACCGCAAGATCGCCGAGCGGCGCGTGCGCCTGGGTCTGGTGCTGGCCGAGATCGGCCGCAACAACAACGTCCAGGTCACCGAGGCCGAGCTGAACGAGGCGATCCGCCGCGAGGCCATCAAGTACGGCGCCCAGGCTCAGGAGATCTTCAACCTGCTGCGCCAGAACGCCAACGCCCAGGCCCAGCTCCGCGCCCCGATCTTCGAGGACAAGGTGGTCGACCTCATCGTCTCCCAGGCCAAGGTCGAGGATCAGGCGGTGTCCAAGGACGACCTCCTCAAGGAAGACGACCTGCCCGCAGGCTACGCGGAGTAGGACGCAGGCGCGTCCACGGTTCGAACTTGTACGGCTCCGGCCGGTGGTGCGCCGCCGGCCGGGCCGAAGCCGTTCTCGCCAAAGCTGTCCAGGCGCAGGTCTCGCGCCAGCGTGGTCGGGAGGCGGTCTTCGGTCGTTAGATTTTCATGGGTGATCACTCTAGAGTTGATGTCCCATGCAACAGTTGAAACGCAGCATAGAGAAGAAGAAGGCGGAGCTGGACCGGCTCCGGCCGCTGCGTCCGGACGCGCTCAGGAACCTCGTCCACTATTACGATGTCGAACTGACCTACACGTCGAACGCGATCGAGGGGAACACGCTGACCCATCGCGAGACGGCGGAACTCATCGAGCATGGCATTACGGTGGGCGGCAAGCCGCTGCGCGACCATCTCGAGGCCGAGGACCACTATCAGGCTGTGCGCTGGATGCGCGAACTCGCCAGCCGTGACACGCCGTTCGGCGAGACCACCGTGACCGAGTTGCACCGGCGCATCGTGGCGCGCAGCAAGCCGGAGATCGCCGGGTTCTACAGCGACCATACCCGCCGGATCGCGGGCTCGGCCGTGGTGTTCCCGAATCCGCGGAAGATCCCCGAACTGATGGACGCGTTCGGCCGTGGCCTCGAAACCGCACCGCTCTCGCCGGCGTCGGCGTTCGAGACGCATTTCCGGCTGACCGCCATCCATCCGTTCAGCGACGGCAACGGCCGCACCGCACGCCTGCTCATGAACCTCATGCTTCTGCGTGGCGGCTATGCGCCCGTGGCCGTCCGGCCCGAGGATCGCGCGCGCTATCTCGATGCCTTGGAGCAGGCGTCGCTCGTCGACGACCTCGTTCCGTTCCAGACCCTCATGCACGAGCGCCTGGACGCCACCCTGGAGGCGTACCTGAACGCCTTTCGCGACGCGTTGCCAGGTCCGTCTGAACGGGATCGGCCACCAGCGTCCTGATGGAGGCCTCGCGGGGCGTGGTGCAGACGGCGTCCGGCTACGCGTCCATACGGACAGTTATCGGCGCGAGCGTCCAGTTGGTGGCGTCACGTTCGCTATGGCCCCGGGTTTCCCTTGCGGGAAGGGGTGAGCGCTAAAGCGACCGCAGATGCCTCAGCAGGGCGGCGTTCTCCACCTGGGCGCGGCGCTCGTTGATGGCGCGGTGCAGGTTGAAGGCGTCGGTCGGGTCCAGCGGTGCGAGCTGCTCGAAGGCCTCGAAGCCGGTAGTATCGGAAACAACGGCGTCAGAAGCGCGCGCGTCTTCGGGCACGGCGTGCGTGTGCGGGTCCATGCGTGTCTCCCGTACCTCGCGGGCGCGAGGCCTCTCCCAAAGTTAAGTTATCATTCACACATTGCGGTCGCCAACGCCGGAAACGACCTGACCGGCCCGGCCCCGATCACAGTGCAGTGTACGCACGGGACCGGCGTACGTGAGGGCCGGCGTACGTGGGGGCCGATGTGCGCGCAGGGGCCGGCCTTCGGGCGTCCGGGCGATCACGAATTCGTTGGCTTCCGTAGCGTGCGGCACGTACGCTTCAGACTCAACGCCGCGCCGGGGCGTGAAGCCACCCCTGACCATCAGGGGCGACATCTCGCTCCGGGAGTAGAGCGTCCCGGAAGGAAGCGAGTTTTGCAGCGCACGCGTGAGGCCGACCCCGACTACTTTCACAAGGTCGTCGATTGCCAGTGGGCCTGTCCGGCCCACACCCCCGTCCCCGAATACATCCGGCTGATCGCCGAGGGCCGGTATTCGGACGCCTACATGATCAACTGGACGTCCAACGTCTTCCCGGGCGTGCTCGGGCGCACCTGCGACCGGCCCTGCGAGCCGGCGTGCCGCCGCGGCCGGGTGGAGGACGAGCCGGTGGCCATCTGCCGGCTGAAGCGGGTGGCCGCCGACAACAAGGGCGACGTCCTGGCCCGCATGCCCGAGCCGGCCGGCGAGCGGAACGGCAAGCGGGTGGCGCTGGTGGGCGCGGGCCCGGCCTCGCTGACCGTGGCGCGCGACCTGGCGACCCTGGGCTACGAGCTGGTGCTCTACGACGCCGAGGCCAAGGCCGGCGGCTTCATCCGCAGCCAGATCCCCCGGTTCCGGCTCCCCGAGGAGGTGATCGACGAGGAGGTTGGCTTCGTCACCCGCCTGGGCGGGGTGGAACTGCGTCTGGGCCAACGGGTCGACAGCCTCAAGGGGTTGCTGGACGAGGGGTACGACGCCGTGTTCGTGGGCTCGGGCGCGCCGCGCGGCCGCGACCTCGACCTGCCCGGCCGCCAGGAGGCCGCGGCCAACATCCACATCGGCATCGACTGGCTGGCCAGCGTCTCGTTCGGCCACATCGAGAAGATCGGCCGCCGCGTGATCGTGCTGGGCGGCGGCAACACCGCCATGGACTGCTGCCGCACCTCGCGCCGCCTGGGCGGCGAGGACGTGAAGGTGATCGTCCGGTCCGGCTTCGACGAGATGAAGGCGTCCCCCTGGGAGAAGGAAGACGCGATCCACGAGGACATCCCGATCCTCAACATGCGGGTCCCCAAGGCGTTCACCCACGAGGGCGGGCGGCTGACCGGCGTGCTCTTCGAGGTGGTGAAGGCCGAGTTCGACGAACGCGGCCGCCGCCGGCTGGTCCCCTCGGGCGAGCCCGACGAGCACCACGAATGCGACGATGTCCTGGTGGCCGTCGGCCAGGAGAACGCCTTCCCCTGGATCGAGAGCGACATCGGCCTCGAGTTCGACGAATGGCATATGCCGAAGGTGGGCGAGACCACCTTCCAGTCGACGCTGCCCAACGTCTTCTTCGGCGGCGACGCGGCGTTCGGGCCGAAGAACATCATCTGGGCCGTAGCCCACGGGCACGAGGCCGCCGTCTCGATCCACAAGTTCTGCCAGGGCCAGGACGTGGCCGATCGCCCGCCGCCCACCGCCACGCTCGTGAGCCAGAAGATGGGCATCCACGAGTGGAGCTACGACAACGACGTCTCGAACGACCCGCGCTTCAAGGTCCCGATGCGCGACAAGGCCGAGGCGTTGCGCGACATCCGGCTGGAGGTCGAGCTGGGCTTCGACCGCGACCTGGCGCTGATGGAGGCCCAGCGGTGCCTCAACTGCGACGCCCAGACCGTGTTCGCCGACAAGCTGTGCATCGAGTGCGACGCCTGCGTCGACATCTGCCCGATGGACTGCATCACCTTCACGGACGACGGGGAGGAAGCCGACCTGCGCGGCCGTCTCAAGGCGCCGGCCGTCAACCTGACCCAGGACCTCTACGTCTCGGGCAAGCTGGCCACCGGGCGGGTGATGGCCAAGGACGAGGACGTCTGCCTGCACTGCGGCCTCTGCGCCGAGCGGTGCCCGACGGGCGCATGGGACATGCAGAAGCTGTATCTGGAGACGACGCATGCGGGGGGCTGTCATGCCTGACGCCGGCGCTCTTGAACCCCGCACCCCCGAAACCCGCGTCAACGACTTCGTCGTCAAGTTCGCCAACGTCAACGGCTCGGGCTCGGCCAGCGCCAACGGCCTGTTCGCCCGCGCGGTGATGCGGATGGGCGTGCCGGTGGCGGCGCGCAACATCTTCCCGTCCAACATCCAGGGCCTGCCCACCTGGTACGAGGTGCGCATCACCGAGGCCGGCCACCTGGGCCGCCGGGGCGGGGTCGACCTGATGGTCGCCATGAACCCCCAGACCTGGGACCGCGACGTGGCCGAGATCGAGAGCGGGGGCTTCCTGTTCTACGATTCCACCAAGCCCATGCCCGCCTCGCGCTTCCGCGACGACGTCACGGTCATCGGCGTGCCGCTGACGGCCATGTGCAACGAGGCCTACGAGCTGCCGCGCGAGCGCCAGCTGTTCAAGAACACCATCTACGTCGGCGCGCTCGCCGCCCTGCTGGGCATGGACGTCGACGCCATCGAGGCGCTGCTGGCCGAGGACTTCGCCGGCAAGGACCGCCTGATCAAGGCCAACGTCGAGGCCCTGCGCATGGGCGTGGGCTACGTGCGGAAGTACCTCGCCGCCCTGCCGCTCCAGGTGCGCCAGGCCGACGCGGTGGGCGACCGCATCTATGTCGAGGGCAACCAGGCCGCCGCCCTGGGCGCCGTCTACGGCGGGGCCACCGTCTGCGCCTGGTATCCGATCACGCCCTCCACCTCGCTGGCCGAGGCGTTCACCGCCTACTGCCAGGACCTGCGCGTCGATCCCGAGACCGGCAAGGCCCGCTACGCCATCATCCAGGGCGAGGACGAGATCGCCTCGATCGGCATGGTCGTGGGCGCCGGCTGGAACGGCTGCCGCGCCTTCACCGCCACCTCGGGGCCGGGCGTCAGCCTGATGACCGAGTTCATCGGCCTCAGCTACTTCGCCGAGATCCCCGCGGTGATCTTCGACGTCCAGCGGGGCGGGCCGTCCACCGGCATGCCCACCCGCACCCAGCAGGCCGACCTGATCGCCGCCGCCTACGCCGGCCACGGCGACACCAAGCATCCGATGCTGCTGCCGGCCGATCCGGGCGAGTGCTTCGAGATGGGCGCCCAGGCCTTCGACCTGGCCGACCGGCTCCAGACCACGGTCTTCGTCATGCTCGACCTCGACATCGGCATGAACGAGTGGCTGACCACGCCCTTCCAGTGGGACGACAGCCGCCGGCTCGACCGCGGCAAGGTGATGACCGCCGAGATGCTCGAGGCCGGCGCCGACTTCGGCCGCTACAAGGAGGTGGACGGCGATGGGATCGCCTACCGCACCTATCCGGGCGCGCACCCGACCAAGGGCGGCTATTTCACCCGCGGCACCTCGCGCAATCCCTACGCCCGCTATTCCGAGGAGGGCGCGGTCTACGTCGACAACATGGAGCGCCTGCTCCGCAAGTTCGAGACCGCCAAGGCCCTGGTTCCCCAGCCGGTCCTGCGCGCCGCGAAGGGGCAGGGCGCCCCGGCCCGCGACGGCGTCATCTATTACGGCTCCACCAGCCCGGCGATGGACGAGGCGCTCGAGATGCTGGAGGCCCAGGGTCACCGGGTGGACGCCCTGCGCGTCCGCGCCTTCCCGTTCCCGGACCAGGTGCTCGACTTCATCGCCGCCCACGAGCGCGTCTTCGTGGTCGAGCAGAACCGCGACGCCCAGCTCCGCACGCTGCTGATGAACGAGGGCCAGGTGGATCCGGCCCGGCTCCCGGCGATCCTGCACTACGACGGCACGCCGATCACCGCGCGCTTCATCGCCGGCGCCATCGCCGCGCGCCTGACCCAGGGCCAGTACGAGGCGGCCGAATGACCTACATCCTCAAGCCCCAGCTCCATCACCCCAGCCTGCCCACCAACAGCCTGGGCTACACGCGCCGCGACTACGAGGGCTCGGTCTCCACCCTCTGCGCCGGCTGCGGCCACGACAGCATCTCGGCGGCGATCATCCAGGCCTGCTTCGAGCTGGAGCTGCCGCCTCACCGGGTGGCCAAGCTCTCGGGCATCGGCTGCTCGTCCAAGACGCCCGACTACTTCCTGGGCGCCAGCCACGGCTTCAACACCGTCCACGGCCGCATGCCCTCGGTGCTCACCGGCGCCAACCTGGCCAACCGCGACCTGATCTACCTGGGCGTCTCGGGCGACGGCGACAGCGCCTCCATCGGCCTGGGCCAGTTCGCCCACGCCATCCGCCGCGGCGTCAACATGCTCTACATCGTCGAGAACAACGGCGTGTACGGCCTCACCAAGGGCCAGTTCTCGGCCACCTCCGACAAGGGCAGCAAGTCCAAGCGCGGCGTGGTCAACACCGACGCCGGCATCGACATGGTCAGCCTGGCGCTCCAGATGGGCGCCACCTACGTCGCCCGCAGCTTCTCGGGCGACAAGGAACAGCTCGTCCCCCTCATCAAGGCGGGGCTGGCCCACAAGGGCGCGGCCTTCATCGACTGCATCAGCCCCTGCGTGCAGTTCAACAACCACAACGGCTCGACCAAGAGCTTCGACTATGTGCGCGAGCACAACGAGGCCGTGAACCGCCTCGACGTCATCACCCCGCGCGACGAGATCAAGGTCGACTACGCCCCCGGCGAGACCGTCCGCGTCCAGCAGCACGACGGCTCGATCCTCTCGCTCCACAAGCTGAACGAGCTGTACAACCCCTCCAGCCGCGCCCAGGCCCTGGGCTACCTCCAGGCCCGCCAGGCGCGGGGCCAGATCGTCACCGGCCTGCTCTTCGTCGACCCCGAGTCCGGCGACCTCCACGACGCCGTCGGCACCGTCGACACCCCCCTGAACCAGCTCGGCGAGGCCGAACTGGTCCCCGGCGCCGCGGCCCTGGCCAAGATCAACGCCGCGCTGCGTTAGCGGCCTCCCCCTCCTCCCCCACAGGGGGAGGGGAACCGCCCGAAGGGCGGTGGAGGGGGCTCTCACCCACCGCGTCCTGCCGGACGCAGTTGCCAAGCCGCATAGGCCGCCACCAGCACCGCCGCGCCCAGGGCCAGCGCCGCCACGTCGGCCTTGGCCGCCCGCTCGGCCGCCCACACGCCGATCAGGCCCCACGCGACCGGCGCGCCGAACGCCGCCAGGCGTGTCGCCCGCAGCCCGGCCAGGGCCGCGACCAGCACCGCCACGATCCCGGCGAACGCCGCCGCCCGCGCCAGTCCTCCCAGCAGGCCCTCGGCCGTCATCACGGTCAGGATGTTCAGCGCCGTGGCGATGGTCAGCCACCCGGCCAGCAGCCCCAGCGGCCACCATACGCAGAGCCGTTCGCCGACCGCCGCCGACCCCGCCCGCGGCGTCCGCACCAGCGCCCACGACAGGCTGACGGCCGACACCAGGATGATCGCCACCGACAGCCAGCGCGCATTGAACGCCGAGGCCAGGATCCACGCCCCGCACCCGGCGATGGCCACCGCCGATGGGACGGCCAGGGCCGCCAGGCGCGGGTTTCCGTCGTTGCGGGGCAGGGCCTGGTAGATCGCATACGCCACCAGCCCCGTGTAGATCAGGCTCCAGATCGAGAACGCCCAGCCCACGGCCCGGAGCGTGCTGTCCCCCTGGCCCGCGAACGCCGACGCCGAGAGCCCGAAGCCCAGCAGCGCCTGGGACGCCGGCGCGGCCAGCGCGAACGCGACGGCGCCGATGACGAGGATTTTGCGAAATCGAGTGTCCATGGCCCCGGAACTCACAGCTTGACCATACGATCCCGAGACCTCAGCGCGTCTCGGTTGCGCCTTCATCGGCCGCCGCCGGCCTGGCGCCGCTCAGGTTCGGTACATAGAGGCCGGTGGCGAACTTCGCCAGGAAGCCCTCGGGCCGGATTCGCGGCCCGAACGCGGCGCACGGGTCGTCGTCGCCGATCCTGCGGCTCTTGAAGCCCTCGGGCGTGGCGGCCGCCGCGGCGGCGTCGGCGAACGGCTCCACGAACTGCAACGCATCGCCCAGCCGGCTCAGCGAGGGGTTGTCGGTTCCGATCGGCTGGGCGTCGCGGGTCCAGACCACGGCGGCCAGTTGCCGGCCCGCCCGGTCCGTCATTTCGGCCTCGGCGCTCAGCCCGCCCACCGTGCCCGGCACGCGGAGCCCGATGGGGCCGGGGATGAAGAACCCGCTGGCCGCCGAAAAGGCCGAGGCCGTCCGCCCGGTGGGCTTCACCCGGGTGATCACCGCCCGCATCCGCGCGTCGGCCTCTTCGGGCGTGGGCGCCAGCTCGTAGCGCTCGGTCAGCTCGAAACAGAGCTGAGCGTCGGCCTCGCGGGCCAGCGCCGCGCGCTCGGCGGCGGTCATCCACGCCGTGTCGGGCCCCTCGGCCACCTGCGTCGGCTCGATGACGATCCGGCCCGCCGGCTGCGTCGCCTTGCGCACGGCCAGCCCGGTGCGCACCGCGCCCTCCCGCCGCTCCAGGCCCTCATAGGACGACAACTGCCCCGACGGCTTCGGCGCGCTCGCGCACGCGGCCAGGCCGAGCAGAAGGGGCAGGGCGATCAGGACTCTCATGGCACGCACACACACATCCGGGGGAGGGCGGCCCACCGGCCGCGACGCTCCCCCAAACGCACAAGTCCGGGTTTGGCGCCGTGCTTGGCCATACGATCCCCGCATCACCCCGGACGACCGACGACGGGCCGCCCTCGCGCGCCTCGACCGAACAGGCGCCGATGCCACCACACCGCCCGGCGCGAGCGCGGCGGCCAGCTCGTCGGCGGCGTCGAACGGCAGCCCCTCCGCCACCTCGTCGATCATCGCGATCGAGGGGGAGGGCGATATCATACAGGCGGCGGCTTGATGGCCGGCCACGGGCGGCTCCTCAGTTGAGAGCGGATCTCGTCTCGGATGAGGCGGGGCGCACGGGCGGGGGAGGTGGTGGATGCGCGGTCGGAGGCCGCTCAGGGCGCGCCTCCGCTGTCTTCAGCGCTTTGGGAGCGTCGATTCACCGCGCCTGAACCGAACATTCAATAATCTCGCCCCTCGCCACTCCGAGTTTCTGGGCTCATGCCATTCCCCTTCCGCCAGCACGCCGCGATCGTTCGGGAGAAACAGGCAGCTCTGCACGCTGCATTCGCCGAAGTGCGCGACCGGTACGCTGGAAGTCCCGCCAGTCAGCGTTGGCATCGGAGCGTCGAGGAGTTCTACGCCGCTCTCAAGGCAGCCTATCCGTCGGATTTCGAAGCCACGCTCAATGGACTTCGGCGAGGTGACCGCGAAGGCGTCGACGTGCTGATCGAGTTTCTGGAGGCGGATCCGATGTTCTTTCGGTCGGGATACACGAAGACCAAGGTCCTGCGCGCGCTGAAGGGCGTACCGCTGACGACCTCTCAGGTCGCCCGACTTCACGCTGTCATTCTTGGTGTCGTCTCCAACCGGTGGAGCCGCGAGTTTGGCGACTACGTGCGCCTGGCGCTCAAACTGGACCACCCGAACCTTCGCGCGGGCTTGCGCGCGCTCCTATCTGGCCACGGCGCCGAGACGCGTCTCCGTGCAAGGAGAATGCTCGCCACGCTTCCGGAAACTCCCGGCGGATCGCCTCGCGATTGGCGTCGACAGAACGACTGATGCAGGCGTTGCGGCCGTCTTGCGCCAGGAGGGGACATCGGCTTCTCTGCACGAAGCCGCCCTTCACGAAGTCCTATGACGCCGCCAGGTGCCCTGGCTCTCGGGCTGAGTAGACCGCTGCAAACTCCTCATCGCTCCAGTCCCCGTCCCCGTAATCGTGGTGGTCGAAGTACTGCAAGCCCTGCTCGAAGGAGATTGCTACATACGGTCCAACGAAGGGACAGCTCCTTGCGTGATAGGCGCGGATGAAGGGATGGTCCTCCCAGGATTTGCAAATGAACATCAAGCCCGCTGTTCCCGGAATCAGCCAGGGCTTCAACCCAAACGTGCCAAACTGCACCTCTATGATCTGGCGTAGGTGCAGGATCGCCGCCAATGCGTCATCCCTCAGGGTCGCATAGGTGCTCACGTTGAAGTGGATCGAGCGGTGCCGCAGCGCCATCAGAGCGCGAAACTCCGTCACGGCCTCCGGGACAAGCACACCCCAAGCCGCCAGTGTGTCGATCGGTACGCGCCAATCGTCGAAAGAGTCCTTGCGATAGACGTGCTTGTACTCCGGCGTGTGTGTGAAGGCCCCACGAAGGTCGAGTATCAAGTGATTGAGAATGCGCTCGCCAAGCGCGCATGCGCCCACGAGCGCAGGATAATAGGCACCAAGGACAAAGGCTCCGCGCACCTGCTCAAAGAGTTGATTGTGATAGGCTAAGACAGAGAATGGCTTTGACTTGATGGCCACGAAGTCGGCGACCTTGCGCTCCAGCGCTTGCCCGCCAAAATGCGCCGCCAGACCTTGGCGCACCTTTTCGCGGTTTTCCAGGTGAAGCCGCGTGGTCTCCTCGCTCCAGCCCGGGCCCGGCTCTTGCTCCAACAGCACAGCGCGCGTGTCGAAATCGAGTGTGTAGCTGAGGTGGCGACGGCGGCCCCTATCGGCGATCCGCGGCTTCCACGTATCGATCGGCTCCCGAAAGTCGACCAAATCAATCGTGAACCGTTCTGGACTATACACCTCGTTCCTGCGGGTCATGGGTCATTAGATGTACTCTAGCCAGCGACTCAATATTAATTCAGATCTAATGCGCTGGGTCCTTGCTTCTTTCAGCTCATTTCGCAAACGCGGTACGTTACGCTTCTCGTCGTAAAAATATACCCCCCGCCGCAGCATCGAACCGAACAGTGGATGATCGTCGACGTAGTTTCGACGTCCGTCCGACCACCAGTTCTTCCGCACCGCCTCATATGCCAGGAGCCACATTGGGGAAGTTAGGCCGTCCGTGGTGCCATAAGGAAGCCATGCCGCCTCATCGATGCCGCCGTCGATCAAGCCGCGGGCGCTCAGATCCATGCAAAGCAGTGCGGAGAGACTGCTCTCAATCTTGAAGACCTCTGCCAACTGCGCACGCTGAAGCTTGATGCGCAGGCCCTTCGCGATGAATAGAGACCAGCTGACCTCAAATGCATGGCCCACGCGTGAATGAACCCGAATAGTGTCGCATATGAACTTTTCGACCCTATCCATGGGGATCGGCAACGCGTTGCTTCGCGCTTCAATTAGAGATTGAGCTAGGATGGGCAGCGTTGCTGGTGACTTCCGAGCCAGTCGAATCATGTAATCGAAGAAGAGGGGAACGTTTGCGTTCTGCACCTTGAAAGTTCGCGCTCGCTTCATCGCCCATTTCAGGACGGCGTCCTTTTCATTCTCTTTAGCGTAAAAGAGAGCGAGCGTGAAAAACCTCTCCAAGTCACCTCTTTGGATAGTGGCATTTCCAGACCTGACGGGGCACGCGCGAAGCTCCGGAACCCACTCAATGCACTCCATGGCTCGCTTGCCGAGCGTTCGGGTCTTGGAGATGTTGATGTCCAGCTCGTAGTGAGACATGGCAGCTTCTAGCGCAGCCGCCACTTGTTCTTCGCTCTCTCCTTCGTCAAACCCAATAAGTATATCATCTACGTAACGAACTGAGCGTCGGTCGAGATTTGCCAATATCGGCTGCAATTCACGTTCCAGGCCTACAGCAATAATCTCTGACAAGATACGCGATGTGTCAGGGCCGATTGGAATACCAATCGACTGATCTTCCTGGCCTTTCCTCAGTTCGACATCTAGCGCGTTTCCGAGTGAGCTCTTGAATGCCGGCGTGTGGAGGTTGTTCTTCACCCACCCCTTGCCATAAAGAGCCCACGCAATGGAATGAGTGTAGATGCTATGATAGAAGCGAGTGATGTCAGTCTTAAACGCGTGATCGTAGCCAGCCAGTATCTCCGCTGTTCGACGATCCACAATCCCGAAGTCCAACTTGAAGATGGCGCGCGGACCCTCGGCGTTGACGTGACCCCCGTTTCTCATCCAGTCGTAACGAGAGTCCTGGGTTGATCTGAGCCGTGCTCGGCGGGGGTTGCAAGAGGCCGGCGCGCGGAGACATC
>NZ_MEEX01000031.1 GCF_001724605.1 Phenylobacterium sp. SCN 70-31
TCTGCTCTTCCGTGAACCTTGATCGCTTCATTCGTCCGTCCTTTGGTCGGGCGGACTCTAGCTATTCCTGGCTGAGTTTCAGGGGGTCACGTCAGCAGACCTAAGGCCGGCCACCTCGCCTCGCCTCGGCCGGGGGTACGGTCTTACCTGAGACAGGTTGCGGCGCTGCTCAGGCGCCCCCGACGGGGGGAGCTAGGCCCAGCCACGTCAGCGCGGCGACCTCGCGGGCGGCATACCCGGCCTCCTTCGCGCTGGGCGTCCAAAGCCCCGAACACAGGAATGCGCATATCGCCGACACGAAGATGGGTGAGAGGTCGTAGAACCGCTCCCGAACCTGTTGCTTTGCCACGCCTTCGACCTGCCGCTGCCGGAGCAGTTCCCAAATCGCGCGCCACCTCACTCGGACGGCATCGCAAGGCCCGACCGATGAGGAAATGGCTAGAGGACTCAAAGGTTGGACATCATCGCGAAGGTAGGCTTCGGCTAGCCCGCACATAAACGCGGCGAAGCCCGCCCGCTGATCTTCGCTCCCCCCAAATGCGTGATCGCGGAGCTCCAGGACCAGCGCGAGCGCTCGCTGTTGGCAGGAATCGATAACCGGATGAAGTCTCCGCAAGGCCTGGTTCGCTTCCATTTCAGAGCAGGGCAGCTCCGAAGCGATGAAGGCCGCCGTGACGGCCTCCGCGCCAGCGCGATTGATTGTCCGCGAGACCAGGCATTGTAGGGGGTCACCCTGATCCCCGACCAAGAAGTTGTGCGCTAGTTGGGAGAGTCGATGTGCCTCAGGACCACCGCCCGAGCGCCCGTAGAGGACCAAGTCCTGTAGGCCTTCGACAAGGCGGCGGCCGTTAAGCAGCTTTCGTGGCGGCGCCTGACACACGGCGACAGGCGTCCAAAGCACAAGGCCGAGGATGAGCTGAGAGGCGATCAGGCAATCGCAGCTTCGGATTGCCCCGGCCGAACGTCCCGCCTCGAGGACGGAGGCCAGCCTATTCGCGAGCTCTTGGAACGCGCCCTGGACATGTCGCCGGCGGCTTTCCGGGAGAGACCAGACGGAACCCAGCGCCCCCAACTCAGCGTGCCTTGGGTTGCAGACGCCCGCGACGAAAGACGTCACGACCTTGAGAGGGTTGCTGTGCCGACGCATCGCACCGCTCAGATGCCAGCCGAGCGCCCGGCAGGACCGCTCGTGGATTTCGAACAGCCAGTTTTCCTGGTCTCCTTCCTTGGCCAAGGCCCTCGAACGGGGGGGCAGCACCGTCGACGGCCAGATCGCTCCCGTCGCGTTGAAGCGCCTAGCTGCCTGAACGAACTCCAAGTCCTCCTGCGACGGAGGCAGCGGCGATGAGGACCTGGGCGGCATCCAGTGATCCGGTGTGCGAGGTTCTCCGAGGGCCGAAGAGAGAGGCAGGCGCGCGACGCAGCGCTTCCGCGCCTGCCCCTGTGTCAGAAGAAGCGATACTGAAGCTCGATCCCGTAGGTTCGAGGCGGCGTGAGCGGGTAACTCGTCGCAATCCCCTGAGTGACCGGAACGATGGTCGCCCCTCCGGCCGCGGCGGGGCCGATGTAGCCGGTGCGGCGGCCAGCGACCGCGCCACCTTCGTAGCCGATGTCATCAAAGATATTCCGCGCGAACAGTATAACTGTGTAACGGTCGTCTTCGGGCGCAAGGGTGAGTCGCGCGTCAACCTGATCCCAAGACGGCGAGCGCGTGTAGGCGCGATTGAAGATGCTGCCGTACTGTGCATCACGCCATGTATAGTTCACAGAGCCGGTCAGTGCATAACCAGGCAGTCGCCAGGTATAGTTGACGTTGACGGCGATCTTATTTTTCGGCGCGTTCGGAAGCTTCTGACCCTTCAAGTCCTGGCCAAGCTGAAAGCCCCCCCGGTTAGCGCGGTGAAGACATCGGCCGCGCAGTTGTCCGCCACGGCGGGCGTGAGCAGCCTTGCCTGGCAATCGGCCAGCGACCCGATGGGCGTGGACCGGGGATCGAGCGCCGCAGGATCGGCCGGATCGACTGGCCCGCGCGCCCGCGTAATGTGGGAGTCCAGGTAAGAATAGTTGAAGAGTATCTGCAGATCCTCGATCGGCTGCCAGATCGCCTCCAGTTCCACCCCCTTCGAGGTGGCGCGGGGCACATTGTAGAACACCGACTGCGCCTGAGTGATCCCGCCGGCCGTGTTGACAATGGTCAGCGGGATCTGAGCGTCCTTATACCAGTAGTGAAACGCCGCGATGTTCGCCTGCAGGGTGCGGCCGAAATTTTTCTTCAGCCCGAACTCGATGTTGTCGAGGAACTCAGCGTCCGTGTACGGGTTCGCCGTGAGGGCCGTGTCTACGCCGATCCGAAAGCCGCCTGCCTTGTAGCCGCGGCTGTATCGAACGAAGGCCGTGGTGTCCCGATCAGGTTCCCATTGCAGCGTCGCGTTGCCGGTGACGGCATCCCAGTCGGCGTCATACTCCCGCCGCGCTCGCCCCGTGGCCGGGTCAAATGTGAAGTCGCGCGAGACGCCCTTCGGAGGTGTCGCGCCGGGAATGAAGAGCGCCTGGGTCAGGTCGATCGCGGGCGTGAACGGCCCGGTCTGCTCCGGGGTCAGCCCTGGGGTGCAGGCGAAGAAGGCGAAGCAGAGGACGCGCGCCTCTTCCGACCCCGTCTTGGTATCCTTCGAGTAACGTAGACCAACCGTGGCTTTCAGGGCGTCGGTGAACTTGTAGTCCAATTGCCCGTAGATTGCCTGCGACTGTATGTGGAAACGCGGCGTGTCGATCGTGCGCTGCAAGAGTGGATTTGGCGGGCAGACATTTCCAAAACGCGGACAACTCGCCCCGAGTGGCGCTGCGATCTGCGGCTGGCTGTAGAGATAGGTAGAAGTCGGCTGCTCGAAGTGCTCGTTCCAGGAGTATACGCCGGCCAGCCATTGCAGCGGTCCGTCGGAAGTCGATGCGACGGTAAGCTCGTGGCTCCACCACTCCTCGATCTCCTGGTAGTTGTAGAGTTGCTGCGGGAACACGGTCAGGCCGCCGGGCAGCGTGAACCGCTCAACGGGCGCCACGGTGTCGTCCGCGGGACGGTTCAGCTTGTAATGGTACCGAGTCCCGCCCGTAGTATATTTCACGTCAAAGTCCGAGGCGTGCCAGGTCCATTCGCTCGCGAAGATGAAGGTGTCGTTGAGTTTGACCTGATAGGGAATTGTTGACGCGAACTTGCGGGGATCCGCTGTGGTGGGGTTGGCGCATCCCAGCGGTGAAGGATTGCTGACGTTGGTCACCCGGCCACTGCAGCCGTAGCCCGGCTCAAGGCTGGTGGCTCCGTTGGCGATTTCGAAGGTCGCGTATGGCCCAGGGGTAGAGTTCCCGCGTGACCCGGGTCCGCCACTGCCGTTTCGCCACTGGATCGTGGTGAGCTTGGCCCAGCCTTCGAAATTCTCGTTGAATTCAAACTTGAGCTGGCCCTCGACGATGTTGGTGTCGATGACATTGCCTTCGTCCGGCTGCCCGGGAACGATGTTGTCGTACCAGCCCTTTCGTTGCTTTTCCCAATTCGCCGCCAGCCGGAACTGGACGCCAGGGATCGCCGTTGGTCCCGAGATCGCGCCTTCGACGATGTGTCGATCGTAATTGGCATACGTCGCACGGACTTCTGCATACATCTCGTCGGTGGGCCGCTTGGACACCAAGTTCATGGCGCCCGCGATGGCGTTGCGCCCGTAGAGCGTCGCCTGCGGTCCCCGCAGGATTTCGACCCGCTCCAGGAACAAGGGCGACTTTCCGGCCTCGATGGTGGAAGTCGTGTAGATGCCATCCGAATAAACGGAGACAGACGGGTCGGCGGCGTGGACATTGCTCGTCCGCCCCACGCCGCGAAGCGACACGCGGTCGAGTTGGCTCGAATACTGGAGACCCGGCGTAAAGTTGGTGAGGTCAGTTACAGTCGTGATTCCCAGGAGGTCGCGCTTTTCGGAGGTGTACGCCGAGATCGCCACAGGCACGTCCTGCAGGTTCTGCTCGCGGCGCTCCGCCGTCACGACAAGCTCTTCGATCGTATTGGCCGGCTGAGCCGCAGCCGCTCCGGCTGCCAACGCCGCGCAGCTGGCGAGTAGAAGTCTCTTTGCAGTCGCTATCCGCCAGGTCTGTGGCCGGCCAATCCTCAAACGGCACGCGCCTTCAGACGCTGCGGTCAAACTTCTTATCGTTATCATACGATATCAACTCCCCGCCCTTCGTTTCAGGCGCGTCTCAGCGCGCCTTGCGGTCACGGTCTGTCACCTCGCCGAGTGCGTCAATAGTGAGGGGAGAAAATTGTAACGGCCGACACAGACCAAGGGTCTCTGTCGCGGGGTGCTGTCGCCGAATCAGGCGAACTGTCTGGTCATCGTTCCAGTTCGAAGCTCAGGTTTGATCGCATGCGCTCAAGAATCCGGCGCAACATCAGCTCCTCGCTCCGTGTGAGGCCCTGAAAATACACTCCCCGCAGCCACTCGGCGGCGGCGACCAATTCCGGCACCGCTGTAGCCGCGCCTTCCCCGGCAAAAATCTGCCACTCCCGCTGATCCACGCTGGATCGTTGACGCCTGACCAACTGCAGGGTCTCGAGCGCTCTCACCAGCTGGCCGAGCGGGGCGCGTTCGATATCCATGGCGCGCGCCAGCGCCGACTGCGAAAGCCCCTCGTTCTGGAGGACGTAGACGAGAACCCGCCACTGCGGCCGTGTTAGACCAAGCGCGCGAACCCGCCGATCGAACCCCTTTCGCATCAAGCGTGTCACGTCAGAAATCAAAAAACCCACGTTCTCAATGCGGGCCGCCGCAAGCGACGGCGCCTCCCGGCTGGCCGTCGCCGGTTCGGCGAGTCCGGGGGGCCGGCGGGTGATGGGTCGGGTTTTAGGTTGGTTCGCCACAACGCCAATGGTTCAGGCATCCGTGGCGTCATGCAAGGGGCATCCTGCCGCGCGACGCGGTCGGCGCCTGCAACGGCGCGTCCGTCAAGCACCGCCCCGCTTGCGCGGCCGCGCACTTGTATTGTAGCATACATCTGCTTTTGGACTTTGTTTCTTCCCAAGGGCAACGACTTGCGCCGCGCGCTCGACGAGCGCGCGGCGTGCTTTCCAGCCGCCAGGCTCGCCTCAATCGCTCGCCAGAGCCACCGGTCGGCTATTCTGCTCCGCCCACGCAGGCTCGCAACTTCTCAGCGGGCAGCGCCCTGCCCCCTTCGCCAAAGGTCTCGACGCGTCCGAAGCGCTTCGCCAGAACCTTGCAGGCCTCAAGACTTAGTGTGCGAGAGCTGGGCGCCCTGGCCACGCACTGGCTTTGCTCACAATGAAACACCGCGCCCCCCGCGACGATCTTCGAGCGGGGGATGTCCGTACGCGCGAAGGTCGCCACGACATGCTCTGCAGGGGACGCATTCGACGCGCTCGCCCCGGCGACCATAGCTACAGCTAAGATGATGTTTCTCGATAGCATCATGCCCTCACTCCAGAGTTATAATTGTAACGTAGGCATATCATATCTTCATCTCGGGTAACGCTTAAACCTCGCCACGCTTAAGAAGGTGTCCTTTCCGAAGCCTCGGCAGGTGGCGCGCGCCGCGCGCGCCCGGCAAGAGGCCGCCTTCGATCGTTGGCTTGTACCTGGAGTTGGGGGGCAGGCGCCGTGCCTGAGGCATCGGTGGCCGACAACCCAATATTGCTGACCCCCTTTGCCTCCCATCGATCCGCTGACCCCTCGTCAGTCTCCTCGCGTGCGCGCGAGGTGCTTGCGGGAACGATATTGTAGGATACGTTATAGATGCGCCCGCCATGGGCGGGGCTATCGGGGGGTTCTGCTAGAGAGCTTGAACAGCCGCGCAGTCGCGAACTCACAAACATTTTTGCGCTCGGAACCGCACACACAAACAACGCGGGAGCGGAAGGGGAGGATTCCATGTCTGTTCGAACGTACCTTGGGGGCGGATCCATGATCGCCCTGGCGATCGCGATCACGGGTAGCTCCGCGATGGCGCAGACCGTCGCATCTGCGCCGGTATCGGAAGTCGAGGAGGTTGTCGTCACCGGCTCCTTCATCGCCGGGACTCCGGAAGACGCTGCGCTACCGGTCGATGTGCTGTCCAGTCGCGACCTTGAGGCCCAGGGCGCCCCGACCGTCATCCAGCTGGTCAAGACAATAACCTCGTCTCAATCCTCGTTGGGCGAGAGCAATCGGTACAATGGCGGCGCAGGCACTGCATCGATCAACCTGCGCGGTTTTGGGGCAGCGCGTACGCTGACGCTGATGAACGGCCGGCGTCTGGCTGACAGCCCGTCGGCCGCCTTCCAAGGCGGCGGCGCGAACCTCAACTTCATCCCGACGGCTGCGGTTGGACGCATCGAGGTGCTGAAGGACGGGGCCGCGGCCACCTACGGTTCGGACGCGATCGGCGGCGTGGTCAACTTCATAACCCGGACGGATCTCGACGGCTTCGAACTCGGCGGCGAGTACGCGCTCATCGACGGTTCCAACGGAGACTACGAGGCGAACGCCGCGTGGGGGCGCAAATTCGAGAACGGGAACGTCCTGCTCACGGCCGGCTACCGCCACCGCTCGCGGCTCGACATCCACGACCGCGACTGGGCGTTGCGCGGCTTCGATTTCGGCGGCTATGCCGGCGCGGGCGGCTGGACAGGCGCTTCCAACCCGGGACTCTTCCTGGCCGGAGCCAACCTCTTCCGTGACAATGGGTGCGCCGAGCTTGGCGGGGTGCTGACCAACAACGTCACCTATCCGAACCCTTTGAGCGGGACGCTGGGACAGGGCGCGACAGCGACCGTGGCCGTTCCGGTGGGCGCGCAGAACCCGGCCACGGCGACGTCCACGTGCCGCTTCCAGTTCTCCAACTTCAACGATCTCGTCAATCGCGAGGACCATTATCAGCTCTACGGTGAGGTGAACTTCGAGCTCTCGGAGAACCTGGCCTTCCACGGCGAGGTCGCTTGGACCAAGAACGACACGCCGGTCCAGCGCATCTCTCCCGCCAACCTCACGGCGCAGTATCCGTCGCCGGTGGCGGTCGGAGGGACGTCCTTCTCACCCACCGCCCCGAACGGCCCCAACTTCTCGGTGCCCTACAACATCCCGGCGAACCACCCGGGCCTCGTCGCCCTGCTCAACGACTGCCGCTCGCCGCTGACGGCCGCGCAGTGTGCGGCCATTCGGGCGTCGGCCAACAGCGCGGTGGGGGCTCAAGCCGGGGCCCCTCTCGGAGCCCGCGGTGTCGACATCATTCAACTGGGATGGCGCGCCATCGCGTTTGCGGGCCATCCGCTCAATTCCGACAAGGCGGACCACCAGTCGATCGTCAACGACGCATTTCGTATCTCCGGCGGCTTTCAAGGCGAGATCTTCGGCGGGGTGAAATATGACACCGCCATCACCTATATGGAGCAGAAGAACACTTCTGATACCAACGACCTCCTGGTCTCGCGGATCCAGTTGGGCCTGCGCGGTTTTGGAGCCAAGGCGGATGATCCGGGGGGCTGTACGGCGGCCGAAACGAACAACTTCACGTCTGGGGCCGGCAATGGGGCGCTGGGGTGTTACTACTTCAATCCCTTCACAAACGGCACCCAGACCAGCGTCGTAAACGGCGCGGCGAATCCGTTTTTCAACGCCGCCGTTGCGAACGACCCGCAGGTCGTGGCCTGGCTCTACGGCAACTACACCAACGTCCTGACCAACCGGCTGCTCGTGGCGGACATGGTGTTCTCCGGCGAAACCGGTCTGGAGCTCCCTGGGGGACAGGTCGCGTGGGCCGTCGGCGCGCAATATCGCTATACGCAAGAAACCCGGAAGTATGGCGAATTCTTCAACTCCAACGAGACCCCCTGTCCGGACCGCCCCGCGTGCGCCGACGAGAGCGGCCCGCTGCAGTTCTTCGGATCGGCCGTGGATCGCGACGATGACGCCAACGTCAAGGCCATCTTTGCGGAGCTCCAGGTTCCCGTCCTCGAAAACCTCAATCTGAACTTCGCGATCCGCCACGAGGACTATCAGGGCGGCATTGGCTCGACGACCAATCCCAAGGTCGCCGCCAAATGGCAGGTCACCGATTTCCTGGCGCTCCGCGGAAGCGCGAGCACGACCTTCCGGGCCCCGAGCCCCGGTCTGGTCTCCACGGACTGCAACAACGGCGTCCGGGTGCTGGGTAGCGCCTATCGGGCATTTCAGAGCTGCGGCAATCCGGATCTGAAGCCGGAGAAGGCCGACACCTTCAACGTCGGCGCGATCCTCGAACTCGGCGGCTTCAGTGCGACGCTCGACTACTTCAACTTCAAGTTCAAGGACGAGATTACCGAGGAGAGCGGCGCACGTCTCTACGCCAGCATGTTCCCGGGTGGGTCGAATGTGAACTGCGGCAATCCGGCGTTCGCCCAGTTGCAGGCCCGATTCACGTTCGCCGGCGCCTGTGGCGCCGCCAACGTGGCGCGGCTCCGCAGCTTCACGATCAACGGGCCCAACACGAAGACCTCCGGGCTGGAGTTCCGCGCGCAGTACGACTGGGAAGGCTGGCTCGATGGCCGATGGGCCATCGGAGGTGAGGCGACCTACCTGATCGAGTACAAGCGGGGCGTCACGAACCTGCTCGGCACGGACATCGCGATCTCCCCGGCCGAGGATCGCGCCGGCCTCAGCGACCTGGTCAACGAGTTCTTCTCCTATTCGAAACTGCGTGCGAATGCCTTCGCCGCGTTCAATCGAGGCCCGCTCTCCGTGCGTTGGCAGACGCGCTACGCCGAAGGCACCTCGCCGGCATTCGGATCACCGCTCTTCGTGACGGTCCCGAACCCGAGTGCGACCGGCGGGCGAGACCTGGTCCCCGTCGGCAAGTCGAAGGACTTCTGGCAACACGACGTGGTGGTGCGCTGGGAGGCGCCCTGGGACACGACGGTCACGGCGAGCATTCAGAACGTGTTCGACAAGGATCCGCCCTACGTACCAAGCCAATACAACTACGACTACACCAATGGAAATCCGCTGGGCCGCGTGTTCGAAGTGGGCTTCAAGAAGCGGTTCTAGTCAGAGCGGTCTCGATGCTGGGCGCCCTCAGTTCTGAGGGCGTCCCCCTATCTGCCAACAATCCGCCTTTACGGCCTGAGCCGATCTTCTGTTTTCATAAAAACTACCGGGGGAAACAAGTATGACCTTTCGAAATAAGCTGTTGCTGTCCGGCGCTTTTCTGGCCGTCGCGGCCGGATCCGCCCAGGCTCAGACCGCTAATGTCATTGAGGAACTGGTCGTCACCGCCGAGAAGCGCGAGCAGAGCCTCCAGGACGTGCCGGTGGCCATCTCGGCCTTCACCAGCAAGCAACGTGACCTCGTCGGCGTGAACTCCGTCCAGGATCTCACCAACTTCACGCCAGGCTTCACCTATCAGTCGGGGAACGACCGGGCGAGCATGCGCGGCATCGGTCGTCTGACGAACGTGCACGCGGTCGACGGCGCCGTGTCGATCTACATCGACGGCCTCTTCACCACCTCGACCGTGCTGGCCGGCGGCCCAAATCCTGCGCGGGCCGCAGGGCACGCTTTACGGCCGCAACGCCATCGGCGGCACGGTCAACGTGATCTCGGTGCGTCCGACCAAGGACTTCTACGCCGAGGTTCGGGCGATTGCGGAGAATTACGGGTTCACCAACTTCCAGGCCGCGGTGTCGGGACCCATCGCCGACAATCTGAGGTTCCGCGTCTCGGGCTACAAGCTCGACCAGCGCAAGGGCTACTTCAAGAACCTCGCCGGCGGCCCGTCGGAAGGCAGCAAGCGCGACGAATACCAGGTCCAGGCCCAACTCGCCGCCGACCTCGGCGAGAACGCCGAGCTGTGGGTCTCCTACAAGACCCTGGCCTGGCACAACCGCGGCGGTCCCGGCGCGCGCGCCGGCTACCTCAACGACCCCTATCAGACCGGCCGCCTCGATCCGAACTTCTCGATCGTCTACAACTCCGCCCACGGCTACACGCCCGAGACCGGCGTCAACGGCATCGTCCCGGGCAGCCTGCGCCAGTTCGGCAACACGAACATAACCGTGAATCCGGCTTTGGCAGATTCACACGAGTTCAACACGAACACGCCCGAACGTGTCAGGCTGCGGGACGTCAATTCGCTGACGGCCAACTTCGTCTACCATTTGCCGAGCATCGACATCAGGTACGTCGGAGGCATTCAAGAGTACAAGTACGACCTCTACGGCGACACCGACGCGACCAACGTCCAGTCGTTCCAGATACCCCTTGCGCCCGGATCGATCTGTGGAACCGTTGGAGCCCTGTTCGCGGCCGGACGCTCGACGGTCAACTGCGCACCGTTGACCGTAAACGCGGACAATACATTCCACTATTTCGAATATCCGAAATGGTACAGCCATGAGATCAACATCTCATCGACTACCGATGGGCCGCTTCAATGGATTGTGGGGGCGTACTACTATAACGAAAAGTACACCGGGACCGGGAGCACCGCCGACTTCTTTCTCAATGGCCCATCCAGCTTGCGCACGCCGATCCTGGGCGCTGCGCCCAATCCTCTGGGTATTTGGTCGACCGGCAACTACGACCTGACCACCGAAAGCAAGGCTATGTTCGGCCAGGTGGACTGGCAGGCGACTGAAACCCTGAAGGTCACGGCCGGCCTGCGCTATACCAAGGACAAGAAGTCCGGGACCGAGTTCCGGCGGATCGTCTGCAATTCGGACGCCTGCTATCCTGGCCTCTACCCGGCTCTGGGCCTCAGCGCCTTCGGTCCCGGCACGGCGGCGAACTGGGGCAGCCTGCTCGGCAACCTCAACGCCCTGCCGGCGGTCGGCCAGGCCCTGGGGCTGGGCAACGCGCTCGCCCCCCTCGGCGGCCTTGGCAACGGCGCCATGGACCTGACTGACACGCTCGCGCCGAAGAGTACGGCCGGCCCGATCGAAGGGGTGACAAGCCCCTCGGTCTGCACGGCGGGCGTCTGCCGCCAGTACACGATCGGCTCCAACGGCATCGCCAGCCGCCAGCTCGGCGATACGTCGGACGCCTGGACGGGGACCTTCGGCCTCCAGTGGGAGCCGGACGACGACACCATGGCCTATGCCCGCTACAGCCGCGGCTACAAGGCGTTCGGCTTCTCGGCCGGTGGGTTCCTGGCCGACCCCAAGGCGGACGAAGAGACTGTCAACTCCTACGAGATCGGCCTGAAGAAGAACGTGGGTTCCACCCTGCAGGTGAACGCCGCGCTCTTCTATCTCGATTACCGGAACCTGCAGGCGCCGGTCACCGTGCGCGTGGGCCCGACGAACGTCGGTCAGTTCGTCAATATCGCCAAGTCGCGGTCCAGCGGCCTGGAGTTCGGCATGATCTGGCAGCCGATCCGGCCAGTACGCCTGACGGTGGACTACGGTTACAATCCGACGAAGATTCGGAAGAGCATCCCGCTGATCGATACCAATGACAACATCAACACCGGCCCCGTCAGCGTGGTCGGAAACCAGCTACCCCAGGCGCCGAAGCACAAACTGGCGTTGAACGGCTCCTACACCTTCGAGTTCGAACCAGGCGCCCTCACGCTTGGCGCGACCTATCTCTACCGGTCCGAGGCCTACGCCAACGTGTTCACACGCGAATACAACAAGGCCCCTTCATGGGATCAAGTGGATCTCCGCGCTTACTGGGCGCCTACCGGCGGCAAGTACACAGTGATCGCCTACGTCAAGAACGTGTTTGATACCGAGGGCTACCAAGCCGCGCTCGCCGGATCGAGCCGCAACAACAGTCCCACCGTGCCGTCGGACCGGTTCGCCACGGGCTCCCAGGAGGTGGAACTCACCCCGCCCCGCATCTACGGCATCGAGCTCCAGTACCGCTTCTAATACGGAACGACCTGGTCGCTTGCCGCTGCTCCACAGCAGGGCGGGCGACCAGTGCCGCATCAGCCGCCGCGACTGCGCCAAGCGCCGGTCGCGGCCGGCGCAAATTCTGGGCGGCGCCATCGGGCGCATGCGGGAAGGTGCGAGCCATGCCGCGGGACGACTGTGGGGGCCCGGCCAAAGGACGTCGGGCCGCGCGACCTGATCGCCTGCGGGGAGGCGACTTGGGACGCCACCGCCACCGGCCTGCGGAACGTCTTGGACAAGGCCCGTCGCGGGTGCCAATCCAGTACAACCACGTTCAAGCTTTCTAGCTTCCCAAGGCTTGCAGATGTCGTTGTAGAGGATGGCGCAGAGCGCAGTTGCGACATCATGACCGCACCGTTCAGCTAGGTCGCCAATGAGCGTCGTAGTCTCTGCGGAGGGTGCGATTTCGAGCTGGCACGCGTCACTGCGAACCGGACCGCCACGTGCGGCTGACGGCCTCCGCGGTGTCGGTGTCATCAGATCAGCTTCGACATTGGCGTTCATCCCAACAAATGCCGCCTACCTAACGCAGATTGACGTTCGAACGAGGGATCGGTTGACGGGCCGCACGCGTCACGGTGGGTCATCGCGCTCGTTGGCAGAGCCATAGAGCGACGACTTTTCCACGCCGGCCAGCACGATCTCGACCAATTCCACGAGGAAGTTGTCCAGTTGCCGCAGCATCCGCGACCGCAGGCGAGCCGGCGTCATGCGCACGTGGTTCGAGATGGCGCCGACCACCAGATCCATGACGAGGCCGGGGTTCGTCGAGGCGGGGAGCTGTCGACGCCCCACGGCGCGCCGAACGATCGCCCGTCCCTCGGCGACCGTCGCCTCCGCGTAGGGTCGCAGAAACTCGAGGACCTCCGGGTGCTCGGCGATGTCTAGAGGAAGGCGCTTGTGCGCGCCGGCATAGGGACCCGTCAAGGCGCGGGCGACGATCCAGGCCAGGGCCAGAAGATCGGTCCGAATGTCTCCCTGATCGAGGCTTCCTACCCGTAGCCATCGCGCCTCGAACGTCTGGCGGAGCAGGTCTCCGCGCCGGGGCCAGCGACGATAAAGCGACGCCTTGCCCACGCCCGAAGTTCGCGCCACCGCCTCGAACGTGAAGCCCGCCCAGCCCACGTCCGCGTAGAGCGCCATCGCCGCATCGAAGACCCTGCCCTCGATCTCCGGGTCGCGAGGTCGCCCGCGGCCTGGCGCGAGCGTGACTTGATCAGCTGAGATTTGCTTGCGCACAGCGTCCAACTGCGATTTTCTGACGACCTCCGTCCTATATTAGAATTCGTAATCGATGCCTACATTCTCCGCGGAAGATCGAACGTCTGTCAGGGATGGGGTGGCGAGGCTCTTCGCCGAGCGGAGCCCGCTTTCGAGCGTGCGTTCCGCCATGGAAACGGCCACCGGTATTGACGCGGATCTCTGGCAGGAGCTCGCGGCGATGGGAGTCCTTGGTGTCGCTGTCCCGGAGAGGTTCGGGGGCATCGGCGGCGACGCTGTCCTCATCGAGGCGCTCATGGAAGAAGTCGGGGCCGCGCTCGTCTGCGGTCCCTTTCTGTCCAGCGCGGTCTTCGCGGCGGCCCTGCTCGAGAACCTGGGCGACGCCGAGATTTCGGCGAAGCTGCTTCCTCAGATGGCGGCCGGTTCCCTGATCGCCGCTGTGGCCGTTCAAGACGCCGCGGCCGCCGGGACGCAGTCGGGTGTTGCGCCGAAGGCGCGGCAGAAGGCGTCCGGATGGCGCATCGAGGGGGAAGTCGCCTATGTCATCCATGCGGACGCCGCGCACATCCTACTGGTGGCGGCCGAGACCTCGGAGGGTCTGAGGGTGTTCCTCGTCGAGGGCAATGCCCACGGCCTGGCGCGATCACCACTCTCGACCTTCGACAAGACGCTCCGGCTGAGCCGACTTCGGTTCGACGCCACGCCCGCGCGGCGGATTGAGGCGCGCCGCGAAACGACCGAGGCTCTGGCGAACGCACTGGACCTCGTTCGGGTCGCCCTGGCGGGCGAGCAGGCCGGGGGCGCGCGGCGGGTCCTGGACATCACGGTCGACTACGCCAAGTCCAGAATCCAATTCGGTCGCCCGATCGGCAGCTTCCAGGCGATCAAGCATATGGCGGCGGACCTTCTCCTCGAGGTCGAGAGCGCCACGTCCGCCGCGCGCGAAGCCGCACGATTGTTGTCGATGGGGTCCGCCTCGGCCGGGGCCGCGGTCAGTCTGGCGGCCAGCGCCTGTGGCGACGCCTTCGTGAAGGTCACCGCCGACGCGATCCAGATGCACGGGGGCATCGCCTTTACGTGGGATCACGACGCGCACCTCTACCTGAGGCGCGCTCGCGCGGACGCCCAGCTCTTCGGAACGCCGGCCTTCCATCGAGAGCAGTACCTCAGGGCCATGGGAGCCTGACGATGACGAGTCAAACACCTCGCGGGAGCCAGGAGGCGCTGCGCGATGAAGTGCGCGCGTGGTTGCACGCGAACTGGCCCGGCCGGGATCGCGAAGCGCCGCACGGCTGGCTCGCGAAGGTCGTCGAGGGGCGATGGGCCGTGCCACGGTGGCCTGCCGTCTGGATGGGCCGAGACCTCGATGACGAGCACGCGCGCATCGTCGAATCCGAGTTCGCGGCCGTCGGCGCCCCCGGCGCGGGACAGGACCGCACGAATCTCTGGGCGAACACGCTGCTGGCGCGCGGGACCGACGCCTTGAAGGAGAAGCTCGTCCTGCCCCTGCTGCGCGGGGAGGTTGGGATGTGCCTGCTCTATTCCGAACCCGGCGCGGGATCGGACCTCGCCAGCGTGCGTACGAGGGCCGATCGCCAGGGTGACCATTTCCGGGTGAACGGCCAAAAGGTCTGGACAAGCTTCGCCGCCACGGCGGACTACGGCATGCTGATCGCGCGGACCGACTGGGATGCGCCCAAGCACAAGGGGATCGGCTTCTTCTTCCTGCCTATGAAGCAACCGGGCGTGCAGGTGCGCCCGTTGCGTCAGATCACAGGCGAAAGCCAGTTCAACGAGGTGTTCCTCACCGACGCGGTGTGCCCCCAGGAAAACCTGCTCGGCGAGGCGACCGACGGATGGGGGGTCCTTCAGACCGCGCTCGCCTACGAGCGGTCGGCCATGGGAGAGGCCGCCCGCGGCCCGAGACGCGGCATGGGCCAGTCCGCACCGGCAGACGACCCCCTGATCGCGCTGGCGCGGGAGGCGGGCGCGATGGAGGACCCGGTGCTTCGCCAAGAGATCGCCAAGGTGGTGATCCTGAAGCGGTTGAACACCCTCAATGCGACGCGCGCCAAGGCGGACATGCGCCAAGGAACCTCCTCGTCGCTGATGAGCCTCGGAAAGCTCGCGATGAGCCGGATCCTGCACGAGGAGGCGCGGGTCCGGACACTCATCCTGGGTGCGGAAAGCCTGCTCGACGGTCCGGATCACCCGCGCGCCGACGATACCAATTTCCTGACGCTCAACGCCTATTTCACGTCGATCGGCGGCGGCACCGACCAGATTCAGCGCAACATCATCGGTGAACGCGTGCTGGGTCTTCCCAAGGAACCCGAAATCGATCGCGACGTCCCGTTCCGCGCCGTGCGGACAAGTTGATCCGATCGCCAGAACAGGAGGCCGGCATGGGTTGGAACTTCGGAGACATACTGGACGCCGTCGAGCCGGTCCTCCCGGCCGACGCCCCGGCGCTGGTCCATGGCGACCGGGTGATCTGCTGGCGGGAGGCCACGCGCGCCTCAAACAACCTTGCGCAGGCGATCCTGAAGCGAGGGGCCGCGCCCGGCGACAAGCTCGCGATCTATATGCGCAACCGGCCCGAATACATGATTGCGCTGGCGGCTGCCTTCAAGGCTCGCCTGACGCACGTGAACGTCAACTACAGATACACCCCCGACGAGGTCTGGTACATCTTCGACAACTCCGACGCGCAGACCGTGGTCTATGCCTCGGAATTCCGCGACGCCGTTGCGCAGATCCGCCACAAGCTGCCCGGCGTCACGACCTGGATCGAGGTTTCCGAGGATGGCAGGACCGCCGAGTTTGCGGAGCCCTTCGAGGCCCTGACCGCGGAGGGCGACGGCGCCCCGCTCTCCATCAAGCGCGCGGGCGATGATCTGCTGTTCATATACACCGGCGGCACGACGGGGATGCCGAAAGGTGTGATGTGGCCGCATCACGACCTGCGCGAGATCACGCTGCAGGCGGCGCGGAAGCTGGGGCCGGTCCCGGAAACGCTGGAGGCGCTACGCGAGCATACCCGCAAGGCGGGGCCCGCACCCGCCGCGCTGATCGCGCCGCCCCTGATGCACGGCACCGGCCTTCTCACGGCCATGGGGGTGCACCTCGCCGGTGGCTGCATCGTTACGCTGACGGGTGAGGCGTTCGACCCGGTGGAAATGCTCGATGCGATCGAGCGCCGACGCCCGCAGTCGCTCACAATCGTCGGCGACAGCTTCGCGCGCCCCATCCTCGAAGCGTTGGACGCTCAACCCGGTCGCTGGGATGTTTCCTCGGTCGCCGCGATCGTGTCCTCCGGCGTCATGTGGAGCCTGGAGGTGAAGCGTGGACTCCTGCGTCACATGCCCCAGGCGGTGCTGAACGACGCCTTCTCGTCCTCGGAAGCCCTGGGCATGGGGACGTCAGTCATGACCCGCGCGGGCGAGGTCCAGACCGCGAAATTCGCGCTGACCGACCGTTGCCGCGTCTTCGACGAGGACGACCGCGCCGTCCTCCCGGGATCGGGCGTGCAGGGCGTGGTCGCGCTCGGCCCGCCCAACCCCATCGGCTACTACAAGGACGTGGAGAAGACCGCGCGCACGTTCAGGGTCATCGACGGCGTACGCTACTCGATGCCCGGCGACTGGTGCCTGGTCGAGGCCGATGGCAGCCTGACACTGCTCGGGCGCGGCAATGCCTGCATCAACACCGCCGGGGAGAAGGTCTTCCCCGAGGAGGTCGAAGAAGCCCTGAAAACCCATCCCTCCGTCGCCGATGCCCTGGTCGTGGGCTTGCCGGACCCGAAGTGGGGTCAAGCCGTGACCGCGGTCATCGAGCTCGCGGCCGGGCAGACGCTCGACGAGGCGGTGGTGCGGGCGCACGTCCGCACGACCCTGGCGGCCTACAAGGCCCCAAAGCGGATTTTCGTCGCCGACCGGCCGCTGCGCGTCAGCAATGGCAAGGCGGACTACCCCGCCGCCAAAGCGTGCGCCGAGACCGCTGCCCTGTCGGCCACGACGCCCCCGCACTGAGACTGAAGTCGCTCGCCGGGCGGCGGCCGACACATTCAGGAGGATCGCGATGCCAGATGATACCGAGACGGCCGGTGCGGGCGAACCGCAATGGAACATTATCCAGACCACCGCTCTGGATCCCGCCGCGCGCGACGACCCGCACAGCCGATTGAAGGCCTTGCGCCAGCGGTGCCCGGTCATGCGCGACGAGCCGGTCAAGAGCTGGTTCCTGACGCGTTACGCCGACGTCCGGCAAACCGTCAACGATGCGTCCATCTGGCGGGCCTCGAGCCACGCCGAGGACGGCGCGCTGCTCAAGCGCCCTCCCGAACAGATGCTGGGCCGTCAGGAGAGCATCCTCACCCTCGACAACCCTGACCACGCTCGGGTCAGACCGCCGCTGGCCCAGGCGTTCTACGGGCGCATCAACCGCATGAAGCTGCGCCTCGAAGAGGTCATCGACGAGGTGATCGACGCACTGCCGAGCGGCCAGCCCTTCGACCTGATGAGTGACGTGGCCATCCCCGTGCCGATCCTGGTGATCGCCCATGTGCTGGGGGTCGAGCCGGATCGGCGCAGGGAGTTCCGCGACTGGTCGGAGGCCGTGATCCTGAGCCTCAACCCGTTCCGCTCTCCTGAGCAGGCCGCTCGCGCCGAATGGGGCTCGGCGCAACTCACGGCCTATTTCACCGACCTGATGGCTATGAGGCGGGCGTCGCCCCAGGAAGACCTCATCAGCGACATGGTGAAGCTCCAAGCGGACGGGGCGGCGCTGTCCGACGATGAGGTCCGCGTGAACCTGTCCGCGCTGTTGGTCGGCGGCAACCTCACCACCACGGACCTGATCGGCAACGGCGTCTGGCTGCTGCTGACCCATCCGGAGGAATGGCGCAAGCTCACGGCCGACCCGGCGGCGCTCTCGGGTTCCGCGGTCGAGGAGATCCTCCGCTTCGAGGGGCCGGTCGCCATCACCAGCCGCGTCACCGAGGCGCCCCGCCAGGTCTGCGGGCGCGAAATCCCCGCCGGCCAGTTGCTCATCACCTCGTTGCATGGCGCGAACCGGGACCCCGAGGTGTTCGAGGAACCGGACCATTTCGACATCACCCGCAAGCGGGCGCCGCATGTGGCCTTTGGCGGCGGCGCCCATATCTGCATTGGCGCCCCCTTGGCGCGCCTCGAAGCCAAGCGCGCGCTCCAACGCCTGGCCGAGCGCTTCCCCGCCCTGCGACTGACCCAAACGGATCCGCCGAAATGGCGCACTTTGCCCTTCTTCCGCGGCATCGAATCCCTGACGGTGGTGGGCGAGCCCAGTCGGTCCGACTCCGAGGCCGGATCGCGGCTTGACGCCCCCGCGTGACCGGACGCCGCATCCGCGTCGGCGCTGCGGATGCCGGACGACAGAATGGGCGAAGGGCGCCGGCGCAGATGCCGCCTGCGGCTAGGCGATCGAGAGACCGTAGAGTTCGACGACGTTGTCGTGGCATATGCGGTCGCGGGTGGCCGTGGACAGACCTCGGGTGTGTTCTTGGAGAACCGCTTGGGAGTTGGGCCAAGTGGAGTCCGAGTGAGGGAAATCGCTGGCCCACATCCAGCCGGCGCTCGTTCATCAGCTCCGTGGTGCTGAACGCGACCCAATCGTCCTGAAACGTGATGTAGATGTGCTCCTTGAAATAGTCGCTCGGCATGTGCGCGAGCGGCGGGGCCTTCATCCAGTAGCGATGGCGCTTGTAGGCGTGATCCATGCGGTACATGTAGTGCGGCGCCCACCCGGCGTCGGCCTCCACGCAGACGATCTTCAGCTTAGGATGGCGGTCAAACACGCCGCCGAAGATCAGCGTGCCGATGATGTCCTGATTGCCGCGGATGATGGACAGGAAACTGTTGATCCGCGGTCCGCGAGGGTTCTGAGCGAGCGACCCCGATTTCGTCGTCAGGATGTGGAACGAGAGCGGCATGTCCAGTCCTCCGCCGTTCGGAAGACGGGCACCCAGATCGGGTCGTCATAGTCGGCCTCGCCCGGATCTCCGGGCATCATCACGCCCTTGAACCCCGCGACGTGCGCTTGCCGCAGTTCGTCGACGCCGACCGCTTGCGTCTTCATCGAGACCTGGGCTAGCCCATAGAGGCGCTGCGGCGCGCTTCCGCACAATACCCTGCCAGCCATCGATTGTAGGCCTCGAAGCAGGCCTTCTTGAAATCGAAGTCGGGGTGGTTGCAGAGAAGCATCCCGACGGTGGGATAGATCAGCTCGGCCGCAACCCCGTCCAGGTCCTGATCGGCCAGGCGATGTTTCGGATCCCACCCGCTTCGCCACAGCTCCGCAAACGCACGCCGGCCGTCGTTATGTCCTTCGGGTCCTTGCCGGCCGCCGCGAGGAGCCCGAGGGGAACAGGGGTCGCCATCCCCTCGATGACGAAGGCGTCGCCGATGTTCGGGAGGCTGTGGATCCGTGGCGCGCCGTCGCGATATGCCGGATCGATGTGATCGACGTACCAGTTCGGCGGTTCGGTGATATGCGAGTCTGCCGAAATCGGCTTGCGGAGCATGTCCCTATCCTTCCTGAAATCCTAGCTTACCGCCTCATGACTTCACAGTCAGAACGCCGAGCGGCGGCGGCGTTGCGGGTCGCCGGAGGGGGCGGCGTCGTGCCGCCGCGCCTCAGTGAGCGTGAAGCTTCACGGGCAAGGCGGTGAAGCCCCGGATGATGTTGGAGTAGGTGCGTTGGGGCTCGCCGACGAGTTCTACCTGCCGAAACCGTTTTGCGATCTCCTCCCAGACGATCCGCAACTGGAGCTCGGCGAGGCGGTTGCCCATGCAGCGGTGAATTCCGAATCCAAACGACAGGTGATGGCGCGGGTTCGGCCGATCGATGATGAACTCGTCCGGTTGCGGAATGACCTCGTCGTCGCGATTGCCGGACAGGTACCACATCACGACCTTGTCGCCCTTTGCGATGGTCTTGCCGCCGATTTCGACGTCCTGGAGCGCCGTGCGCCGCATGTGTGTGATGGGCGTCTGCCAGCGGATGATTTCCGACACCATGCCTGGAATGCGCGCCAACGGGTCACTCATCAGCTTGCGGTACTCGTCCGGCGCCTGGTTGAGCGCCACGACGCCGCCGCTGATCGAGTTGCGGGTCGTGTCGTTGCCGCCGACGATGAGGAGCAGCAGGTTCCCCATGAACTCGACGAACGGCATATCCCGCGTCGCCGGGGCATGCGCCATCATCGAGATGAGGTCGGGTTGCGGGGGCGCTTTGGCCCGCTCGTCCCAGAGCGCCTTGAAGTACATTGCACATTCCAACAGTTCGTCGCGGCGCTGCTCGAAGGACGCGACGATGCCCGTCTCAGGTGAGGCGGTGGTGACGTCGGACCACCGGGTCAGCTTGCGCCGTTCGGCCCAAGGGAAGTCGAAGAGCGTAGCCAGGGTCATGGTCGTCAGCTCGATCGCGACGAGATCGACCCAATCGATCTCCTCGCCGACCGGAAGCGCGTCGAGGATCTCGCCGGCGCGGGCGCGGATGATCGGCTCGAGGAGCTTCAGGTTGCCCGGCGCAACTGCGGGGCTGACGGCGCGTCGCTGCTGATCGTGCTTGGGCGGATCCATCGCGATGAACATCTCGATGGGAACCGCGGCCTCGATGCTGTTGAGATCCTGGATCGCGATCCCACCCCACTTCGAGTCGGACGACAGCGCCTGATGGTTGGTGTCAGCCTGCACGATGTGGTCGAATTTGGTGAGTGACCAATAGGCCCCATTTGCGCTTTCCGCGCAGTAGTGGACGGGATCCTCACGCCGCAGGCGGGCGAAGTAGTCGCCCACCACATCGGTCTGAAAGAGGATGGGTTTGCTGACATCGATTTGTGCAAGCGGAATCTCGTGGGCGCTGGGCCGCCGGGTTGGCGCGTCCAAGGAGAATGCGGTCATCTTGCTGGGCTCCTACAGGGGGCGGTCCCCCGCTCGGTGATCGGTGTCGAGGCTCTGATCCCTGGGCCTCATCGAGACAGGTCAAATCCGTCGTAGCCGGCTGCGGCCGACGCTTCGCAGGCCTGCAGATAGAGGGGCAGGCCGCCCGGATAGTTGAGAAACTGCCGCGGCTTGCCGGGGATGTTCGCGCCGAGGTACCAGGAGTCCGCATAGGGAAAGAGCGTCATCGCTCCAGCGTCCTCGACATGCTGCGACCACGCCGCCTGGGCGGACGCTTTGGCCTCGAGGCGGTGGTAGCCGCCGGCGCGCAGATGCGCGAGCAGCCTGACGACGTGCTCGCCCTGCAGTTCGGCGCAGCTCGGCCCGTTGCAGAACCCTGAAGGACTTTGCGGACCATAGAGAAAGAGCAGATTCGGGAACCCTTTGGTTGCCATGCCCAGGTAGGTGGCGGCGCCGGCGGCCCAGGTCTCAGCAAGGCTCGCGCCGCTCGGTCCGCGGATATCGATCTGTGTCAGACCGCCGGTGACCGCATCGAAGCCTGTGGCGAGGACCAGGAGGTCGAGGTCGTGCCCGCGTTGCGCGGTCCGGACACCCGTGGCGGTCACGTCCCGTATTGGATCGGCCCTCAAGTCCACCAGCGTGACGTTCGGCTGATTGAAGACGTCGTAGTAGGTCTGTTCCAGGGACGGCCGCTTGACGCCGAACGGGTGCGGGGGTTCCGAGGGCGCGAGCGTCTCGGCGACGACCGGATCCTCGACCCGTTCGTGCACCTTCTCCCGCCAGAAATCATAGGCCGTCCGGTTTGACGCCATATTGGTCAGGATGTCGCCGAAGGTGGCGGACCAGAAAGCGAAGCCCCCCGCGGCCCAGCACGTTTCGTAGACGCGTCGCCGCTCCTCTTCCGACGCCGCCAGCGCCGACTCGCCGCCGATCCGCTTGAAATCGAAGCCGCCGAAGTTGAGCGGCCGGCTCGCGAAGCGCGCGGGATACTCCTGCTTCAGCGCCGCCTGGTCTTCCCGGCTCAGCCGTCGCTGGCGCATGGGCAAGGCGATTATGGGTGTCCGCTGAAAGACGACGACCTCGCGTGCGACGGCGGCTGCCTCCTGGACGACCTGGACCCCGCTGGCGCCCGTCCCCAGGACGCCGACCCGCTTGCCGGCCATGTCGAGGCCGTCCTGCGGCCAGAGGGCGGTGTGGTGGGCAAGACCCTCAAAGCGGTCGAGGCCGGGGAGATCGGGCGTGTACGGCTTGGCGGCGAACCCGGTGCACATCAGCAGGAAGCGCGTTTCGAGGGTTTGGCCCGTGTTGGTGCGGACCTGCCAGGTATGCCGCGTGTCGTCGAAGCGGGCGCCTTCGACGCGACAGCCGAACTGGATGTCCTTCTGCAGATCGAGTTTGCGGTCCACATACTCGAAGTACCGGCGAAGTTCCGCCCAGGCCGGGAAGCGCTCGCTCCAGCACCAGTCCCGCCACAACTCGGGGTCCGAGTACTCGTAGAGCGGCACATGGCTGTCGACCCGTGCGCCGGGATAGCAGTTCCAGTACCAGATCCCGCCCAGGTCCGGAGCGGCCTCGAGCAGGCGGACCCGGAACCCAAGCTCCCGCAACCGCCGGAGCTGATAGAGGCCGCTGAAGCCTGCGCCTACGACGATGACCTCGAACGGTTCGGCCGATGGTGATGGGGCGGCGGCGTCCGTCATTGTCCGTCCGTCCTGTCGGCTGTCGGTTCGACGAGTTCGAACCAGGGCGCCATGACGCCATCGCCGAGATCGTGGAAGGCCAGCCGCACCGGGAGCCCCAACCGCAGTTCGTCCGGCGCACAGCGCGTCAGGCGGGTTGCGAGCCGCACCCCCTCCTCCAGTTCCACGACGGCCGCGACGTAGGGGACGTCCTTAGCGAATGCCGGGTGCATCGCCTGGTGGATGACGGTCCACGTGTAGAGAACCCCACGCCCGCTCGACTCGGACCATGTGAAGTCGGGCGAGCCGCAGTGTGCGCACATGTAGCGTGGCAGGAACCGCCATGCGCCACAGCCGCCGCAGCGCTGGAACCGCAGCTCGCGCTGTCGGCAATAGGACCAGAAGGCCTCGTCGAGGGGATCCTGGGTGCGGGGCGTCGGGGTCATATGTCGTTCCGAAGGATGGCGAGGCTGCCGTCGCCGAGATCGCCCCAACCCGTGACGAGACCCATGCGAGCGCCCCGGACCTGACGCTCGCCAGCGTCGCCTCGGAGTTGGCGCACCGCCTCGACGACATGGTTCAGACCCCAGACGTGCGCCTCGCTCAGGAGCCCCCCGTGCGTGTTGAGCGGACGTCGGCCTCCGAGGCGGAGCTGGCCGTCCTTGACGACATCGTAGACACCGCCTGGCTCGCACAATCCGAGCGCCTCGAGCTGCAGCAGGACCACGTAGGTGAAGCAGTCGTACACCTGGAGGAAGTCCATCTCGTCGATCGACACGCCCGCCATCCCCAGGGCGCGCGGCGCGGCGTAGCTCAGCCCGATCTTGAACATGTCGGGGCGCGACGGGATGTCGTCGGCGGGATAGGGATGCCCTTCGGCGGCTCCCGCGATGTAGACGGGCCGATGCGGCAAGTCCTTCGCCCGCTCGGCGCTGGTCACGACCACGGCGCACGCGCCGTCGGTCTCGAGACAGCAGTCGTAGAGCCGGAAGGGCTCCGCGATCCAGCGCGCGTCGAAATAGGTCTCCACGTCCAGCGGCCGCCCATAGGTGAGGGCCCGCGGGTTGAGCTGCGCATGTTCGCGACAAGCGAGCGCGACTTCCGCCATCGCCTGGCCCGGAACGCGGTACAGCTGCTTGTGCCGCATCGCCAGCCACGCGTACATCTGCACAGGCAGGGTCACGCCGTGGGGCAGATAGAAGCCCTGGATCGTCCGCGTCAGCGTGTTCATGTTCATCGGCCGCTGCGGCGGCGCGCCCGCCTTCGGTCGTAGCGCTGAAAAGCCGTTCCAGCCGAGCACGACGAGCACGTTGTCGGCGATCCCCGCAGCGACCGCCATCGCCGCGTTCTGAAGGGCCGTGGTCGGGCTGGCGCCCCCCATGTGTACGGTTGAGGCGTAGCGCAGTACGTCGACGCCCAGGTTTGCGGCGAGTTCCTCGGACGTCGTGTAGATGGGGGGCGGAACCATGCCGTCGATGTCGCGCGGCGCAAGACCCGCATCGGCGATGGCCCGCCGGGACGCCTCCAACATCAGGTCCACGGCCGTGCGTTCGGATCCCTTGACGTAGGGCGTCTCGCCGATCCCGACGATCGCGGCCTTGTCGGCGAAATGGAATTGTTCGCGGCTCATCATCTGTCAGACCGGTGGAATGAGGCAGGAATGAATGGACTCCTCGCCCTCGACCTGGCGCGCCAGCGTCCGGATGGCCCGCTCGGCCTGCTCGAGGGCAAAATCGTGCGTGTGCATGATCTCGAGCGGCGTTGTGCGGGCGTGGATCAGATCGATCGCCTTGCGGTAGCCGGACGACGTCACGCCGATGACGCCCCTGATGGTGATTTCGTTCAGGACGATCAGATCGGACACGAAGTCATCGACGGGCTTGAAGCCCTTGACGCCCGCGAGCACGATCGTTCCGCCGGGCCGGACATAGCCCAGGGCGTCGCGCACGGGTTCGGTCGCGTAGGAGGTGACCTCCACCACCACGTCGGCGCCGCGGCCACCGGTGTAACTCTTGATCCGCTCCAGCGCCGGCTCGTTGTCGACGTCGATCGTGTGGTCGGCGCCGAGCCGCCGCGCGATCTCCAGCTTGCGAGCGTCGGCGGACCGGCCGGTCACGATGATCTTTCCGGCGCCGGCATGGCGCGCGGCGACCACGCTCGCCAGGCCTCGCTGTCCCGGGCCCAGGATCAGGACCGTGTCCCCGACCTGCGTCTGGGGCACCTCGACCGCCCACCGGAACCCGGCGCCGAGCGGATTGAACATCACCGCGAGTTCGGGCGGGAGGGCAGGATCCATCCTGTGCAGGATCGCATTCGGCGCAAGCCACATATACTGGGCGTAGGCGCCCCAAAGCCCCGGCTCCGAGCTCAGGGGAATGTACGAGTAGATCTGGCGGTGGCTGCAGAGGTGGTAGCGCCCGCCCAGGCAGGTGTCGCAGCAGTGGCAAGCCAGCATGGTTTCGACCGCAACGCGGTCGCCGACATCGACACCCCAACGCCGCGCCGCGCGGTCGCCGATGGCCGCGATCACCCCGAGCGGCTCATGGCCCGGCACGACGGGCGTCGGGACGCGCAGGACACCCTCGAACTGCTCGTAGTCGCTCCCGCAGATACCGCAGGCTTCAACCCGGAGAATGGCGCTGTCGTCGTCGATCGCCGGCATCGGCAGCTCGCGGGCCTCGAGGCGCCGCGGACCGGTCTGCACCATGGCGAGCGTGGTTTTCGGCAACATCCAAGAACCCGATCAAGGCTAGACGTCCATAACATGCTTGTGTCACACCTAACGCATATCCGTGTGATGACGCAAGTGACCCAAGATGCACGTGGAACCCCGGGTGCCGATGCTGGATCTGCCCGATGCGCGCGACGCGGCGCGCCGGCATGGGCTGCCCGAAGCCTTCGCCGAGCTGAGCGTGTTCCGCATCCTGTTACGCCACCCGACGGTGGCGCAGCGCCTCGGCGACCTGTTGCAGACGCTCCTGTTCACCGGGAACGCGCTCGACCCGCGGCTCCGCGAGTTGCTCATCCTCCGGATCGGTTGGCGGACGGGCGCAGTCTACGAATGGACCCAGCACTGGCGGGTCGCACGCGGCCTGGATATCCCCGAAGCCGATCTCCTGGCGGTGCGGCGTTGGCGCGAGGCGGCGGAACTCAGCGAGGCTGATCGGGCCGTCCTGCAGGCGACCGACGACACCCTCGACAAAGGGGCCATCGGCGACGAGGCGTGGGCGGCCTGCTGCCGCCACCTCCGCTCGGATCAGGAGAGGATCGAGCTGGTCATCGCCCTGGGAAACTGGACCATGTTCTCGCAGCTGCTGCGAAGCCTGCAGGCGCCGCTCGAAGACGGGGTCGCAGCCTGGCCGCCGGATGGTGAAGTCCCTTTCGTCGGAGCCCAACCCTGATGCCGCGCAAACCGATCTCGGCCGAACTCGTCGGTCTCACGCTTCCTGCCGTGACGCGCATCTGGTCCCCGCGCGACGCGATCCTCTATGCGCTCGGCGTCGGCGCGAGACCCGCCGAGGATCTCGAGTACGTCTACGAAGGCCGAGGCCCCAAGGTGCTGCCGACCTTCGCCGTGATCGCGGGCGGCGGGGCCATGAGCGCCGTCATGCGAGACGTCGACATGCGTCTGGAGATGCTGCTGCACGGAGAGCAGTCCGTTGAGCTTTTCCGACCCCTTCCTCCGCAGGCCGAGGTGACGGTGACGGGGCGGATCACCGAGGTTTGGGACAAGGGCAAGGCCGCCGTCATCGGCATTGAAAGTCACGGGTTCGACAGCGACGGCGCGCTGTTCCGGACCCACGCCACCCTGTTCGTGCGGGGCGGCGGAGGCTTCGGCGGCGAGAGAGGCCCAGCCTCCGCCGACGCGGCGCCACCGGCGCGCGCGGCGGACATCACCGTGGCGTTTGAGACACGCCCGGAACAGGGCGCCATCTACCGCCTCTCCGGCGACCTGAACCCGATTCACATCGATCCGGATTTCGCGCTGAAGGGCGGCTTTCCGGCGCCCTTCATGCACGGCCTCTGCACCTATGGCGTCGTCGGCCGTGCGATCCTGCGGGAACTATGCCATGACGACCCCGCAGCGTTTCGCGCCATGCGGGGCCGCTTCGCAGATCGTGTGGGCTTTGGCGACACCATCACGACGCGCATCTGGCGGGACGGGCCCGGTCGGGCCCTCGTGCAGGCCGAGACGCAGGACGGCCGGATCGTGCTGTCCAACGCCGAGGCGAGGTTCACGGAGTAGGTTCGTCCATGCGCAGTCCCGACGCTTCCATCGTCAAGTCCGCCGCTCGGACGCTTGAGATCTTCGAGTATTTCGACGCCGTGCGGCGTCCGGCGCCCATCCACGACGTCGCGCAGGCGCTGGGCTATCCGCATTCGAGCACCGCGGCGCTGCTGCGCAGCCTGGCGGACCTCGGCTACCTCGAATACTCGATCACGGACAAGACGTTCTTTCCGTCCATCCGCGTGTCGCTGCTGGGCCACTGGGTCGGCGAGGAAATCCTCTCGCTCCGAGGCATCCAGCACCAGATGCGCGCGATCGCAGATGCGACGGGCATGACCGTTGTGCTCGGGTCGATCAGCGACGGCTACTGCCAGTATGTGCGTGTGCTCGAGGCGGAAACGCCGATCCGATATCACGTGAAGGCCGGCGACCGGCGGTGCCTGGCTCGCTCCACGCTGGGCCACGTCCTGCTTGGACAAGAGCCTGCGGAACGCCGACGCATTCTGATCCTCCGGGCCCTGGCGACGTGGGATGGACCCGAGGCCGCGCCGGCCGCGGAGGCTATCGAGAAGCAAGCCGGCCAGGCTGCCGCCCGGGGCTTCGCGTTCAACGTCGGGCTGGTGACGCCGCACGCCGCGATGCTCGCTGTCCCGCTGCGCGCGGGCTACGCCAACCGGCCGCTCGCCCTCGCGGTGGCGGCCGCAGAGCCCTTCTTCCAGGGGCGCAGGACGGAGATCCTCGACATTCTCCGAAGCGCCCTTACCGACCTCGCGCCTGCTGAGCGGGCCTCGGCCTAGGTTTGCCCGCCCTCAGCGCAGGGCGCTCAGGGGCTGCGACACGTCACCGTAGCCGGCGTCGGGCGGGATCACGAGCACACGCGCTCCATCCCGCACCGTGACTTCGGGCAGCACCGTGACCAACGTCCGGGCCTGGGCGCGGTCCAGGCATTCGCGCGCAGTCTGGGCCTCCGCGAGGAGTCGCAGGTTCATAAGGGTCGGGAAGATGATGGTGCGCTCGCCCGACGCGGCCATTCGGACGGCCTCTGCGGGCGCAATCCATTCCGCGTCGACGGTTTCGCGCCCGTCGCAGGCCGCCACTTGTCCCGGCGGAGCGTGCAGGACGTAGAACCATGTATCGAAACGCTTCGGCATCATGGTGGGCGTGATCCAGCGGGCGAAGACGGCCAGATCGTCGAGCCGAAGTTTGACGCCGAGATCGCGCACCACGTCGATGAAAGCGAGCTCGCCGGCGTCCACTGCGCTGCGGACCGACGCGTCGCACGGCGCCTCGAACGGCGCGCCGTCCGAAGACTGCGCGAGCAGAATGCCCGCCTCCTCGAAGGCCTCACGGATTGCTCCAATGCGCAAGGTCCGTTGCACGGCATCCAGCTTGTCCCACCCCAACGCATGCTGTGCCCAACCTTGATCGCTGTCGCCCGCGTGGGTCTTGCCGCCCGGAAACACCAGGGCACCGGAAGCGAAATCGATCTGATGGTGACGCTTTACCATCAGGACCTGAAACTCCGGCTGATCGCGCAGCAGCAGCACCGTCGCGGCCGGCTTCGGTTCGGGCGCTTGTGGCGCGTCGGGCATCCTGGCTCTCCCTGAAAACCCGCATGGCGGGCGCTGTGTACACTGTGCCGGCGGGCGGCGACGCTAGCCCTTTGGCCGGGGGTTCTGGATCAGTACGGTTCCCTGGGCCGAGCCGCATAGCCGGCCCTCGTTCTCCATCTCGATCCGCACGACGGCCGTCTGTTTGCTCATCGACAGAATCTCGGCGTGCGCGCGCACCGCCCCCGTGGAGACCGGCGCCAGCAGGTTGATCTTGAACTCTGTCGTCGCGGCCCACTGCCCCTTCTCCATGTGCGGGTAACACACGCATCCCAGCACGTGGTCGCAAAGCGCCGAGAGGACACCCCCGTGCATGTTGCCGAAGCTCGTCAACAGTTTTGGATCGACAGTCATCTCCGCCGTGAGGCGTCCAGCCTCGATGTTGGTCACTCGGATACCGAGGAACTCGGGCAGGCCCGTCATCCGGTTGCTACTGGCGATGAAGCCGTCGACCATCTCGGGATGGAAGTCGGGCATGCGGCGCGCGATCATCGTAACCTCCCGATCAGGAATAGGTCTGCGCGCGGGCCAGTGCAGCCTCCGCGCCGGACACGAGATCGGCAAACACATCGCGGGCGGGGCGGATCGCCTTGATGAGGCCCATGCCCTGGCCGGCAAACCCCGGCACGATGTCCTTGCGCTCCGCGCGCGAAGCCGCCGACATGACTGGGCCGGCCACCATGGATTGAAAGGGCATGGGCAGCGGGTCCCGGCCAGCATCGACCCACGCCTGGGCCCACTTGTTTCGGATCACGCGCGCCGGCTTCCCCGTCACGGACTTGGACACCATGGTGTCGCCATCACCGCCTTCCACGAGGGCTTCCTTCTGGAACGGAAGAAGCCCTGCCTCCTCGGTCGCCAGGAAGGCCGTCCCCACCCAGGCCCCCTCCGCGCCCAGCATGAAAGCCGCGGCGACGCCGCGACCGTCCGCGATGCCGCCCGCGCCGAGGACCGGCAGGCGACCGCCCACGGCGTCCACCACCTGCGGGATCAGCGCCATGGTGCCGATCGGGGAATTGTGGCCGCCTCCATCATGGCCCTGGGCCACGACCACGTCGATGCCCGAGGAGGCGACCTGCAGTGCGTGCTTCACCGATCCGATCACCGCCATCACCTTCGTGCCGTTCTCGCGGAAACGATCCATCCACGGTCCTGGATTGCCGAGGCCGGCGGCGTAGACCGGGACCTTCTCTTCGACCACGACTTCCATCTGCGCCTCGAAGAAGTCCTTCGAGAACATCGCCAGTCCCTCGACGGCGCTTCCGTCATCCGCTGCGCGTGGCGGTCGCGACGAGGCCTCCAGGCCTTCGCGCCGCATGAACTCGCCAGCGAACGCACGGGCCTCTTCCAGGCGGTCGACGGGCGAGAGGCCCCCCGAGGCCTCGCCGGCCGCAGGTCCGCCGCTGCGTCGCACCGACGCCGGCAGTAGCGTGTCCACGCCAAACGGCTTGTCCGTGAGCGCGCGGACTTCGCGGATCCAGGCGCGCAGCTGCTCCGGGGGGCACGCGGCCGCCCCCAGCACGCCCAGGCCCCCGGCGTTGGACACCGCGGCCGCCAGGCGCGGCACGCTCGCCCCGCCCATGCCCGCCAGAACGATCGGATACTGGATGTTGAGGATCTCACAAATTCGGCTGTGCAGCGGCATGGCGACCTTTCTCGCTGACGTTTCCCTGGCGCCTCAGCGCCCGTAAAATACCGGTGGGCGTTTTTCCATGAAGGCGCGCGGCCCCTCGCGCGCATCCTCGCTCCGGAACACCGGAGCGGAGAACTTCGCCTCCAGGGACATCGCTTCTTCCTCCGGCCGGCCGAGGCAGGCGCGTGCGGACCGGCGGATCGCCTGGACGGCGATCGGCCCGTTGGCGGCGATGCGCTGGGCCAACTCAAGAGCCGCCTCCAGAACGTCACCCGGCGGTACGACGCGGTTCAGGAAGCCCCATGTGAGCGCCTCGTCGGCGGAGATCAGATCCCCCGTAAGCAGCAGTTCCATCGCCCGCGCATAGGGGAGTTGCCGCGGCAGGCGCACGGTCGATCCCCCGCCCGGAAAGATCGCCCATTTGACTTCCTGCACGCCGAGCTTGGCGGAGTCTGACGCCACGCGAAGGTCCGTTCCTTGCGCCAACTCCATGCCGCCGGCGATGGCGTGGCCGTTGATCGCCGCGATCACCGGCTTGACCGCATCAAACGTCCGCAGCAGCGCCGTCCCGAGAATCTCCCTGTCTTCGACGACCTGACGATCCCAGTCGTCCTCAGGCTCGCGGCTCCCGCTGATGAGCGGGATGAGACGGCCGAGGTCCGCCCCGGAGCAGAACGCCTTGTCCCCGACGCCCGTCACGACGGCGGCGCGGATGTCCGGATCGTCGCGCACCGTCCGCCATGCGGCGGCGAGGCGCACGATCATCTCCGGGTTGAGGGCGTTGCGCGCCTCAGGGCGGTTGAGTGTCACGATGGCCACGTGGCCGATGCGCTCCAAGCCAACGACCTCGTGCATCTTCACTCTCGCTCATATGTGTCGCGCTATATCACGAGTGTGTCGCCTATGTCCCTGGGGAAGCCAAGGCGCGAATGCGCATGTTCAGCAGAGGCGCGCTCGCAGCTGCCTTCACCTTCGTCCGGCGCCCCAGCGACGAGCGGTGGCGGACCATTTGCGCCTTAGGAACCTTGGGTTCGCAAAGGCCGAAGGGACCCGAGTTGGTCCGGCCTGAGGGCGGGAAGGCGAGAGATGAGTTTCGAGCGCGCCCATCGCGGCGGCGGACCGGCCAGAGATGGCTCGGCCCTGAGGCGCAGAAGGTCGGCCGCGCCCATGGAACCTGGCCAGCAATGATGAGGCGGCGGATGCCGCGACCGCAATATGGCGACAAGCGGCCAGTGCAAGGCGGGGTGACGGCGGCCTCGGAACTTTCGGGGGCAATGACACTTTTTGTATCATGGCTTACAAATTTTCCAGCGTGGCGGTGATCGTTGCTCTAGCCGTGACGTGGCCTTCGGGGACCTTGGCGCAGCCGAAGGACGAGGCCTCCAGGGCGGTGCGCCTCGACGGCGCGAGAGCGGTGGTGACCCAGCCGGCTCGCGACCTCGGCGTCGTTTCGCCTAAGATTCCGGAGGTCATCTCTCACGCTGCCGCAGCGCCTTACAGCCCTCGAGGCCTTGGAAGCTGCCGCGCGCTGGCCGCGTCCGTTCGCGAGCTCGACGTCGCCTTGGGACCGGATTTCGATGCGCCGCCGCTGCCGAAGGACAACCGCGCAACACGTATCGTTGAAGCCGGGGGACGGTCCCTCGTCAATTCAGTGGTGCCGTTCCGAAGTGTCGTGCGGGAATTGACGGGCGCGGCCGCCGCCAAGCGGGAAGCGGAACTCGCGTTGGACGCTGCGCTTGCCCGGCGAGGCTTTCTACGCGGCCTGCAAGCCGCACGCGGATGCAAGGTGCTGCGTTGAGCGGCCGTCGTCGTTCGTCGGCGTTCGCTTGAGCGTGCGGCCCGCGATGAGCAGCGGAAGGCGAGTGCATCCGGGGCGCTCAGGTCGGAGAACGCACGTTGCCGCTCACGCGCTCGAGCAGCTGCTTCATCACCTTCTTTTCTGCGGGCGTGAGGCCAGCCCAAAGCGAATGGTGCGTAAGGTCGGCAGCGCGGCGAACATCGGGGAGGATGGCTTCCATCGCAGAGGTCAGCTCCAAGCTCCAGACTCTTCGATCTCGTGTGCCGCGCTTGCGACGGACGTATCCTCGGCGCTCCAGGGCCGACACCGCCAGGCCGATCGTCGCGGCCTCGAACTCCAGCCGCTTCGCGATTTCCGACTGCGTGAGGGAAGGGTTCCTGACCAACTCGGCGAGTACGTGCCATTGCGTGCGATTGAGGCCAATTGCCTGCACCCTCTCGTCGAACGCTCGACGGGCCGCGCGGCTGATCTCATCCATCAGGAAGAGAAGCCGATCATCATCCGTGACGATCGCTGAATAGTCCGCTTCGCGCATCGCGAGAGCCTCCGGAACGCGCTTCGGATAGGAGTCATTCATAAAGGACTTCAGTTATTTTAGTAAAGGACTTCAGTTATTTTCGAAAGCGACTATACCGCCCGAAGCGGGCCAAGCGGCCTCTCCCGACGGCTACCAGGCACATGACAACCACCGACGGCTCGAACCCTGCAGAAGACAATCCAGCGCGACCGCGGGGGCTCGCTGACCCCAGGGTCCGCCGCGGGCTGCTCCTGGCCGCGCTCGTACTTGCCGTCTTGGGGGCCTTCTGGTTCGTCCGACATCAGCAATTCGGGAGATTCCAGCAATCGACCGACAACTCCTACATCGCGGCCGACAGCGTCGTGGTCGCATCGAAGATCGCCGGGTACGTGGACGCCGTTCTTGTAACGGACAATCAGCTCGTGCGGCGCGGAGAGGCGCTCGCGAAGATTGATTCCCGCGACTATGGAGCGCAGGCGAGCCAGGCGAGCGCGCAGATCGCCGTCGCGCTTGCCGGCGCAGACACCCTGCGCGCGCAGCGGCGCGAACAGGACGCCGCCATCCAACAGGCACGCGCCCAACTGGGCGCGATCGCCGCCCAGGCGCGACTGGCTTCCCAACAGGTCGCGCGATATCGGCCCCTGGCGGCGACGGGTGCGGAGGCGCGCGAGAAGCTCGATCAGTTCGAGATGCAGTCTGAGCAGGCGGCTTCGCAGGTCGCGGCCGCGCGAGCCACCCTGGCGGCGGCGGAACGGCGGCGGGACACCTTGGGCGCGCAGTTGCGCCAAGCGGGCGCGCAGGCCGAGGCCGCGCAGGCCCAGCTCGAGGCCGCGCAACTCAACGTCGCCTCCGCGACCCTGCGAGCGAGTATCTCAGGCCGGGTCGGCGATCTCACGCTCAGGCCCGGTCAATTCGTCCAGCCCGGCCAACGCCTGATGAGCATCGTGCCCAGGGATCGTGTCTACGTGACGGCGAACTTCAAGGAAACCCAACTCGGCCTCATCCGCCCCGGGCAAGAGGTTCGGATCGAGGTGGACGCGTTGCCGGGGGTCGATCTGCGAGGGCGTGTCGAAAGCATCGCGCCCGGAACAGGAGCGGAGTTTTCGATCCTTCCGCCACAGAATGCGACCGGGAACTTCACCAAGATCGTCCAACGCGTGCCGGTGCGGATTGCGCTGCTTTCCACGCCGGAAGTCCGTCGGTTGCTGGTGCCAGGCATGTCTGTCGTCGTGACCATCGACACCCGCAACGCCCGAGGTCAGCTCGACAGGCTACGTCGTGCCAACCCGTGACCCTTCCTCGGGCGCTGGGCCGCCGCTCGCGCGGACCGATCGCGCCGACCTGACGGCGTGGCTCGCGGTCGCAGCCGGCGCGCTGGGGGCGATGCTCGCCACCCTCGACATCTCCATCGTGAATTCGGCGCTTCCCACTATTCAGGGGGAGATCGGAGCCTCCGGGACCGAGGGCACGTGGGTGGCCACAGCGTTCCTTGTCGCCGAGATCGTCATCATTCCTCTGAGCGCCTGGCTCGAACGACTCCTGGGACTGCGCACGTTGCTGATCGTGGCCGTCGCGTCGTTCACCGCATTCTCGGTCGTCTGCGGCCTGGCTGGCGATCTTACGACGATGATCATCGGGCGCACCGGCCAGGGATTGACGGGCGGCGTGCTTATCCCCACGGCGATGACCATCGTGGCCAAGCGACTTCCACCGGCCCAGCAGCCGATTGGACTGGCGGTGTTCGGGATGACAGTGATCCTGGGCCCGGTCATGGGTCCCTTGGTGGGGGGCTGGCTCACGGAAAATCTCAGCTGGCACTACGCCTTCTTCGTGAACGTGCCGGTTTGCGCGCTCCTGCTCGTCCTGCTCTTCATCGGCTTGCCGCATGAGCGCGCCGACTGGAGCTATCTGCGCGATGCCGACTGGGCCGGAATCGCCGGCATGGTGCTCGCCCTCGGCGGCCTGACCGTGGTGCTGGAGGAGGGGCATCGCGAGGAATGGTTCGCATCTGCGCTGATCGTGCAGCTGACCGCCGTGTCGGTCCTCGGCTTCGCCCTGCTGGCGTACGGCCAACTGAAGGCTAGGAAGCCGGTCTTGAAGCTCCGGCTGATGCTGAACCGCCAGTTCATGAGCGTGGTGGTCATGGCCTTGGCGCTCGGCATGGTGATGTACGGATCGACCTACGTCATTCCCCAGTTCCTCACCCTCATCTCGGACTACAACGCCCTGCAGACCGGGCTGGTGATCTTCTGGATGGGCGTGCCGGCGTTTCTGCTGATGCCCTTCCTGCCCCTCATGATCCGCAGGATGCACATCCGCATCGCCGTCGGGGTTGGGATGGCTCTGATGGCCCTCAGTTGCTTCATCAGCATCAGACTCACCGCCGAGTCCGGGGGCGGCGTCTTCACGGAAAGCCAGTTCCTGCGCGGGGTCGGGATGATCCTCACCATGATGTTCCTGAATCAGGCGACGGTCGCCTCGGTGCCGGCCGAGGATGCCGGCGACGCCTCCGGCATCTTCAATGCGGCCCGCAATCTCGGGGGCTCCTTTGCGCTGGCGGGGCTCGCCACCTTTCAGGACCAGCGGATCTGGCACCACAGTCGCCGCATGGAGGAGACGCTGAATGCGAACAGCCCGCGGCTGCAGGAGCATCTTGACAGCCTGGCGGTGACCCTTGGGGGCGTGGACGCGGCGACCAGGGCTCTCGCGGGGACGATCCAACGCGAGGCCTTCGTCATGACCTACAACGACGTGTTCACCGTCATGGGCGTGATCACGCTGGCGACGCTTCCGCTGGTGCTGTTCCTGCGCCCCCTTCCGAAGACCACCAGCTTCTCCATGCATTGAGACGTCGCATGCGAAACGCACTCCTGGCCGTCCCGGCGGCGATCCTGCTCTGCGGTTGCGCAGTCGGCCCCGACTACGCCGGACCGCCTTCGATCGCCGGCCGCGAGTCGAAGCCGTTCCTGCGAGCCAACAGCGAGATCGTCGCTCCAGGCCCGCTGCTCGAGGAGTGGTGGTCCCTGCTTCGCGACCCCCTCCTCGACCAACTTGAAGCGCGGGCGCTGGCCGGAAACCCGGGCCTCGCCGCCGCGCGCTCGCGCGTGAGCCAGGCCCGCGCCACCGTGCGCCGGGAACAAGCCAATCGACTGCCGGCGCTCGCGGCGCAGGTTACGACCGTTCAAGCCCGGGTTCCGGGCCTGGACCTGCCGGCCACGCCTCCAGCGACCCCGTCGAATCCAACCGCCGCAGAGACGCAGGACCGTCTCAGCATCTACAACGTCGGGCTGAATGCGAATTGGGAGGTGGACTTCGCAGGGGGGCAATCTCGGCGCATCGAAAGCGCCAACGCCGAGGCCGCGGCCCTGGTCGCGACCGTTGACGACGCGAAAGTACAGCTCACCGCGGAAGTCGCGCGCGCATACATCAGCCTCCGCGAGGCGCAGCTCCGGCTCGAGCTCGCGCGTCAGGAGCAGGTTCTGCAGCAGCAGACCCTGGAGCTGACGTATCAGCGCTATTCGGCCGGCGCCCTGCCCCTCTTTCCGGTCGGCGCCGCGAATGCCGAGCTGGAGCTCTTGAGGTCGCAGATCGCCGAAGCGGAGGCCGACATTGCGGTCTTCAAGGACGCGCTCTCGGTCCTCACGGGGAGTGCGCCGGGCGGCTTGGACGATCTGCTGGCGGCGCCGGCGCCTATTCCCTTGCCGCCTGCCTCCATCGCCGTAAGCGACCCGGCCGGGCTGATCGCACGTCGACCGGATATCCGCGCCGCCGAGCGCCGGCTCGCCGCCGCGAACGCGCGGGTTGGCGTGGCGGAGGCTGCACGCTTTCCGCGGTTGTCCTTCATGGGCATCCTGGGACTCGGGGGAACCGACCCCGAAGACGTCTTCGACGTGGCGAACCTCTCGACGATCGCACTGCCGCGCCTGCAATGGAGTCTCTTGGATTTCGGGCGGACCGCAGCCGCGATCGACCAGGCCCAGGCCGCGCGTGGCGAGGCGGACGCGCGGTACCGCGATGTCGTGCTCCGCGCGCTTCAGGACGCCGAACAGTCGCTCCAAAGGTTTGGCCAGCATCGCATCAACGTCGCGGCGCTCACGCAGATCAGCCGCCAGGCGGACACGGCGGCCGAGCTCAACCAACAGCGCTTCACCGCAGGCGCGATCGGGCGGAGCGACCTCAACCTGGCGCTCCGCCAGCGGGCCCAGGCCAGAGCGAACCTCAGCCGCGCGGTCGCGGCGATGACCACCAGCTGGGTGGCGATCCAGAAGTCGCTGGGATTGGGCTGGCGCGCCGAGGCGACGCCCCTGCCTGAGGGATCGCCTGATCGCGGGTAGTGGACGCACAGGTCATTCGCTGCCGATCTCAGCCCGCGGCGCCTCGGCCCGCTACCGCGCCCAGCGCGACCGGAGCCCGCGGAGACGCCGGCCAGTGCGTGGCGCGCCACGGAGTGGACGACCCAGACATCCGGCCCGTCGGTCGGGGTTGCGACGGGTACACGTCGAGGAAGACCCGGCCCCGACCGCGCGCGGCTCCACGGACATCCGCGGATCTCGGATCAGTCGGGCGACTCCCTCGTGGCGGGATATTGCGCCCTGTCCGCATCTGACTGCGCTAGGAGAAGCCTTGAGCCTGGTCCGCCGCAGTGGCGCCTCGGCTCTCACGGCGCCGCCGGATCCCTCGGCGACCGGCGTGCCGCGGCGGGGGGCGCCCAGAGGCTCTGGTCCGGAAGACTCGAAGGACGCGGCTCGCCCGCCCAGACTTGCCCCCCGAGGATGCATCGACGGTGCGACCGTCCCGTCGCTCGCAGGCGTCAGAAGTCGAACAACATCTGCTGAGCGATCGCCTTCGCGTGCTGCGAACGGCGTCGCCCAGCCGCTCCCCGCCGGGTCGCGGCGCGAGCCCGCTCCACGCTGCCGACCACCTGCGGCGCCTTCGCCTCGCGGTTGTCGGCGCCTTCGGCCAACGGCCCGTCCAAACGGGGCCCCTGCGACGCTAAGCGGTCACGTGAGGTCGCGCACCTCTCCGGGCCGCCAGGGGTCGCCGAGCCTCTCGCGCTCGCCCGCCCGACGCTGTGGCCCCGCGAGACGCGCCACGCTTCGATTTCAGCCTCGCGGTATCCGACGCGGCCGGGTGAAATGGCATACGGAGACGGGAAGTCACCGCGCTTCTGGAGGCGCCATGCCGTGGTTCGGCTGAGCCCCGTGGACACCGCCACTTCCCGCCAGGGCAGGAAACGGCCGCCCGAGGTTTCCGCGTCGAGGAAGGTGCGCCAGTTGGCCAACGCCTCAGCTCCCGACGCGGGGGTCGAGCTTCGCCTCGCGCCGGTTACGGCGCAGGCCGGTGCGTTGCGTCTGCGCCCAGTCGCGCAGTGCGCCGCGAGGGTACCAGGGCTTGCCCCGGATATGCTGACAGGGCGGGCCATCGCCGCCGGTCGACCAGATCCGCGCCAGGGTCGCAGGCTTCAGATGGACGGCGAACCGCAGAAGATAGGCCGACGCCTCCGCGCGTGTGAGGAGGTCGTCGTCGCGCTCGGCCGGCCCCGTGGCCGCCTCGGTCGTGGGCAAGGTCATGGCCCCCTCCGACAGTCGGAAGCCGACCGGATCGACCGGCCGGCCGAAAGCGCCAGGTAGCATTCGATGACGGCGGCGACGTAGGACTGGGTTTCGGCGATGTTGGGAATGCGACCGAGACGCGCCACCCGTTCCGGCCCCGCATTGTAGGCCGCGAGCGCCAGGCGCACGTCGCCGAAGCGCAGGAGCTGACGCGCCAGGTAATCCGCGCCGCCGGACAGGTTCGCCGCGGCGTCGAAGCGGTCCACGATCCCGAGGGCTGTGGCGGTGCCTGGCATGAGCTGGGTGAGCCCTCCGGCGCCCGCGGGTGACACCGCGCGCGGCCGGTAGGCGCTCTCGACCGCAACCAACGCATGCAAGAGCTTAGGGTCCAGGCGATGGCGTGCGGCCGCCGCGCCCACCGCTGCGTCGAAGGGCTGGCTGCCTTCTGGGAGCCGCGGCTCCCTTGAGTTCGGGTCGACTTCGGGTGATGGCTCGGACGAGGCGAAGATCTCGCCGCCCGCCGAACGCCAGTCGGGCTGCGCGCGGGCGACCGGCGCCACCGCCGCCGCGACCAGCGTCCCGATGATCCAGACCCTCACCATCGCCAGACCTCCTTGTAGATCCCGTGGATCGCCGCCCGCGGCGCCGGGCCGAAGTAGCGGCTGTCGAAGCTCGTCGCGGTGTCGCCCAGGAGCAGGAACTCATCGCCCGTCAGGCGCCGGCAGCCGCTCCAGGTGGGCAGCGCTCGACCGCGCCGGTCGGCGACCCGCGCCACCACCGCACCGCGCGGCCAGCTCACCCTCGCGCCGTCGCGGCACACCTCTTCGCCAGGGCCGGCCGCGATGCGCTTCAGAAGTCGCGCGTCGGCCGAAGCGCCGAGCTCGTCGAGGTAGGACCGCGCAGACATCGGAGGCGCGGCGGCGACAACGACGCCGATCCGTAGTGCGCCCGCGGTGCGCAGGTAGACGCCGCGCGGCAGGCTGTCGGTCTCATTGATCAGCCAGGGCGTGGGCTGCGCCTGCAGCCAGCTCGCCGTTCCGCCCGAGGCCGTCACCACCACGAGGGCGAGGAGGATCCGGCCGCGGGTCATGAGCGGTAGGGCTCCAGGATGAGGTCGCGGGTGATGAAGACCCGGACCCGCGTACCTGGCCGCAGGCGGATCACCGGGCGCACCTCAAGCTCGCGGTCGATGAGCTTGCCGCCCACCTGGGCGGCTTCGATCGACGCGGCGTCGCCGGCGTCCCCCAGCAGGCCACCGGAGTCATCGTCTGAATCGCGCGCCGCCTGGCCCAGGGCCGTGATCGCGCCGGCGAACAGGGTCGCGACGACCATCGGAAAGAGCCGCCGATCGACCTCTCCCCTCGCGCCGATCGCGCCGTGCGCATCGACGCCCGGCTCCTTGGGCAGGACGAGGCTCTTGCCGTTTGGCAGGATGAGCCGCTCCCACAGGATGAAGGCGCGGCGGTCGCCATGCCGGCTCTCGCCCTCGTGGCGACCGATCAGCCGCGCGCCCTGGGGGATCAGGAGGTGGCGTCCGCTGACGCTGTCGAAGACGTTCTCGGTCACCGTGGCGGTGACGGGGCCGGCCCGCGAGGTGTCGACCGCAGTGAGGAGCGCCGCCGGCAGGATGGCGCCGGCCTTCACTTCGTAGGGGCTGAGCGGCGGCAGGAGCGCGTGGGTGTTGTAGACTTGGCCATAGTCTTCTCGACCCTGGCCCGTGGCCGACCGTTGAGCGGTGGGCGCGCTCGGCGACACACCGCCGAAGAAGAGGCCGGAGGCGCGGGCGTCCTGCGACAGGCCGCCGGCGGGCGTGCGGCGCGGCGATCGGTCGACCGGGGCTCCAGGGACAGCCCGCGGGGTCTCGTCGGCGGAGCCGCCCAGCTTGCGGGGCTCAGGGAGGCGGTCGAGGTCGGCGTAGGTTGCCGGCGCATCGGTCACCCGGTCGCTCGGCCGAACCGCGCCGCGGACCTCGTTCGCGCGACCCTCCAGCCGGGCTTCGGCGGCCTGCGCGCGCAATTCCGGCTGGACCACGAAGGCCCAGGCCAACGAACCCGCCACGAGGCCGGACGCGACCATGACGAGGCCGGTCACGACGCCCTTGCGCAGCCGCACCACCGGCGGGCGCGGCGCGCGGGTGTCCAAGGGGGCGATGGGCGCCTTCGGCAGTGGCCCGGCGCGATCGTTCGACGGCGCAGCATCGGTCATGACGAAGCTCCTACGCGTTCGATGCGGACCACCTGGGGCCGGCGCCCGCCCACCCTCAGCTCGGCGGCGTGCAGCACCCGATCGACGACCCAGAGGCCGCCCTGCTGGCGGTAGTTCACGAGCTGCGCCTTCCCATCGGGGGCCAGCGCGAAGAGGGCCGGGGCCTCGCCGGCCGTCACGCTCGGCGGGAAGGTCAGGAAGGTGCGCACGCCGTCGGTCATGACGGCCGCGGGCATCCACGCCGGGCGCCTGCCCTTCGCGGTGATGCGGAAGCCGGCGTCGAGCGGCCCCTGCGGGGTGACGAGCCCCTGGGGCTCTGGTGTGGCCGGCGGCGCACCTGGGTCCGGCCCCTCGAGGACCGCCGCCACGTCCCAGGTCACCGCCGCATTGAAGGCTTCGGCGGCGCCGCTGCGCAGCTGCAGGAGGTAGACCCGGCGATTGGTGGCCAGCACGAGGTTCGTCTCGAGCCCGCGCTGCAGCGGCTTGATCATCACGTGAGATCGCTGGTTCGAACCTTCCCCGGACGACGTCTCTCCGATCTGCCAGCGCACCGTGTCGCCGGCCGCCTTGGAGGTGACGGTCTCACCTGGCGAGAGGGTGAGGGTCGTAACGCGAAGAGGTGCGGTCCAGACCTCGTAGACCCGCCCCGGGTCGTAGGCGAAGACCTGCACGCCGCCCACGAAGCCACGTGACCGCGAGGTCTCACGCGCCGTCGCGTTAGCGGCCGCGATCGCCGCCCGGCCGGTCACCACACGCGGCGTACTGGCCGTGGCGCTGGGCCGGACGCCGCGGGCGTCGGCCGCGGGCGGATCCGGGATCGGCGCCATGGTCGCGAAAATCGTTGGGGCCGTCGGCGCATCGGTGGCGCCGACCACTGACGTCGGCTCCGGCGCTGTCGTGGTGGCCGCGACCGGCTCGGGGGGGCCGGCCGGCGGGTCGTCAACGCCGAAGCGCTCGAGCGTCGCGCAGCCCGCTGACAGCAGGCTGCAGCTTAGCAGGATCAGGAGGCGTCGGGCGTCCATGACACGTCCTCTATGCGGATGCCGAGCGGGTTCTTGAGCAGCTCCGCCTCCGTCTTCGGAGGTTGCAGCTTCACGGTGATCAACGCGCGCCAGCGCTCCGTCGCGGCCGCCTGGCCGTTGACGAAGCGGGTCTCGCGCCACTGCAGGTCGTAGGTGCGGGCGCTGCGCCGCACGACGTTGAGGATCTCGACGTTGACGGCCTCGCGGCCGACCTCGGCGAACGGATCGTGGGCCTGCGCCCAGCTGTTCAGGAAGCTGGCCGTCTTGGGGGTGACGAAGTCATAGGCCGCGAGCCAGTTCTGGCGGATCACCACCGGATCCACCGACTTGGCCCGCACGCTGCGGATCCAGCTGGCGAGCGCATGGCCGACCTGCGCCTCGGTGGGTTCGTAGCGTCCCCCGATCGCCGTGATGCGCTGGGTCTGGCCCCATTGGCTCACCTCCACCACGAAGGGCTTCACCACCGCCTGCTGCGCCTGCATCCACCAGCCGCCGCCCAGGAACGCGGCCACGGCGAGGTTCGCGAAGGCCATGCGCCGCCAGTTGCGGGCGTGCGCCAGGCTGAGCCCCATGCGGTCGTCCCACACCTGCCCGGCGCGCTGATAGGGCGTCGCTTCGGGGCTGGCGGACAGTGCGCGCTTCGGACGGAAGAAGGGGTGCATGGCTTACGCCTCCTCGTCGCGGATCTGTGGCGCGAGCGCGCCCGAGGCCTCGTTGCCGGGCAGCAGGGCGCGTCCTGCGTTGGCGACGAAGAAGGCCCGCATGGCCGCGTTTCGGCTGCTCCGAGCCGGGGGCGGTTGCGGCCGTCGCTCAGCCTCGAGGGCGCGATGGAAGGCCCGCCTGGCGGCCTCGTTCTCGTTGGCGATGCGCGTCGATGGGGCGGGTCCCTGCTCGGCGTCGGGCGCGGCGGCGTCCTTCGGGACCGCTGGGCCGTCCGGTGCGGACGTCCATTTCGCCGGCGCCTCGGCCATGCCGGGCCCCGACCCCGACGCCGTCGGGCCCGAGCCCGGACCTCTCGGCGGGTTGTCGTTCGACGGTCGCGGCGGCGGCGTGCCGGGCGCGGATGGCGGACGCCCGGATCCGGCGCCGGCGGCCGCGCGGCTGGGCGCGGCGATCCTGGAGGCGCCCGTCGCCGCGGCGACGCCACTGACCGCGGCGGCCGCCGCGCCGCCGACCGCAAGCGTCCCGGCGGCGAGCGCACCTGCGCCGAGGGCCGGTCCGCCGGTCACCAGCGCCGAGGCCAGGTTCGGGATGAAGAGCGCGAGCATTGCCAGGAGCAGAGACGCCGCGAGGATGGCGAGCGCCTCGTAGAGGTCCGGGTTGGCCGAGGGCTGCAGCTGGTCGAACACGGACCGGGCGCCGGAGACCACGATCGCAAGCGCCAGGACCTTCAGACCGGAGGAGACGACGAACCCGAGAGGGCGCTCCGCCAGGAACGATGACTTCGACCAGATGCCGAACGGCAGCAGCACGAAGCCACCGAGGGTCACGATCTTGAACTCGAGCAGGGTGACGATGATCTGCAGCGCCAGCACCGCGAAGGCCAGCATGATGCCGATCATGGCCAGGCCGAGGATCAGGGCGTCCATCAGATTGCCGCCGACATCCCATACGTCCGCTGCCGGCATCGGCGACTCGCCAAGCGACTTAACGATCTCCCAGCCCTGCTGGAGGATGGCGCCGGGGTTGAGGAAGTCGGCGCGTGAGAGATTGCCCCCGCCGGCAGTCAGGCCGAGTTCGATGAAGCCGACTTGGATCGTCTGGGAGAGACCCTGCCAGTCATTGATCAGGTAGGCGAAGGCGCCGATCAGCAGCACCTTTCCGAAGCCTGCCGCTAAGACCTCGCGGTTCGACGACAGCGCCCACTGAATGCCGGTCAGCGCCACCACGAGGGCGATCATCAGACCGAACACGCCGTTCACAGCGCCGCTGAGCGCATCAAAGCCGGCCGAGACGGTATTCGAGAAAACCGTCATCAGGTCGTTTGCAGTCTGGGGACTGGCCGCCATGATCTAGGCCCTCCTCACTTACGCGCGTGAGGGAACGGGTCGAAATCAGGGTTCGGGATCGTGGTCTTCTCCCGACCCCAGAACTGCCGTCGCGCCTCGGCGCTGGCCGCCCTCTCCGAGGCGCGTCGCGCGCTCTCCGCCGCCAGGAGCCGCGACTGCGCCATGAGGAGGGTTCGCATCGAACCCAGGTCTTCGGCGAGCACAGCGAGGACCTGGGTCGAGGACTGGATCGCGGCGGTCTGGCCGTCGGCGGCCTTGCTGGCGCCGAGGGCGCCCTCGAGGCGACCGGTGCGGCCGCGGCTCAGCCGCTCGAGCTCGGCGGCGGTTCGCGCCAGGTCCTGCGCGGTCTCCCGCGCCTGGCTGTTGCGCGCTCTCGCCTGCTCCAGGGCGCGGCGCGGATCGAGCCCGTCGACCGTCGCGGGATAGAGCTTCTCGAAGTCCTTCTGCAGGCCGTCGACGTCGCTGGCGATGCCGCGCACCGAACGGGCGAGCTCGCCGATGTCCTTGAGGGTCTGGGAGGTCTCGGCGAGGTGGCTGTACGGCGACGACGCGAGTTCACGGGCCTGGTTGGCGAGACTGCGGGCCTCGTTGGCGAGGCTCTCCAACTGGCGGGCCGCCTGCAGGGCGTTCTCGAGATGGTTCTTGGGGTCGAACACCACCTGCTGCGCCTGCGCCGGCTTCGGCTCGGAGCATGCGGTGAGCGCCAGGACCAACGGCGCCACCGCGCCGATCCAGCTACTCCGCCGCGATCGGCGGCTCGGCGAGGGCATCGAAGAGGGTGTCGACATGGGAGAACCCCTTGGCTGCGAGGAAGGCGCGCGCGAAGCCGTCGGCGCCGGCGCGGGCGAGGACCTGGTCGATGAGGGTCTGGTCTTCAGGAGACGAAGCGCCGCAGAGCGCCAGGCCCACGCCGGAGAGCTTCAGGTCGAAGAGCCGGCGGCCCTGGGGCTGTCGCCAATAGTAGGCGCGCTTGGGGGTCGCGAAGGCGATCAGCTCGAGCTGCCGCCGGTTGAGGCCGAATCCCTGGTAGAGCGGCGCCGACGCCGGCTCCAGGGCGCGCGGGTTCGGCAGGAAGACCTGGGTCGGGCAGGACTCGATCAGGCTGGCCGCGATCGATGATCCGGCCACGTCCTCCAGCGACTGGGTGGCGAAGACGACGGCCACACGCTTCTTGCGCAGCGTCTTCAGCCACTCGCGGATCTTGGCCGCGAACGTGGTGTCGTCGAGGAGCAGCCAAGCCTCGTCCAGGACGAGCAGCGTGGGCCGGCCGTCGAAACCGCGCTCGAGCTCGTGGAACAGCGCGGCGAGCACCGGCGCCAGCGCCGAGCGGGTGGCCATCAGGGTCTCGAGCTCGAAGGTGTCGAACGGGCTCTCGCCGAACGCGACGCCGGCGCCGTCGAGCAGGCTGCCGTGCGGCCCTTTCAGCGTGAGCGGTTCGAGCGCGGCGGCGACGGCGCGGTCCTGCACCAGGGCGCAGAACACGGTCAGCGACCGTTGTTCCATTGGCGCGTCGGCCAGCGCGCCCAGTGCGCTCCACACCTCTTCGCGAAGGCGGGGTGTGATCTCCACGCCGGCCTTGCGCACCGCATCCTCGATCCACTCGGCCGCCCAGGCGCGCTCCGCGGACTGCTCGACCCGCGCGAGGGGCTGCAGAGAGAGGCCCGCGCCGGGTTCGAGCGCCCACCAGGCGCCGCCGCTGGCCAAGGTCGCGGCCCGGGCGCTGCGCCCCTTGTCCAGGAAGACCACGCGCGCCCCGGGGTAGCGGAACCACTGCAGCGCCAGGAACGAGAGGAAGGCGCTCTTGCCCGAACCGGTCGGTCCCACGACCATCGCGTGGCCGACGTCGCCCACGTGCAGCACGAGGCGGAAGGGCGTGGAGCCCGTGGTCCGCGCGACGGCGAGCGGCGGCCCGTCCAGGCAGGCGTCGCCCGGGGGGCCGGCCCAAACCGCAGAGACCGGCAGCAGGTCGGCGAGGTTCAGGGTGCTGACGAGCGGACGCCGCACGTCGGCGTAAGGCTCGCCGGGCAACGCCCCCAGCCAGGCCTCGACGGCGTTGAGGTCCTCGGTGCGCGCGACGAGGCCCTGGGCGTTCAGCGCCATCTCCACCAGCCGGGCCTTCTCGGCGGCGCGCTCCTCGTCCGCGTCCAACACCGTCACCGTGAGGGTCAGGTAGCCGAACGCACAGGTCTCGGCCCCGAGGGCGGCGAGCGCCCCGTCGCACTCCTCGGTCTTGCCCGCCGCGTCGGTGTCGAGGAGCGGGACCTCCTCCTTGGTGATGGCCTCACGCAGGAGAACGCCGATGCCCTTGCGCTTGGCGAACCAGCGCTTGCGCAGGCGGGTGATCTCCCGTTCGCCATCGGCCTTGTCGAGGGCGATCCAACGCGCGGTCCACCGGTACTCGAACGGCAGGCAGGAGAGCGCGTCGAGCAGGCCGGGCCGGGTCGCCGCCGGAAGGCTGCGCACCGAGACCACCTTGAGCCATTGAGCGCCCAGCCGCGGGCTGATCCCGCCGGTGAGGGCCTCGTCGGCCAGGGCCGCGTCCAGGAACATCGGCGTCTCGGACGGGGCGAGGCGCTGTGTGCGTCCGGAAGCGCAGGCGTGGAGCCAAGACAGGAGGTCGGCGTCGTCCAGCCGCCGCGCCTCAGGCAGCGTGTCGGCGATAAGGTCGAGGATGGCGTCGGCTTCCCGCTGGAACGCCTCGAGTGCGGCGCGCCAGTCGCGGCCGCCGCGCGCCAGGCCATCGAACATCACCCGCTCGATCCGGCGCGTCTCGTCGGCCGGCGGCAGCCAAGTCAGGCTGAGACGGAAGTCCGTCTCGAACGCGGGCTCCGCCGTCTCAAAGGCGGCCTGCCGTTCCGCGTCCAGCAGCCAGGCCGCGGCGACCGGGATCTCACTCGCGGGATAGGTCTCCGCCGGCCGACGACGCGCCTCGACATGCACGCACCACCCCGTCCCCAGCCGCCGCAAGGCGTTGTTGAGGCGCGCGCGGACCGCCATCAGCTCGTCCTCCGTGGAGGACTCCAGGTCCGGACCGCGGAAACCGAGACCGGTCAGGAAGGACCCATCCTTGTTGAGGACCACGCCGGGCGCGACCAGCGCGGCCCAGGGCAGGTGGTCGGCCAGGGTGGCCGGACGACGGCGGGCTTCGTCGAGGAACCGCATCGCCGCCTCACGCGTCCAGGTGGCCGGCGCGGCCGAGGTGGCGGCGCAGCACATCGAAGAAGCGCTTGTCGGCGCGCGCCACATAGAGGCCGAGCGCATGGGCGGCGGCCCACCAGAGCAGGCCGAGCCACCAGATGCGCAGCGCCAGGCCAAGGACCAGCGCCACGGTGCCCATGACGATCGCATAGTCGCGGGGCATGCCGGCGAGCAGGACGGGTTCGGCGAGGCCCTGGGCCACGGGGACGTCCCAGCCTTCCCGATGGAGGAGCTCGCTCATCACCCGATCTCCGCGCCGCCGGCGAAGCCGAAGAAGTCCAGGAAGAAGGTCGAGGCCGCGAACGCGATGGAGAGGCCGAAGAGGATGCCCAGGCCGCGCCGCATGCCCGACCCGCTTTCGCTCATGGCGATGCCGGCGCCGAAGATGACCACCGCCACCACCGCGGCGGCCTGCACCACCGGGCCGGTGACGGACTCGACGATCTGCTGGAGCGGCCCCTCCCAGGGCATGCCGGCGCCGCCGGCCATGGCAGGGCCGGCGATCATCAGGCCGCAAGCCGCCGTCGCGGCCGAGAGGCCGCGTAAGAGTTCCTTGCGCATTCGTGCAATCCTCAGCGCTTCGTCGCGCTATAGTTGCAATCCAAGCGCAGCGCGATTCGAGTTGTCAACACGGTCATGTGGAAAAATATGAAATAGTTTCTGCGACTTGTGCGCAGGTCTTTCACGACATGCGCACAACCTTCAGATGACTTTCGGTTTGCCTCGGCGAACGCGCGAAGTCATCGGCACGCCTCTGCGGCGCCCCGCGTGATTGAGAGTCGGCCGTGCGCTGTCATGAACCGGGCTCGGGTTTCGGGCGTTTCGTTTGTTGCGTCTATTTCGAATATGCAGTAGGACTTGCCTGGAACCCGGAGCCCCTCATGACCCTGCCCGCCTTCGCCGAGCCCTTCGGCGATCGGCTGCCGTCCGCCGACGAGAAGGCGGCGGCCAATCGGTTGCGCCAGATCCTCGCCGCTCAAGCCACGGACGAGGCGGGCCAGACGCTCCGCGTCCTGGACGCGGACAACCAGACGGCGGAAATCATCCTCGCGCCGGCCCTTTCGCGCCTGCTGATGGATCTGCTGCGCCATATCGGCAGCGGCGACGCCGTCACCCTGGTGCCGGTGAGCCAGATGCTCACCACCCAGCAGGCCGCCGACATCCTGAACGTCTCGCGGCCTCACCTCGTGTCGCTCCTCGATCGCGGCGAGATCGAGCATCACCTGGTGGGTCGCCATCGACGCATCCGCGCCGAGCACCTTTTCGCCTACAAGAAGGATCGTGACGCCCGCCGGGGCCGCGCCCTCGAAGACCTGGCAGCGGCCGACTCGGACTACCTTTAGGATGTGTTCGCAAACCGCTTCACCGCCCTCGTGGACGCCTGCTCTCTCGCGGGCGTGGCCTCGCGCAACCTTCTCCTGACGCTCGCGGAGGCGGAGTTCTTCCGCCTCCGCTGGTCGGACGAGATCCTCCACGAGACCGAGCGGGCGATCGCCAGGATCCTCTCGGCCCAGGGCGTGGCCGACGCCGCCGACCAGGCGCTGCGCAACCGCCGCGCCATGGAGGAGGCCTTCGAAGACGCGATGGTCTGCGGCTATGCCGACTTCCTGCCGACCAGCGCGGGGCTGCCGGACCCCAAGGACGCCCACGTTCTGGCCGCGGCGCTGAAGACCGAAGCGCACATGATTGTCACCGAGAACCTGAAGGATTTCCCGGCGCTCGTGCTGGGCCCCTCAATATCGAGGCGAAGTCCGCGGACGCCTTCATCGCGGACACCCTCAGCCTGCACATCGGGCGCGGCGTCGAAGCGGTGCGCCTCATGCGCGCGCGGTTGAAGAACCCGCCGCGGATGGGCGCGGAGGAGTTCCTGCTCAGGCTGGAGGCGGCCGGCCTCACCGAGACCGTCAACGAGCTTCGGCCCCACGTGAGCGGGCTCTGAGCCCGCCACCAGGCATCAGCCGGGACCGGCGAAGTCCTCGCGTCCAAGAAGGCCTTCAATCCGTCGTCCGGCGCCCGTGCGGCCGATATGGACGATCAGGTCGACGGCCTGGTTGATCAGGCGCCTGGGCGGATCGACCACCACCTCCCGCAGCAGGTCCTCGAGCCGCGGCACGCACTCCGCAGCCGAATTGGCGTGGACCGTTGTCACGCCACCTGGGTGGCCCGTGTTCCACGCCTTCAGCGCCTCCAGCGCCGCGGCGCCGTCCCGGATCTCTCCGAGGACGATGCGGTCAGGCCGCATCCGCAGGGCGTCCCGTACGAGATCGACCACGCCGATGGGCTTCGGGCTCCGCCGCGTCAGGACCGCCACGCAGTCCCACGCCGCGCATTGGAGCTCGGGGGTGTCCTCGATGATGAATACCCGATCCGCGGCGAAGGCCGGCTCGGCGAGCACCGCGTTCGCGAGCGTGGTCTTGCCGGAGCCGGCCCCCCCGGAGATCACGATGTTGCGGCGTTCGCGCGCCGCGGCGGCGATCGTCTCGGCGTCCGCCTGACGCATCACGCCGTCGCGCACGTAGTCGCTGAGGGTCCAGATGACGCCGGGCCGTTTGCGGATCGAGAAGGTCGGCTGCGCACACACCGGTGGCAGGAAGCCCTGGAAACGCTCGCCCGAGGGCAGGACGCCCGACAGGCGCGGGTCGTCGCGGAGGACCGGTTCTCCGACGTGGTCGGCGACCAGGCGGATGACCCGCTCCCGCGCCCCGGACGCCATGAGATGTCCCGTGTCCTCGCGCCCGCGTCCCGTCCGGTCGAGCACGATGCGCCCGTCCGGATTGGCCAGGATCTCGACGACGTCAGCTTCGGCAAGCGCCGCCAGGATCACCGGCCCCAGGGCGTGGTGGAGCGCGTCGCGTCTGCGCTGGGCGCCGAGCGCGTCAGCGGTCATTCGGCCGCCGGCGCGAAGCTGCGCGCCTCCGTCTCGGCCTGCGGGCCGAGCGGCTGGGCGCCGCCGGCCACGATGCGCGCCGCCGCGGCGTCGAGCAGCCGCTCGATGCGGGCCTCGACCGCGGCCCGCAGGACGGGGTCCTGGTCGGCGGCGGTGTCGGGGAGCCGCGAGAAGAAGGCGCGGGCGAACTCCACCATGAGTTCCTGCACGATGGTCATGTCCCTCGCCATGGCCCGCATGTGATCGCGCAGCGCGCGGTCCAGGGCGAGGACGCGATCCTCCGGATCGGCAGCGGGCCGGCGCTGAAGTCCGCGCGCGATCGCCTGCTCGGCGGCGCGGCTCAGCGTCATGCGGTTCGCGCGCGCCTCGCGGCGCAGCGCGACCTCGGTCTTGGGGTTTTCGAAATAGACCTGGACCCTGGGAGTCGGTCGGTCGTCAGCCTTGGCCATTGTTGCGTCCTTGCAGGTGATCGAGCGCGGCCTCCTGGGCGGCGAATTCCTCGGCGACGCGCTCGTAGATCTGGACCGCCTTCTTCGCGGCCTTCTTGTCGTCCATGGCGGCCGCCACCTCCTTGAAGAGCGGCAAGCTGGCGGCGGGATTTTCGCCGAGCGCGCGTTGACCTGCCCAGGGATGCGAGGGGCGCCCGGGCGTGTCGACGGCGCCGTCCGGCGCCTCGATCGCGGCGCGTGAGCGGAACGGCTCGCGGACGTCGTAGCGGACCTTTCGGGTCCGGAGCGGACGACGGCCGGCCACGAAGACGAGCTGCTCGTCGTCAGCGAGCGCGCGGATTTCGCCGGGCTCAAGCAGTGGACGCTCCACCTCGGACCGGGATATCGAGCTGCGGCCGGCGCCGAGGCCCGCGGGACCGCTACGGCTCGTGCGCGTCTCGGAAATGGCGCCGGTCAGGCGCGAGACCTTGTCCTGCGTCAGGGGGTCGAGGGCTGCGAAGGCGGTGTAGACGAAGCAGTTGTCGAGGATGGTGTTGTTGGGGCCGTAGGTCTCGACGATGTCGTTCAGGCTCTGGGCGACGAACATGGTCTTCAGGCCGTAGCCGCTCATCAGGCGCAGGCTCTTCTCGAAGAACTCGACCCGGCCCAGCAGCGGAAACTCGTCCATCGCCATCAGGAGCTTGTGGCGCTTGGGCCGCCCGTTGGCGTCGGTATGCTCGTGCGCCGTGAGCGACTGGGCGGCGGCGTAGAACAGCAAGCGCACCAGGGGTTTCAACGCCGACACATCGGCCGGCGCCACCTGAACGTAGAGACTCACCGGCGCCCCGGCGCACATCAGGTCGCCGACCGCGAAGTCCGATGCGGAGAGAGCGCGCTCGACGTCGGCCCCGGCCAGCCACTTCAGATAGGAGCGCGCAGTCCCCTGGACGGACGTACGGAAGCGGTCGTGCATGGCGGCATAGCCCTTCACCGCCGTGCGGATGAAGGGGTGGGTCGCGGGCTCCCCGTCGGCGCCGACCACGTGCTGCGTGCGCACCATCGCCTCCGCCGCCTCGTCCAGGTCCGCGAGGAGCTCCCGGACCTTCAGCAGCGACTTGGCCTCGTCGTCCGCGGTGTAGAGGACATGGAGGATCACGGCCTCGAGGATCTCCGACGCCGACTTGTCCCAGATCGCCTCCTCGTCGCGCACGCCGCCCGGATCGGAGAGGATCGCCACGAGGCGCTGCACCTGGGCGAGTTCACCGGGCCCCGGCTGGATCTCGGCCAGCGGATTCCATCGGGCAGTGTCCGGATCGCGCGGGTTGAAGCGAAGGGCGTGCGAGAAGGTCGCCCGCCATCCGGCCGTCACCCGCCAGAGCTCGCCTTTCGGGTCGTGGATCATGGCGCTCTCGGTCCAGCAGAGCAGGCTGGGCACGACGTGGCCGCGGCCCTTCCCGGAGCGCGTGCCGCCGGTCACCAGCGTGGGGCGCAGGTCCGCCGTCACCAGGAGGCGTCCGTCGAGGTCCCCGAGGACACATCCCGTGCGCGCGGTGAGGCCCGCCCGGCGCGCCTCGTCATGACCGCCCCACCCCCGCGCACGGCGCCGTCCCGCCGTGGGCTCGAGGAGCATGCAGGCGCCGAGGCCCAGGGCCACGCCGAGCATCATGAGCGCGCCCGCGCCCGCAAACACCCTGGGACCTTCGTTGAGGAACTCGGCCCGCCAGTGGAGCACCGACCAGGGCGCGTAGAGCCTGGCGTCATCTGCGAGCGGGAGGCCATCGCCGAGGGGCGAGGCGTAGCGAAACGACCAGGCCACATACTGGGTCGCGGCCTGCAGCCCCGAAAGGGCGCCAAGGGCCACGGCCGTGAGACGACTGACAAGGCCACTCATCTTTGGAGCTGCACCGACGCTTCCACTGGCGTCAGAACCGAGATCGGCGCGATATCGTTCCAACTCTTTGTTTTTATTTATTTTTCCGACATTGTTTGTCGGATGGACCGACAAGAAGTGTCGGTCTTGCGACGGGCGATCAGTCCTCCGCCGTCGGATCGCCGGGGTCGCCTGGATCGCCTGGATCGCCGAGCCAGCGGTTCGCGGCCTTGCGGCTTCGGTCCAGCTCTGCGCTCAGCATGGTGAAGGCCACCTTCAGCGCCTCCACGATCGGAGCGGCCTGGAGGTTGGCGAGGTCGGCGCCCTCCTGGAGAAAGAGCTCGCGGGCGTGAGCGACGCAGAGGAGCAACAGCTTGCTGTCGATGCAGGCGATGGCGAAGTCGGGCGCGCCCATCTTCACGCTGGCCCAGTTGGCGTAGGGATCGCTGTCGGTGGCGCGGGCGAAGGCGAAGATCCTGTCGACCTTGAGGAAACCCTCGCCGGCCTCGAAGCGCTCGTAGGTCCGCTTGTTCAGGGCCATCAGGTCGGCCACCTGCTGCACGGTCATCCGCCGGTGATTTCGGATCGCCTTCAGGACGCAGGACAGGGCCTCGTCGCGCTCACGCGGCTTTCTCGAACTCGAACGCGACATCGCCCGAACCACACCAACAACCTTACATTTCGCCGCATCCTCAGAGCAGCCCTAGGTCGTCGTCAATCCGTCAAAGGCGATCCATGCACAGGTGGGGAAGGCACTGACCCGCAATCTGCACGCCATTCCGCGCCTGAACCAAGTTTAGTTATGATGATGCTTGTTGTTTCATGATGAACTTGCCGTCTGATCCGACGCGTCTTGTCGGAATGTCCGACGATTATTGTCGGGTTATCAATCACGGAGGTCGTGACATCTCGACATGATCCGGATTTTGGCTTCAGTCTGCGGCCTTGTTGCGGAGCACCCCATGACGAGGAAGCGCGCTGATTCATTCAAGATCGCTCTCGACACGCTGAGGGAGGAACTGCGGGCAGGCGTCCACAGAGCGGGCTCCAGGCTCACGGCCAACGACATCGCTGAACGATTGAGCCTCAGCCAGACCCCCGTGCGCGAAGCGCTCTCCCGGCTGGCCGGAGAAGGTCTGCTGCTGGATCGTCGCGGGCAGGGCTTCTTCGTTCAAAGCCTCGCCGAACAGGATCTCATCGCGCTCTTCCGCCTCGAGCTGGAATTGCTGCTGATCGCCTGCGACGAGCGATCTTCGCTACCCCCTCTCGACCTCGACCGGCTCGTCCCCACGGCCACGGAGACACCGCCGGACGCGGCCTTCGTGCTTGCCAGTGAGCGGCTGTTCCGGGTCTTCGCGTCGGCTTCAAGCCCGCCCTTGGCGCGGCATCTGGCTCGATTGCAGGATCAGCTCGCGCCGCTGCGCACCGTCGAACCCCGCGTCCTGCACGGCCTGCCGGCGGAGTTCGGTCAGCTCCTGGACGTCATATCGAGCGGCGCGACGGAGACGGTCCGCAGTGCGCTCAACGCCTTCTTCGCCCGCCGCATCGGCGTCGCCGCGGCCCTGATCAGGGCGCTGGACGCGGCCGACACTATAGAGTCGATATAGTTTGAATATATCACAACCGGAGCGCGAACTGCTTCTGCTGCAAACGCGGCATTCACTGAAGCAGGAGACTACAATGTCCAAGCATCTGTCGATCCCGACGAGCCGTCTCATCTGCCTGGGCGGCGCTAAGCTCGCCACGAAGGCCGGCTACTTCGGCGACGCCGAAGGCCAGCCCGACGACGGCCTGCCGGAATAAGGCCTGCGCCCGTCCCGGCGTTTTCGCGCCGGGACGGGTCACCGGCGCTGCGGATGGCCAAGAGACTGTTTCTCGCTGACCACGTCCACGCCGTTGGCGTGAACGGCGACCTCGTCTTCCTCGACGTCGAGCGAGACGCCTACGTCTGCTTGCCCGAAGGCGAGCACCGGGCTCCCCTCGAACCCGGCCGCCGAGCCCTTTGCCCGACTGACCCGGGAATGGCGCAGGACCTTCTCGAAGTGGGCCTGGTTCAGGCTTCGTGGTCGCCAGCCAACTCATGCGAGTCGCCGCAGCCGCCGGCCCTCGCCACCCCCGCGAAGAGCGCCCTGCGCGACCGTTACGGCGTCCCGACACTGCGCGATGGGATGCAGATCGCCGTCGCCATCGCCGACATGCTCGCGGCCTATCGCGGGCGGCCGTTCAAGGAAATCGTCGACGCCGGGCGGGCTCAGCGCACGCGACCGCCCTCCGTGAGCGAGCAGTTGGTGGAGACGGTCGACGATTTCCATCGCTGGGCGCCGTTCGCGCCGACGAGCGCCAAGTGCCTGCTTCGCGCCTTCATGCTCCTCCGCCTCCTACGCCGCCAGGGCCACGACGCCTTGTGGGTCTTCGGCGTGAGAACCTGGCCCTTCCACGCCCATTGCTGGCTGCAGTGCGAGGACCTGGTCCTCGACGACGAACCGGACCGCATCCGGGCCTTCACGCCGATAATGGTCCTGTGACGGTGCGCGCCGCCTTCCTCGCTCTGTCATGGGTCCTGGAGTCGGCGTGCGCCGCCAGCCGCGCGCGGGAGCTCGGGGAAGCCTTGGCCGCGACCTCCGACTGGGGCCTGGCCCATGCGGCCGCGGGCCTTCGTGTCTGGACGTCGACCCACGCGCCCTTGAGCGTGGAGCCGATCGATGGCGACCGCGGTGTGCTGATCGGCGCCACGTTCCCCATGCCCGGGGCGCCGCCTTGCCGGGACCTTCCCGACGCCACGCCACGACAGCTGATCGCGGAGCTCAGCCGGCGTCGGTGGGGCCGCTACGTCGCGCTGGTCGCCAGTGCTCGCGGCGGCGAAACCTGGGTGTACCGGGATCCGAGCGGCGCCCTTCCCGGCTTCGCCTGGTCGCTGGGCGACGGACTCGAAGTGGTCGGATCGGCGATGACGGGCCTGCCGGCCGGCGTGGGGCCGCGATGGCCGCTGCTCAATTGGGACAGGATCGCCGACTTCGTCGCGAAGCCCGCGGTCTGCGCGACCCAGGTCCTGGTGGATGACGTCATCGCGGTGCAGCCGGGGGAGGCGTTGCGACTTGGGTCCACGGGCACGTCGGACGTCGTGTGGAGCCCCTCGGCCTTCGCCGGCAATCCCATCGATGATCTCGGCGCTGCGGCCGACGAGCTCCGCGCCCGCGTCAGCGCCTGCGCCGCGTCGCTGGTTGGCGGCTACAAGCGCGTGATCCTGGAGGTCTCCGGGGGTCTGGACTCGGCCATCATTGCAGGGTCCCTGCACGCCTCCGGCCGGACCTCCCGGGTCGTGGAGGCCATCAACATCGCGTTCGGACGGCCGGAGTCGGATGAACAGGCTTACGCGACCGCGGTGGCGGCCCGGGCCGGCCTTACCCTCGTCCAACGGCGGCACGAGCCCTCGGCCCTGGACCTCAGCGACCTGGAGGCGTTCGCGCGCGAGCAGCGCCCTTCCGCGAACGCCGTGGATCCGAAATGGGACCGCGACGAGATCGAGCGGATTCGGGAGACCGGCGCCGAGGCGATCATCTCGGGCCAGGGCGGCGACGCCGTCTTCATGCAGATGGCCGGCGCCGGGATCGTCGCGGACGCCTGGCGGGTGAAGGGCTGGTCGGTCCTTCGGGACCCCGTCCTAGCGAACGTCGCGCGCCGCACCCGGCGCTCGGTGTGGGAGGTCCTTCGGTCCGCTCGCGCCGAAGCGGTTGGCCGGGCGCCGCCGGTCGAAGGTCTCTGGTCGTCGTTGATCTCGCGCGAGGTGCGCGCCGCCACAGCCGACCTGAAGCCCAAGTGGCTGCATGAGGCGGAGCACTGCGGGCTTGGGCCCGGAAAGCAGCTGCACATCCACGCGCTTGCCCGGTTCTTCCTGAACGAGGGCCCAAGCCGCCGGCGGCACGAAGCGGATGTCCTCTACCCCCTCTTCGCCCAGCCTGTGCTCGAGCACGCCCTGCGGATCCCGACGCCCGCCCTTGCGGGCTCGAGCTACGACCGGGCGTTCGCCCGGAGCGTCTTCGCCGACCGGCTGCCCGAGTGCGTCCTGAACCGCCGGGCCAAGGGCATCGTGACGGTCTACTTCGCCCGGCTCATCGCCAACAGCCTGGGTTGGCTGCGACCTTACCTGCTCGACGGCTGCCTTGCTGAGGCGGGCGTGCTCGACCGCGTCCGTCTTGAGCTGGCGCTCAGCCCGGAGCACCTGATCTGGGCGGCGAAGCCCTCGGACATTCTCTGGGCGGTGTCGACAGAGGCCTGGGTGCGCCATTGGCAGACGCGGGTCCCGGACTCGCGGACGGCGCCACGCCGCCTGTAGAAACACCGGCGAAGTGCGCGTCGAGGAAGCGGAACGTCTGGGCGTAGACGTCGCGGATGTCGCCCGGCGACGAGGGCGCGTGCATGGCGCCCCAGTAGACGACGTAAAGCGCATCCTTCCCCTGTCGGAACAGGGCCGAATACATCGCTTCGGACTGGGCCGCCGACAGGCCGTCCTGCGCACCGTGGATCAGCAGGAGGGGCGTCTGAATGCGGTCCGCCAGGAACAGCGGGCTGTTGCGGATGTAACGCGCCGGATCGCGCCAGGGCGGGGCGCCCATTTCCGGCTGCGTGCGCTCCACCACGCCAGTGTGCCAGTTGCTCCAGTAGGCGATTTCAGAGTCCAGCTGCAGGTGCTGCGGGATGGTGGACCAGTAGCCGACCAGGTCGCTCACGCCGTTCAGGGACACCGCCGCCGCGAAGCAGTCCGTCTGCGCGACCGTGATCATCGCGGCGTAGCCGCCGAAGCTGTGGCCCATGATGGCCATGCGGGTCGGATCGACCTTGTCGGCCAGCTCGGGCGCGTCGATCGCTGCCTGGACGATGGCCAGGATGCGCTCGGCCAACCCCTGCGCCGGCGCGGTCATCCCGCCCGTTGGGTTCGGCAGGCTCGGAACGAGGACGGCATAGCCGTGGCCGGTCAGCACACGGATGTTCTGGTAGAATTCGGGCCGGCCCGGCGTCTCCTGCGGCGGAGCCGGATAGGTCGCGCCCGGATAGGCGCGCACCACAAGGGGGGCTGGGCCTCTCGCCGGAGAGCCCGTGGGAAGAAAGACCCAACTAACCACGGGCTCCCCGACCGGACCGGGGTGGCGCACTTGGACGATCCGTGGGGGATCGCGCGCCGCCCAGCCACGGTTGACGGCGGCTGTCGGGATGCTCCGTCCGCCAACCGATAGCGTGAGTGTCTCGACGCCATGGGCGTCCGTGGCGCGCTGGAGGACGCCGCCGGGCGCTGCCGCCTCCCACGCGCCGCCCGCGGCCGCGCCCAGCGCCGCCGCGGTCTGTCCCTCGGCGCTGAGGCGGGTGAGGCTTGGCTTGCCCGAGGCGTCCTGCGCCGCCACCCACAGCGCCGGCGCACGCGCCAGCCGGCCACCGGCTCCGACCCGGCGATCCGGCAGAGCCGCCACCCTCAATCCCGGCGCAGCGGCGGTGACGTCGCCGGAACGACGGACACGCCACGCCCGGTCGCCCGCCCAAACCCACAGATGTTCCCGCCCTGCGACACGGGCGCTGCGGCTAGGCGGGGGCAGGCGCCTCGTAAGGTTACGCGGCGCCCCGTCGGCGAGCGCGAACCAGTCGTCACGGCCGGCGTTTGCCCCCGCCAGCCGGCCGAAGACCAGCGGCGTCTCGCCCATCCACGCGGTCCAGACCGTCACGGGATTGAGGTCGAACCGGGGCTGCACGCGTTCGCCGATCGTCCGGACGGCGCCGGTCTCGACGTCCACCTCGGCAAATCGCCCGTCTGTCCAGAGTTGGTGGCGCCCACGCGTGAACACGAGGAGCCGCTGACCGCTCGGCGACCACGCGAGCAACTGCGGAAGGACATCGCACGCGGCGCAGGGCCGCCGCGTTTCACCCGTGCGCAGATCGAGGATCGACAGCCGGGTCGCCTCGGTCTCGGAACCCGCGGGACCCCGTACGGGCGCTTCGCCATGAGGCTGAAGGTCTTCCCCGCTCTGCAGTAGCGCCACGCGATCGCCCTGGGGCGAGACCTCCAGGTCGATGAACTCGCCGTGCGCCAGGACGTCCTGGTCGCCCGTTCGAGCGTCGACAAGAAGGAGGCGGTTCAAAGCCCGCGTGCGGACACCGAGATACGCGCCGCTGCCGTAGGCGGTGTGAGCGCCCGCCCCCGTGGCGGCGGCTTCCCATCGGCGTGTCAGCTCCCGCGAGAACGTCGAACCCTGGCGTAGGACCAGCGGTCCGCGTCCATCCGGGCGATCAAGCACCAGGAGCCGGCGGTCATCCAGCCACTGCAGTGCACGGCCGCGCGTGTCGCCCTGGGGTGTGATCGGGAGCCACCGAACGGCGCCGGTCGACATCGTCACGACGCCCAGCCGCCACGTGGGCCCGATCACTCGATACACCGCCAGCCTGTCGCCCGAGGGCGAGAAGTCGCCAAGCAGGACGCCAGCGGGGTCGCCCGCGAGCAGCGGGCGTCCCGGCCCGGGCTTGTCGGTGGCGACGACCCTGAGGCGACTGAGGCCGTGCACAACCCCTCGATCGCTGTCGAAGCGCGATGCAGTCGCATACGCGTCGCGCGCCTCGTAGACGAGGTGGCGGCCGTGCGGGTCGAAGGCGGCCGCCCCCAGGGTCTCGACCTGGAGAAGGTCTTCGACGGTGAAAGGTTTCGCCGCGGCCGGGGTCGGGGGCGCGACGCAGCCGACCGCGAACGCGGCCGCTGCCAGGAGCTGGCGCATGACCCGTGCTCACCAAGCGCGCGTCAGCTGCAGGGACACATAGCGGCCCACCGGCTCGCCGGAGGCGCCATCGTAACCGATGCCCAGGCTGTTGTTGTAGAAGGGCGGGTTCCGGTCGAAGACGTTGCGCACGTTCAGGAGCACCGCGACGCCGGCCAGAGGGCCGCGCTTCGGGGGGGCCACGCGGGCCTGCAGATCGAAGGTCGGCTGGGCGTCGATGCGGACGCCCAGGTCATCGCGGTATCGGCTCACGTAGTTGAACGCGGCCCCGAGCGTCAGCGCGCCACGGGTCCAGTCCGCGGTCGCCCGACCACGCAATCGGGTCGGGAAATTGATCCGGTTGACCCGTTCCACGACGGCCGAAGTCGGCGTGAGCCGCTGGTCGAAGCTGAGCATGTAGGTCGCGTTCGCGGCGAGGGCGATCGTGTCCTGGCCCAGGTCGAAGCGGTAGCGGGCGGAGACGTCGATCCCGCGCACATGGAGGGTCGCGCTGTTGACGTAGCGATTGTCCAGGATCGCGCCGTACTGCTCCGCCGGAAATGTGCCGGTCGCGTTGCTCAGCGCCGGATCCGCCAGTAGGCGCTGGATCAAGGCGAGGTCCGCCGCCGAGGTCGAGGGAGAAATCCGCCGCACGAAGGCCGACAGAGTCGGATCCTGCAGGGCGTTCGCCTGGTTCGCCGAGACGGGCTTCTCGATGTGGTTCTTGAAGCGGACGTCGAAGCCTGTCGCGCTGAGCGCCAAGCCCGGAATGCCATCGGGTTTCCAGTCGAAGCCGACCGTCCAGGAGTCGGCCGTCTCCGGCTTCAGGTCCGGGTTGCCGCCGGACAGCGTGAGCGTCACCACGCGGCCCGTTCCGAGCGCCAGGAGCTGCGGATTGAAGACGGCCGGGTCGGCGACTTCGCGCAACGCGGGAGCTCGGAACGAACGGCCGTAGGTGCCACGGACGATCAGACTCGACGTGGGCGACCAAAGAAGGCCCGCCTTGGGGTTCACCGTCGTCCCGAAGCTCTCGTAGCGCTCGACCCGCGCCGCGAACGAAAGCTCTAGCCGCTGAAGGCCCGGTCGCGCGTTGTCCGGCCCGAACAGGGGCGCCTGAAGCTCGCCGAACGCCGCGGTGACCGTGCGGTCCAGGTCGAGGCTCGAGCTCCGCGTCGGAGACGTGGTCGCCACGTAGATGGTGCTTTCGGAGGTGAAACCCTCGCGCCGCGCCTGCGCGCCCAGCGCGAGTTTCACCTCACCGGCGGGGAGATGGAACAGCGGCCCGTCGGCCTGGACGTTCACCGATGTCACCCGGTCCCGGCTGCGGGCCAAGATCGTTCCCGAGTTGATGAAGGCGAGCGCGGTCGCGTTGCCGCCACCCACAACGCCGTTGAACGGATTGAAGTGGCCGTGCAGCGCGGCGCTGTAAACGGTGGCGGGATTGTCCGGCGTGTTGCCCAGAGCTTCGTTGAGGATGACGGAGTTCACCACGCCGCCGCCCCGGTTCTCGTCGTGCTGCTGGGCGAAGGCCGCGTAGGCTTCCGAGCGCCATCCCCGAGGCAGCTCCAGCTTTGCGGAGACTGTTCCGGCCAGCGTGTCGGACGTGCCGTAGGCCGTCGGGTTCGGAACATCGTTGGCGAAGGTGTAGGAGATTGACTGGGTCGCCGCCCCGATCGGCGAGACATAGAACGGGTTCCCGCGGCCGACAGTGAAGGTCGCCGGGCGGGGGACGTTGATGTTCTTGTAGCGCCGGCTGGCGAAGCGCGCGTCGGCGGCGAGTTCAAGCCCGCCCATGCCCTGGTGGCCCGCGAGGTACACCGAGTTCAGAGTCTGCTTCGGGAGGATGTCACCGCCCTGGCGCTGGTTGTAGCGGTTGGGCGTTCCCAGGATGAAGTCGCCGGGCCGCAGGCCGACGCCGTTTTGGCCAGCGGGAATGGCGTAGGTCGGAACCAGCGCACGGGTGACAGGATCGGGCAGGAGCACGTTGCCGGGGAAGGCGGACGTCAGCCGCTGGTCGGTCCCGCCGAGGGGACGCAGGTCGGCATTCCCGGCGAAGGGCCGCTGGCCGCCCCGCAGGTTGTCCTGGCGCCGCAGCTCGTAGGCGACGATGAACCCGCCTCCGTCCCAGCGGCGACCGAACGCCTGGTCGATCTGCACCTGGCTCCGGCCGCCCCCCGTCGATGTGCCGGCCAGGAGGCGCGTCTCGGAGCCGTCGAAGTCGCGACGCATGATGAAATTCACGACGCCGCCGACCGCATCAGACCCGTAGAGCGCCGAGGCCCCATCGAGCAGCACCTCGACCCGCTCGACCGCCGCCCCGGGAATGCTGGAGATGTCGACGAAATCCGCGAAGCTGCCCGAGCCGGCGATGCGATGGCCGTTCATGAGGACGAGCGTCGCATTGTTGCCGAGGCCGCGCAGGTTCAGCGCAGCGCCGAACGATCCGTTGCGCGAGAGCTTGTCGGCGCCCACGCCGAACGATTCCCCGGCGCCGCCGCCGAAGTTCGAGGGCAGCGCTCGAAGCGCGTCGGCGATGGTGGTCTGTCCCGTCCGCTCGAGGTCGTCGCGGTCCATAACCACCAACGGCGACGTCGGCGGGACGCCGCGCAGGTTCGAGCCGGTGACCGTCACTTCCTCGAGCAGCGCCGCCTGGATGCCGTCCACGCCGACGACCCTCGCGTCTGACGATCCCTCACCGCCGAAAGGGCGGCCTGCGGTGTCTCCGTCTCCCGCATCGTCGGTCGAGGCGACCTGCAGGACCAGCACGTTCGGGCCCGTGCGCTTCACGGTGATCCCCGTGCCCTGCAGCACCAGGCGCAGGGCTTCCTCCGAGGTAAGCACCCCTTTGACGGCGGGCGCGCGGCGGTTGGCGACAAGCTCGGCCTTGTAGAGGATCTGCTGGCGCGTTTGGCCGGCCAGGCTCGTCAGGGTGGCATCCAGCGATCCGGCCGGCACGTCCACGGGGCCGGCCGTCTCGGCCAGGGCCGTCGAGGCCGTGGCCGCCAGCGAGGCCGAAAGGCAGCCGGCAAGAAGGCGAGATTTCAAGTCAGGCAATGAACGCGCGGCTCGGACCATATCACTCCCCCGACGCCGCGCTTGGCCTGCCATCAGGGCGGGGCCTCGGGTTGCTTTCGCCGGCGTCTTGGAGGTGACGCGCCGGCGCTGTGAAACGCGAACCTGGGCCTTCGTAAAAAATTGCTCAGCCGGCCGCTGGCTCGCGCGCCCGAAGGCGAATGCCCTCCGGCGACGGGGTGGCCGTGAGGCCGAAGATCTCGGTCACCGCGGAGACGAAGGCCTTGGTGTCGCCCGTATCGAACACGCCGCTGACCCGCTCGGCCTCGACGCGTCGCGCCTCCAGTACGATCTTGGTCTGGCTGTAGCGGTTCACCTCGGCTACCGCCTCGGCCAGCGGCGTCTCCCGGAAACGCAGTCGCCCTGTCGTCCAGCTCGTCGTCATGGCCGCGTCGGCGACCTGGGGCACGGGCGGCGCGCCGTTGAGGGTGAGCTTCTGGTTGGGGGCGAGCGTCCATTGCTCCTTTCGATCCGGCCGGATCACCTGCACACGCCCTTCTGCCAGGATCACCTGCGTCGCGCCGTTCGTGCGCCGCACGTCGAACTTCGTGCCGAGCGCGCGGACCTGGGTGTCGCCGGCCACGACGATGAACGGCCGCGCCGCGTCGTGGGCGACCTCGAAGAAGCCCTCGCCACGCTGCAGCACGATGCGGCGCTCGTTGCGGGAGAAGTGGATCTCCGCCCGGCTGGCCGTGTTGAGCCGCAGCGTCGAGCCGTCGGTGAGCCGGACGATTTGCTGGGCGCCGACGTCGGTCTCGTAGGCCTGCGGCTGCAGGTGCGTCACGAGGAGGAATAGGGCGCCGGCCAGGGTCGCGCCGGCCAGGCTAAGCGGCAGCAGGTTCCGAGCGAGGAACCTTCGAAGCGCGTCCCACCTGTTCGGCTTTCGCAGCGCCGCTTCCGTCAGCCGGACGAGTTCGGGGTCGTTGCTGACGCGGTCGGCCTGGCGCCAGCGGGCTTCCACCTCGCTGTAGGCCGCGTCGTTCGCGGCCGTCCGCCGCCACGCCATGAACGCGTCGATCGTCGCTTCGCTGACGGAATCCCCCTTGAGCCGCGTGAACCAGGCCGCGGCCTCTTCGAGCGTCCGGCGGTCGTCTCCTCGGAGCGTTCCCATGGCCAGATTTCGAAGCCTCAATCCCGTAGTCGAGCGACGAACAGCGTAACGGCCTGTTGCAACCGTTTGTCGATAGCCCGCACCGATAAACCGTAGCGTTGCGCGATCTCGCGGTTCGTCAAGCCCCCGATCTTGCTGAGCAGCAGGACGTCCCGGAGTTTCGGCGGCAGGGATCGGATCGCTTCCCGGACCTGGAAGTCGTCTTCCGCCGTGTGGTGGGCGGCGTCCGTCGGCGCGTAGGCTTGCGGGGCGCGGGCCGCATAGTCTGCGCGGACCCGATCGCGCCGGAAGACGTCGCGGGCCAGGTTGGTGGCGACGGTCATCAGGAGGCCGCGGGGGTTCTCGACGGGGGCGTCGGCGGCGCGACCGACGAGGCGCAGGTAGGTCTCCTGCGCCAGGTCATCGGCGAGGTCGGCGCTGAAGCGGCTCCGAAGTCGGGTCCGCAGCCAGACCAGATGCGCGCGCCATGTCGCGTCGGGTCGCTCGCCCGAGGTTGTGGGCGCGGGCGCCTCCGCCGACGCGTCGAGCGCCGGCTCGCGCACCGGGCGCGCGGGGGTGGGGCGGGACATGACGTCCCCTCGCAGTGAACCGCGCGTTCGTGGCGACCGGGCGTGTCGAACGCAGGGCTCAGGTCCCTGCGCCCCGCGCTTTCCCGGACCTGACGGTGCGGTCTTCTATGGCGCGGGCGCCCAGCGGCGGCGGATCGGCCGTCGCGGTGAGCCGGCTTCGACCGGGCTCGAGGGCCAGCGTGGCACAAGCCGCCGGAGCCGCCTAGAGTCCTTGCCGCACAGGGATTTAGGCAGGTGGCGCGATGGTGGCGAGGTAGTCGCGGCAGCTCCGCTCGACGCGGACCTGGAGATCTTTCAGCCGGTCGACCAGCCAGGTCAGTTGTTCGGTCGAGATCTCGTATTGGTCGGAGAAGCGGGCTTCGACGTAAGCGCGGCGCAGCAGTTCCCAGCAGCGCTTCTCGAAGCGGTTGCCACGGGGCCAGGCCGGGATCAGCTCCGGCGCGACCCGCTCGGCCTGGCCGCGCAGGAAGTTCAGGTTGTGGGATTTGGTCGAGTACAGTGTCTGGGTCAGCAGGACGCAGTGGTAGTAGCGTTCGGCGGCTTGGTGCAGTTCGAACGCGGCCTTGTTGAGCCATCCACGCGAAAGTGCATCCGCGCCGTGGACTAGGAATTCTCCCGCGCTTGGAAACCACTTTTCAAAGTTCGCCTGGGCTTCGCGGAACGCGTCATCCGGTGAGAGCTTCACAGGCCGAGAGAGGGGATGGTCGGGCGCCTCGTAGAGGACAATCCCGTCGCTGATGATTTGAGTGAAGAAGGGCCGGCCGCGCGTGAGCTGGCGGTTCACGTCCGCCAGTGAGTGGACGATGAACTGCGCGGGCGCCGTCAACGTGTGGGCGATGTCGAACGCCTGCTCAAGGTGCGCCTCCGCGTCCATCCAGTAGTCAGTGACGTCGGCAAAGTCGTCGTGGTTGACGACGATAAGCAGGTCGTAGTCCGATTTGTAGCCGCCGACGGGATCGTCGACCCAGTTGCCCCGGGCGTAGCTGCCGAAGAGGATGACTTTGAGGATGCGCCCCTGAAGACGCATGCCGCTCTTGCGCTTGGTGACGTCCTCGAATTCACGGAACAGCACCTCAAGGACGCGAGACAGCTCGGCCCGTTTGCCCTCCGGTAGATGGTCGAGGCTCGTCTTCATTGTCGCCTTGGCAGCGGCGCCGGTTGATTCGTCGGATTCTATCCGCGCGGCTCCATCACGGCGACCGTGACGTCAGGCTTGCAATCCGAGGATGTCAGGGACACGCCAATTGCGGTCATCGGCTCCGCTCCGGAAACTAGACATTCGCAGCCTAGCGCCGAGGGGCCGCTTCTTGGCTGGGCGGCGATGACGACACGCGCCAGGAGCGGCCGTTGGCTTCGGTCCTGATAGTGGACTTTCAGCTCCGGCCGCCCTGCAACACACCCGATGCGACGGCGGTGACGTACCGCTGGTCTGATCAGCCCGGTTTGGTCAGCGGGAACGTTCGGATCGTCTCGACGAGGTCCCGCATCTCTAACGGAACCTGTTCCGGCGTCATCACAGCGATCACTGCCGTCGGCGTGACATTGGCACCGTATCGCTCTTGGGCTAGGCGGTTGAACTCTCAAAGCGCATCTTTGCCCGGGATCAGGGCGGACCTCCCCTCGGGCGTCGCCCACCGAATTTCAACGTCCGCGTACGCCGCCTCCATCACTTCGGTTTCGTGCCGCCCGGGCTCCGCGATGCGGCCGTAGACGTCGTGGATGAGCGCCGTTCTCCGCGTATTCGTCCGGGACGCGGTCGCTCCACCCTCGAGGAACCTGGCGAGGCGCTTGCGTTGGAGCGGTCGCCACTACCGGACCGATCAACGCCAGACAGAAATATTCCGGAACGATGCCGATGACGGGAGGGCACTGTCGTCGAGCTCACCGGCCAGTTCTCGAGAACGAGGTACCCAGAGGTTCGCGTGCAACTTCAGCGGAAGATGAGGAATAGGCGTTGGATCCCACCCACCCCGCTGGTGCACGGGCTTGCCATCGACCAGCCAGGTGATCCGATCGGGCCGCCAATCGATCGCGTACCGATGAAAGTCGCGGGTCGCATCGAAGCCCAGGTCGATACGGCACGGCGAGCCACGGTAGCCGAACCCCATTGCGGCACCGTCGTCTCCCGGATTGAAATAGACGTTCACGAGCATCGAATGCGGGTCGTCGCCGGTCAGCTCGATGTCGATCTCCTGCCGAGGCCCCGCGCGATGGAGGAAGAACCCCGTGACGAGGCCGCTAGCGCGGGCAGCCCGTATCTCGGCCTCAAACCGTCCGTGGGTAAACGGGCGCGCTGAAGCAAGCGCGCCCGACTGATAGGGGCGATCGCCGGTCATCCTCTTCTCGACGACCAATTCGACCCCTTCAACGCTGTAGCGCAGACCATCTGCGGCGGACGCGGCCAGGTTTCCAGGAAAGGTTTCGGCATGTCCTGGAAACTCGGTGCTCGACTCCTTCATTGTCGCGTGGATGAGAGGGTTCTCTCGTGCGCGCGCAGCTTCCGGCGGTTGATCCGACACCGGTTCAGATCGACGGTTCCCGAGCGGCAGAAGGGCCCAGGGTGTGTCATCGGCAGCGCCGATCCATCGCGCATTGCTGGCCGGCTCTCTCCCTGTGACGCGATCATCGCGGAACAGCCTCCAGGCCCGCGGCGCGCCCTGCGGAAAGGCTAGAGCGGGGATAGCAAGTTCGAGGAGGGAGCAGATGGGCTCCCACGATGTTTCGTTGGGATCTCCCGCCGGAAGAATAGTCGTTCTGGAACGTAGCGAAGGTGCGGCCCGCACTTGACCGGCTCCGCGAGCTCCCGCTTCGAATATGAACTTCGCTCGGCGCAGTGCGATGCCAGCCGACACCGCGCACGGGGCCAAGGGGGGGTCGACAAGGGCGTCGAAGGTGTTGAGCTGAGCGAACAGCTCGCCTGCCGCCATCTCGCGCTCTTCGGGATCGAAGGACCTTACGCGCAATCCGAGCATGGAAAGGGCCATCGCCAAGCTCTCTCGGTCCCGCCCCTCTGTCCAGGCCAGCACAGGCCCCCCGACGCGCGGAGCCTCGGGAACGGTGTCGGCGTCGATAATCCCGGCGCGGGCAAGATAGGGCAGTACGGAATAAGCGTTGTCCGAACCCTGGTCGGGCCGCTGGAGTATTGCGGGCGAAGCGAGCGCAAGCGCCCCCAACTCCCCGAAGCGAAAGTTCATCCACAAGTCGACGGGTCCCACGACCGGCATCGCCCGCAAGAGAGAAGCAGCGCCCTGGCGCGACAGCACATAGCCGGACAGAAACCAGAGGCCGCGCACAGGACGAAACAGGGCCTCACAAACGTCGACGCGCTCAGCTGTTCCACCGGCGTCTGCGTAGGAGAGGTACAGCAGGCGCGGCCCGCCGTCCTGCTGGCGACGCGCCGCGGCGCGCCACCCCCGGTCGATCGCTGCCGCCGCCCCCGTTCGGAACCAGACGTCATCCTCCAGCACAAGAACGTGGTCGCACGGGCCGGTGGCGATGAGCTTCCAAGCTTCGACATGCGATTGCGCTACCGCAACTTCCTGTCGGGTCATCCGAATGGGCTCATCAACGCCAAAGCAAGCTTCCAACCGGACGTCGGGTTGGACGTGGAGCTGGTCTCCGAGGCGGTAGGTGTGGTCGATGTCCGCGGTCGCTGCCACAGCCCGCCCATCGCGCGCGTCTATTGCGGCGAGGCGCCGCGCAAGGCTGGACAGGCGAGTTCCATCGGATGTTTTGAAGCGCCTCAGTTCACGAAAGGTCCGGCGCAGGCGCTGGGGCTGGCGGTCGAGGTTTACGACCAGGATCATCCCGATCTTTCCCTCGCCTTGACCGAATGCGGTGATCCGACCTCCGCCGATCAAACCCAGAGCGGCGCGCGACGCGCGGAAAGCTAGCCGGCGAAGCCCTACCGCGGCATCGTCCAGCCTCATGACGCGATCCCCCGGCGCATCTGCCTCAGTAGCCGTACACGTTGCGCCAGTTGCGCGCGTCGTTGCGGTAAGACAGGTCCCACCGCATCTCTGCTGACGTGACCCCCTGAAACTCAGCCAGGAATAGCTAGAGTCCGCCCGACCAAAGGACGGACGAATGAAGCGATCAAGGTTCACGGAAGAGCAGA
>NZ_MEEX01000032.1 GCF_001724605.1 Phenylobacterium sp. SCN 70-31
ATGATCTGCTCTTCCGTGAACCTTGATCGCTTCATTCGTCCGTCCTTTGGTCGGGCGGACTCTAGCTATTCCTGGCTGAGTTTCAGGGGGTCACGTCACCGCCAGTAGCGATGCCTGGAACCCCACCAGCCGAACAAGCACCTGCGACCATGTTTGTCCCGTCAGGAAAGGAGATGGTGGTATTCGGCGCGACGCCGGTTGAACCACCGGCTGGATTGATGAGCTGCCCGTTGAGCCCAACTGTAATGGTCAGCCATTGGCCCACATTTAGCGCTAAGCGCCTAAATGCGAAGGCACCTGTGCCAGTAGTGCCCGCGCTGGTGACCGACCCACAGCCCCAGGCTGCTATCTCATAGATTCCATTCTGCGGCACTGCCCACAAGTAGGATGTCACCCTTGGAGGGAAGGTTCGGCTGTACGCGACTTTTGTCGGCCTCCGCCCGTCCATCCCCTGCCCCACGAGACCCCGAAGCTTCTGTCGCGGAGCGCTCATCAGTAGTCCGCCCATTCGGCGATGACGTTCACGGCTTCGGTCTGTCCCTCGGCCATATAGATCCGCTCGTTCGCCGTCAGGATCAGCGGGTTGTCGTCCGAGTAGCCGAAGTCCGTCGGCGCGTTCGCGACGGCGGCGCCGGGGTTGATGGTCCCCATCAGCTTCGAATCCGCCAGGAACTTGGTCGTGCCGCCGTCTTGGCTGCGGTAGAGTTGGATGTTGTTGGCCGCGTTGATCTGCTCGAGCGGGACGGCCCACAGACGCGTCACACGGGCGCCGTTCGGCCCGGCCGTCACCAGCAGCGCGGTGTTGGTCGGCGCGGTGGTGAAGGTGGTGTTCGCAGTGGTGAGTCCCACGCTGGCCGACTTCGGCGTCTGGGGGGTCACGATGGAGTTGGGGGTCACGGCCATGGCTCAGGCTCCTGGGGCGTCTCCGCAGGGGAACGCCGGCTTCAGAAATGAAATCGCGTTCGGGCAAACGCTTGTCGATATGGGCGAAACGCGCCGGGTCGCTGCGCTACAGCGCGACCGCCAGGGCGACCTGAAGACCTTGGATCGCGGAGGCGTAGTCCGCGAGGTCGGCGGCGACCGGCGCCTGCCAGGTCGCATTCGCGCCGTCGGTTTTGAGATACTTGCCGTCGTTTGCGAGTTGCGCGGGCAGTTCCACCTGCGAGAACCCCGCGGCAGCCACATAGTCCTTGATCGACAGACCGCCGTATCCTGGCGTCTTCACCGCCCCGCCGTCGGTGGCGACCCAGGCGATGTCCCCGGAGTCGAGCGTCACCGTTCCGGGGGCCCCCGTCGCAAGGGTGACTGGACCGGCGCAGGCGTTCCAGATCAGATAGGCCTTGCTCACCGGCGGAATGGTTACGGTGAATGGCCCCTCGCCGCCTGTGAACCGGATCATCGCCGCGCGAGCCTCATCGGCGCCGGCGTTGGCGGTCGTGAGCGTCGTGTGGCCGGACAGCGCCTTGGTGAGCCAGCCGGCGATGGCGTAGTCGGCGTGAACGAGCGCGGCGTTCAGCTTCTCGCCCCACAGGTTGATGTTCTCGCCCGTGAACTGCAACTCGAAGCGAAGCGATGAGGACCAGGAGGAAGGCATCAGAGGATCGGGGCTCCCGTATCTTGTCGGATCCAGTCGGTTCCGTCGGAATGGGCCAGGGTCTGGAGGTCGGTCACCAGCACCAGGGCGTATGGGTGGGTGGAGGCAGGCGGCAAAGCGCCCGCCTGGACGGCGAAGAGCCGCGTCGGGCCGCCGGGAGACGCGAGCGACGCTATCGCGTCGGCCAGCGAACGCAGGAGCGGGCGCAGCGCTTCGGGCGCATCGGGTCCCACCGGTAAAACGGTCGGAATCGTCATCGTCCGGCGTCCAGAACCATCAGGCCGGGATCGACGCGCAGGGCGGAGAGCTTCCGGCTGCGGGCGTGCTTGGCGTCCAGTTCGGCGACCGCCCGCTCCAACCGGACTTCGTAAGCGCCCGTCAGTTCCGCGTCGCGCAGAAACGGTCCCGCCTCGGCCACGGTGGCGAACAGATAGACGTCGGGCGCTTCGGACAGCAGGGCGTTGGTCGGTGCGGCGTCCGACAGCGAAAACCCGCGCAGCATCCTCAGGACGAACCCGTAGGCTTCGTCACAGGGTCGGTCGAACGCCACGGCGTCACCGTCGATCGACCAGGCGGCAGGTTCGCCGCGCGCCGCCGTCAACGGCAGCAGGCTGGCCTCGACGAACGGCAGTTCCAGCCGCCCGTCAGGTCGTTCCAGCCAGAGGCGCAGCGGTTCCGTGAACCCCTGCGGCAACGACAGCCGGCGCGCGCCCGCGGTCGCCGGCAGCGGCGCCTCGACCTCGGCCAGCCGGTGCCTTAGCACACGATTGAGCCGCGCTTCGGCCAGCGTCACGAATTCGGGGATGCGTGCGGTCAGATCGCCGCGCACAAGCCAGTTCGCCGCCGCCGCCTTCAGCTCGGCGTAGGTGGTGATCGCCATGATTTGTCCTGGTGTTCAGGCTGGCGGGCGAGCGCCCGCTCAGCGGGTCATTGGGCGCCCAGCGCCGTGAGGTAGGTCAGGATCGCCGCGTACAGGTCGGCGACTTCGGTGTTCGAGAGCTCACCGCCCAGATGCAGGCACGCCAGGCGGTCGGCGCTGTGCGCCGTTCCGGATCTCAGCCCGACCACGTTCGCATCCGCGCCCGCCGTGCTCGCGGCGGTCGAGACAGCGCCCACCTGCGTTCCGTTTCGAAGGACCCGGCTGCTGGCGGCTCCGCTGCGCACGACCATCACATGGCCGGGAAGCGCGTCCGGAGACGCGGGATTGAACGAGCCCGCGGAATGGATACGGGTGTTTATGTTGGTTGCGGACGCGCCGATCCGCAGATTGCCCGCGCCAAAGACACCCAGGAAGTAGTTGGCGGCGCCGGCCCACGCATTGACATAGCCACCGGCCCCCATGGCGTCCTGTGTCCAGAGCGCCGACCCGGTCAGGTCGTTGAAGCCGGTGTCCAGATAGGCCGCCGTGCCGCCATTCTCGCAGCCCACGTCCGGGGTGAACGTCAGCGTCCCCGCGCCTCCCGGCTGGAGGTTGAAGGCGTCCTGGACCCAGTTGAGCCGCGCAGCCTGGGCGTCGTGCGCCGCCAGCATGTAGAAGGCGTCCAGCTTGGCCCATACACCGCCTGTTTTCAGGGCTCCGATGCAGGCGTCGATCAATGTCCGTCGCGCGGGCCCCGGATCGGCTTCGAAACGCGCGAACAGCGCCGCCGCCTCTGCGTTCTCGGGGCCGCCGGGATCGGCGACGCCCGATGCGACCCGGGACTGATGCCCCGGCCCGCGTTGGCCCAGATGCAGCGTCATGGGGATCAGAGACCCAGGCCGGTCGACACATAGAGCGTCGCCGACCCCGAAGCCGTGATGGCCGCGACATGCGTCGCGGGGTTGGCCACGCCGTTGGCCAGCGTGATCACCTCGATGGCCCCGGCGGGCAGCGGAATGTCCGTGAGCGCGGCGGTCACGCCCGATGGGCCGAGAGCCCAGAAGACGGTGGAGGCGCCGGCGTTATAGAGCCGGATCTGGTGCGCGCCGGTGGGTTGCTGCTTGATCGCCGCGTTCGCGGTCAAGGTGGTGGCGGCGATCGACGCCGTCGCGTCGTCGGCAGGAGTGAACGGTTTCATGGCGGGCCTCATGGCGGGACGCCGGCCGCGGCGCGGCCGCCTCCAGGGGATCGAAGGGGCAAGGGAGTGGGAAACGACGGCGGGCGCGCAGCCCGCCGCCGCTCCGTGTCGACGGAGTCTCGACGTCAGCGATTGGCCAGTCGGCAGGCCAGTTGGGGACGCAGCGTCTTGAAGCCGTACAGGACGTCCAGACGGCAGGGGAACTTGTCGTTGTTGATGTCGTACTGGCGCACGATCCGCATCGACACGCCGTCGAAGACCTCGCGCGACGCCCAGTCCACGCCACGCGGCATCATCAGGTCGGCCGTTGCGAAGGCGAAGGCGTCCTTCTGGTAGGCGAGGCTGATCCCGTGCGCCAATCCGCCCGTGCCAAGCACCGTAATGGACTTGTTGTCGCCCGGCAGGGCGCTCACCGTCTGGTTCGCCGGCGAACCGGCAGGTCCGACGATGGGCGGGCTGATGGTGATCGTGGCCTGGCCTGAACCGTTGGAGGTCACGCCGCCGACATCGGTGACCACGAAGGTTTGAGGCTGACCCGTCGACTGCTTGGTTTCGGGGTGCACGCGGAAGACATCGGCGATGGTGAAGATGTCACCGCGTTTCAGTACGTTCGAGCTGTTCGACCAGCCATCCGTCACCAGGGTCGACCCGGTCTGACCGGCGCCGTTGACCAGCGGCGATCCGCCCTTCGAGCCCACCGTGTGGCTGGGCCACAGGGTGTTCTCCATGAAGTCGAACCCGGCGGTCCGTCCCATGAAGCCTTCGCGGTTCTGGCGCGCGATGGTGGACTTGTCGTTGAACAGGCCCTTCAGGGCATCCACCAGATCCACATTGTCCTGGGTGTTGAGATTGCAGGTCCGGCTGGTGAGCGGCGCCAGGTTGTCGACCAGCATCTTCCGCGCGCTCAAGACGCCGGCGAACGTCGCCGGCAGGGCATGGTTGCTCACTTGGTTGTAGACGTCCTGGTACATGCTCATGGCGTCCGCCTCGATGTTGGCGGCCAGCACGCTCATCGCCGGCTCCAGCACGCGCTCCGAGAAGTCGTCCAGGCTCAGCGTCAGGTCGGCGGAGGTGAAGTTGAGGTCCACGCCCTTCTGGGTCTGGACCTTAAGATCCACGGAGCTTTCCACCGTGTCCTTGGCGTCCAGCACCGAACCTGTCCGCACCGTATACTGGTTGGGCAGGCGGATCTTCAGGGTGTCTCCGATCTTCGCGCCGTCCTGGGCGAAGCGGTCGTCGTAGTCGCGCGTGATCGTGCCCACGAAGTTGAGCTTCTGGTGCAGCACGCGAAGCGCCTCCCGCGTCACCGCGGTGGCGGTCAATAGGGTGTTCGGCATCGTCTCGATGTCCTCTGTGATGGGTGGATCGCCGCAGGGGGATCGAGGCGCCCCCTCTTCCAGGGGCCGGCGCGTGCTCGATCCGCCGGCGCCCGGGGGCCGCGGCGTCAGGTCAAGGAAAGGGACGCAAGCGAGCGTCCCCGCGAACCGGGTTGCGCTTTATCCGGCGTGGCGCCGGGGCGGCCCCGAAACTCAGGTCATGCGGCGCGGCGACGTCGGCCGGCCGGTTTGCTCAAGGCAGGCTCATCCTCGCCGGCCGCCATGTGTCCTCGCGCCACCGCATCAGTGGTCGGTCGGCCATTGAACAAACAGGGAGCCCGAACATCCTGTCTCGACAGGTCGGCGCCAGGTCGATCGACCGCCAGTAGCTCGACGTGTCCTCCGCCAACTTCCAGCCACTTGCGCGCGGGCAGAACCTGGCTTAGCAATTGGAACAAATTAGGAACTCGAACGGACTCACGTCTGTCGCGAGACGACCAGGAGCGGCCGGATGTTTCGCCGACCCGAGCCCCGACTTCAGACGTCTGGAGAAACCATCAGCCTTTGGGTCAAAGGACGCCAACTCTGGCAGATCGACCGGCGCGAAGTCCTCAAGGTCGAGATTTACAAGGTGGATCTGATCACCCTCGACGACATCCGCTGCGACATCAGGTTCGGCGATCCCGCATCGATGTCGATCGTGACCTTCAGCGAGGATCATCCGGATTGGAAGTTGCTGCAGGACTGGCTCCAGATTCTGCCGGGATTCGACACGAACTGGCCGCATCGCGTGGTCAAGCCGGCGTTCGTCGAAAACCGGACCGTCGTCTATCAGGCGCCACGTCGCTCCCACGAGCCCTAACGCGCCGGCGCCGAACTCGCAGCGGGGCGCGCCGGAGCACGACCGCGTATCCGATCGTGAAGGCCGAGGCCGGCGCTCCGTCCTGCGGCCCCACCGCCGCCGAGGCCTCCTGCGACCCCGGACGCGGCTCTCGCCTTGTCCTTGGCCGCGGCGATTTCGACGCCGCCCAGAGCGAGCGAGCTCACGAGCGAAGCCCGCCCTAGCCTGCCGAGTTGGCGCGCTTGTGCGTCGGCCACCGGGTTGGTGCGCGCAGCTCCGCCCACGCTACCCTCGCCTTTGCCGACGTCCGGTCGCACATGGTTCAGCCAGACGCGCTGGGGAGCCGGCGTCGCGCGGCGGGCGTCCACCTTGAGCGAGGTTCGCTGATCGCTGGCGTCGCCGGCCAACCTACGAACTGGCCCCTGGTAGGCGCGCCGCACTTGCTCGGCGCGTATGCCGTTCTGGCCGACATAGGCGGCGAACCCCTCGACGGGGCCGAGGATCGCATCGGCCTTGCTCAGCTCGGCGCGGCGAGCAGCGCGGCGCAGAGCATCGAGATCCGAAAGCTGTGAGATCTCGCCGCTCACGCCACCCTGGAATGGGACCTCCTCTTCCAGTCGCGCCACCCCATGAATGAACCTGGCCATCTCAGCCGCCCTTCGCCGCCTGAGCGTTGCGCCGGCGCATCCACTCGCGGGTGGCCAACTCGTCGCGGACGCCGGCCCCGCCGCCTGCGCCGCCGCTCAGCATCACGGCCGGCTGGAGGCTTCGGGCCTGGGCCCCGGCCTCGCCGCGCGCAGACTCGTCGGCCCGCCACGCCTTGTGGAGCAGCTTCCAGAGCCGCGGGTCGGCCATCCGGGCCAGCTCTTCGAGCGTGACGCCGAACGCCGCACCGTACTCCACGAGCTTGGCCGCCACTTCGGGCGACCAGCCGTCGATCTCCTCGCGCAACCGCGCACCGGTCTCGGCCATGGCCTCCGCCGCCTCGCGGGCGGCCTCGAGGGTCTCCCGCTCTTCGGTCCGCGCAACCGCCTCCGCCAGGTCGTCGCGCGCCGCCGACAGCGCTTCGAACCGCGCCCACAGGACCTGTGCGCCCTGTGCGTCCTCCGCGACGTAGGTCTCCCAGTCGACCGCCTCGAAGGCGGCGAGTTGATCGTCCAAGGCCGCGAGTTGTCGCCGGTCGCGGCTTTCGCTTCGTCCCCGCGCCATCTCGCGGAGGAAGGCTTCTCGCTCCGTCTCCAGAGCGCGGCGGCCGTCGGCCAGCTCCTGCGTCTTGCGCGTGTAGTCGGCCTGGCGCAGGAACGCGCCCCTGAAGCCTGCGGGCAGCGTGTGGACCTCGCCGTCCAACTCCAGTTCGAACGTGTCGGGAGCCACGTCGACGAGTTCGAGGTCGTCATCCGGGCGCGCGGGCGCATCGCCCGCCGTGAGGGGGTCTTGGTAGGCCATGGGACTCCTTGGGCGTAAGGGCTCCGGCGGCGCCGGAGCGGATGTGGGTTGTGTTGCAAAGGACGCGGCCGGACCGTCCTCCCCTGCCCGCCAGGCACGGTGGAGCAAGCTACCTGTCGCGCGTCTTGTCCTACATGTAGGGCATGAGCGGGCGAGGCTCGCCTGTCACAAGAGCACAACCGCCGTAGAGGATCGGCTCAAGCAGGATGAACCCCACGAACACCAGTCCTCTCACCAGGTTCGGGCGCATCACCAGAGAAGCCAGCCCGAAGACGACCGCGTACCAGCAAAAAAATATGAAGAAGAATGGGTTGGCGAAACACACGAAATCTCCAACCGTCCCGCCCATCTCGAAGACGGCCGACCGAATCCAGTAGAAGTATATGCAGAACCAGAGGATGCTGACGGCATACAGAACCGCAGCAATGCCCCGCACGATCATCGAACCCCGCGCTCCACCAGCCTGTCGGCCAGGCCCTTGCGACGCCGGTCATGCTCAGGGCCTACGCCACTGTAGTAGAAGTGGCCGTCGTGTCCGTCCTGTAAAAACTGATCGGCGACCTTCGGAAGGGCGGCGACGAGTTCGAAATCTGACATGCCCGCGCGGATCGGATCGCCGTGCTGGTCGAGATCGACGTTGATCACGTTCCGGATGTTGGGGTGCTTCCGGACCGCCCCATAGAGGTCGGCGTTGATGGGCGCGCCCACCAGGACCAGATTGTCCACCTTGCCCCCCTCCTGGGCCACCGCATAGGCCTGCGCCGCCGCCGCGGCCGCCCCATAGGAATAGCCGCCCAGATTGAACTGTTCATCCCCCAGAGACCGCGACCGCCTCGCGGCCGCCTGCGCCTGCGGCATGCCGACCAGCGACTTGGCGAAGTTGAGGTCGTTCATCATCGGAATCGAAAGTGCATCGACGGCCAGCCGTCCTTTCGACACCGGATCGGACTCTCCAGGCACACGGACGTTCTGGATGCCTGCCGCCTCGAACGCGCGGCGGAAGCCTTTCAGATAGTCTCCACCCACGCCGGCGCCGCCGATGAAGAGGAACTCGCAGTCTTCCGGCGACAGCCGCCCGCCGCCCTTCGTCGGCACGCCGTTGCTGACGTCGAACCGGCTGGGCGCTCCCAGTCGCTGGGCATAGACGTCCTGTCCGGATGCGGCCGCATGCATGCCTATCGTCGGCGGCAGCCCGTCGCGCGCCCTCGCGCCTGTGCGATCCGAAGACCTTGGCCACATCTTCACACCTCCGAACATATGAGGAACATCCAACCCGAGCAAGTCGTCCCGCAGGCTACCGCTGCAGCGCCTTCAGCCGGTTGGTCTCGGCCTCGAAGGCCTCGATCTCCAGCTTCCGCGCCTCGTGCGCCCGATCCTGCTTCAGGGCCACGACCTCGGCCCGCGCCGCGGCCAGCGCCTGAGCCAGCCCGGCCAACTGCGCCTTCGCCGCCTCGACTTCGGGTGACGCGCCGCCGGTCTCCGCCTGTCCCTCGCGGGCCTGTGGCGGCAGCATGGCCGCCAGCCGCTGAGCGATCTCGTCGGCGCCCGGCCAGTCCAGGTTGCGCGCCAGCAGGTCCCCGATCAGCGGGGCCGCCGCCGGATAAGCCCGGATCAGCTCGATCATCTGGTTCGCCGCCTCCTCCCGACGGCTGGTGAAGCTGGGCCCGGCGCGTACAGTCAGGTCATACCGGCCGACCCCCAGGTCGTAGATGCGGCCCACGGCCTTCAGCGCCGCCCCGCCATCCCCCTTTCCGCCACCCGTAAGGGGGACGCCCCGCGCGGCGCCGTCCGGTCCCAGCACCCGCACCACTCGAGCCGTCGCGTACACCTTGGGGATCAGGTCGATGAGGATTCGGCCCGCGTGCCGGATCGCGCGGTTCAGGTTGTCGATGTAGTGGAAGGTCGAGACATCCCCTTCCCGCTGCCGCGCCATGATCGCCCGGCCGCTGGTCTCGTTCGACCGCGCGCCCAGACTGGCGTCGTACAGGCCCATGATGGACTTCATGTCGTCCGAGGCGTTCAGCGCCTCCTGCAGCGCCCCCACCGGCGTACCGGAGAAGGGCAGTCTGATCGGCGGCTCGGGCCCGTCGTACTCCAGGAAGGCGTGGCTGCGCGTGTTGGCCGAGGCCCATTTCTCGGCGTCGCTGTCGAACGCACCCTTGCGGCCGATGAAGGGCGCCTTCGGCGCCAGCGCCACCAGCTCGGTGGACGCCGTGCGCCAGTAGTTGAACATCCGCTGCGGGTCCTTGGCGTCGCGCACCAGGCTTCGCAGCCGTCGCCGGCCGTCCACCATCAGCTCTTCGCCATAGACCGGAACGATCGGGATGAATCGCCCCGCCCAGTCCACCGTCTCCAGCACCTCCGCGCCTGAAACGATCCGCTGTGTCACCTTGTGGCTCGCCGCCTGCCGCGGCCGTCCCACCACCGTGACGCCCAGGGCGTCGAACATCGCCTTCTGCGCCGCGTAGGCCGCCTCCTCGATGGCCCGGCCATCCGACAGCGCCAGGATCGTGCGGCTTACCCGCTCGCGGCGCCAGTATTCGGCCACCCGCACGCGCTCGCCCGCCTCCGGACGGCCGTTCCGACCCAGGGCCCAAGCCTCGCCGTCTCCCCAGTCCGTCGCTTGGGCGCCGGCCCAGCGCGCCGCGAAGGCCGTGCGCGGCAGGCTCTCGACCACGAAGGCGGTGTCCCAGTCCGCGCTGTCGGCGGCCGTCGACTCCGGGTCGCCGTACACCGAGAACGGGTTCGCCACCCGCTCGACGGCCAGCTCCTGGTCGAAGCCGTCGTCGGCCGCATAGCGGGTGTTGATCCGGAAATAGCCCACGCCGCTCGTCACGGCGAAGTCCAGGGCCGTATCGTACGCCACCGTCGCGTCCGAACTCTGCTCGATGTGCCGGATCAGGCCGTTGAACACCTCGGCCGTTTCGGGATCGGCGGCGTCGTCCACGGGGTGGACGGCTATCGCCGGTTTGTTGAGCCGGGCGTCGTTCACCACCTGGCGTATGAAGGCCGGCAGCCTGTTGATGGTCAGGATGGGACGCCCCTCCCGGGCGCGCTGCTGGAGGACCTCGGGCGTCCACTGCTCGCCCAGGCGCGCGAAACGCAGGTCGTCCAGCGCCTCACGCCGGTTCTCCGCCTCGGCGTCGGCCGCCAGTCGGAACGCCTCGCGCGCTTCCTCGAGAATGGTGTCGTCGGACAAAGGCTTGGCCTCATACGTTAAGGCCCGCTCGGGACCGCCCCGGCGGGTTCGCGGCCCGGGAGCCGCGGTCGTCGAACTCTTGCGAAAACGCCCTTCTATGAAACGTCAGCCGCCTGCGGCGGCGCACTCTGCGCAAGCCTCGCGGGCCGCCCCGGGCGCAAATCTCGACGTTGATCGAACCCTACATCTTTCGCGGGCGCACGTCAAGAACAAAACAAGAACATTTCTGGCTGGCAAGTCACTCGGGCGCCCAGGACGATCTGTCACATACCGCCGTTACCGGTTGTTCACTGCGAGACGCTTAACTGGCGCCGCGCCCATGGGGCGTCGCAGAACCCGAGGCGTCCGTTGTCGCAACGCATCGTTCCGGAACGTCCCGACCGCGCGCCAGCCGCGCGCCGCCCGGATGGTCGTCGACGCGGTCCCACCCTCGCGGCCCGCCTCGACGAAGCGCGCCAGCCCATCCATCATGTCTTCCCGATCAAGCTGATCCTGGTGGCGGGCGCTGCAATCGCCGCCTCGCTCAGCCTTCCGTGGTACGTCGGTCTCGGGTGGGCGCTGGTGTCCCTCGCCATCGAAGTCTGGCTCTGGCGCGCCTCGGCGCCGGCGGCCTTGCATCGCGGAACGTCTCGTCGACGCATCGCCCACCGCCGCGCGGCGTTTGCGATCCCCTACGCTCTCAACAATCTCTGGTGGCTCCTGTTGGCCGCGCTCTTCTGGTCGACCGGCGAACCCGTAGCGATGGCCACCGCGGCGGCGACGGTCCTCACCATTGCCGCTGTCGGCGTCATGCTGTTCCACAACGTTCCGATCGTCTTCTACCTGACAGGCGTCGCGCCGGCCGTCGCCGCCCTGATCGTGCTGCTGATCGCGACCGAGCGCTCGCTGCTGGAGATCGGGCCGGTCTGGTTCGTGATCGCCCTGGGCGGCCTCTTCGCCGCGGGGCGCGCCCTGGAGACGCCATCGGCCCAGGAAGCCCAGCGACGGATCGACGAGAGCCTGGAGAAGTACGAGATCCTCGAAGCCAACATCACCGATGTCATCGCCCGCACCGGTCTGGACGGCCGGTATCAGTACGTCTCCCCCGCCGCCGCAGACGTCCTGGGCTATTCGCCCGGCGAACTGATCGGAACCTCGCGTTGGGATTACCTGCATCCCGACACGGATCTCTCGATCTTCGCCGAGGCGCTGCAGCGACTGCTTGAGAATCCCGACGCCTCCGAGACGCTGGCCGTACGGGTGCGTCACAAGGATGGGCGCTGGATCTGGCTTCAGTCGCGCGGTCGCGTGATCCTGGAGAACGGCGAGCCCGTCGCCACCATCGACGTCAGCCGGGACGTCACCGCCCAGATGGACGCCGAGGCCGCCCTGAGGGAGGCCAAGACCGAGGCCGAGGCCGGCGCCCGGGCCAAGGCCGAGTTTCTGGCCAACGTCAGCCACGAGATCCGCACGCCCATGAACGGCGTCCTCGGCGCGCTCCAGGCCCTGGAAGGCGAACCCATCTCTCCCGAAGGGCGTGAGTTGCTGCGCCGCGCCGAAGACTGTGGCCGCATGCTGTCGCAGCTTCTCAACGACGTGCTCGACTTCTCCAAGATCGAAGCCGGGCAACTCGACCTCGCGCCGGAACCTCTGGACGCCGGCGACGCGCTGGAGTCCGTCATTGGCCTTCTCGAGGCTCAGGCCCGCGCGAAGGGGTTGGCGCTGTCGTACGACATCGACGGCTTCGACCTATGGATCGAGACGGATCCCGTCCGCCTTCGTCAGGCCATGTTCAACCTGCTCGGCAACGCCGTGAAGTTCACGGCCACCGGCCACGTGACCGCCCGCTTGACTGTCCGTGAAAGCGCGCCCCACCGCCGCCAGGTCCGCCTGGAGGTCGAAGACACCGGCATCGGCATCGCGCCCGAGGCGCAGAGCCGCCTCTTTGAACGTTTCCATCAAGGCGAGAGCGACACCGCGCGCCGCTTCGGGGGAGCCGGACTAGGCCTGTCGATCACCCAGGCGCTGATGCGCATGATGGGTGGCGACATCGGATTCGTGTCGGAGGAGGGCCTGGGTTCGACGTTCTGGATCGCCTTTGAAGCTCCAGCGGCGCAACCTGTCGCCGCTCCCGAGCCCCAGGCGGAACTTCTGGAGGGAGTCCACGTCCTCGTGGTGGAGGACAACGCCACCAACCGTCTCGTCGCCCGCACCCTGCTCACCCGCCTGGGCGCCACCGTCAGCGAGGCCGAGGACGGCGTCGCCGGGGTCGAGGCGGCCGGTCGCGGCGGGATCGACCTGATCCTCATGGACATCCAGATGCCGCATATGTGCGGACTGGAAGCGACGCGAGCCATCCGGGGCCTGAAGGGGTCCGCAGGCCGCACCCCGATCGTAGCGCTGACGGCCAACGCCATGCTCCACCAGCGCGCCGAATATCTGGCCGCGGGCATGGACGGGATGGTGGCCAAGCCTCTGTCCGTCACCGCCCTGGTCACCGAGATCGCCCGCCTGATCGCGGAGCCGGAACCCGGGTTGGCCGCAACCGCCTGACTGAGGGTCAGGCCACGCGGGCTCTAGGCACGACGACCGCGGATCAGGCCCACGATGAACAGCAGGAGGATCGCGCCCAAAGTGGCGGTGATCAGGCTGGGGATCACGCCCGCACCCACACCTATGCCCAGGGTTGTCGCGACGAAGCTGCCGAGGAACGCGCCGACCACGCCGACGACCAGATTGGTCAGCAGGCCGTGATTGCGCTTCATGATCTTCTCCGCGATCCAACCGGCCAGGATGCCGATCAGGATCGCGCCGATAAGTCCCACGCCGTTCATGGCGAACCCTCCGTTGCCTCTGAGGCTGGAACGCCGTTGTGCGGTCAAGGTTTCAGGCCGAGCCGGATCAATGGGGCCGAGGGTCCGACGTCATCAGCCGGACGTAGAGAACCGCCGCGATCAGGGCCAGCAGGCTGGTCAGGGGCCGCGATGCGATGACATGCAGGATCTCATGTACGAACGACGGCATCGGTAACATCCCGGCGCTGCCGCGAAGGGCGGTAAGCGCCTGATAACTCACCGTATCCATCCCAGCCTTAACGCCCCCTCAACCCAAGTCGTTAACGTCTGCCGGATCGGCCGGGCCAGGCGTCCCGCCCAAGGAAACCAGATCACCCGAGCCGCCCGACCTCAGGCCATCCACGACAGCGGGCCCGCGAGCGGGCGACTCGTATCCCGCCGCGGCCTGGACCCAACGGGCGCCGCCTGCCGGTTGAGCGCATAGGCTCCGAAGGCGTCGGCCGCATGGCTGGCTTCGTCGTGCAAGGGGCCGGCATAGCTGCGCGTGGCCCGGTTGAACCGCTTTCGGTAGCGCCGGAGCCGTTCGAGACCCAGGCTGCATCGCTCCGCATCGAACCAGCAGATCGGAATCATCAGCCGCGCGGCGTTCACGCGCTCCTCGGGATCGGCGGCGGCCCCCACTTCGATCCGCGCAAGGCCGAGCGAACGCAGGGTCTCGTAGCGCGACCGGCCGGTCGCCAACTCCCGCACCATCACATCGTGCGGCAGGTGATGGGTTCCCCACAGCATGTCACGCCCGGCGATCGCCTGACGCACGATGGACGGCAGGCCCTCGCCGCTGGTTTCGAAATAGTCCAAAACCCGGATCTCGCGCCCGGCCTGCTGGAAGAACCAGATCGCCGTGTAGTCGTCGATGCCAAGGTCCCAGGCCGTGTCCACCGGCAGCGACGGATCCATGGGCACGCGCGCGATCCGGCCGCCGCGCTCGGCCTCGCCCAGCAGGCTGGCGTAGTAGGTTCCCGGCTCCGCGGCCTCGAAATCGACGAGGTACTCAGACGCGAACCGAGCCTCGCCCGCCTCCTTCGAACCCAGCTCTGCGACAAGTTCGGACCGCTCGTTCTCGAGTTGCTCGGGTGTGAATACCTCGGTCTCGGTGGCGGGCGATTTCTGGCAGAACCAGTCGGGCCGTCTGGCCCGCACCTCGAACGACCGCGTCGCATGGTTCCGTCCCCGCGGAGTCCAGAGGAACAGCGCCCACCCGTCGTTCTCCAGAAGCATGGGGCGGATGTAGGTCCAGGCCGCCGGGTCCATCAGCGCCCACTCCGAGAACGTCACGCCAGCCACCGAGGCGCCCACGAGGCCGTTGTAGTGGTCGCCCCCGGCGATCTGCCAGATCGACCCGTTGCGCAGACGGACCTTCATCTCCCCGTCCACGAACTCCGGCCCCATGATGTCGGGAAACGCCTCGTGGATGCGACGGCGCCCCGTGTGCGGATTCACCGCGTCCCACAGCGCCCGGCGTCCCTGGGCCGCGTCGGGAAAGAGATGCCAGTAGCTTCCCACACGCGCGTGGCATCGCCAGGCGGCCCAATGCAGCGCCACCTCGTCCTTGCCCCAGCGCCGGTGCGCCACCACGTCCGCCCGCCGGGCGCCGCCCAGCAGGGCCTGCCACAGAGGCTCCTGGTGAGGGCGTGGCATCCAGGCTCGCGGCAGGCCCAGTTCGAGGAGATTGGAGGCTGGAACCTCTTCCACCGCGGCCTTCTTCTTCCGCGGCACTAGTTCACCCGGCCTTTGCGCGGCGCTTTGCCGGCCGCCTGCCGGGCCGCCGCTTCCGTATCGTCCTCGCGGATATCCGGCCTGGACAGTGGAGCCACCTCGCGCACCGCCTGACGGCCATCGGCGTCGGTGTAACGCTCGAAATGGCGCGCATAGAAGACGATCTCGACCCGCCGCGCGTCGGGCTGGGCGTCCCCGCCGGCGCGCTCTCCCCGGTCCGCGGCCGCGGCCTGGGCGGCCCTCTTCAGAAGCGTGTCCACCCGCAGACGATCCGCGGTTGCGGTGTCCTTGGTCGAGCTTTCCGCCACCCTAAGCGCCTGATCCGCGCAGTAATCCGCCGCCATGCGCCGCGCGGCGGCCACCTGGGCCGCAAAGCCGGGTTTCGTCTCCAGCCAGGCGTAGAAGGTCACATAGGCCGGCATGTCGTCTTCCCGCGACATGTCCGACCATCGTTCGCCCTGCGCCAGCCGCTGGCAAATGGTCTCGGCCAGAGTACGCGAGAAGCGGACAGGCCGGGCAGGTGCTTTGCTCATGCGAGCCTCCTTCGCCGGGTTCAGCGGCGTTTTGCGTGAGATTTCAGGGGTGACTTTGCCCGCTGCGCGAAGATCCCGGACGGAACATGCGCAGAGGACGGCCCTTGCGCCGCCTCGGATCGCGCAAGGTCGATGGCGCAACGCCGAAAAGAAAGGATGACCGTCGAACGTCCGGAAGGTCAGGCCTTCAGCGGGTGTCGGGACGCATTTGTCGAGGTTGTCCGCACCTTACAGCGGCTGCGGGCGCTCGTCAAGAACATAATGGGAACATTCGACCGCCGGCCGCTTCATCGAAACGACCGGGGCGCAGAGCCCGGATCGCCTCACACAGGTCGCCGAACGTGGTACCGTCAAATCTCTCGGGGGGGAGGAAACTATCGATGCGTCCGAACGATCGCTTCTTGTCGCGCCGCCTGTTCGGCGCAGGATTGCTGGCGACCGGTACGGGTCTCTCGGCAAGTCCGGCTCTGGTCCAAACTCTGGCCCAAACTGATCCGCCACTCACGCCGGAATCGCCGGTGGGGCCGTTTTACCCACTCACTCACCCCGCCGATCACGACGCAGATCTGGTCTGGCTCAAGGGACGTAGCCAGAAGGCGGCTGGGTCGGTGATCCAGGTATCGGGCCGCATACTGGATTCCAGGGGCCGGCCGATTCGGAACGCGGTGATCGAGCTTTGGCAGGCGAACGCCGCCGGCCGCTACGACCACCCGAACGACGTCGCCAAGTCTCCGCTCGATCCCAACTTCCAGGGGTTCGCCAGGCTGGTGACCGGCTCCGACGGCGGGTGGCGCATCACCACCGTCAAACCCGCCGCCTACGACAGCCCGATCGGTCGCCGAACGCCACATATCCACTTCGACGTCCGCGGCCACGCCCATCGGCTGACGGCGCAGATGTATTTCTCGGACGACGCGGCCCAGAACACCGTCGATCCGCTCTACGGGAATCTGGGTGCGGACGGGCCTCGTTCCGTTGCTCGGCTCGAGGCGCCGTCCCGGTATCAATGGGATGTCGTCCTGATGGACGCCTGATCGCCCCGGCTCAAAGCCCGAGTTGCCGTGCGATGATGTTGCGCTGGATCTCGTTTGTCCCCCCATAGATCGTCTGGGCGCGGGTCTGGAAGTATTCCGCCACCCCGGGCGCGGCGAACGCCGGGATATCCTCCAGCCCCGCTCGCCAGTCTTCGCGGAACCGATTCTCGAAGTAAGGTTCGCCATAGTCGCCGGCCAGATTGACGAACAGCTCCGTGATCGCCTGCGCCGTCTCGGTCGCGTGAATCTTGAGGATCGACGCTTCGTCGCCGGGAGCCTGCCCGCTGCTCAGCGGCGCTAGCGCCCGATAGGTCGTCATCTCCAGCGCCGTCAGCCCGATCTCCACCTCGGCGAACCGTCGCCGAAGACCCCCTTGCGATTCCAGAAGGTCGCCCCATGGGGCGGCGGCCGACGCCGCCTTCAGGCTTTCCATCTGCCGGCGCTTGGCCGCCACGTGGGCGTAGGAGGTGCGCTCGTGGCTCAGCAGGTGACGCGCATAGGTCCACCCGCGCCCCTCCTCGCCGATCCGGTTCTCCACCGGCACGCGCACATCCTGAAGGCTCACCCTGTTCAGGGAATGTCCGCCGTCGATCGAGATGATCGGCGTCACCTGGACACCCGGCGTCGCCATATCGATGCAGAGGAAGGTGATCCCTTCCTGTTTGCGCTCCGTCGTCTGCGTCCGCACCAGGCAGAAGATCCACTCGGCATGATGGCCCAGGCTGGTCCACGTCTTCTCGCCGTTCACGACATAGTGGTCTCCGTCCAGCACCGCCGCCGTCCGCAGGCTGGCGAGGTCGGATCCGGCGCCAGGCTCGGAATAGCCCTGAGCCCAGAACACCCTGGAGGCCAGGATATCGGGCAGCCACCGATCCTTCTGCGCCTGCGTGCCGAACGCCATGATCACGGGCGCTACATACAACAGCCCCATCGGCGAGACGTTGGGCGCGCCCACCCGCTCCAGCTCCTCGTCGAAGATGAACCGCTGCGTGACCGTCCAACCCGGGCCGCCGTAGGCCTCGGGCCATCCCGGAGCCAGCCAGCCCTTGGCGCTCAGCGCCTGTTCGGAGGCCCGCAGATCCGCCTTGGTCAAACGCTGGCCGTTGCGGACCTTGGCCAGGATGTCCTGCGGATATCCGGTCTCGAAATAGCTCCGGACCTCCTGACGGAAACGTTCGTCGTCCGGGCTCAGGTCGAGGTTCATCGGTCGTCCATCCCACTGAGAAGAAAAAGAACGTGAAGCATGATTCCGATTTTAGCGCAGATGACCGCACTTCTCTAGCGTGATGCGACTCCACTCGGGCCCCGTGCGGAAGACAGGACCGCGGGATCGCCGCATGCCCCTTGACCCTCGCACCGTCGCTCCGGCAGGTCGGTGAGGACAAGAACGATATCGAGGAAGCCCGCAGATGTCCGCCTCCACCGTCCCGAGCCTCGCCTCCGCGCTGGGCCAGGTCCGGGTCGTCAGCCTCGAGTCCGGGCGCGCTGTCATCGAGTACGAGGTCGGCCCTCATATGTGCCACTCGGGCGGCGTGGCTCAGGGCGGCTTCGTCTGCGGCTGGATCGACGCCGCGATGGCGCACGCCTCCATCTCCCAGTCGCCGGACGTCACACCCATGTCCCTGGAACTGAAGGTGAGCTATTTCGCCCCCGCCCGTCCGGGCCGCGTCCTGGCCGAAGGCTGGATCGAGCGGGCGGGGCGCTCCACGTGTTTCGCCGAAGGCCGCCTCATCGACCTCGACGGCAATGTCCTCGCCAAGGCGACCTCCACGATCCGCCTCATCCCCCGCTCCGCGGTCGAAGCCAGCACCCGGCGGGCGCTGGAAAAGAAATGAGGCTTGGGGCGGGCCCTCGTCAGCGCCGCCGTGATCCCGCATAGGGAAAAGCCCTCGGCGCGGAACGCCGAGGGCCTTTGGACGCCACCCGTGTCGGGGGGGATGACCAGTGGCGTCCTGATCCTGAAATGCAGGACGGCCGCGCTTGTTCCCGCGGTGGCGTGCAAAATCTTTTCACGGTTCGGCCGCCAACAGGTCCAGGGCTACCCGGACCAAGGTCTCCAGCCGCACGGCCTCGCGATCCGCGCCCGCCGCTTCGCGTGGCGTCATCTCTTCGCCGCAGATGAGATCGCAGGCCGTCACGAGGTCCGGATGCCGCGACAGGATCTCCCGCCAACCCGCCAGCCGGAGGCGCGCCGCCGCGGTCCGCTCGGCCTGGGCCATCACGCTTCGCCCGTCCGGCTCCGTGAAGGCGCCCCCGAGCCGGGGCGCGAGGCTGGAAGGCAGGCGCGCCTCATGCTTCACCCGCCGATAGGCGTCGCCATAGCGCACCCCGGCCACCATCGCCTCGGAGGTGATCCGCCCCCGCGCCGCCAGCGTCTCCAGCCCGGTCTGCCGCCGGTGCGGCCCCGCGCGCGCCCGATCCGCCGGCCCCGTCACCGCCGCCCCTCGCGCCCGGCTGAGCGACACGGTCTCCGCCACGCCGGCGGCGACTTCCGCCGCCTCGGCGCGGGCCCGCTCCTGCCGTTCACGCCGGATCAACCGATCCCGCGCCGCCCGTTGCGCTTTCAGCGTCGGATCTGCTGGCTTCTTCACACGCACCCCCCACGATCTTAAGTTCTTGTTTTGTTCCAATCCCGATCTGCACCTATCCATCGGGGAGCCCCCGTCGGATTGCTTGCGGGATTGGAGAGGTCCCACACTACCTATGCGGTACGTCAGGTTCGGACGTACCCCGGCGCCGGAGCCTGACAATGTGCAACGAGTTCCGCTTTCAGGCCGCGCTGGACGAGATTCTCGACGCCTTCAACCGCCTCCGCATCGATGTCGACTGGGAAGGCGGCGCGCCGAACCTCGAGCCCCGCGCCTCGATCCGACCGACCGACAAGGCCTTCGTGCTGGCCGGCCGTGACGGCGGCGGCGCGCGTCTCGCCGACATGCCCTGGGGCTTTCCGGGCCCGCGCGGACCGGTCATCAACTTCCGCTTGGAGGGTCGGCGCTTCCCGTCAGGGCGATGCCTGGTCCCCTTGACCGGCTTCTACGAGTTCACGAAAGACAGCGACCGCCCGAAAGGACCCAAGTCCAAGTGGCTGTTCGAGGCCGCGGATGGCGGCTTCCTCTGTGTCGCAGGTCTGGTCCGCGAAAGCCGCTTCACATTGTTGACCTGTGCGCCCGGCCCCGACGTCGGGGCCTATCACGACCGCCAGGTCGCACTGCTGCCGCGCGCTCTGTGGGGAGACTGGCTCGACTCCCGCCGACCGCAGCCGCCGCTGGGGCCCGTTCCGGCGGGAACGCTGAAGGTCACCCGCGTCCGATAGTCCGACCTACGGAAGATCCTCGGCCAGGATCGCCATCTCGAACATGAACGAGCCATCCTCGTCCTCGTCCTCGAACACCACGCCGATGAACTCCTCGCCGACATAGACCTCGGCGGAATCCTTCTGCTTGGGCCGGGGCACAAGGGTGATCCGGGCGTTGGCGAAGGTGCCGCGCAGGTGGCCCTCGATCCTGCGGATGGTCTTTTCGTCCACGCGTGCGCTCCTGGGTGCCGATTCCGGCGCGAACCTACAGAAAGCCCGGCGGCGGCGAAACCTCAGATGACGTAATCGTACACGGCCTCGGCCAGCGTGTGGTCCATGCTCTTGGCCGGCTCGTCGCAGGTCGGGCAGTTGACGAGGCGGGCGGGCACGCCCGCCGCCGTGCAGCCGGCCGGCACGTCCTTCAGCACCACCGAGCCGGATGCGATCTTGGCGTAGTCCCCGATGCGGATGTTGCCCAGCACCTTGGCGCCCGCGCCCAGCAGCACCCCGTTGCCCACCTTGGGGTGACGATCCCCCCGCTCGGCCCCCGTACCCCCGAGAGTCACGCCCTGGAGCATCGAGACGTCGTCGCCGATCACCGCGGTCTCGCCGATGACGATGCCGGTGCCGTGGTCGACGAAGACGCCGCGGCCGATCTGCGTCGCGGGGTGGATGTCCACCTGGAACAGCTCGCTGGTCCGGCTCTGGAGATAGAAAGCCAGGGTCTCGCGCCCCTCGCTCCACAGCCAATGGGCCACCCGCTGCGTCTGCAATGCCAGGAAGCCCTTGAAGAACAGGAACGGCTGGACATAGCCCCGGCACGCGGGGTCGCGCTCGAACACCGCCTTCAGGTCCAGTTCGGCGGTCTCCACGATCGACGGGGCGGCTTCATAGGCTTCTTCGATCGTATCGCGCAGGCTCATCGCGCGCAGTTCCTGGTCGCCCAGCTTGCGCGCCAACTGATAGCTGAGGGCGTCCCCCAGACTGTCATGGTTCAGGATGACGGCGGCCAGAAGGCTGGCCAGCGCCGCCTCGCTCTTGGCCGCCGCGTAGGCCTCGTTGCGCAACGCCGCCCAGACCGGCGGCGGCGCCTTGGGGTTCACGACCTCCAGGCGCTGACTCATGGCGTCCTCCCGGCCCACAGGGGCCCCTCGCCGTCAGGCTAGCATGGCGCGCGACACCGCCGGCGCCAGAAGCCCTTGTTGCGCCATATAGAAAGCCTTCAACAGCATCGCCACTGTCAGCGCGTCCTGCAGATGGCCGTCGACCGCCGCCGCCAGTGCTTCGCGGAACGGGACGCGGACCTGCTCCAGCGCCTCGGTGTCGTCCGGCCGCGCCCCATCCGCCGCCGCCAGCAGCCCGGTCGCCAGATACCCCACGGCGCGTTCGTCGGTCACCGAATTCGAAAGTTGCACCCGCAGGATCTCGCGCCACTCGGTCGCCTGGAGCCCGGTCTCCTCCGCGAGTTCCCGCCGCGCGCTTTCGAGCGGATCGCGGTCCAGCGGTCCGCCGCCCTCCGGAATCTCCCAGCTGTAGTCGCCGGCGGGAAAGCGATGCTGTCCCACCAGGACCGTCGTTCCGTCCTCGAACACGGGCAGGATCGCGACCGCCAGATTCTTGAAACCCACGAGGCCATAGGTTGCCGCCGCGCCGGTCGGAGCCGTCGCCGCATACGTCGTCACCGCGATCCAGGGATTCTCGAAGACGGGTGTCGCCGCGCCCCGCACCCAGGGCGCGCCATGTGACCGGAGCCAAGCGGGCTTGCGCATCCTTGAACTCCCCCTTCGACCTTCCTGCAAGGGAGCTGGACCTTGCCCTTGCATCGTTAGGCGAAGGTTGACGGCAAGTTGCGGTTGGCTTCGCGGTCTGCGCCCCCTAAATCCCGAGGGTGACCTCCCCCGTTCCCCCCGCCCCCGAGTTCGGCGCGAGCCTCGCGATCGCGCCCCGTCCCGACGTCCTGGACTTCCTGGCCCTGCGCCGTTCGGCGCCGGCCCTTACCCTGGCGGAGCCCGGGCCCACCGCGGCGCAACTGTCCGACCTGTTGCGCATCGCCGCGCGCGTCCCCGACCACGGCAAGCTCGCCCCCTGGCGTTTTGTCGTCCTGGAGGGGGACGCCAAGGACGCCTTCGCAGCGCGCCTCGAGGCCATAGCCCAGGCGCGCGGAGACGCCGTCCTGGCGGCCAAGCTCGGCAAGCTGAAGGCGCCCCCGCTCGCGGTGGCGGTGATCTCGTCGCCCAAACCTGGCGCGATCCCGGAGTGGGAGCAGGTCCTCTCCGCCGGCGCAGTCTGCGCCCACCTGCTGCAGGCGGCGCTCGCCATGGGCTTCGGCGCCAACTGGATCACCGACTGGTACAGCTACGACGCCGAGGCCGTGTCCGTGTTGGGCCTCGCCGAGGGGGAACGGATCGCAGGCTTCGTCATGATCGGCGCCGCCAGGGAAGCGCCGCTGGAACGCGAACGCCCCCTTGCCGCCACACTGGTTACGCGCTGGACGCCCTGAACGCTCTGTAGTCCTCGACGCTCGCCGGCTTGAGAGACAAAACGGCTGGGGAATCGTCGCGTCAGAAACACGGCGTCAGAAACACGACGGCCGAGCGACGCTTCGCGTCGCCCGGCCTGAGGTGACACGCCCGAGGAGAGTTGGGCAGGTTTTGCTATAAGCTTCTCGAAAGCTCTTGAAAAGCCCGAACTTCGTTCTGGGCCCCAATTCCGGCCACCTCGGCACGCTCGAGGCGCATGTCGATGTTTCAGGTTCAGATAATCAGTCCGATAATATTCGGACACAACCTACATAATCTCGAACAAATCTCTTTCCAGAGTAGTATTTCTGGCCTACCGAAATATTCGGTTAAGAAATTTTTCCATCGAAAACAACTTCATCCCCGCCCGCGATACGGGGAGACGCCCTGATCTGGAAGCCATAGACCTTGCGGCGGAAGGCCGGTCTGCCAGAACACATCGATGGGGATGCCGCCGCGCGGATACCAATACCCTCCGATCCGCAACCAGGCCGGCTCCAGCTCGGCGACCAGACGACGGCCGATGGCCACAGTGCAGTCCTCATGGAAGGCGCCGTGGTTCCGGAACGCGCCCAGGTAGAGCTTGAGCGACTTCGATTCCACGAGCCAGGCGTGGGGCGCGTAGTCGATCACGAGGTGTGCGAAATCCGGCTGGCCCGTGACCGGGCACAGAGAGGTGAACTCCGGCGCCGTGAACCGGACCAGATAGGTCGTGTCCGGATGCGGATTGGGCACGCGCTCCAGGATGGCGGTCTCGGGACTGTCGAAGCCCCGCACGTCGCGCCCGAGCTGGGTCAGGTGGGTCTCTTCCATGCGGTGGCGTTTAGACGCTAGTAGGGACCCGAACAACGACAGTGGAACAAGTTAGGAGACGTCCCGTATGGCCCAGGGTGATTTTCAGGACTACGTGGTGCTGGTCACGGGAGCGTCGACCGGCCTCGGCCGCGCCATAGCCGTCGAAACGGCCTCTCGCGGGGCGAAGGCCGTCATCGTGAACTATGCGCGCAACCTGGCCGACGCCGAGGAGACGGCCGCGCAGATCCGCGCCCACGGCGCCGAGGCCGTCCTGGTTCAGGGCGATGTCGCCGACGACGCCGACTGCCGGCGGATCGCCGCCGCGGCCGAGCCCTTCGGTCGTATCGACGCCCTGTTCAACAACGCCGGCACGACAAAGTTCGCCAACCACGCCGACATGGAGGCCGTCTCCGGCCAGGACTTCCTCGACCTCTACGCCGTGAACGTCGTGGGGGCCTACCAGATGGTCCGCGCCTGCCGGTCGCTGCTGGAGGCCGCCCCGCGCCCGGGCGCGGTGGTCAACACCGCATCGATCGCCGGCGTGGTCGGCATCGGCTCGTCCGTGCCTTATGCGGCGTCCAAGGGCGCGCTCAACACCATGACCCTTTCCCTGGCCCGCGCGCTCGCCCCCCGGATCCGGGTCAACGCGATCTGCCCCGGGTTCATCGATACCCCCTGGTTCGGGAAGGGCCTGGGCGAGCAGGCCGCGGAGAAGGTCCGCGCCAACGCGGCGGCCGCAACGCCATTGAAGGCGGCCTCGACACCCGAAGACATCGCCGCCGCGGCCGTATTCCTTGCGGCGCCCGCTTCGCGCCACGTCACGGGCGAGACCCTGCTGGTCGACGCCGGGTCGCACCTGGGATTCGCGGCGCTCACGCAGCGCTGAGGCCCGCCGGCCCCACCAAGCTGCACAATCGGAAGGCGCCCGACGCACAGGGCGCCTTTCGATTGGTCAGGACTTGCCGCATCCGCGCGCAACACTCCCCTCGCGTTGATCTGAAGCGCCGGGCGCCGACGATGGCCTCGCCCGCCGGTTGCGACCGGGCGGACATGAGAGGGGATACTCAATGAGAACGCTCAAGATCGCGCTGGCGGCCGCTGCCGCCACGCTCTGCTTTGCTGGCGCCGCCCAGGCGCAGGACGACGGCTCCCCGTCGTTCTCCTTCAATCTGGGGGCTGCGACCGACTACGTCTACCGCGGCTTCAGCCAGACCGACCAGGATCCGCAGATCTCGGGCGGCGTCGACGTCACCGCCGGGATCTTCTACGCCGGGGCCTGGGCCTCGAACGTGGACTTCCTCGACAGCACCGACGCCGAGTTCGATCTGTACGCCGGCATCACGCCCACCCTGGGCAACGTCTCGTTCGACTTCGGCGTCATCTACTACGGCTACATCGACAAGGGCGCGTCGAACTACGACTTCTGGGAATTCAGCGCCTCGGCTTCGGCGCCGTTCGGGCCGGTGACCCTGGGTGCGACCATCGCCTACTCGCCGAACTTCTTCGGCGCGGCGGACGATGCGATCTACTACGAAGCCAACGCCTCGATGGACATTCCCGAGACCAAGTTCTCGGTCAGCGCCGCCCTGGGCCGCCAGGAGCAGGACGGCGGCCTCGATTACACCACCTGGAACGTGGGCCTGGGCTACGCCCTGACCGACAACGTCAGCTTCGACGTCCGCTACCACGACACAAATGTGTCCAAGGCCAACGACCCCGCCGGCTACGGCGACGGCCGCGTCGTGGCCAGCATCGCGCTGTCCTGGTGACGCGCGATCGCCGATAGGATCTGAGGAAGCCGCCGCGGTTCGCCGCGGCGGCTTTTCGTTTGCGGCCGAAGCGCGTCTTCCTAAGTATCGCGGCGCTCACAGCGGAGCCGGGCCCCATTTCCGACGCGAGATGGGGGTTTTTCACCGCCCGGGCAACTTTCACTGGCGACGACCGTACCTCGGCCTATGGTGACGAATCGACACGAGAGCGGAGTTCGGCGCATGGAGCGAATGGCCGTCCGGGCACAGACCGTCGTGTTCGACGCCTTTCTCGCGGCCGTCGCTTTCGGCATCGCATTCTTCGTGGCGCCGACCCAGCCCGAACTGGGGTTTGGTCAGGAGGGCGCCCTGGGCGTCTTCCAACTCGCCGGCCTCTACGCCGCCATCGCCGGGGTGTTCGGCGCTCTCTTTCGGCGTGAGTTGTCGCCGTGGCGCTATGTGTCGATTCCCGACGCCCTCGTGCTGGCGCGCTGCGCGCTGCTGACGGTTGGCGTCTTCCTGCTGGCGGTGTTCGTTCTGGACCGCGCCGAGGGTCTGCCGCGCTCCACCCTGGTCATGGCTCCGGTCTTCCAGATGGTGATCGCCATGGGGGTCCGCATCCTCCGCCGGGCGATCCACGAACACGCGCTGGAGACTCTTTCGCCTCTCAAGGCCATCGGCGACCGCCTCGCCCAGACGCCGTCCCTGCTGCTCATCGGCCCCCCCTCGCTGGCCGACACCTACCTGCGCGACATGGCCCGCAGCCACGACCGCAGCTATACGCCCGTCGGCATCATCGGCACCGACCGGCGCGACGTAGGCGCCAACGTCCGAGGCGTCTGCATCCTCGAGGCGATCGACAATCTGGACGAGGCCCTGGCCGACCTGCGCCGCTGGAACCGCTATCCTCGCGCCATCCTGTTCCTCGAGGAGCCCGGAAAGCTCAGGGGGCTGACGGCCGAGCAGCTCGGCCGACTGAAAGCCGACGGTATCCGGCTGCTACGCCTGCCCTCCATCGTCGAACTCGCCCAGCATGACGGCCTCACGCTGGTGCCGATGCGCGATATCAACATCGAGGAACTGCTCGCGCGGGACCCCATCGAGCTGGACCGCCGCGCAGTGGGCCGCCTCCTGGCCGCCCGGCGCGTCCTGGTCACGGGCGCCGGCGGATCGATCGGCGCCGAGCTCTGCCGCCAGGTGGCCAGCTTCGGTTGCGCCCACCTCACCCTGCTCGATTTCTCCGAGACCGCCCTGTTCGAGATCGAGCGCGAGATGCGCGAGACCTTCCCGCACATTGCGACGAAAGCCGTGCTCTGCGACGTCCGCAACGCGCCACGCGCCGTCGAAGTGTTCCAGCGCGAAGCGCCGGACCTCGTCTTCCACGCCGCAGCCCTGAAGCATGTCTCGATGGTCGAGCGCCACCCTGCCGAGGGGCTGCTGACAAACGTCGTCGGGACGTGGAACGTCACCGAAGCCGCCAAGGCCTGCGGCGCCGGCCAGATGGTGCTGATCTCCACCGACAAGGCCGTCGACCCCACCAACGTGATGGGCGCCACCAAGCGCCTGGCCGAGGCGGTGATCCAGGCCCAGCAGACCACCAACAACAGCCGCACCCGCTTCTCGGCTGTGCGCTTCGGCAACGTACTGGGCTCGTCTGGCTCGGTGGTGCCGATCTTCAAGTCCCAGATCGAACGGGGGGGGCCGGTCACGGTCACCCATCCCGACATGTCGCGTTTCTTCATGACCATCCCGGAGGCGGCCCAGCTCGTGCTGCACGCCACCGCCGCCTGCCATGAAGACGACCGTCAGGACTCGCGCCTGTTCCTGCTGGAGATGGGCGAACCCGTGAACATCCTGGATCTCGCCCGTCAGATGATCGCGCTTTCCGGCCGCCGCGACGTCGAGATCGAGATCACGGGCCTGCGCCCCGGCGAGAAGCTGACCGAGGCGCTTCTCGACGAGACCGAGACCTCGCTGCCGGCCGCGCCGAAGGTCATGGAGGTGGTGTCCGGTTCGGCGCTGCGCGTGACACCCGGGCACCTTGAGGAACTCGCCGCCATCGCCCGTGGCGGCGACGCCGACGACGTGCGCCGGGCCCTGTTCGATCTCGTGGCTCAGGTCCGCGGCGAAAAGCCCGCCGGCGCACCGAACCTGCGGGTCATCTCGGGGGGCTGAAGCCTTTCACGCGCGTCCGCCGTCGATCCGAACCCGGAAAACAGCCGCGCGCCGCGCGGTTCCAAAACGCCCGGCAAAGCCCGGCGCACGCCCCGGCGGGTCGGCCTCGCGCGCACATGGCGCCGCCGTCCCTGTGACGGACGCGTAGACGTCGCGACCGTCCGCCTCGCCGCGCCTATTCGGCCGCCACCACCTGAGCAGGCGCGCCAGCCGATTGCAGCCGGGCGACAAGGGCTTCGTACTCGTCCCACAGCGCTTTCGGCGTCTGCTCGCCGAAACGTTCGTAGAACTCGGGGATCAGGGCGGCTTCCTTGGCCCAGATGACCGGGTCCACCGTCAGCAGCAGGTCGAGCTGCGCATCGGTCAGAGTCAGACCCGACACGTCCAGGCTGGCGCGCGCCGGCACCCGGCCGATCGGCGTCTCCACCGCGTCGGCCTTGCCGTCCAGGCGCTCTACGATCCACTTCAGCACGCGGCTGTTGTCGCCGAAGCCCGGCCAGACGAACTTGCCCCGCTCATCCTTCCGGAACCAGTTAACGAAGAAGATCCTGGGCAGCTTCTCCGGATCCGGAGCCGTGTCGCCCATCTTCAGCCAGTGGCCGAAGTAGTCGCCCATGTTGTAGCCGCAGAAGGGCAGCATCGCGAACGGATCGCGACGCAGTTCGCCGATGGCGTTCTCGGCCGCAGCGGTGCCTTCCGAGGCCACGTTCGAGGCCATGAAGACGCCGTGGCGCCAGTCACGGGCCTCGGTCACCAACGGCACCGCCGACGCGCGGCGGCCGCCGAACAGGATGGCCGAGATCGGCACGCCGGCCGGATCCTCCCATTCGGGCGCGGCCACCGGGCACTGCGCAGCCGGTACGGTGAAGCGGGCGTTCGGATGGGCGGCGGGCTCGGCGCTCTCCGGCGTCCAGTCGCGGCCTTTCCAGTCGATCAGGTGCGCCGGCGCCTCGGGCGTCAGGCCCTCCCACCAGACGTCGCCGTCATCCGTCAGGGCGACATTGGTGAAGACGGAATTGCCCCACAGGGTGTCGATCGCGTTTCGGTTCGTCTCGATCCCGGTGCCGGGCGCCACGCCGAAGAATCCCGCCTCGGGGTTGATCGCGTAGAGTTGGCCATCGTCGCCGAACCGCATCCAGCAGATGTCGTCGCCGATCGTCTCGGCCTTCCAGCCGGCGAGCGTGGGCTGCAACATCGCCATGTTGGTCTTGCCGCACGCGCTGGGGAACGCCGCGGCGATGTACTTCACCACACCTTCGGGCGAAGTGAGCTTTAGGATGAGCATGTGCTCGGCGAACCAGCCCTCGTCGCGGGCCATGACCGAAGCGATCCGCAGCGCGAGGCACTTCTTCCCGAGCAGGGCGTTGCCGCCATAGCCCGAGCCGTACGACCAGATCTCACGGCTCTCCGGGAAATGGACGATGTACTTGATCTCGTTGCACGGCCACGGCACGTCCTGCGCCCCGTCCGCAAGCGGCATGCCGACGGTGTGGACGCAGGGGACGAAGAAACCGTCGTCGCCCAGCATCTCCAGGGCGCCCTTCCCCATGCGGGTCATGACGCGCATCGACACGGCCACATAGGCGCTGTCGGTGATCTCGACGCCGATCTGACTGATCCGCGAGCCCAGCGGGCCCATGCAGAACGGCACGACATACATGGTGCGGCCACGCATGACGCCGGCGAACAGATCCTTCAGGTCGGCCCGCATCTCGGCCGGGTCGAGCCAGTTGTTGGTCGGGCCGGCGTCCTCGGGGTTTTCGGAGCAGATGAACGTGCGGCTTTCCACACGGGCCACGTCGCGGGGATCGGAGGCGGCGTAGAACGAGTTCGGGCGCTTCTCGGGGTTCAGGCGCTTCAAGGTGCCGGACGCGACCAGTTCATCGGTCAGCCGGGTCCACTCCTCGTCGGATCCATCGCACCAGACGACCCGGTCCGGCTGCGTCAGCTCGGCGATGTCACGCACCCACTGGACGAGTTTGGCGTGTTTCGTCGGCGCGGGCGCGAGTCCCGATACGGTCTTCTGGTTCATAGACAACGACTCCTCGAACCCCAATTTGGCACAGTGGGACAAGCCCCCGCACTCTCTCCCCGCGAGCAATCTCATAGAGACTGAAAGCTCGCCTGCATACCGCGGGCCAGCATAAGCCGGCTCAAGTGTCCCGCTCATCCTGCGGATCGCCTGTGGATAGGGCTGCATTAGAGACGTCATGCGGCGGAATCGGGACGGGGATTCGCCTCGAAAGCGAATCTGCCGGTCCGGAGGATGGGCGTGCAGGCCACTCCCCCGCGACCCGCACGCCCCTGACGTCACCCCCGAAAGCGGCCGCCCCCCGGCGCCGCAAACTCCATGACGTCGCATGCCAGGACGCCGCCGCGGCGGCTTGCCCCCCAATCTCAGCCGCAATGAAGCTGCGAGACGAAAGTTGGCGGAGCGGCTGGAATACGGCATCTCTGGTCCGGCCGTTCTGGGAGACCGCCGCGCGAATGATCCGCCCGGAGACCTGCGCCGCCCCGCCCGCCCCCGCGCTCCGGCGCCGGGCATGAGCGCGCGCGCCGAACCGGGTCCGCAACGCCCGACCGACCCTCTGCTGGAAATCTTCCTCGAGCGCCGGGGCAACCTCCTGCGCTTCTACTCCGCCCGAACGGGGTCGCCCTCGCTGGCCGAAGATCTGGTCCAGGAACTGTACCTGAAGCTCGCTTCCCGCGACCCCGACGTGACCGCCGAGAATCCGGTCGCCCTGATCTATCGCATCGCCACCAACGTGATGCTGGACCGCGCACGCGGCGAGGCCCGCGCTGCGGCCCGCGACAGCGCCTGGCGGATCGTGGCCCACGCCAGTCTCGGCCGCGAGGATGTCGTCGACGCCGCGCCCGCCGACGAGGTGGCGGCCTCGCGCCAGCGCCTCCGCCAGCTCATAGAGGCGGCGGCCGACCTGCCCCCGCAGCAGCGGCGCGCGTTCCGCCTCCACAAGCTGGAAGGCCGGAGCCATGCCGAGACGGCGCGCGTGATGGGCCTGTCGGTCAAATCCGTGGAGAAGCACGTCTCGGCCGCCTTGAAGTCGCTCACCGCAAAGTTGGGGCGATGATCTACCATAAATTGCATCGCACACCTGGGGGGAGCTTGGGGTCGGCGCCGTCTATGCCCTTGAAGGGCTGCTTACCGCAGCACCGAAGGGGCTCATGATCAACGCTCGGCGATACGACGATGACGCGCGGCGGGAAGACGCCGCGGCGTGGGTCGTACGGCTCGAAGCCGGCGATCTCGGCGACGCCGAGGCTGCGGTGTTCGACGCCTGGCTGTCGGCGGCCTCTGAAAACGCCCGGGCCTTCGACGACGCCCTGTCCGTCTCCCAGGCCTATGCGGCGGCGGCCGACCCCGTCGGCCTGGCGCTCGCGAACCGTCGTGAACGGCATCCCCGGACGTTCGACCGCCGCGTGATCGCCGGTTTCGGCGCCCTGGCGGCCGCCGCGGCTCTGGCCGTCGTGGTCGCGCCGCAGCTGTCTGCTCCCCAGACCCAGACCTACGTCACCGCAAAGGGCGAACGGCGCACGCTCGAACTGGCGGATGGCTCCACCGTCGAAATGAACGGCGGCACGTCGCTGTCGGTCGCCCTCGCCCAGGACGGCCGGCGGGTGGCGCTGGATCACGGTCAGGCCGTGTTCGACGTGGCGCATGAACCCGGCCGGCCCTTCGTGATCGCTGCGGGCGACCGCACCGTCCAGGTCGTAGGCACCCAGTTCGACGTCCGCCGCCTGGACGGACGCCTCAGCGTCACGGTGGCGCGAGGGGCGGTCGAGGTGCGCCCCAGCGAAGGCGCCGCAGGACGCGCCTACCGCCTCCACCCCGGGCAGCGCCTGGATCACCGCGAAGGCCTGGCGGAGACGCAGGTCGCGGCGGCCGAGCCTGCCGAGGTTCTGGCCTGGCGCTCAGGCCGCCTCGTCTATCGCGAACAGCCTCTGCGCGACGTGGTCGCCGATCTCAATCAACAGTTCGCCACACCGATCCGGATCGAGGACCCCACCCTGGCCGCCATACCCATCTCGGGCGTCCTGGTCATCGACGATCAGGCGGCGGTCATTCGTCGCCTGGCCTTGCTGGTTCCCATAAGCGCGGTACGTTCCGACGCGGGCTTGATCCTGCGGCGCGATGGGGCGCCGGCCCGCTGACGAGGGCGTGGAACCATAGACAGGCGCAGCCTGCCTTTACGAACGGTGCTGGGCGGCGTGGCCCTCGCTTGCGTGGCGGGGCGCGCTGAGGCCGCCGACGCGCGCTATCGCTTCTCCATACCGCCCCGCGCCTACGCCGACGCCCTCGTCGACCTGGGACTCCAGGCCAACGTCTCGGTGCTGGGCACCACTCATTGCGGCCCCGACGGACGGGCCTCGCTGACGGGCCGCCATACGCTGGATGAAGCCCTGCGTCTGCTGCTGCGGGACGCGCCATGCCGCTGGCAGGTGATCGACGGACAGACGGTGCGGATTCTGCCCGCCCCCCCTCCCCCTTCGCAGGCGTCGCGCCCGGAACCGCAACGCCCGCCTGCGCTGGTGTCCGAGGTCGTCGTCACCGCGACCAAGAGGACCGCGGCCGCGGATCGCCTAGCGGCGGGCGTCAGCACCATCTCGCGCCAGCAGGTCGAAAGCACGCGAAGCGTCGACGTGGGGCAGTCCGTCGGCCAGCTGGCCGGGGTCCTGACCACCAACCTCGGCCCTGGGCGCGACAAACTGCTCATCCGAGGGCTTTCGGACGGCGCCTTCACGGGCCGGACCCGCTCGACGGTGGGCACCTACCTCGACGACGCGCCTGTGAACTTCAATGCGCCCGATCCCGATCTTCGCCTGGTCGATATCGAGCGCGTGGAGGTCGTGCGGGGACCTCAGGGCGCGCTCTACGGCTCGGGCGCCCTGGCGGGCATCTACCGGATCGTGACCGCCAAGCCCGACCTTTCCGGCGTCTTCGCCGGCGCTTCGGCCGCCACCGCGCTCACGGAAGGCGGCGACGCCAGCCGGGAGGTGGACGGCTTTCTCAACCTGCCGATCATCAGGGACCGCGTCGGTCTGCGGCTGGTGGCCTACAAGGAGATACAGGGGGGCTATCTCGACGACGTGAACCTGGGCCTGGCGAACGTCGACAAGACCCGGCGCGACGGTGGGCGGCTCGCGCTCAGGATGGTGCTCGCCGACGGCTGGCGGCTCGACGCCCTGGCCGCCACACAGCATCTGCGCTCGAACGACACCCAATACGCGATCGCCCGCATCGGCGAGAGCAGCTCGGCGCCTCGGCGCGCAAACCAGATCCGCGAGGCGCACAACAACGACTTCTCCTACGGCGGCGCCAACCTGCACGGCGAATTCGGCTGGGGCGGCCTAACCTCGTCGTTCAACTACGTGCACCATGTCTTCTCCAGCCAGTACGACGCCACAGAGCGCCTGGAAGAGATCTTCACGACCCCCACCACGGACCTGGGGGCCTATGTCGAGAGCACACGTTCGAACATGCTGGTTCAGGATCTCGTCCTGCGCTCGCGCGAAGGATCGGCGACGGGCTGGCTCTTCGGCGTCTATGGCGCACGCTCGGTGGAGCGCAGTCCGTCCCAGCTCAGCCTGCTGTCTCCCGGCGGGATCTCTATCCGCTACACCGAGGTGCGCAAGGACCGTCTGACCGAGTTCGCCGTCTATGGCGAGGCGTCCTACGAGTTCGGAGAGGGATGGACCGCGACGCTGGGCGGCCGCGTCTTCGAGAACCGTGTCCATACGACGGCCGACATCGACCCCAAGGGGTTCATGGGCCCCCGCTCGTTCGACCAGCGCCGGACCTTCAAGGGATTCTCCCCCAAGCTCGCCATCCAGCGCGAGTTCCAGAACGGCGACCTCGTCTACGGCCTCGTCTCGGAGGGCTATCGGCCCGGCGGGTTCAACTCCAGCGGCTTCTTCCCCATCCGTCAGCAGCGCGCCACCTTCGCCCAGGATCGCCTGCGCAACTTCGAGGTGGGAGCGAAGGTCCGCCGGCTCGACGGGCGCCTGGCCGTGCGCGCCGCCGCCTATTACGACGACTGGAGCAACGTCCAGACCGACCAGTATCGGACATCGGGCCTGTCCTACACGGCCAACGTCGGGGATGCGCAGATCGCCGGGGTCGAGGCCGAGATCTCCTACGACTGGGCGTCCGGGTTCTCCTTGCAGGTCAACGCCAATCTCTCCGACTCGCGGATCCGCAACCCCAACTTCGATTTAGCCGCTCGGATCAGGGACGACCTTCCCGGCGTGCCGAACCTCTCCGCCGGCGCCCTGGCCCTCTACGAACGACCGCTGACGGGCGACCTCACCTTACGCGTGGTGGGTCAGGCCAGCTATGTGGGACGATCCGCGCTCAGCTTCGACGCCACCCTCCCGTCCGAGAGCCAGGCCTATCTCCGCGCCCGCATCTCCGCCGAGCTCGCATCCGGCGACTGGCGGGTCATGGCCTTCGTCGTCAATCCCTTCGACGCCGAGGGCGACACCTTCGCCTACGGCAACCCCTTCAGCTTCGGCGACGTGCGCCAGGTTACCCCGCAGCGTCCGAGGACCTTAGGCGTGAGGCTGGCTGCGACATTCTGACGATTCCCACGGCGACGCTGGGGGGCGTTCCAGACGCGCGGCGTCTTACGAATCGACGGGATCGGGACGGGGGTCCGGGTGATCAGGCTATCGGCGCTCGTATGCGTGCAGAACCAGGACGCCATGCTGGCGGAATGCCTGCGCAAGCTGTCGTTCTGCGATGAGGTGGTGGTCGTCGCCGATCGCTGCACCGACCGATCCCAGGAGATCGCCCGCCGCAACGGCTGCATCGTCCTGGACGGTATCTTCCCGCTCGAAAGCCAGCGCAAGGCCGCCGGCGCCGAGGCCTGCACGGGGGACTGGGTTCTCGAGGTCGAGCCTGACGAGCTGATCGACGCGCACCTGGCGTGGGAGATCCGCGCCGTGCTCCAGATGCGCCCCGATGGCGACCACTACGACCTGCCGATCGACAACTACCTGGGCGACACGCTGATCCGCGACGGCTGGGCCGGTCCGCTCAGCGCCCGACGCGAGACACGTCTCTACCGCCGAGGGCTCAAAACGTGGACGCCGGCCCGGCTCGACGCCCCGGCGACGCTCGAAGGCAGGTCGGGCGGCGCACTGAAGGGAGCCGTCCGGCGGATGCTGGGCGCTGACTTGAGCGGACTCCTGGCGCGGCTGGATCGGCGGACCTCCCTCGCCGCAGAGGATCTGGCCGACCGCGCGGGACAACCCGCCGCGATCGTCGCTGTGGCCAAGGGCGCGGCGACGTTCCTGTCCGCTTACCTGATGCGCGGCGGCTGGCGTGAAGGGCGCATGGGCGTGGTCACCGCGGCGCTCCAGGGATTGTTCCCCGTCATGGCCCAGATTCGGGCCCGGGACGTGATCGAAGCTCGCACCGCCGCCGCCGCAGCCGAGAGCGCGCGGATCGCCCGGCTGCGCGAACGGCGCTTCGCCGCGCGCTGATCCTTTAAGGTCCTTGCAACGCGGCCGCCTCTAGGCACGCTTCGCGGACCTCCCCGCGGGTGCGAAAGGCCATCTCTTGACGATCCTGGTCACCGGCTCGGCCGGCTTCATCGGCTTCCATCTCAGCCGCCGCCTGCTGGAGCGCGGCGAGACGGTGGTCGGCCTCGACAGTCTCAACGCCTACTACGACCCCAGGCTCAAGGCCTCCCGTCTGGCGATCCTCCAGGGCTATGGGACCTATCGCCACGAGACGGTCGATCTGGCCGACCGCGAACGGATGCCGGCGGTCTTCGACTCCGCCCGGCCAAGCCATGTGGTGAACCTCGCCGCCCAGGCCGGCGTCCGCTACAGCCTTGAGAGCCCCGAGACCTATGTGGACTCCAACGTCGTGGGCTTCCTGAACATCCTCGAGGGCTGCCGCGCGCATCCGCCCCGGCACCTGATCTACGCCTCCACCAGCTCCGTCTACGGCAACCACGCGAACCTGCCGTTCGGCGTCCACGACGCCGCCACCCATCCGATTACGCTCTATTCGGCCAGCAAGCTCGCCAACGAGGCCATGGCCCACGCCTACGCCCACCTGTTCGGCGTTCCGGCCACGGGCTTCCGGTTCTTCACCGTCTACGGCCCGTGGGGCCGGCCCGACATGGCGCTGTTCAAGTTCACCGACGCCATCCTCAACGGCCGCCCGATCGACGTCTACGGCGAGGGTCGGATGCAACGCGACTTCACCTATGTCGACGACATCGTCGACGGCCTGGTCGCCGCCCTGGACCGGCCGCCGGCCCCGGACCCGCGGTGGGACGCCACCCATCCCGACCCGGCCACCAGCGCCGCCCCCTGGCGCATCCTGAATCTCGGGGCCGGACGACGCGTCGAGCTGATGCGCTACATCGAGGTGCTGGAGGCGAAGCTGGGCCGCAAGGCCGAGATCAACTTCATGCCGATGCAGGCCGGCGACGTCTCGGCCACAGAGGCCGACACCGGCGAGACCCGCGCCGTCCTGGACTACGCGCCCTCCACCTCCGTCGAAGTCGGAGTCGGCCGTTTCGTGGACTGGTACCGGGACTACTACGGAGTCTGAACGCGCTTGCGGGGCGCCGGCATGTCGCCCATATTGTCCCTATATTTAGGCAAAGGAGCCGGCGCATGGCGCGTTCAGCCACAGTTCGGACCGGAGCTCGCGCCGGCAAGCCCTCGGTGGCCGCAGCGCCCTCCGCGGCCGGCGTCCTGCACGGCCCGGGCGCCATGGACCTCGATGGCGTCACGGCTCTCTTCGGCATGACCCAGGCCCAGATCGCCGAGACCGCCGGCCTCGCCCGCGAAACGCTGCAGAAGGTGGAGCGCCGCAACGCGCCCAAGACCCAGGGCCGCCTGCGCGAGATGCTGGAGATTCTGCGCCGGGTCGAAGCCTGGGCAGGCGGCCCGGCCCAGGCCATGGCCTGGTATCGCGCAGAGCCCATCCCTGCGTTCGGCGACCGGACGGCCGAGGCCCTCGTGAAGGCCGGGCAAGCGGGGGCCGTCCGCGACTACCTGGATCACGTGGCGAGCGGCGGCTACGCCTGAGGCCTCTTCGGTGAGGTTCGCCGGCGAGGCCTATCGCGCCCACGACCCCCGCTGGTCCTGGTCGCCCCTGTCGGGCGAGGGTGCGGCCCTGCGCGGCGGCCGCTTCAACCGCCGGGGCCAGTCCGCGCTCTACCTGTCGCTGACGCCCATGGGCGCGGTCCGCGAGGCCTCGGCCGGCTTCGCCCACCGCCTGGAGCCCCTCCTCCTGTGCAGCTATGCGGTGGACTGCGAGGACATCGTCGACCTCCGAGACGACGCCGCCTGCGCCGCCGCGGGCGTCGATCCGGCGGCCCTGGCCTGCCCCTGGGCGCTCGACCTGGCCGAAGGCCGCGAGCCGAGATCCCACGCCGCGATCCGCCGCCTGGCCGACGGCGGGACGGCAGGGCTTCTGGTCCCCAGCTTCGCGCGCGGCGCCGGGCCGGCCGATCCCAACCTCGTCCTGTGGCGCTGGGGACCGCGACCGCCGCACCGGGTCGAGGTCCACGACCCGTCCGGCCGGCTCCCGAAGAACCAGCTCTCCTGGCGCTGAGCCGGCAGGACGGCGCGTCCGCAACCCTTTGCGCCACAAGGGCTCAAAGCCTTTTTCGGCGAACCGGACCTTCTTTTCGTCACGCGCCCGTGAAACAAGCGCATAGGCGGCTTTCCCGCCCCCTTTTCGCGCACTACCTTACGGTCCGAAGGCTGGCGATCACGACCGGCCGCCCAGGAAGGAGTCCCCCATGAAGCTGTTCGCCATCGCGGCCGTCGCCGCCCTCATGGCTACGCCGGCCCTCGCCGGTACGTCGGTCGCCGTCCGCACGGGCGGCCTGAACCTCTCCGACTCGCAGGACGCCGCGGTGATGCTGCGCCGGCTGGACATCGCCGCCGCCCAGGCCTGCGGCGCCGAACGCGGCAGCGTGCGCGACGTCCAGGTCGCGGTGCGCCGAAGCGCCTGTTACGCCGACGCCATGGATACGGCCCTGGTGAAGCTGAACGCGCCCGCGGTCGACGCCCTCCACCGCGACCGCGACGCCCAGGTGGCGGCGCTCCGCTAGGACCCTACTTCGCCGGTTTGGCGGCCTGGACCTCGATCTCGGCGAACATCCCGGGCCGGACCAGCGCCGCCACCTGCGACGTGATGCGGGCGGGCTTGTTCTTCAGGGGACCATAGACCTCGTTGTAGGCTTCCATCATGCCGGCGAAGTCCATGCCGCCGCCTTTGGCCGGATCGCCGACAAGGACGATCCGCATCATCACCACGTCTTCGAACGTGTAGCCTTGCCCGGCCATGATCTCCCCGATCTGCTTGAGGACGCTCTGGACCTGGGTCTTCGTATCGCCGAAGGGCCTCTCGGCCGGGGCGCCAGGAACGGCCTGCGGGGTGATGCCGCTGACATACAGCATGTCGGATCCCGCCGGCACCTTCACCGCCCGCGATATGAAGCCGTTGGAGGGGTTGACGTGGACGTTCTGCGCCTGGGCGGCTCCGGCCGCTGTCAGCGCGCCCGCCAGCGTCAGGACCAGGGCGGGAAGAACAGGACTGCGCATTGATGCTCCGTGAGGTTCAGGCCGCCGCAACGGGATTCATGCGGCGGGGGCGGACCGGCGTCCTGTCGACGCCGTGGTTTGAGAGGCCCGCTCGGCGATGAAGCCGATCGTGCGATGGGCCGAAAGCACAGCGCCCTCCTGCCAGCCCGGCATCTGGCTGAGGTGCGCGCCCGAGAAATAAATCCGGCCTTGAGGCTCATTGAGGAGCCGATAGGACGGGTGGTCAAGGTGGCCTTCCTGACCGCCCTGCCCGCCGTAGGCCGGCCAGGGACCGAAGTTGAACGGGATCTTGCTCCAGTTCACGACCACGCCCTTCTCCAGCAGGCCTTCCTGGCCGGGATGCAGCCGGCCCACGACGCTGCGGGCGATCTCCATCTGTTCGCCGAGCGGCCGGTCGGCGAACACCCGTGCGCCGGGCCCCGATCCGTAGCAGGCGAGCAGCATCCCCCGCTCGCTATGCAGGTTGTTCGAAGGATACCAGACGAGCGAGGTCTCACCGCCCACGAACGAGATGCCGCCGTAGATCTGTTCGCGCTCCCAGAAGCGGGGCGACTCGAAGCCGATCTTGTTGGAATAGTCGTAAGGTACGTTGGCGATCGCCGCCTTCACGGGCGCGGCGAAGTTGGTGTCGATCTTCGCCAGGATGTTCAGCGGCAAGGTCACGATCAGGAACTCGGCCTGAGCCAGGCTCTCGACGCCCGTCCGGCGGTCGCGCCACGTGACCGCCGCCCCCGTGGCGGTCTGCCGGATCCGGGTCACCTCGGCGTTTCGGATCGTCGGGCTGCGGATCCCCCGCTCGAAGCCCGCCACGATGCGATCCATGCCGCCGACCGGCTGGAACATGGTGGCCTGCATGTAGAGCATGTCCTCGAACAGCGTCGAGCGCAGTTGTTCGTTCGCCAGGAGTTCGCTGAAGGGGACGGGCGTCCGGGGCGATCCGAACTGCGAGGCGGCGCCCGGAAGCTCTGAGAAGCCCGAGCGCTCGGTGCCCTTGAACGCCATGCTCTCGTCCAGGTCGCCGTAGGCCCGCAGGAACGGCATCAGGCGCGCCTTGTCGTCGGCCGAAAGCTCCTGATCCAGCGCACCCTTGTTCAACGCCTTGGCCAGGAGTTCCGACAGGTAGCCTCGGGTGTCGTTGACGCCCTGGCGCATCTGGATGGGCTTGCCGCCGTTCGAGCCGGCCGCCCAGAAGTACGCACTGCGGCTGGAGTTGACCTCCACCTCGAGCGGCACGTCCAGCTTGCGGCAGTAGGCGAGGAGCCCCTCGTGGTGGCTCGGTATACGGGCCGGACCCGCGTTCAGGTAGACGCCGTCCTGGAATCCGACGGTCTGGTCGGGCGTCCCCACCATCTCGACCTTGTCGCCACCGCGAAGCGTCCAGTTCCGCCCGCCGAGCCGTTCGCGCGCCTCCAGCAGGGTCACCGAGAACCCGGCGCGCTCCAGTTCGTAGGCCGCGACCAGCCCGGCGACGCCGCCGCCCAGGACAAGCACCGTGCGGCCCGATCCCAGATTTGCCGGCAGTCGGGGCGCAGCCCCGGCCGATGTAGCCGCCATCAGGCCCAGCGTGGTCATGGCCGAATAGGCCGCCCCATAGCCACCCACGGCGCCCAGGCGTTGGAGGAATCGGCGGCGGCTCAGACCCATGACGGACTCCGGAGCAGTTCAGGCGCCGCCTGCATCGGCGGCCCTCCGAAATCCCCCCGGACCAGCGTCGGCTGGCAAGGGATTGCGACCATCCGAACGCCCTCGGTCCGATCGTCGCCCAGATATCGGGCGCCAGATGTCACGGAATCTAACAAGTGACGAAGATGTCAAAATATCAAATACTTCAAAAATCCGCCTACAGAAATAATCACTGAAGTCAATTTTGGAAAATCTGCCGATTTTTCGATCCGAAACACAATATTTCGCGCGGGTTTGAGGCATATGACCAAGTCGCACGCTTTGACTTCTTGCACCCATCACCCCGTGATGCGTTCCTCGCCTGATCAATCGGCGTTCGACGAGGCGTTCGACGGGGAGGCGGCAGGAGATGTCGCTGTCGAAGACTTGGCGGAGTGACCGAGGCGGGCGGGGGAGCGCGGAGAAGGGCCCAACATTCAAAGAGGGGGTCCTGCAATGAAGACCGTATCTACGGGCGCCGAGCAAAGCGTCATCCATCCCGCCGGCTGGCGAGCCGGCCGCAGCTTCTGGCTGGCGGGCGTCGCCGTCGGCGCCATGGCTCTCGCCACACCTGCGGCGGCCCAGTCCGAGACCGTCCAGGAACTCATCGTCACGGGATCGCGCAGCAAGCCCCGGACGGTGCTGGAATCTCCCGTGCCGGTCGATGCGTTCTCGGCGGAAGACATCCAGTCGATCTCGGTGACCGACACCCAGGACCTGCTGAAGACGCTGATCCCGTCGTACACCCTGACCCGTCAGCCGATCTCCGATGGCGCCACCTTCATCCGACCCGCCTCGCTTCGCGGCCTGCCGTCGGACAAGACACTGCTCCTGGTGAACTCCAAACGCCGGCACCGTTCGGCCCTCGTGGTGACCGGCGGCAGCGGCGTCCAGGCCCAGGACGCCGCACAGATTCCAGCCTCGGCGCTCAAGTCCGTGGAAGTCCTGCGCGACGGCGCCGGCGCCCAGTATGGATCGGACGCCATCGCCGGCGTGATCAACTTCATCCTGAAAGACTCCGCCTCGGGCGGCGGCCTGTCGATCCAGGCCGGCCAGTATTACGAGCGCGACGGTGAGGCGATCATCATCTCTGGCGACAAGGGCTTCGCCCTGGGCGAAAACGGCTTCGTTCATGCTGCGTTCGAGTACGCCACCGAACAGCCGACCGCGCGGGTCCAGACCTTCTGCAACCGCAACATCCCGAACCAGAGCGCCGGGTTCTGCGTCCCGCTGTTCCCCACCGAGACCACCGCGCCGGGAAGCGCCTTCACCGCCGCCTACGCCCAGCGCGTGAACTACGCCGGCCTCTACAACCGCATCCCGCAGAAGTGGGGCCAACCCGAAGGCGAGTACACGCGGGTCTTCATCAACTCCGGCTACGAGTTGGGCGTGGGCGAACTTTACGCCTTCGGCAACTACGGCCGCAGCCACCAGAAGGAAGACTTCAACTACCGCAACCCCGTCGACGTCGGCGCGTCGACCAACAACCTCGACGATTACATCCGCATGCGGGACGGTCGCCTCTTCTCCGCCAACCAGATCTTCCCGCTGGGCTTCACGCCCGAGTATCTCGGCACGGTCACCGACTATTCCATCGTCGGCGGCTACAAGGGCGAGTATGGCCCGATCGGCTTCGACCTCAGCGGCCGCTGGGGCGTGGACAAGCTGCGCTACGACCTGGAGCATACGGTCAACTTCTCGCTGGGCGAGGCCACGCCGACCGAGTTCAACCAGGGTACGCTGCGGTCGGACGAACTCGCCCTGAACGCCGACTTCACCTACGAGTTCGCGGGCTTCACACCAGAACCGATCGCGATCGCATTCGGCCTCGAGTATCGGAGGGAGGGCTACGAGATCCAGGCCGGAGACGTGGCGGCCTATATCGCCGGCCCCTACGCTCAGCAGGACCCGTACGACTTCTGCACCGACGAAGCGAACGTCGCGGTCCGCACCCTGCGGCCCACCGCCCCCCAGAACCAGGGCATCATCTGCAACTCGATGACCCAGGTGATCGACGGCCGCACCTTCACCAACCCGGTCTACGCCGTGCTGGGCGTGGGATCGAACGGCGCGCCGGGGTTCCCGCCGCTGTACGCCGGGCGGCTGACCCGCAATTCGAAGGCGGCCTATGTCGAGGCCAGCACCGACCTCTCGGATCGGTTGTTCGTCCAGGCCGCGCTGCGGATCGAGGACTTTTCGGACTTCGGCTCCACCGTCGACTACAAGGTGGCCGGCCGCTTCGAGATCAACGATATCTTCGCCGTGCGGGGATCCGTCGGCACGGGCTTCCGGGCGCCGACGACGGGGCAGAACTTCACCACCATCGTCTCGACGGTGGTGAACAACGGCCAGCCCGTCGCCCAGGGCCTCTTCCCGGCGACCAACCCGGTCGCCCAGTTCCTGGGTGCCCAGCCGCTCAAGCCTGAGGAATCCAAGAACTTTTCGGTGGGGATCACCGCCACGCCGCTGCCTAGCATGACGCTCTCGGTCGACGCCTACTACATCGAGATCGACGACATGTTCTACGCGGTGACGCCGATCACCGTGACCCCCGCCCTCCAGGCGGCCCTCATCGCCGCCAACGTCCCCGGGGCCAACACGATCGGCCAGGTGAACTTCTTCCAGAACGCCTTCGATGCGCAGATCCAGGGCGTGGACGTGGTCGCGACCTATGCCCACAACTGGGAGAACGGCCACACGACGACGGTCAGCACGGCGTTCAACTGGAACATGCCCGTAGTCGACAAGGTGAAGGTGATCGTCGACCCCAGCGGTGTGACCCGGCGGTTCTTCGACGGCGAGTACGCCTACGACTTCAAGCACTCCGAACCCCGCTGGCGCGGATCGATGACCGCCTTCCACAAGTTCGGGCCGTTCACCGGTGTCGCGCGCGCCAGCGTCTATGGGCCGTACAAGAACATGTTCAGCGTGACGAACCCGGTCATCCAGAAATGGAACCCCGAGATCTTCATCGACCTTGAGGGCAGCTGGGATGTCACCGAGAAGGCGCGCATCACGCTGGGCGTACGCAACCTGTTCGACAACTATCCCGACCGCGACAAGATCGGCGAGTCGGCCACCAACGGCCGCATCTACCGGTCGGACATGATCGTCGACTGGCAAGGCGGCTTCTACTACGCGAAGATCAACTACACCTTCTGAGGCGCGCCTTCGCACGCTACGGGGCGGCTCCTGCGGGAGCCGCCCTTTTCATTTGGCGGTTTCATTCCCGATAGCCGAACGGACGGCCTGAAACGAAAAGGCCGCGCCCAGCGGGCGCGGCGAGTTCAGGGAGGAAACGCCCCGAAGGGCAAGGCCAAGCTGACCGCCTCGATCGGGCCCGGCCAGAGGACTCCCCGGCTCCGGCCACGCTTTTGGACAACTGCCCAAGAGATGGGCGCCGTCAGCGGCGCGGCGCCCGGCTAAAGCCGCAGGTCCGCCGCCGCCCTCGGAAGCGCCGACTTGATGTCGAAGACCACCGCCGACTCCCGCCCGAACGCACGGATCGCTTCCGCGCCGAGCGCCAAGAACTCGCGGTGGGCGACCGCCAGGACCACGCCGTCGTAGACACCGGTCGCTGGAGCTTCGACCAGGCTGAGACCGTACTCGGCGACGGCCTCGTCGGCGGCGATCCAGGGATCCCAGACATCGACGACGGCGCCGTAGTCCTCCAGCTCGCGTACGATGTCGATGACGCGGGTGTTGCGCAGATCCGGCGTGTTCTCCTTGAAGGCCAGACCCATCACCAGCACCCGGGCGCCTCGCACCAGGACGCCACGACGGATCATCTCCTTCACCAGCTCGCGCGCCACATGCCCGCCCATGCCGTCGTTGATGCGGCGGCCGGCCAGGATCACCTCGGGTCGATAGCCGACCGCCTCGGCCTTGTGGGTCAGGTAGTAGGGGTCCACCCCGATGCAGTGGCCACCGACCAGGCCGGGACGAAAGTTCAGGAAATTCCACTTGGTCGCCGCCGCAGCCAGCACCTCGGCGGTGTCCACGCCCAGACGACGGAAGATCAGGGCGAATTCGTTGATCAGGGCGATATTCAGGTCGCGCTGGGTGTTCTCGATCACCTTGGCCGCCTCGGCCACACGGATCGAACTGGCGCGATGGGTGCCCGCCCGGACAACCGAGGCGTATAGCGCGTCGACGAAATCCGCGGCTTGCGGCGTGGAGCCCGCCGTGACCTTGACGATGTCAGCCAGCCGGTGGTGCGGATCACCCGGATTGGCGCGCTCAGGGCTGTAGCCGGCGAAGAAGTCGCGATTGAACGCCAGGCCCGACACCTCGGCCACCACTGGCACGCAGTCCTCCTCGGTGGCGCCGGGATAGACGGTGGATTCGTAGATCACCACGCCGCCCGGCCGGATCGCAGCGCCCACGGCGCGGCTGGCGGCCAGCAACGCCGAAAGGTCGGGCCGCTTGTAAGCGTCGATCGGAGTCGGCACCGTGACCACGAACACGTTGCACCCAGCGAGATCCGCAGGATCGCCGCTGAAAGTCAGGCGTTCGGCCGCCACCAGGGCGGCGGACTCCACCTCCAGCGTCCGATCACGCCCGGCCTTGAGTTCGGCGATCCGTTCCGTTCCGATGTCGAAGCCCACGACCTCGTGCTCGGCCGCGAACGCGACCGCCAGCGGCAGCCCCACATAGCCCAGGCCGATGACCGCGATCCGCGCCGGTGTCTGCGTGAAGGGGTTCAGCACCATGACCGCGGTCTAGCACGCTTCCGGCGCAAACCGCCGCAGTTCCCGGATCGCCAGATAGAGGTGATAGAGCGACGTCGCCGGCGACGGTTCCTCCACGAATGCGCCGTCCGCATACATGCGCTCGCGCCAGACCCCGCGGACCGGGGTGTCGAGGAACTCGGCGACAGCGTTCGCCGCCTCGAGGGCGTCGGCGACGAAGCCCAGGCTCAGGGCCGCCTTCAGTCGTTCTGTCTGAGGCCAGAGGCGGGCCGCAGGGTCTCGCACGTCCAGTCCCGGAGTCAGAGCGTTCACGGCGACCCCGCGCCCAGCGTCAACGCCTCGATTCCCCACCTCGTAGAGCCGCGCCGCAGTCGCCTCGCCGCGCGCGTCGCCTCGCCGCCGGCCCCAGTCGGCCAGCAGCCATGCCCACTCGAACTGATGCCCGGGTTCGACCACAGCCGCATCGCCCGACAGCGGCGACCAATCGGCGTCGAAGAATTCGAGCAGAGCTCCTGTATCGTTGGCCACGAAACGTCCCAGCGCCAACGTCACGATCTCGTCCGCCAGACGCCGCCACACAGGCGACGGATCGACCGCCTCCCAGGCGAGGGCCGCCTCCAACAGGTGCATGTGTGCGTTGGCCTGGAAGGGCGCGGCTCCCGCCTCCCGGAAGCCGCCTGCGGGATGACGGAAGCGATCCAGCGCGCCGCACACCCGTCGCGCCTGGACGTCGTCCCCAAGCGCCGCCAGCGCGAGCAGGACGAACGCGTGCTCATAGAGGCGCGCCTCCGGGTCGGTGATCCGACCGCCCGGCGACAGGACGGTGGCGAACAGACCGTCCGGACCCGCGGCGCGTGCGCGGAAGGCCTCGAACGCCCGGCGCGCCACGGCGTCCCAAGGCCCCGGACGACGGTCCTGGGCCGCCGCGGCGAAGACGAAGGCCTGGCGGGCCTGCACGCGGGTGCGGCAGCGCGGATCCTCGGGTTCGCCCTTCCAGGTCAGGGCTTCCCGAAACAGCCCCGAGCCCTCGTCAACCCCTACGGTCGACCAGAGCGGCAAGGCCGCCGTGGAAAGCCAGGAGTCCAGAGCCGCCGCACCGGACGCCAGGTCCGCGAACTTCGCCAGCGGGCGGACGCCGGCGAACTCACGCACCGACTGCGCGGAGTCCAGGCCGCACACCAGCACCGCATCGGCCTCCGCGATCACGGCCACCCGCTCGACTCCGGTCACGGCCACCCGCAGGCCCGGAGCCGCTCGGACGAGGACGTCCCGGACATTCCGGACATGGACATCGCCGATGACGCTCGAGCCGGCGGCGTCCCGCGGCGAAGCCGCCAGGACAGCGTCCCAGGCGCCGACGTCCGACCACGCGAAGTCCACCGGCACGACGACCCCGTGAGCCGTCTTCTCCATGACAGCGCGATCGAAGGCGACCGACGGCGCTGCGGCGAACGAAGCGCCCAGGGTCACGTTCGCCCCCGACACCGTCGCGGCTTCCACGCCCGCCCTCGCGGCGACGGCGACGGCGGGCGCCCAGCGATCAAACTCGTCCAGCAGGCTGTCGGCGCGGGCGACGAAGACGCCGGCGTTCCACAGAGCCCCGTCGCCGATCAGCCGGGCCGCCCGACTGGCGTCGGGCTTCTCGACAAAGCCCGCGATTCTATAGACGCCGTCCCGGCCCGCTCCGGGTACGATGTAGCCCATGGATTCCGACGGGCGGGCGGCGCGCACGCCCAGGGTCACCACGGCCGTCGTCTGTGCGGCGACGGCGGCGGCGCAAACGACCCGGCCAAACGCCTGGGCGTCGGGAACGTCGTGGTCGGCGGGCATGACCGCAAGGACGACGTCGCCACGCTCTCGGCGCGCCCAGACCGCTGCTGCGGCGATCGCGGGCGCGGTGCCGCGGGGCGAGGACTCGAGCATCACGGTGGCTACGAGCCCCGCCGCCTCGATCTCACGTGCGATCCACGCTCGGTCGGATGCGCCGCCGACGATCAGCACCTCGCCGCTCGCCACGGCGCGCGCCCGGTCAAGCGCGGCGCAGAACAGCGAGCGCCCGCCGGTCGGCGACAGGAACGGCTTCGATCGACCGGACCGGGACGCCGGCCATAGCCGCTCGCCGGCGCCGCCGCAGAGGATCACGGGAAGGATCGGCGAGGTCGAGATCGGGCGCTCCCGGAGCCGGCTGCGGCAAGGACGCCCTCCCCTAGCGCGAGGACACCCGCAGGGGAATTCCGGATTCCCCGACCGGGGACCTGGCCAGCGGTCAGGAACGAGACATGCGGAGTTGTCCTCGGACTCCCCCGACAGGTGTGTCAGATTGACCCAAAGCCTACAGGACGCGTAGAAGGCGCCTGAATTTCGGAGTTTGGCTGTTTCGTCGGACGCTGGGCGGCAGGCCGCCCGTCAAGCGAAGAGCGCGCGAACCCCGAAGGCGATTACGGTCCAAAGGGCCACCGAGGCGCAGGCGCCGACCGTGAGGCCGATACCGACAGGCAGGCGGCGCGGCGACAGCTGTTCTGTGACGGTCCTGGGGGCGATCAGTTCGACCGGTACGTCGGACGGCATGTTTCTACTCCGGCGCCGCCCATTTCGTGGGCTGTGTCACACTCTCACCGACGAGCGTAAACAGCGCGTGTCGGAAGTTGGCTAACATTTGCGGTAAACAGATCGAGTAGGCTCGAGCGTGGTTGAAGTGATCTCGAGGGCGCCATGACGGACGTCACCGCCAGGACGATCGACGCGCCCAGCCCGTCTGCGCCGCAGCAACCTGCCGCAAGCATCCTTTCCGTAGCGACCAGCCCGGGCAAGCGGTTCATCGATATCCTCGGCGCGGCGTCCGCGCTCTTCATCTTTCTCCCCCTGCTCCTCACGATCGCCCTGGCCATCCGCGCTGAGTCGCGCGGGCCCGTGATCTTCCGCCAGCGGCGCACGGGCCATCGGGGACGAATCTTCACGATCTACAAGTTCCGCACCATGACGGTCACCGAAGACTGCGCCGACGTTCGCCAGGCGACGCGGGGAGACCAGCGCATCACCGCCGTCGGCGCGGTCCTTCGTAAGCTCAGCTTGGACGAACTGCCCCAGTTTCTGAATGTATTGCAGGGCGACATGTCCCTGGTCGGGCCCCGGCCCCACGCCCTGGCCCATGACGACTACTACGGCGCCCGCATCGGAGCCTATCCGGACCGTTTCCGGGCCAAGCCTGGCCTGACCGGCCTCGCTCAGGTGAACGGGCTGCGGGGCGAGATCCACGATCTTCGTGGCATGCAGGATCGGATCGACGCCGACAACCTGTACATCGACGCGTGGTCGCTGGGCCTCGACATCGCGATCCTCGCCAAAACGGCCCTGGTGATATTCCGAGATCCCCACGCCTACTGACCCGGCCCGCGGGCCGGCGGTGACTTTTTGTTAAGCACGGCTGCAACCGGATGCGTGGCCGACCCGAATATAGTCCAGACCACGCCGCCAATGGGACGGGACCCTGGCGCGGCTCTTGCTCCGGAAGGGGCATGGTCCACGGGGCGATCGGGGAACATGTCCGGAATTGAAACGCGGTTTGGCATCGAAGACGACGCGGACAGGATCCGCAGGGCATTCTACGGCTTCGTCGGCGCCAACGCCGCCGACGCGGATGGCCCGGCCCAGTTCCGGACAGAGTTCAGCGAACGTGGCCCCCAGGTGCTCGTCAGGCTCTGGAGCGCCGAAGCCATGGAGGCCTTCCTCCAGCAAGTCCCCGGCGGCCGGCCGGACCGGCGGCGATGCTATGAATAGCCTGGCGGAGTTGCGCACCTTCGCCGAAGCGGCCGAGTGGACGCCGCGTGGCGCGCCTCGCCCTCCAGCGACGGAGGCGCCCGTCGCGATGCCCGTGGCCACCAGCCGACGCAAGCGGGCCTTCGACATCGTGCTTTCGGCCGGAGCCCTGCTCTTCTTCCTCCCGCTCCTGCTGACGGTGGCGCTTCTCGTGCGCCTGGAGAGCCCGGGTCCTGCGCTGTTCCGCCAGCGGCGCACGGGCCTGAACGGCGTCATCTTCACCGTATTCAAGTTCCGCACCATGCGGGTCGAAGAGGACGGCGCGGTCGTCCGGCAAGCCACCCAGAACGACTCCCGCGTCACCGCCCTGGGCGCCATTCTCCGCAAGTACTCGATCGACGAACTGCCCCAGCTCCTCAACGTGCTCCGCGGCGAGATGTCCCTCATCGGCCCCCGCCCCCACGCGGTGGCGCATGATGAACTGTGGACCGAGCAGGTGCCGGGCTATGCTCGCCGCTTCCGCGCCCGCCCGGGCTTGACGGGCTATGCCGCGATCTGCGGCTTCCGCGGTGAGGTGAAGGAGTTCCAGGCCATCCTCGATCGGGTGGAATCCGACAACGAGTACATAGACACTTGGTCCTTCGGACTGGACGTCAAGATCGTCTGGCGGACCATTCCCCTCATCTTCGGTGACGCCAACGCCTACTGATCCGCCGCCTTAACGGATCGCTCAGGGCCAGCCGCTAGGGTTCCCGCCGACAAGGATCGAGGGGAAGCCAGAATGGCGGACGACAGCGGCGCACATCGCGCACGTCCCGACACGGAAGCCACAGGAGCCGCACGTCGCGGCCCGTTCCGCCCCGAACGCCTCCAGCCTGTACGTTCCCGCATCTCCGGTTCCGGCCTCGCGCGCCTGTTTCAGGCGGGAGACGCTCTGGCGCTGATCCTGGCCTCGTGGATCGCCGGCGCCGCCATGTCGCTGCCGCCCGTGATGTGGCTGGGCGCGCCGATGCTGGCTCTGGTCCTGCTGGTCGCCACCGGGGCTTACTCGATGAACATGCGGGAGCGGCTACGCCGCCGCTTCGGCCGCCTCCTTATCGCCGCAGGCGCCGCGGGCGGGGGCGCCGGGGCCGTCTGCGGACTGCTCGACCCCACCTTTCCAGCCATCGCCTGCGCGACCTGGGCGGCGGCCGCCGCCGCCGCACTGATGTTCACGCACATGGCGTGGGGCGCTGTACTTGGCCGGCTGCGGGCCCGGGGTCTGCTGACCCCCAACCTCGTCGTAGTCGGCGGCACGCCGGCGGCGCAGCGGCTGATCCGGCGCGCGCTGCGCACCCGCGACGTCAATATCCTGGGTGTCTTCGACGACCGCCGCGACCGGGTCGGGCCCGATGTCCATGGCGTTCCCGTATTGGGGAAGACCGCCGACCTCATCGATCACCGCATCCTGCCCTTCGTAGACCGAATCGTGATCACCGTGCCGCCGCGGGCGGGGCCCCGGATCGCCCAGTTGCTGGAGCGCCTGGCGCCGGTCCCCAATCCCATCTCCCTGCTTCTCGACGAGGACGACGAAGACGCGCAGTCGCGCGCCATGGGCCGCATCGCCGACTTCGACCTGATGCACGTCTCCGGCGCCACCGAACGCTCGGGCTATCTGCTCGCGAAGCGGATCCTGGACCTCGCGCTCAGCCTGGGCGCGCTCGTGGCCCTCGCCCCCGTGATGGCGGCCGTGGCCTTCGCCATCAAGCTGGACAGCCCGGGGCCGGTCTTCTTCAGACAGAAGCGCCATGGACTCATGAACGAAGAGATCACGGTCTGGAAGTTCCGCTCCATGCGCACGGAGGCCAGCGACCATCGCGCCGCGCGACAGGTGACGGCTGACGACGACCGTGTCACCCGCGTGGGCCGCTTCATCCGCAGGACCAGCCTCGACGAGCTCCCGCAACTCTTCAACATCGTCACCGGCGAAATGTCGGTCGTCGGTCCCCGCCCGCACGCCATCGGAATGTTGAGCGGGGGCGCCGAAGCCAGCAAGCTTGTGGAGACCTACGCCCACCGCCATCGCATCAAGCCGGGCCTTACCGGCTGGGCCGCAGTCAACGGGTCCCGCGGCCCTGTCGACACCGCCGCCGACGTACGCCGCCGCGTCGCGCTGGACCTGGAGTACGTGGAGCGCCGCTCGTTCTGGCTGGACCTCTCGATCATCCTGCGGACCGCGCCATGCCTGCTGGGCGACAGCGGAGCGGTGCGCTAAGCCTCACGGATGAAATCGGAAGCGGCGGACGACCGGTTTCAACCTCGACGGCGCTTTCGATGCGCGCGGTCCGCCTCGACTCTCGCCGCGACCGGCGCAGTCTTCGCGGGCGTCTAAGCGGACGACATCGACGACGACATCTCGTGGCGCAATTTCGAGGATGGCGCAAAGACCGTCCTCGGAACCTACACAACGGCGCTGGACGAACTCAAATTCCCGGGACGTTGCCGGGCGCACGTGCTCGCCAGGTTCGACACATCGGGCGGGCCGAACCGTGCTACAGAGGGCCTGTCCTGGCGCTTCCAGCCGAGCGAACGGCTGGATGTTCAGCCGGGGCTGGGTCCTGCGACCACGACCTTCGCGTGAACCTGCCGGCCCTTGATGAACCGGGCCTCGCCCCGGACGAGCGCCTGAAGCGCCTCCAGGGTTCTCAGACCTGGCCGGACTTCGGCCTACGCGTGCTGTTCGAATCCGAGGTCTCGATCGGCTGGAAAGCCACCCGCCGGCTGTCGGTGGTGACGTGACCCCCGTTTCTCATCCAGTCGTAACGAGAGTCCTGGGTTGATCTGAGCCGTGCTCGGCGGGGGTTGCAAGAGGCCGGCGCGCGGAGACA
>NZ_MEEX01000033.1 GCF_001724605.1 Phenylobacterium sp. SCN 70-31
GATGATCTGCTCTTCCGTGAACCTTGATCGCTTCATTCGTCCGTCCTTTGGTCGGGCGGACTCTAGCTATTCCTGGCTGAGTTTCAGGGGGTCACGTCATCCGAGACGAGATCGGTGATGACGATGCCACCATTATCGAGCGTCAGTTCGAGCAATTTTTTCGGAGAATCGGCACTCTCCCGCACCTGACAGAGCAAAGTCGCTCCGGTCAGGTTGGTATTTTCAATCGTGTATTCGAAATTCTGCCCATCGCCACGATAGTAGGTGATGTTCTCTTTCGCGGGATTTCGATTCTCATACATACAAAGCCACCGTTAGTCTGATGGCTTATTTATTGTAGGCTAAACTTTAAGCTCCAACACGACACCCATCCCGATAGATGCGTTACCACCCGATGTCGAAGTGGTCCACGTTACTGTTCCACCATTACCATCGGGTGCTCTATCGGCGGCTCCACGAAGCCAATTTGAGTCGTTGAAATTGTTCAAAGTCCGCTGCACGAATGATCCATTCGCCGAAGCACTAATTCCCAAATTCTGATCCGTCAGCAAAAACGTCGCCAAGCGAACAGTGTTTGGCGACGGAGCCGCATAGGCAACACTCAGCGAAGAAGGAGTGCCGGTTGTGTTTACGGCGATACGAGACACGCTCGTGGATGCATTTGCAATACCGCGATAAACAACGCCACATGGGCGGACATATCCATTCGCGTTTGGATAAGTGAGCGTGGCCGAAAGGTCACCGGCCTGCACCGCCTTATGTGCGAAAAGCAAACGCCCACCACCGTAATTTGATGACACAAATAGCTCTGGGGCCGTGCCATACCACGTCCCGCCCGCACCACCAGAAAACGGCAGGCTCGGGGCCAAGTTATTATTGTTATTGAAATCCGTAATAATAACTCTATCACCAGCCTGTGTTCCGGCTGGGAAAGAAATAACAAATGTATTTCCAACCGGAGTCGCATCTATAGTGCCAACATAACTGAATGACGCAGAGATATCAGCATACGGTATCACTTTCGTGCTAATAAAGCCGAGTGAATTTGAGGCTGTTACCACAACATTGCCATCCGCGAACATGCGTGTGCCGCATGTAGCAAGCGTTGCATTGGTATCAGACCGATTACCGCCTGTAATTGTAATTCCATTTGTGAGATCAGAGGATGCAGATACCCCACCAACGGGCGTAACAGAATACGCATCGGCCCCATCACATTTAATGTTCACGGTATACGTGGCCGCTGCCGCATTACCCGGCGGTCCAATTGAGATTCCACTTAGCGTATAAAATACGCCAGAGACGCGTTCGTAGCTGGAAGGAACCGCGAGCGAACCGGTAAAATTGAACTCGACTGTGGAAGTCACGCCAACACTGTTCGCGAATCCACCGTAAACCCTGATATTATATTTGTCATATCCCCCACTGGCCGGAACGTATGCGATATCCGACAAATAAGCATTGATTGCCGCTGTGGAGCCCGAGAGAGTCACGCCACCGTTTGCAATCGAATTGCCTACGAACTCGCCGGTAACAGGGGCAATGATGCTCCCGTTCGCCCCGGTGAAATTTCCAATGTGAGTGATTTCAATCTGAGAATACTCCGATGTAGTGGAGACTTTCGGGAAGGCGACCGTCACCGGCGACGTGCCGCTATAGCTCACCGTGGTCTGCGATCCCAAGGGAGGCGTTTCCCACGAGTAGCTTGGGTAGGTGGCGATGTTGGGAGTGAACGTAGCCGTGCCCATAGCCAGCAGCGTACCGGTGCCTTCAACTCGAACGGTGACATTGCCAACCACGGTAGGAACAGCCCCGTTTACATCCGCAATATAACGGAGCGTAGCAATGGCCGAATTGATCGTATTACCGGTACCGACGACACGAAAAATTCCAGCATCTGGCGTAGAAACAGAAACATCAGCGGTCTCCGTGATTAGGAAACCCCTATCTCCACCACCAAAATCGATCTCAAGCTCAAGGCCGGTGAAACCATAGTCAGCCGTGAGCGAAAGTGGACAAGCCACATCGCTATAACGATCATAAGAAAATGTTCCACTTAGGCTCATGACACGTCCACCCTATACCTCTGAGAGGTGTTCAATATCAAGCCGAGTGGCGAATATACGCGGAAGGCAAAAATAAAGCTTGGAGAATCGGGCTGGGTGTCAACAAACGGGCTCGCCGCTACAGTCATAGTCATATTTGACAGCGTGTTATTAAGACTCGATATACTGTTCGACGTAAGAATCACTTCCGTCGAAGGATTAGGATTGGTGTTAGGATTGACCGAGACATTTGTATAAGGGTCCGGTGTTATGGGGTCGAAAGTGCCGACACGCTGGTACAGCGTCATAACGACATCGTATGCCATGTTGGCAGAATTCGCATGAACATCATAGATCGTAGCGTTGGCGTACTGCGTCAATGCGTTCACGTTGTCAGTAACGCGTCCAACCAACGTTACCGGAGATTGATTTTCGAGTCCGGTCGCGAACGTAACCTGCGTGACCTTGTTGGCATCAATAGGAAACAATGACGCGGTACTATTGGCCACTAAGGTTGTATTACCGGTCGCAGCCGGACCAGTGGCGCCCGGAACGACATATCCATTGCTGAGTGCCCAGCCATTTGAGGGGAGCGGAATCGGCATGCGATACTGCACCGTCGCCAAGGTGTTGCTAATTGCGGAAAGACTGCTATTGGCGTTCAGAACGTAGACCGACGAGTTATTCAATGTTCCGGCAGAGCCAACCATTCCCGCTGCGTTCACGACAGAAATTTGAACGGAGACATTCTCGTAAGTTGTGATCGGGTCTACTGTTTCGATCCGAAGAGACGTGTTAGTCGCAGCCGAAGTGGGACCATAGATCACGTATGTAGAATTGGCGATAAGAGCACCGGCTTGATTACGCCACGTCAGTGTGTATGGATCATTTACTGGCGTTCCGTTGCCAATGGAAATAATCTGCGAGGCAGGAATATTGAAGGTATTCAAATCGACATCCCGAGCATAGCCTGACACCGTGATCGATGCCGGGGCGATAGAATTAGCCACGGGTACGAATTGAAGCTGGCTAATTGCGTTATTTACATCTGACAGTGTTCCTTGGACATATGAGCCATTGGCTACGGTGGCATTCCCGGCTGGTCCGTTAATCGATACGTAGCCGCCGGAGAACTCAACGCGAGCAAAGGAATTCGCGTTATCCAAGGTGAACGCTCCCTTTGGAGACAAGGACACCGTATACGTGCCAGTAGCATTACTCGAACCGGAGCCGACATTCGCAACACTGATTGTGACCGATGCTGGTGGGGCCGTAACAGTATCATATTTCTTCGGGAAATTGAGCCGAAGTGGGCGAAGGCTAAGCGGAACGTCTTCTGTATACGTCGTATGAGTTTGTACACCATTCGTCACAGTTAGAGACGACGTGTACATTGGCTCGAAGGCAAACTGTTGAAGCGTGTTTGCCACTACGGACAGGTTCGCGTCTTTGGTATATCCAGTGCCATCCCATGTCATTCCATGGGTTACGGTGTTGTTCAGACGCATGAACATTCGACTGAATGAATCCCACTGATACCGCAGTCGGTAGGTAGGCCAGTTTGAGTCATCAACGTCTATCGCCGTCATTGGGAAGCGATTGGCAGAAGAATTAGACACGCTCGCGTTGGCGTCATAGGTATAATTCGTAACTCCGGCGACCGGGTAGGACATGATAACCGTTGGGTCGTCCACGGCATTGCCGATCATGTAGATAAGGCCCTCGCGGGCGTCTTCCCCGTCAGAGAGATGAAGTTTTAGCCCAAATACAGAGCTATATTCGGCGGCAGGTGTATACACCAGCGTAGCGAGCACCGAATTTATCGCAGAGACGCTGTTGGAACCGATTGTGAAAGTGGCCGTGTTAGCGTTGAAGCCGCCGCCGACATTGGATGAGAGAACACCCGCATTTAGGACCACAGCATTCATGTTGAGAACTTCGACCATGCTCAGCGTCATACTGACCGGATCGTTCTCAACCTCGTTGATGATGATGGGCTGTGCCGACCAATTATAAGGTACGTCTTCCGTATAGAGGCGAACGTTTTGGTCCTGATTCCAAAACGGGGCGTCGTTGATCGCGATGACGTCAACCGATACGGTGCCGGTGAACAACATTCCGATATTGCTCGAAACGTCATAGGAGATCGTGAAATCCTGATCGCGGTTGGGGGTTGGATTTACAAATACGTTTGCAATCGCGGCATTTACCGCATTTGCTGTACCAAACACAGAGAGCACGCCGGTATTAGCGTTAAATGTCGCTCCATCTGCCGACATGGTTGCGGCGTTAGATTCGGATAGAGTTAGGTTTGCCTGATACACGACCGTATTGGTCGGGAAAGCGAAAGGTCCAGTGATAGTCACCGGGTCGAGATAGAATCCTACATCTTCCAAGGTACTCTTGGATTGGTCCAGAGAGCCGGTGATGGAACCGTAGCTGTAAACACGGAACGTCTCGGAGAGAACCGGAGCACCGTCAACGCCGCAACTTATGTTCGCGTAGAATTCTTGAGACCAGACGCCATCTTCGGGGATGTAAAGAAGGTCGCTCAGGACTGCTTCGATCACATCCGTTGGAGCGAACAGCGTGTAGCCGGTGCCAACCTTTTCGCTGTTATAGCGTTCGGTCTGAGCATTCGCCATGAAACCGGTTCCAGTTCCAATGGTTGAATTTGCCTTCGGGCTAATCGAAAGTAGCGTCAGGGGGCTCGATGTAACCAAGCCGCCACCAAGATCGATGCTCACTGAGGCATTGGTATTATGCCAAAACTGAACGTTTTTATCGTCGGAATCGGGAGCATCCAACCACGCATAAGCCGGAGCGTTCGCCACCAGCGTCAGTGTCGCGTTCGAGATATACGAACCGTTGCTATGGTATTGAAGCGAGACGGGAGCGGCGATGTTGCTGAAATAGCCCGCCGTGTCGGCAAAATAATCAAGGGTGGCCAAAGCGGCGTTGATCTCGGTAGCCGTGCCAACCACCTTGAAGCGTCCCGTCGTGGGGATGAATGACCCCATCGTATCGAGAGTGCCGTCTGTGGTTAGTTTGCCGTGATTGGCTCCCACATCGACCGTGACGGCAAGTTCCGTCGATCCGTAGCCAGAGGGCGACGGAATGCTAATCGGGCACGAAACAACGCCGTATTTGTCGTAAGTATAGGAACCAGAGAGAGCCATAGAATCCTTAGATTATGTTCTGAAAATCATCGATCTGGCTATATTTATTGGGGTTGTGTTTGACCGCTGAGATGCCAAACGTCCCATCGCCGTTTTCGGTGAAGCTCAAAACCTTCCAAAGATTGTCCGCAGCGATTGCCGAGTTCGTGGTGTTGACGACGGCCATCAGCGGGATCGTGCCCGAGACGGTCATCGAGTTGCCCGAGAACGTGGCGACTGCGTTCTGAACAGCCCCATCCTCATCGACCCACCAAGCCGTGTGACCAGAGACCCCGCCGGAGCGGTCCAGCGTGTAGACTCCCGGTGACGGGTTCGCGAGCACACGGGCGCCGATGGCGCCTGACTCGTCAGGTCCCTCAACCTCGGGATCGATCATCACGATGAGATCGCCGGGGATCAGGTCGGAGTGATCTGGTCCCGCCGTGTAGGTGACGATCAGAGGGTTCGAGTTTTCATTTTGCAGAACCCACGCGGCATGACGCTTAGCCATCGCTTCATTCGTGCATCCGAAGAGCACGAGAGAGTTCTTTCGCTCGCCGTTTAGAGCCACGTCTTTCGGTGCATAAGTCGTGACGCGAGTCAGGGCAAAGAAATCGTCAGGATTGTTGTAGGTGACATCAACCCAATTGTAGGTGGAGTCCAACGATCCGCCCGTGTAGTTGAAGAAGGCGTCGTTCAGAACATTGGTCTGATTGACCACCAGCTTCGGCGTATCGGGGCGATCCTGAATGATCCGCAGGCCATCGCCCGTCCACACCGGCTGAGCGTGGAAATTCGAACAGATGCTCTCGATCACCTCCAACCGCGTCTGGCTGGCGATCTGCGTGTTCAAGGTGTAGCGGCGAGCCGTTCCACCCCGACCATCGGGCGGGGTTTCGTCACAACGAACCGAGGCCGCATATAGGTCTTGGTGCAGCCGGTTCCGCTGTTCGGTGCTGAGACGAATGTTATTGCCCGCTCCGTAACGCTTGCTGTTGATGAAATCGAGCAAGCACCACGTCGGATTGTCGGTGTAGACGGGACCGGTGAAAGTCTCGTAGTCCCAACTACCTGTGTATTGGTTCGTATTCGCGTTATAGTTGTTCGGAACCATGACCATTTGGCCTTGGTAGAGAACAGAAATGTTCGGGTCTTCACCTGAGACGGACTCGGGCAATTCCACAGACATCTGCGACAGGGATTTGTAGAGCGTGTTTGCGATCAGGCCTGCACCAAGGATGGGCAGGACCAGCTTGGCCGCACCCAACAGCTTGTTGCTCAGACCCTTGTCGAGCTTGTTCTTGGTCACACCGCCATCGAGCATGGAAGAGCCACCCGAGAGGGCCATGTCGCCCGTGGTATTGGCGGTGATGTTCCAACCGTTGGCGTCAGAGCCGAGACCCGACGTAGCCGAGACTGTGAACGTGGCGCCAGAGCCCGAGGCGGAATAATCCGGCGTCGTCTTGATCGCGTTGATGGAGTTGACCACGGCGGTGCCGGTGGCTCCGATACTCCCGCTGAAGGCAACCACGTTCGAGATCGCCACGCCGTTGGCGAGCAATTGGATCGAACCGTTCGTGCCGGTGATCGTGACGCTGGCGTTGGCCGACTTGGCATCCCGCTGAACGTCTTTGTTGAAGAGCGTCAGGGTCCCATCGACCCGGCCTTGCTTGCCGTCCGAGTCCTGAATTTTCGCCGTGTAGGCGACATCGACCGTCTTATCAGCCGGATCAGATGGCACGTATTGCAGAGTGCCATGCAGGATGTCGTTCACGTTGCTAAGCGGGCCTGAGATCGTCGCCGTTTTCGAGCCGCCATCCCAATTGAACGTGGCCGGGGCAGAGGTGTTGTTCGCAGCCACGGAACCACTGCCGGAAGACAGTTGCAGGGTGACGGTCACCGCATTGGCCGTAGAACCGTTCCCCAGAGCCCCTGTGAAGCTCGGGAAGGGGTTCGAGGCCGTATCGACGGTGAAGATGCCGTCACGCGTCCCATCGACCACCAGCGTGGGTGCAGAGGGGTCTACGGTGCTGTTGGCTCCGTCCTTACCCGTCAGGGTGACAGTGGCGTTCGAGCCGTCCTGACCGTCCTGACCATCCTCACCCGGTTGACCGGCTCCACCGGCGCCGCCCTCACCATCTTCGCATTCGCCCCCATCACCGCCCGAGTTCGTGGGTTCGGGGCATTTCTCGGTTCCGAACGAACCAGTGGGACGGACGCGAGGGGCCTTGCCGTCGTCATCGATCTTGCCGGTCTTGGGGCAAGAGACAGGAGCCTCGTGAGGCACGGGCGTGTTGTCGAAGTTCGAGCCTTCGGTGAAGTCGTAGCCTTCGAAATAGCCATCGGTCGAAGCCGTGAAGGGATCGTCCGTGCGGTAGATGCGAAGCTTGGCATCGGTGTAGGTGGAGTCGTAAGGCGAGCACGACGCACCTTCGGCCAGCGAGCGAGCCGCCGCGACCGCTTCAGCCAGCGAGACATTATACATCCGCGTGAAGAAATTTTCTGCGTATCCGCTCTCGCTGATCGTGCCTTCGGACAATACCTTGTCATCAGCGATGATGCACCACTTGAACGAGATAGTGCCATTGAGTTGGCAGGAAGTCGTTCCCGATGCCGACGTTTTCTCTTCTTTGAGATTCAACGCGTCGAACCCCATCGAAAGCTGAAGGTCTTTCTTGCCCTTCAGGCTGATCGGCTCTTCCCAATAGCGATTGCTCTCACCGTGATGGATGAGCAATTGCATGCCGTCCCGAGATTTCTCGGGAGGTGGGGCATAGCTGACGGAAGAGATCGGGTCGCAATCCTTCGTGGCCGCGTTCGAGACGGCATTGCTTCCGCCATCCCCACCATCACCGGCACTGCCGCAGCCACCGGCGCCGCCGCCGCCCCCACCGCCGCCTTTGCCGCCCTTGCCACCTTTACCGCCCTTGCCGCCTTCAACGTCGATCTCAGCGACTTTGTTGAAGTAATCGACAAAGCGAGATTGAACGATGTTCTCGCCAGCCTCATCGACGTGAAGCACGTAGAGGGATTGGGGCTCTTCGTTGAGGATGTCGCGGGCACTGATCCGCTCTTTGGTCGCCGACGCGATTTCCTTGCCGGTCAACGGGTCTTTTTTAGAAAAAAGTTTGAAGATCGACGGTGCTGCAAGCAAGCCAACGCCTGCCAGCAACGGAACAGCCGTTTCCTTCAGGTCGAGACCATGAATTTTTGCTTCGCCGGTATCGGGGTCCTGTGCTTTTTCACAATTGATGATGACGCTCTGAATCTTCGATTCAGGAACGCCCTCGATACCTTCCTTGATACCCTTGGCCCCACTCTCGCCATTGACGAAGCGAACCACCCGCTGAATGCGGCTCGGATCGAAATCGGCACGCACGCGGCCATAGTCGATGATCTTGCCCGTCAGCAGAGTTTCGCCGTAGGTCAGGCCAATTTGGTTGCCAATAGAAATGCCGAAACGCTCGCCGTTGTAGAAACGGGAGGCCAGATCACCACCTTCAACAAAGGTCTTCGACAGAAGAACAGACACGCCCTGTTGGGCGACTTGTTGCGTCAGCAACTCGCCACGGTCGAACCGGAATTCTTTTGTTGAAGCTTGGTAGGTGATCGCCATCAGCAGTCTTTCGTAGCTTGAGACAGGATTGCCTCAATCGGGATGTCGCCGGTCGGGAACCGGGCCATGCAGCCCTGTGCGTTCAGCGAGCATCGGTCTTGTTCAGGGTTCGGGACTTCCGTATTCGTGCTGTCGAAATACGGCGTGCCCCAAGTGCTCAGCGTCGGATAGTTCGCCTGTTCGTCGGTTTGACCCCACGGACAACCGCCATCCGCGTGAGTCGTGTAGACAAACTGAGACCCATCCCACACACGATATTTAAGCATGCAGGTATCGACCTGAAGCGTGCGTGTCGCGAGATCGTTGATACCTTCGATCCCGAAACCGGGCGTCAGTTTCAGCTTCAAAGTTGTTTTTGTTTTTCCAGCCAGACCGTTCGAAAAGAACGTGCGGGTGCGGAATTGCGTCGGGTCGGCATTCACCCCGCCGTCGATAAACGAGGCATAGGTTCGTTTCTGCGTGATCTTCATGCCCTGAAGGCCGCTGCGGTTGGCAATCGAGAGCAATGCGTCAGCCGGGCCACCGCCGGTGAAGGTCAGGACCGGATTGGGCAGAGTGCCGCCCGCCTGAGCCGTGAAACCGCTCAGGCTGATATCGGCATAGACATATTCCTGACCATCGAAGACGATGTTCGATGTGCCATTGCGATAAGGCGAAATGTAGAGAACCGAATTGACCGGCACGCGGCACGTGTTCAGATCAAGCTCATACAGGTAGACAAGGGCCGACTGAGGCCGAAGGCTACGATCCTTCGAAATGATGGTGGCCATTACTCACCAAACACTTCCCGAAGGCTGAACGTGACGTTGTAAAGGGCGCCGCCTTCGTCGGCTTTGAACACAGGCGGCGAGCCCGTGAAAATGAACAACGCTGTGGTGTTTCCCGTCTCATCCTCGGGAAGAACGGGCACTACAAAGGCATTCCCGACAGGAGCATGCTGTTTGTAGAACGCCTGAAGAGTATTTTTTTCTTCGTAGGTGATGTGCTGGAATGATGGGCTGTAGATACGGACGAGATTATTGATCCCATCAGGCGTGCGTGACTGATAGCCATCACCATAGTCATTGGTGAGCAAGCGAAGTTCGTAGCTCAGAACCGATTCAGTGTCCGGTGGGATCGAAATTGTAGGAAAATTCACAGCCATAATTATCGTCCGTAAAGAACTCCATTGTGTCGAAGTTGGTCCATGATCTCGTTGCCGACATTGCGAGTGATCTGATTACCGAATGCAGCCAGATCGTCCGCAGTGACGCTCGCACCAGCTTCGATGTTGATGCCGCCCAAGTTGACAACAACCGTCTTGTTGCCACCCGACGTGTTGTCGTTGGCTCCGACGCCCAGAGCACGAAGCTGCGAGCGGTTGAGGATGTTGCCCGGAGCCTTCGGCACGAACACTTCCGGCGCCCGTTCGCCAACGACCGACACGCGGCCAACCGGCGGCGAGCCACCATCAGCGAACAGACCGCCCAGCAGACCACCAAAGATGCCGCCACCACCCGAGGTGAGGCCGAACAGCTTCAGAAGCAGCAGAACCGTGCCCTTGGCGGCGAATGCAGCCATTTCATCGGCGACGGTCTTCAGGAAATCCTTCATGCCGAACTTGCCGGTCTTGAAGAACTGTTGGAAACCCTGTTCGAGCCCACCCAAGATGCCGCCGATGGCATCCTTGCTGCGACCGGCGATATCTTCGGCATTCTCTGCGAATTCGGTGAGAGCTTGCTTCGCACCGTTCGCGAAAGTGTTCAGGCTTTCTTTCTTGGCCTCAAGGCCATCGAGAGCCGCCGTGTAATCACGCAAGGCTTTTGCCTGAGCCTCGATGCTCGCACCGGAGGCTTCAGCCGAACGCTTGAATTCGAGAAGCTTTTGCTGACGGTCGCGTTCCTTGCCCGTGTAGTCGAGAAGGGTCGCCTCATCATTGAGGGCCTGAACTTGCGAAAGGGTGCTCTTCGCCAAATCTTCGTTGGCGTCAGCTTGTTTTTTACGAAGCTCGATAGCCTGACGAGTCGCCTCGTTGATCTGCAATTGAGACTTCAGTTCGGCTTCCTGAGCCGGTGACAGGGCCTCATGGGCTTCCTTGGCGGCACGCCCGATCTGGCGGACCTGTTCAGCCGCCACAGAGGCCGCATCGGAGAATTCCGAGGCCTTGATCGTGGCTTCGTCGAACCGGGCATCAGCAAGGGCTTTGTCGAAGAAGCTCGAATTGATCGTCTCCTTCGCATCGGCCATCATGGTTTTCACCTGATCGACCGTGAGGCCATATTTCTTCAGACCTTCATCACCAAGGGCGATGAGGCGGTTGAAATCGGCTTGTGCTTGCGTCCACTCGATATTGCGAGCGATGGCCGGGGCATAGGTGTCCGTGAGCGACTTGACGCGGCTCTCGAAGTCTTTGAGTTCCTGTGCGGCTTTCTTGCGAGCTTTCTCGTCTTCGACCGAAGTATCTTTCTTCGGCGTGACGATGGAACTGTTGAGAGCCGACATATCGACCGACTTGCCAGCGTCAGCCTTGGCGGCCTCCGCAGCGGCACGCCGCTTCTTATCGACTTCCTGATAGGCGTTGCCGAGTTCCTTGATCGCCGTGATGCTACCGGCACTCGTATCCTTGATCGCGGTGTTGATGTCGGAGACGGTCGCCTTGGCCAGATCGCCAAGGGTCTCGAACGGCTTGCCGAGGTAGCCAGCGACTTCCGAGCCGAAGCCCGCGAAGGCCCCGAGGTTGCCCTTAATCAGGGAGTTCAGACGCGTATAGAAGCTGGCTGCGGTCTTGGCCGCAGCCGTGAAGGCCTCAATGAAGGCCTTCGGGATCGCCAGCACGGCACGAACGATGAATTTGACCGCCACCTCAATGGCGTTCACGACGCCAATCATGGTGGTCTTCACGATCTTGCCTACGCCGGTCTCGAAGTAGGCTTGGAAGGCCTCCACAGTGGCCTTACCGGCGTCGTAGACGGCTTTGACGATCTCGCTCAGGCCCGAGACGATGGTTCCGACCACATCGCCCACCACCTTCGCTGCGGTCAGGAAGGCATTGATGATGTGCTCGCCATTGGTGGCGACCACACCGGCGAACTCTGTGGTCTGCCCCATCCATTGTTGGATGTTGGCGATCACCTCCTGAACGGCGGTGATGAAGGTGCTCAGGCCGCTGGTGTCCGAGAACGCGGCGATGAAATCGCGGATTTTCGGAACGGCATCGGTGACCGACTGAATGATGCCAACCATGGCGTCGTTCAGGCCGTTCTCACCAAGCTGGAAGAACGTCTGTTGGATGCTGTCGGTCAGGTTCGAGAAGGCGCCCTTGATCGTCTGAGCCTGACGCTCCATCGATCCGGCGAAATCGGTCTTACCGATGCCCTCAAGGTAGTTCTGGATCGACTCCGCATCCTTGCCGACCTTGGTGGACACGCCCTTGAACGTGAACACGATGCCATCGGCCACGGTCTTCGATTTGATGCCGAATTCTTTCAGTCGCTCGAACTCGCCGGTGACGGCATCGGCGACGGCCTCAACGAACTGATCGAGGCTCTTGCCCATGGCGGACGCAGTGTCGCCGAACGAGCGTAGGGATTCCTCGGATGTCTTCAGGCCGTAGGCCTGCATCTTCGTGAAGGCCTCGGTCACCTCCTGAAGGCTGAACGGGGTCTCTTTGGCGAATTGCTGTAGGGCGGCGAACGCAGCGGATGCTTTTTCGGTCGATCCGGTGACGGTGACCAACTGAGCCTGAAGCTGTTGGAAATCGGCATTGGTCTTGACGAAAGCGGCGCCCGTGGCGACCACAGCGGCGGCAAATGCGGCCAGACCAGCCGAAGCAACACCAGCGGCCCCGCCCAAGAGACCGATGCTCTTAGACCCGCTGGTTCCGGCCTTAGACAGTGACTTCTCTGTCTTGTCCGCAGAATTTTCGAGCTTCTTTAGATCGCGGTCGAGGCTATTGATGCCGGATTTCGCACGACTACCTTCGAAGTCAATTGTAAGTGTCGATACGTCGGCCATTCACTATTTCCGTCCCGTCTGAGGCTTCTTTTTGTTCTCCTGATGAAGGTAGTGGACGTATTCCAGATCGATCCCGGTGATGATCGACACGAACGAGTCGCGATCAAATTCGGGATACATTTCGAGAAAGCATTGCTTGCTCGATAGCGGGATATATCCAATACCTCCTTCAGCAGTATTTAGTGGTCGGTCTTGTGTTAGAAGGAGGAATGCTTCGTAGTAGGTGTTCTCCAAAACATTCAGAAAAGGTCGTTGTGCGAGCTTGGTTCGTCCAAGAATGGTGTTGAGGCCCATTACTGAGCCCCACTTGGTGTCATGGACTATTCTTCGGACGACTTTTTTTTAATGTCTTCGTCGAGTTGAGCCGCTTCGGCTTTGTCATCCGCGAGTGCGTTGATCTTTTCTTCGATCCAATTGCGGAAAGCGTCGAACTCCAACAGGCCCAAAGCGGTCTCATAGGAATGAGGCAGCGGAGCACCGTCCTGTTCGAGATCAGACCAACCAGCGATGTGGGCCGCGTAGAAAGAATTCATGAAGCGGCTGTATTCATCCATCGTCGCGTAGTGGCGTGCCACGCGATCCATGAACTCGCCTTCTTTGTCATTGTAGAAATTCATCGCACGACGCAGCACGTCGATCTTGGCCTTGCGTTGTAGGACCGCTTGGGCCGACGAATGGTCACGGGGATAGAGGTAAAAAGTAACACCGCCATCGTGTTTCACTTCCACGGCTGCGGCGTCGGGCTTTTGGAAAATAGTTCTGAAATCCATGTATCGCTCCAAAAAGAAAGGGCGAGGAATTATCCTCGCCCTTATTTATTCAGGAGCGTCGAACTGCTTACGCAGTGAAACGGCGAATCGACAGAGTCTTCGGAGTAGGATCGCCGTTCATCGTTGCGGTGAAGGGGATTTCCAGAATGACATCTTGGTCGAGGCCAGAAGCACCAGCCGGAGCCGATTGCAGGAACAGGCTGTGGAAGGTGTAGCCATAGCCGTTGCCATCGGGGTCAGGGATTTCAAGGTCAAGTTCGACCGACTGTTCGTTCTTGTAGGCCGTGTAGAGCGGGTTAGAGCCGTTCCAATAGACCTGCATCGTGCCAGTGACGGAGAACCGACCCGAGCCCATGCCAGAGAGAGCCGTCGAACCAATACCGCGTTGTTCACGCATGTTGTTGTCGAGGGTCCATTGAATGTTTTGGATGATGCCGCTTTCGAGCGGAACACCATTCACTTCGATCACGATGTCTTCTTCAACGGCGTTCATGAACTTCGTCGCCGGAGCCGTGATCACGTTCGAATTCGAGACGGAGATCGTGGCGTTTCCAGTCTCGTAGTCGCGTGCGGTGAAGCCGAAGGTCTGCGTGAAGAACTGACCAACTGCCAGTTCAGCCGACCACGTGCTGATTTCAGCACCAAGGAAGATTTGGAAGTTGTCGCCCGTGCCACCCGGATCGTAGAATTCTTTTTCGACGGTATAGCTCTTGCGGGTGCGACCGTTGGTGACAACGTTGTTCGCCCAATTGCTTTGGAGGGCGCCCGAGTAGAGTTCGGAAATCGAGTTTGCGTATTTGGTCTCGATATTCACGTCACCCGAACTGGTCTCAGAGACCTTGGTGACGCCCGGAACCTGACGGTCGCTGCGGAACGATTGAGAGACGGCAGTCTCACGGTTGTTCACCAGAGATTCGTCGGTAATTTCCAGTTCGTAGTAGGCGCCGCTCGCGGCCACGCCGACGTTCGATTCTGGACGGAAACGAAGGGCCGTTAGAGACGAGTCATACGCGGCGTTAAATTGGTCAGCCATCTTATTATTGCTCCCGAATAGAGTATTTGCTGGGATTATTTAGCCGCGACTGTCCATTAGGAACTCAACTACGACATTCCATTGATGAAGTGGATATTCAGGGCTTGTTCCGACCTTCTTCACAGTCGGGACGCGGAAAAGAATTCGCCATTCTTCATCGACCAACTGAAGTCGAGTGAAGATCGTGGCTACGAGATCAGCGAGTTCGCCCAAACGACTGTTTGTATTGGCTTTGTTCGCTTGAACGAAAAGCTGAACAGCAACGATGCCCGAGAGACGATCCGTTGGATTTCTGGCCAGCGAGATTTGATTGCTCTCGACGGGCGAGACCATTAGCCGAGCATATTCGGTCGGCACTTTCGTGATGATTTGTTCTTCGAAATACACCGGCACTTCACTGAAGTTCGCCATGAAGTGCTGACGGATCGCGGTATCGAGATCAGCGAAGTGACTCATCGGCTGACCCTCCGCAGATAGCGGCGGAAGTCGCGATCAACGGTCGCGAGGCCCTTTTCGACCATGTTGCGAGCGGCGTGCGTCGGTGTCCCGTCGTTCACATACGGGGCATAGGGCACGTCATTGACGATGTGGCCGGTCGGGTTGCTCTCAGTGGCAGGAATATATTCCCAGCCACGCAGCAGACGGCCTGTATCGACAGGCGTCTCTTTCTTGATCGCCTCTACAACGCTCTCACCGAGATTGTTGGTCCCCTCAACAGTCGATTGGCGAAGGGCCTTTACATATTCAACACGTCCTTTGAGGCCCATCACAGAGCCCTCACGTGCAGGACGTAGGCTGCATCAGCCCCATCGACCATCACGGCGATGATCGAATAGGTGACATCGCCAATCGTGAGTTGGTCGTTCGTGTCGGGTTTTTCGGACACGCCTTTGCGGGCGATGTAGACCTTCAGGTCATCGCCTTGGACAGGCTGCGTGCTCTCGCGGGTGCTCTTGAACGAAGAGACGACAACTTTGACGGATTGCTCGGAAACCGACTCGTCAAACGTGCCGTCTGCCTTCGCAGGACCGTTCGACACGCTGGTGATCGTCGCCACCTGATTGAGGCTGGCGAACGCACCGTTGATGATCTGAACAGCAGCGTCTTGGAAGTCGGTCTTGAGGGTCACGTTAGGCCCTCACGACACGCATGTTCCGAATGCCGCCAGAGCCAGAGCCGGGACGCAGAACCGGAGCGATCACCAGACCGACCGTGGCCGTCTGCGTGGTGCTCATCGGGTTGAAATATTCGTTGGTCAGTTCGAGATCACCGACGATCTGCGTCTGACGCTTCAGTTGGTCGGCCCGGTCAGGATTGGTGACAAGGGCGCCACCCTTGCTGATCAGAAAGGCAACCTCGAACGTGGCACGCTTAACCTCCACGGGAACGCCGGTGCGGTCGAAGCCGTCATTGGCGGTGAACGGCGTGCGGGGGAACTGAAGGGCCTGTTCGGCGGTCAGCTTCGACCCGAGGAACGAAGACGCATAGGTCAGATCGACTTGATAGGTCGCCTGATTGAGGTAGGCCTGAACCTCCGTATTGGAGTAGTCCCAATCGGCGTTGTTCAGGTTCGCGAAATAGGTATTAGCCTCGTCTACGGTTGCGTAGGAGGTTGCATTCGCAAGACCAGTGCCATCTTCAACAACAAATTCCATGTCCATATTTAGCGAAGGGACAAAAGAAAAAGGCCGGAGACCATTTCTGATCCCCGGCCAAATCCTCGGAGGGTTCCTCTCGGTGGTTAGGCCACCTTGCAGCGGACTGCGATGAGAGGAATGTTTTTCTTGTCGAAACGACGATCCCAATTGGCGCCGGTTGCGATGTCCGTGTTCGACGGAGTCGTGCCGGTCAGGGCTTGGCCCCACGTCATGCCAACGGGGTGCAGGACGTAGGAGCGACGCGAGGTGATGTTTGTGTCACCCGCCAGAATGTCGCGGTCGGTTTCGATGGATGCCAGATCGTGGCCGTCTGCGAAGCCGAGAACGCCTTCACCAACGTAGTAGGAGGTGTAGACGGCGTTTGCGATATCCACCGGAGCGGCATCGTTCACGATCAGTCGCATACCCTGATAGAACTCGATTTGCTGGTTGTTGCTGTCGAGTTCGAAGTCGGTCAGGTTCGCCTTACGCATTGCGGTGCGAACAGCCGAGTGGACGATCAGGGCCTTCAGCTTGCTTTGGGCGTCACCCAGAAGCTGTTGGGCATCCAGCATGTAGCTGGCCGAGAACGTAGCGGCGTTGGCGTTGGTGTTACCCAGCACCGAACCCGACATCGAGGCCGACGCAACCGCACCTTCAAGAGTCTTGAAGGCTTGCAGTTGGATGATCTCGTTCCACTTTTCGCTGATCTTGCCCAGCGTGTAGCCAACGGGGTCTGCACCGGCATAGGAGCCAGCCAGTTCGTTGAAGCCCCATGCGTCACCACGGTTGTGGACCGGAGAGACCATGGAGTTAGCAGTTTGCTTCTGCACAACCAGCGGGTTGGCGTCGTCCAGCAGTTGGCCTTGGCCGCTGTTGGAGACGGTCACCGGAGCGAAGTAGGGAACGTTGACCGAGGGGCCTTTCGGGACCGCCAGAGCCGGGATCGGGACAATGATGCCCGACTGATACAGGCTCAGGTTCGTGACCGAGTTTTCGGCCACGTAATTGGCCCAAAGCTGCGGATCAACCAGATCGGTAATTTGAGTCTTAGTCATGGCGATAATATTCCTTATCGAAAATTGTTCTTGGTTTTGGTTTTCGAGAAGGTTCGCCCTAAGCTCCCACTTCCTCGCGGCCTAACCGCAATATTTGAAAACTATTTAGCTGCGGCCTCTGCTTGGAGGCGTTTGGCTTTGTCGGGTTCGTTCTTCATCAGACGCATTTGTTCGCCGACGTTGTAGTCAGGGCCTCGAACAAACGGATTTGCAGTGGTGCTCTTCGATCCGCTTGCGGCGGCTGCACCTGTTCCGGTCGCGACTTTTGAAGCAAAAGCTCCCGCGAAAGAGTCGTTTTTCTTGAACTCTTCCAGAATGTCCGCGTAGGACTTACCGGCCATCGGCAGGTTGTCCTTGTCGAGCACTTCCACACCAAACATGCCGTCCTTTTCAGACAGGCGGGATCGGTTCAGAAGGTGCGGGAGAAGGAGTTCGACAGAACCACCAGCTTCCGCGATGGCTTTCGCTGCGGCCTCACCGCGAAGCGACTTGTCGATAATGCCGACCAGCGAGCTTTCGCGGGTCTTCCAGTTCTTTTCACCTTCGGAATAGCGTTGCTGTTCCTTGGCGAGAAGTTTGTCGAACTCGCCACTCTTTCGGGCCAGTTCGGTTTCGCGGGCTTGTTCGTCCGCGATCATTTTGTTGTATTTTTCGATGTCTACTTCATCAGCCAACTTAGCTTTGCCCGAGAGGCTTTTGTTGGTGGTGAGAAGTTCGTTGTTTTTGGCCTTTAGGCCTGCAACCTCAGTCTCGATGAGAGATTGGATATGTGCGGAACGAGCGGATTCGTCGTTCCAATCAATTTCAGTAGTCATTAAAGCCCTAAGCTCCGTCCTAAACGTTGACAGCTTCATTGAAGCCGCAGTTATTTAGTCGGGAGCCTCGGTTTACTTACTGAATGGCGGTGTTTGCGACGGGAACAACCACTGCGTTTGACACAATGACATCTTCACCGAGCAAGCCACGACGCTTCGCTTCGGCCACGAGAGTGGGAGCGTCGATCACGCCGGTGGAGAACAGTTGCAGGAGCAACGGCACGTCGGTCGCCGTCGAAGTCGAAGCAAAATCCTTCGTGATGGTGACTTCGGGCTCGATGTTCGGTTCACCGCCCATCTCCACCATGTGCTTCAAAGCAAGTTCGACCGTATCTTTGAAGTTCTCGGCATAGGCCGTCAGGGCGGCATGGGCTTCGGCTGAGTTCAGAGTGTTCTCAGTCGCGGTGACATCGCCAGACGTGTCGCGGGCCACGAGTTGGAAGCCCACCTTGGTCATTTGCTCTTCAAGGTCATTGAGATCGTCTTGCCCCGCCTCGATGGCGGCGCCGGTGTGCTCAAGGAACCCAAGCTCTTCGTCGGGACCGATCTCGAACGACTGGTTGCCGCCAAGGGCGATGGTGCGTTGAGGTTCGGTGTCCCCAACCGGCGAAGACCGCTTCCACACAATCGACGGGACGCGGGCGACCTTCAGGATGTTGTTCTGATCGCTCTTTGATTGGTAGTGACGCAGGTTCAGCGTAGCGAGGTTGTGAAGGGGCGGGTGAGCCTCGAAACGGCCTGTGCGGTTCGTGTAGAACGGCACGAGCGGGATCGTGTCGCCGTAGGGACCTTCCTCAACGACAACATCGACGGTCTTGCCTTCTTTTGCCTTCACCGGGTTCGGATCGGGCTCACGCTGAATGACCTGATAGGAGCCGGGACGCAGCACGCGGACGCGGTTGACGAATTTTTCGTCAAATTCTCCATCGGGGACCATGCCGGATTCATCGATCACGGCGAGGGTCAGTTTGTAGCGACCGTTCACACGCTCGAACCGCCAGTTGATCAGTCGCTTGTTCGGGACGTGGACGAAATAGGGGCGGATGCCCTGAGCCCGATCATCCGCGACCGTGCGGTTCGGCGTGGCCGAAGCAAGGCTGTCTACAAGGATATAGGTGACGCCATAGGCCAGACCGTCGATGAAGACGGTCTTGAGGAACTGATCGAGGTGGTTGCCCTCAAGATCGATATCCTCAGACCAGACTTTCAGAATGTCGTCAGCACCAACGAGGTTGATCGGACGCGAGAGAACCTTGCCCGCTGCGGTCTGAAGCGTGCGTTCGAAATAATTGATGAAAGTGGAGCGAGCGAGACGGTTCTTGTATTCGTCATCCTCTTCGGCGGGCTCTTTAGGCAAATAGGCAACGCCAGCAGCTTTCATGGCGTATTCGCCCAAGCGAAGAGTCTCGATTAGGGTCCGAATCTCGTCTTGAGACGAATAAGCAGCATTTGGCTTGAAAGCATCCATTCCCGGCTCACACAAAAGTAATCCGGTTATTTATCGGGATGCTTAGGCGGCGAGCTTAAACCTCGAACGACGCAAGCCAGACTGAAGCTGAATTGGGAATGTCTGCCAGACCAGATAGCCCAATGCGTCGCCGCAGTGGTCGTATCCACCTTTCTTGTCAGGAATCTCCCGCGTCCCGTCCGTGTAGGTGTGGAAACGCAGCGTGTTGATCAGGTTCTCGCACTTCGGATCGATGAAGAGCCGATGACGCGGCGGATTGCTGGCATCCTTGAAGAGCACGTTCACCGACATCAGACGATGCTTCACGAGCGGATTCTTTTTTGGAGAAAGAATTTTGAAGCCAGCTTGCTGAAGGATCGAGTGATTGGTGTTGTAGGTCTGTGTCGTCCGATGGGCGCCGGAGGCGTCCGGGCAGATGACGACGTTGTGCGTGCCGTATTTGGCTTTGATCTCTTCGGCCAATTGTTGGGTCGTCACATTGTGCCGAACAATTTCGTCAAAAATTTCGAGCGTGTGTTCGTGCTTCTGTCCAATGACGGCAGGCATCATCGAAACGTTGAAGTCCATGCCGACATAGATCGTCGCTCCATCGCGACGACGCAGCGGCTTGATATGGGTTTCGTTGTCGAACGTGTGGTAGATGCGGTTGTTCACCGCAGCATCGAACGAACAATAATATTCCTGTTGAATGCGACGCTCTTCCGTCGTCGCAAGAACCATTTCCCAATTGGCCGGATATTCGCCGGTGTCCTTGATCGTCCGGTTCAGGACTTTCCAAAGGCTCTTCTCTTCCTGACCCTGCTTCCACAATGTGTAGAAGAGTTTGTCTTCGTCAGGACCCTTTGGCGTGCCGATGACGTTGATGGTCGCATCGTTCTGCGTGGTGGTCGGTAGGATGATCTCTTGGAACACCTCGTTCGGGCATTCCTGAGCCTCATCGATCACGATCCCATGGACGTGCTGGCCACGGATGGACTCGGGCTCATCGAAGCCGAACATCAGGATTTGGGCGTAGACCCGTCCAGTCGCCACATCCTTGAATGAAACACTCAAGTCGTTGGCGTTCATCGAAACGTGGCCAGCTTCAATAAACTTGTGCAGCCACGGCTTTAGGATCGGGTTCCAAACCGTTTTCTTCCCATGTGTCTGAGACATGGTGATGTAGAGGAAGGTGTGAACCTCGCCTTCGATATTACGCGAGGCTGCGAACAATGCCTGTTCAAGCAACCGATACGTCATCACCCGCGTCTTGCCACTACCCCGGTGGGCGTTCAGCAGGATGTATTTGTGCTCGGGAAAGAGACGGTGGACGGCCCGTTGCCATGGGCGAGGTTTGTAGGGGAAGCCGAGGCGTTCGACTCTTTCGTTCTGTGAGGACATTGGAACTCAGTTAACTGTCTGAGCCCTTACTTATCCTCGCGATGACCAACCAATAATTTGGTTGGTTGTTGAAACGAGTTGACGAATACAGAAAATACGCTATAGATGGCATGACCGAAGCATGTTCTTCGGTTGTAGTTGCTTAACTTGGGCGTCGGGCCGCTCTCCAAAATGTTGCCCGACGCCCTTCTTCAGGAGGGTCGCTTGAGAACGCTTTGGAAGCTGACGGTTGGTTGGTGGACTGCCGCGATCTGGCTCATGGCCGGGGTGGCATTCGCCATGACGATCATCGGCCTGCCGCTGGCGTGGCTGTGCTTCAAGCTGGCCGGAAAGGCGTTCGACCCGTGGGCTCGCCGGGCTCCGCAGGAAACGGTTCAGCGGATCATCTACGAGCACCACTACTACGATCACCGGGTGACACAGCCGAGTGGTCCGAAGGGTGGTGAGCCGATGCCTGAGCCGGTTCCTGTCCCGGTCGTCGAGGCTGTGGCCGAACCAGAACTCGAACTCAATCAACCCATCGCCAACGACAATGTTGTCCCGTTCCGTAGGAAAATCGGATGAATTTCAATCGTATCTATGTGGTCTCCGGCTACCTGTCGGGCAAAACCAAAAACGAGGCGGCGAAAGCCATCAAATCCAAGCTGTCTGTCTACCTGAAGCCGACCACCTATGTGATCGATGCAGGGCAGGGCGGGAGTGATCGCGTCTACGTCGAGAGCATGGCTGTCGCTCAGTTTGTCGAAGCTCTTTTGCCGAACTGGAAAGCTCGGGAGCTTCGCCAAGAGGAAATCGATGAAATCCGCACCCAACTTCGGAAGCCGGATGGTCGCTTTCCGTGGGAGCCCCGGATTACCCGACAGATCGTCGAACGCCTGAAAGCGGCCTGATGTCGGAGACGATGAAAATCCCGGTTCACGCCACCTTCCTCGAAGCACGGGAAGAGTTCGAGAAACGCTACATCGCCCTTCAGCTTCGGCGGTTCGGCGGGAACGTGACTCATACCGCCAACTTCATCCGTTTGGAGCGATGTGCCTTTCAACGGAAGCTGCGGCGGTTGGGTATCGAGCGAGAGGCGACATGATCTTTCATCTACCCCTCGAACGCCTTCGAGAGGCTACCCGCTGGTGTCGCCAATCGCTCTCAGATTTCGATTTCGAGGGTGAGGCTGTGACGCGGATCGTCACGACAACGGACGGACGGCAAGCGGTCCCATTCGGGTGCGAAGAACCTGCCATCCGCGTGGAAATCCAGTCGGAGGCGGATGCCGCGTTGTTCCGGCTCAAGTGGGGTGAGCACCTGATGCATGTCGCCCACCGCCGCGAAAGGTTGATCACCGGGCCGCGTGTTCGGCGAGCATAAATACCATTGAGCCAGATGACTCCGGCTTAACTGGATAGGACGGAAGGCCTCGGAGTGTTGCTTCTCCGGGGCCTTTTCCTATTCGTCCCTGACCCTTCCCCTCATGCTCTTGACCCCGCTGCGTCGGGTTTTCGACTCAAGCCGCTTCAGCTTTGAGGCGTAGGTCGGCTTGGTCGGCTTCCGAGGCTTCGGCTTGTGGAGAGCCCGGCGGATCAGATCGGCCAATCGCTCCCGAACCTCCTGCCGATTCATCTCCTGAGATCGCGAGCCCTGCGAGAACAAGACCAACACACCATCCTGCGTCAGGCGGCTCCCTGCGAGCCGCTGAAGGCGATCCTTCACATCCTCGGGTAGGGTGCTGGCCTGAACGTCGAACCGTAGCTCCACGGCACTCGAAGTTTTGTTGACGTGTTGCCCACCGGGGCCGCTCGCCTTCACGAACCGCTCAGAAAATTCGTCATCGCCAATGGCAAGGGTAGGGGTGATCTGCATCATACCCGCGATTTAGGCTTGACTGTCTTCACGTGCTGGCCGCCCGGGCCCGACGCTCGGACGGCGCGTATCTGGATTTCGTCGTCGGCCAGGACGATGGAAGGGGTGATCTCGACCGGCATCAGGCGATGTCTTCGGGAACCCAGGCGTGGCGATGTTCGCCGTAGACGGCCTGGGTCGGCGCCGGAAACGCCGGGTCGGCGAACGCGCCCAGGGCCACCGCGACCCGGTCGGCGACACGCAGGCTTTCCCACCAGACCGTGGACCCGCAGGTGGGGCAGAAGCGGAAGATGAGGCCGAAGCCGCTGTCGGATCCGCGCCGGAACTCGCGGGCCTCGCCTTCCGGGCTCACGGCGTCGCGGGCAAAGAAGGCGGCCACGCCGAACGGTCCGCCCGAGCGTCGCTGGCATTCGCGGCAATGGCACAGCGAAACCTTCATGGGCTCGCCGCGGCAGGCGACGCGGAGCTGGCCGCAAGCGCAGGTGGCGGTGCGTTCGATCATGCGCGAGAGATGCCATGGTTCGCGCGCCTCCGCATCCGCGCCGCCGCCTACGCCGCCGCCCGGGCCGCCGCCCGCGCCGCCGCACGGGGCGCTTTGCAGGCGGGCCGGGACGGGCTATTCGTCGTCCATGCGCGCGTCGCCTGCCCATTTCGTATGCCTCGATCCGACCGCCTCCGGCGGGCCGGTGAGGGATGTCGTGCGCTAGGATCGCGAACGCAGACGACCGAACACCAGCCCCGCCGGGAACCGGACGGGGCTTTTTCTTTGGCGCCCCGTCCGTCCCGCAGTCAGGAGAGACCGATGGATCCGCCCCCCAACGACACGCCGGACATTTCCGTCCGCGCGGCCGAACGGGCCGACATGGCCCAGGTGGCCGAGGTGATGAACCAGCCTCGCGCCGTCTGGGGCACGCTTCAGACGCCGCTGACACCGACGGCTCTGCGCGAGGCGCGCTTCGACGCGACCGACGCCAACAACCGTCTCCTCGTGGCCGAGACGGGCGGGCGCGTGGTGGGCATGATCGGCCTGCACAGGGAGGTCCCGCATCGGCGCAGTCACGCCGCCCACCTGGGCATGGCCGTCCACGACGCCCATGCCGGCCGCGGCGTGGGAACCGCCCTGATGGCGGCCGTGGTCGACCTCGCGGACCGATGGTGGAACGTCCGGCGCCTGGAACTGAACGTCTATGCGGATAACCCGCGCGCCATCGCCCTCTACGAACGCTTCGGCTTCCAGCGGGAAGGGCTGTTCCGGGACTACGCGTGGCGCGACGGCGCCTATGTGGACTCCCTGGCCATGGCGAGGCTGCGTCCATGAGCCTGGCCGCGACCGCCCTTCCCTTGACGTTCGGGCAAAAAACCGCTTCACACCCCCGGCTTTGCGGCGACGCCGTTGCGCGGCCGCAACACGATCTTTTGTCCTAGGAGAACAATCATGCGCGTCTACTACGACCGCGACGCCGACATTTCCCGCATCCTGGACAAGAAGATCGCCATCGTAGGCTATGGCAGCCAGGGCCGCGCGCATGCGCTCAACCTGCACGACTCGGGCGTGAAGAACGTCGCCGTCGCCCTGAAGGCCGGTTCGTCCACCGCCAAGAAGGTCGAGGCCGATGGTCTGAAGGTGATGAGCGTCGCCGAGGCCGCCGCCTGGGCCGACCTGCTGATGGTTCTGGCGCCGGACGAACTGCAACGCGGCATCTACCAGAACGAGATCGAGCCCAACATCCGCGACGGCGCCGCCCTGCTGTTCGCCCACGGCCTGAACGTCCATTTCGGCCTGATCGAGCCCAAGAGCACGGTCGACGTGCTCATGGTGGCGCCCAAGGGGCCCGGCCACACGGTGCGCGGCGAATACCAGAAGGGCGGCGGCGTGCCCTGCCTGATCGCCGTCCACCAGGACGCCTCTAGCAACGCCATGGACCTGGGCCTGGCCTATGCCTCGGCGATCGGCGGCGGCCGTTCGGGCATCATCGAGACCAACTTCCGCGAGGAATGCGAGACCGACCTGTTCGGCGAACAGGCCGTGCTGTGCGGTGGCCTCGTGGAACTGATCCGCGCGGGCTTCGAAACCCTGGTCGAGGCCGGCTACGCGCCGGAGATGGCCTATTTCGAGTGCCTGCACGAGGTGAAGCTGATCGTGGACCTGATCTACGAGGGCGGCATCGCCAACATGAACTACTCGATCTCGAACACCGCCGAGTACGGAGAGTACGTGACCGGCCCGCGGATCGTGACGCCCGACACCAAGGCCGAGATGAAGAAGGTTCTGGAGGACATCCAGTCGGGCCGCTTCGTCCGCGACTTCATGCAGGAGAATGCGGTCGGCGCCCCCAGCTTCAAGGCCACGCGCCGCCGTGGTTCGGAGCACCAGATCGAGGAAGTCGGACAGCGCCTGCGCGCCATGATGCCCTGGATCGGCAAGAACAAGCTGGTCGACACGGCGCGGAACTGATCGCGCAACGACCCGTCTCCGCGCCCGCGGGGACGCCAAGTCCGTATGACGGCCCGGGAGCGATCCCGGGCCGTTCGTTCTTCGCCGTCTGACATCGCGCCGTCATGGATTCCACGCAACTTACGGCCGCGCTGATCGTTGCAGTTTCGATCACCCAGGGGGCGCGCCATGCGGACGATGCGGATACTGTTGAAGTTCATGGGTCTGGGCGCCCTGATCGCCGCAGACATCCTGCGTCCGACACGTCCCGAATATCGCCTGCCGGCGCGCTGGCTGGCGCGGTAGCGCGCCCGGCGCCGCCCCCCGGTTCGGATCAGGCCGTGAGCGCGAGGGGCGCGGGCCGGCGGGCGGCGATCAGGTCGCCGTACAGCACCGTCAGGGCCTCGAAGGTGGCGTCCCAGCCGTGCCGGGCCTCGGCGCGTCGCCGCGCGGCGGCGCCCACCTCGACGACGTCGCGGGCGAAGAGGGCTTCGATGGCTTCGGCGAGCCCGCCGGGCTCCACATTCTCCGCCGGCTGACCGACCTGCGTGTCGATCAGTTCGCCCACGCCGCCGCGTCGGGACCCGACGACGGGCAGGCCGGCGGCCATCGCCTCCAGCACGAACAGGCCGAAGATCTCGTTCTCGTTGGCGTGGAGCGCCGCATCGCAGGAGGCGAGCAGGGCGGCCAGCCGCACGGGGTCGCGCTCGAAATCCAGACTGATCACGTGCGGTGACCGGGGGAGGTCCTTGCCGGCCCCGACCAGCAGCAGCTTGTAGGGCGCGCCCAGCCGCTCGACCGCCGCCACCATGGAGTCGATGTTCTTCTCCCGCGCAGGGCGCCCCGCGAAGACCAGCAGGCGGACGTCGGGCGAGAGGCCCAGGCGGCGGATCAGCCGCTCGCGGTCGCCGCGGGCGGGGTGGAAGAGGTCGGTGTCCACGCCGAGCTGCTGCACCGACATCCGCTGGACGCCGGCGTCGGCGAGGCGGCCGGCCATGTGCCGGCTGGGAGCCACGACGTGGTCGAAGCGCTGGTAGGCCTGGGCCCAGAAGCTGAACGCCGGCGCCTCGGCCCATTCGCCGAAGTGCAGCGCCGCCAGGGCGGCGGCGTCGGTGTGGCAGAAGCCGACGACGGGAACGCCCAGGGCCTCGCCCGCCTCCAGCGCCGCATGGCCGGGGACGAAGACGTCGCCGGCCTCGATCACGTCGGGTTCCAGGAGCCGCAGCACCGTCTCCCACTTGGTGAGGCTGGCGGGCATCCGGTAGCCGTCGCCGAACGGCAGGCGCGTGGCCGACACCGTCACCAGGCCCTCGGGTTCGGCGCGGGTGCGGGCGCCGGGGACCACCAGCGTATGGCGCACGTCCGGCCGGCGTCGCGCCAGCCAGGCGCGCTTGGCCATGAGATAGCGTTTCACGCCGCCCGACTTGGGTGCGTACATCATGGTGGTGTCGATCAGGTGGAAGCCGCCCGTCCCGTCCCCACCCGGGGCGCCGGCGGCCGAAGGTTCGGCGGTCTGGCGGCTCAGGGCCGGATCGAGCCGGATCAGATCGGCGTATCGCGGGGCGGTGGCGTCGAACACGCGGCGAGGTCTCCGGGCTCTGGGTCGGCTGGCGGCCTGGAAAATGGGGGCTGTCGCTTCAGGCCCGGTTGGGCCGATGGCTGGGGGACCGTTCGCCGCCACGAGCGGGAAGGCGGGTCTCTTCCAAAGCTTGGCCAAAGGTCGCGCCCCTTGCTCGAAGCCTGGCCATTCTATCGGCCGCCGGACTGATGTCATCGTCCAAGGCGGCGCTTTCAAGACCCCGGCGACATGCCGGTGAAACGATCCCCATGGGCGCCCTTTCGGCGATGCTTCTCAGCGATGCTTCTCAGGGCCATAACCCGCGTTCGGCGCGGAGGTTGCCGTCCGCTGGCGATCGTCCGTCGTCTCGCTCATCGGGGATCGTAGGCCCGGCCGATCTCGGGGCGGGCGCCGACGTGGGGCGGGAAGTCGGGCTCGCGGCGGGCCTTGGACGCCTGCTCGTAGGCGAAACCCAGCGCCAGGAGGCGGGCCTCGGACCATGCTGGCCCCAGGAACGACATCCCGACCGGCAGTCCCGAGACATAGCCCATCGGGACCGTGAGGTGGGGGTAGCCCGAAACGGCGGGCAGGCGCGACGGCGAACCCAGGAAGACGCCGCCGTTGACGGGATCGACGATGGACGGCGGCCCGCCGCTGGGCGCGACCACGGCGTCGAGCGTCTGGTCCGCCAGCATTCCGTCCAGGGCTTCGCGGGCCAGGCGGGTGAGGTCGGCGCGCTTGCGGGGACGGTCGGGATCGTCGGCGACGCTCAGGGCCTCCTCGAAGATCTCCTGGCCGAACAGGGCTGTCTCGCGCGCCTCGGTGCGGTTGAAGGCGACCACATCGGCCAGGGACCGCGCCTTCACGGACGGGGGCGTCGTGGCGAGATAGGCGTCCAGCGCCGGACGGAAGTCGGCGGTCATGAGCTGGAGCTCCTCGCGTCCGATACGTCCCATGACGGCGTCGTCGGGTCCCTTCAGCTCCACCAGGATCGCGCCCTGCGCCCGCAAGGCCTCCAGCGCCGCCTCGAAGACGGCGTCGGTGCGGGGCGAGCGTCCCTTCCAGGCGTGCCAGACGCCGATCCGGGCGCCCTTCAGGGCGTTGCGGTCCAGCGCGGCCAGATAGTCGGCCTTCCGCGCGTCCGCCTCGGCCGTGGCGGGATCCGCAGTGTCGGTTCCGGCGATGGCCGACAGCAGGGCGGCGGCGTCGGCCACCGTGCGGGTCATCGGGCCCGCGGTGTCCTGGGCGGCGGTGATCGGCACGATGTGGATGCGCGAAACCAGCCCTACGGTGGGCTTCAGGCCGACGACGCCCGTCATTGCGGCCGGGCAGGTGATCGAGCCGTCGGTCTCGGTCCCGATGGCGACCGCGGCCAGTCCGGCCGCGACGGCGGCGCCCGACCCCGACGACGAGCCGCAGGCGGTGCGGTCCAGGCCGTAGGGATTGCGCACGAGTCCGCCGACCGCGCTCCAGCCGCTGATCGAGCGGGTGGAGCGGAAGTTGGCCCATTCCGACAGGTTGGTCTTGCCCAGCACGACTGCGCCGGCGTCCTTCAGGCGGCGCACCAGAGCGGCGTCGCGGCGGGTGACGTTGTCGGCGAGGGCCAGAGAGCCGGCGGTGGTGGGCAGGCCGTCGTCGGCCTCGATGTTGTCCTTCAGCAGGACCGTGACGCCGTGCAGGGGGCCTCGCACCTGGCCCGCGCGGCGCTCGGCGTCCAGCCGCCGGGCGTCGTCCAGGGCCTTGGGATTGACGGCCAGAACCGCGTTGAGGCGCACGCCGGCGTCGTCGTAACGGGCGATGCGGTCGATGTAGGCGCGGACGAGCTGCTCCGAGGTCGTCCGTCCGTCGGCGAGCGCGGCCTGCTGCTCGCCCGCCGAGGCGTAGGGGCTGAGGGGCTGGGCCTTGGCCGGCCCCGTGGCCGCAAGGGCGATGGTGGCCGCGAGGGCGATGGCGGCCGCGACGGCGGCGGACTGGACGTGACGCATGAGGCTCCCCGGTCGACGCCCGATCTTGTCGCGGCGGGCCGCATCGCGCCAGGACTTCGGCGGATCAGTGGGGAAGGCAGGCCTTGGCGCAGGCCGCCGCCAGCGCGCGCGGCGAGATCGGCTTGTCGACCACCGCATGCCTGCCGGGATCGAACTGGCCTGCATTGCCGGTGACGTAGACGACCGGCGACTCGCCCACCGCGCGGGCGATCATCTCGACGGCGGCGACGCCCGTGCCGTGCAGGATGCGGTAGTCGGCGGTGATCAGGTCGGGCCGCTGGGCGCGGGCGCAGGCCAGGGCGTCCTCGGGCGTGTCCGCGACATCGAAGCTGGAGAATCCGAGTTCGGCCAGCAGAGCCTCGAGCTCCAGCGCGATGACCGGTTCGTCCTCGATGATCAGAACATGGCCCCCGGAAGCCATCACGCGACGCACCTACTGATTGCAACTCACACCCAATGGTGGAGTTACTTCGTGCGCGACGCAAGAGCCCGACGTCGGGCGTCGGAACTCGTCCCGAAACGGGCGGCGAAGGACTCAGTCCTTCGCGCGTTCCTGGTAGCTGCCGTCTTCGGTCAGGATCACGATCCGGGTGCCCGGACCGATGTAGGGCGGGATCATGGTGCGCAGGCCGTTCGACAGCACCGCCGGCTTGTACGACGACGATGCCGTTTGCCCCTTCACCGAGGGTTCGGTCTCGACCACTTCGAAGATGGCCGTGCGGGGCAGTTCGATGGCGATGGCGACGCCTTCGTGGGTCGAGAGCTGCACCGTGCAGCCGTCGGTGAGGTAGGGCGCGGCGTCGCCGATCATGTCCTCGGACGCGACGAGCTGATCGTAGGTCTCGGGGTTCATGAAGTGGAACCCTTCCCCGTCCTGGTAGAGGAAGGTGTAAGAGCGGTCGTCCACGATCGCGCGCTCGACGGTCTCGGTGGTGCGGTAGCGTTCCGAGATCTTCACCCCGTCCGAGATGCGGCGCATGTTGAGCTGGGTGACCGGCGTGCCCTTGCCGGGGTGGATGTTCTCGGCGCTGAGCACGACGTACAGCTTGCCTTCGAGATCGACGACCGCGCCCTTGCGCAGCGAGCTGGCGGAAACCTTCAAATGGGGGTCCTCGGTGATGCGGCGGAGCCGGGGCGCGCGCCCGGACGACTCCACGGATGGAATTCTTACGCCGGCCCCTATAGCGATGTGCGCCGAAATCTCCAGCCCCTCACGCCTGGGCCCCCTTTGACCGACTCCCGAGAAACGCCCTGGTGGGCGCCCGCCCGTCGCCCCGATCGCCGGCCCTTCCTGGCGGCGCGGACGGCGGTGACGCGGGCGGTGCGGCGCTGGTTCGAGGATCGCGGCTTCACAGAGGTGGAGACCGCCGCGCTGCAGGTCTCGCCCGGCAACGAGGCGCATCTGCACGCCTTCGCCACCGAGGCGGTCACGACCGCGGGCGAGAGATCGCCCCTCTACCTGCACACCTCGCCCGAGTTCGCGTGCAAGAAGCTGCTGGCGTCGGGCGAGCGCGAGATCTTCACCCTGGCCCGGGTGTGGCGGAACCGCGAGCGCGGCGCGCTGCACCACCCCGAGTTCACCATGCTGGAATGGTACCGGGCCCACTCGCCCTACCAGGCGGTGATGGCCGACGCCGCCGCGCTGCTGGCCGTGGCGGCCGAGGCCGTGGAAACCCGCCGGCTCACCTGGCGTGGGCGCGAGGCCGACCCGTTCGCCGACCCCGAGCGGCTGAGCGTGGCCGAGGCCTTCGAGCGCTATGCCGGCATCGGCCTGCTGGCGCTGCTCGACGACCGCGACGGCCTGTCGGCGAAGGCCCGCGAGGCCGGGGTGCGCACCGCGCCCGACGACACCTGGGCCGACGTCTTCAGCCGCGTGATCGTGGAGAGGGTGGAGCCGAACCTGGGATTCGGGCGCGCGACGATCCTCTGCGAATATCCAGTGTCCGAGGCGGCCCTGGCGCGACCGAAGCCGGACGACGGCCGCGTGGCCGAGCGGTTCGAGCTGTACGCCTGCGGCGTCGAGCTGGCCAACTGCTTCGGAGAACTGACCGACGCGGACGAACAGAGGCGGCGGTTCGGGATCGAGATGGACGAGAAGGCGCGCATCTACGGCGAGCGCTATCCCATCGACGAGGACTTCCTGGCGGCCCTGGCGCACATGCCGCCGGCCAGCGGCGGGGCCCTGGGCTTCGACCGCCTGGTGATGCTGGCCGCCGGTGCGTCGCGGATCGAGCAGGTTCTCTGGACCCCCGTGGCCTGAACGACGGCCTGATCCACGGTGTGGCGATGGCGAGGCCGAAAGGCGAGGCGGCGTTGCGGCCGCCGCGCCCTCGGGCCATATGCGCGCTCGGATGACCACAGCCGCCACCCTTCGCACGCTCGGCGCGCTGGCCGACGCCGGCCTGGCCGAGCCTTCGCCCCCGCTGGAGGCGGTGGCGGCGCGGTACGCCGTGGCGGTGACGCCGGTCATGGTCGAGGCCATCGGCGACGCGCCCGACGGCCCGGTGGGACGCCAGTTCCTTCCCACCGCCGCCGAACTCACCCAGGCGCCGGGCGAGAGCGACGATCCCATCGGCGACGAGGCGCACAGCCCCGTGGCGGGGATCGTCCACCGCTATCCCGACCGCGTGCTGCTCAAGGCGAACCACGCCTGCGCCGTCTACTGCCGCTTCTGCTTCCGGCGCGAGATGGTGGGTCCCGACGGCGTACGGCCGCTGTCTTCGGCGCAGCTCGACGCGGCGATGGCCTATGTGGCCGGTCGGCCCGAGATCTGGGAGGTGATCGTCACCGGCGGCGATCCGTTCGTTCTGTCGCCGCGGCGCCTTTCCGGCCTGATGGCGCGGCTGGAGCGGATCGATCATGTGAAGGTGGTGCGCTTCCACACCCGCGTTCCGGCCGTGGCGCCCGATCGGGTGACCCCGTCGCTGGTCAAGGCGCTGACGGGAACCGGCAAGACGGTCTGGGTCGCGCTGCACGCCAATCACGCCGACGAACTCACGCCGGCCGCCGAGGGGGCCTGCGCGCGCCTGATCGACGCCGGGATTCCGATGGTGAGCCAGAGCGTGCTGCTGCGCGGGGTGAACGATTCTCCCGCGGCGCTGGAGGCCCTGATGCGTCGCTTCGTCGAGATGCGGATCAAGCCCTACTACCTCCACCACGCCGACATGGCGCCCGGCACCGGTCATTTCCGCACCACCCTCGCCGAGGGCCAGGCCCTCATGCGCGGCCTGCGCGGCCGGGTTTCGGGCCTGTGCCAGCCCACCTACGTGCTCGACATTCCCGGCGGGTTCGGCAAGTCGCCGGTCGGTCCCTGCTACGTCGGCGAGGACCGGGTGACGGACCCGTCCGGTCGCGAACACCGCTATCCCACCTGACGGCCCGACCTCGGGGCCCGAGCTCTGCGGGCGGCGTCACTGTGGCTGGCGAGTGACAGTTAAGCTGTCACGTGGGCCCCTGCCGTCGACACGCCGGCGCCTTGAGGCCAGTTATGCGTTCATCCGATCGAACGGAGCCTACGTAGCTCCGAGGGCGTCGGAGAGAGGGTTCTGGCTTTGCACATGAGGGGTCGAGGTTTCGGGGGCGGTCGCATGGGACGTCGCCTGGCCCTGGTTGCGGCTGCGCCGCTGGCCTTCGCCGCGCCGGCGACGGGCCAGCCGACCACCCAGTCTCCCGCTGCGACTCCGGCCGCCCAGACCTCCGCGCCACAGGCTGCGCCGCCCGTGCTCGATCTTCCGCCGCCGCCCGCGCCTCCGGTCGAAATCCCCGCGCTCACCGCCGCGCAGGTGGACGTGGCGATCCGGGTGCTGCGCGCGGCCGACGCTCACGGCCTCCAGCCCAAGGCCTATCTGCCCGATGGCGTCGCCGAGGGCGCGGACCTCGGCATGGCGCAGAACGCGGCGCTGTCGGACGGCCTCCTGAGGTATGCGCGCGACGTGAAGATCGGGCGGCTGGAGCCGGGCCGGTTTCCCGCGCTCTGGCAGATTCGCCCGGCGGCCTACGATCCGGCGCCCGAACTGGCCCAGGCCCTGGCGGAGAACCGGCTGCAGGCGTGGCTCGACAGCCTGCCGCCCCGCTATTCCGGCTACGTCGCCCTGAAGCGCGGCCTGGCGCGTTATCGCGAGATCGCGGCCCAGGGGGGCTGGAAGGCCGTTCCCGAGGGCGCGAAGCTGGAGCTGGGCTCGAACGACCCGCGGGTGGTCGCGCTGCGCGCCCGCCTGGCCGTGGACGACCCTCTGGTCGCCGCCGCCGGGCCTGCGACCTTCGACAAGCCGTTGGAGGAGGCCGTGATCCGCGCCCAGCGCCGCTATGGCCTGAAGCCCGACGGGGTGGTGGGGCCGGGCACGCTCTTCCACCTGAACCAGCCGGTGGGCCAGCGGGTGTTGCAGATCATCGCCAACATGGAACGCTGGCGCTGGATGCCGGCCACCATGCCGGCCACGCGCGTGCAGGTGAACTCGGGCGCGGCCATCGTCACCCTGTTCCGCGACGACCGGCCCGTGATGTCGATGAAGGCGGTCTCGGGCAAGAAGGGCGACGAGACGCCGATGCTGACGTCGATGATCCACAGCGTGGTCATCAACCCGCCTTGGAACGTGCCCTCCGGCATCGCCGCGCGCGAACTGTGGCCGAAGGAGCGCGCCAGTCCCGGCTATTTCGCGCGAAACGGCTACCGCGTGATCCCCGTGGAGGGCGGCCAGCCCCGCCTCCAGCAGGCTTCGGGCGACCAGAGCGCGCTGGGCCGGTTCAAGTTCGACTTCGACAACCCGTTCGCCGTCTATCTGCACGACACGCCTTCGAAGGGCGGCTTCGACCTCTATGCGCGCCAGGCCAGCCACGGCTGCGTCAGGATCGAAAAGCCGCGGGCGCTGGCCGAGGCGCTGCTGGAAGGCAACTCCACCTGGACCGCCGAGGGGATCGAGAAGCAGCTCCAGGGGGACAAGACCGTTCGGGCGCGGATGAACGTGCAGGTCCCGGTCTACATCTTCTACTGGACGGCGTTCGGCGGTTCGGACGGACAGATGCAGTTCCGCGCCGATCCCTATGGTTGGGACCGTGAGCTGCTGCAGCGGGTCGGCGTGCTGGCGTCGGGCGTCAAGGCCTGAGAGGGGAGCGGGGGCGATGTTGAGGAAGGTGCTTTGGATCGCGGCCGCATGCGCGGCGGTGCTGGCCGCCCTGGCGGCGAGCCGGATGCTCGGCTTCGATCGGCCGGCCGCGCCGCCGGCGTCCCAAGACGCCGCGCCCGCCGCCGAGGAGAACGCCGCCCCCGCTGTCGCGGCTGAACCCGCCCCGCCGCCCGAGCCTGCGCCCGCGCCTCCGGCGCCGCCGCCCACACCGGAGGAGCAGCAGATCCTGGACGACGCGGCCGCCACCGGCATGACGACGATCGAACCCGAGCCGGATGCGCCGCAGAACTGACGGGACGTGAGGCGCCGCCGGCCGTGAAAGCGTCCCGCCTACGATCCCCGCCACTGGCGGACGCGGCCCGTGTCCACGTGGACGAAATCGGAAACGGGATAGAAGCCGACGCCGCCGGCGCCGACGGCCAGGGCGGCGTCGCGCAGCCGTGACAGTTCCACGCCCTGGAGCCGAACGTCGATCGCCTTGCCGAGCGTGTGCTGGCTGTTCGTCGCGACCCCCTTGGAGCGGCCGGCCAGCATCGCGTTGGTCCGGGGGGACCGATACCCCGAGATGATCTGGAACGGCCTGGGCGTTTCCAGTTTCGACTGGATCGCGTGGAGCGCGTCGAAGAGGCCCGGGTCGATGAAGTGCTCGTCGCCGGTGCGCCAGTCGCGCATCACCCGGTTCGCCGCCGCCAGGGCGTCGGGCAGGTAGCTGCCGTTGGCGTAGTAGACCTCGTTGAACGCGTCGCCCGTATGCAGGTTGTGCAGGACCGCGCGCCGCGGCTCCCAAACGTCCAGGCTGCGGGACCATGCCGGCGCGGCGAGGAGGGTGGCGCCGGCGGCGGCGGCCAGTCCCAGAAGGTCCCGGCGCCCCGGAAAGTGCCGGCGTCCCTGAAGATCACGTCGATGGGGTCGGTCGGTCAGGTTCACGACGCCTCCTGGCCTGGGGTTCTCTGTGCGCTTCGGTTCGCGTGTGAGGGGAGAATGGCGGCGAGGAGGGCGAGGTCAACCCCGCGGGCGCCTGTCTGCGACCACGGGACGCTGCTCGCTTTCGGCTTGAGCATGGCCATGGCATGTCGGATGGTCCGCTCGCGGCCGGCGCGGAAGACGTCGGCGTGGGAGGCCTTCTCGATGCATGTTCCGCCCGCGGCGACGGACGCCGGATTCTCCCGTGCGCCAGCCGCCTCGACACCGGCCGCCCCGACACCGGTCGCCCCGACACCCGCGCCGGGGCGCCGGCCTTGACCGCCCCGCCCGTGACCGCGCCCTCCGACGTCGTCTCGTCTCCCGCCACCATCCGCAAGGTGGTGGGCGCCAGCATCATCGGCACCACCATCGAGTGGTACGACTTCTTCCTCTACGGGACAGCCGCCGCGCTGGTTTTCAATCGCCTGTTCTTCCCCGAGTCCGATCCGTTGGTCGGCACCATGCTCGCGTTCGCCACCTATGCGCTGGGCTTCTTCGCCCGGCCGCTGGGCGGGATCGTCTTCGGCCACTACGGCGACCGGATCGGCCGCAAGCGCCTTCTGATGCTGAGCCTGGTGCTGATGGGCGGGGCCACGGTGCTGATCGGCTGCCTGCCCACCTACGACCAGGTGGGGCTCTGGGCGCCGGCGATGCTGGTGGCGCTGCGTCTGGTCCAGGGCTTCGCCGTCGGCGGGGAGTGGGGCGGGGCGGTCCTGATCGTGGCCGAGCACGGCGACGCCGCCCGCCGGGGCTTCTGGACGAGCTGGCCGCAGGCGGGCGTCGCGGCCGGCAGCCTTCTGGCCTCGGCGGTGCTGACCGTGATGGCCGTGACCCAGTCCGAGGCCGATTTCCTGGCCTGGGGCTGGCGCGTCCCGTTCCTGATCTCGGTGGTTCTGATCGCCGTCGGATATTGGATCCGCAGCGCCGTGGACGAGAGCCCCACGTTCAAGGCCCTGGCGGCCGAACAGGCGGCCTTGCCCAAGGCTCCGGTGGTGGAGGCGATCCGTACGCGCCCCTGGGCGATCGTGGTGGGCGGCGGCCTCAAGTTCGCCGAGAACATCAGCTACTACATCGTCAGCGTCTTCACGATCACCTACGTCACCCAGAAGCTGGGCCTGTCACGCGGCACGGCGTTGAACGCCATCCTCATCGCCTCGGCCGTCCATGTGGTGTCGATCCCGTTCTTCGGCTGGCTGTCGGACAGGATCGGGCGTCGGCCCGTCTACGCGGCGGGGGCGTTCGGCATGATGCTGTGGGCCTTCGCCTTCTTCGCGCTGCTCGACACCGCAGATCCCACGCTCATCGTCCTGGCCTGCGTGGGCGCGCTCGTCTTCCATGCCGCGATGTACGGACCCCAGGCGGCGTTCCTGGCCGAGATGTTTCCGACCCGGATGCGATACTCGGGCGCCTCGCTGGCCTATCAGGTCACGTCGATCTTCGCCGGCTCGCTGGCGCCCCTGATCGCGGCGGCGCTGCTGGCGGCGACGATGTCGGGGACGCCCATCGCCATCTATGTGGCGACCGCATCGCTGATCACCGGGATCGCCGCGCTGGCGGCGCGGGAGACCCGCGGCAAGACCTTCGCCGAAATCGACGCGGAGTCCTGACCGCGGGCCCTTCCCAAGGCGTCGGACGGCGCTACTTCTTGAGCACGTCGCGGGCCGCTTCCTTGAGGGCGCCGACGCCCTTCTGGACCTTGCCCTCGACCCGCTCGGCCGCGCCTTCGGCCTGCAGCCGCTCGTCGCCGGTGGCCTTGCCGACCGCCTGCTTGACGGCGCCGACGGCGTCCTTGGCCGCGCCCTTGGCTTCATCCTTGTGCATGTCGCGCTTCCTTTCGCTGCGTTGCGAAACAAGTACGCGGAGCGGGGCTTGCGGTTCCCTCAGGCCGGCTGGCGCGCGGTGCGGTCGATGAGGCTCGCGAAGGCGGCGACGGCCGAACGGCGGGCGTCCGTGTCGCCCATCATCCGCCGGGCGTCGGCGTGGCCGAGAACGAAGCTCTTGAGCTGGAAGTACGCCGCCTGGGCCTCGGCCTCGGATAGCGACGGCGTGCGGAGCGCGATGAATTCGTCGATCAGCGTCTTGCGGAAGGCCCGCAGTTGCTTTTGCAGCAAGTCGCGCAGCGGGCCGGGCTGGTCGTCCAACTCGACGCTCAGCGCCATGATCGGACATCCGCTGCGAGGCCAATCCTCCTCGCACCAGCGCAGCCAGCACTCAAACACCTTCTCCAGGCGTGGCCGGCCCGGCGGGAGGCTCGCAGCCGGCGTCCAGACGCGGTCTCGGAACATGCCGCCGACCATCTCCACGACGGCCAGATGCATGTCTTCCTTGGACTCGAAGTGCTTGAAGAGGCCGCTCTTGGACAGGCCGACCGCCTCGGCCACGTCGTTCAGGCTGACGCCGGTGAGGCCTCGCACCGCGGCGAGCTGCGCGGCTTCCTGGATGATGCGGGTGCGGGTCGCCTCGCCCTTACGCAATGCGCGGAACCTCCTCGCCGAAACGACGCCTTGACAAAGGGACCGATCGTGCTCTTTTGACGGTCGAGCGACCGGTCGTGCTCTTTTCTACCGAAGGGATCACGGGAATGCAAAACTGTGTAGGCGCGATGGCCGCATTGGCCTTCGGCGCGTCCTTGGCCGTCTTTGGGCCGGCGCAGGCGCAGGAGGCGGGGTTCGTCGGCTCGGCCCGTCTGGCCACGCCCGCGGCGGCGCCGGTGGCCCAGACCATCTCCGGCGTCGATTGGCGCTGCGAGGGCGACCAGTGCCAGGGCGCGGCGGCCCGGCGCGCCAATCTCGATGGCGTGGTGCGCGAGTGCAAGAAGGTCGTCGCGGTCATCGGTCCGGTCGCCAGCTACCGCTCGGGCGGCCGCGAACTCACCGTGGGTCAGCTCCGCGCCTGCAACAAGGCCGCGGTCCAGGTGCAGACGGCGCGCAACTAGGGCGTCGCCCCAGGTTTCCTCCCCTCCGGCCGCCATCGTTCCCGGCCGACGGGGTTCCTCCGCGGGAGGGGCGGCCCGCCTCTCCCGCGGGTTCTTTGGCCCGCTTCCGTTGCGCCCGGGCGCCGGCGCGGCTATCTCCCCGCTCGACTTCCCCAACAGACGACGAGCGAGCGCGGACGCCCCATGGCGCAGCAGTACATTTTCCAGATGCAGGGCCTGACCAAGGCCTATCCTGGCAGCCCGAAGAAGCTCTTCGAGAACATCTGGCTGAGCTTCTACTCCGACGCGAAGATCGGCGTCGTTGGCGTGAACGGCTCGGGGAAATCCACCCTGCTGAAGATCATGGCGGGGATCGACAAGGAGTTCACCGGCGAGGCCTTCGCCGCCGATGGCGTGAAGCGCGGCTATCTCGAGCAGGAACCCAAGCTCGACGAGACGCTCGACGTCTGGGGCAACGTCATCTCGTGGTGCGAAGAGAAGCAGATCTTCGACAGGTACAACGAAGTCGCCACCAGGATGGGCGAGGAATACACGGATGAGCTGATGGAGGAGATGACCGCCCTCCAGGAGAAGCTCGACGCCGGCGACCTCTGGGACATCGACAGCCGCATCGAGATGGCGATGGACGCGCTGCGCTGCCCGCCGAACGACTGGCCGGTGGACAAGCTGTCGGGCGGCGAGCGCCGCCGCGTGGCGCTGGCCCGCCTGCTGCTGGCCAAGCCCGACATGCTGCTGCTGGACGAGCCCACCAACCACCTCGACGCCGAAAGCGTGGCCTGGCTGCAGCACCACCTGGAGGCCTTCCCGGGCTGCGTGATCCTGGTCACCCACGATCGCTACTTCCTGGATCAGGTCACGAAGTGGACGCTGGAGCTCGATCGCGGCAAGGGCCTGCCGCACGAGGGCAACTACTCGTCCTGGCTTGAGCAGAAGACCAAGCGCCTGGCGCAGGAAGAGCGCGAGGAGGCCGGCAAGAAGCGCACGATCGAGCGCGAACTGGCCTGGGTGCGCTCGTCGCCCTCGGCGCGCCGCACGAAGTCCAAGGCCCGCCTGGCCGCCTTCGAGGACCTGCAGAACGAGGCCGATCGCGCCAAGCAGACCTTCGCCCAGATCCAGATCCCGCCGGGGCCGCGCCTGGGCAACGTGGTGATCGAGGCCGAGGGGCTGGAGAAGGAGTACGGCGACAAGCTGCTGTTCAAGGATCTGACGTTCAAGCTGCCGCCGGGCGGCATCGTGGGCGTGATCGGCCCCAACGGCGCGGGCAAGACCACGCTGTTCAAAATCCTCACCGGCCAGGAGACGCCCGACCGGGGCAGCGTACGGCTGGGCGAGACCGTGAAGCTGGCCTACGTCGACCAGAGCCGGGACAACCTCGACCCCAACAAGAACGTCTGGGAGGAGATTTCGGGCGGCCTGGACATCATGAAGGTGGGGACCCGCGAGATCCCGTCGCGCGCCTACACCGGCTCGTTCAACTTCAAGGGCGGCGACCAGCAGAAGAAGGTGGGCCTGCTCTCGGGCGGTGAGCGCAACCGCGTCCATCTGGCCAAGACCCTGGCCTCGGGCGGCAACGTGCTGATGCTCGACGAACCGACCAACGACCTGGATGTGGAAACCCTGGGCGCGCTGGAATCGGCGCTCGAGGATTTTCCGGGCTGCGCCGTGGTCATCAGCCACGACCGCTTCTTCCTGGATCGCCTGGCCACCCATATCCTGGCCTTCGAAGGCGACTCGAAGGTGGAATGGTTCGAGGGCAACTTCGAAGCCTACGAAGAGGACAAGAAGCGTCGCCTCGGCGCCGACAGCCTCATTCCCCATCGGATCAAGTTCCAGAAGTTCGCGCGTTAGGCGAGGCCGTCGTGGAAGCGGCCGTCGATCGCGTCGGGCGTTCCGGAGGTTTCGCGTCTCGGTTGAAGCTTTCGCTCAGGCGGCGGATGAGGTTGTGCGGCTTGCAAGCTCCACCTTAGGGTGGGCTCGCGGCCGAGCTCGCCGTCCGGGGGCCATGCTTTGGCGACTTACCAGTTCTCATTCATCACGTCGGAAGAGGCGCGCAACTACGACGCCGCACGGGACGATCTGAAGTTCGACGGTGTCCATGGGGCGACCGCGACCAATATTGAGGTCCTGGGCCACTATACGATCCGTATCATCAGCACGGGCGCGAAGGTCACGCTTGGCCAGTGGGCCGAGGGTGATATCCTCACCCTTCCCGACGGTTCGAAGCTCAGCCTGCCATCGTCCCTCAAGGACGTCGTCACCGGCGGTTCCGCGGGCGACCGGCTCTATGGCGGTGTCGGCGACGACCTGCTGAATGGCGCGGGCGGCGACGACATCCTGGACGGCGGCGCCGGCCAGGATGTGCTCACGGGCGGCGCGGGAGCCGATACGCTCACGGGCGGAGCTGGTGCGGACCGCTTCGACTTCATGCCGACAGACAGCGGCGTAGCGGCGGGGCGGATCGACGTCATCACCGACTGGGACAGTCTCGACAGGATATCGATCTCGGCTCCGATCACGGGAGCCTACAGCACGGCGACGGCCGCCAGCTACGACGAGGCGCTTGGGCTCGCCAATCAGCGGATCGCGGCGGGAACCTCCGACATCGTGGCCGTGCAGGTCGGCGGCGATGTCATCCTGTTCGTCGATTCCCTGAACGACAACGGTGTCGCCGACGACGCAATCCGGCTCGCCAACAAGGGGCTGTCCCAGATCTCCGGCGCCCACATCCTCAGTTTCGGGGCGCCGCTGCCGACCCCTGGGGAGCCACCGCCGACCGGCCCCACGACCGATCCTACCGCTGGCGCGGACACGCTTACGGCGCCCTATAGCGGAGGTGAGTTGTTCGGCGGACTCGGTGCGGACAGCCTGGTCGGGGGCGGCGCCTACAACCGCCTCGACGGGGGTGACGGGCCAGACACCATCTCGTCGCGAGGAACCCGCGACACGATCCTCGGCGGCGCCGGCAACGATGTGATCCAATTTTCCGGAGACACCTCCGAGGTTCGCCTCGGCGCGGGTTCGGATCTCATCCTGATGGACGGCTATCAGCAGCTCGAATCTGAGGCCCTGCGGGTCCTGGACTGGGTCGCCTACGAAGATGCGATCCGGTTCGTGCACATGGGGCCAGGGCGTTACGGAGAGGGGGCCGCGGCCGACTACGACGCCGCGCGCGCCCTTGCGAACCGTATGGCGCGCGATGGTTACGCCGTGGTGTCGGTCCGGGTGGGGCCGGATGTCTTCGTCTTCGGCCATTGGACAGGCGTGCGGTTCGACTCCTCCGTTCGCCTCGTGGATCGGACGCTGGACGATATTTCGGAGGTCAACCTCGGCATCCTGCCCGCAACGCTCCCCACCGCGCCTGCCGCCGCGCCGCCGGCGCCCGCAAGGGCGACGACGGGGCAGGTGACGGTGGCCGGTGACATGGACGCCGTCGATCTTCGCGCGCTGGATCTCGATTCGGTGCGCGAGGTGTCGCTGAGCCGCATCGTGTTCGACAGTCCTCGGCTCCACATCACCATGACGGGCTTGGGGTTCTCGACCGATGCGACTCGGGAAGTCCTCTACGGCGACGTGACCGGGTTCACGCTGAGCGCCAATCAGGGTGCGCCGCTGCGGATGGAGGCTTCAGTGGCTCCCAAGAGCCTGTCGATCATCGGCGGGTTCGACGGATCGGACGCCCGCAGCTTGATGGCCTATATGATGTCGGGCTCGGATCGTATCCTGGGCAGCAGCGGGCCTGACCGTATCCGCGCGCATACGGGCGACGACGTCGTGATCGGGGGCGGCGGCGGAGACCAGATCTTCGGCGGCTCCGGGGACGATGTGATCTACGCCGCCGGTCCGGACAGTCGGGACAGCAGCCAGACCTATCTGCGGGGCGACGAGGGCAACGACTGGATCGCCGGATCCGACGGGTTCGACGACATCAACGGCAACATGGGTAACGACACCGCCTCGGGGGGGCGGGGCGACGACTGGGTTGTCGGCGGCAAGGACAACGACCTGCTGTTCGGCGACGAGGGCGATGATCTGGTCTACGGCAATATCGGCAACGACGACTGCTACGGCGGCGCCGGCGCTGACACGCTGCGCGGCGGCCAGGACAACGATCGTCTGTTCGGCGGGGACGGCGACGACTTCCTGTCGGGAGACCGCGGGGCGGATACGCTGGTCGGCGGCGCCGGCGCGGACCTCTTCCACAGCTTCGTGGGCGCCGAACTCGATCGCATCGAAGACTTCAACGCCGCCGAGGGGGACCGGCTGATGCTCTCTGGTGGCGCAGCCTACACCGTAGAGCAGGTCGGTCCGGACACCGTGGTCAATCTCGTGGGCGGAGGTCGGGTGCTTCTCATAGGTGTCACTGCGTCGACGTTGCCCGAAGGCTGGATCTTCACGGTCTGAGGCTCAGGTCCCCCGGCTCTTGACCGAACCCTGGTGGCCGGCGCCCGAGACGAAGGCGTCGATTTCGCGGTCGCTGCGCAGGCGCACGAGACGGGCCTGGGTCCCGTGTTCGGCGATCGCCGCCTCCAGCCTAGGCCGAACCTTCCGGTTGAAGCCCAGGATGTAGGCGTAGAACTTCGGGTCGAGCTTCTCCCGGCAGCCTTCGGCCATGTCGGGCCGTGCCTCGCGCCGGTACGCGAACACGCGTCGGATCGCGCGGGCGAGGCAGAGGAGCGGCGGCTGGTCCACCCAGACGATGGTGTCGGCCCGCGGCATCCGCAGGTCCCAGGTGCCTCCGAAGTTGCCGTCGCAGATCCAGGCCTCGCCGGCCATCGCCGAGTCCACGTCGGCGCGGAACTCGGTGCGGTCGGGCTCGATCCAGCCCGGCTTCCAGAACAGCACGTCGAGATGGATCACCGGGATGTTCAGCGCCACGCCGAGCCGCCGCGCGAGGGTGGACTTGCCACCGCCCGAATTCCCGATGATGAGCACGCGGCGCATGTGGTCCTCCGAGTGGCGACGCTATAGCGCATGCGGGCGTCCGGCGTGGGACGGCAGGACGTTTTCATCGCCCGCCGCCGCCGTTTACTTGACGGCAACACATATAAAGATATCTTTATGTCACGATGCAGCTATCCGCTCGACAGATCGTGGATGTGCTCCGGGCGGCCGGGGAGCCCACCCGCCTGCGTATCCTGGCGCTGCTCCAGCGCGAGGAGCTGGCGGTGCTCGAGTTGTGCCGGGTCCTCGACCAGAGTCAGCCGCGCGTCTCGCGCCACCTGAAGCTTCTGGCCGAAGCGGGCCTGGTCGAACGCTTCCCCGACGGCGCCTGGGTCTTCTATCGCCTGGCCGGGGTGGGTCCCCAGCATGACGTGGCCGCCGAGGTCCTGTCCCGCATCGCACCCGACGACCCTGTCCTGGGGCGCGATCGCCGCAAGCTCGACGATGTCCAGGCCGAGCGGGCGGCGGCCGCGGCGGCCTACTTCGCCGAAAACGCTACGCAGTGGGACCAGATCCGCGCGCTCTACGTGGGCGACGCCGCGGTGGAGGCGAAGATCCTTGAGGCCGCCGGCGCTGCGCGCGTCCGCCGGCTGGTGGACCTGGGCGCCGGAACCGGCCGGATGTTGACCCTCCTGGGGCCGCAGGCCGAACAGGCCCTGGGGCTCGACCTGTCGCAGCAGATGCTGAACATCGCCCGACGCAACACCGCCGAGGCGGGCCTGACCAACGTGGAACTGCGCCACGGGGATATCTTCGACACCCGCCTGCCCGAGGGCGTGGCCGATCTGGTGGTGGTCCATCAGGTTCTGCACTATCTGGGCGATCCGGCCGCCGCCGTGCGCGAGGCCGCCCGGATCGTGGCGCCCGGGGGTCGGCTGATCATCGTCGACTTCGCGCCTCACAAGCTGGAGTTCCTGCGCGAGGCGCACCAGCACCGCCGCCTGGGTTTCTCGGACGAGGAAATGGGGCGTTGGCTGGCCGACGCCGACCTTCCGTCGGTCGAGCACTCGGCCCTGCCGCCGGCCCGCGCCGACGGCCTCACCGTCAAGATCTGGGCGGCCCATCGCGCCCCCACCGCCCTCAGGAGCGCCGCATGAGCCCCGCCGACACAGCCCTGGGTCCCGTCGCACGCGCGGGCGCCGGCGCGGGATCGCCTCCGCGCGTCTCGTTCGAGTTCTCGCCCCCCAAGGGTCCGAAGAGCGAGGAGAGCCTGTGGGAGGCCATCCGCCGCCTGGAGCCGCTGAATCCCGAATTCGTATCCGTGACCTACGGGGCCGGCGGCTCGACGCGGGAGCGCACCCATCGGACGGTGGTGCGTATCCTCAAGGAGACGACGCTTCGGCCCGCCGCGCATCTGACCTGCGTAGAGGCCAGCCGCGCCGAGGTGGACGAGGTGATCCGGGACTACTGGGACGCCGGCATCCGCCATATCGTGGCTCTGCGCGGCGATCCGCCCGGCTCGCTGGGCGGCGCCTACACCCCTCGGGCGGACGGGTATCAGAACGCCACCGAACTGACCGCGGGCATCAAGGCCGTCGCGCCGTTCGACGTGAGCGTGGGCGTCTATCCCCAGATCCATCCCGAGAGTCCCTCGATCGACCACGATATCGAGGTGCTCAAGGCGAAGATCGATGCGGGCGCCACGCGGGCGATCAGCAACTTCTTCTTCGACATCGACGGCTACCTCCGCTTCGTGGACCGTATCCGCAAGGCGGGGATCGAGGCGCCGATCCTGCCCGGGATCATGCCGGTCTCCAGTTTCGAGGGCCTGTCCAACATGGCCGGCCGCATCGGGGTGGCGATCCCGCCCTGGCTGGCCAACCATTTCGAGGGCCTGGACACCGACCCCGAGACGCGCCGGCTGGTGGCCGCGTCCGTGGCCGCCGAGATGTGCGCGCGCCTGGCCGAGGAGGGCTTCTCGGACTTCCACTTCTACACGCTGAACCGCGCCGACCTCGTCTACGCCATCTGCCGCGTGCTGGGCGTGCGTGAGGCGCCCCCGGCCGAAGCCAAGGAGGCCGCGGCATGACCGCCGTCGTGATCGTCACGTCCAGGCTCCGTGCTCCGGGGCATCGGGACCGCTTCATCACCCTCAGCCGGGAAACCGAGGCGTGGATGCACGCCCAGCCTGGATTCCTCCGCTACGAGCTGTTCGAGGGCGATGGGGCGTGGACCGACACCATGCTCTGGGAGAGCGCTGCGGCGGCCGAGGCCGGGAACCGCGCCTTCGCGCGCACGCTGCTCGCCGCCGCCTTCGCCGAGATCGTGGACGGTGACTACCGCGGCTTCCAGGGCCGCCAGTTCGACCTGCAGGAGCTTGCCCGATGACCCGTCAGGACCGCATCGCGGCGCTCAAGGCCGCGGCGAAGGAACGCGTGCTGATCCTCGACGGATCGTGGGGCGTGATGATCCAGAAGCGGGGGCTGGACGAGGCCGACTACCGCGGCGACCGCTTCGCCGGCGCGCCGGGCCAGCTCAAGGGCAACAACGACCTGCTCTGCGTCACCCGGCCCGACATCATCGCCGATCTGCACGACCAGTACTTCGCCGCCGGCGCCGACATCTCCGAGACCAACACCTTCTCGGCCACCTCCATCGGCCAGGCCGAGTACGGCATGGAGGCGGCGGTCCGCGACATCAACCTGGAGGGCGCCCGCATCGCCCGCGAGGTGGCCGACCGCTGGACGGCGAAGGAGCCGGGGAAGCCGCGCTTCGTCGCCGGCTCGATCGGCCCGCTGCCGGTGATGCTGTCCATGAGTTCGGACGTGAACGATCCCGGCGCCCGCAAGGTCACCTTCGATCAGGTCTACGACGCCTATGTCGAACAGGTCCGCGCGCTGCACGAGGGCGGCGTCGACATGTTCCTCATCGAGACCATCACCGACACGCTGAACTGCAAGGCGGCGATCAAGGCGATACTCGACCTGCAGGACGAGGGCTACGAGCCGCTGCCGATCTGGATCTCGGGCACCATCACCGACCGCTCGGGCCGGACGCTGTCGGGCCAGACGGTGGAGGCGTTCTGGAATTCGGTGCGGCACGCCAAGCCGTTCGCCATCGGCCTGAACTGCGCCCTGGGCGCCGACCTGATGCGACCCCACATCGCCGAGCTGGCGCGGGTGGCCGACACCCTGGTCTCGGCCTATCCCAACGCCGGCCTGCCCAACGCGATGGGCGAGTACGACGAGGAGCCGCACGAGACGGGCCATCAGCTCCACGAGTGGGCCGAGCACGGCCTGGTCAACATCCTGGGCGGCTGCTGCGGGACCACGCCGGACCACATCCGCCACGTGGCCGAGGCGGTGCGCGGGCTGACGCCGCGCCAGATCCCAGACCGGCCCAAGGCGATGCGGCTGGCCGGGCTGGAGCCGTTCGAGCTGGCGTGATGGAAGCGCCCGAATGGTATGCGGCTTGGCGGCAAGAGGCCATGCACGAGCTCGTGGCGAAGCAGGAGCAGGCGCGAGCTGCGTACAGGGTCGGCGAATGGCCCCGCTTCGACTACAGCGCCACCGCTGGAACGCTCACGTTCTCCGAAGGAGGCATCGCAAAGGTGGTGGCCGATATCCAGATCGTCGGTACGACCGGCTCACGGGACTGGCTCTGGTCGTGGGCGAACCCGCACTGGGCGGACTGCGCCATCGACGAGATGCACAAGGTCCGCGATTTTGGGGTCCGGAATGGTATCGAGGAACTGACCACCGAGTATCTTGAGGATGACGACCTCAACGCCCTCGGCTGGGAGCTGACGGCCCTCGCCGCTCGTATTCTCGGCGCAGTCGGCGCATATCGCCCGCCCAGCGACGCGGGAGCGGTTTTTCTCGTCTGCAAGTCCTACAGGTTCGTGAGCTGAATGCGCCCCACCTTCATCAACGTCGGCGAGCGGACCAACGTCACCGGCTCGGCCAAATTCCGCAAGCTGGTCGCCGAGGGTAACTATCCCGAGGCGCTGAGCGTCGCACGCCAGCAGGTGGAGGCCGGCGCCCAGGTCATCGACGTCAACATGGACGAGGGCCTGCTCGATTCCGTCGCGGCCATGCGGACGTTCCTGAACCTGGTGGCGGCCGAGCCCGACATCGCGCGGGTGCCGGTAATGATCGACAGCTCCAAGTGGGAGGTGATCGAGGCCGGGCTGAAGTGCGTCCAGGGCAAGGCGATCGTGAACTCGATCTCCATGAAGGAGGGCGAGGCGAAGTTCCTGGAGCAGGCCCGCGCCTGCCTCCGCTACGGCGCCGCAGTCGTGGTCATGGCGTTCGACGAGGTGGGACAGGCCGACACCGCCGACCGCAAGGTCGAGATCTGCAAGCGCGCCTACGACCTCCTGGTGGAGCAGGTGGGCTTCCCGCCCGAGGACATCATCTTCGACCCCAACATCTTCGCGGTCGCCACCGGGATCGAGGAGCACGACAACTACGCCGTCGACTTCATCGAGGCGACGAAGCGGATCAAGGCCCTCTGCCCCCACGCCCGCATCTCGGGCGGCGTCTCGAACGTCAGCTTCTCGTTCCGCGGCAACGAGCCGGTGCGCCGGGCCATCCACTCGGTGTTCCTCTACCACGCCATCGCGGCGGGCATGGACATGGGCATCGTCAACGCCGGCGACCTGCCCGTCTACGACGACATCGAGCCCGAGCTGCGCGAGCTGGTCGAGGACGTGATCCTGAACCGGCCCGCGAAGGGCGGCGTCTCCAACACCGAGCGCCTCGTGGACCTGGCGCCCAAGTACAAGGGCCAGAAGGGCGAGGCCAAGGTGGTCAACCTGGCCTGGCGCGACCAGCCGGTCGCGGCCCGCCTCTCCCACGCCCTGGTCCACGGCATCACCGAGTTCATCGAGGCCGACACCGAGGAGGCCCGCGCCGCCGCCGAGCGTCCGCTGCACGTCATCGAAGGCCCGCTGATGGACGGGATGAACGTGGTCGGCGACCTGTTCGGCGCGGGCAAGATGTTCCTGCCCCAGGTGGTGAAGTCGGCCCGGGTGATGAAGCAGGCCGTGGCCTACCTGATGCCCTTCATGGAGGCCGAGAAGGACGGGGGCGAGCGCCAGTCCGCCGGCAAGATCCTCATGGCCACGGTCAAGGGCGACGTCCACGACATCGGCAAGAACATCGTCGGCGTGGTCCTCCAGTGCAACAACTACGAGGTCATCGACCTGGGCGTCATGGTCCCGGCCGACCGCATCCTGGACGAGGCCGTCGCCCACGGCGTCGACATCGTCGGCCTGTCGGGCCTGATCACCCCCAGCCTGGACGAGATGGTGTTCGTGGCCTCCGAGATGGAGCGCCGGGGCATGACCCAGCCGCTGCTGATCGGCGGCGCCACCACGTCGAAGACCCATACCGCCGTGAAGATCTCGCCGCGCTATCCGGCCGGCTCGACCACCTATGTGCTGGACGCCAGCCGCGCGGTGGGCGTGGTCTCGAACCTGCTCTCGCCCACCGAGAAGTCCCGGTTCCTGGCCGAGACGGCCGCCGACTACGAGAAGGTGCGCGCCCAGTTCGCCCGCGGCCAGGGGAGCCGCGCCCGCGCCACGCTGCAGGAGGCGCGCGACAACGCCTTCACGCCGGACTGGACCGCCTACGACCCGCCCCGGCCGTCGTTCCTGGGGACGCGCACGTTCAAGCCCTACGACCTGCCCGACCTGGTCCGCCACATCGACTGGACGCCCTTCTTCGCGAGCTGGGAGCTGGTGGGCCGCTTCCCCCAGATCCTGGAGGACGACGTGGTCGGCAAGGCCGCCACCGACCTCTACGCCGACGCCCGGCGGATGCTGGACCGCATCGTCCAGGAGGGCCTGCTGGAGGCCCACGGCGTGGTGGGCTTCTGGCCCGCCGCCGCCGACGGCGACGACGTGGTGGTCTACACGGACGAGACGCGGACCGCCGAGCTGGCGCGCCTCCACACCCTGCGCCAGCAGATGCTGAAGTCGGGCGACCAGCGCAACGTGGCGCTTTCCGACTTCGTCGCGCCGGTGGGGACCCGGCCCGACTGGATCGGCGGCTTCGCCGTCACCGCCGGCCACGGCGAGCTGGCGCAGGCCAAGGCCTTCAAGGACGCCGGCGACGACTATTCGGCCATCCTGTTCACCGCCCTGGCCGACCGCCTGGCCGAGGCCTTCGCCGAGGCCATGCACCGCAAGGTGCGCACCGAGCTGTGGGGCTATGCGCCCGACGAGGCCCTGGACGTGGACGCCCTGATCGCCGAGCAGTACCGGGGCATCCGCCCCGCCGCCGGCTATCCGGCCCAGCCCGACCACACCGAGAAGGCCACGCTGTTCCGGCTGCTGAACGCGACGCAGGCGGCGGGGATCGAGCTGACCGAGAGCTTCGCCATGACCCCGCCCGCCGCCGTCTCGGGCCTCTATTTCGCCCACCCCGAGGCCCACTACTTCGGCGTCGGCCGCATCGAGCGCGACCAGGTCGAGGACTACGCCCGCCGCAAGGGCTGGGACCTGGCGAAGGCCGAGCGCTGGCTGGCCCCCATCCTCAACTACGAGCCCGCCTGATGGACGACCCCGACGACCCCAAGGCCCTGGCCCGCCGCAAGCTCATGGGCCGCGCCATGATCATCCTGCTGGGCCTGCTGGTGGCGGCCTATGTGGTGGTGATGGTGGTTTAGGGGGGAAGTGGATGTTGGGGACTTTGGGAAGGTCCGCTCGGCGACCGGGCACCAGCACGCTCCGACCCGTGGTGTTGGCACCCCCTCCTAGTCGGGCAGTCTACTCCTAGAACTCGCCGACACCATTGACGCAGCCTGCGCGAGAATCCTGATATCGCAACTGTAGGAGGCGTCCTGAACGATGGACCAAACTCAACTCGTACAGTTGCTCTCTGAATCTGCACCTCAGTTTTCATGGCTGCTTGGCGCTGGCGCGTCACAGAGCGCCGGACTGCCGACCGCTTGGGACGTTATGTGGGACCTCAAGCGCCGCCACTACAATCAGCAGGAAAATCAGCAGATCACGCCCAACGACGTGCAGAACGCGGCGGTGCAACAGAAGCTCAGCGACTACATGGAGGCACAGGGATTTCTGCCGCCGGGCGACCCGGCGGAATACTCCGCTTGCTTCAAGCTGATCTTCGGCGACGACTACGAACGCCAGAGCAAATATCTCCGCGCGATCCTGGGCGATGACAAAATCTCGCTCTCGGTCGGACATCGCGCGCTAGCCGCGATGATGGTGAGCGACCAAGCGAAGGCTGTGTTCACAACCAACTTCGACACGGTGATCGAGAAGGCGTTCGCAGCCGTGTCGGGAATGGCAATAGCGCCCTTCCATCTGGAGGGCTCCTACGCGACGAACGCAGCGCTGAACAACGATGAGTTCCCCATCTACGTGAAGCTGCATGGCGACTTCAGGTATCAGAGCATCAAGAACCTGGCGGCAGACCTCCTGACCCAAGACAAGGAGTTGGGAAAATGCCTGACCAGCGCCGGTAACCGCTTCGGTCTTGTCGTCGCGGGTTACAGCGGGCGCGACGAGAGCGTCATGGCCCTTATCGAAGAGGCGCTGGCGGGTGACGTGACCCCCGTTTCTCATCCAGTCGTAACGAGAGTCCTGGGTTGATCTGAGCCGTGCTCGGCGGGGGTTGCAAGAGGCCGGCGCGCGGAGAC
>NZ_MEEX01000034.1 GCF_001724605.1 Phenylobacterium sp. SCN 70-31
ATGTCTCCGCGCGCCGGCCTCTTGCAACCCCCGCCGAGCACGGCTCAGATCAACCCAGGACTCTCGTTACGACTGGATGAGAAACGGGGGTCACGTCAGCGGCAATGTCAACATTAATGGCGTTGCTGGTACGGCGAGTGCGATCGCCGCACCAAGCTACACGAGTAGTTACAATATCTATGAAGGTGGTGGTGCTTCGGGAAATCGAGGTTCCTCACCCGGTGCCGCGACGGGAAATGCGACTATTGCATACGGCTCTGATGGACTCGTCGTAATCAATAGGGTGCAATAGCTAATTCAAGCGCGGCCTCAACTTCGTCCAACGCGTGATGCCAAGTGTCAGCTTCTCGTTGTCGGAATAGTCTAGCGCTAGGGTACCAAAGGGAAGTCTCACCATCACTCCCCCACCGCCAATCTGGATGGTGCGTCACGAGAATCCACACTGGGCACCCCATGGCACCGGCCAGATGAGCGATGGCTGTGTCAACCGAAATCACAAGCTGAAGGCCGGCGATGATTTGGGCCGTTTCGTAGAAATCCTGCGCCCCGGTATCCCACGGCTGCAGGCTGATGGCGCCGCGTAGAGACATGAGACGAGCGGCGCTCGCGGGATCAAGACTCCGACGGGTGTCGTTGGCGTGTTTAGGGTTGCCGCTTGTGACCACGCCGATCCTAGCGCCCAGGTCCTTTGCGGGGGGCGGTGTGAAGTAGGGTAAATTCGGGATGCCCGCGGAGAGATCGAAGGCCAGCGGGAGTGCGGACGACGGACAATACGACGCGATGTTGTCGAGCCGCACCGGCTGATCTGTTGCGGAGACTTCGAAGCCGCCGCACTCGCGGAACAACCGGACCAACGGAGGTGGAGACATCCAAAGGACGCCATCGGGAACGGGCGCTAGACGCCCGAAGCGGGCGTACATGATCTGATCGCCATAGCCTTCCTCGCCCCAGACAAGCAGACGCCCCTCTGGAACGGGGCCCCCTTTCCAGCGGCGAAGCGGCAAGGCGGGTGCGCGGGAGGATGACCGCTCGGGAAGCTCTCGCCACCGATCTAGCAGGCGAAAGCCGTCGTTGAACTCGCCCCTAACGAGCAGATCGTAGCCAAGCCGAATGTCGTGCCAAGGACTCATCTCGAAAACCTAGCAGTGGCATAAGCGCTGCGTATCCTACGGAACATAGCCATTCGCCATCTGCGGCCGTGAACCGAATTTCCTTCATGTCGGAGCGATTGGGCTCGCGAGGGTGTCACTCTATTGCCGCCCCTGTTGAGGCTGCAGCTCTCCATAGTCGTCTGCGATTTCCGTCACCACCAGCCCCACGAGTAGCCAAAGTAGTTCCAAGCTTGCGTCGAAGCGCCTCCCTGAGCGTGTGGAGGGATCAGGCAAGGTCATACCATGCCTCCGCTCTGCTCTATGCAGATTCAGATCGGCCTTCCGGATCAGAGTCTTCAGGGTCTCCGTCACTGCGGCTGACGCCGATGGCCGTTGTGGCCTCGGCCAGCGCCTATGCCGACGTCTCTGCGATCCCTACTACCCCGGCCTTGACCAGCGTCGCCGCGCAGCGGGCGAGAGTGGGGAGGCCGACCGAAAGGTGTCGGGCGGCGTCGCCGACGGTGATGTCGCCATCGGCCACGCGGATGAACAGGCGTTCGTAGAGGTCGAGAGGAGGGGCGAGCGAGCCGAAGAGCGGATGGGCCAGAAGGGCCCTTACATCGCCGGTCGTGGCGCCTGGCGTGGCGGCCAGACGTGTCGTGGAGCCGATGACGGCCGTAGGGTAGTGCCCGAAAGCGTAGAAGGGGTCCAACCGGGCGGCGGAGGCTTTGGGCGCGGCCTTGAGCCACTGCGCCGTGGCCGGGTCGGCGACGGCGGCGGCGCGTCGGGCGTTCAGATCGGCCCACAACTCCTGGTACTGCCGATAGACGACGGGCCAGTCGAACAGTTCGCGGGTCCGACGGCGTCCCACTTCACCCATTCTGCGGCGCAGGTCGGGATTCGCCGCCAGGGTGGCGATCGCGCGTGCATACCCCGAAATGTCGACTGCGGTGGAGGCGCCGGCGAGCCAGCAATACTGATCGTAGTTGGCCGCGCCGGTTTCATAAGCCCGCGCCAGCGCCTGACCCATGCCCGCGCCTGGCGCCCAGGTTCGCACGCGGAAGCCATCGACGCCGTCGCGGACGGTGTCTTTGTAGCCGTCCCAGTCCGAGGCCACGACGGGAAGACCGGCCGCCATCGCCTCGATGGGGGTGAGGCCGAAGGTCTCCTGGATGCTGTCGGACGGCGACGCGAAGAGGTCGGCCGCCGCCCAGGCCTGGTCTCGGGACGTGGCGTTCCGGCCATCGACGAAGATCACGCGAACGTCGGGCGCGAACTGCTCGGCGCCGGTCCGGTAGGCGGCCTCGACACCTCCGTGTGCGAACCAGCCGCAGAAGATGACGGCCATCCGTTGGCCGGTCTGTTCGGCGGCGAGTTGGAAGCCTCGTAGGATCGGCATCGGGTGGGCTTTTGCGTGGAACGCCAAGCGTCCGACAAAAAGGCCCGCCACCTCGTCGTCGGCCAGGCCCAGCGCCGCCCGGGCGGCCGTCCTGGCGGGCTGGGCGAACGCGAAGTCGTCGCAGTGGACGCCGAGCGGGATCAGGGGAAGTTGTGGTCCTTGGGGGCGGACATGTTCGCCGAACCGCCACCGCAGGTGCTCGGCTTCGGCCTCCTGAACCCGGCGGACGGTCTCGACCACAGCGCTGGACGTGCAGATCAGAGCGTCCCACGGCATCACGGCTTCGCGCAGAGCGCCGGTGATCTGGTCCATGGAGTCGATGCTGGCCGTCGTGTGTGTGACGCCACAGATGGAGAAGGCGGCCGGGCCGACCCGAAGGCGCAGGCGGGCGTGTTTCGCGACCGTGGCGTCGGCGATGTAGAGCATGCCCAACTCGGCGAACCGGTGGAGATGGTCCGAGTGGACCCAGTCCGCCGTCGCGGTGGGATCGATACCTCGGACGATGTCCGCAAAGCGATCGGCCGACGTCCGGGAGGGCGTGAAGCCGTGGATCGGGCGTCCCTCGCGCGCCTGGACGGCGGCGCGCAGAAAGCCATACCCCGCGGCCTGCCGGCCCATCAATTGGGCCTTGGCCATGTCGTAGGCGTCGGGTTCGGCGCGGAGAACGGCCTGGGCGGCAAGGGTGTCGGTCACGGGCATTCCTGATCTGTCGCTGCCGCCCTGGCGGCGGGCGGGTTCCGGCGGCGGCGGATGAATGAGGCCTCGGGGCTTTCGACACAAGCCGAGCAAACCAACAAGGATGAGACTGGCATGAAGGCGCCACTGGATCCCCCGGCCGGCCTGCACGGGGATGATACCGCCTATGCGGCCGCCGGCCGCTGGGCCGACGGCTCGAATGTCCGCTTCCGCCTGGGACGAGCCGAGACCATCGGCGGATGGGAGCGGCTCACGGCGGAGCCGTTGTCGGGAGTCTGTCGGTCGATCTTTCCGTGGACCGACAACGCGGGCGTACTCGATGTGGCCTTCGGGACCCACGACCACCTCCAGGTGTGGCGCGGCGGAGAGCTCTTCGACGTCACGCCCGAGACCGACTTCTCGCCCGGCGCCGTCGATGGCGCGGGGTCGGCGGGCTATGGCACGGGAGGCTATGGAGTCGGCGGCTACGGTTTGGCGTCGGCGGACGATTATTTCCCGCTGACGTGGTCCTTCGCAGCCTGGGGCCAGCATCTGCTGGCGAGCCCGCGGGGGCAGACGATCTTCGCCTGGACGAACGACACGGCGACGGCGGCTGCGCCTCTGGCCAACGCGCCGGCGAACGTCACCCACATGGTCGTGGCGCCGCTGGGCGGCGGCTATCAGGTGTTCGCGCTGGGCTGCAATGAGGAGGTCTCGGGCGCTTTCAACCCGCTCTGCATCCGGCACTCGTCCATTCGCAACAACACCCAGTGGAGCACGTCGGAGAGCGGCTCGACCGCGCGAGAGTACGTCCTGACCGGAGGCGGGCGCATCGTGGCGGGCCGGATGTGCGGACCTGCGCTGCTGGTGTGGACGGGCGATGCGCTGTTCCTGGGGACATTCGTCGGCGCGTTGAACCAGCCGTGGCGCTTTGAACGCGTGGGGCGCAACTGCGGGCTGATTGGGCCGAATGCCGCGGTGATCGTGGGGCAGACAGCATACTGGGTTTCGCCCGACCGGCAATTCTATCGCTACGCGCTCGGGGGGCAGCCTGACCCGATCATCTGTCCCATCCGCAGGGACTTCGCCGAGGAGCTGGCGGCCAGCCAGGGGGACAAGGTCTTTGCCTCGTCGAACGCGGAATTCTCTGAGGTCCGGTTCGATTATCCCGACCGGCGCGACGGCTATGAGAACAGCCGCTACCTCGCCGTCGCGGTGGCGGGCCCCGACGCCGGCGCCTGGCATCGTGGAATCATGGCGCGTACGGCTTTCGTCGATGCCGGGCCGTCGGCCTATCCTATCGCGACGACCTTTGACGGGGCGGTATTCCTGCACGAGAAGGGGCGTTCGGCCGATGGCCAACCCTTCGACTGGCACGTGGAGTCCGCGGAGATCTATCTCGACCCGGAGCGGGTCTCCCTTGTCCGTGGGCTATGGCCGGACTTCCGGAGTCAGGCAGGACCGGTCCGCGTAGACGTGACCGCGCGGCTGCACCCGCAGGACGAGACGCCGATCACCGCGGGCGCGCAGATGGGCGTCGGAGATCCCAGAACAGACCTGCTGCTCAGCGGCCGCCTGTTCCGCGTGAAATTCTCGGGATCAAGCGCGCCGACCGGCGCGCGGATAGGACGTCCCACGTTCGACACCGCGCCTGCGGGCCTGCTGTGAGTCCGGAGTCCTGGCTCCGCGCCGCGCCGGCTCTGCAGGCCGCTCTCGATCACGCCGGAGGAACGCACACCCTGGACGACGTGCGCGCCATGATCGCGGCCGGAGAGGCGCAGCTTTGGGAGGGCGAAGCCGCCTGGATGGTCACCGCGGTGGAGAACGACCCGCGCGACCAACGGCTGATGATCTGGTTGGCGGCCGGGGATCTCGACGAACTGGTGAGCCGCCTGCGGCCAGCGGCCGAACGGTGGGCGAAGGCGGCCGGATGCCGTCGCGTCCTGATCGCCGGACGGCCCGGGTGGGAGCGGACCCTGAAATCCCACGGATACGCGCCGCTGGCGCGTCTCATCGCAAAGGAACTTCAAGATGAGCTTTAAGATCGGCGGTTCGGCGTCGAAGACCACTTCGACCTCGACCCGGAACTCGCAATCGACCACTACCCCCATCGTTCCGGAGTGGGCCACGGGCGTCACCCAGACGGCCGCCGGCCGGATCGGCGATCTGTTCGGACACGATCCCTATAGCTTCGTCGCGGGGATCGACCCTCTCCAGCGGCAGGCCGCGCAGAGCGCGGCGTCGCTGGGGCAGTGGTCGATCCGCCCTACATGACCGCGAACACCCCGTTCGCCTCGGGCGGCAAGGCCTACAACTACGTCGATCAGTATCTGAACCCCTATCTGAACCAGGTGGTGGACGCGACGGCCGCGGACTACGACGCCAACGCCGGCCGCGTACGGGCGCAGCAGGCGCTGGACCTTGCCGGTTCGGGCGCCTTCGGGGGCTCGGGCGCCGCCATCACCCACAGCATGACCGAGGGTGAACTGGCGCGCGGGCGCGCGACGGCGCTTTCGGGTCTGCGGTCGCGGGCGTTCGAGCAGGCCCTGGGCGCGGCGGCGGGCGACGCGGACCGAGCGACCCAGGCGCGGATCTCCAACACCCAGGCGGCCCTCCAGGACTGGGCGCAGAAGACCGGCCTGGGTCTGCAGGCCCAGCAGCAGATGCTCGCCGCCGACGCCAACCGTCGCGCCAACGTCGGGGCGCAGGCGGATCTGGGCGCGACGCTGCGAGCGGTCGAGCAGGAGCGGCTGGCGGCGCCGGTGACGAGCGTGCAGCAGATCGTGGCCATGCTCAGCGGACTGCCGATCGGGCTGTTTACTGGGGAGCAGAAGGTCGGGAGCGAGACTGGGACGGAGAAGACGAAGAGCGTGGGCGTGAACGCTGAACTCACCCGCTCACTACCAGGCCAGACGGCCGGCACGTAGGCGGGGAGGTTTGTATGGCGACCTCATCCGAGCGGCTGGCCGCGCTGGAACAGCGGCTGAGCGACCACGAGGCGAGATGCGAGGAGCGTCTTTCAGAGATCCGATCCACCGCGGCGTCCACCCTCAGCGCCGTCGAGGCGCTGAAGGGGCGCGCCTGGGGTGTGGCGGCGGCGCTGCTGGCCTGGGCGCTGGCGCAGCTCTGGAGCGCCGGGCTCACCCGCGTCGAGCGTCTGGAGACGGCGCGCGAGCGTCCTGTGGTGGAGGCGATCCATGACGCCGCCCATTGAGGTTCGCTGGCTTTGGCGGCGAATCTACACCTACGCCGCGACCCTCATGAACAGCGCCGGTGTGGGCGCCATCGTCTGGAAACTGGACGACCCCGGCGCGCTGAAGTGGCTGGGGCTGGCGCTGATCGCCGCCAATGTCGTCATGGCGACGCTGTATCTTGCCGGCGCCACGGTCACCGACTGGGCCAAGCTGGCCGCCGCCGCGCGCGGGCCGCGCGACTGACCTTCCCATCAGGAATCGAACATGACCACACGCCTCACGGCGCACTTCGCGCTGGAAGAACTGTCGACGACGCTCCACCGTGGGATCGACAATACGCCGCCGCCTGACGTCGTAGCGAACCTGCGGCGGACCGCGGAGCAGATGGAACGCGTTCGCGCGATCCTGGGCGATCACCCGGTCACCGTCAGCAGCGGATACCGCAGCCCCGCCCTGAACCGAGCTGTCGGCGGGGCGCCGCGCTCCGCCCATCTCCAAGGCCAGGCCGTCGACTTCAACTGCTATGGCTTCGGCTCGTCCCTGGCGGTGTGTCGCGCCATCGCGGCCTCGGACCTCGCCTTCGATCAACTCATCGAGGAGGGGAACTGGGTCCACGTCAGCTTCGATCCGCGGCTGCGTGGCCAGATCCTTACGAAGCGGCCTGGCGGTGGCTACATCCTGGGGCTGCGCGCATGATCCCACGCTTGCCGATACGCATGACAATCGGGCTGGCGATCACGGGTCTGATCCTGGCCATCACGCTCGGCCTCTACTGGAAGGGGCGGCTCGACGGGGCGGCGCGTGAACGCCCGAAGGCGGCCGCGGCCCGGAGTCAAGCTGCCGTCGCCGCCCTGGAAAAACGCGGCGAGCGGGACAGCGCCACGCGCGCCGCCGCCGCGGCGGACGTCGCCGCCGCAGCGGCGGGTTCGCTGATCGATGTCGTCCGCAATGCTCAAACCTCGGAGGACGCTCTTGCGCCACTGGATCCCGATCGCAGCCGCCGCCTGCATGCTCACGACAGCCGCTTGTGCGAGTGGGCCCCAGAACTTGCCGGCTGCGCCTCGGCTGGAGATGCCGCCGCAGGCGCGACGACCGTGCGACCTGCACCGCCTTCCCGCCGCTCCGACACTGGCCGACCTTGAGGTGGGCTACGCGGCACGGGGCGCGCAGATCGTCGCCTGCGACGCAGCTCGCCGGTTGGCGGTCGAGACGCACGACGCCGAGCATGCCCTGGAGGATGAGATTCGCGCCCATCGCCGCTAAGTGCGATGCCGCGCCAGATGCTCGCCCGATGGGAGAGGACGGCGACGGGCCGAGATGCTGGCGCTCCATCGTCCAGACTTTGCTGGTGGATCCAAGAGCGCGAGATTCTCGACGATGTGGGCTCTCGGCTACCTCGAATCCCCCACAGAGTGGGACTGAGCGTTCAGGGGCCGACCGAACTCCACAGCCGAGACGACCACGTCCATGACCGTGTCCCGGAAGGCGACGTTGGCGGGTTCGCCGTGCGCGGCGCCAGCGGCCACCATCAGGGGCAGGAGGTGTTCTTCGCGTGGGTGAGCCTCGCGGGCGTGCGGCGCCGTCTCCCAGGCAACCAGGGTGGTCTCCCGACCCGCTGTGTCGGTGACCGCGGCTTCGAGCCAGCGGTCGAAATCGGCCGAGCGCCGGGTGAAGGCCGGTGAGAAGCCGCGCATGTTGTGCCAACTCATGCCCGATCCCACGATCAAGACGCCGTCGTTCCGCAGTGGGCGGAGCGCCCGCCCGGCGGCGAGGTGGGCCGCGGGATCAAGGTCGTCCCGCAGCGAGAGCTGAACCACGGGGATTTGGGCGTCTGGTGTCACCAGCTTCAGGGGGATGAAGACGCCGTGGTCCCAGGCATGACCCGCATCCTCGGCGACCGGCAGGCCGGCGGTCGCGAGCAGGTCACGAATTCGATGCGCCAACTCCGGGGCTCCCGGTGCGTCGAAGCTCAGCTCATATGTATGGGGCGGAAAGCCATAGTAGTCGAACTCCAGCGCCGGCCGCGATCCGCTGGCCACGGTGAACGCCGGCGTTTCCCAGTGGCCCGAGACCACGAGAATCGCACGGGGCCGTTCCGGAAGACTGGCGATGAGGCCGCGCAGATAGGCGGCCGTCCGGTCCCAGGTGTCCGCCGGGCCTCGCGTCCACTCCATGAAGAAGCAGGGGCCCGCCCCGTGAGGGAGAAAGATGGTGGGGAGCGTCTTCGACGGGGAAGATTTCGGGGGCGAGGTCATGACGTCACCTGGGACTTTGGGGGCGTGGGCGTCAGGCGGTCTTCGCCGGCGTTTCAGCGAGGATCTTCTCGATCCAGGCCGAAAACGCTTGGCCATAGGCGCGCAGGAAGTCGGCGGTGCTGTCGTTGATCAGTTCGCCGGTGTCGGAGAACAGAGCGTAGGCGCCGCCGATGTAGGCCTCCTGGCTCAGCAGCGGCACGTTGAGGAACACCAGTGATTGGCGCAGGTGGTGGTTAGCGCCGAACCCGCCGATCGCTCCGGGGGAGACGCTGATCACCGCGCCGGGCTTGCCGTTCCAGACGCTTTGGCCGTAGGGCCGCGAGCCCACGTCGATCGCGTTCTTGAGCACGCCGGGGATCGAGCGGTTGTACTCAGGTGTGACGAACAGGACGGCGTCCGCCGCAGCGATCTGCTCGCGGAACGTCACCCATTCGGCAGGGGGAGAGGATTCGAGATCCTGGTCGAAGTGGGGCAGGGCGCCGATCTCCACGAACTCGAACTTCAGGTTGGGAGCCAGTGCGGCGAGGGCCTGGGCGACCTTGCGGTTGACCGAGTCCTTTCGGATTGAACCAACGACAACGGCGACGGTGCGGGCTTGAGACATGGGCTTAATTCCTTTGCGAAAGAGGGTGATTGGAAGGATCAGGCCGCCACTCGGCGCAGGGTCGGACTGGCGGCGAGGCTGTCGACGGCGAACGCGCCCGGGCCGGATGCGCTCAACAGCAGGAAGATGAAGCTGAACAGGATCGCGGGTTCGCCGCCATTGAGCACGGGATAGAAGCTCGTCGGGGCGTGAAAGAGGAAATAGGCCACGGCCATCATGCCCGAGGCGATGAAGGCGGCCGGACGCGTGAGGAGGCCGGGCGCTACGAGCGCGCCCGTCGTGATCTCGATGACGGCGCTGATGCCGAGCAGGCTTGCCAGCGGCTGAACGCCCGGCTGGGCGCCTTCCGGAAAGCCGGTCAGCTTCACCAGGCCGTGGCAGAGGAAGAGTACGCCGGTCATCATCCGAAGGGCCGTGAGGGCGTAGGGGGTGAGGTGTCCGGTCGTTCTGAGTTGCGGCATGGTTCGGTCCTGAACGTCCTCCTGCGGCGCGATGTCAGGAAGATGTTCCACAACCCCCTTGTTGATAATCATAGCTGAATGAAGGACAGTATCTCCGAAGAGGAAGCAATCTGATGGACCGTGTGGACGAGATCAGGGCCTTCGCGGCCGTTGCCGACGCGCGGAGCTTCACCCAGGGCGCGCGCCGGCTGGACGTATCTGGCGCTCAGGTCTCGAAGCTGGTGGCGCGGCTGGAAAACCGCCTTGGGGCGCGGCTGCTCAATCGCACCACGCGCGACGTGTCGCTCACCGACACCGGCCAGGCCTATCTGGAGCGCGCGCGAGACATGCTGGAACGTTTCGACGCGCTTGAGACATCAGTGCGCGATCAGAGCGGCCCCAGCGGGAATCTGAAGGTCTCCGCTCCGGTCTCGTTCGGGCGCAACCAGCTCACACCGGCATTGATCGACTTCGCCCGAAGCTGCCTAGCCGTCTCACTAGATGTGAGTTTCTCGGACAGGATGGTCAATCTTGTGGAGGAGGGATTCGATGTCGCTGTGCGGATCGGCCACCTGACCGACAGTTCCCTGGTCGCGCGGAAGCTGGCGGCCGTGCGGCTGGTGACCTGCGCCTCGCCGGATTATCTCGCTGCGGCAGGCACGCCGATGGCGCTGGAGGATCTGGGCGGGCACGAAGCGATCCTCGATACAAATGGACGTGATCCCACGGTCTGGCGGTTCGGGGCGGGCGCCCAGGTGCGCGATGTGCGCGTACAGGGCAGGCTGCGCTTTAATGGGGCAGAGGCCTGCGTCGAGGCTGCGGTGGCGGGGTTCGGGATCGTCCGAACACCCGCCTTCGCGGCGGCAGAAGACCTGCGTTCGGGCCGGCTGGTCCCGGTCCTATGCGGCCACGAGCCCGAACTCATCCACGTCCATGCGGTCTATCCCCATGCGCGGCATCTGGCGGCGAAGGTGCGCGCCTTCGTGGATTTCCTGGCCCAGCGCTACGCTGGCGAGCCCGAGTGGCACCAAGGGTGGGGCAGCCTGCACCCCGCCGCCTGAAATCGCGCGTACCTGTCAGTCGAAGCCGCTCAGCCCCCCAGGCATGCCGCCGGCGCGATGGTCTCCAAGCCGGCCAGTTCCATCCTGGCGCGAGTCAGATCCTGCTGGAACTCCGGGCTGGCCTGCAGCCGCGCCACGACGCCTGCGCCGAAGGTGCGGCCGGATTCCACGTCGGTCATATAGTGGACCCCGCAGATGGCGCGACTGTCGCCGAACTCGCGTCCGCGCGTGAGAATCTCGGTGGCGCGGTCCGGCCGCAGTTGCGCCAGCACCAGCGCCCAAGCCCAGCCAACGGCCGAATGGCCGGAAGGATAGGAGCCATTGCCCCGCAGCGGCTCTGGGTTCGTGCACGTCGGCAGTTCGGTGACCATGAAGGGCCGCGGCCGGTCGTAATGGGCCTTGGCCGGGTAGGTGCCTAGCCCGGCGTCGACCGCGATACGCGTGAGCAGTCGTACCGTGACGGGCGTCCCTTCGTTGCTCAGCGCGACGCCGGCGGCGCAAGACCAACTCCGGAATGCGCCCGGTTCGAGGATCGCATTGTCGGCCAGCGCCTGTGACCACCGCGGGCCGCCTTGTAGGGTTCGGGTATCACGGAAGTAAGCCTCGTCGGCGGCGGCTGCCGGCGAACCGGCGGCGGGCGGCGGCGGAAGAAGCACCAGTCCGTCCGGCAGGTCGCTTTGCGCCAGATAGCCTGCTGGAACGCCCGCTCGCGGTGTCTCCGCCGAGATCGCCTGTCCGCCTGCGCCAAGCATCAACCCCGCGCATCCCGCCGCCATCCATCTCCGTCCACGCATTTCGATCTTCCTTCCCGGCTTCCGAGGCGGTGCGGCGACGACTCCTCATGAGCTGTTGACCATCCCGCTTCAATGATAGATGTACCGCTAGATGAGACGATGTCTCGCAAAATGATGCGAAACGCAATCGCTTGTCAGGAGGGGAAGAGAATGAAGATGGGACTTAGGGGCCTGTTGCTGAGCTCGGTTCTCGTGGCGCCGGGTTGGGCCTACGCGCAGACGGACACCCACCTTGAGGAGATCGTGGTCACGGCCGAGAAGCGAGAGACCTCGCTCCAGCAGACGCCGATCGCGGTGTCAGTGGTGGGCGGCGCCGAACTGGCGGATCGCGGAGTCGCGAGCGTAAAGGATCTGGTCGAGGGCTCGGTGCCGTCGATCCGGATCATTCCTTTCTTCGGGCGTGCGTCGGCGGTGTCGATCGCCATGCGCGGCGTCAGCACCGGGGATTCAACCCAGATCAGCCGTGAGACCAGCATCGGCATCTATACCGACGGCGTCTACATGGGCCGGGTCCAGGGTCTGGGGACCGAGTTGTTCGAGATCGAGCGGGTTGAGGTGCTGCGCGGGCCGCAGGGCACCCTGTTCGGTCGCAACACCATCGGCGGTGCGCTCAACATCATCACCAAGCGTCCGACGGGCGAATTCGGCCTGACCCAGAAAGTGGGGATCCGCAATCTGGATGGCTGGAACGTCGCCACCAACCTGAACCTGCCTGAGATGGCCGGCGTGAGCATCAAACTGGACGGCCTGCTCTCGAAGCGGGACGGCTGGGTGAACAACGACCTGCCCGGCGCCTGGGACTGGAACCAGTACGACCGGCGGGGCCTGCGCGCAGCCGCGCTGTGGGAGCCGCTGGACGGGCTGACCGCCCTATATTCCTACGACACGTCCCGGGACAAATCGACGGGCGGCTATGGCCAGTTCATCTCGCTATTGCCCGGAGCACCGGCCCTCGCGCCGATGTTCGGACTGGAGCCCAGCCGCGTACGTCAGTCCCGGATCGGCGCGCCGCTGGAGCCCAGTGTGGCCAAGATCAGCGGCCACAGTCTGAACGTGACCTGGAACGCCTCCAACGCCCTGACGCTCCGCTCGATCACGTCGTACCGCAAGCTGTCGCAATCGCAGTACGACGCCAACGCCGGCCTGTTTTTCGCCTTCACCCCGAACGGGCTCTTCGGCCGGATCAGTCTGGCCGATATCGGTCAGGATCAGTTCAGCCAGGAATTTCAGGTCATCGGCACGCACGAGCGCCTGAATTACGTGGTCGGCGCGTTCTATTTCGAGGAAGACGCGACCGAGAGCGCCTGGACTGCTCGTACGTTGCGGTTCAATGCGACGGGCACGGACTACACGGTTCTGCCCGAACCGATCGGGGGGGCCAGACCCGACCGAGCCAGCGACAACCATGTCCAGTCCAAGGCGTTGTTCGGCCAGGCGACATGGACGCCGCCGGTCATGGACGATCGGCTGCACCTTACGTTCGGGCTCCGCTACACCGACGATGAGAAGCATGGCCGGATGACATCCATCCGCGGCGTGCCCTCACCGCTGCGTTATGAGTTCTCGTCCTCGCGCGTCGACCCCGCCGCCACCGTTGCATTCGACTGGACCGAGGCGGTGAACACCTATGTCCGCTGGGGCGTGGCGTACCGCGCCGGCGGAGCCAATTCACGCTCGGCCACGTTCCGGCCCTTCGAGGAAGAGGAACTGGAAGCCTGGGAACTGGGGCTGAAGTCCGAGTTCTGGGACAGGCGCGCTCGACTGAACGTGGCGGCCTACAGGTCGAGCTATCGAAACCGGCAGGCGACGTTCCAGGACCCGGCCAACCCGTCCGCGACCGAGACGGTCAATGTGGGTGCGCCGGCGAAGATCCGGGGCGTTGAGATCGATCTGACGGTGGCGCCTGTCCGCGGGCTGCGGTTCAACGCCAACTACTCGTTCACCGACGGTGACTATCCCGACCTGATCAACCCATTTTCCGGTGTCCTGGTCCGCTCCAGCAGTGGGCTGACACCCCGCCACGCGGCCTCGCTCTCCGTGGACTACACGAAGCCCCTCGACTTCGGGGAGTTCGCTGTGCGGCTGGACGCCAACCACTCCAGCGGCAGCTTTCCGACGGAGGGGGTCGCGCGCAAGTCGCAGGCCTTCACCATGCTGAACGCGCGGGTGACGCTGGGCGAGATGGAGATGGGCGCGACGCCTGGAACCTGGGCCATCTCGGCGTGGATGAAGAACATCACCAACGTGGAATACAACGTCTTCCACAATATCCTGCAGGGCACCGGCGCGAACCTCGTGAACTACAACGTCTACAACGAACCCCGGACCTTTGGGCTGGACCTGACCTACCGTTACTGACGGCTGAGCGGGACGCCGTCGGCGGCGTCCCGCATCCCTCGCCAAGGCCTGATTTCGGGCCGATTCAGGCCAAACTCATGCCCATGGAGATGCGGTGCGCCGCTGCGGCCACCTGTGGCGCCAGAGCCTCGAGCTTCTCCTGTGTCAACCGGTCCACGGCGCCGGTGATCGAAAGCCCCGCGAAGGGGAAGCCCTGCTTGTCGAAGATCGCGGCGCCGACGCTGCTGCTGCGCGCTTCGCCGCCGCCGATGGTTATGGCGTATCCCTGAGCCTTCACGACGTCGAGTTCGGCCGCGAGTTCCCCTGGGGCCAGCGGCTCCGTCGAGCGGCGTTTGAGCAGCGGCCGGGCCAGGTAGGCGGCCTGCCTTTCGGGCGGGAAGTTGGCCAGCATCGCGCGCCCGGCGCTGGACCAGTGAAGATGCCAATGGGTCCCGATCGGCAGGAAGCGATTGACCGACTTTGCACCGTCAAACCGCTCCATGAGCACCACACTGTCACCTTCCAGAACTCCCAGATGCACGGTTTCCTCGGTCGTTCGGCGCAACTCGTCGATCACGGGAAGGGCGGCCATACGCAGACCGCTTTTGCGTTCGATAGCGCGGCCGGCCACGGCCACGGGTTTCAGGGTGACGCTCCACTGGGCCCGCCCGTCGCCGTCTCGCTCCAGCCATCCGCATTGTTCCAGCACGATGAGAAGGCGGTGGACCGTCGCCTTGGGCAATTGCATCCGCCGGGCCAGTTCGCTGGCGCCGATGGGCTGGTCCTCGGCGACGCGTTCGAGCACTTGCAGGGCGAGTTCAACGGGCCGCATTAACGTCCTGAGGCATAGGCGAGCGCATCTCCCTGGGGGGCGGCGGCCGCTGGCATGACGGCGGGCGCGGGCCCTGATTTAGCGTTCCGGAGCGGGCCTTTCACGCCTTTTCGGCATCCATCGCCCTACCTTGGTCGAACGTCTCAGGCGAAGGCGATCCAGCGGCCTGCGGCGGCGGTGACGACCCAGACGAGGATGCCGGCATAGGCAAGCGCCTTCACTGCAACGCTTCGACCCGAGGCGCTTCCGTCCCGGACGATCTGTATCGCGGCGGCGGCCAGGATCCAGGCCAGGTACATCCCGATCATGGCCTTGTTGGCCGGATCGAGGTTCGCGTAGTCGTCCGGACGATAGATCACATGGTGGATCGCGACTTGCGTCGTCATCAGGCCCAGGAGGCCCAGCAGATACGCGATCCGCATGCGTCCCCGGGTGACGAACAGCACCAGCAACGCAGCGGCGATGACGAGGTGCCAGAGGCCGGGATTGACCAGGTTGGCCACAGCGAAGACGCTCAGGCTGACGCCAAACACGGCAAGGCCCAGAGCGGCCCACAGACCTGCCCCACGGCTCAGCCGGCCTTCTGCCCGGGCGGCCGGCAGGCTGACGCCGTAGGTCAGGATCAGCGCGGCGGCCAGACCCAGCATCTTCGCCGTGAAGGCTTCCGAGGTGTAGAGTCGCTCGGGGTTCGATGTGCCGATCAGTACGCCGGTGACCAGGATGCCGGCGACGCCGAGGTTCAGCCACGGAAGGACGGCGCGGCGGACCGCGGAAGGTGGCTCGTCGTTCAGGCCGAAACCGATCAGGCGCAGATTCAGAAGCAAGGTGGTCCCCCCGATCAACGCCAGCGACAGCAGGTGAACAACCTCCCACTGGGCGAAGTAGGGTTTGACCCAAGATCCGGGAAAGACGTCGTCGAGATTGGCCACCCAGTCGGCGATCTGCGGAAGGAAATCCTGAGGCGCGATCATCGGGTCGCCTCCGACAGGTCCACCGCTCCGTATTCCGACGTCGCGCACGCCTGAGCCACATTGGCCCAGTGGGGAAGGGGCTTCCCGCACTCGTACCAGTCGTAGGCGATGAAGCGGCCAAAGGTGATGACGGCGATCCAGGCTGTGATCGAGACCAGGGCCGAGATCCGGGCCTTGGCCGGGGGCTTGACCGCAGTATCCCAGGCGGCGCGGTCGCGCTGCACCCTGAGGTGGAACACGAAGATATTCACAGCGGCGATCGCCAAGAATATCAGCTTCAGGCGAAACCAGAGATTATGATAATAAACCAATGGTTTGGCGTAGAACAAAGCGACGCCCGTCAACACCATCAGGATGAAGCCCGCCACAGTAAGCGGCAACACCCGCTCGCTGATCACGGAGACGGGCGTGTTGCGGAAGCCGATCCCGAGCAGTCGGAAATCGACCAGGAAGATCGTACCTGCGAACAGCATCAGCGAAAGCACATGGGTGCCTTCCAGCAGGCTCCACACGTTGAGGGTGCTGGCCAGCATCTCGCTCCAGGAAGGGTCGTATTCGCCCGGCCCTTTCCCCAGAGACGCCAGCCAAACCACGAAATCGCGGACCAAAGACGTCTCCCCCGAGAACATACCGCAAGTTCTATCTCGCCCGACGCGCATGTCCATTACGCTATTGCGTCACGCCGGAAACACCGTGGACCCTGGGTGGGGAGCCAAGGCTTGGCGTCTCGCCGTCAAGGCGCGCGCGAGAGTGTCTCCAGGGAGTCGCGCATGAGGCGCAGGCCCACCCGCATCGCAGCGAGTCTGACCTCGGCTCGGCCCACGGCTCCGAAGCATTCCTTCCGATGTCGCGCCGGGGCGTCGCGAAACGTGCATGCGAAATGGACCAGGCCTGCCGGACCTGGCCCCTTGTCGGCGTAGCCGGTGACGGCCACGGCCAGATGGGCCCCGGATCGGGCGAGCGCACCCTCGGCCATGGCGACCGCCACCGCCTCTGAGACGGCGCCATGGGTTGCGATCAAGGTCTCGGGCACATCCAACATCGCGATCTTGGCGGCGTCCGAGTAGGTGACGAAGCCGCTGTCGAAGACGTGGGACAGGCCCGGGATGTCTGTCAGTAGCGAGGCCAGCAGCCCCCCGGTGCAGCTCTCGGCCGTCGCCAGGCGAAGGTCCCGGCGACAGGCCGCCGCGAGGACCTCACGCGCCAGTCGTTCGACATCGTCAGGGACAGCTGGATCCAGCGCTTCGGCCACGGCGTCGTCAGCGGACCCGGCCAGCGAGTGCGACCGGAGCGCGATCCGTCGTCTCCGATCTGATCGCAGGCGGGCTGTCGTGGCTTGTCATCGCGGCGTTCCTTCAGGACGCCCGATCAACCCGTGCCGGGCGGCGGGGTTCCGATCTTGATTTTCGCACGGCCAGAAGGTCGTTAGGGGCATGACGATCCGCCCCCGAGTCACCGTGGCCGGAGCCGGCGTGCTGGGGCTGACGACCGCCCTGGCCCTGGCGGACGCCGGTTGCGCCGTGACGTTGGCGGACCCCGGCGGTCCAAACGCTTCGGGCGTGGCGGCCGGGATGATCGCGCCGGTCTTCGAAGCCGTGCTGGACCCGGCCGCGCGGGATCATTTCGACCTACTGCTGGCCGCCCGCGACCTATGGCCGGCGCTGGCCGATCGGGCGGGAATCGCCCTGGACCGCAGCGGGGCGCTGGCCGTGGGCGGCGACGCTTGGCTCGGACAGGTGGCGCAAGGGTTCGCTGGCCTGAACGAGCGCCCGACGGAGATCGGCGGCCGGACAGCCCGCGCGCTGGCGCCTGGGCTCGGCGAGAGGTTCCGCGCGGCGGTTCTCACGCGGGAGGACTGGCGTGTCGAGGCGTTTGCGGCGCTGGAGGCGCTACGCGCGGCGGCGGCAACGGCCGGTGTCGCCTTTCTGTCCCGAACCGTGACGGGGCGGGACGACGCCGACGTCCTCGTGGTGGCCACCGGCGCCTCGGATGAGCTGGTGGTGGTCGCGCCGGAAATCGCGACCCTTTCGCCGATCAAGGGTCACATCGTGCGCGTGGCGGGGCCCGCGGTGGGAACCGTAGTTCGCGGCGAGGGGGCTTATGCGGCGCCGGGAGAGGATATGATCTTCGGCGCCACCATGGAGCCGGGCCGGACTGACGCGGTGATCGAGGAGGCGAGGGCCGCGCCTCTGCTGGCCGCCGGCCTGCGCCTGTTCCCGGATCTGGCGGGGCGGCCGCACCAGGTCTCGACTGGTGTTCGGGCGGCGACCCCGGACGGACTGCCTATGGTAGGTCCTGGCGCGACACCGGGCGTGATGCTGGCGACCGGCGCGCGACGCAACGGCTGGCTGTTGGCGCCTCTGGTGGCCCAGGTGATCGCGGCCCGAGTGATGGAGCGCGATCCCGGCCCCTATGCGGCGCGATTGGACCCGGCGCGGTTTAGCTGAGGGATGGCATGAACGGCTTCTGGCTGAGCGACGAGCAACAGGCGATCCGCGATGCGGTGACACGCCTCTGCGAGGGCTTTGACGCGGCCTACTGGCGGCAGGTGGACGAGAGCGGCCAGTTTCCGGAGGCCTTCGTCGCAGCCATGGCCGAGGCCGGCTGGCTGGGCGTGGCCATGCCCGCGGAACTCGGGGGCGCAGGTCTGGGTCTGACAGAGGCGGCGATCGTCATGCAGGCCGTAGCCGAGAGCGGGGCGGGTTTCTCGGGCGCCAGCGCCATGCACCTCAACATCTTCGGCCTGATGCCAGTCGTGAAGTTCGGCAGCGAGGCGCAACGCCGGCGGGCCATCCCGCGGATCATCGCCGGCGAGGATCGCACCTGCTTCGCCGTGACCGAACCGGACGCGGGGTTGGACACCACGAGCTTATCGACGCGCGCTGTGCGGACCAACGACGGCTATGTGATCCGCGGCCGGAAAATGTGGACGACCAACGCCCAGCGCGCCACCAAGATGCTGATCATCGCCCGGACGACACCGAAGGCGGAGGCCCGACGCCCGACCGAGGGTCTGAGCCTGTTCTACACCGATTTCGACCGCGCCCGGGTCACTGCCACGCCGATCCCGAAGATGGGACGGAAAGCCGTTGAATCGAATGCTGTCTTCATCGACGACCTGCACGTGCCGGCCGAGGACCTCGTGGGCGAGGAAGGCCGGGGCTTCTACTATCTGCTGGAAGGCCTGAACCCCGAACGAGTGCTGATCGGCGCCGAGGCCGTGGGCCTGGGGCGCGCGGCGCTGGGGCGGGCCGCGGGCTATGCAAAGGATCGTGTCGTCTTCGGCCGGCCCATCGGACAGAACCAGGGGGTGGCGCATCCGCTCGCCAGGGCCTGGGCCGAACTGGAAGCGGCGAATCTCATGGCCTTCAAGGCCGCAGCCCTGTTCGACGCCGGCCGCGAGTGCGGCGCCGAGGCCAACGCGGCCAAGTACCTGGGCGGCGAGGCTGGCTTCCGCGCCTGCGAGGCGGCGGTGCTGGCGCACGGCGGCATGGGTTACGCCAAGGAGTTCGACGTCGAGCGCTACTTTCGCGAGGCGATGATCGCCCGCATCGCCCCAGTCAGCCGCGAAATGATCCTGAACTACATCTCCGAGCGCGTACTGGGCCTGCCGAAGAGCTACTGATCCGGCAGGCCCGGGGAACGCGGAGGTCCCTTACTTCGGCAGGCGAAAGACGATCGGGATGGAGACCTGAGCGCCGCCCACAGGCCGGCCGTCCACCGTTTGAGGGCTCACACGGAAATACCGCGCCAGCTTGAGCGCCGCGGCGCCGAAGCCGGCGTCGTCCGGCGTTTCTGAAACGATACGACAGGCGTCGACGGCGCCGGAGTGGGTGACCTCGCAGGTGATGACCGCTCGTCCCTCGATCTCCAGCCGGGCGGCGCGGTCCGGATAGAACCGCGCCATTTCCGCACCGCTTGGGCGCTTGAGCCAGGTGGGATTGCGGATGACCGGGTCGGGCGCGGGCAGGGACGGCGGGGTGGGAGGCGGGATCGCCACGGGACCAGGCGTGAGCACCGGTTCGACGACGGGCGCCAAGGGGATCGGCGGGACGGGAATGGGGGCGCTGGCGATCACAGGCGGACGCGGCGAGAGTGCCCGCGGCGGGTCCGGCTGGAGCGGCGGCGGCGGCCTGGGTTGCGGCCGATCGATCGTGACGATCACCGGAGGCGGCTCCTCCGTGGCGAGTGGTTCGGGCGGTGCGAACTGCATCATCGCCAGATAGGCGGCGACCAGCGCATGGGCGCCCAGCGAGCCGGCGACGACCAGGCTCGTTGTGCGCGATGTGCGTCGGGTTGGGGTGGCGACGCCGGAGGGTATGGACTGGCGGGGGGCCATAATGCGCTCCTGATCGGATTACGCATGTAGTCCAATGAATAATTACAGCGGTAATATGGCGGAGTCGTCGCCTCTATCGGCCCAATCTCCGGCAAGGTTAGCCGCGCATTAACCATGATCGGCGACCTCTGCTCATATGTCCGTTCAGGGAATCCGGGGCATCGTCGAATCGGCCATCCAGCGCGCCTCGCAGGCGACGGGGGTGGACTTCGGATTCCTCATGAAGACGGCGGGACGGGAGAGCAGCTTCGATCCCCGGGCGAAGGCGTCCACCTCGTCGGCGGCGGGCCTCTTCCAGTTCGTCGAACAGACCTGGCTCTCCACGCTGAAGCAGCACGGCACGAAGCACGGCTACGCCCGCTACGCCGAACTCATCACTCGCGGATCGGACGGCCGGTATCGTGTCGCCGACGGCGACGCGCGACGCGCGGTGATGGACCTGAGGTTCGATCCGCATGCCGCCTCGCTGATGGCCGGCGAGCTGGCCGCCGACCATGCCGCGTATCTGAAGGGACGGGTCGGTCGTGAGGCTACCGCCGGCGAACTCTACGCCGCCCATTTCCTGGGACCGCAGGGCTCCGCGCGCCTGATCAAGGCGGTGGAGAGCCAGCCGGGCGCGTCCGCCGCTTCGCTGTTTCCGGAGGCTGCGCGAGCGAACCGCGGCATCTTCTACCGCGACGGTCAGGCGCGCACAGTCGGGGAGGTCTATGCCAACCTCACCCGGGCGGGCGGGCGTGGCTCGGCCGTGGACCGCCCGTCCGCGCCGCAACCGTCGGACGACGGTGGGTTCATCCAGTACGCCGCGATGCGGCAGACGTCCCGTCAGCGCGAGCAGGACGCCTTGATCGCCATGCTCCTGCGCGGCTCGCAGGCTGGCGACGCGGCGGGCGCCGGCGGCCGGCTGACCGGCTCGATCTTCACCAGCGAGATGCTGCGCATCCTCTCGGACAGCCGCGAGAGCTGACTTCCGGGTGGGTTGGCGGCGACCTACCCGCCCACGATCCCATCGATCTCGGCCTCGCCATAACCCAGCTCGGCCAGGACCTCGCGCGTATGCTCGCCCAGGCGAGGCGCGCGGGGTCGGTGCGTCTGGTCGGCGCCGGGGAAGCGGGCCGGGGCGGCCACCGAGCGGTAGGAGCCGCCCTGGCCGTCCTCGATCTCGATGAAGCAGCCGGCGGCTTCGATCTGGGGATCGTTGGCCACGTCGGCCGGGACCTGCAGCGGCGCCCACACGAGGTCGGCCTCGTCGAGCCGGCGTGCGATCTCGGCCATCGGCAGGGCGGCGAAGGCGGCGTCCAGTTCGGCCGAAAGCTCGACGGCGTTCTTGCGGCGAGCCTTGCCGCTGGCGAAGCGTTCGTCGGTGATGAGTTCGGGGCGGCCCGCGGCGGTGACGAACTTTTCCCAGCCTCCGCTGGCGCCGCGCGGGTTGTGGACGAACCAGCGGTCGTCGGCGCTGCGGAAATAATTGGCGACCGCGTTCATCGGCTTGTCCCGGGGGCGGATGGACGCAACGCGGCCCAGCTTGAGCTGGACGGCCAGATCCGAACTCCACAGATAGACTCCGGAGGCCAGCAGCGAGGTCTGGACCAGCCGGCCCTCGCCGGTGCGCTCGCGTTCGTACAGCGCCGCCAGGATCGCCGAGACGGTGGCGAGCGACGTCGTGTGGTCACCCATGCCCGAGGTGCGCATGAAGGGCTCGGCGCCCTTGGGCGCGGTCATGTAGCCCAGACCCGAACGCGCCCAGAAGGCGGTGACGTCGAAGCCGGGAAGATGTGAGTCCGGCCCTTCGAGGCCGTAGCCGGTGATCACCGCATAGACCAGGCGCGGGTTACGGGCGCGGAGCGCCTCGTCGTCCAGACCGTACTTGCGGAGAGAGGCCGGCCGCACGTTGGTGAGGAAGACGTCCGCCGACTCGGCCAGCCGCGCCAGGGCGTCGCGGGCCGCCGGCTTGGTGATGTCGAGCACGACGCCACGCTTGCCGCGATTGTCCACGTCGAAGGTGGGGTTCGCACCGATATCGTTGGCCAGATCGGCGAACACGTGGCGCATGTTGTCGCCCTCGGGGCGTTCCACCTTGATAACGTCGGCGCCCCAGTCGCCCAGTATCGCCGCAGCGCCGGGCCCGGCGATGTAGGCGGTAAAATCGATGACCTTAAGACCCTTGAGCAGCACTGGCGCCTCCCGATTGCGGCGCCAAACTAGGGAAACCTCGTCGCGGCGCCTATGCCGCTTCGACGGCTTTGAGGTCCGAGGTTGACGTAACGTCCGCCTGGGCCGCTGAGGCGGCCGCCAAGGCGTCGGCGATCGCCCGTGCGACCGCGGGAGCGGCGGCCGGCCGCCGGAGCAGGGCGTCGGCGCCGGCCGACAGGGCTGCTTCGGCGGCGGACGGTTCGGAGCCGATCACCGCCGCCAGGGGCGTACGACCAGCCTCGCCGGGCAGGTTGCGCAGCGCCGCCACCGCGCCGGGTTCGCCGCAAACGATGAGATCCAGCTCGCAGATCCGCGCCAGGTCCACGGCCCGGCCAGACCGATTGGCCGCCACCACCTGATGGCCCAGTTGCTCCAGGCAGGCCCGGAGCGTGGCGGCTCCGAGGGGGTCGGCCTCCAGCATCAGGATGCGCAGCCGTCGTCCCGGGGCCTGGAGGGTCGGTGTCTCGGGTGCGCCGACGATCGCGAGCAGGTCGTTCACCCCGTCCAGCGCGGCAGCCAGTTGCGGGCGGGACGGCGCGGACCGGCCGAGGCTCGCCGCCGCAAGGATGTGGGCGACGCCGGTCAGCCCATCGCGCAACTCGTCCGACAGGCTGTCCGCCAGGTCGGCCTTGACCCGAGCGAACTGGCGCGCGGCCTCCGCCTGTTCGGCGCGCTCGGTCAGCAGGGCTTCCCGCTCGGCGATCAGTGCGTACTGACCGCGGAGGATGCGGTTGACCAGCAGCGCCAAGGCCAGCGCGAGCGCCGCCGAAGCCAGGCCAAGCTGCGCCAGGTCGGCGCTCTCTGGACGGGCGAAGAGGGCGAGCACGGGCCCGGCGAGCGCCGCCGGCGCGACGACGAGCAGGCTGGGACGCCAGGGCGTGGCGAAGACCACACAGATCATGGCTGCGCCCAGCGCCAGCATGAGCAGCGTTTCCCGGGCGGGGCCTGCGTCGTGCGCGAAGACCGCGACGCCGCCGATCGCCAGGGCCCAGACGATCCCGCCGGCCAGTTGCACCATCCCTCGTCTTCGCGGATCGGCCGCCGCCGGGGTACGCAGCCAGTTTACGGCCACATAGAGGACAGCCCAACCAATGGCGAAGCCCGCGCAGCAGGCGCTCATCCAGTGGGCGTTCGCGGCGTGGCTGGCCGCCCAGACGAACACCGGCAGACAGACCCCGAACGCGGCCAGGGCGAACGGAAGCAGCGCGGCCTGAGCCTTCTGTCCCTGGATGTCCAGCGACGCCTCGAGCGTCGCGGATACGAGGGATGACGCCATCGTCGCGTCGGTCACGGGCGATCCTCTTCGATCCTCGACCTATAGGTTGAAGACTCACGTATTGGCGCGCGGTTACGTGAAATCCTTAATCCCCGTCGACGTTGGAAACCTCTCGTTAAGCTTCGCTGTCGGAAGGTTGAGGCGTGGGACTCCAGGGTCCTCGGGGACGAGGGGCGGACAGGCGATGACCACCACGCGATCAGCGCTGACGGATGAAGACATCCGTACGCTGATGCGGGGCGCGACGCCCGACGAGCGCGCCGCGGCAGCTCGGAAACTCTGCATCACGATGGATCGCACGCCGCTCAGCGACGAAGAGCGGGCTCTGGCCGCCGACATCCTTCGGGTCGTGGCGGCCGACGCGGCCGAAATGGTGCGGAAGTCCATAGCGGACGAACTGCGGGCTTCGGCCCTCGTGCCGCGCGATGTCGCGCTGCGCCTGGCCCGGGACGTCGAGAGCATATCTTTGCCGCTCCTGTCCTTCTCGCCGGCTTTCACCGACGACGATCTCGCCGAGATCGTTCGGCTTGGAGGGCCGGTGCGACAGGTTGCGATCGCGCGACGTCCGGCGCTGTCGGCGGTGGTGACGGACAGCCTGGCGGAACACGGCGGGCAGCGTGCCGTCGCGGCCGCCTGTGCGAACCCCGGGGCGACGTTCAGCGAACACGGCCTCCAGCGGGTCGTGGACCGGTTCGACAATTCCGAGCCTGTGCTCACGGCGATGGCCTATCGCCGCGCGCTGCCGCTGGCGGTGACCGAGCGGCTGGTCGCCCTGGTCGGCGGTCAGGTGCGGGAGCACCTTTTGCGCGACGGCGCGCTCAGCCCGCAGGCGGCCCTTGAGCTGGCGGTCGGCGGGGCCGAACGCACGACGGTGGACCTAGTGGAGGAGGCGGGGCGAACCGCCGACGTGCGCGGCTTCGTCGCCCATCTGCGCGCCGGCAAGCGGCTGACGCCGTCGTTGCTGCTGCGGGCGCTGGCGCACGGCCACATGACGTTCTTCGAGTGGGCCGTGGCCGAACTGGCCCAGGTGCCCCATCACCGGACCTGGCTGATGATCCACGACGCCGGGCCGCTCGGCCTGCGTGCGATCTACGAGCGCGCCGGCCTGCCGGCCCGACTCTTCCCAGCGTTCCGTGCCGCTGTCGACACCTTCCACGCCCTGGAGTTCGATGGCGGACCCCGCGATCGCGAGCGCTTCCAGGAAGCGATGCTCCAGCGCTTTCTCACCCAGCCGCAACCAGCGTCGCGCGACGACGTGGACTATCTGCTTTCGCGCATGGGCAGCACGGGAACCTCGGCCTGGATGGCCGGCGCCGCCTGACTTCCGGGGCTCGGCGGACTTCCCCGTGGACTTCCCCGTGGACTTCCCCGTGGTCAGGGTTCCAAGCTGAACCCATGAGCGAAACCCGTCCGCCGGCCGAGATCCGTCCTGCCGCCACCATACTTCTGCTTCGGGACGCCCCGGCGTTCGAGGTGCTGATGGTCAAGCGCCATCACCAGATCGACTTCGCGTCGGGCGCGCTGGTCTTTCCGGGCGGGAAGACCCATGCCGGCGACCACGACCCGGCCTGGGCCGAGCACTGCCGGGGTTGGGAGCGGTTTGACGCCGAACAGCGGGGTCTGCGTATCGCAGCGATCCGCGAGGCCTACGAGGAAGCCGGGATCCTGATGGCCGAGGGGCTGGACGGCGCGGACTTCGCGGGCGTGTCGGACCCCGTCGTGCGCGCCGCGGTGGATCGCGGCGAAACCCCCTTCATCGACGTCATCCGGGACCTGGGCGTCCGGCTGCGGCTCGACGCGTTGAGCGTATTCTCGCGCTGGATCACGCCCACCATGATGCCCAAACGGTTCGACACCTGGTTCTACGCGGTGGCGGCGCCGCCCGACCAGGTGGCCGCCTGCGATGGCCGCGAGACGGTCGACGCCGAGTGGATTCCGCCGCGCGAGATCCTGCGGCTGGCGGAGACGGGCGAGCGGACTGTCATCTTCCCGACCCGAATGAACGTCCAACTCCTGTCCGAGGCCGAAAGCGCCCAGGATTGCGTGCGTCGCGCCGAGTCCCGCCGTCTGGTGCCCGTGCTACCCGAGGTGCAGATGAGGGACGAGCGCCGTTTCCTGGTGATTCCCTCGGACGCCGGCTATGGCGAGGTGGCCGAACCGATGGAGCGGATCGCCGCCGAGAGCCGAGCGGGCTGAGCGCGGTCGCGAGGCGGCGTCATCGTTTTTGAAGCGCCGCGCCGACACGCGAGAAAGGCGGAGGGCGAGGCTGCGACGCCGCAGTCTTGCGCGTCTTGCGCGGTGTCGTGAGGAGGCTCCGCCCGCGTGTGGGGTCAGGCGCCCAGTTCTCGGATGCGGCTTTCCAGTTCCTGGACCAGAATCTTGCCCACCGGGTGGTCGTCGGTCTTGATGTCGTCGCGCACGGCCGCCTTGATGGCGTCGATATGGGCGTCGATCAGGCCCATCGGCGTTTCGAGGCGCTTGGCCTTGTCGTCGATCAGCCGGCAGAGCAGGCCGGCGATGCGGGTGATCAGCGGAAACCCGTAGGTGGCGCCCAGGCCCTTCAGATCGTGGGCGCGGAGATAGAGGCTCTCCATGTTCGCCGCGTCGGGTCCTTCGGCGCGGACCGCTTGCCGCGCTGTGTCGAGCTTGGTGATTTCGTCGTTGAGCCACTGGGTGAAGTTGCCGGAGAGGCTCTTGAGCGCCGCCTCGGCCTTGGCGATCGCCGCGGGGTCGATGGCGCCGAGGCGACCGCCGCCGACCTTCAGCCGGAGGGCGTTGGAGGGCTGGATCATCTGGCCGGTCTTGGGTTCGCTCACATCACTCTCCCCGCAGATCGCGGCCGAAGGGTAGGGTGAACATATTAATGACCGGTGTTGGGACGGTCTCCGGGCCCATGCCGGGCCGGCCTGCGGCGATGCGCCTCAGACCGAGAACTGCTCGGCGAGCACCCGTTCTCCCAGGCTGCGGCCGGCGTCGAACAGCATGCAGAGATGCACGTCGCGATCCTCGGCCACATAGACCTCCAGCACGTTGGGGGCCTCGAAATTGTCGGCCACGGCGCTCACCGGGCGCTTGGCGCCCTCCAGAACCTCCAGCCGGATGCGGGCGTTGTGGGAGAGCAGGGCCCCTCGCCAGCGGCGCGGCCGGAAGGCGCTGATGGGCGTCAGGGCCAGGATTTTCGAGTCCATCGGGATGATTGGACCGTGCGCCGACAGGTTGTAGGCGGTCGAACCCATGGGCGTGGAGATCAGCGCGCCATCGCAGATCAGTTCCGGCAGGCGCACCCGGCCGTCCACGGAGATGCGCAGCTTGGCGGCCTGGCGCGTCGTGCGGAGCAGGCTGACCTCGTTGAAAGCGATGGCTTCGTGGGTCTTGCCCTCGACATCGACGGCCTGCATCCGGAGCGGGTGGATCTGGGCCTGCTCGGCCGAATTGATCCGGCCCAGCAGGTCGTCGTCGGCGTACTCGTTCATCAGGAAGCCGACGGAGCCCTTGTTCATGCCGTAGATCGGCTTTCCGGACGCCATCAGGGCGTGGACCGTCTCCAGCATGAAGCCGTCGCCCCCCAGGGCCACGATCACCTGCGCTTCGTCGATCCCGGCGTCGCCGTAGCGCGCGACCAGCTTGTCGCGGGCCTCCTCGGCCTCAGGACGGCTCGACGCCACGAAGGTGAGACGGGTGACGAACAGGTTCTTCATCGCGGCCGCCAGAAACCCCGAACCGCCGTGCCGTGTCAAACGGTCGCAAGCGATCGGGCGGCTTGGCGGAACGCCGCCCCCGCCACTTCCGGCGAGACGGGCGCGAAAGCCACCGAGGCCTTGCGGGCGCCTTCGGCGCCGCCGCCGGGCCGACCGCTGTTGAGGTCGCGCACCATGTCCAGGATGTCGGGGAATACGCTGCGGTCGATGCCGACCGCGGCGCAGGCCAGCGCCAGGAGTTCTGGCCGATCGGAATCGAGAGTGGCCTGGACCTGGGCGGTCTCGAACCGTCCCAGCACCGCCAGGGCGCCGGCGAAGAGTCCCAGCCGGCCCTCTCTAAGGGCGCGGATGAGGTAGCCGGGCCGCAGCTGTCCGGCCGAGTGCAGCTTGTCGATTAGCCGCTGTTCCATGAGCTCGCGCTCGCCGTCCCGCGTGGTCCGAATTTCGGGCTCCGCTTCCGGAGCCGGCGCCGCGCCGTGGGCTTCCACAACCGCGGCGGCCAGGCTCTCATCTAGGATGGCGACGTCGAGGCGGAAGCGGTCGGCGAGGCCCTTGCGCAGCGCCAGGCCGACCCAGAGGTAGAGCCGCTTGGCCAGTTGTCCCGTGAGACGCGGATGCTCGCTCAGCGGAGAATGCATGGCCGCGATCCGCCGCGAGGCCTCGACCAGCTCCGCCATGTCGGTGGGCGAAAGTTCGGCGGTGGGGTTGGCGGCCAGCGCGGACATGACCGCGGGTTCGGCCTGTTCGAGAATCGCCGAGACGACCTTGGCCGGGAGGTTCGGCCGACGCGCCACCTCGACCTGGTGTTCGATCGTCGCCTCGACCAGCAGTCGGATGAGGTCCAGATCCTTCAGCACCGGGCTGAGCGCGATGATCGGCCGGGCGATCTCGATGTCGTCCAGCGCGAGGACGTTCACAAGGGCGTTCGGCGCCCAGTCGGCGGCAGCCAGCTTGTGCGAGAGGCGGCAGCGGATGTCCCGCTCGGCTTCGACCACCAGACTCATGAAGATCGACGAGAGCAGCGCCTGGATCGACGCCGACTTCATGGCCTCGCCGGCGTGGGGCGCGTCGCACAGATCCGCGATCGCCAGGAGGAGGCGTTCACGGTCCGCCGGCTGGCGGCTCTTGGCGAGGTCGAGCAGACTTTCGCTGCTCATCGCGAGACTCAAGCCGGGTCTCCCATTTTCTACAGTGCGAACGCGGCTGTGTCGAAAGATGCCCCGTGGCGGTGAAGACATGCTTAAGACATGCGATTCGAGGCGAGGAGACGATCAACATGGCCGATCCGCTGATCCTGGCGCTGGACCAGGGCACGACGTCGACCCGCGCGATCCTGTTCGCCGCCGACGGGCGCGCGCTGGCCGACGCCGGCCGACCCCTCGCGCAGCACTATCCCCAGGATGGCTGGGTCGAACATGACGCCGAGGAGATCTTCCAGGCCTCGGTCGAGGTCCTGAGGGAGGCGCTCGAGACTTCGGGCCGGCCGGCCACCGACATCGCCGCCATTGGCGTGACCAACCAGCGCGAGACGGTGGTGGTCTGGGAGAAAGCGACCGGGCGGCCCATCCACAAGGCGATCGTCTGGCAGGACCGCCGGACCGAACCCGCGTGCGCGCGGCTTCGCGACAAGGGCCTCGAAGGGCGCGTGACCGAGATCACGGGTCTGCTCCTCGACCCCTATTTCTCAGGCACCAAGCTGGCCTGGCTGCTCGACCATGTGGCAGGCGCGCGGGCCGCCGCCGCCCGGGGCGAACTTCTGGCCGGGACGATCGATGCGTGGGTGATCTGGAAGCTGACTGGCGGCGCGGTTCACGCCACCGACGCCACGAACGCCTCGCGGACCCTGCTCTACGACATCCGCGCCGGGACGTGGTCGGCCGAGATGGGCGAGATCCTGGAGGTCCCGCTTTCGATCCTGCCCGAGGTGCGCGACTGCGCCGGGGACTATGGCGAGACCGAGGTCCTCGGGCGAGCCGTGCCCATACGCGGTGTGGCCGGCGACCAGCAGGCGGCGCTGATGGGACAGGGCTGCATCCGACCCGGCGAGATGAAGGCCACGTACGGCACGGGCTGCTTTATGTTGCTGAACACGGGCGAGACCGCCCCCATTTCCCAGGCTCGCCTGCTGACCACCATCGCCGCACGGATAGACGGGCGGACCACCTACGCCCTCGAAGGCGCGATCTTCATCGCCGGGGCCGCGATACAGTGGCTGGGAGAGGGCCTCGGGATCGCCGGGGGGCCACAGGCCGCCGAGGCTCTGGCGGCGGGAGCCCGCGACGACCTCCCCGTGATCCTCGTTCCCGCCTTCACCGGCCTGGGCGCGCCGTGGTGGGACGCCAACGCCCGGGGTGGGATCTTCGGCCTGACGCGTGACGCGGGCCTGGCCGAGATCGCCCGCGCGGCGTTCGACGCCTGCGGCCTTCAGACCCGCGATCTGATCGAAGCCATGCGCGCCGACGCGCCGCGCGCGTTCGGAGGCGAGGCCGAACTGCGTATCGACGGCGGCATGGCCAGGAGCGCCTGGTTCAGCCAGCGACTGGCCGACCTCACCGGCCTGGGGGTGAGCCGGGCGACGTTCCAGGAGACCACGGCGCTGGGCGCGGCCCTCTTCGCAGGCGTGGGCGCAGGGGTTTTCCGCGACGTCGGGGAGGCGGCCGGTTCGCGCCCAGCGACCGAGGCCTTCGCGCCGCGGATGGGCGCGGACGCACGCGAACGGGCCTATGCGCGCTGGCTGGATGCGGTGAACCGCGTGCGGACCTGAGGAGCGGGAAATCAGGCCTTGAGAGCGCCCACGACGCCGGCCAGCAGGTCGGGCAACATCGCCCCTGACCCTGGCGGATCGCCCTGGCGCACCACCACGAGCTTGCGCGAGGGGACCACCATCACGGCCTGCCCGCCGGCCCCCAGGGCCGCGAAGGTGTCGGACGGCGAGCCCGGAAACCTCACACCGGGATTGCGACCCTGGGCGTCCACACCGGGTCGGCTGTTCACCCACCACAGCAGGCCGTAGGCCGGGTTCAACTCCTGCGAGGGAGCCAGCATGGTTTCGATGAAAGCCGGGCTGACCAGCTGTCGGGTGTTCCAGACGCCCCCCTGAGAACAGAAGAGGCCAAAGCGGGCGAGGTCGCGCGCGGACGAGGCCGCCGTGTAGTAGTTCGTCACCGGGCCGGCCCCACCCTGACCCTGATTGGTCAGCCACGTGGTGCGCGTGAGGCCGAGCGGCTCCAGCAGGCGCTGCCGGGCATAGGCCTCGAAAGGCCGATCCGTCGCGCGCGCCAGGATGTGGAACAGGAGGTGGTAAGCGGCGGTGTTGTAGCTCCATGCCGTTCCCGGTGCCGCCTTGAGCGGCGCGGCGGCGTTCAAGGCGTACTGGTCGCCCGCGACGTTGCGCAGGACTAGGCCGGTGTCATCGAGGCCGGACGTCATGCTGAGCAGGTGGCGCAGGGTGATCGCCGCGCGCGGGCCGTCTCGCCATTCCGGCACGAACTCGGCCGCGGCCTGGTCGAGACCGCGGAGGTGACCGTCGTCGATGGCCATACCGGTCAGCACCGCCAGCATGCTCTTTCCGACCGACGCGACCTCCAGGCTGCGGTCGGCGTCCCAACCCGGCGCGTAGCGCTCGGCCACGATCCGACCGCCGCGCAGCGCCAGGACGGCGCGGCTCCGGTGAGTCATGGCCGTCTCGATCGCCGCGGCGAGTCGCTCGGAGTCGAAGCCGGCGTCGGCAGGCGATTGCGTCGTCCATTCGGCGAGAATGCTGTCGGAGCCGCCCGCCAGCGCCGGCCCGGCTGCGGTCACGACCATGGCTGCGAGAAAGGCGCGGCGATGTGTCGGGTTGCTCATCGGTTCCTCCGGAATCGGCTCGCTGCGGGTCGAGGGGCCTCGTCCCAGCGCCCCTCAGCAGGGCCCGTCCTAGGACATACGGGTCCGTGCGGATAGCGCGCCATGCCGCGAGGCGCGCTTGACGCTGGAGCCGTGCGGCGCGACCCTGAGTGAACAACGATCATCAGGGAGAACGGCCATGGCGGACGGTTCTGTCGTCGGCGTCGCGTCGCTCAAGGGAAAGGTCAGCGCCGAGGAGTGGCAGGCCCGGGTGGACCTCGCGGCCCTCTATCGGCTGGTTGCGCTCCACGGTTGGGACGACCTGATCTACACGCACATCTCGGCCCGAATCCCGGGGCCGGACCACCATTTCCTGATCAATCCCTACGGGATGCTGTTCGAGGAGATCACCGCGTCCTCGCTGGTGAAGATCGATCTGGACGGGAACATCCTCCAGGAGACGCCCTACTTCATCAATCCGGCCGGATTCACCATCCATTCCGCGATTCACGCCGCCCGTGAGGACGCCAAATATGTGATGCATCTGCACTCCGACGACGGAGTGGCGGTGGCCGCCCATGCCGAGGGCCTGCTGCCGCTGTCGCAGCACGCGCTGATCGTCATGCCACGGCTCGCTTACCACGACTATGAAGGCATCGCCCTCAACCACGATGAGCGCGAGCGTCTCGTGGCCGATATCGGCGAGAAGACCCTAATGCTTCTGCGCAACCACGGCACGCTTTCAGTGGGAGACACGGCCGCGAACTGTTGGGTGGGCATGTACTACCTGGAGCGCGCCTGCACGATGCAGGTGAGAGCGCTGTCCGTGGGCCGCGACCGGGTGCTGATCGCCCCGGACGCCGCTCAGGCCGAGGTGAAGTCGCAGGTCGCGCGGGGAATCGGCGGCGGTCTTGCCTGGCCCGGTTGTCTGCGGAAGCTGGATCGGGAACTTCCGGGTTACGACGCCTGAGCCGTCTGGCCCCCGTTGCACGGGCGCCTCACCGTTAGGCGCCCGTTTGCGTTTCTGGCCCAAGTTTCAGGGCCGAAACCTTGAGCCATCCTGCTGTCATCCGATCGCGTGTATGGAGCGGTCTGATCGACGATTTCCAACTGTACGTGTGACGCCGCGATCGCGACGGCGACGGAGCCCTCCGGTTTGATAAGACGCCACTTCTTCCTCGCCGCAGCGCTTGTGGTGCTGGCCGTCATGGTCGTGGTCGGCGGCCTGAAGGTGCTGGGTCGCACGGACGGCGGCGGCCAGGGCGGCGGAGGCGCGCCGATGGCCAAGGGCGGCGGGGGCGGCTTTGGGGGACCGGCGCTGGTCGCCGTCGCCACGGTCCAGCCGCGCGTCTTCGAGGACACGATCGAAGTGCTGGGCGTCGCCAAGGGCCGTCAGTCGGTCACGCTCACAGCGGCTGCGACGCAGCTGGTCGACAGAGTTCGTTTCCGGGACGGTCAGCGGGTGCCTCAGGGCGCCGTGCTGGTCGAGCTTCGCGACACCGAACAGAGCGCCGGCGCCGCCCAGGCCGAGGCCCGGTTGCTCGAAGCGCGCCGCGCATACGACCGCTACAAGACCCTGGGCGAGCAGGGATGGGCCTCCAAGGCGCAGGTCGATCAGTACGAAGCCGCATGGCGCGCCGCTCAGGCCGACGTGGCCGCGGCCAAGGCCCGCCAGAACGACCGGATCATCCGGGCGCCGTTCGCCGGCGTTGTCGGCCTGTCGGATGTGGCGCCTGGCGCGCTGGTCAATCCCGGCGCGCCTATCGTGACGCTGGATGACACCTCGCTGATCCGGGTCGATTTCCAGGTGCCGGAACGCTACCTGGGCCAGCTTCGCCAGGGCCAGACCCTTCTCGCCGCCGCCGACGCCTTCCCCGGCGAGACCATTTCGGGTCGGATCGCCCAGCTCGACACCCGGGTCGACGAGCGCACCCGCGCCATCACCGCGCGGGCCGAGTTCCCCAACGCATCGGGCCGCCTCAAGCCCGGCATGCTGATGCGTGTCGGCGTCTCGCGCGGCCAGCGCACCACCCCCAGCGCGCCTGAATCGGCGGTGTCGGTCCAGGGCGACTCGGCGTTCGTCTACGTCCTGCGGCAGCAGGGCGAGCGCACGATGGCCGAGCAGCGACCGATCGTGACCGGGGTGCGGCAGCAGGGCTTCGTGGAGATCGTCGACGGCGTGCGGGCGGGTGAGCGCCTGGTGGCCGACGGGCTCAACAAGATCCAGCCCGGCCAGCCCGTGCGCGTCGCCGGCGCGTCCGGGACGAACGGTGCGCCCGGCAAGGCTCCGGCGGCGCCTTCGCCCGCCGCCTATCCGCAGGGAGCGCGGCCTGCGGCCGCGCGTCCCGCGGCATGATGCTCTCGGACATTTCGGTCCGCCGTCCGGTCTTCGCGGCTGTCGCGGCGATCATCCTTTGCGTGGTGGGCTTCGCGTCCTACACCTCGCTCACGGTGCGCGAACTGCCCAGCGTCGACCCGCCTGTGGTCGGCATCTCGACCACCTATCGCGGCGCCTCCGCGGAAGTGATCGAAGAGCGGATCACCGAGGTGATCGAGCGTCAGGTCGCCGGCCTGGAGGGGATCGATCGGGTCAATTCGGCCTCGCGCGACGGCTCCTCGCGGATCAGCATCTCGTTCAAGCTGGACCGTGATCTCGACGCCGCGGCCAACGACGTCCGCGACGCTGTGAGCCGCGTGGCGGCGCTCCTGCCGGAACAGGCCGATCCGCCGCAGATTCAGAAGGCGAACGCGGATGCGTCGCCGATCATGTTCCTCAACTTCACCTCGCCGACCATGAACCGGCTGCAGCTCTCGGATTACGCCGAGCGCTACCTCGTGGAGCGCATCTCCACGGTGCCGGGCGTGGCCAACGTCGGCGTGGGCGGGGCGCAGCTCTACTCCATGCGCATCTGGCTCGATCCGGATGCGATGGCGGCCCGGGGCATCACGGTCGAGGATGTGGAGGCGGCGCTCAGCAGCCAGAACGCCGAGTTGCCGGCAGGCTCGCTCGAAGCGGCGGACAAGGATTTCACGATCCGTGTGGCGCGCAGCTACGCGACGCCGGAACAGTTCGCGCGGATGCCCATCACGCCTTCGCGGGCCGCGGCGACCAGCCAGGCCTCCGCCGCGCTGGGCGGTTCGGCCGCTACTGCCGGGGCCGCCCAGGGGGCGACCCGCTCGATCACCCCGGCAAGCGCAGCTCAGAGCTACATCACGCGCCTGGGCGACATCGCCCGCGTCGAGGAAGGCCCCGACGAGCGCCGCCGCCTGTTCCGCATGAACGGCCGCGACATGGTCGGCATCGCCATCTTCCGGCAGAGTCTGGCCAACGACCTGGAAATTTCGGAAGGCGTTCGCGCCGCGATCGAGGAGATCAACCCCGGCCTGCCTCAGGGCGCACGCCTGGCCGTCTCGGTCGACTACACCGAATTCACCCGGCATGCGATCGACGAGGTCTGGTGGACCATGCTGATCGCCCTTTGCGCCGTGGCCCTGGTGAATTTCCTGTTCCTGGGCACACTGCGCGCGGCGCTGATCCCGTCGCTGGTGGCGCCGATCTGTCTCCTGTCAACGTTCATCGTCCTGGCGCCGCTCGGATTCTCCATCAACCTCCTGACCTTGCTGGCGCTCGTGCTGGCCATCGGCCTCGTGGTCGACGACGCCATCGTGGTGGTCGAGAACATCCAGCGCCGGATAGACGAGGGCGAGCCGCCCATCGTGGCCGCCCAGCGCGGGGCGCGGCAGGTTTTCTTTGCGGTGGTGGCGACCACCATCGTCCTGATCTCGGTGTTCGCGCCGCTGATGTTCCTGCCGGGCTTTATCGGCCGGCTGTTCGTGGAGCTGGCCGTCGCCGTCGCCGCCGCCGTGGCGTTTTCGGCGCTTCTCGCGCTGTCCCTGTCCCCGATGCTGGCTTCGAAGCTGCTGCGCCCGGCCAAGGGGGAAGGTTTCGTCGCCCGCAAGGTGGACGCCGCCATGCATCGGCTACGGTCATCCTATCACGCCTCGCTCGAGAGCCTGCTGGGCAAGCGTATCGCGTCGGTCGGCGCGACGGGCGTCGTGGTTCTCCTCACTCTGGCGGCGGTCGGGGTCTTCTCCGTGCTGCCGCGGGAACTGACGCCCGAGGAGGATCGCCGGCGGGCCATGGTGATGATTTCGGGTCCGGAAGGCGCGGGTTTCGACTATACCCTCAGGGCTGCGGATCAGGTCGAGGGCGTCCTCAACCGCTATGTGAGCGAGGGCGTGCTGGAGCGGTACGTCTTCTCGATGCCCCGCTTCGGCAACAACTCCTTCAACACGGGCGGCGGCAATGCGATCCTGTCGACCGAGACCAAGGTCACGGCGCCCGAGCTGGCGGCGCGACTGAACCGCGAGCTTTCGTCGGTCACCTCGGTTCGCGCCATCGTCAGCGCCGAGGGCGGCTTGCAGCGCGGCGGACCTGGCGGCGGGGGGGGCGGCTCCAGCTTCTCGCTGATCGCGACGGGAACCGACTACCCCGAGATCGCGCGCTGGATTCAGCCGCTGCTGGTCGCGGCCCAGAACAATCCCGGTCTGGCCCGTCCACGCCTCGACTACGAGCCGACCAGCCCGCGGGTGGTCGTCAACATCGACCGAGAGAAGGCGGCGGCGCTGGGCGTGTCGTCCCAGGCCGTAGGACGCGTCCTGGAGACGATGTTCGGATCGCGGCGCGCCACGACCTATATCAAGAACGGCCAGGAGTACGACGTGCTCCTGCAGACCGACCGCGAGCAGCGACAGACCGAGGCCGACCTCGAGAAGCTCTATGTCCGCGCGGCGTCCGGGGCGATGGTGCCGCTGGCCTCGGTGGTCACGACGCAGGTCCGAGGCGATACCCCCGACCGCTCGCGCGTCGATCGCCTGCGCTCGATCTCGCTCAACGCCCAGCTCAACCCTGGCTACAGCATGGGCGAGGCGATCGCCTTCTTCCGCGCCGAGGCGGCCAAACAGGACGGCGCCATCACGATCAAATGGGGTGGCGGGGCGCGCGACTACCTCGAGGCGTCGGGGTCCGTGGGGCTGGCGTTCGCCATGGCGCTGCTGCTCGTCTTCCTCGTGCTGGCGGCCCAGTTCGAGAGCTGGATCCATCCCGCCGTCATCATGCTCACGGTCCCCGTGGCGGCCGTCGGCGGGTTGTTCGGCCTGTTGATCGCCGACAGTTCGATCAACACCTACAGTCAGATCGGGCTGATCATCCTCATCGGCATCGCGGCCAAGAACGGCATCCTCATCGTGGAGTTCGCCAACCAGCTCCGGGACGAGGGCCTGTCGATCCGGGAAGCCGTGATCGAGAGCTCCAGCCTGCGCCTGCGGCCGATCATCATGACATCCATCGCCTCGGCGGCAGGCGCGGTTCCGCTGATCCTGTGGGGCGGGGCAGGCGGCGAGGCGCGTCGCACCATCGGCGTGACCATCTTCTTCGGGGCGATCTTCGCGGCCCTGATCACGCTGTTCATCGTGCCGGTGTTCTACAACATGCTGGCGCGCTTCACGAAGTCGCCGATGGCCACCGCCCGGCGTATCGAAGCGTTCGAGGAAGCCGAGAAGGCCCGGGTCGCCAACGCTGCGGAATAGACCCGGTGCACGCGCCGGCCGGCCGGCGCCAGGGAACCTGAATCAAAGGGGGTGTCAGGTCCCTGGGCCCAGCCGGCTGCGTTCGCGCAGCCATTTGGAAGGGTGTCGCGCAGATGCTCGTCTGTGGACACGGAAAGAATGCGCACGCAATGCATTCTCGTCAAGGTTGTCTTGCCCGGAATTCGCCCGAACGTGGCGCGGCGTCCGGGGACTATTGGGCGCGATAGCCGGTCTCGACCATGAGGTAGGCGATCAGGTCCGCGCGATCCTTGGGATCATGTACGCCGGCGAACGACATCTTGGTGCCGGGCACATAGGTCTGGGGTTTGTCGAGCCAGTTGTCGAGGTGCGTGGCGTCCCAGATGAAGCCGGTGGCTTTCAAGGCGTCCGAGTACTTGTAGCCCGCCTTGTTTGCGGCGGGCTGGCCGAACACGCCATGCAGGTTGGGACCGGTCATGTTGGAGCCGCCGTCGGTGACCGTATGGCACGACTGGCACAGCGCGAACTTGGCCTTGCCGTTGGCCAGGTCGGCTGTGTTGTAGGGGGCGGGATAGGCGGCCAGGATCGCCTGCTTCTCGGCGTCGGTCAGCTTCGGGGCCGGAGCGGCTGCGCCGTCGGCCTTTTCCGGAGACTGCCCGCAGGCGGCCGCCAATACGGTCAGGGCGGCGGCGAGGATAGGACCCGGGCGCATGCAGGCTCTCCAGATGGGGCGTTGCGACGCTAGTTAGCGCCTGTCTCCGACGATGCAAGGGCGCTTCAGCGCCGGGTCCGCCGGATACGGTTCACCGTCTCGTCCAGCGCCTGGAGGAAGCGCGAACGGTCGGCAGGGGCGAACGGAGGCGGCCCGCCGGTCGCCTCGCCGGTGGATCGGATGTGCTCCATGATCGACCGCTGGGCCAGCGCCGATCCGATGGAGTCCTGGGTGAAGGCCCGACCGTTCGGCGCGATGGCCGCGCCGCCGGCCTTGAGCACCCGGTCTGCCAGGGGGATGTCGTTGGTGACCGCGATGTCGCCAGGCTGGGTCTCCCCGGCGATCCAGTCGTCGGCCACGTCGGGGCCCGAGTCCACCACCCTCAGTTCGATCAGCGGCGAGGCCGGGACCCGGATGAAGCTGTTCGCCACCACGAACACCTTGAGCCCATAGCGGGCTGCGACCTTGTAGGTCTCGTCCTTCACCGGGCAGGCGTCGGCGTCGATAAAGATGCGCATGGTCGCCGCCAGAGGGCCGGAGGGGTGATGGTGCCGGATGCAGGGCTCGAACCCGCGACCTTCGGTTTACAAAACCGCTGCTCTACCAGCTGAGCTAATCCGGCGTCGTCGATGGGCGCCCCGATGCCACGGGGGCGGTCCAGGGGCAAGCCTCGGTCGAGCGGGCCTTCGCCGTAAGCCAGGCGTCGCGCGGTGGACGATCCATCGCGAGGACTCGCGAGGCCGCCCGGGAACGCTATGGTCGGGCTAGGACCGGACGAGGTCGGGAGGAGACCGCCATGCGGTTTGACGAGTATCGGGCGCACGACGCGGTGGGGCTGGCGGCGCTGGTGGCGACGGGCGAGGTGACGGTCGGAGAACTGCTGGACGCGGCGGCCGCCCGCATGGCCGAGGTGAATCCCAAGATCAACGCGGTGACCCGCGACATGACCGATATCGCCCGCGCACAGCTGCCGTTTTCGGGGCCGTCGGCCTCCGGACCGCTCGCAGGCGTGCCCTATCTGCTGAAGGACCTGGGTTCGCACTGGGGTGGAATTCCGACGACGTTCGGTTCGCGCCTGTTCGCCGATGCGCCCGCGGCGGCGGACAGTTCGATGACCCGCCTCTACAGAACGGCCGGCCTCAACATCTTCGGCAAGACCAATACGCCGGAGTTCGGGATCTGGCCGGTGACCGAGTCGGACCTGCTGGGCGCCTGCCGCAATCCCTGGAACCTGTCGCTCACGCCGGGCGGTTCGTCCGGCGGGGCCGCGGCCGCCGTGTCGGCGGGCATCGTGCCGGCGGCCCACGCCACGGACGGCGGCGGTTCGATCCGCATTCCCGCCGCCTGCTGCGGCCTGTTCGGGCTGAAGCCTTCGCGCGGCCGCGTCTCGTTCGCGCCGGCGGGCGAGGGCTGGGCGGGCGCTTCGATCCCTCATGCCGTGACGCGTTCGGTGCGCGACAGCGCCGTCCTGCTGGACGCGACCTGCGCGCCGCAGGCGGGCGATCCCTACTTCCTGGCGCCGCCCGAGCGCCCTTACGCCCAGGAGGTGGGGCGCGATCCGGGCAAGCTGCGCATCGGCTTCACCGACAAGGCTCTGACGTTGGGCGCGGCGCTGGATCCCGAGGTGGCGGAGGCCGTGCGCGACGCCGCGCGCCTGTGCGAGAGCCTGGGCCATCTCGTCGAGCCGGCGGAACTGCCCGGAGACCACGCCGCCATGCAGGCGGCGGCGCGCACGATCCTGTGGGCCAGTGTGGCGGCCAGCATCGACGCCGAGTGCGAGCGGCGGGGCCGGCCGCTGGCGGACGGCGAGATCGAATCCGCGACCCACGGCATCTATCGTCGCGGGAAGGCGACCTCGGGGCCCGAGTACGTCCGCGCGGTGCAGGTCGTTCACGCCTATGGGCGGGCGGCGGCGCAGGTGTTCGAACGCTGCGATGTCTTCCTTCTGGCCACCCTGGGGCGGCCGGCTATCCCGCTGGGCCATCTGTTCGAAGACCCGAAGCTGACGGTCGAGCGGCTGTTCGGCTTCATGCCCAACACCCAGGCCTTCAACAATTCGGGCCAGCCGGCCATGACCGTTCCCCTGGCCTGGAGTTCCGGCGGCCTGCCGATCGGCATTCAGTTCGTCGCGCCGATGGGCGACGAGAGCACGCTGTTCCGGCTGGCCGGGCAATTGGAAGCGACGCGGCCCTGGTTCGATCGCGTTCCGTCGCTTTAGACGGCCGTTGCGCTCGCGGTCCTCACTGCGCCCACGGCGCGCAGAGCGCGAATTGCCTGCCTTTTGCACCCTGCCGGGTACAGGCCGGATGTTTGTTTCGAGACGGGACGCAGCATCCGGCGGCCCGGCGGCATGGGGGTGCGGCCGGGCGAAACGGCGCCCTTCGGGGGAAGGGCGCTGGCCCAGGCGGTTCGGCCGGTGACGCGTAAGGGTCACAATGTCGCTGGTCGGATCGCCTGAGGCGCGTTCGTCGACACGGATCAGTTGCGGGCGCGGCGGCGCTGCTGGACCAGATAGGCGGCGACGACGCCGGTGGCGACGAGGCCGATCAGCAGGGTCGAGACCGCGTTGATCTTCGGGTCCACGCCCAGGCGCACGGCGCTGTAGAGCCGCATCGGCAGGGTGGTGGCGCCGGGTCCGGAAGTGAAGCTCGCGATCACCAGATCGTCGAGCGAGAGCGTGAAGGCCAGTATCCAGGCCGCCGCCACCGCCGGTGCGATCCCGGGCAGGGTCACCAGCATGAAAGCTTTCCACGGTGGGCAGCCCAGGTCCTGGGCCGCCTCCTCCAGCGCGGGGTCGAAGGTGGCCAGCCGGGCTTGGATCACCACCGTGGCGTAGGCGAGGGTCAGGGTCGCGTGGCTGAGCGTGACCGTCCAGAAGCCGCGCGGCAGGCCCAGCGAGACGAACAGGAACAGCAGCGACAGGCCCAGGATCACCTCGGGCATCACCAGCGTAGCGTAGACCCCGCCTGCAAGGGCCGTGCGTCCGCGGAATCGCCCGCCGCGCACCAGGGCCACCGCCGCCATCGTGCCGACCAGTGTCGCCAGGGTGGCCGATATGGCGCCGACGCGAAGGGTCACGCCGATCGCGTCCAGGAGCTGCTGGTCGCGGAACAGCGCGGCGTACCAGCGCGTGGAGAAGCCGCCCCACACGGCCACCGAGCGGCTGTCGTTGAAGGAGTAGATCACCAGCACGACGATGGGCGCGTAGAGGAACACGAGGCCCAGCGCCACCGAGGCGATGTTGAAGGCGGAGGGGCCCCGTCTCATGGCTCCAGTCTCATGGCTCCCGCGTCCGTGTCATTTCAGCACCTTCGACTGCTGGCGTTCGAACAGCAGGATGGGGACGATCAGGGTGGCGAGAAGCACGATCGCCACGGCCGAGGCCGCCGGCCAGTCGCGGTTGGCGAAGAATTCGGTCCAGATCACCCGGCCCAGCATCAGGGTCTCGGAGCCGCCCATGAGGTCAGGGATCACGAACTCTCCCGCCATCGGGATGAAGCAGAGCAACGCGCCCGCCGCGGCGCCCGGGATCGAGATCGGCAGGGTTACGCGCCAGAAGGCCTGGAGTGGCGTTGCGCCGAGGTCCTGGGCCGCCTCGATCAGGCTCTCGTCCTGTCGCTCCAGCACCGCGTAGAGCGGCAGCACCATGAAGGGCAGGTAGGCGTAGACCAGGCCCAGCAGGACCGCGGTCTCGGTGTTCAGGATGTCCACGGGAGGAAGGCCCAGCGCGCCGAGCGCCGCGTTCAGGACGCCCGCCGGCTTCAGGATCGCGATCCAGGCGTAGATGCGGATCAGGAAGCTGGTCCAGAACGGCAGGATCACCGCCATCACCAGCGCCTCGCGCACGCCGGGCCGGCAGCGGGCGATGCCGTAGGCGATGGGATAGCCGATCAGCAGCAGGAGGCCCGTGCCGGTCGCCGCCAGCCGCAGGCTCGAAAGATAGGCGTCGAGATAGAGGCGATCCTTGACCAGCCGTGCGTAGGTTTCGCCATCCAGGCCGGCGAGGAAGGCGCGGACGCCCTCGAAGCCCTGGCTCCAGTCGATGCGGGGCGCATAGGGCGGCATGGCCAGCACGCTGTCCGACAGCGAGAGCTTGGCGACGAGGGCGAAGGGGAAGGCGAAGAACACCGCCACCCAGAGCAGCGGCAGGATGGCCGCCAGCCGGGACCGACCGCCGCTCATCGGGTGAGCACCACCGCGCTGGTCGGTTGGAAGGCGAGCCAGACCGCGTCGCCGACACCCAGGGGCCGGTCCAGCGCCCGGGTCGCGTTTGCCCGGGCGGCCCGGAGCGTGCGGCCGGAGGCCATGCGGACCATGTAGGTCGTCCAGTCGCCCAGATAACCGTAGTCGTGGATCTCGCCGCGGACCACGTTGGGCGCATCCCGGTCGAGGTCCGCGGGGCGTTCGGTCAGGACGGTGATCTTCTCCGGCCGCACGGCCACCCACGCGGTTTTGCCCACCGGACCGGCGCCCTCGGCCTCGAACAGGCCCTCGTCCGAGGCCAGTTTCACGCGCCCGTTCTCGGAGTGGGTCACCCGCGCCTCGAACAGGTTGATGTCGCCGATGAAGCCCGCGACGTAGCGGTCGGCGGGCGCCTCGTAGATCTCGGCCGGGCGGCCCACCTGAACGATCCGGCCTTCGCGCATCACCGCGATCCGGTCGGCCACGACCATGGCCTCGTCCTGATCGTGGGTGACGATCATGAACGTCATGCCCAGCGACTGCTGAAGCGACATCAGTTCGAACTGGGTCTCTTCGCGCAGCTTCTTGTCCAGGGCCGCCATCGGTTCGTCCAGCAGCAGGATGCGCGGCCTGGGCGCGATCGCGCGCGCGAGGGCGACCCGCTGGCGCTGGCCCCCCGAAAGCTGGTCGATGCGCCGCCGGCCCAGGCCCTCGAGCCGCACGAGCGCCAGCATCTCCTCCACGCGGGCGGCGGAGTCGGCCTTGCCCAGCCCCTGGCGCTTCAGGCCGAAGGCGATGTTCTGGGCGACGTTCAGGTGCGGGAAGAGGGCGTAGGCCTGAAACATCATATGGACGGGGCGCCGGTGGGGCGGATCGTCCTGGATATCCCGGCCTTCCAGCAGAATGCGTCCGGCGTCGGGCGTCTCGAACCCGGCCAGCAGGCGCATGAGGGTGGTCTTGCCGCAACCCGAGGGACCGAGGAGGGCGAAGAACTCGCGCTCGTAGATGGACACGTCCACGCCATCGACCGCGCTTACCCCGCCGAACGCCTTCGATACGTGATCAAAACGGACGAGAGGCCGCGCCGTGGCGTCCTCCCACGGCGCGAACGTGTCGCGGATCCCCCCGATCTGGGGCCGGACGCTCAACGTCCGGTCAGCACCCGGGTCCACTGGCGGTTCACCTCGCGCAGCAGTTCGGGGTCCTTGGTGGTGGTGACGAACAGGCGCTGGGCGACCTCGGGCGTGGGGTAGACGTTGGGATCGTTGCGGATCTCCTCGTCCACCATCGGCGTCGCGGCATCGTTTGCGTTGGCGTACTGGGTGAAGTTGGAGGCGCGGGCGATGATTTCGGGTCGCAGCATGAAGGTCATGAACCGGTGGGCGGCCGTCGTGTTCGGCGCATCCTTGGGGATCGTGAAGACGTCGAACCAGACCTGGCTGCCTTCCCTCGGGACGGCATAGGCCACCTTGACCCCGTTCTTGGCCTCGTCGGCGCGGTCGCGCGCCTGAAGCACGTCACCCGAGTAGCCCACGGCGACGCAGATGTCTCCGTTGGCCAGGGCGTCGATGTATTCGGACGAATGGAATTTCCGCACCGAGGGGCGGACTTTCATCAACATCTGGGTTGCGGCCTGGTAGTCGGCCGGCGATGTGGAATTGGGGTCCTTGCCCAGATAATTGAGCGCCACCGCGTACATATCCTCGGGCGCGTCGAGGAAGTAGACGCCACAGTCCTTCAGTTTCGCCAGGTTCGCCGGGTCGAACACCACCTTCCAGCTGTCGATCTTCACGCCGGGCAGGCGCTTGGCGACGGCGTCGACGTTGTAGCCGATGCCGACCGTGCCCTGCATGTAGGGCACGGCGTACTCATGGCCCGGATCGAAGGCCGCCAGATGCTTCATCAGGTCGGGTGAGAGTTTTTCGAGGCCGGGAAGCTGGGCCATGTCCAGCTTCTGGATCGCGCCGGCGGTGATGTAACGCGGCAGGTTGTGGTTGGATGGGACGACGAGATCGTAACCGGTGCCGCCTTGCAGCATCTTGGTCTCGAGCACTTCGTTGGAGTCGAAGGTGTCGTAGACGACCTTGATCCCCGTCTCCTTCGTGAACTCGGTCAGAAGTTCGGGGTCGATGTAGTCGGACCAGTTGTAGATGCGCAGCGTGTCGCCGGCCTTGTCGCCTTGCGGACTGCATGCCGCGACCGCCAGGGCCGTAGCCACACCGACCCACTTCCACCAGGACGTCATCTATACGGTTCCCCCAATCGTCGCCGGCGCAGGTTATAGGTCGCTTCGAAGCCACGTTAAGCGCGAATCGACCATGACCGCCCCCTGGACCGCGATCGCCCCCATCCTGCTTCTGATCGCCTCGAACGTGTTCATGACCTTCGCCTGGTACGGGCACCTGAAGGTCGACCGCGGACCGCTCTGGGCCATCGTGATGGTGAGTTGGGGGATCGCGTTCTTCGAATACTGGCTGGCCGTTCCGGCCAACCGCATCGGCCGGCAGGTCTATGATCCCGCCGAGTTGAAGGCGATGCAGGAAGTCATCACCCTGGCGGTCTTCGCAGTCTTCTCGGTGACCTACCTGGGCGAGAAATTCACCCTCAACCATGCCGTGGGTTTCGGGTTCATCGCCCTGGGCGCGTTCTTCGTCTTCAAGGGACCGCTCTGAACTCCGGAACGGCCCGCCGCGGTGCGGCGGGACGCCCGAAGTCACCGGCCTCCCGAAGTCACGGACCCGTTGGCAGCATGGCGACGACCTCGTTGGTCTTGGAGATGAACTTCACCCCCTTCACCCGGCCGTCGGTGTACCGGTCCCAGGCGCTCTTCACCTCGACCGGCGTCGGGCCGGCCGCGCCGGGGGTTGCGGGTTTCTGGGCCACCACGTCGACCTCGTAGATCCCGTCGGGCGGCGTGGCCGCATACACCCGGGGCAGGAAGCCCACCTGAGTCCAGCCGGCGCCGTCGGTGGAGGCCTTGACCTCCAGGTCCACGCCGCCCCCGGACGCCGGTTTGACGCCGCCCGACTGGATCGAAAGAACCTGTTCCTGGCCTGCGTACATCGGCGCCTGCCGCGCGAGGGACTTCTTCGGAGATTCGGCGGCCGGCGCGGGCTCCGCGGCGGGTTCGTTCTGGCCGCAGCCCGACAGGATGAAGCAGGCCGCGAAGCCTGCCGCCACTATGGACGTTCGCATGTCTTCCTCCCTCGGGGCGGACACATGAGATCGCTGGCGACTCGATAGGCCGCCGCTCGCCCCTCAGGCGAGTTTGACGCGATATGGACCCTCGGCGCGAGCGTTTCTTGCAACGACGACTATGGCGATCCAGGGCACGGCCCTGTAAGCCGCGTGTCCTTACCGGCCGCCAGAAGACCATCGACCCACGCCCATGTCCCGCATCCTCATCACCTCGGCCCTGCCGTACATCAACGGGGTCAAGCACCTGGGCACGCTGGCCGGATCGATGCTGCCCGCGGATGTGTACGCACGGTTCCAGAGGTCGCGGGGGCGCGAGACGCTCTACATCTGCGCCACCGACGAGCATGGCACCCCCACCGAGCTGGCCGCCGCCGAGAAGGGCCAGGACCCGGCCACGTTCTGCGCAGAGCAGCATGAGGTCCAGCATCGTCTGGGCCGCGCGTTCGGTCTGTCCTGGGACCACTTCGGCCGGACATCCTCACCTCAGAATCGTCGGCTCACCCAGCAGTTCGCCCAGCAGCTCTGGGAGGCGGGTTTCATCGAGGAACGGGTCACCCAGCAGGTCTATTCCAACGCCGACCGGCGTTTCCTGCCCGACCGCTACGTCATCGGGACCTGCCCGCACTGCGGCTACGAGGCCGCCCGCGGCGATCAGTGCGAGAACTGCACGCGGGTGCTGGACCCTGCCGACCTGCTGCACCCCCGGTCCGCGGTGTCGGGCTCGACGGACATCGAGATCCGGGGGGCCAAGCACCTGTTCCTCCGCCAGAGCGTGTTCGCCGGCAAGCTGCGCAATTGGATCGACGGCAAGCGGGGCGCGTGGCCGCTGCTGGTCACCTCGATCGCGCTCAAGTGGCTGGACGAAGGCTTGCAGGACCGGGGGATCACACGCGACCTGGAATGGGGCGTGCCCGTGAACGCCCGTGAGTGGGGCCCCAATCCCGAGGGCCAGCTTCCCGACATCGAAGGTCTGGCCGGCAAGGTCTTCTACGTCTGGTTCGACGCGCCGATCGGCTACATCGGCGCGACCTGGGAATGGGCGGACGCCCGCGCCCAGGAAGCGGGGCAGGGGCCCGCGCCGGACGCCGCATGGGAACGCTGGTGGCGTCAGCCCGAAGCGGCCGACGTGAAGTACGTCCAGTTCATGGGCAAGGACAACGTCCCCTTCCACACCGTCGGCTTCCCCTGCACGCTGCTCGGCGTCAACGAGCGTACGGACGCTGGCGGGAACTGGGCGGTCGCCAACAACGCGCCGTGGAAGCTGGTGGACGAACTCAAGGGCTTCAACTGGCTGGACTACTACGGTGGCAAATTCTCCACGTCGCAGGGACGGGGCGTCTTCATGGACCATGCGCTGGAGCTGCTGCCGCCGGACTACTGGCGGTGGTGGATCATGGCCAACGTTCCGGAAACTTCGGATTCCACCTTCGCCTGGGAGCAGTTCCGGGAGCAGGTGAACGCCGATCTGGCCGACGTGCTGGGCAACTTCATCAACCGCATCTGCAAGTTCGCCGAGAGCCGGTTCGAAGGCGTCGTCCCCGCGGGGGGCCAGCCGGGCGCCCTGGACGAGAAGCTGGAAGCCGATGTCCTGGCCAAGTTGCGCGAACTCACCGGGTTCATGGAGGAGCGCGAGTTCCGCAAGAGCGCCACCGCGCTGCGCCAGCTTTGGGTGCTCGGCAATCAGTATCTGACCGAAGCGGCGCCTTGGACGGCCATCAAGACCGACCGTGATCGCGCGGCGGTGGCGGTGCGCTACGGCCTGAATCTGGCGGCCCTGTTCTCGCGGGTGTCCGAGCCTTTCATCCCCTTCGCCGCCGAGAAGATCGCCGAGGCCCTGGGCCAGCCGTTTCCAGGGATCTGGCCGGCGCTGGACGGCGAGGGCGTGTTGGCGGCGCTGGAGCCCGGTCAGCCGATCCGTGCGCCCGAGGTGCTGTTCCGCAAGATCGAGGACGCCCAGGTCGCGGAGTGGCGCGAGCGGTTCGGCGGACCCGACGCCTGAGGGCTTAAAGACCAACGATCTCCAATTTGCGAGTGAATCGCAAAAACTTTGACGGCGACGGCGAAGCTGTTAATGCGACTTACTATTAGTCGCGAGTTGGGGATAATTCATGTCGAGTCCGTGTTTGCGGCGCGTCCTCCTGGGGACGAGCGCGCTGGCGTTTGTCGTGTTCGGTGGCCAGGCGGCTCTGGCGCAGGTGGCTGTCAGCGCCGCGGATCGTGGCGCGGACGCGTCCGCCGCGACCGAGGTCGACGCCCTGGTGGTCACCGCGGCCGGCTTCGAGCAGAAGCTGACCCAGGCCCCGGCCAGCGTCACCGTGCTGCCGCGCGTTGAGCTGGAACAGATGCGGGCGACCAGCATCGCCGAGGCGCTGTCGATGGTGGAGGGCGTCGATGTCGGCGGGGCGGTCGGCAAGACCGGCGGCCTCAACATCAACATCCGCGGGATGGGCAGTGACTACACCCTGATCCTCGTCGACGGCCGGCGGCAGAACACGGCCGGCAGCGTCACGCCGAACGGCTTCGGCGAGACGTCGACCAGCTTCCTGCCTCCCATCGGGGCGATCGAGCGCATCGAGGTGGTGCGCGGTCCCGTCTCGACCCTGTACGGTTCGGACGCCATGGGCGGGGTGGTGAACATCATCACCCGCAAGGTCGGCGAGCGCTGGACCGGTTCGGTCACCCTGGATGGCACGCTTCAGGAGAACAGCGAGTTCGGGAACTTCTACGGCGGCAACGCCTATGTGACCGGCCCTGTGGCGCCGGGGCTCCTGGGGCTGGCGCTCCGCGGATCGTTCACGAACCGACAGGCCTCGAAGCTGACCTTCCAGAACGTCGCTGGGGCGAACGCGCCGATCACCGGCTTCGGGCGCAGCGCCACGCGGGCCGAACTGCGCAGCGCGGGCGGCCGGCTCACCCTGACCCCGCATCCGGACCACAACCTCTGGCTGGACGTGGACTGGTCCGAGCAGTGGTACGACAACTCGACCTCTCAGCTCGGCACCAACACGACCGCGGGCGGCTACGCCGATGCGCTGGAGTTCAGCCGCACCCAGTATGTGCTGGCCCACGACTGGAAGCTGCCGTTCGGGGTGCTGGAGAGCAACATCTCCCGCGGCAAGACCGAGACCAAGGGCCGGATCATTCCCAACGGCGTCGCCGGCGCCGGTGGGCCGCGGACGCTGGAGTCGGTCAACACGATCTTCGACTCCAAGCTCTTTTCGCGCTGGGGGAACCACACCTTCACCGTGGGCGGCCAGTACTGGGACGCCGAGATGGTCGACGGCGTCGCGCCCGCGCCGTTCGCGTTCACCCAATGGGCCGTATTCGCCGAGGACGAGTGGCGCTTCACCGAGGGGCTGGCCCTGACCGTGGGCGCCCGGCGCGACGATCACAGCACCTTCGGTTCGCATTTCAGCCCGCGCGGCTATCTCGTGTGGAACGCCAACGAGAACTGGACGGTGAAGGGCGGCGTCAGCCAGGGCTTCAAGACGCCGCGGCTGGAACAGCTCGCCAGCGGCATCAACGGGTTCGGGAACCAGGGTCGACTGCCGCTGATCGGGACTCCGACGCTGAAGCCCGAGACGAGCACCAGCGTCGAGGCCGCGATCTACTTCGACAACCTGAACGGCTTCACCGCCAACGTCACGGCGTTCCACAACGACTTCAAGGACAAGATCGCAAGCGGCCAGCCGGTGGCGAACTGCAGCTTCGGACTGACGCAGGCCCAGTACGACTCGGGAAGCGGCCGCCCGGCGGGCTGCACGGACGTGGGCTTCTTCCCGACGGTCGCGACGTTCGGCCAGAGCGTGAACATCGACAAGGCGGTCACGCGGGGGGTGGAGATCGCCTCGCGCTGGCGGTTCGCCGAGGACTGGAGCCTGCAGGCCAACTACACCTTCACGGACAGCGAGCAGAAGAGCGGCGCCTCGGCCGGCCTGCCTCTCACCGACACCCCGAAGCACATGCTGAACGGCGCTGTCCGCTGGGCCGTGAACGACCGGCTGAACACCTGGGTCCGCGGCGAATACCGCAGCAAGCGGTATCGGGGCGAGGGTGCGGCCCGCACGGCGCTCGGCGATTACAAGGCCTATGCGGTGTTCCACCTGGGGGGATCGTTCGAGGTGCGGGAGAACGTCACGCTCAATGCGACGATCTACAACCTGCTGGACAAGTACTTCGTCCGCCAACTTCCGTACGGAACCCCTGTGGCCTATGCGCCCGAGTACACCAACAATCAGGAAGGCCGGCGGCTTTGGGTCTCCCTGAAGGTGGACTTCTGATGCGGGCCGGGGCGCTCCAGCCGGAGCGCCCCGGATACGTCAGTGCGCGAGAATCCGCGCCTCTTCCTCGGGCGTGATATCCAGCGGGGTCGGCATGACGGCGTTGTAGGCCGGGGTCTGACCCAGATCGACCACCACGCTGCGGTGGCCTTCCCACATCATGTGCAGCGCCACGTAGAGCACGATGAGCAGGCCGATGTAGCCGATCCAGCGGTGCTTGTGCAGAAGACGGGCGATCCATGTGGCGGCCACGCCCATCAGGGCGATGGAGAGCAGCAGGCCGAACACCAGGATGGCCGGATGCTCGCGCGCGGCGCCCGCCACGGCCAGCACGTTGTCCAGCGACATCGAAACGTCGGCGACCAGGATCTGGATGAAGGCGTCGCGGAATTTCTTCGGCTGGCGGACCGCGATGGCCGCAGAGGGCTCGGTCGTGGGATCGTCGTCCAGCACCGCTTCGGCGGCGGCTTCCTCATGCGCCGCCTGGTCGCGGAGTTCGCGCCACATCTTCCAGCAGACCCAGAGCAGCAGAACGCCGCCGGCCAACAGCAGGCCCACGATGCCCAGGAGCTGGGCGGTGATCAGCGCAAAGCCGATCCGCAGCACCACGGCGGCGATCAGTCCGTAGAAGATCGCCCGCTTGCGTTGCTCGGGCGGTAGGCCACCGGCGGCCAGGCCCACGGCCACGGCGTTGTCGCCGGCCAGGACGAGGTCGATCATCAACACCTGGAGCAGGGCCGACAAGGCCGAGGGGGTCAGCAGTTCTGCGAGCATTTCGCCTCCATGCGACAGCGGGGACGCGGCCGCAACCTGTTCATCCCCGCCTCATCGTTCACGCGGGCGGGCGGCCTCGTACAGCGCGATGGCTGCTGCGGCCGAGACGTTCAGGCTCTCGAAGCCGCCGGGCATGGGAATCTTCGCCAACTCGTCGCAGTGCTCGGCCACGAGGCGGCGCAGCCCGTCTCCCTCCGATCCCATGACCAGCACCGTGGGCGAGCCGTCCAGGGCCGCGTCGAGTGTCCGCTCGGACTCGCCGGCCAGGCCCACGCTCCGCCAGCCCAGCCGCGACAGCTCCTCCAGCGCCCGGGACAGGTTCACGACCCTCGCGATGGGCGTCTTCTCAACCGCGCCCGCGGCGGCCTTGGCGAGGGCGCCGGTCAGTTTGGGCGCGTTTCGGTCCTGCAGGATCACGCCCGTCACGCCGAAGGCGGCGGCCGAGCGGAGGATCGCCCCCACGTTCTGCGGGTCGGTGACCTGATCGAGCATCAACAGCACGGCGCCCGGGCGGACGTCGAAGTCGCTCAGGTCGGAGTCCTCCAGCGCTGCGGGGCGCAGCGCGACGCCCTGGTGGACCGCGCCCTGCGGCAGCATCAGCCCGATCCGGTGGGAGTCGTGCAGTTCCAGCGCTTTCAGGGGGCCGAAGCGCGATTCGAGCTGGCGCGCCCTGTCCGGCGTGGCGGCGAGCCGAACGGGTGGGCCGCGGCGGGGGTTGGCCAGGGCCGCCTCCACGGCGTGCCAGCCCCACAGCCAATCGTCGGCGGGCGGACCGCCCCGGCGCTCGCCGCGAGGGCGGGAGGGAGTCTTCGCCTCGGGTCTGGCCTCGGGCCGGAGCTCGTGTTTCGACGGGGTTCGGGGGGCCGATTTCCAGCCCTTTCGGGCGTCGTTGCGTTCGCGGGACGAGGCCACTATAAGACGCGCTCCGATTTGGGGCCCCCTCGGTGGGCCGCCGTATTCTGGACGAGAGACCGGCGCTTTACGCTCCCCTCCCGCCCGGGCGGAAGCCTTTTCTCCGAAGGCCCCATTTTGGCTCCGAGCGCGCTGGGGGAATGTCCCGAGTGGCAAAGGGGGCGGACTGTAAATCCGCTGCTGTAATGGCTTCGTAGGTTCGAGTCCTACTTCCCCCACCACGCGCCCGTGAGAAGCAACCTGAGGAGATGCGGCGACCCCGCCCTCCGATCGCCGTGAAGCGGCCGGGTTGTTGCAAGGGTAGATCGACCGGGCTTGCCCGGCCTCCGGTCGCCGGAAGGCGGCCGGTTCGTTAAACGGAATATCGAGCCGGGGTCGCCCGGCTCGGGGCTATCGGCGGGTATAGCACAATGGTAGTGCAGCAGCCTTCCAAGCTGAGGATGCGGGTTCGATTCCCGCTACCCGCTCCAGCTCCTTGACGCAAAAGTTTAAGCAACGCCGGCAGGACCCCGATGGCCAAAGAGAAATTCGAACGTAACAAGCCGCACTGCAACATTGGCACGATTGGCCACGTTGACCACGGCAAGACGACGCTGACGGCGGCGATCACG
>NZ_MEEX01000035.1 GCF_001724605.1 Phenylobacterium sp. SCN 70-31
CGCGCTGACCTCGGTGCTGGCGATCGGGGCGTTGGTCGCCGGGCGATATCTGGGCTGGGTTTGGCTCGACCCTGTGATGGGCATCGTCGGCGCGGTCGTGATCTCCGTCTGGGCCTGGAACCTGATGCGCGACACAGCCGCCGTGCTGCTCGATACGGCTGATGCTCACCTGGAGGGCGAAGTGCGTCAGGAGGTTGAAGGGCTCGGGGACGCCAAGATCACGGACCTGCATGTTTGGCGGATCGGGCCTGGCGCCCACGCGGCGATTGTCAGCTTCACGGGCGACGCTTCAGCCGCCGACGTGCGCCAACGTCTGCGCAGAGTGCATGAGCTGGCGCACGTTACGGTCGAACCCCGATGAATCCGACAGCACGACAATGTTTGAGGGTGGGGCTTCACAGGTGCGTCCGAGCTGCGCGCCCAATCGATCCTATCGGACCTGATCAGCGCCCTCGGCAAGGCCAAGGCATCCCTCGTGCAGGGCCAAATCGAACATCACCTCGAAGACATCGTTTCGCGGCTCAGTCGCATCGCACGACCAACTCGGGCGCCTATCCGGACTCGCGAAATACCTGTGAGCGTCCGACGCTTAAGTTCGCGCTGAGGAAGCGAACGTCATGTTGAGCGTTCTAGGAGACCGCACCTATCGGCATCTCTTTTTGGCCCAGGTCATCGCCCTGATCGGCACGGGCCTAGCGACCGTCGCGCTGGGTCTCCTGTCCTACGATCTTGCGGGCGCGAACGCCGGCGCCGTGCTCGGCGGGGCCCTGGCGATCAAGATGATCGCCTATATCGGGGTAGGCCCGGTTGTGAACGCCTTCGTCGACCGTCTGCCGCGGCGCGGCTTTCTGGTCTCGATGGACCTCGTCCGGGCCGCCGCGACCCGAACTCGGGTCAGATCACGAGCACCCTTGAGACCAACGCGAACCTCGGCACGCTGAAGACCAGCGGCACCGACTTCCAGGTCGACTGGGTCGTGGCCCTGGCCGATGTCGGCGGGCCGCACTGGGGCACGGTGGCGCTCAACGTCATCGGCACCAAGCTGCAGGAGTGGAAGCGGCAGGACCTGCCCGGCGGCGCGTTCACCGACCGCAAGGGGACGATCTCCAACACCTTCGGCCTGACCCTGCCGGAGTGGAAGTTTTTGTCGACCCTGAGCTGGAACTACGACCCCTTCAGCCTGGGCGTGCGCTGGCGCTACCAGGGCTCCGTCGAGAACTTCAACAACCGGGAACAGGTCCTCGACGCGGTCAACTACTTCGACCTGAACGGCTCGTGGAAGCTGAACGAGACGGTGACGGTCCGCGGCGGGGTGAACAACCTCACGGACAAGCAACCCCGGGTCTATTCGCCGTCGATCGCGGCGAACACCGACCCTTCCAGCTACGACCTGGTCGGCCGTCGCTACTACATCGGCCTCACGGCCCGCTTCTAAGCTCGAAAAGGTTCGAACCGATGAGAAGATCTTTGCTGACCGTGGCCACTGGCGCGACCCCGACGCGCTGACGGTGCTGGGGGTGGCGAACACCAACCAGCAGGATCCGATCTCGGGCTCGGTCAACACCAAGGAAGCCTATCTCGAGCTCTCGGCGCCGCTGCTGGCGGACATGCCCTTCGCCGAGCGCGTCGAACTGAACGGCGCGGTCCGGTACTCGGACTACAACCTGTTCGGCAACAACATCACCTACAAGCTGGGCCTGGACTGGACGGTCATCTCCGGCCTGCGCCTGCGGGCCACGTACGGCACCGGCTTCCGTATCCCCAGCGTCCCCGAGCTGTTCGGCGGCGTCGCCGAAGGCAACCTGACGACCACCGATCCGTGCAGCCGCTACTCCACGAGCGGCGATGCGACGCTGATCGCCAACTGCCAGGCCTCCGGCGTGCCGGCCGGCTACGTCCAGCTCGGCAACACGGTGCTGACGACGGTGGGCGGCAACCAGAACCTGCAGCCGGAAGAGTCGGAGAACCTGACCCTCGGAGCGGTCTTCCAGCCGGAGTTCGTGCCGGGCCTGTCGGTGACGGTCGATTACTTCGACATCCAGATCAAGGACGCGATCCGGAACATCCCGGGCTCTACGAAGCTCGCCGTATGCTACGCCAGCCCGAACCTTTCGCACCCGTTCTGCGGACCCGAACACTTCACCCGCAGCACGCGGACCGGTGAGGTGAACTTCCTCTCCTCGCAGCCGACCAACGCCGGCAAGGAGACGATGAAGGGGGTCGACTTCGGCGTGCGCTACGCCTTCGACGTGGCGCATCTTCGCGCCGACCTCGACTGGAACACGACCTACCTCGCCAAGTACGAGGTGATCCCCTTCGTGGGCGCCGACCCGATCATCTTCGACGGCTATATCGGCGGCGGCAACGGCGGCTATCCGCACTGGCGTTCGAACGCGAGCCTGACGGTGTCGGACGTCAACTGGAACGCCACCTGGTCGGTGCAGTGGATCGGTAAGGCGAAGGACTTCAACGCCTCGCCCGGCGACATCGGCGACGAGACGCCGAACGTCTTCTACCACAACGTCCAGTTCGCCTACCGCGTGTCGGAGAAGGCCAACATCGCCGTCGGCGTCGACAACCTGTTCGACCGCGACGCGCCGTTCATCCAGAGCTGGACCGACGCGAACACGGACACCATGACTTACGACCTGCTGGGTCGTAGGGGCTACGTTCGCCTGCAATACACGTTCTGACGGACGTAGGTTCCGGGCGCCGGAGAGAGGCCCCAATGCTCTCCGGCGCCTGCCCTTTTCTAGAGACCCCCGATGCGGCTACCCGCTCTCGCCCGCACCACGCACAAGTGGTTCGCCCTGATCCTCGCCATCCAGGCGGTGTTCTGGACCCTCAGCGGCCTCTACATGACGGCCGTCCACATCGACATCATCCACGGCGACCGGCTCGTGCGCGCCCAGGCCCCACAGCCGATCGCGCTCGCCGGCCTCGTGGAACCGACGCATCTCGCCCACCTCGCGCCCGGACTGAAGGCGGCGCGGCTTGAGAACCAGCTGGGGCAGCCCGTCTATGTCGTCGACGCGGATGAGGGGAAGGCGCTGTTCGACGCCCGCAGCGGCGAGAAGCTGTCCCCCTTGGGCGAGGGGGCGGCGCGGGCCCGGGCCAAGGCGCTGTTCGCCGAGGACGGCGACATCGTGAGCGCCGAGCTACTCACCAAGGCTCCGCTGGAGATTCAGACCCGACCCGTGCCGATCTGGCGCGTCGAGTTTGAAGGCGCCTGGCGGCCGACATTCTACATCTCGCCCCAGACCGGCGAGCTCGTCTCCCGCCGCCACGACCTGTGGCGCACCTTCGACTTCGTCTGGATGTTCCACATCATGGACTACGATGACCGTCAGGACGTGAACAACATCCTCATTCGCATCTTCACCTGGATGGGCGTCGCCACGGCGGCCACCGGTGGGTGGCTGCTCCTCTACAGCTTCCGCCGCAAGCGGCGGGTCCGAAAGGCCGCGGCATGACCTGGTCGCCCATGTTCCTGATCCGCTGGCTGCACAAGTGGTCCGGCCTGGTCCTGGGCCTGCAGTTCCTGCTGTGGGCGCTGAGCGGCGCCGTGATGGCGCTCCTCGATCACCACAAGGTCTCAGGCGAACATGCGCTCGCCCCGCCCGCTGAGCTGCCGGCTGCCGCTGCGCTGCTGCCGCTGACCGGCGTGGCCGGAGCGGTCGGCGAACCCATCACCAAGCTGCGCCTGAAGCCGCTGTACGACAGCTGGGTGTACGAGGTGAGCACGCCCCGCGGCGTCAGGGTCATCAATGCAACGACGGGGCAGCCCGTCGTCATCGACGCAGCCAAGGCGCGCGAGCTCGCCGTGGCAGGCTTCACCGGATACGAGCCGCCCAAATCTGTAACCTACGTGGCCAAGTCCACGCTGGAGACTCGCGACCTTCCGCTGCCTGTCTGGAGGGTGGAGTTCGCCGACAAGGAGCGGCACGCTCTGCTCGTGTCCGCCAGCACCGGCGAGGTGCTGGCCGCGAAGAACGACACCTGGCGGCTCTGGGACGTGGCCTGGATGCTGCACATCATGGACTACGACGACCGCCAGAGCTTCAACCATCCGCTCATCGTCACGCTCGCGACGGGGGCAACCTGGCTGGCGCTCAGCGGCCTGATCCTGCTGTTTCGCAGCTTCCGGCGCTCGGACGTGGCCTGGATCCTGGACCCGCTTGAGGCCTTGGCGGAGCGCCGGCGGGCCAAGCGGACGGCGCCGCTGCCGCCCGCCGCCAAGGACAGCCGCCCCCGGGCTTGATACGTGGCATTGCAAGCGCAAGGCTGCGTTACGCAGGCGCGGCCGAAAGCGAGTCCATGAGTGCTGCCGCTGCCCTGACGCTTCACAAGCGGATCCGCTCGGACATATCCGAGCGCATCTTGTCGGGGGCATGGCCCCCGGGGCACCGCATTCCTTACGAGCACGAACTCATGGTGGAGTACGGCTGTTCACGCATGACGGTGAACAAGGCGCTCGCGCCGCTTGCCGAGGCCGGGCTCATTGAGCGACGTCGCAAGTTCGGGACGTTCGTGGCGCGGCCCAGGATTCACTCCGCCGTGCTCGACATCCCGGACATCCCGGCCGAGGTGAGCGGGCGCGGCGAGGCTTACGACTATGAGCTCCTGTCCCGACGCGTTCGACCCGCCACGGCTCGCGAGATGGAGGAGCTCGGCCTCGAGCGTTCGGCCGAAGTCCTCGTCCTCAAAAGCCTTCACCGGGCCGGCGGGCGGCCCTTCGCGCTGGAGGAGCGGCTGATCAACCTCGAGACAGTGCCGCAGGCCGCCGAAGCCGACTTCGCCGCCACCGCGCCGGGCAGCTGGCTGCTGAGCCATGTGCCCTGGACGGAGGCCGAGCATCGGATCAGCGCGGCGAACGTGCCGAAGGCGGTGGCGGCGGCGCTCGGCATCAAGCTGATGACCGCCTGCCTCTTGCTGGAGCGCCGCACCTGGCGAGGCGCGGACCGCATCACCCATGTTCGGCTCATCTTCCCGGGGGAGGCCTACGACCTCGTCGCGCGCTTCGCCCCGAAGAGAGGATCTACCGAGACCTGATCCCGCGCGGCCACGATGCTCCGCGCCGACGCCGCGATGCAGTACAGCGGCGCCGCTCAGGAATCTCGCGGGGCGCGCGGTGGCGCCGGCGGCGCAACAGGAGGTACCCCGCTGGGATGACAAGCATGGAGAGCAGGGGAGCCGTCAGCATGCCCCCGATCATCGGCGCCGCGATCCGGCTCATCACCTCCGAGCCGGCGCCATGGCCGATCAGCACAGGCGTGAGCCCCGCCAGGATCACCGCCATCGCCATGGCTTTCGGACGTACGCGCAGCAGCGCCCCTTCCCGAATGGCGTCCTCGACGTCACCGGGGCCCGGTTCGGGCCCGCGCTCGGCAAGGGCGTGCTTCAGGTAGATGAGCATCACGACCCCGAACTCCGCGGCGACCCCGGCGAGGGCGATGAAGCCCACCCCAGTCGCCACCGACTGGTCATAGCCAAGGAGGTAGAGCGCCCAGAACTCGCCGGTGAGGGCGAAGGGCAAGGTGAGCATTATGAGCGCCGCCTCGTCCAAACGACGGAAGGTGACGTAGAGCAGAAGGAAGATGATCGCGAGCGTCGCGGGCACGACGAGCTTCAGCCGCTCGGCCGCCCGTTCGAGGTACTCAAACTGCCCCGAGTAGGCGATCGAGACACCCGATGGCAGCTGTACGTCCTCGCTGAGCGTCTGGCGAAGGTCGCCGATCACCGAACTTAGGTCGCGGCCCCGGACGTCCACATAGACCCACGTGGAGGGGCGGGCGTTCTCCGTCTTCACCATCGGTGGGCCGTCTGCGATCGTGATGGCCGCCAGCGTGCCGAGCGTGATCTGTTGGCCCGTGGGCGTCAGGATCGGCAGCCCTCGCAGCCCCTCAAGGCTGTCGCGCAGCTCACGCGGGTAGCGGAGGCTGATCGGATAGCGCGCCACGCCCTCCACCGTTTCGCCGATGGTCTCACCGCCGATTGCGCCGGAGACGATTTCCTGGACATCGGCGATGTTCAGGCCGTAGCGGGCAGCCGCGGCGCGGTGGATCTCGTGTCAACATAGCGCCCGCCTGTCAGCCGCTCGGCGCCGGGCAACTCGGTTCACGTCCTCACATGGCCCCTGGCGGCGCGAGCGTGCCGAACCATGCGACCAGCGCCAGCACACCGAAGCCCAGCGCGGTTTCGAGGATGACGCTTCGACGCAAGTGGGCGAGGGCCGCACCCTCGCTGTCTTGAGCGCCGAGGCCGCGTCCGAGCGCTGGCGTCAGCTGGAAGCGGTTTGCCGCCGCAAGCCCGAACATGACCACAAACAGGACCAGCTTGAGCGACAGGAGCCGGCCGTAGGCCGTGGTCCAGAGGCCGTTGAGATGATCGAGCCCGACCAGGAACCAGCCGTTGATCGCACCGGTGGCGAGGAGCACGGCCACGACAGCTGTGCCGACCCCGGAGAAGCCGTGTAGAGCGCGGTGGAGGGCCCCCGTCGCTGCTGGAGTTGGGGTGGGCGTACGAAGCAACAGCAGAAAGGCGACGAGCGCGCCGATCCACACCGCCGCAGCCCAGGCGTGGAGGATGTCAGAGACGAGATGAAGGGACGCGCCGACCCCCTCTGTGGCCGCGCCGTGACCCATCCAGGCCAAGCTTGCTGTTGCGATCGCGCCAAGCGTGGCCGCCACGATCCAGGTGGTGCGAGAGGGCTTGAGCACGAGGATCAGCAGCACCGCCAGCCCCGCAGCCGCGGCGCGGATTATGGCCGCCTTGCCGAGATCCATGCCGGTGGCGACGGCGCTCAGGGTCTCGGGCTTCAACCCTTCGGAAAAGGAGCCACTGAGGATGCTGGCCTGCCCGAGGATCGACAACAGAGCCGTCGCAGCCAGGAGCGTTCCGGCGCAAGCGAGAAGTCGGCTGGCCCATGGCGCCTCGGCCGCGGATCCATCTCCTCGCCCCGGCAGTGCGTAGACGAAAAAGAGCGATGATCCCATCAGGACCATCGCTCCCAGATATTGCGCCAGCCTGAGGACGATGACCGCAGGCTCAAGCACGATCAGCCAACCTTGAAGGCGACTTCGCCGGACACCTTGTGGCCGTCCGCCGTCGCCGCCGTCCAGACAACCTTGTAGGCGCCGGCGCTCAGCGCCGCCGTGGGCGCGCCCGTGAGGCTCTTGCCGTCCTTGGAGACGGTGGTCTTCACAGCGACCTTCATCCCACCGTGCTCGGGCATGACCACCTCGAACTTGGAGAAGGCCGGCACCAGCTTCTCGCTGAACGTCAGGGTGATGATCTTCGGCGCGGCGACCGTGGCGTTGGCGGCCGGGTTCGACGACACGAGTTTCGCATGGGCGGCGGCTTGCGAGGCCACGAGAAGGGTCGCCGCAGCGACCGCGACACCGAGGTGATGACGGATCATGGTGGATATCCCGACTGAAGTATTCAAAGGGATATACGCACCCGGCACATGAACCCCTCATGATCGGGCCTGCCGCCGGCGGTGGCTTGCCGGCGGCAGGTGGGATCAGCCGCCGAGCTTCGACTGCAGTTCGGCGATCTCTTTCGTCTGCATGTCGATGGTCTTCTGCGCCATCCGCCGGATCTCAGGGTCCTTCGCGTCCTGCAGGACCCGTTTCGACATGTCGATGCTGCCCTGGTGGTGTTCGATCATCTTACGCGCCCAGGTCTGGTCCGCATTTGCGCCGGTCGCCGCCATCATCTTCTGGCTCATGGTCGCTTCCATCTCGGCGAACGGATTGGCTTGGCCGCCCTGCTCGCCGGCGTGCGCCTGAACCCATTTGTCGAGCTCGGCCCGGTCCTTGGTCTGCATGTCCATGGTCTTCTGGGCCATGTCGTGCATCGGCCCGTTGGGAGACTGGTTGAGCAGCGCCCGCGACATGTCGATACCGCCCTGGTGGTGAGCCATCATCTTCATCGCCCAGGTGCTTTCGACGGTGGAGCCGACCGCTGCAGCCATCTTCTGCTTCATGTCCGTCTCGATCGGCATGAAGACCGCCGCGGGTCCGCTGGCCGGGATCGCCGCATTGGCGCTCGCGGGTGAGGCCGCCGACTCTGCCGCAGTCGCGGCCGGCGCCTCGGTGCTCTCGTTGCTCTTGTTGCACCCGGCGAGACCCAGGATGGCGATCGCTGCGCCCGTCATGAGCCAGGTTGGTGCAAGTCCATTGTTCGTCGGCATGGGCGTTCCCTTTGTTCCCGTCGCGGCAACGCCTACAGCGCAGCCAGCGTTCCGGATTTACAAGAGCAGGAACCAAGTACGGCGGCAGACTCTCCTGTGATGGGAAAGTTATGCGGAGGTGTTCGGGGCTTCCGGGGTCCTTTCGATCTTTGGCGAAGGCTTTACCAACGAGGTCGACAATGTAGGGCCAAAGCTGAAAGCAGCGGCCGAGCAGCTCCATGAAGACGGCCTAGTCTCCAACACGTCTCAGTGCGGGACGATGGACGCAGCGAAGCCTACGCCACGCTCTTATTGCTTTCAGGCGGCAAGACCTGGGTCTTCGCTCAGCATGGTTGATCGTTGGCGCAGGTCAGTGCCGCACGAACTCGCCGGGCGGTCCGAAGCGTTCGGCGAGCTCTAGGCGGATGGCCTCGATCTCCGCCTCCAGCTGCGGCAGCTCGGCGGCGTCCGCGCGCTCCGCGCGCGCCAGCAGCGCAAGGCAACGGTCGACCAGCGCTATGGCCTCGGGGTTTCCCCGGCAGCGCAGCCGCAGGTCCAGCAGATAGGCGAGCGCGTCCTCCAAGCGGGTCTCCATCGGACTAGCGTGCCGGCGGGCGACGCTCGCCCAAGAGTGCGGTGAGGTCCCGGCGCGAGCCAGCGATCATCGCCTGGGCCTGCAGGTGGTCGTCGGTCCAGATCAGCTGCTCGGCGACCGCGAGCCGGGCGATCACCTCCTCCAGGCTTGTCGCGCCCTGCTTGGGCAGGGCCTCCAGCAGCGCGGCGCGCTGCTCCAGGAGGAGCTCCAGCATACCATCGATGTCACGGAGCTCCTGCGCGCCTGCCAGCATTCTTCCCGGCTGGGAGGGCTGGTCTTCGATATAGGCTTCGAGCCGCGCCCACCGGCGCCGTAGCCGGGAGATCCTGGCGTCGAGGTGGAGCAAGGCCCGGTAGGGCTTCGTGGGGTCCGGAGACGAGGAGCCCGCCGGCAGTTGCAGAGGCGCGGCGCCGACGGGGCGCGCGGCGGCTGCGGCGGAGGCGCCGGCGAGCAGGGTCCGGCGGGAGACCGCTGCCAAGCGCGCCGGGTGTGCGACGGGAGGACGTCCTGAGCCCATGATCAAGGGCGCTCCCCGGAACGGGCCGCGAGCGTCGTGAGATCGCGTCGGGAGCCGAGGATCATGTCGTACGCTTCGGGATGGTCGTCGCGGTAGAGGAGCCGCTCGACGACCGCCAGCCGCGCGGCGACGGTCTCGAGCGTGTCGGCGCCGGACCGGGGAAGTTTGTCGAGCAAGCCGTCCCGCTCCGCGCACAGCCGCTTCAGCTGCGCGTCCACGTCCCGCAGCGCCTGCCCCGCAGGCAAAGCCGCCTGCTCCGCTTCGCTCAGCCGGTGCCAGTTGTGCGTCTCGAACAGCCAACCCTCGATGTCGCCCCAGCGCAGGAGCAGGCGCTCGATCTCTCGATCCAGATGGACCCAGCGCCGGTAGAGGCCCGTGGCGGTCCCGGGCGCTGTGACGGACGGGAGCGGATGGGCCACGCCAGCCTGAGGCGCGGTGGCCGCCGCCGAGGTCCCGACCAGGACGGCTCGTCGGGAGAGCGCAGGCAGCCGGGCGCGCTCGCCCGCCGCCGATTGACGTGAGCCCATGATTAAGCTTCTCCGGTGTATTAGACTTTTAGTGCCACAGATGACGCTTCCAGATCAATCTAAAAGCACCATGAAAGTATCAAAAAGTACCTTGTCGTGGTGACCGCCGCGCAAATTCGAGCGGCGCGGTCCCTTCTTGGGTGGAGTGGATCCCAACTTGCCGCGGCCGCAGGTGTCTCCCTGCAGACCATCCGACGCATGGAAGGTGAGGTTGGGCCTGGGCGGAGCACAGCTGCGAACGTTCACGCCGTGCAGCAGGCGCTTGAAGGAGCGGGGGTGGTGTTCATCGCCGCTGATCAAGCTGGCGGGCCAGGTGTCCGCCTGAAGCGAGCGTAGCCTAAAGTTCAGAGGGGAAAGCCTTCCCCTGCGGTCGAGCCCTGACGGTCTCGTCCGACCCCTTCCAGCGGGGGAGCGCCCCCGCAACGCCCCCGCTCCCCAGCCCTGTGGGGCCGCTCCTCCCTCAGGTCGACTCGCAAGAAGGTGACTTTGTCAGTCCTTCGAAACTTGCGGAGCGCGCTCATGCCCAACCCTGTCATCACCCGCTGCATCCGACGTGCGGAGCTGCGGAGGCTCGTGCCGCTGAGCGACACGACGATCTATGAGATGGAGCGCCGCGGCGAGTTCCCCCGTCGCTTCAACCTCACGCCCCGTTGCGTCGCCTGGAGCTTCGACGAGGTCCAAGCCTGGCTGGCGGCGCGCCGGGACCCGGCTCCGGACCAGGTGCTCGAACGCGCACCCTCGCCCGACGTGCATCAGCGCCGCACGAGGCCCGTCCGCACCCTGGGAAGCTGACGCTCTCGCAGCGTTAGGGAGAGCGCCGGGCGGTCGCTCGCGGTCCCGCCGCGCCGGGCGCGGCTCCTGCGGGAGCGACCCTTCGGGCGCGTCGCGCCGCCCGCCGCTCGCGGCAGCGTCCCGCCATGCAGCGCCGGCTCCGCCGCGCGCAGGCTCCTTGCGGCCGCATCCTTGCTAAGCGGTCGCCGGCGCGTAACGTTTCAGCCGCTGGCGGCGCTGCAGCACGACGGTGCTCCGCCGTTCGCGCGAGCTTCTTGGACCGGCGGGCACGGAACGTCGGCGTACGAGCAATAGACGCAACAATCGCCGGCGTTCGGCTTCAGAACTGCGCTGCAACACGGGCAGTCATAGAAATACTGGCAGGCGTCCGTCGGCATGGTCTCCGTTGTCCGCCCACCGCACTCGGGGCAGGTCAGCGTGGAGCGTAGCTCAAAGGTCATCGCGTTCATGCGCGTAAGGTCCTCAGGATCATCAGGGCCTTTGGCTCTACGAACGGCTGCCAAAGGATCGCCAGCACCAGCAGCGCTGTCGCGAGTGAAAGCAGGATCACGGACAGCTGAGAAGGCGGCGCACAGCCCCCAGCGATCTTGCACGCCCGCGCCCGGCGTCCGATGCGCCACCAGCCAGCGCCCAGGACCAGGGCTGCGCCGATGGTCAGCCACAGGCGTTGGCCGGCGACGAAGGCTGCCCCGGTTAGGCCCAGGCCTGCGGCCGCGAGCGCCATTGGCAGCACACAGCACGCGGCCCAGGCGAATACCGCCAAGCACGCGGCGCAAACAGCTGACCAACTAAGAGCCGCGTCTTTGCGCGCGGATGATGCTGTCGCCTGGATTGTCACGCTCGCGCTTCCCTCTAACCGTTGCTACCTCTCCCACCCGTAGCGACTACAGGGTCAAGGCTTAATCACATGCGCGCTTCCCGAGGCCTCACGATCGGGGGGTTGGCGACCGCCAGCGGCGTCAATCTCGAGACCGTCCGTTACTATGAGCGAATCGGCCTGATGCCGGCGCCGGACCGCACCGCGGCGGGCCACCGCGTGTACGAGGATCACCATCTGCGACGCCTCGTCTTTGTCCGGCGGGGCCGACAGCTTGGGTTTTCCCTGGATGAGATTCGTGCGCTGCTGGACCTGGCCCAGCCTGGGCGACGCGCGTGCGGTGACGTCAAGAAGCTCGCCGCGATGCACCTGGACGAGGTCCGCGCAAAGATCGCTGATCTTCGCCGGCTGGAGACCATTCTCAGTGACACCATCCGCAAGTGCGACGGACAAGCCGATGCGCCCGCATGTCCGGTTCTCGACCTGCTTGAAGCGGATGCTGTCGCCTCGTCATAGTTCCCATCGCCGCGCCTTTGGCCCGGCGCCCGCTTAGGGCTCCGCCCTCGGCGCGCTTCGGAGCGGCTTCCGCCCAGCTTCGGTCCCCTCCGCCGGGCGCCACAGGCTGACGGGCCTCCAGGACCCTGCAGCCGGTTCCCCGCGAAGCCGCCCCTCCGCTTGCACACCCGGTCTCGCCGACGGGCAGGGCTGCAGGCGCGGCGTGCGCCTGCAACCCAGGCCCAAGGAGGACCTTATGACCGTCCAGACCGTGATCGAGTCCGGCGCTGTGATCGAAGTGCCCCTCAACAAGCTCAAGAAGTCGCCGAAGAACGCCCGCAAGACCCCGCACGGCGAAGCGGCCATCGCGGCCCTGGCCGCGTCCATTGCCGCCAAGGGCATGCTGCAGGCGCCGGTGGTGGAGCCGGAAGTGGGTGAGGACGGCGCGCCCACCGGCTTCTGGCTGGTGACCATCGGCGAGGGCCGCCGCCTCGCCATGCTGCTCCGCCTCAAGCGCAAGGAGGTCCGCAAGAGCGAGCCCGTCCGCTGTGTGGTCGACACGACCAACGACGCCCACGAGATCAGCCTGGACGAGAACGTCACCCGCACCGAGATGCACCCGGCGGACCAGTTCGAAGCTTTCCGGCGGCTGGCGGCAGAACGCGGTCTTGGCGCCGAGGACATCGGGGCGCGCTTCGGCGTCTCGGCCCAGGTGGTGCGCCAGCGTCTGCGGCTCGGCGCGGTCTCGCCCAAGCTGATGGCGATCTACCGCGAGGGCGGGCTGGCGCTCGATCAGCTGATGGCCTTCGCGGTCAGCGAGGATCATGGGCGGCAGGAGCAGGTCTATGACCAGCTCACCTTCAATCGCTCGCCGGGGGTGATCCGCCGCGCCATGACCGAAGCCAAGGTCCCGGCCAGCGACCGGCGGGCGATCTTCGTGGGGGCCGAGGCTTACGGCGAGGCCGGGGGGACCATCCTGCGCGACCTCTTCACCGAGGACGGCGGCGGCTGGTTCGAGGACGTGCCGCTGCTCGACCGGCTGGTGACTGAGAAGCTGGACGCCATCGCCTCGGAGGTCCAGGCGCAGGAGGGCTGGAAGTGGGCGGCGGCCTCGCTCGACTACCCGCACGGCCACGGGATGCGGCGGGTCTACCCGCACCCGGTGGAGCGCTCGGAGCCGGACAAGGCGCAGATCGACGCTCTCTCCGAGGAATACGACGCCCTGGTGAGCCAGTGGGACGCGGTGGAGGAGCTGCCGCCCGAAGTGGAGGCCCGCTTCAAGGAGATTGATGCCGCCCTGGACGCCTTCGGCGACGGGCCGGCTTACGATCCCGACGAGGTGGCGCGCGGCGGCGTGTTCGTGATCCTCGGCCATGACGGGCAGGCCCGCATCGAGCGAGGGCTGATCCGGCCCGAGGACGAACTGCCGGTGGCGGAGGCCGAAGCCGAAGACAATGCCCAAGGCGAGACGGAACCGGATGGTGACAGCGATGGAACCGCGCCGAAGGAGGCCGAGCCCGAGGAGGATGCGGGCGCGCCCTTGTCGGAACGGCTGTTGCTGGACCTGACCGCCTACCGGACCGTCGGCCTGCGCGACGCCGTGGCGACCGACCCCACCCTGGCGCTGACCGCCCTGGTGCACGCCCTGGCGCTCAAGGCCTTCTATCCGCCTTGCGAGCAGGCGTCGTGCGTGGAGGTGAAGCTGGTCAGCGCCTACCTCGACGGCCATGCGCCGGGCGTCAGCGACAGCCCAGCTGGACGACGGATCGCCGAACGGCACGAGGCCTGGGCGGCGCGCCTGCCGCGCGAGCCCTCGAAGGCGTGGGACGCCGTGTCGGGCTTCGGGGCGGGCGAGCTGATGGACCTGCTGGCCCATTGCGTGAGCCTCGGGATCAGCGCCGTGCGCAATCCGCTCGACCGCAAGCCGGCGGCCTGGGACCACGTCGAGCGGCTGGCGCGCGCCGCGGGGCTCGACATGACCACCACGTGGGCGCCGACCGCCGAGCGCTACCTTGGCCGCGTGACCAAGGCGCGCATCCTGGAGGCCGTCGCCGAGGCGCGGGGGGCGGAGGTCGCGGAGCGGATCAGCGACCAGAAGAAGACCGAGATGGTGGAGACGGCCGAAGTCCTGCTTTCGGGGACCGGATGGCTGCCGCCGCTGCTGCGCACGACGAAGGCCGAGACGCCGGAGGCGCCGGTGGACTCGCCGGCGATGGCCGCCGAGTAGGCGCTCCTGCTCGGCCGACTCGCCCGCGCGGGTCCGCCTGCGCGGGCTTCCCTCTGCCTAATCTTCCTCTGGAGTTCGAGTTGCGTGAAGATCGCCTTCGAGCTTCCCAACCTCGGCTTCCACGGCGCGCATGTGGAACATGGTGGCTTCGCCGATCAGCCGGCTCCGTTCCGCGAGGTTCTGTGTCTCGGCTGCCTGACGCAGCAGCTCCTCCGCCCTGCGGCGATTGATGTCCCGATCCGGCATCTTCCCGAACGTCGTCTTGTCGACCCAATCCTATGGAACCTCGAACCGTGGTCCTCTGTCCACGGTTTCAGCGCGGCCATTGCCGGGCGACAGACATGCGGCGGTTGTTGGCGGACCAACGGCCGCCGGGCGGCGGTCAGAAGATCGCGACGCCCAGGCGCCGTAGCGTCGCCGCAAGCTGCGCCCTCCGGTCCAGCAGGGCTCCAATTCGTGTGGCAGCGAGCTTGGGCAGCGCCCGCTCGAAGACCGCTAGGTTCGGCTCGCCAGTGAACCGGGACAGGTAGATCAGCCCATCGGGCTGGAGGTCATGCGCGTGGAGCGCCGCAGACCAGAGCTGGCCCAGCCGCCAGTCCGCCGCATGCGCCACGTCCGACGGGATGCCCATGCGCAGCGGCCCGTCGCCGCGCAGGTCCGCCAGCCGCAGCGGCGTCACCACCTCGATCTCCGCGCAAGCCCAGGCCTCGAACTCGGCAAGTTCGATCGGGAGGTCGCCAAGCCGGCCGTCGCCGCGATCCCGCACCAGGGTCTCGGCAACCGTCACATTCACCGATGAGCCGAGATAGACGACGCCGTATCGGTCGGCGGCCTCAGGCGGCGGGCTGAACCGGCTTTTCGCCGACCTTCCGAACCCCAAGGGATCGGGAAAGGTCCGGCGATAGAGCCGCAGCCATTTCGCGCCGGCCGGCTCGTCGTGCAGGACGAGCGAGCGGGTGCGAAATCCCTCCGGCGGTTCGGTCGCCACTCAGCCGAAATCTCCGCGCGCCTGGCTCTCAGCTAGGTCCAGGACCTCTGCGACCTTGCCCCTGCGGAGCTTATCCTTCGGCGCCTCGCCTTCCAGAGCCGGCGACGGCTGCGTCAGGAAGCGGAACACCGCCCAGGGGCTGTCGCCCAGCAGCTCGAACACCGTCGGCAGGCCCGGTAGCAGGCCGCCGTCCCGGGTCACCTGCCAAGCCGGGTAGCGGACGCCGCGCTTCGCGCCCTGCAGCCCCAGGATCTCCCGGCGCTTGAGCTTCTGGCGCACGGTCTCGCGCGTGGCGCCGATCAGCCCGGCGAAGTCGTCGGCGCCCAGCATGTCAGGCGCGGCGAGGACCTCGGCCGCACGGGCCTCGCCGCGGGCGCGCGCGTCGCGGAGGGCGGCTTCGAGCTCATCCTCCGCCGGGGGGCGTCGACGCAGGGCAAGCCCGCCGATCCGCGCGGCGAACGTCGGCACGTCTGTCGTGGATGGCGCGCGATCCACCAGGTCGGCCAGGTAGCGGACGCCGCCTAGCTCTCTGAACGCCGCGTCGTTCGAGAACTGCTCCGCCATCAGGATCGGCTCGGCGAGCTTCCCGCTGCGCCAGGCGTCTTCCATGGCGGCGAACAGCCGCTGGTGGAACGGCTCGTAGAAGTCCACCGCGGTGAGGGCGGGGCCCAGGTGCTCGAACCCGTCATTGTCGTACAGCAGGGCCCCCAGCAGCGCCTGTTCTGCTTCGATGTCGGCGGGGAGCGCGTCCGCCGACAGCGGCTCGACGTCGATGTCCACCTGGGATGAGGGACCTTGCAGCCGGACGGTGAGCTGGGTCGGCCGGCCCGTGCTGTAGGCGGCGCGAACGGCGCGCTCCACCTGCTGCAGCAGAGCGGCGAGGGCTGGGCTTTCCGGGTCCGCCTGGGCGGAGGCGGGCGCAGCACCGCCGAAGCCACCGGTCGCAGCGCTACGCTGAGCGACCCCGGCTGGCGTTCCGGTCTTCTTGGTGACGGCGTGGGTCATGGCGAGCTCCCGGGATGTCAAGGTGGGCAATCTCGTCAACTTCGTCAACCTGCGGTTCGTTCCGGCTCGAACGAGGGACTTGAGCCCGTTCCGTGAGGCCGATGCTTGGCGGCCCCGGCGGCCATACGTCTTCGTCGCGCGAGTCCCGGCCGGACGCGGTCTCTCTCGCTGGCTGATCTGGGCGAAGCCGATCCGGACCTTCAACGCCGACCCGCCGGCTTTCTTCCCCTGAGGCGTTCGCCTCATTCCTCGCGAGGCAAGAAAGCCTCTGGGTCGGGCGCCCTCCGCTGCGCTCCGGCCCTTCGCCACCCCACGCGCGGGCGCGTGGGGACCCGGCAGGGTGAAGGTCCGGCCTGGCTCCGCCCGACCGATCGCCATCGAGACCGCGATGGGCGCGGCTCGCCAGCGAAACGGAGACTTCCCATGGCCACCATCGGCGCCTTCCACAAGCAAGCCGACGGCTCCTACAGCGGGGCCATCAAGACCCTCACCCTCAACGTCAAGCAGGCCCAGTTCCGGGCGGCCGACAAGGACAACGAGAAGGCCCCGGACTTCCGCATCTTCTCCGGCCAGACCGAATTCGGCGCCGCCTGGAAGAAGACCTCTCGGGAGAACCGCGACTACCTCTCGGTCAAGCTCGACGACCCCAGCTTCCCGGCGCCGATCTACGCCAGCCTGGTCGACGCCGAGGACGGCTACAGCCTGATCTGGTCCCGCAGCCGCAGCGCCGACTGACCGCCCCGAGCCGCCGCCCCGCACGGCGGGGCGGCGCCCCATCCCCATCATCCAAGTTCAAGGAGGCCGCCATGTCGCGCGCGCCCAAACACACTCGCCCCGACCTCTACAGCCGCGTCACCCAAGCCATCGTCGAGGACCTGAAGCGTGGCGTCCGCCCCTGGACCAAGCCCTGGTCCGCCGAGCACCTCGCCGGCCGCATCAGCCGCCCGCTCCGCCACTCCGGCGAGCCCTACAGCGGTATCAACGTGGTCCTGCTCTGGGCCGAAGCCGTGGCCCACGGCTACGCCGCGCCGATCTGGATGACCTTCCGCCAGGCGCTGGCGCTCGGCGCCCACATCCGCAAGGGCGAGCACGGCGCGACTGTCGTCTACGCCAACCGGGTCAAGCGCACCGAAGCCGGCGACGACGGCCAGGATGTCGAACGCGAGATCCCCTTCCTGAAGGCCTACACCGTGTTCAACGTCGAACAGATCGAGGGCCTGCCGGCGCATTTCCACGCCCCGGCCGCACCGCAGCCGGAGCCGCAGCAGCGGGTCGAGCATGCCGAGGCCTTCTTCCGGGCCGTGGGCGCCGACATCCGCCACGGCGGCGGCCAAGCCTACTACGCCATTGGTCCAGACTACGTGCAGTGCCCGCCGTTCGAGACCTTCGTGGACCCGGAGGCCTACTACGCGACGCTCGCCCACGAGTGCACGCACTGGACCCGCCACCCGAGCCGCCTCGACCGCGACTTCGGCCGCAAGCGCTGGGGCGACGAGGGCTACGCGCGGGAGGAGCTGGTGGCCGAACTGGGCGCCGCCTTCCTCTGCGCGGACCTCGGCCTGGAGCTCACCCCGCGCGAGGACCACGCCAGCTACATCGACAGCTGGCTGCAGGTGCTTGAAGGCGACCGGCGGTTCGTCTTCACCGCCGCGGCCCACGCCCAGCGCGCGTGCGACTTCCTGCACGCCCGTCAGCCGGCGAACGCCGTCGCCGCCTGAGGCGAGGCCCGGCGCGCTCAGCGCGCGCCGGGCGCTTCGCAGTAGGGGCGCAGGTCATCCGGGATCGGCATCGGCTTCTTGGGCGGCACGTCGGCGCCGCCGGTGTTGCCGTGCGGCAGCCATCCCAGCAGCGACAGCAGCCCGCCGGTCGAAAGGCGCAACACCTGGCCCAGCACCTCGCGTGCGTCGCGGCGGCGCCAGCCGATCTTCAGCATCAGCCAGTGCGTCCAGCTGTGGGCGTCGAACCACGGCTGGCCCAGGATGTGCGCGCGCTCAGCCAGGCGGAACGCCTCGCGCAGGTCGCCCCGTGCGTATCCCACGCGCGCGGCCGCGGCCTCGCGTTCGTAGGCTTCCCGCCGCGCCGTCGTCTTCAGGTTCGCCATCTCGCCGCCTCCCAATCCGCGGCGAGCGTGCATGCTCTAGCCACTGGAGGATCAAGGCCGTTCTGCGGAGCGCTTGCAACCCTGGCGGTTTACCTCTTGCCGAACGCACCCATCAGGCGATGATGGGACTGGGCAGGGGGCGCGCGACCAGCAGGAGGCGCGCAATGGCCGATGAGGAGCAACACACGCTCCTGGACGGGAAGGTCCATGTCTACCGGCGGGCCAACAGCCGGTACTGGCAGTGCTCGACCTACCTCGGCAGCCGCAACCATCGCCAGTCCACCCGAGAGGAGAACCTCGCGGCGGCCATGGACTTCGCCCGCGACTGGTACATGGACGTCTACACGGAGCATCGGGTCCGCAGTCGCGGCGGCGAGATCGTCGCCGCCGAGGAAGCTCGCTTGCGCCAAGCACGCCTGCCGGCCCCGCGTGGGCGGAGCCACACCTTCAAGGAGGCCGCCGAGGGATTCCTCGCCGAGTACCAGGTCCTGACCTTCGGCGAGCGCAACGCCGTCTATGTGGAGGGCAAGGCCCGACACGTGCGCCTGCGGCTGGAGCCCTTCTTCGGAAGGGCGCCGCTGCACCGCATGACCGCGGGCCGCATCCAGGCCTACCGCGTCAGCCGCATGACCCCGCCGGACGGCGACGCGGCCAAGGCGTGGCGGCCGCCGGCCAAGAGCACCCTGCACCAGGAGTTGGTGACGCTTCGGCAGATCCTGAAGTGGGCGAACCGGCAGGGCTGGATCCATGCCTTGCCGGACATGAGCGCCCCCTACCGCCAGTCCGGCAAGATCTCGCACCGGGCCTGGTTCTCGCCCGAGGAATACAAGCGGCTTTACGAGGCCACGCGGGAGCGGGCCCGGACGCCCAGGAAAGAACGCTGGCGGGCGCAATCGGAGAAGCTGCACGACTACGTTCTGTTCATGGCGAACACCGGCCTCAGGCCCGACGAGGCCTCGCGGCTGCAGTTCAGGGACGTCAGCGTCATCTCCGATACCGGCAGCGGTGAACGCATCCTGCAGATCGAGGTGCGGGGGAAGCGTGGGGTCGGCTTCTGCAAGAGCATGCCGGGCGCGGTGCTGCCCTTCGAGCGGCTGGCCAAGCGCGGCGCGCCGGCCCAGGCCGACCTGATCTTCGGAAAGGTGCAGCGGCAGCTCTTCAACGCCGTCCTGGCGGAGCTCGATCTCAAGCACGACCGGGAGGGCAATGTCCGGACCGCCTACAGCCTGCGGCACACCTACATCTGCCTGCGGCTGATGGAAGGCGCCGACATCTACCAGATCGCGAAGAACTGCCGCACCAGCGTGGAGATGATCGAGAAGTTCTACGCCTCGCACATCGCCGGCACGATCGACGCCGCCGCGGTGAACGTCAGGAAGGCGGCGGCGCGTCCGGCGGCCGGGCCGAGGCGGCCAGGCCCGGCGCCGTCGGCGAAGGCTCCGGCTCCGAAAGCTGCGGCGCGTCGGCCGCCCGCGCGGCGATCCGCATCGCCCGCGTCTGAGGCGTCGCCACCGTGAACAGGCCCTGGAACTCCGGGTCGGCGTAGTAGCGGACCTTCTGCGCCACGACCGGCGCCTCGCCGGGCCGCAGCAGGATTTCCAGCGACGGATGCAGGCGCATCACCTCGTCGGGGGTCATCAGCTCGCGGCGGGCCAGGTGCGTGCTGGTCGACGACCCATGGGTGCTGAAGAACTGGTTTGGGGCGCGCGAGACGGATGTGCCGGACGTCTCATACGCCACGGTGGTGGCGCCCAGCGACTTCGAGATCCACTCGGCGGTGTCGTAGTCGGCGACGTTGAAGACCTGCAGCAGACTGGCGTTGGAGAGGAAGGTGCCGGCGCGCTCGCCATAGGCGCCCCACAGCTGATGCATGTCCTGCAGGATCGGCCAGAGCTGGACGCCATAGCCGGCCATCAGGCCGAACGCGCGCTCGATGGGCTCGAGCCGTCCGAGCGTGGCGAACTCGTCCAGCAGGAAGAGCACCGGCGGTCCTTCCTCGGCCGGCGTGCGCGCCAGTTCGCGCAGGCCCTGCGCCACCAGCAGCCGGAGCCACCGGGCGTAGGTGTCGATGCGGTCCGGCGGCAGCACCAGGAACACGGTGCACCAGGAGGTTTTCAGGTCTGAGAAGCGGAAGTCGCTGCCCGCCATGGCGGCGTTCAGCCGGGCGCTGTCGAGGAAGTGGGTGTGCCGCTGCGCCGACGAGAGCACGCCCGCCGCCTCGCGGTCGCTCTTTGACAGGTGGCGGTTGGCGGCGCGGCGGACGAGGCCGCCAGCGCTCGTGCTCTTCTGCATTTCGGCCAGCGTCGCGTCGAACTCGTCGGGGCTGCCGCTTAACAGGTCGCGAACGGTCGCCAGCGTGCGCTCCGGCTTCGGGCGGCTGCAGGCCACGTGCAGCATCAAGCCGGCGATCAGCGCCTTGGCCTCTTCGTTCCAGTGCGCTTCGCCGAGATGCGCCGGCGGATCGTAGACGAGCGCGTCTGCCAGAACGGCGGCGTCTTCGGCGAGGTCCGGGTTATCGGGATCGAGAACGTCCATCGGATTGTAGCGGGCCTGTGGCATGCCCGTGACCCCGAACGGGTCGAGCACATGGACGGGACCGAACTGGCGGCGCCGGTCGTAGGTGACGCCAGTGTTCTCGCCCTTCGGGTCGAGGCAGAAGACAGAGCGATCGCAGGCCAGCAGATTGGGGATGATCGCGCCCACGCCCTTGCCCGACCGGGTGGGCGCGATGGTGAGCAGATGCCCCGGCGCATCGTGGCGTAGGAGCCCGCCGCCGCGCCGGTTTTCGCGGCCAACGATGAGGCCGCGGTCGCGCCGCAGGGTCTGGCGGACGCGCTTGTCCGACGCGAACTGCGCCGAGCCGTGCACGGTGTCGTTCACACGTTCGTAGCGGAGGCGCCAGTTGCCGAAGGCGATGACGCCGCCGAGGAGACTGCCGCAGAAGATCGACACGCGCCGCCAGATGTCGCCGGCCCCCATCACCTCGTCGATGAACCAGCCCGCGAGGCCGCCCGCAATCTGGCCGAGGACCAAGCCCCAGATGACGAAGACGACGCAGAGAATGTAGCGGCCGATCACGGCGACACCGCCGGTGCGTCGGCCGCCGCCTTCTTCGCGTCCTGCTCGGCCTCGAAGGCCCGCTGCCCACGACGGCGCCAGAGCGCTAGCGTGGCCTGGCGGTCGGCCGGAGACAGCGTCTCAGCGAGCGCCAACAGAGCGCCGTAGAGTGTCGCCCGGTCGTCGTCCACGGCATCGGCCAGGCCTGACTTCTGGACCAGGCCGCCGAGTTCGATCAGCCGATGGGTGCGTTCGCGTCTTTCCACGATCCAGCTCCGCGTGTCTGTGCGCGCCCGGTAGGCTTCCGCCCGCCGAACGGCGGCGGCGTTGCTACGGAGCGCCCCGAGCGTGTTCCTCAGATCCGTTGCGCGACGCGCCGCTCCGGCGTGCGCGTTGAAAGAAGGCCGCGCCCTTGCGGCGCCACGCCTCCTTCGCGGACGCGTCTTTCTCTTCGACGGCGCTGAGCAGGACGCCGGCCAAGGAGTCGATGTCGAGGCTGTCGGCGCCGGTGGCGGCGACGAGCTCGCCGAGCTGGGTGATCTTCCGCGCCTTCAGGCCCTTCGCCTTGTCAGCCAGAGCCTTCAGTTCGGCGTCGATGTCGCGAGGTTTGCGCATGCAGGTACGCTCCTTCAAGCGGATGCGCCCCCGACAACATGCTAGCTCAGGTTGAGTTCGTCCGCCAAGTGGGCGATGCTGCAATGCCCCGCCAGTCACGAACGGCCGCAGGTCTGAGTGCGCGCTTATACGTCGTGACCGACGTCGGCTGCGGAGTGACGCCGTCATGGCGATCTATCACTTCTCGGCGAAGGTGATCAGCCGCGCCAACGGCTCCAGCGCGGTGGCCGCCGCTGCGTACCGTTCGGCGTCGCGCCTGAACGACGAGCGGCTCGCCCGCCCGCACGACTTCAGCAACAAGGCCGGCGTCGTCCATTCCGAGGTCATGCTGCCGGACGGCGCACCGGAGCAGTGGCGCGATCGCGAAACGCTCTGGAACGCGGTCGAGGCCGGCGAAGCGCGCAAGGATGCGCAGCTCGCCCGCGAGGTCGAGTTCGCCATTCCCCGCGAGATGAATCAGGCCGAAGGCGTGCGCCTGGCGCGTGACTTCGTGCAGCGCGAGTTCGTCGATCGCGGCATGGTCGCCGACCTCAATGTGCATTGGGACATGGCGGAGGACGGCACGCCCAAGCCGCACGCCCACGTCATGCTCTCGATGCGCCAGGTGGAAGGCGACGGGTTTGGGCAGAAGGCGCGGGACTGGAACCGCACCGAGCTGCTCTCGCACTGGCGCGAGGCCTGGGCCGAGCATGTGAATGCGCGCCTCGCCGAACTCGACATTGACGCCGCCATCGATCACCGCAGCCTGAAGGACCAGGGGATCGACCTCGAGCCGCAGAACAAGATCGGCGCCGCCGCGTCCGGCCGTGGGGACCGCGGCGAGGCGGCGGAGCGGCTCGCCGAGCATCGCGAGATCGCGCGTCGCAACGGCGAGGTCCTGGCGGCGAACCCGTCGGTCGGGCTGAACGCCATCACCCGCCAGCAGAGCACCTTCACCGACCACGACCTGATGCGCTTCGCGCACCGGCACACGGATGACGCCGAGCAGTTCCAGCGCGCGCTTTCGGCGATGCGGACGTCGCCGGAGATAGTGGCCCTCGGCAAGGACGGCGGGGGTCGCGAGCGTTTCACCACGCGGGAGATGCTAGCTGTCGAACAGCGGCTGGAAGACGCCGCCGAACGGCTCGCCACCCGCAAGGATCTTGCGGTCCGCCCGCAAGAAGATGGCGGGCGCGCCGCCACCCTCGGGCGGGAGCAGTCCGAGGCCTTGGCGCATGTCACCGGCGGCGGCGATCTCTCGCTGGTCGTCGGCTACGCCGGCTCCGGCAAGAGCGCCATGCTCGGCGCGGCGCGCGAGGCGTGGGAAGCCGACGGCCTGAACGTCCGCGGCGCGGCGCTCTCTGGCATCGCGGCCGAGAGCCTGGAAGGCAGCTCCGGCATCAGGTCGCGAACGCTTGCCAGCCTCGAACACAGCTGGGCGAACGACCGGGACCGGCTGGGCCCGAACGACGTGCTGGTGATCGACGAAGCCGGCATGGTGGGTTCCCGGCAGATGGAGCGCGTGCTCGGGCATGCGGAGCAGGCGGGCGCCAAGGTCGTCCTGGTCGGCGACGTCGAGCAGTTGCAGGCTATTGAGGCCGGCGCGGCCTTCCGCGCACTGGCCGAACGGCATGGCGCCGCGGAGATCACGGAGGTCCGCCGGCAGACTGCTGATTGGCAGCGGCAGGCGACGCGGGAGTTCGCCACGGGCCGGACCTCGCAGGCGCTTGATCGCTACGCGGCGCAAGGGTCGGTGGTCGAGCACGCCACGCGAGCTGATGCGCGCGCCGGCCTCGTCGAGCAGTGGAATGAGGCGCGGCTCGCCAACCCAGCGGACCGACAGATCATGCTGGCGCACACCCGGACCGACGTCGCCGAACTGAACGGTCTCGCGCGGCAGCGGCTCAGGGACAGCGGCCGCCTCGGCGAAGACCAGGTCGTGCAAACAGAGCGCGGCGAGCGGGCGTTCGCCGCTGGCGACCGGATCATGTTCCTGCGCAACGAGCGCTCCCTTGGCGTGAAGAACGGCTCCCTCGGCGTGGTCGAGCGCGTGGAGGGCAGCACGATTTCGGTGCGTCTCGACGGGCCGGGCGCACGCCAGGTCGCCTTCTCGACGCATGAATACGCCCACGTCGATCACGGCTACGCCGCCACCATCCACAAGAGCCAGGGCGTCACCGTCGACCGGACGCACCTGTTGGCGACGAGCGGCCTCGATCGACACGCCACCTACGTCGGGATGACGCGGCATCGCTCCGAGGCGACGCTGCACTATGCACGTGAAGACTTCCGCAGCCGCTCGGAGCTAGCGGCGACGCTCAGCCGCGAACGGCCCAAGGACACCACGCTCGACTACAGCGACGGCTTCGCGGCGCGTCGCGGCGTCAGCGGCACGGATCCGATCACGCGGCGCGCCGACCGGTTCATCGCCGATTGGACTGACGCAAAGAGCCGATCGGCAAAGGCCGGTGGCGACATTTTCGCTCGCCGGGCTGTCGAGCGCGACTTCCATCGCCTCGCGACGCAGCTGCATCGGGATCCTGAGCTGCGGCAGGCGCTGGCGCGTCGGCGGAGCGAACTTGGCATCGACCGGAGCGGACCGCAGCGCGGGCTGGCTGACGAACTGGCCCGGTCGGTCGGGCGCGAGCGGGGATTGGATCGGGGTCGCTGAGCACGGCTAGGCAGACGGCCACTGGCATTTATGGCCGGGAGGGACATTGAACAAGTCCTTCAGCTACTCGACCGCGGCGCGCCATGGCGCGCCGCGTTCGCCGAGGGCCTAGGCGGTCGACCCTGCGGCCAGCTAGCTTGGGGCATGTCGCAGGAACTGACATCGGATGAGCTGGGCGAAGCCGGCGAGACCCTCTTCGCCCATCTGTGCGTCCGCGCCGGCCTGACTTGCAACAAGAGCAACCGGGACCGAACGGGCTGGGACTTTGTCGTCGAGTTCCCGATGTCGGGCCCCGACACCGGCGCCCTCGACGCGCGATTGCCGACCGCCTGCCTCGCGCAGCTGAAATCCACGGCGCGAGGCGGCCCGGTGAAGCTGAGCCTCTCAGCCGTTGAGCGATTGGCCAAGGACCCTCGTCCCTCCTTCGTCGTCGTGCTTCGCCTGACCCCCGACGGCGAAGCACGCACCGGCTACCTCATCCACCTGCTGGGCCCCGCCCTTGAACGGGTCCTGCATCGGCTGCGGACCGCCCACGCTCAAGGTCGATTCGACCTAAACAATCTCACCCTGACCTTCGACCCTGCCAAATTCGGCGTGCGGTTCGCCCCGTCGCCCGAAGGCCTCGCCGAGGCGTTGCGGCGCGCCTGCGGGGAGGACCGGGCGGCCTACGGGATCGAAAAGCAGCGCCAGCTCGAAGAGCTTGGCTACGAAGACGGCGGCCTTGAGGCCGAAGCGCTGTTCTGGGTCGAAAGCGCCGATCACCTCAGTGACGTCGTCCTCGGTCTTCGGCCGCTCAAGCCGGAGCAGCTACGGGCCTTCGACACGCGGTTCGGCATTCGGCTGCCTTATGTGGGCGCGGTGCTGGACGGTCTCGAGGAGTTGCGCATCGAACCGCCGAGCGTCGGCCGCTGCACGGTGTCCATTCGAGGGGCGGGCTTGTCGCCGGCCGCAGTGTTCGACACGGAGATGCTCGCCGGCTTGCCGGCGTCGGCGGGCGAAGGAACCTGGCTGCTCATCCGCCATCCCGATTTCACGCTGAAGCTGAGCGCCGGCGCCGCCACCTTCAACACGACGGCCAGCTTCGACTCGACGCCTCGGACCTTGCGCGCCTGGATCCAGTTGCTCCGCGGCCTTGGCTATCTGGCGCGCGGCGACGGCGTGATCGTCCTGACGCCGTCGATGTCCGTAGCGGCGGCCGTCACCCTGCCGATGAGCTCAAGGCTAGACGGTCCCTATCTCCAGCAGCTCCCGGCCTGGAGCCGCGCCCTGGAAGCCTGGGAGCGGCTCTTGGCCTTGGCCGGCGTACCGCCCGGCGGCGCCTTTTCGCTGCAGGACCTATGGGAGGCGCGCGGCGTGGCCCTGGCGGCCGACCTCTCCAGCGACGCCCCCACCGCCTGGTTCGCCTTCGACAGACGCGACATCGGCGAGCCGGCCGAGCCCGTGAACGCCATCTACATCAACACGGCCAGCCTGGCCGGAGCGTCGGTCAGCTACGCGCTCAATGTGACGCTCAAGGCCGCCGCGGACCACACTGAGGAGTATCGGTCGACGAGCTTCGATCCGCTCGACGTGCGCCCGGCGGTGGCGGACCTGCAGGACTACGCCGAGGACCTCGCCGCGCGGCACGGCCTGCACGTGGTGATCAACCCGGAAAACCTCGTGGAGCTCGACGCCTCCGCACTCGCCGGCTCCGCGATCGAGGGCTGACGTCAGGCCCTGGCCGCGCTGTCCTTGGGCGTGCGGTCGGCGTGCGGCAGGACGCCTAGCCAGTCGACCGCATCGCCGACATCCGACATCACCCGACAAACGAAGGCGGTGTCGAGCCCAACCGGCGGAAGCGTGAGCAGCTTGCAGAGCTTGTGATCGGTGAAGAAGGCGTCGCAATAGCCCACGGCGGCGGCCGCGTGATCGAAATCCGGCAGGTCGTTGGGCTTGAACTTCCGGCCCTTGTTGGCGCGCACGGCGGCATGCAGCGTCGCCAGCACATGCGCCGTCCGGAGGGTGCGCCGAGGTTCGGGGGCCTTCAGCATGGCCACCAGCAGGTTCTTGAGCATGTTAACCTGGCCCGGCCGGTCGGCCGGCAGCGGCCCGGCGATCCCTTCCTTCGCGGCCATGCCGGCCATGACGTCGAGCGCCACGTCGCCCAGCAGATCGACGACGCCGCGCACCTCTTCCTCATAGGCCGCCGAGAAGCCGTCGATGGTGTGCGCATGCGCCGCCACGCCGTCGTTCAGGGTTTGGGCCAGCGCGACGTGGTCGATGTCGAAGGCGTCGGCGTCCACGCCGGCCAGGTGGTCGACGATTTCGACCAGCGGCCGGTCCCACATGTGATCCAGAAACGCCTTCTGCAGGGCAAGTTCGGTCGCGGCGTCGAAAGGCGTCTTCGACGGATGCACGAACCCCATCACGTAGCTGAGCTTTGACCAGACCAGGTCGTCCAGCGGATGCACGTGGCCCGGATAGCGCACGGCGTGGAAGAAGTGGGCGATCTCGGTCGCGATGCGCGTCTGGGCCGGGATCAAGGTGGCGCGGGCGCTCCACGCATCGACCAACTCCGCCGTCGCGCGGCGCGACGTGCGGTCGGACTGCTTCATCAGTTCGAGGAACACCGTCTCGCTGATCGGGCAGAACACCTCGCGCGCGGCGACCCGTGCGGCCAGGCGGTCGACGAACGCGACATCGACGGCCTCGGTCCGGACGCCCCGGACGACGTCCCGCGCAATGAGCCAGAACTTGGTGTCGAGATAGACCCGGGTCGGCGGCAGGGCTTGGGCCAGTTCGATCTGGCGGGCCTTGGTATGGGCCTCGATCGTGATCTCGGGATGGGCCAGATGATGCGCGAGGGTGTTCAGGCTGGCTGCCGTCGTTCAGTGGTCGCCCGACGGCCCTTCCGATTTGATGAAGAGGGGGAAGAAGGTGCGCTGATTCTTCAGGCGCAGCGTGTCGCCGATGGTGATCGTGTTCGGCTTGCGCCGCTCGCCGCCGGTGGGTGTGATGATCTCAAGCTCGTCGCTCTCGATCATAGCCGCGTGGATGTCGTCGGTATGCGCCGGGGTCGCATTGTAGATCGACTCGTAGAACTCCCCGACGTTCATCACGTCGCCGGCACCCGCCACGAGGCGTGGGATGTCCGCCAGGAGTTCGGTCCTGGCGCCGCCGCGGCCGCCGGTGTCGAAGAGATAGAGCGCGCCGTCGCGCGCCGGGTCGTACGCCAGCATGTTCAGGCCGGAGCGGCCGAAATGCGCCTGCTCGCTGCTATTGGCGTGCAGCACGTCGTTGTAGACCTGCCGCGCCCGGTAGTTGTTGGCGAAGTGAACGAGCCAGTAGCGCCAACCCTCGGGATTGTGGATCGAGAACGGGCTCACGAACGGCGCACAGCCCTTGAACGTCTCGAAAACCACCCGTTCGGCCGCGCCCAACCAGACGTGGTTGCTGACCGGCCCCGAGAAGCCCTGGAAGTCCGCCGCGGAGAGCCCCAGCGGCCGCACCTGTGTTTCCAGCAGCGCCGGATCGGTCCGACTCAGGAAGGCCAGCAGCGACTCGATGGCGAAGGTGTAGAAGATCTCGGCCGACGGCGTGGCTCGCATGATGTTGACCAGCGTTCCCCGCTCGACGGCGGAATGACCGCACTGGTCAAGGTTGAACAGGACGTTTCGGTAGCGGCCTTCGGCGACGAGATCCCGGATGGCCGGATAGGCCGCCTCGAAATCCTCGGACATGTAGCCGACCTGCAAGTGCAGCTTCGGGCAGGTCTCCTTGGCGGCGGCCACGACGGGCGCGCAGTGCGCCTTAAGCAGTTCGGTGACGTCCCGCTTCGCGTCGTTGAAGATCAGCAGGCACTCGATCTCGACCGGACCGAGCCCCTGCACGGCGCGCTGTAGGTTCACGGCCTCGAGCGCGCGCTGCAGCTCCTCGATGAAGATGATCGGGGAGCCGGGGCTGCCGCACCGATACCGCCCCGCGCCCGAGAAGCCGTCCACGACCGCAAGCCGGAACTTAGTCTGCAGCGGGATCTGACAGCGCACCGTGATGTAACGGAAGAAATACTCCCGCAGGATCTTGTGCTTCCGCTCGGTGTGATCGTCGAGCGGCGCGCCGTCCGCCCACGCATAAGCCTTGGTGACCACCTATCGCTCCCGGCGCCGCCGCGCCGCGTCTATGCGCTCAAAGGTCCGCGGTGACCGGCATCTCGTTCCAGGTCCGCCCCCGGTACTCGCGGCCATTGGCCTTCTTCGAGCGCCGCTTGTTGTCCTTCCCCCAAGTTCCCCACTGCTTGAAGAAGAAAGCTGTACCATAGTCGCCGCACTGTTCGTAGATTTCGTCAATCCACGCCTCGCGGATCGGACGGGCCGCGCGGCCGCTTTCGCCGCCGACAATCGCCCAGTGGATTCCGGTCAGATCGAGCTCGCCCACCGCGCCGATCAGCGGCTCGAACGAGATGAAGCGGATGGCGGCCGGCGCGCGCCGAAGGTGATCGATGCGTCCCCGCGCCGGGGCGTCCTCGACGCTCGTCCCGAGCCAGACGTTGGGCAAGACATCGGGAACGCGACGCGCGACGACCTCCGCCATCCGCTCCGGCCGCTTCGTGAGGATCTGGTAGTTGTGGTGCGGCGTATCGCGCATCACGCGCCAGACCGACAGGATGAAGTCGTCGCTGACCGCCTCGTGGAAGAGGTCGCTCATTGAATTGACGAAGATCTTACGCGGCTTCTTCCAGGTGTAGGGAATCTCCAGCGCGGCCGCATCTTCCCGCACCACGCCGTTCCAGATCGTACGGCCGCCACTGCGACGCGTCAGGCCCTGGTACTTCGGGGCGCCCATGGCTTCGAGCCGGCGCGCCATCTCCATGGCGTAGCAGTTGGTGCAGCCGGCCGTGATGATGGAGCAGCCAGCCACTGGGTTCCAGGTGGCGTCGGTCCATTCGATCTGCGTTTCCGCCATGCGGTGTCCTTACTCGGCGTCGGGGAGCGCCTGCGGCGGAGCCCCGCGCGCTCGCGCGCCAGGCGACTATGGCTAACGATACTTTACCAACCGTTGCGCTGGTCGGCCGGCCGGCACTTCACGTTGTCCAACCGCCGCCGGCGGGCCAGTGGGCCCCGAACGGCTCACCCTTGGAGGCGCTGAGCGTCGGCGGCATCACGAGTTCAACGATTTGGGCCTGAATCTCCGGAAAGGGCTCGGGCGCGAGCGAGATTTCGGTCCGCTTCAGGAACGCCGTCCACTGGGCCTGCTTGGCGTCCGCGAAGGCCGCCGTCAGCGCCAGGGGCGGCTCCGTGGGCAGCGGCGTCTCGCGGCGCGCGAAGGTGGCGGCGATGGCGTCGGCCAGAACCGTGCCTTCGAAGGCGAAGGTGTTGGCGATGGCCCACAGATCGAAGAAGTCCTTCATCCGCGAATTGACCATGCCAAGCGCCGTCATGGCCTGGAACTTCTCGGCCACCACCGTCTCCGGCGGGTAGGCGCGAAGCTTCGGCGGCGGCAGGTCGAGCAGGGACGGATACTCGATGTCCTGGGCGCCCGGGGTGATCGCGTCGCCGAAGCCGATGTCCACATGGATCGGTAGTCGCGCGCCCGCGAGCTCGGCCTGGAAGTCGAGGCGAACCCCGGCGTACTCGTCCTCGGCGCGCGCGGCCGCCGCGACCACGGTGTCCGGCTTGAAGACGATCCCGTCGTCCGCCGCGATGGCCATGACTTCCCGGAAGAGGCCGGCGACCTGGTCGGGGTCGTTGTTGCCGAAGCCCAGGAGGTCCAGGTCGCCGGTGGCCCGGTAGGGCGTGGGCGCCCAGAGGCTGAAGAGCATGGCGCCCTTCAGCACGAAGAGCTGCCGGTAGGGCGAGACGCTGAGGCGCCACAGGAGCCGCTCGATGACGTAGCGGGTCATCAGCAGCTGGGCGTTCTCCTTGCGCTCGCGGGCCCGGTTGGTCAGGCGGGCGCGCGCGGAGACGGCCATGTCCTTGGGCTTGTCGTTCACGTCAGCGCCTCGAGGTAGGGGCGCATCACGGTCTGGACGCGATCGATCTCGGCGAAGCGCCAGAGCTCGGCGATGGGCGGCTTGCGATCGGCGCGCCGCACGAGGTCGCGCAGCGCCTCCACGGCCACATCGAGACCGATCTTGTTGCGGTACTTGAAGCAGTCGACGACCGTCTTCGCGGGCGAGGTGATCGGCACCGGCACCTGGTCGATCTCGTGGCGCTCGACGCCCTCGCTGAGCGCGCGGCCGCTGGCGCGGATCACCCGGATCTGCACCGGCGCGCTGGTGGGCGCCCAGTCCTTGGGGCCGAGCAGCATCCAGACCGCATGGGGCGTCTGGGTCGTAAGGTCGTGGAACTGCAGGGCCGAGAGCAGGCCGATCACGCCGCGGGGCTGGATCCGCACGGCCTCGGCCAGGCTGGAGGCCGCGTCCGAGGGGGAGTCGGCCAGGCGATAGAGTCCACGTCCCACTTGCATCAGCACGCCGTCTTCGGTGAGGCGTTTGAGATACATGCGCGGCACGCCGGCTGCATCGAAGTCCGATCCCCGGGCGATCCCTTGCGCGCGGGCGACTTCGATGGCGCGTTGACGGTGGCCTCTCGGTTCCATGGAGATGTTATAAATCCTCGGATAATGTTCGCAAAGTCCTAGGTTTCGTAACAGTCCTGGCCATGCAAGTCTGACCTTGCGAGCCCGCTTAGGCCGCATCGTCCCAAGTTCACGCCCACGATGATGATCTTCATCGTTTTCTTCCTCTTCCTCTCGCTCTTCCTCTTCTTCGTGAGCTGACCTCCAAGCGTGTCGCTCAGGGCTAGGCGAACCCTACGCATGCTTGCGCGAGGGAGCTTCGGAGTTGGGCAGGCTGCCGCACAAGGCGCGCTCGGGCTAGACCGACAGGGCGCGGCCCTCCTTAGGCGGCTCCGGGATCAAGTCAGATTCGGTCCAGAGTTCGCGGACCATCGACTGTGCTCCGAGGTAATCGATCGAAATCAGGGTCTTTCGCAGGCGCATGCCGCGATCAGCGAACCAATCCAACAGCACTTGGGCCTTGAGCGGCAGATCGGGCCCCACAACCCGCCGCTCCTCGACCGCCCAATTCGCCTCCGAGGGCAGACCAGCGCGAGCGTCGGAGAGCAGCCCGGCCATGAGGTCGGCGACGCTGCACAAATCCTCGAAGTGCCGACGCGCGGAGTCCTGAGCCGTGGTGTTGAGGGCGAAGATGCCCATCGGTTGATCGAGGTACATCGATGACAATCGACCTGCGGCGAGCAGGGCGTCGTCATGCCGCTTATCGTTGGCGACAAATTCGTCCTGATCCGTAAGCCAGGTCACGTGCGCTCCAGCAGGCGCCCAGACGGACAGCAGCAGCGCAAGGAAGTGCGCCTTGCGCATGAGGGCCTCCAAGGCCCGCGGATTCCAGGAGCATTGCAGCTGGAACACCCGGCGTAGCTCGTCGGCCATGCCAGGCTGGGTCGACAGCCATTTCTGGCGCTTGTCCACGGCGATGGCTACGAGGTGCCCATCGAGGTCGGCAGCCGCGCTCAAGAAGGCCGGGAGGGCGGCCTGGCGCACTCCGTCGCCAAGCTTCTTATAGGCCATCGTTCGGTCGCCAAGCGTCTCATGACGAAGGGCGGCCATGCGCGTCGTCCAGTCTTCGAGGCCCGTGGCGACGACGAGGTAGACATAGAGGATGTGGGTCGCAGACTTGTGCTCGCCGCCGAAATCGGAAGCCACAACGAGCTGCCGCACTGGCGCGGGCCCCCGCTCCTTGGGCGCCAAGATGCGCTGAATGGAAAGGCCCCACGGCCATAGGCGTTTCAGCCTGACATTCTTGGCCGTGATTAACTTCCAGCGGTCATAGCGCGTGAGGTCCGGCAGCATGCGTTCAGACCTGACCGTTCACGGCAAGGAGGCCCCGGCGTTCTCAAGGCGCGCCAGCTGCTCCTCGGAATAGCCGTGCAAACGAGCTCCGCGCCAGTCAGCCGGCGGCGGACGCTCTAGCTCAATATCAAGGTGCGGCCGCCGGACGCCGGGGCGGGGCGCGCAACAGGTCTCGTAGAGCCCGCCGCCGCCGCAGGGACAGGGGCCGCTGGGCGGAACATGAGCGAAAAGCCTGTGGGGATGGTACGCGAAAGTCCAATGGGCGCGCCAATGCGCAAAAGGCTCGCCAACCATCTCCACGACGCTGCCGACGAGCGTGTAGCGATCGGGATTGTCCACGTCGGCAAACAGCACCGAGTACTTTTGCACTGGCTTGAGGACGACGGAGACCTCCCGCAGCTCCACCTCTTCCAATCGACGTGCGCAGAAGCGGCCAGCGTACACACGGCCCGGTCGATGCCCGCAGTGGATGTCGATGGTGTTCGCCGCGCCGCAGATTGAGCAGGTCGCGCGCCGCACCCGCATCCCCGGACTGATAAAGACCCCGTAGGGAAAGAGCTCCTGCCAGGCGGCAATACGGCTCACGAGACCAGGGACGTCGAACCGCGACGGATCGTAGAAGCGGTTGGTAAGGAGCGCCTTTAGCCCGATCTCTACCTGCTCCAGTTGGCACCACGCGGGATAATAGCGCCGATCGCGCATTTCCTCGAAGGCCGCCACATAGGCCCTTACCATTGCGACGTACTGGCGAAGAAACCACAGGCGGTTCTTGGCCTCGTCTGTCGGCGCGTCATCGATCTCCATCGCGAGGACCTGATCGGCGAGCGCTTGCCATGCCAGCCCATGCGGCGCTGCCGCGCGCGCGGTCAGACTCTCGGCCATCTCGTCGATGGCCGTCACTTGCGTGCCGCCCCTTTTGCTTCGGTCAGATAGTGGCCGCATCGCTCGATCTGCTTGAGCACGACCTCAGGAATGGCGTCGGGAGGTCCCTTGTAGGTCACCGACAAGCACCGGTGGTTCTCTCCCTCGACGATCAAATCCATCTCTATGGTGTCGCCCACCTCGAAGCCGGGCAGGAGCTCTGCCACTTTGTCCGAGAGGAGATTGACCAGCAGCGGGACCAGGACAAAGCCGATCAATAGCTTGGGGAGCCGCCATTCACGCGAATGCAGCACCAGCTCGGCGTAGTCCTCCGGACGGGTCGGGATGGCGATCGTCAGGTCGGGACCGAAAGCCTCGCGCAGCATTTGCACGAACTCCGGCGCGGCGGTCGGATAATGAATCTTGTCGCCCTCGGCGTCCTCCCAGGGCAACACTACGATCGGCGCCGCGGCGACCGCGCCGCGCCGGTGCTGGTCGACCCAACTTCTGGAGAGCCAATAGGCGCGATCGCGTCCGGTCTCGGCGACGCGGGCTTCCATAAAGGTCTCGACGAGCTTTTCTTCCATGCCTCGACCTTAGCGTGAGTCCTGATCGCCAGACGTTGGATGGTGCCTTCGCACGAGCGTCGCCGCTCGACTTCGTGGCGATGGCCAGACGGAGGTCAGCGGCCCCGATTGCGCCGCTGCGTCAGAGCCGATGCCGCAGCCCGCTTCTGTGCCGCTGAGGCGCTCGGATTGCTCAACACCTTGCCGGCGGCGCTCGCGGCGGCCCGGCTTGTCTCCTCGAGCTGGCTGGCGCGCTGCGTAAGGGTGGAGGCCGCTGCGCTCTTCGCGGCGGCGGACGCCTTTGGATCACGCAGAACTTTGCCGGCGGCGCTTGCCGCGGCTTTGCCGGACGCTTCTCGATTTCCCATGAGGTGCCCCCCTGGTCCAAAACAGGAACATGGAGTTGCCGCGGTGCAGGTTCAAGTCTCTACTGAACCAGGCGTACCACGTGGAGGCGCGGGTAGCGCCGGGCTGCTGCGGCCCAGTGATAGGCGCGTCCGGAATGCTGCGACCATGCCGGCGTTGGTGCGAAGCTGACGCCCCCTTTGCTCTGGCTGTCCGCGATTCTGCTGCTGACGTACCCCTTCGGCCCCCAAGGACCACGGCAGCTCACCCTGTGGGGTGGCTGGACTTGCACACTGCGTTACACAGCTTACGGCCACGGGTGGAAAATGCTAAGAAGATCAGATATATGGTTCAGGTGCGCCGGACTCAAAATCCGGTCCCGAAAGGGGTGTCGGTTCGATCCCGACCGGGGGCACCATCTTTGCAAGCCTGTTCCGAGCGACGGCTCCGTCGGATGTCCGAGCCTGGAGGGCGCGCCATTCGCCCGCTTGGCGCGTATTGAAGGGCGTCTTGCCCGGACCGGGCCTCAAAATTCCCGGCGTCCTGTTCGCCGAAGAAGGCTTCACCGCGGCGGGTGCGGCGTCCCGGCCGGTTGGGACGCCGCCGCGCAACCGCCCGATTCGTGGCGAGGCGCGGCGGCGGGCCGGACTTTCAGGTCGGGTGTCAGATCGGAAGCTTGAACGGTGTCCCGCAGACGTCCTGGTCGCGGGGCGGCCGCGATGGCCAGCGCGGGTCCTGCATGTCCTTGGCCCAGCGATCGAAGGCGGCCTCGAGTTCGCGGAGCTTGTCCGGGCGGCTCGCCGCGAGGTTCGTCGTCTCGTTCAGGTCGTCCTTGAGATTGAAGAGAAGGGTGTATTGCCCGTCCAGGCTCTTCCACAGCTTCCAGTCGCCGATCCGGATGGACGCCAGGGGGCGCCGTCGCCAGGCCAGGAGGTCGTGCGGGGGGCCGGCCTTTTCGCCCGTGAGATGGGGGGTGAGATCGACGCCGTCGTAGACGCGGTCCTTCGGCAGGGTCCCGCCGGCCGCGGCCAGGGCGGTCGGGAAGATGTCGAGGCTCGAGACGATCTCGCGGTTGACCTGGCCGGGCTTCAGCTTCGCCGGCCAGCGGACCATCATCGGCGCCCGGACGCCGCCTTCGTAGTGGCTGAGCTTGCCGCCCCTGAGAGGCTCGCACGAGCAGAGCCCGGGTATGTAGGAGGCGCAGCCGTTGTCGGTGAGGAAGAAGACGATGGTGTTGTCGGCTTCCCCCGACGCATCGACCGCCTTCAGGACCTCGCCGACCATGTCGTCCAGGGCGGAGATCATCGCGGCGTAGACCCTGGCGTGCTCGTCGGCGATCTGCGGAAAGCGCTCGTAGTACTTCCGGGTGACCATCAGGGGCGTGTGCGGCGCGTTGGGGGTCAGCATGAGGAAGTAGGGCCGGTCGCTGCGCGCGGCGCGCGTCACGTACTCGGCCGCGCGACGGCCGAAGTAGTCGGTGAGGTACTCGTCCTCGTTGTGGACCACGGTCCTCGCGGGCCCTTCGATGATCTGGCTCTGCGGCGTCCGGCGCGGCAGCGCCACGTCGGCCGTGGGCGCATAGTGGAGGTCGGGCGCGTCCAGGCGCATGTAGGCGGTGTCGCCGGTGAGGAATCCGACGAACGTCTGATAGCCCCGGTTGGTCGGGTAGTAGGCGTCGTTGCTGCCCAGATGCCACTTGCCGATGAGGGCGGTCTGGTAGCCCTGTCGCCCCAGGGCCTCGCCCATGGTCAGTTCGTCGGGCGGCAGGCCGAGGTTCTCCTCCACGTCGCGCTGCGGCGGGCCGTTGTTGTATTCGTAGCCGAAACGACCCTGGTACCGGCCGGTCTGGATTCCGGCGCGGGACGGCCCGCAGACCGGAGCTGAGACATAGCCGTCGGTGAACCGGACGCCTTCCAGTCCGATGCGGTCGATGTTCGGCGTGCTGATGCGCTTGGCGCCATAAGCGCTGATGTCGGCGTACCCGAGATCGTCGGCCACGATGACGATGACATTGGGCGCCTTGCCCGCCTTGGCCGCGCGCGGCGTCTTGGCGACGGCCGCCTGGTGAGGCGCGGAGAAGGTCGTAAAGCCCAGGGCGAGGGCGGTGACGAGGGCTATGACACGTTTCATGAAACCTCCTGAGCGCGGGCGGTCTGGGCCGTGCGGCCTGGAACGGGGTTGGGGGTGAACAGGCGTCCCGCCCGCGCCGGCGGGCGGTCGTCGCCGGACGCGCAGCGGAAGCCCACGTGCATCAGCGAGGTGTCGGGCGTGGCGCGGCCCCGGGCCGTGACCCTGAAGCCCTGGCAGAAGGAGGGATCGCAGAGGAAGGATCCGCCGCGCTGGACCCGCTCGACGCCCTTGGCGTTGCGCGCGCCGTAGGGGACGTACCAGGACGCCGTCCATTCCCAGACGTTGCCGGCCATGTCGGTCAGGCCCGAGGGCGCGGCCCCGAAGGCCCCGACGGGCGAGGCGCCGCGATAGCCGTCCTGCCCTTCGTCGAGGAGGGGAAAGAGCCCCTGCCAGACGTTGGCCCGCCAGCGCCCGTCCAGGCTCATGGGATCGCCGGCGCGGAAGACATGTCCGTCCGGCGTCTGTCCGAGGCGCGCCGCGCGTTCCCACTCGAACTCGGTGGGAAGCCGCAGGCCGTAGGCGGCGCAGAAGGCCTCCGCGTCGCGCCAGCTGACCTGGGTGACGGGATGGTCGTCGGCGGCCTTTGGGCCGGACCGACCGTAGGGGCGGCGCCAGTCCGCGCCGGGCTCCAGGACCCAGCCCCCGGACGCCTTGTCGAGTACGGCGCCGCCTCCGAGACGCTCGGCGTCGGTCACATGTCCGCTCGCGGCCACGAACGCCCGGAACTGGGCGACGGTCACCGGCGTGCGGTCGAGGAGGAACGCGGCGATCCGGCGGGTCGTCTGGGGACGTTCGTCGGGCGGCGCCTGGTCGTCCCCGATCTGCACGGTGGCGGCCGCGATCCGGATCATCGCCGCATCCCGCGCAGGCGCGACGCCCTGGCGGTCGGGCAGGGGCGCGCAGGCGGTGGCGATCCCGGCGGCCAGAAGAAGGCCCGCCGGGATCGCTCGACGGCGGGCCGGTCGGCGGGGGAAGGCCTTTGGAGGTGTCTGACCGGGCATTCGGATGTCCTTCGATCGATCGAGGGCTAGCGGTATTCGGGCTCCCGCCACTCGGGCCAGAGGTCGGGAAGGCCGGCCGAGACTCGGTCGGGGAACGCCGGAGCCCGCTTGTCCAGGAAGGCGGCGATCCCCTCCTTGGCGTCATCCGAGGCCCCGCGAAGCCGCATGGATCGACTCTCGGCGCGGTGCGCCTCCATCGGGTGATCGGCGACCATGCCGCGCCAGACGAGCTGGCGGGTCACCGCCATGGAGACCGGCGCGGCGTTCTGTACGAACTCGGCCGCCAGCGCGCGGGCCGCGGGCAGCAGGTCTTCGGGCGCGTGCAGGGCCTGGACCAGTCCGCGGCGGTGGGCCTCCTCGGCCCCGAAGACCCGGCCGGAGTAGCCCCATTCCAGGGCCGTCGGCGGACCCACGAGACGGGGCAGGAACCATGAGGAACATGCCTCCAGCGCGATGCCGCGCCGGGCGAAGACGAAGCCGAACTTCGCCTCGCGCGAAGCCAGGCGGATGTCCATGGGCAGCTGCATGGTGGCGCCCACGCCCACCGCCGCGCCGTTGACCGCGGCGATCACCGGCTTGAGGCTCTCGAAGATGCGCAGGGACAGGCGGCCGCCGCCGTCGCGCGTGACGTCGCCCGTGTCGCCGGCGGCCCGGCGCTCGGCTTCGCGCGAGCCTTCCCCGAAGGTCGCCCCGCCCGATCCCAGGTCGGCGCCGGCGCAGAAGCCGCGCCCGGCCCCGGTGACGATCACCGCCTTCACGGCGTCGTCCGCGTCGGTGGCGTCGAAGGCCGCGATCATGTCCAGCATCATCTTCGGCGTGAAGGCGTTGAGCCGGTCCGGGCGGTTCAGGGTGATCGTGGCGATACCGTCGGCCACATCGTAGAGCAGGGTTTCGAATTCGGGTTGGGCCATGGGCGCCGTCTCCTTTGGTCAGGGCGCTGAGATTTCGAACCAGAGGTCGAAGCGGTCGAGCAGCGCGACGAGGCGGGCGAGGGCCGTGGCGCCATCGCCCGCGAGTCCGAGGTCGGCGACGGTCCTGGCGCCGGTGACGAGGTCCACGAGATCGGTCCGCTGGAGCGCTACGCCGGGGCCGCCGTCGCCGCGCCGGTGATGGAGGACCGCGTTTTCGATCCGCACGGCGAACTGCTCACCCGTGTCGGTGAAGGCGATCGTGAGGCGCAGCGTCTCGTCGCCCGCGGCCTCGCCGTTCAGGCGGACCGACAGGGCGTCGAGCAGACTGTCGCCCGGAAGCGTCCGCAACTGGTTGGCCGAGGCCTGGCGTGGGCTGTCGGATTTCGGCCGGGGCCGGCGAAGCTCCTGGGCGCCGGTGAGGTAGAAATCCCGCCAGGGTCCGGATTCGGCCTGATACCCCATCTGCTCCAGCGCATCGGCCTGCAGCGCGCGCGCTTCGGCGTGGGCCGGGTCCGAGAAGACGAGATGGCCGACGATTTCCGCCGTCCATCGGTAGTCGCCGGCGTCGTAGGCGCGCCGGCCCTCGGCGAGGACGCGGTCCGCGCCGCCCATGGCCTCCACGTAGCGGCGGCCGGCGGCCTCGGGCGGATGCCGGTTCAGGTTGGCGGGATTGCCGTCGAACCAGCCCAGGTACTTCTGGTACACGGCCTTGGCGTTGTGGCTGAGCGTCCCGTAGTAGCTGCGGGTGTACCACTCCGCCTCGAGGCTGGGCGGCAGCCGCAGGACCTCGGCGATCTCGGCGCCGGTCATCCCGTGGTTGGCCATCCGCAGCGTCTGGTCGTGGATGTACTTGTAGAGGTCGCGCTGCTTGGCGAGGAAGCCGCGGATCGACGCCTCGTCCCAGCGGGGCCAGTGGTGGCTGGCGAACATCACGTCCGTGGCGCCGGCGAACAGGTCGAGCGCCTCGTCGATGTAGAACGCCCAGGCCTTGGCGTCCCGCACCTGGGCGCCCCTCGGGGTGTACAGGTTGTGCAGGTGACAGGTGCAGTTCTCGGCCATGCACAGCGCGCGGAACTTCGGAAAGTGGAAGTTCATCTCCGCCGGGGCCTCGGTGTCGGGCGTCACCTGGAAGACGACCTCCACGCCATCGAGAGTCAGGCGCTGGCCCGTGTGGTCGATCGAGACGTTGGGCGGCGCCAGCGCCACCCGGCCGGTCGAGACGCCCTTGCCCAGGCCCGAGTCCACGTGGCCCCGCGGGTCCTTCGGCAGCAGGCCGCCGTACATGTAGGTCGCCCGCCGGCTCATCACGTTTCCGGCCAGCACGTTCTCGGCGACGGCCGCCTCCAGGAACCCTTTCGGCGCGACGATCGGAACGCCCCGCGCGATGTCGTCCGCGGACAGGACGCCCATCACCCCGCCGTAGTGGTCGACGTGGCTGTGCGTATAGATGACCGCTGTGACCGGCCGGTCCCGGACCTGCCGCCGCAAGAGGTCGAGCGCGGCGGCGGCCGGCTGGGCCGAGGTCAGCGGGTCGATGACGATCCAGCCCTCGCGTCCCTCGATGAACGTGACGTTCGAGATGTCGAAGCCGCGCACCTGATAGACGCCGGGCGTCACCTCGAAGAGGCCGTGCAGCGCGTTCAGGCGCGCCTGCCGCCAGAGACTGGGATTGACGGTGTCCGGCCGTTCGCCGTCGAGGAAGGCGAACGGCGCCTGGCTCCAGGCGCCCGGGACTTCGGCGTCCGGAATACTGCCCAGGAAGCCCCGGCGCGCGAGCGCGAAGTCGGCGCCGTCGTCCGGCGGCAGGCGCCCGGCGGTGTCGGCGTGAGCCCGCCGCGTCGCCTCGGTGGCGTCGTTGCGAAGATCGTCGCTCACGCGCATCACCGCGCCGTCGGGGGCGAGAGTCCGTCGCGCAGCCTGACCATGCCGCGGATCCACCGATCGTAGTCGCCGACCTTGCGCTGCATGTAGGTCAGCACCTGCGGATGGGGCAGGATCAGGAAGGTCTCCTGCGCGAGGCCGTCCACCACGAAGCCGGCCACGTCCTCGGGCGACATGACGCCGTCGACCGCCTGCGATCCGCGGGCGCCGCGGATCATCGGGGTGTCCACCGCCTGAGGGCAGAGGATCGAGACCCCGATGTTGTCGCGCTTGTGGGTGATCGCCAGCGCCTCGGCGAAGCCGACCGCCGCATGCTTGGTGGTGGCGTAGGCCGGGCTCCCCGGCTGGCTGAGAAGCCCTGCGGCGGAGACCGTGTGGAGGAAATGGCCGCCGCCCCGGGCGATCATGCCGGGGAGGGCGGCGCGGGCGGCGTAGACATGGGCCATGACATTGACCGTCCAGCCCAGCATCCAGGTCTCGTTGGACGCCGAGGTCGCATTGTCGAAGTCGGGATCGCGGACCGACACCCCGGCGTTGGAGCACATCAGGTCGATGCGCCCGAACCGGTCCTCGGCCAGCGCCACCATCCCTCGGACCTGGGCTTCGTCGGCCACGTCCGCCTGGACGGCGACGCCGCCGACGGCCTTGGCCACCGCTTGGGCGGCGTCGCCGTCCCGGTCCGCGATCAGCAGCCCGACGGCGCCCTCCTTCCGGAAGCGCTCCGCCATGGCCTTGCCGATGCCGCCGCCGCCGCCGGTGATCACCGCGACCTTGCCGTCCAGTTTCATCTCGGTTCGTTCTCCCTGTTCTTGTTCGTCGTGGGGGGCGCTGTCGGCGCGCGCAGCTCACCGGGCCACGAGATCGGACTTCAGTGTACGGGCGGTCAGCAGGAACAGCACGCCGCTCAACGCATAGATCGAGGCGGTGATCAGCATGGCGCGCTGGAGGCTCTGGGGATGGGCGACGGCGCACACCTGCGTCATGGCCGCATCCAGCCCGCTTCGGGCCGCCCCCTCGCAGGCCGCGCGGGTCAGGGACGCGGCGCCCATGTCCGAGACCTGCCAGGCGAAGATCACATCGCTGAGCCCACCGATGAACAGCGGACCCAGGCCGTAGCCGATCAGGTTGATGACGAACATCATGACGGCGGTCGCGAGCGCCCGCGTCTGGGCGGAGACCACGCCCTGGCTGATCGTGTACTGCGCGGCCACGTAGCCGTACTTCACGGCGCCGCCCACCACGAGGCCGGCCAGGCAGACCCCGATATGATCGGTCGAGAAGGCCACGATGTAGAACGGCACGCAGATGAGCAGGCCCAGTCCGGGCAGCCAGGCGATGGCCGTCGAGCTGCGCCGCCGTAGCTTCTCCGCCATCCAGCCCGTGGCGAAGGTGCCCGCCGCCGCGGCGAGGGCGACCGGCACGTTGATCGCGATCGCGGCCTCGCCGGCGGTCATCCCGAAGCTGCGGCTCACGAACAGGGACTGGAAGGTCGACAGGCCATAGCCGCAGAAGGCGGCGACGGTCGCGGCGGCCGTCATGGTGTAGAACGACCGCTTGGAGGCGATCTCGCGCAGGCCGTCCGCCATGCGGACCTTTTCGCGCCGGGGCGTGCCCGGAGGGTCGGTGTAGCCGCGCGGCGGTTCCCGGACCGTGAGCTTGAGGCCCACGGCGACCAGCACGCCGGGCAGGCCCAGGATGAGGAACGCCCATCGCCAGCCGAAGGCGTCCGTGATCGGACCGCCGACGACGTTCGCGAGCATCGTGCCCAGCGTCACGCCCATTCCGAAGAAGCCGAGCGCGGTCGATCGCGCGTGAGGTGGAAAGTAGTCGGCGATGATCGAGTTGGACTGGGGAACGCAACCCGCCTCGCCGACGCCCACGCCGACCCGGCAGGCCAGCAGAATCCAGAAGGCCCCGATGGTGATGGAGCCGATCGTGACGTCCGCCGCCAGACCGCACAGCGCGGTCATCAGCGACCAGATCGACAGGCATATGCTCATGATCCACACCCGGTGGCGCGTCTCGGCCAACTGAGCGAGGGGAATGCCGACGACGGTGAACAGCAGGGCGAATCCGAAGCCGGTGAGCAGGCCGAACGCGGTGTCTGAGATGCCGAGCTCCGGCTTCATCTGCGGTGCGACGACCGACAGCAGCGTCCGGTCGACGAAGTTCAGGATGAAGATGAAGAGCAGAACGCCCAGCACCCACGTCCGGTAGCGACGCGTGCCGTAGCCGTGGATGTGGCCCTCGTCGCCACTCGGGGTGTCCGCCGCCGCCATCGCGCGCGCCTAGGACCTGAACACCGAGACCAGCGACGGATCGACCGGCGCTTCGCGGTATTGCTGGAGTTCGTGGCGGCCCACCACCATGTGGTGCACCTCGTCGGGTCCGTCGGCGATCCGCAGGGTGCGGGTCTTGGCCCAGAGGTCGGCCAGAGGCGTGTGCTGCGACACGCCGAGCGCGCCGTGCATCTGGATCGCCTGGTCGATGATCTTGCAGACCCGCTCGGGGACCATGGCCTTGACCATGTGGATCCAGATGCGGGCCTCGCGGTTGCCTAGCACATCCATGGCTTTCGCGGCCTTGAGCACCATCAGGCGCATGGCCTCCAGTTCGATGCGCGCGCGGCTGACGATCTCGATGTTGCCGCCGAGCTGGATGATCGGCTTGCCGAACGCCACCCGGGTCAGGCCGCGGGTGACCATCAGGTCCAGCGCCTTCTCGCCGCGGCCGATGGCGCGCATGCAGTGGTGGATACGGCCGGGTCCGAGCCGGAGCTGGCTGATCTCGAAGCCGCGGCCTTCGCCCAGCAGCATGTTCGAGGCCGGCACGCGGGCGTTGTCGAACCGGATGTGCATGTGGCCGTGCGGCGCGTCGGGATCGCCGAACACCTGCTGGCCCTGGACGATCTCGACGCCCTCGGTCGGCAGCGGCACCAGGAT
>NZ_MEEX01000036.1 GCF_001724605.1 Phenylobacterium sp. SCN 70-31
CAAGAGGGCGAAGTCCGCGAAGGCGTGGTCAAGAACATCACCGACTACGGCGCGTTCGTGGACCTGGGCGGCATCGACGGCCTGCTGCACGTCACCGACATGAGCTGGAAGCGCGTCAACCACCCGAGCCAGGTCCTGGCCGTGGGCGACACCGTCAAGGTCCAGATCGTCAAGATCAACCCCGACACCCAGCGCATCTCGCTCGGCATGAAGCAGCTCCAGTCCGACCCGTGGGACGGCGTGGAGGCCAAGTATCCCGTGGGCGCCAAGTTCACGGGCCGCATCACCAACATCACCGACTACGGCGCCTTCGTGGAGCTGGAGCCGGGCGTGGAAGGCCTGGTGCACGTGTCGGAAATGTCGTGGACCAAGAAGAACGTCCACCCCGGCAAGATCGTCTCCACCTCGCAGGAAGTGGACGTGGTCGTGCTGGACGTCGATCCGTCCCCTGGGCCTCAAGCAGGCCCTGGCCAACCCGTGGGAGAAGTTCGTGCAGGATCACCCGATCGGCACGGTCGTCGAGGGCGAGGTCAAGAACGCCACCGAGTTCGGCCTGTTCATCGGCCTGGACAACGACATCGACGGGATGGTGCACCTCAGCGACCTCGACTGGTCGATGTCGGGTGAGGAAGCCATCGCGAAGTACCAGAAGGGCGAGACCGTCAAGGCGCGCGTCCTGGACGTCGACGTCGAGAAGGAGCGTATCTCGCTCGGCATCAAGCAGATGGCCGGCGACCCGCTCCAGGGCGACACCTTCCGCAAGGGTCAGACCGTCACCACGACCGTCACCGAGGTCACCTCGGGCGGCATCGAGGTGAAGTTCGGCGACGAGGAAGCGCCGATGACGGCCTTCATCCGCAAGTCGGACCTGAGCCGCGACCGCGCCGACCAGCGCCCCGAGCGCTTCGCGGTCGGCGACCGCGTGGACGCCCAGGTGACCAACGTCGACAAGGCGGCCCGCCGCATCTCGCTGTCGATCAAGTCGCTGGAAATGGCCGAGGAAAAGGAAGCCATCGAGCAGTTCGGGTCCTCGGACTCCGGCGCGTCGCTCGGCGACATCCTGGGCGCCGCCCTGCGCGAGAAGGCGTCGAAGGAATAGGGCTGAGGCCCTTGGGGGGCGGCTCTTCGGGGCCGCCTTCCGGAGACTTGGACCAGGGGCTCCCGCTCGCAAGGCGGGAGCCCTTTCCGTTTCCGAGCCGCCCGGATCGGGCGGCGCGTGTGCTTCCGCAACGTCATTCTCCGCAGCGGCGCCGGGGTTCACAGACGGCGGCCATGAGCCTATTTGCGCCCCATGCCTTATGCGCTGCCCCTTTCGCCCGTCCCGGCCGTTCCCGTCGAGGGGAGCGCGGCCGTGTTCCCCGTGCGCCGCATCCTCTGTGTGGGGCGCAACTACGCCGCCCACCGGCGCGAGATGGGCGGCGATGATCGCGACCCGCCGTTCTTCTTCGCCAAGCCCGCCGACGCGGTCGTTCCGCCGGGCCAGGATCCCGCCTATCCCCAGGCGACCGGCAATCTCCATCACGAGATCGAGCTGGTGGTCGCCATCGGCAAGGGCGGCCGCGACATCGCCGTCGCCGACGCCCTGTCCCACATCTTCGGCTACGCCGTGGGCGTGGACCTGACGCGCCGGGACCTCCAGGCCGCCGCCCGCGACAAGGGCCAGCCGTGGGACTCGGCCAAGGGCTTCGACGAGAGCGCGCCGATCTCGTCCATCCGCCGCTGGGAGGGGCCGCCGCCCCAGGGACGCATCGCGCTCTCGGTGAACGGCCAGACGCGCCAGGATGCGACGGTCGCCGACATGCTCTGGAACGTGCCCGAGATCGTCGCCGAGGCCTCGAAGCTGTGGGCGCTGGCGCCCGGAGACCTGATCTACACCGGCACTCCCGAGGGCGTCGGCGCCCTGGTCCGCGGCGACCGGGTGGACGGGGAGGTCGAGGGCGTGGGCCAGCTCGCCTTCACGGTGCGCTGATGGCGCTGACCCTGCATTCGGCCTGGCGCGCCTCGGCGCCCTATCGCGTCCGCATCGGCCTGGCGCTGAAGGGGGTGGAGTACGACTACGCCCCGGTCGACCTCATCGCCGGCCAGCAGCGGGAGCCTGCGTATCGGGCGATCAACCCCCAGGGCCTGACGCCGGCCCTGGACCTGGGCGACGGGACGATCCTGGCCCAGAGCCTGGCCATCCTGGAATGGCTCGAGGAGACCCGGCCACAGCCGCCGATCCTGCCGCGCTCGGCCATGGACCGGGCGATGGTGCGGCGCATGGCGGGCATCGTCGCCTGCGACATCCACCCGCTGAACAACACCCGGGTCGGACGTCACCTCCAGCTCGAAATGGGTCACTCGCAGGACGAGTACATCGCCTGGATGAAGCACTGGATGATCGAGGGTTTCGACGCCCTCGAACCCCTGGTGGCCGCGCACGGCGGACGCTTCGCCTTCGGCGACACCGCAACGATCGCGGATTGCTGCCTGGTCCCGCAGGTCTACGGCGCCCACCGCTGGAGCCTGGACATGACGCCCTGGCCGGCGATCGCCAGGGTTTCCGCTCACGCGGACACGCAGCCCGCCTTTCAGGCGGCCCACCCCGACCGTCAGCCCGACGCGGCAAAGGCTTGAGGAAGGCGACCGACATGCCCAAGACCCTGGAAGACCTGAAAGCCAAGAACCGCGCCTGGGCGGCCGGCAAGGTTTCCGTCGATCCCGGCTTCTTCAGGCGCCTGGAGGGCCAGCAGGCCCCCGAGTACCTGTGGATCGGCTGCGCCGACAGCCGCGTGCCGGCCAACGAGATCGTGGGCCTCGACCCCGGCGAACTGTTCGTCCACCGCAACGTGGCCAATCTCGCGCCGCCCCAGGACGCCAACTACCTGTCGGTGCTGCAATTCGCCGTCGATGTGCTGAAGGTGAAGCACATCCTGGTCGTGGGCCACTACGGGTGCGGGGGCGTGGCCGCCGCCGTGGACGGTCAGCGCCGTGGGCTGGTCGATCATTGGCTGCATCCGATCCGCGAGGTTCACCACTGCCATCGGCATGAGCTGGAGGCGCTGCCGGACGAGCGGGCCAAGTGGGATCGCCTGGTGGAGCTGAACGTCATCCGCCAGGTACGGAACGTGGCCTCGGACGTCTTCGTCCGCGAAGCCTGGCTGCGCGGCCAGGCGCTCAGCGTCCACGGCTGGGTCTATACCCTCGGCACCGGCCTCGTGACCGACCTGGACGTCACCATCGCGGGGCCGGAAGACCTGGCCGAGTTCGTGGACTGAAGCTGGCCGTCCGTCTTCCCCGGGCCCGATTCCGTCTCTCTGGCCCCGACGGTTCGCCCCGGGGTTGACGCTCCTGGCCGAGGGCTCTCTCCTCGGAGCCAGCCGGCGGCTTGAAGCCGCCAACAGAAACCACGTCCAGGAAGACGGAATGAAACTCAAACCCATGGCCGCCGCGGCGGCCGTCCTCGCCTGCCTGGCCCCCGCGACGGCGCTGGCCCAGGCCGGGGCGCCTCCAACCCCCGCGGAGGCCAAGGCCTTCGTCGACGCGGCCGAGGCGCGGATCGACACCGCCAGCGCCTTTTCGGCCCGAGCGGCCTGGGTCCGCGCAAACTTCATCACCGAAGACACCCAGTGGCTGGATGCGAAGGCTTCGGCCGAGCGCAGCGCGCTTCTGGCGAGCCTCGCCACCGAGGCCGCGCGGTTCGATGGCGTCGCGGCCGATCCGGTGACCGAGCGCAAGCTGAAGCTGCTCAAGCTGTACGCTGTGGCGCCGGCCCCGAACCGGCCGGGCGCGGCCGATGAGCTGGCGAAGCTGCTGACGCGCATGAACAGCGCCTATTCGACGGCGAAGTTCGACTTCAAGGGAAAGCCCATCACCCTGAACGACGCCGAGGATGTGCTGCGGGCCAGCCGCGATCCGGCCGAGCTGAAGGCGGTCTGGGAGGGCTGGCACGCGACCGCGAAGCCCATAAAGGCGGACTACGAACGCTTCGCCGCGCTCTCGAACGAGGGGGCCAGGGGCCTGGGCTTCGCCGACACCGGCGCGCTGTGGCGGTCGAACTACGACATGGCTCCGGAAGCGTTCGCGACCGAGACCGACCGCCTGTGGGCCCAGGTCGCGCCATTCTACCGCAACCTGCATTGCTATGTCCGGGCGCAGCTCAATGCCAAGTATGGCGATGCCGTGCAGCCGAAGACCGGTCCGATCCGCGCCGACCTCCTGGGGAACATGTGGGCCCAGCAGTGGGGGAACATCTACGACATCGTCGCGCCGAAGACGGCCGCCGCCGGCTACGACCTCGACAAGCTTCTCGAGGACAAGGGTTATGACGCCGTCAGGATGGTGAAGACCGGCGAGAACTTCTACTCGTCGCTCGGCTACGCCCCGCTGCCCGAGACGTTCTGGGCGCGCTCGCTCATCACCCGGCCGCGCGATCGCGAGGTGGTGTGCCACGCCTCGGCCTGGAACATCGACGGCAAGGACGACATCCGCATCAAGATGTGCACCAAGGTGAACGGCGAGGACTTCCAGACCGTCCACCACGAACTGGGCCACAACTACTATCAGCGCGCCTACAAGGATCAGCCCACCCTGTTCCGTAGCGGGGCGAACGACGGCTTCCACGAAGCCATCGGCGACTGGGCGGCGCTGTCGGCGTCCACCCCAACCTACCTGAACCAGATCGGTCTTCTGGATACCGTGCCGGGCGCCGAGGAGGACATTCCGTTCCTGCTCAAGATGGCCCTGGACAAGATCGCCTTCATGCCGTTCGGCCTGCTGGTCGACCGCTGGCGCTGGGACGTCTTCTCGGGGGCGACCGGCCCGGACGACTACAACAAGGCCTGGACCGCGCTGCGTCTCAAGTACCAGGGGATCACGCCGCCGGGTGAGCGTCCGGCCGACGCCTTCGATCCGGGGGCCAAGTACCACGTGCCGGGCAACACGCCCTACACGCGCTACTTCCTGGCCCATATCTACCAGTTCCAGTTCCACCGGGCGGCCTGCCGGCAGGCCGGATGGAAGGGGCCGCTGCACCGCTGTTCGGTCTATGGCCAGACGGCGGTGGGCGAGAAGTTCAACCGGATGATGGAGCTGGGCCAGTCGCAGCCCTGGCCCCAGACCCTGGCCGTCTTCTCGGGGGAGACACGCACCGACGCCAGCGCCGTCGCCGACTACTTCAAGCCGCTCGACGCCTGGCTGGCGAAGCAGAACCGCGGCCAGGCGTGCGGCTGGTGACCTGACGGGGAAGGGCGCGCGCCGCGGTGCGCGCCCCGACCCTGGCTTCAGCCCGAGAACGCCTTCCAGACCAGATAGGCGCCGACCGGGATCATCAGGCCGTAGATCGCCACATAGAACCGCTCGGCGGCGATGCGCTTCACCAGCCAGACGCCCGCGAAGGTGGAGGCGATCGCCACCGGAAGCAGGGCGGCCACCGTCAGCAGGTTTCCCGGCGTGAACTGGCCCAGGGCCGCATAGGCCGGGACCTTCAACCAGTTGATGACGGCGAAGAAGACGGCCGTCGTGCCGGCCAGGCGAGGGGGCGAGAGGCCGCGCGGCAGCACCCACATCTGGAACGGCGGCCCGCCCGCGTGGGCGATCTGGCTGGTGAACCCGCTGATCGCGCCGAACAGGACGCCGACGACGGGCGGCGAGTTGGCCGGCGCCTGAACCGCACCGCCGTACATCAGCCACAGCCGGTGGAGCGCGAAGACGATCGAGATCGCGCCCAGGGCGCCCAGCACCGCCGCCGCCGACACCTGCGCGGCCAGCAGGTAGCCCGCCAGGATTCCCACCGCCGCGCCCGGCAGCATGACGGCGACGATCCGCCGGTCCCACTCGCGGCGGAAGGCCCAGACGCTCACCACGTCCTGGACGATCAGGATGGGCAGGAGGATGGCGGCCGCCCGCACGGGCGACACGGTCAGCGCCAGCAGCGGCATGGACAGGGCGCCGACGCCGGCGAACCCGCCCTTGGCGAAACCCATCAGCACCACGGCCGGCAGGGCCAGGGCGTAGAAGATCGGATCGGTGATCACGCCGGCGGGACGCGCGTCAGGCCAGCTTGATCTCCCGCAGCCGCTCCTTGAGGTAGTCGTCCGCGGTGATCGGGTCGGGATACCGGTCGGGATGGGCCGCATCCACGCAATTGGACAGCGTCTCGATCCGGTAGTCCGAGTTGAAGTGCAGGAAGAACGGCGTCGAGTAGCGCGGGAAGCCGCGGCGTTCGGGCGCCGGGTTGACGACCCGGTGCGTGGTCGAGGGCAGGCGGTGGTTGCACAGCCGCTGGAGCATGTCCCCGATGTTGCAGACCAGGCTTCCGGCCGGCGGGTTGATGGCGATCCACCGGCCGTCGTGGTCCTTCACCTCCAGCCCGGCTTCTTCGGCGCCCAGCAGCAGGGTGATGACGTTGATATCCTCGTGCGCGCCGGCCCGGATGTGCGGGCCGTCCTGCGGCACGGGCGGATAGTGCAGCAGGCGCAGGATGGAATTGCCCACGTCCACCTTGTCGTCGAAGAAATGGCGCGGCAGGCCCAGATAGGCGGCGATCGCTTCCAGCACCTTGAGGCCCATGCTGTCGAGGGCCTGGTAGAGCCACTGCACCGCCTCGTGGAACCCGGGCAGTTCGGCGTCGGGCCAGACGTTGTCGGCCATATGGTCGCGGAAGCGGTGGCCGGGCGGCAGGTCCCGGCCGACGTGCCAGAACTCCTTGAGGTCGTAGTGGGCGGCGCCTTTGGCCGTCTCGACGCCGAAGGGCGTGTAGCCGCGCTGGCCGGCCAGCGGCAGTTTGTATTTCAGCTTGGCCGCCTCGGGCAGGGCGAAGAACCGCTTCATCTGGTCGATGGCGGCGTCGATGCGGTCCTGGGGCAGGCCGTGGTCCGAGATCACCGCGAAGCCCCAGCGGGCGTAGCTGTCGCCCAGCTTGCGGGTGAAGGTTTCGAAGTCCTGGTCGAACAGCTCGAACGAGACCGGTTCGATGCCGTCCCGGAGGGCGTGCGCTTGGCTCATGGCGGTCTTCTACACCCGCGCGGCGGGACGCTCCACTGGGGCGGGCCCGGCCAGCGGCCGTGAGGAGTTGCTCCGTTGGACGGCTTCGGACGTCCCCACTTCCGCCCCGGCGCCGGAGATGTTGCGCGGCGGGGCGATTGCGCACCACATAGGATGCGACCGCCCATCCCCGGTGCGGCGAAGGAGACGCGCATGGCGGCCGAGGCGGCGGGCGGAGCGAACCTCGGCCAGGTGGTGATTCTGCTCGCGGCGGGCGTGGCGGCGGTGCCGCTGTTCCGGCGGCTCGGGCTGGGGTCGGTCCTGGGCTACCTCGCCGCGGGTCTCGCCATCGGGCCGTTCGGCCTGCGCCTTTTCGCCGATCCCGAGGCGATTCTGCACGTCGCCGAGCTGGGCGTGGTGATGTTCCTGTTCATCATCGGCCTGGAGATGCGGCCGGCGAAGCTCTGGACGCTCCGGCGAGAGATCTTCGGCCTCGGGGCGACCCAGGTCGTCCTCTGCTGCGCCCTCCTTTCCGGAGTGGCGCTGCTGGCGGGCCTGCCGCCGGCCGCGGCGGTCATCGGGGCCAGCGGCTTCGTTCTGTCCTCGACGGCCGTGATCATGAAGATGCTGGACGAGCAGGGCGAGACGTCGTCGGACGCCGGCCAGCGGGCGATCTCGATCCTCCTGCTCGAAGACCTGGCCGTGGTGCCCCTGCTGGCGCTCGTCGCGGTCATGGCGTCGTTCTCCGGAGGGCCGGTCGAGTCGACCCAGCCCATGTGGGTGTCGGTCCTGATCGCCCTGGGCTGCATCGCCGCCGTCGTGGCGGCGGGCCGGTGGCTCCTGAACCCGTTCTTCCAGATCCTGGCCGGGACCGGCGCGCGGGAGATCATGACGGCCGCGGCGCTGCTGGTGGTCCTGGGGACCGCGCTCTTCATGCAGTGGGGCGGCCTCTCGATGGCGATGGGCGCCTTCCTGGCGGGGGTGCTGCTGTCGGAATCCAGCTTCCGCCACCAGCTCGAGGCCGACATCGATCCCTTCCGCGGCATCCTGCTGGGCCTGTTCTTCCTCAGCGTCGGCATGTCGCTGGACCTCGCCGTGGTTGCGCAGGAGTGGCGATTGATCGCCGCCGGCGTCGTGGCGTTCATGGGGGTCAAGGCGCTGGCCATCTACGGCGTCGCCCGCCTGTTCCGGTCGGACCACCGCGAGGCGATCCAGCGCGCCGCCCTGTTCGCCCAGGGGGGCGAGTTCGCGTTCGTGCTCTATGCGGCGGCGGTCTCGGCCGGGGTGATGGACGGCCGGACCAGTGCGGGCATGACGGCGATCGTGATCATCTCGATGGCCCTGACGCCCCTGGTCATCATCGCGCTGAAGGCGGCGCTCCCGCCGCCCAGGGAGTCGTTCGACGGCGTCGACAAGGCCGACGGCTTGCAGAGCCGGGTGCTGATCATCGGCTTCGGCCGCTTCGCCCAGGTGGTCAGCCAGCCGCTTCTGGCCAAGGGGATCGAGGTTTCGACCATCGAGAACGACGTGGAGATGATCCGCGCCGCCGCAGGGTTCGGCTTCAAGGTCTACTACGGCGACGGCACGCGGCTCGACGTGCTGCGGGCCTCGGGCGCGGGCAACGCCGAGGCGATCATGGTGTGCGTGGACAAGCCCGACGTGGCGGACCACATCGTCGAACTGGTCAAGGCCGAGTTCCCGCTGGCCAAGCTGTTCGTCCGCGCCTTCGACCGTGGCCATTCGCTGCGGCTGGTCGAGGCCGGCGTGGACTTCCAGATCCGCGAGACCTTCGAATCCGCGCTGCAGTTCTCGAAGCGCGCGCTGATCGAGCTGGGCGTGGACGAACTCGAGGCGGCGGACCTCGTCAAGGACGCCCGCAAACGCGACAACGAACGCTTCGAACTCCAGGTCGCGGGCGGCCTCCAGGCCGGCCGCTGGCTGATGCGCGGCAACATGGCGACGCCGACGCCCGAGCCGTTCTCGACGCCGAAGAAGGGGGGCGAGGCGCTCAACCTGGACGCCGCCGAAGTTCTGGGCCGCGAGCGCGAAGACGCCCAGGCCACTTGACCAGAACGCGGGCGCCGGTGTTCATCGGTTGGTGAATTCTGCGCCGTTCCTGTTCTCAGGGGGGCGTTTGCAGCGTATGGGGCCAAGATGGCTGACAAGGTTCGCAACGATGCGGTCGAAGCCCTCGAGGGGCTGCTCTTCGATGGCATGACGATCATGGCCGGCGGCTTCGGGCTGTGCGGCATTCCCGAGAACCTGATCGCGGCGATCCGCCGGTCGGGGGTGAAGGACCTGACGGTCGTCTCCAACAACTGCGGCGTCGACGATTTCGGGCTGGGCGTGCTGCTGGCCGGCGGCCAGATCCGCAAGATGATCAGCTCCTACGTCGGCGAGAACAAGCTGTTCGCCGAGCTCTACCTCTCCGGCAAGCTGGAGCTGGAGTTCAATCCGCAGGGCACGCTGGCCGAGCGCATCCGGGCCGGCGGCGCCGGCATCCCCGCCTTCTACACCAAGACCGGCGTCGGCACCCTGGTGGCCGAGGGCAAGGACGTGCGCGAGTTCGACGGCGAACTGTATGTGATGGAGCGGGGCCTGACGGCCGACCTGTCGATCGTGAAGGCCTGGAAGGGCGACCGCGAGGGCAACCTCGTCTACCGGATGACCGCGCGGAACTTCAATCCGATGATGGCCACGGCCGGCAAGGCGACGGTGGCCGAGGTCGAGAAGCTGGTCGAGACCGGAACGCTGGACCCCGACCATGTCCACACGCCGGGCGTCTTCGTCGACCGCATCGTCGAGGGTCTGCACGAGAAGCGGATCGAACAGCGCACCGTGCGCCAGCGCGAGGAGGCGTAGACATGGCCCAGGGCACGAGGGGCTGGACCCGTGACCAGATCGCCGCCCGCGCCGCGCGCGAACTGAAGGACGGCTTTTATGTGAACCTGGGGATCGGCATCCCGACCCTGGTCGCCAACTACATTCCCGACGGCATGAGCGTGACGCTCCAGAGCGAGAACGGCATGCTGGGCATGGGTCCCTTCCCGTATTCGGGCGAGGAGGACGCCGACCTCATCAACGCCGGCAAGCAGACGATCACGGCCCTGCCTTCGTCCAGCTACTTCTCCAGCGCCGACAGCTTCGCGATGATCCGCGGCGGCCACATCGACCTCAGCATCCTGGGGGCGATGCAGGTGGCGGCCAACGGCGACCTCGCCAACTGGATGGTGCCGGGCAAGATGGTGAAGGGCATGGGCGGCGCCATGGACCTGGTGGCCGGCGTCAAGCGCGTGGTCGTGGTCATGGAGCACAACGAGAAGACCGGCGCGCCCAAGCTGCTGGACGCCTGCACCCTGCCGCTGACGGGCCAGGGCGTCGTGGACCTCGTCGTCACCGACCTGGGAGTCTTCGACGTCAGCCGCGGCAGGAGCCCGCTCACCCTGCTCGAGCTGGCGCCCGGCGTGACGCTGGACGAGATCAGGGCCCGGACCGAGGCGCCGTTCCAGGTGGCGGAGACGGTGGCGGCCTGATCCCCGCGGCGCCGGCCTTGAAGCCGCCGCCATGTTCCTCACGTAATAGGCAGGCGTGAGGAAGGCCGGACCCATGAAGACCCAGATGTTCGCAGCGGTCGCCCTGGCTGGAAGCTTGGCTCTGTCGGGCAGCCTGACCGTGGCCGCCCCGGCCGCCGCCGCGACCCGGACCGCCGTGTTCGCCGGCGGATGCTTCTGGTCGGTCGAGAAGTTCTTCGAGGCGACGCCCGGCGTCGTGACGGCCGTCTCCGGCTATTCGGGCGGAACCACGGCCAATCCCACCTACGAGAACCACCGGGGGCACCTGGAAGCCGTGAAGGTGACCTACGATCCGGCCAAGGTGAGCTACGCCCAGCTCGTCGAGAAATTCTACCGCAACATCGATCCCACCGATCCCGCCGGCCAGTTCTGCGACAAGGGGCCCTCCTACAGGACTGCGGTCTTCGTCGCGAACGACGCCGAGCGACAGATCGCCGAGGCCGAGAAGGCCAAGGTGGAGAAGCTGCTGGGCGCCAGGGTGACGGTGGCCACCCGCGTCGCCGCGCCGTTCTGGAACGCCGAGGCCTACCATCAGGACTACGCGAAGAAGAATCCGGCCCACTACGAGCGCTATCGGATCGGCTGCCGTCGCGACCAGTCGCTCAAGGCCGTATGGGCAGGCCGCTGACGGGATCGCGCGGGCGGGGCGCGAAGTCCTCGCCGACGAACATCTCGATCCGGCGCTTGCGCTTGGCGTCCAGCCGGACGCTGCCGATCTCCAGGCCCGACGCGCGGGCGAAGTCGGCCTGCATCTCGGCTCGCCGCCAGCCCTCGTAGGACACCATCAGCACCTTGCCGCCGAGGTCGTCGGTGAGGGGCGCGGCCGTCTCGGCCTGGTTGCGCGGCCCCTCCATCAGCAGCCAGCTGGTCAGCGGGACGCCCCGTTCGGCCAGGCGGTCGCGGCCGTAGTAGGCGGTGGCGTAGAAGAGGAAGCGGTTGTTGACGGCGATCGCCGTCAGGCCCGGCTCGCGCCAGGCGCGGTCCAGGATGAGATCGGCGGTGTCGGACCAGCCGCGAGCGCGCTTCAGGCCGTTGGCCAGTCCCGCCTTGTCGGCCAGCGCGGGCGAGATCACCGCGGCGAGAAAGAAGGCGGCCACCCCCGCCTGGATCGCGACGGCCGTCCGCAGCCATAGGCGGGCCCGCCAGCGCATCAGCCAGGCGGCGACCAGGATCGCGCCCGCGAGATAGCCCGCGCCCGACCAGTTGGCGTTGGCGCGGCTGATGAACGCCTGGCCCGTCACGATCAGGATCGGCGGCAGGGTGAAGCAGAGCAGCAGCAGGTCTTCGCGGCGGATCGCCCGTCCCTCGACCGCCCGTCCCCGGATCGCGAGACCGACGCCCAAGATCAGCGCGCCCAGCGGGATCGGGCCGAAGACCCCGAACTGGGAACCCAGGAATGCGCCCATCTCGCCGATGTTAAAGAGATGCACCCCGCTCCAGGCTGCGTTGGCCGCGGTGTGCTGGAAGGTGGCGAACCCGTGGGTCGCGTTCCAGGCCAGGTTCGGCGCCAGGACGGCCGCCAGCGCCAGCGTGGCCGCCGCTGCGGACGCGGGGGTCCAGGCGCGGCGCGCCTCGCGGGAGAGCGCCAGGTGGAGCGCCAGGCCGACCACGAAATAGACCGCCGCATATTTGGACAGGAACGCCAGTCCCAGGCTCGCGCCCAGGCCGGCGGCCAGCAGACGTCTTCGTCGCGGCTCGGCCGGCGTCAGGAAGACCGTGTAGGCCAGGAGGGACAGGCCCAGGAAGAACAGGAGCGGCGCATCGGTCGCCGCCACCAGGGCCGAGAGCTGCACGCCCGGCATGAGGCCGTAGAGGGCGGCGGCGGCCAGGCCGGTCGGCGCATCGAACAGGCGCCGCCCGATCAGGAAGGTCAGCAGGGTGGCGCCGGCCTGGAAGAGCGCGGCCGGCGCCCGGATCCACGCCTCGGCGTCACCCCCGATCTGGGTGCTGGCCCAGATGGCCCAGGCGATCATCGGCGGCTTCGAATAGTAGCCGAAGTCCAGGGATCGCGACCAAAGCCAGTATTGCGCCTCGTCGGGATAGAGTTCGAGCGGCGTGGCGAAGAGCGCCGCCAGTCGCGCCAGGGTCAGGGCGGCCGTCAGAAGGATCGCGGCGCGCAGATCCGGAGCGGCGCCTTGCGGCCTGAGGCTTTGCGGCATTTCGATTCCCCGGAGGCCAGCCGACCCTAGCGCCCCTGGGCGCGGCGCAAAAGCTTGCCGCCTTTTCAGTCGCTTTGGCGGGAAGGTGCGGCCTTTCTGCCTCACTATGACAGTCTCGGACGAACCGTCGCAAAACAGTCACCAATACCCCGGTTTTTGACGGTATAGGGCGGCAAGGTCAGGCGACGTTGTGGGGATTTTTCGCGCCTGGATACCTGTTGAGAGGGGAATTCGAATGAGCATGAGACGGCTCGCCTATGGCGCGGCGCTGGCCGCGCTGGCGTGCGGCACGGCCACGGCTGTGTACGCGCAGGAAACCACGAGCGCGATCCGGGGCACGCTGCGAGGGGAAAGCGGAGCGCCCGTCGCGAACGCCACCGTGACGATCGTTCACACGCCCTCGGGCACGCGCACGATTACGCGTTCGGGCGCGGACGGTGTGTTCGACGCCCGCGGCCTTCGGGTCGGCGGTCCCTACTCCGTCAGCGTCTCGGCGCCCGGTTATGATTCCGAGGCCGTTTCGGGCGTCCGGCTGGCCCAGGCCGACACCCTGCGTCTGGACCTCGACCTGACGTCGGCGACCGCCGTCGACGAACTGGTCGTCACCGCCGCGCGGAACCCGGAATCCAACAACTCGGGCCTGTCCTCGACCCTGGCGCGCGACAGCATCGAGTCGGTCGTGACCGTGACGCGGGACATCCGCGATCTGGCCCGCCGCAACCTGCTGGTTTCGTCCAACACCCTGTCGGACGGCGGTATCTCGATCGCCGGCTCGAACCCGAAGCTGAACCGCATCACCATCGACGGCGCCTCGGTGCAGGACGACTTCGGCCTGAACTCGGGCGGTCTGCCCACCCTGCGCGGCCCCGTCTCGCTGGACGCCGTCGAGCAGTTCACGGTCCAGGCCGTGCCCTACGACGTGGAGAACGGCGACTTCCAGGGCGGCGCCATCGACATCGTGCTGCGCTCGGGGACCAACAACTTCCACGGCAGCGCCTTCGTGAACTACCTGAACGACGGCATGGTCGGCCGGAAGTTCAAGGGCCGCCGCGTCGACCAGGTGATCAGCCAGAAGAACTTCGGCGGCTTCCTGTCGGGCCCGATCCTGAAGGACACCCTGTTCTTCGCCATCTCGTACGAGAAGTACAAGTCGGCCGAGCAGGTCCCGGTCGGCCCGACGGGTTCGGGGTTCGCCAACTCGATCACGGGCGTCACCCAGGCCACGATCGACCAGGTGGTCGGCATCCTGAACAACACCTACGCCACCGACTTCGACGCCGGCGGCATCCCCCGGTCCACGCCGATCCTCGACGAGAAATATTCGGCCAAGATCGACTGGAACATCAACGACCGCCACCGGGCGTCGTTCACCTACCGCTACTCGCTCTCGGAAGTGACGGCGCGGTCGAACCTCAACACCGGCACCGCCGGTCTGTCCTCGAACTTCTACCTCAGCGGCGAGGAGGACTACTCCTACGTCGGTGAACTGAATTCGCAGTGGACCGACGCCCTGACGACCCAGCTCCGCGTGTCGTATCGGGACTATGAGCGTCGCCAGAATCCGCCGTCCGGCCAGGAGTTCGGCGAACTCCAGATCTGCTCGGCGCCCACGTCGGACGCCGTCCTGACCACCTGCCAGAGCGGTTTCTCGAACATCCGGATCGGCCCCGACGGCTTCCGTCAGGCCAACGAACTCGAGACCCACAACCTGAACGTCCAGTTCAAGGCGACCTACGCCTACCGCGAACATCTGTTCAAGTTCGGTTTCGAGTCGCAGAATCTGGAGATCGTCAACCTGTTCGTCCCGAACAGCGACGGCGTCTACTATTTCGACTCCATCGCCGACTTCCAGGCGGGTCGCGCGAACCGCTTCGTCTATTCGAACGCGCCTTCGGGCAACCCATACGACGCCGCGGCGGTCTTCGACTACCAGCAGAACAGCGTCTACCTTCAGGACATCTACGACATCACCGACAGCTTCCAGGTGACGGCGGGCTTCCGCTACGATTGGTACAAGAGCGACGACAAGCCGATCCTGAATCCGTTCTTCCAGCAGCGGAACGGCTTCACGAACCAGACCACCTATGACGGCAAGTCGATCCTGATGCCGCGGGTCGCGTTCAAGTACGATCCGAAATCCTGGTTCCGGATCAACGGCGGCGCCGGCATCTTCGCCGGCGGCATTCCGGACGTGTTGATCTCCACCTCGTTCAGCACCACGGGCTACGCGGCGGCGGGCATCACGGTCGAGCGCAACGCCGACGGCACCTTCCGTGAACTGGGCGCCAACCCCGGCTTCACCCAGGCTATCGGCGGCACGGCGCTGAACGTCGCCGTCTCGGACCCGCGCTTCGGCTACGACCTGCCGGCCAGCGTGACCGGCCTGGTGACCCCGGCGCTCCTGCCGACCACCTCGGAAGTGATCGCCCTGAACCCGGCCTTCAAGATTCCGTCGGCCTGGAAGTTCTTCATCGGCGGTTCGGCCGACCTGCCCTGGGGCGTCAAGGCCCAGACGGACCTGGTCGTGACCGAGACGGTGAGCACGATCGGCTACTCGGACTTCAAGGTCCGACCGCTGATCGTCAATGGCCAGCAACAGTTCACGCCGGACGGCCGCCAGCGGTTCGACGGCCTGACCATGACCGATGCGGCGCGCGCCGCCGCCGGCGTCGCCGGGACCAACGTGCAGAACGCGGCCGATCTCGTGGTCGGCAACGAGAAGCGCGGCAAGGGCTGGGTGGCCGCCATCGGCGTGTCGAAGGCGTTCCTCGACGACGACCTGCGGGTGGGCCTGGGCTACGTGCGCCAGAACCTGCGCGAAGGCGCCAGCGGCGTGCGCTTCGGCACCACTTCGGGCTCGCTCTACGCCAGCCAGCTCGCCGACGCGCTGGACTCCAACCGCGACGCCTACGGCCGCGGGTACGAGGAAGTGCGCGACCGCGTGAAGCTGGAAGTCACCTACGAGAAGGAGTTCATCGAGAACGCCAAGACCCGGTTCACGCTCTTCGCCGAAACGCGCTCGGGCCGTCCGTTCAACGTCACGATGGCCAGCCAGGGCGGCAACCGCAGCCCGATCTTCGGCACCAACCGGAGCGCCTACCAGCTCTATGTGCCGGACTTCGCGGCTGACCCGAACCCGAACGACCTCGACGTCGGCTTCGTGACGTTCGACAGCGTGGCGACCCTGAACCGCTTCAAGGACGCTGTGGCGCGGTTCAACCTGCCCACCGGCATCGTTCCGAAGGGCTACAACCGCAACCCCGACGTCAACCAGGTGGACCTCCAGATCAGCCAGGAGATTCCGACTCCGATCGACGGCCACAAGTTCCGCGTCCAGCTCGATATCCAGAACGTGCTGAACCTGCTGAACAACAAGTGGGGCACGGTCGAGGAGTACGGCTCCACCGGCTCGGGCCAGGGCAACAACCGGATCGTCGACGTCCAGTGCGCCACGGCCACGGGCGCGGCCGCCGGCAACGGCAGCCCGACCTGCGTGCGCTACCGCTACTCGAACCCGAACACCACGGCGCTGACCCGCTCGGTCAACAACGCCCGTTCGCTGTGGTACGCCCAGCTCTCGCTGCGCTACGAGTTCTGACGGACGCGAAGACGGCCAATGGAGGGGCGGCCGCGGCGACGCGGCCGCCCTTTCTCTTTGGGCCATGCTTGACGGGACCCCGGCCGAGGGCCACATGCGCGGCCCCCGACGCCCGGCTTCCGCCGATGGCCGGCTTTCTGGAGGTCGTGTTTCGATGAGCTTCGTCGTTCCGCCGGAATGGGCGCCGCACCGGGCCATGTGGCTGGGCTTTCCCAGTCATGCCGATCTCTGGCAGGACGACCTGCCCGTGGCCCAGGCCGAGGTGGCGGCCCTGGCCCGGGCCCTGGCCGGCCCCGGCGGCGAGCACGTCCGCGTGATGACCGGTCATCCGGGCGGCGAGGCGGCCGCCCGCGAATTGCTGGGCGGGGTTCCCGGCGTCGAGCTGGTCCAGGGCCGGTTCGGCGACATCTGGCTGCGCGACACCGGGCCGATCTTCGCGAACGGCCGGGCGCTGGCCTTCCGCTTCAACGGCTGGGGCGGCAAGTACGCCCTGGAGCACGACGACACGGTCGCCCACCAGATCGCCGAGATCACCGGCGCGCCGCTGGTGAGCCACGACTTCGTGCTGGAGGGCGGCGCCGTGGACCATGACGGCGCCGGCACGGTGCTGACCACCGACCAGTGCCTGCTGAACCCAAACCGCAACCCCGGCTGGACCGTCGCCGACGCCGAGGACGCCCTGCGCCACAGCCTGGGCGCGCGCAAGGTCCTGTGGCTGGGCGAGGGCCTGCGCAACGACCACACCGACGGCCATGTGGACAACCTGGCCCGCTTCGTCGCCCCCGCCACGGTCGCGGTCCCCGTCGCCTGGGGCAAGGCCGACCCCAACGCGGAAGCCTATGACGACGCCGCGCGGCGGCTGGCCGGCATGACCGACGCCGAGGGCCGCCCGATCCGGGTGGTCCGCATCCCGTCGCCCGGCTGGGTCGAAGGCCCGGACCAGGACGGCCCGGTCCCGGCCAGCCACATGAACTTCGTCATCGCCAACAAGGCCGTCGTCGCGCCGGTCTACGGGGACGAGCCCGGCCGGTTCGCCATCGAGGCGCTGAAGGCGATCTTCCCCGACCGTGAGGTCGTCGGCCTGCCGTCGCGCGCCATCCTCACCGGGGGCGGCTCGTTCCACTGCATCACCCAGCAGGAGCCCGCCTGATGGCCCGCACGATCCAGGTGGCCGCGCTCCAGACGTCGTACGGCGACGACATGGCGGCCAACATCCGCAAGACCGAGACGCTGATCCGCGAGGCGGCGACGAAGGGCGCGCAGGTGATCCTGCCCTCCGAGCTGTTCCAGGGGCCCTACTTCTGCGTGGCCCAGGAGGAGCGCTGGTTCGCCACCGCCCATCCCTGGCGCGAGCACCCGTGCGTCACCGCCCTGGCGCCGCTGGCCGGCGAACTGGGCGTGGTGATCCCGATCTCGATCTTCGAGCGCGAGGGGCCGCACTACTTCAACAGCCTGGTGATGGCCGACGCCGACGGCTCGCTCATGGGCGTCTACCGCAAGAGCCACATCCCCGACGGCCCCGGCTACATGGAGAAGTACTACTTCCGGCCGGGCGACACGGGCTTCAAGGTCTGGGACACCCGCTTCGGTCGCCTGGGCGTCGGGATCTGCTGGGACCAGTGGTACCCGGAGTGCGCGCGCGCCATGGCGCTGATGGGCGCCGAGGTGCTCTTCTATCCCACCGCCATCGGGTCCGAACCGCACGACGCGACCCTCGACACCGCGGCCCCCTGGCGGCGGGCGATGCAGGGCCACGCGGTGTCGAACGTAATTCCCGTGGTCGGCGCGAACCGCACCGGGTTCGAGCCCTGGGACGGCTATCCGAACGGCGGCCAGCAGTTCTACGGCTCCAGCTTCATCGCCGACCATCGGGGTGACCTGGTGGCCGCGGCCGGACGCGAGGACGAGGGCGTGCTGACCGCGACGTTCGACCTCGACCATCTGGCCACCCACCGCGCGGCCTGGGGCTTCTTCCGTGATCGCCGGACCGACCTCTACGGCGCGCTGGCGGCGCCGCGGCCGGCATGATCGAGACCCCGCGGCTGATCCTGCGGGCCTGGCGCGAGGCCGACCGCCCGGCCTTCGCGGCCATCAACGGCGATCCGCGCGTCGGCGACTGGCTGGGCGGGGCGATCGACCGCGCCGCCAGCGACGCCGTGATGGACCGGCTCCAGGCCCAGATCGACGCCGACGGGTTCGGCTTCTGGGCGGCCGAGCGGCGCGAGGACGGCCGGCTTGTGGGCATGATCGGCCTGCGCCGTCAGGACGCCGCCCCGCCCGGCCCCTGCCTCGAACTGGGCTGGCGGCTTTCGCCCGACGCTCAGGGCGCCGGTCTGGCCACCGAGGGGGCGAAGGCGGCGCTCGACTGGGGCTTTTCGAACCACGACGCCCCCGAGATCCTGGCCTGGACGGCGCAGACCAACGTGCGGTCCCAGGCGGTGATGCGCCGGATCGGGATGCTGCCCGACATGACACGCGATTTCGATCACCCGACCCTGGCCGCGGATCACCCCCTGCGCCGGCACGTCGTGTTCGCCGTCAGGCGGCCTTGAGCCGCCGGCCGCGGTTCTGAGCGCAACTCGGGGCGCAACTCGGGGCGCGGGGTCAGGCGCCCTTGCAGGCCCGGGGCGCGGACCGCGCCGCCGCCACCTCGCGCTTCAGCTTCGCCAGGTCGGTCATGAAGGCGCGGTCGGCGTGCAGCCGCGCCACCATGCCGGCGGCCAGGGTGCGGCCGGCTTCGACGTCGGACGGAAAGTGGACGCCGCAGACCACCCGGCTCTCGCCGCTCTCGCGCCCCAGTTCCAGCAGCGCGTCGGCGCGGGCCGGCGCCGCCTCGGTCAGGATCAGCGCCCAGGCCCAGGCGGTCATCGAATGGCCCGACGGGTAGGAGGCGTTGGTCCGCATCCAGTCCTCGCGCGGCACGCAGATCGGCTGGTCGTTGCCGATGAGCGGTCGCACCCGGGCGTAGGCGTCCTTGGCCGGCGTGCCGACCGTGCGCACATCCAGCTCCACGCGGTGCAGCAGTCGCAGGGCCGCCGGCGTCTCCCGTTCGTTGAGGTCGACGCCGAGGGCGCACGAGAAACGCCGGATCGCGGCGCCGCCCCACAGGTCGTTGTCCTCGATGGCGGCCCTCCAGCGTTCCGAGCCTTCCAGCGCGCGGGTCTCGTCGAAGACGGCGCGGTCGGCCCGGCCATGCGGCGAATCCACGGCCGGCGGCGGCCCCAGGATCGTCTTCCCGTCCAGCGGGTTGGCCGCGAAATAGCCGGTCAGCGTGGTCGGCTTCGGCCCGGCGGGCTGGCCGGCGGCCGGCGCGGCGGCCTGACCGGCGGCGGGCGGCGCGGCGTCGGTGGCGCAGGCGGACAGGGTCACGGCGAAGGCGGCGAGGAGGAGGGGTCGGCGCACGGATCTCTCGTATCGGTTGAAGGGCGATTCAACGGGCCGGCGGCCTCTGGCGCAAGCCTTCCATGACCCCTCCGAGGCGAATTTGCCGGGCAGGGCGGGATCGGCTAGAAGCGGCGACCTTGCACGCGAGGGCCGGAGGCCGGAATCGCGGCGCCACGACCTCGAAGGCTGACGAATGACCACCGCCCAGATGCCCGGCCAGCTGTCCGGCAACGTCCTGTTCTACAGCAAGCCCGAGCCGCTCGCGAAGGAGCTGCATTCGAACCTGGGCGTGAAGCGCATGGACGGCCCCTTCGGCTTCGCCCGCGCCGGCCACGCGATCCCCCTGACCGTGGGCGAATTCCCGCTGGCCGCGGTGACCGGCCCGATCATCTTCGTGGGCGACGACCGGGTTCCGATCGCCGTCATGGGCCTGAACGCCGGCGAGAACATGTTCGTCCGCGACGACGGCACCTTCGAGAACGGCGTCTACATCCCCGCCTATGTCCGCCGCTATCCGTTCGTGTTCGCCAACGACGACGCCAACAAGCAGATGGTCCTGTGCATCGACCGCAACGCCGAGTTCATCACCGACAAGGGTTATGACATGGCGTTCTTCGACGCCGCCGGCGAGCCGACCGAGTACACGAAGGGCTGCATCGAGTTCTGCAACAACTTCGAGGTCGAGCGTCAGCGCACCCTGGCCTTCGTCCAGCTCCTGAAGGACCTCGACCTGTTCGAGTCGAAGGAAGCCAACTTCACCCCCACCAATCCGGACGGCACCGCCGGCCAGCCGCAGAAGATCGCCGAGTACTTCGGCGTCTCGGAAGAGAAGCTGAACAAGCTCCCGGCCGACAAGCTGGTCGAGCTCCGCGACAACGGCGCGCTCAGCCAGATCTACGCCCATATCCACTCTCTGGTGGGCTGGGACCGTCTGGTGGCCCTCGCCATGGCCCGGCAGGCCGCCCAGCCGCAGCCGGCGAACCTCAACAGCTAGAGGCGTCGCCCCTCCCGGGGGGCTACCTCTGGAACACGCTCCGGGTCAGGCACGAGAAGACGAGGCGGCCGGCCTCGTCGAGCAGGTCGTGCTGGGCGATGACGATGCCCTTGTCGTCGCCCACCGGGTCCTTGGCCATCACCGTCATGCGGCCCCGCAGCAGTTCGCCCGCGGGCGGATTGCGCATCCAGCGCAGGGCGTCCACGCCCAGCCGCTTGGTCTGCTGGAAGTTGCCCGCCGCCAGGGCGTCCAGCCGGGTCCAGATCGCGAAGATCATCGAATCCGGGGCGCCCCGGTCGACCGACCAGCCCGGCGCGAACGCCTTCGCGAACGCGGCCAGCGCATCGGCGTCGACCGCCATGGCCCCCAATGAGGCGACCTGGCCGATCTGGATGTCGTCGAACGAGGCGGGCACGGCGAATCTCTCCTTGACCTTGCCCGATGATGGACCGCCGTTCGACAGAGTCGAGCCCGCGCGGGGGTAGGGCGGCGCATGGACGTCGATCTGACCTGAGCGTGCTTTGCAGGCGCGCCACAGCCGCGCCATATAGCCGCTGTAGTGCCGACGGCTGACGAGGTGACGATGCGGTTCCTGCCGGGCGTTCTGGGCGCCCTCGCGATGTGCGGAGCGATCCTTCCCGGCGCGGCGTCGGCCCAGCCCGTGAACACGGGTCATCTGACCGCCGAACTCGTCAGCGCGGTCCAGGGCGTGGCGCCCGGACAGACGATCCAGGTCGCTCTGCGCCAGGACATCCAGAAGGACTGGCACACCTACTGGCGCAACGCCGGCGATTCCGGCGAGGCGACGCAGATCGCCTGGACGCTGCCCACGGGCTGGTCCGCCTCGGGCTTCACCTGGCCCACGCCGCATCGCATCCCCTTCGGCCCGCTGGTCAACTACGGCTACGAGGGCGAGGTCCTGCTGCCCATGACGGTGACGGCGCCCGCCGGCGCCACGCCGGGCGGGACGGTGACGCTCAGGGCCAAGGCCACGTTCCTGGTCTGCGCCGACATCTGCATTCCCGAAGAGGCGACGCTCGCCCTCGCCCTGCCGGTGACGGCGCAACCTGCGCCCGCCGACCCGCGCTGGGGGGCGCGCATCGAGAGGGCCGTCGCCGAGGCGCCGAAGCCCGCAGGCCTCGTCGCGGCGTTCGAGAGATCGGGCGAGGTGCTGAAGCTGGCGGTGACCGGCGCGCCGCTCAAGGGCCGCGACCTGGCCGGCGCCTATTTCTTCCCCTTTTCGGGAACCGTCATCGACCACGCCAAGCCCCAGGCGATCGAACGCGGGCCGGAAGGCCTGACCCTGTCGATCGCGCCAGGCTACGATTTCCAGTCGCCCACGCCGCCGACCGAGGTCGCGGGCGTCCTGGCGCTGGACGGCGCGGCCTACGAGGTCACCGCCGTCGCGGGTCCGCCGCCGGCGGGCGCCGCCGGCCTCGGCCCGCCGCCGGCCCGCGCCGGGCCGGGCGGGGGGGTGAGCCTGGGCCTGATCTCGGCGGCCGTGTTCGCTTTCGCGGGCGGCCTGATCCTGAACCTGATGCCCTGCGTCTTCCCCGTGCTGGCCATGAAGGCCGCCTCGCTGGCCGGGCATGGCGGCGCGGGCGGCGACGCCCGCCGCCAGGGATTGGCGTTCGGCGCCGGGGTCGTGGCGTCGTTCCTCGCCCTGGCCGGCGGCCTGATCGCGTTACGCGCCGCGGGCCTCGAGGCCGGCTGGGGGTTCCAGCTCCAGGACCCGACCGTGGTCGCCGTGCTGGCCCTGATCATGCTGGCGGTGGCGCTCAACCTGTCCGGCGTCTTCGAGATCGGCGCCTCCTTCCAGGGCGTCGGCTCCGGCCTCGCCGCCCGCGGCGGCCTGTCCGGCGCGTTCTTCACCGGCGTGCTGGCCGTCGTGGTGGCCGCGCCGTGCACCGCGCCGTTCATGGGACCGGCGATGGGCTGGGCCATGGTCCAGCCGCCCGTCGCCGCGCTCACGGTCTTCCTGGCGCTGGCGCTGGGCTTCGCCCTGCCGTTCGTGGCGCTCGCCTTCATTCCCGGCCTGGTCGAGCGCCTGCCCCGGCCCGGCCCGTGGATGGACGTGTTCCGCAAGGCGCTGGCGTTCCCGATGTACGCGGCCGTGGTCTGGCTGGTCTGGGTGCTGACCGTCCAGGTGGGCCCCGACGCCGTGCCGCGCATCCTGGGCGCGGGCGTGGTTCTGGCGCTCGCCGGATGGCTGTACGGCGCGGCCCAGCGGCGGGCGATCGTCGGCGGTCGCACCCTGGGCCTGTCGGGCGCCGCCGTGGCCCTGGCCGTGGCGGCGGTCGCCGGCGGCGCGGTCTGGCCCACCTACGCTGTCGCCACCGACGGAATCTCGGGTTCGGCGGAACTGGACGACGAGGCCTACACCCCCGAACGGCTCGCCGCCCTGCGCGCCGAGGGACGTCCCGTGCTGGTCAACTACACGGCCGCCTGGTGCGTGAGCTGCCAGGTTAACGACCGCGTGGCGCTCTCCACCCGGGGCGTGGCCGAGGCGCTGGACCGCAACAACGCCGTCTACCTGAAGGCGGACTGGACGCGGCGCGACGCGGGGATCGCCGCCGAACTGGCCAGTTTCGGGCGCGCGGGCGTGCCCCTGTACCTCGTCTATGGCGCGGACGGGGGAGACCCGGCTATCCTTCCGGCCATTCTGACCGAAGGCCTCGTGGTGAAAGCCCTCGACGCCGCCGGCAAGCCGAGCTGACACGTCACGACCCCAACCTCACCCCAGGGAGCCGCACGATGATCCTCGACCGCAGAACCGCCCTCGTCCTGGCCGCGGCGGCCGCCGTCGCCGCCCCGGCCGCCATCGCTACGCCGGCCGCCGCCGCGCCCGTGCTGGGAAAGCCTGCGCCCGCCTTCCAGGCCGTGGACGCCGACGGCAAGACTCGCTCGCTCTCCGAGTTCCGCGGCAAGACCGTGGTCCTCGAATGGACCAACGAGGGCTGTCCCTATGTGAAGAAGCACTACGATTCCGGGAACATGCAGAAGCTCCAGGGCCAGGCCGCCAATGACGGCGTGGTGTGGCTCACCATCATCTCCTCCGCGCCGGGAACCCAGGGCTACCTGACGGGCGCGCAGGCCAAGGCCTGGAAGGCGCGTGAGAAGGCGGCGTCCGCAAGCGTGCTGCTCGACCCCAAGGGAACCGTGGGCCGCGCCTACGACGCCAAGACCACCCCGCACATGTACATCGTCGATGAGGCCGGCACGCTGGTCTACATGGGCGGCATCGACGACAGGCCGTCGGCCGCCGCGTCCAGCCTGGACGGCGCGAAGAACTACGTCACCGCCGCCCTGGCCGACGTGAAGGCCGGCCGCGCGGTGGCCCAGCCCGCCACGCGGCCCTATGGCTGCAGCGTGAAATACGCCTCCGCCGACTGAGGAGCCCCGCCTTGACCGTCGACGCCGCCTGGGCGGCCCTCTCCAAGGCCGCCGAGGCCGCGCGCGGCCGTCGCATCACGGACCTGTTCCGCACCGAGCCCGAGCGGCTGGGTCGCCTGTCGCTGTCGGCGGCGGGCCTGGAGCTCGATCTGTCCAAGCATCCCTGGTCGCTGGCCGATCTGGAATCGATGGTCGATCTGGCGCGCGCCAGCGGAGTCGAGACCGCCCGCGGGATGCTGTTCGCCGGCGGCGTGGTGAATGCGTCCGAGGGCCGACCCGCCCTGCACATGGCGCTCCGGGCCGCCGACGGCGCCGACTTCCGCGCGGCCGGTCAGCCGATCTCGGGCGAGGTCGAGGCGACCCGCGCGGCGATGCGCGCGTTCTCCGACGAGGTCCGGGACGGCCGGCGGAGGGGGGCGGCCGGCCGGCCCTTCCGCGCCATCGTCCATATCGGCATCGGCGGTTCCGACCTGGGGCCGCGGCTGGTGTGGGAGGCGTTGCGCCCGGCGGCGCCCGGGATCGATCTGCGGTTCGCGGCCAACGTCGACCCCGCCGAACTGGCCCTGGCGCTCACGGGCCTGGACCCGGCCGAGACCCTGGTGGTGATCGTCTCCAAGACCTTCACCACCTTGGAGACCCTGACCAATGCCGAGACCGCCCGCGCCTGGCTGCGGGCGGCGCTGGGTCCCGAGGCCGACAGCCATCTGGTCGCCGTCTCGGCCGCGCCCGACAAGGCCCAGGCGTTCGGCGTCCCGCCCGACCAGGTGTTCGGATTCTGGGACTGGGTCGGCGGCCGCTATTCGATCTGGTCGGCGGTGGGCTTGTCGTGCGCGGTGGCGCTGGGTTTCGACGTGTTCGAGCGGATGCTGGCGGGCGCGCGGGCGATGGACGCCCATTTCCAGAAAGCCCCGCTGGCGCTCAACGCCCCGGTGCTGTTGGCGCTGGCGCACATCTTCAACCGCAATGGCCTGGGCCGGCCGATCCGCGCCGTCGTGCCCTACGCTCAGCGGCTGCGCCTGTTCGCCGCCTTCCTTCAGCAGCTCGAGATGGAGTCGAACGGCAAGCGCGTGACCGCCGACGGCCGCCCCGCGCCGCATCCCACGGCCGCCAGCGTGTTCGGCGACGCCGGCACCAACGGCCAGCACGCCTTCTTCCAGCTTCTCCATCAGGGGACCGATGTCGTCCCCCTGGACATCGTGGCGGTCGCCCAGGGAAGCGAAGGCGACCCGGCGGCCCAGCGCAAGCTGCTGGCCAACGCCGTGGCCCAGGCCGAGGCCCTGCTGGCCGGCCGTTCGGAGGACGCGGTGCGCGCCGAACTGGCCGCCGCCGGCCGCCCGGCCGACGAGATCGACGCCCTGGCGCCCCAGCGCGCCTTCCCCGGCGACCGCCCCTCGACCTTCATCCTGCTGGAGCGGCTGGATCCCGAACGGCTGGGCGCCCTGGTGGCCCTCTACGAGCACAAGACGTTCGTCGAAGGCGTGATCTGGGGGATCAACAGCTTCGACCAATGGGGCGTGGAACTGGGCAAGACCCTGGCGGCGCGTGTGCTGGCGGAACTGGAGGGCGGGGCCGCGACCGCCCACGACCCGTCGACCGCCGCGCTGATCGCCCGGTTGAAGTCCTAGGCGTCCGCGGGACATCATCGCCCCATGACGCTGGCCCAGCCTGCGGCCGCGGCGCGCATGCCGCGCGGCCGCGACCACATCGTGGACGTCCTGATCGCCGAGCGGGCGCCGCGCCTCTCGGGCGGCCCGGCGTGGCCCCTCTTGCGGCCGCTGCTGTACGCCATGCTGGGCTATGGCCGGGCGCGCCGGATGGCCGACGCCATCGCGCCTCTGCCGGGCCGCGCCGCCCTGGACCACGTCTCGGACCTCCTCGCGCTTCAGGTCACGGCCAGTGGCCTGGACCGTGTCCCCCGCACGGGACGCCTCGTGGCGATCTGCAATCACCCGACCGGGATCGCCGACGGCGTGGCGGTGTTCGACGCCCTGAAGGCGATCCGGCCGGACATCTGCTTCTATGCCAACGCCGACGCCCACCGCGTCTCGCCGGCCTTCGGTGAGGTGCTGATCCCCGTGGAATGGGTCGAGGCCAAGCGCACGCGCGAGAAGACGCGGGCGACCCTCGGCATGACGCGCGAGGCGCTGGAGGCCGAACGCTGCCTGGCGATCTTCCCCGCCGGACGCCTGGCGCGCCGGCAGGCCGACGGGACGCTGGCCGACCCCGAATGGATGTCGTCGGCGGTCTCGATCGCCCGCAAGTACGAGGCGCCGGTCCTGCCGATCCATGTCGCCGGCCCGTGGTCGACGCTGTTCCACCTGTTCAACGGGGTCTCGACCGAGTTGCGCGACATCACCCTCTTCCACGAACTTCTCAACAAGCGCGGGCGGGCGTTCCGTCTCACCGTCGGTCCGTTGATCGCGCCCTCTGCGCTGGATGGCGATCCGGTGGAGGCGACGGCCCGTCTCAAGGCCTATGTCGAGCGCGATCTGGCCACCGACGGCGACGCGGCCTTCGCATGACCGAGACCCGCCCTGCGCCCTCCGTGAGCCTGGTCGACGAGGCGGCGACCGCCCGGCTGGGGGCGGCGGTGGCGGCCTGCCTGCAAGCCGGCGAGGCCGTTTGCCTGTCGGGACCGCTGGGCGCCGGGAAGTCGACGCTGGCCCGCGCGCTGGTCAGGGCGCTGACGACGCCGGACGAGGAGGTGCCCAGCCCGACCTTCACCCTGGTGCAGTTCTACGAGGGGCCGGGCCTGGCGGTCGCCCATTTCGACCTCTATCGCCTGTCCGATCCCGACGAGGCCTACGAGATCGGCCTGGACGAGGCGCTGGAGACCGGCGCGGCGGTGATCGAGTGGCCCGAGCGGCTCGAGGGCCGCCTGCCGCCCGACCGACTCGATATAGAGATCGCGCTCGCGCCGGATGGCGGCCGCACGGCGCGGCTGGTCCCGCACGGCGCCTGGAAAGGACGGACGATTGAGGTCTGAGCGTGAGGCGGAGAAGGCCGCGTTCCTGGCGGCGTCCGGCTTCGGCGACGCGCGACGGGCGCCGTTCGACGGCGACGCCTCGACGCGCGTGTTCGAGCGGCTGCGCCTGGCCGACGGCTCCACGCGCTTCTTCATGGACCAGCCGCCGGCCCTGGAGAGCGTCGTCTGCCCGCCGGAGGCCGGGGACGCCGAGCGGATCGCGCTGGGCTACAACGCCGCCGCGCGGCTGGCGGCGGGTTCGGTGGCGGCCTTCGTCACGGCGGCGGCCTGGCTCAGGGAACGCGGCCTCTCGGCGCCCCGCATCGATGCGTTCGACGCGGCTCTCGGCCTGGTGGTCCTGGAGGACCTGGGCGACGGCCTCTTCGCCACGCTGATCGGCGACGGCCAGGACGAGCGCCCGCTCTACGAGGCGGCCGTGGACGCCCAGGTGGCGATGCAGTCAGAGCCGCCGCCTTCGGTGCTGTCGTACGAGGGCCTGTCCTGGCCCCTGCTGACCTACGACACCCTGGCGCTCAAGGTGGCCACCGACACCTTCCTGGAGTTCTGGCCGCCCTTCGCGGGCCTGCCCCCGTTCGGTCCGGCGGCGGTCGCCGAATGGGACGCGCTGTGGGCGCCCGTCTGGGTCCGGGGCGAGGCCGGCGCCGACGTCTTCACCCACCGCGACTTCCACGCCCGAAACCTGCTGTGGCTGCCCGAACGCGCGGGCGTCGCGCGCGTCGGCATGGTGGACTTCCAGGACGCCCTTCGCGCCCATCCGGCCTGGGATCTCTTGCACCTGTTGCAGGACGCCCGCCGCGATGTCGCCCCCGAACTGGAGGCGGCGATGCTGGACCGCTTCCTGGCCGTCAGGCCCGAGTTGGACCGCGCGGCGTTCCTGGCCGACTACCGCGCGCTGGCCGCATCCAACGCCGCCCGAATCCTGGGCCGGGTCTTCGCGCGCCAGGCCCTGCTCGGCCGGACCCAGTACGAGTCCTACATGCCGCGCACCTGGCGCTATCTCGAACGCAATCTCCAGGACCCCGACCTCGTCGGCCTCAAGGCCTGGTTCGACCGCCACGTCCCGCCCGAGGCGCGCCGGTGAGCGCGCCGGCGAGCCCTCCCGGCCCCACGACGGCGATGGTGCTGGCCGCGGGCCTGGGCACCCGCATGCGGCCGCTGACCGACACCCGGCCCAAGGCCCTGGTCCCGGTGGCCGGCCGGGCGCTGATCGACCATGTGCTGGACCGGTTGCGCGACGCCGGAGTGACGCGGGCGGTGGTGAACGTCCACCACTTCGCCGACCAGATGGAGGCCCATCTGGCTACGCGCCGCGACCTGGAGATCGTGGTGTCGGACGAGCGCGCGGCCCTGCTCGATTCCGGGGGCGGCATCCGTCACGCGGCCGACAAGCTGGGCCGCGACCCGATCTTCGTCGCCAACATCGACTCGCTGTGGATCGAGGGCGCCGCGCCCGCCCTGGAGACGCTCAAGGGCGCATGGGATCCGGCCGAGATGGACATCCTGCTGCTGCTGGTGCGTCGCGGCCACGGGATCGGCTTCGAGGGTCCGCAGGGGTTCTTTCGGGACGCGGCCGGCCGGCTCACCCATTCCACCGCGCCCCAGCCCCCGACCCCGTTCGCCAATGTCGGGGTCACGATCCTGAAGCCCCAGGTCCTGGACGACCAGCCCGACGGCGCCTTCTCGATCGTCCCGGTCTGGCATCGCCTGCAGGCGCAGGGGCGGCTGCACGGCGTCGCGATGGACGGATACTGGATGCACGTGGGCGATCCCGCCGCCCGCGACGCCGCCGAGGCCCGACTGCGCGAGGCGGCGGGCGCATCGTGACCGGCCTCTTCGAACGGCCGGGTCCGCGCTGGTTCACGATCCCCGCGCACCGGCCGTTCGCCGACGACCTGGCCCTGGGCCTGCACCGGGCGCTCTCGCCCCGGGGTCCCGAGGCGCTGGCCGACGCCGTGGTCCTGACGCCCACCCGCCGCGGGGCCCGCGCCCTGGCCGACGCCTTCGTCCGCGCCGGGGGCGGCCGGGCCATCCTGCCGCCGCAGATGCGTCCGCTGGGCGACCTGGAAACGGGCGAGCCGCCCTTCGAGCCCGGCGATCTGGCCCTGGACCTGCCCGCCGCCATCGACCCGCTGCGTCGCCGCTTCGAACTGGCGCGGCTGGTCAAGGCGCACGAGACCGACCTGAAGCGCGACCTCGACGCCGCCGCCGCCCTGGAACTGGCCGACGCGCTGGGCGGCTTCCTGGACAGTCTGCAGATCGAGGAGATCGACCCCTCCGGACGCCTGGACGATCTGGTCGGCGCCGATCAGGCCGAGCACTGGGCGATCTCGCGCGACTTCCTCCAGACGGCGCTGGAGGCCTGGCCGCGCCGCCTCGCCGAGTTGGGCGTCGCGGACGTCAGCGTCCGGCGTGTGCTGTTGCTGCGCCGCCTGGCCGAACAATGGGACGCGCGGCCGCCCCGCAACGTCCTGGTGGCCGCCGGCTCCACCGGCACGGCGCCGGCCACGGCCGCCCTGCTGGCGGTGGTCGCGCGCGCCCCGCAGGGCGCCGTGGTGCTGCCGGGCCTGGACCTCGACCTCGCCGATCCCGCCTGGCGCGTGGCCGGCGAACAGCATCCTCAGGGGGCCATGCGGCGGCTGCTTCAGCGCTCGGGCGTCGAGCGGCGAGAGGTCGGCGTCTGGCCGGTGTCGGCTGCGCCCGACTTCCGGGGCCGCTGGCGGCGACGGATCGTCAACGAGGCCCTGCGCCCGCCCGAGAAGACCGACGACTGGCTGGAGCAGATCGCCGCGCTCAGGGCCGAGGGCGCGGACGACGGGGTCGATCCGTTCGTGGCCGGCCTCTCGGGCCTCTCGCTGGTCGACGCCCGGCATGAGGAGGAGGCCGCGACCGTGGCGGCGCTCGCCCTGCGCGAGGCGTTGGAGACGCCCGGCCGCACCGCCGCCCTGGTGACGCCCGACCCGACCCTGGCGCGGCGGGTGATGGCGCGGCTGGCGCGATGGGACGTGGTTCCGGACTCTTCGGCCGGGGTGGCCCTGGCCGGCGCGCCCGCCGCCGTGCTGGCCCGCCTGTTGACCCGGCTGGCGGGCGACCCGCTTGACCCGGTCGCGCTGCTGGCGGTCCTCAAGCACCCGTACGCGGCGCTGGGGCTCGCTCCCGAGGATCTCGACCGCCGGCGGCGTGCGTTGGAGCTGTGGGGGCTGCGCGGGCCGCGGCGCGCCGACTGGCCCGCTCTGGAGGCCAAGATCGGGCGGGCCGAACGGGCGTCGGAGGACGAACGCGCCGACGCCTTGTCGCTGTGCCTGCGGCTGCAAGGGGTGCTGGCGCCGCTGTCCGCCGCCTTCGCCGACGGCCCTGCCGCCGTGGGCGAGGCGGCGCTGGCGCTGGCCCGCGCCCTGGAGGCCGTCGCCGCCGACGAGGCCGGTTCGGCGGGCCGGCTGTGGTCGGGCCACGGCGGCGAGGCCTTGAGCCGCCTGCTCGCCGGGCTGATCGACGGGTCGGATGGCCTGCCGCCGGTCTCGGCCCGCGGCTTCGGCGACCTGCTGTTCAAGCTGGTGTCGGGCGAGACGGTGCGCGTGGGCGGCGCGACCCATCCGCGACTGCGGATCCTGGGCGCCATCGAGGCGCGGACCACGCGCGCAGACCTGCTGGTGGTGGCCGGGCTGGAGGAGGGGGTCTGGCCCCAGGGGGCGCCGGTCGATCCGTTCCTGTCGCGCCCCATGCGGGCGGCCCTGGGTCTGCCGCCGCCCGAGCGCCGCATCGGCCTGGCCGCCCACGATTTCGCCCAGGCGGCCTGTGCGCCGGAGGTGGTCCTGGTCCATGCCGAGCGCCGCGAGGGGGCGCCCAGCGTCAAGTCGCGCTGGCTCTGGCGGCTGGAGACCCTCGTCGGCGGCGCCAAGGACAGTCGGGGCGAGCCGCTGCGCCTGCCCGGCCGGCCCGAGCTGCTGGACTGGGCGCGCGCCCTGGATGCGGCCGGGGACTACCGGCCCGCCCCGCGGCCCGCGCCCCTGCCGCCGCTCGCCGACCGCCCGCGAAACATGGCGGTGACCCGTATCGAGGCTCTGACGCGCGACCCCTACGCCGTCTGGGCGCGGGACATCCTCAGGCTCTATCCGCTGGACGCCCCGGACCAGGCCGTCGACGCCCGCGCTCGCGGGACGGCGATCCACACCGCGTTCGAGACCCTGGCCCGCGACTGGCCCCGCGAGCTGCCGCCCGACGCCGCGGCGGTGTTCCAACGGCTCTACGTCGAGGCCCTGCGCGATCAGGGGATGCCCGAGGAGGCGCTCGCGCGCGAAACGGCGCTGGCCCGCGAGGCCGGAGCCTGGGTGGCCGCGCTGGAGGCGGATCGCCGCGCCGACGGCCGCGCCATTCACGTGGAGCTGAAGGGCGAGCTGACGTTCCCCGCGCCCGGCGGCGACTTCACCCTGACGGCGCGGGCCGACCGCATCGAGATCGACCCCGACGGGTTCGGCCATATCCTGGACTTCAAGACCGGCAAGGCCCCGTCGCAGAAGGAGGTCGACACCGGCTTCTCGCCGCAGCTCACGCTCACCGCCGCCATCCTGATGGCCGGCGGGTTCGAGGGGCTGGGACGCCCGCGCCCCGGCGACCTGACCTATCTCGAAGTCACCGGCCGCAAGCCGGCGGGCAAGGTCGAGGTGCGCGCACTGGCCGGCGAGGCGAGCGAGGAGGCCGCGCGGCTGGCGCTGGAGGGCGCCCGCAAGCTGGTAGCCCAGTACGACGACCCCGCCCGGCCGTACCTCTCGCGGATCGCGCCCCAGTTCCTGAAGGCGCGGGTCAGCGACTACGACCATCTGGCCCGGGTCTTCGAGTGGTCCACCAGCGGCGACGAGGGCGAGACATGACGGCCGCCCCGCCCGATCTCCCGCCCGATCCACAGCGCGTCGCCGCCGATCCCGCGCGCTCGGCCTTCGTCAGCGCCAACGCCGGCTCAGGCAAGACCAAGACCCTGATCGACCGGGTCGCGCGCCTGCTGCTCGTGGGCGCCGAGCCCGAGAAGATCCTCTGCGTCACCTACACCAAGGCCGCCGCCGCGGAGATGCAGCGGCGGCTGTTCGAGCGCCTGGGCGGCTGGTGCGTGGCCGACACGAACGAACTGCGGCGCGACCTGGCCGACCTGGAGGGCCGGGCGCAGGCCACCTACGACGACGAAGGCCTGGCCCGCGCGCGGCGGCTGTTCGCCAGCGCCCTGGAGACGCCGGGCGGCCTGAAGATCCAGACCATCCACGCCTTCTGCGAGAAGCTGCTGCGGCGCTTCCCGCTGGAGGCGGGCGTGTCACCGGGCTTCACCGTGATGGACGACGCGGCCGCCGCCGTCATCGCCCGCGAGGCGCGCAAGGGCGTGGCGCGCCATGCGCTCAAGGCCGAGGGCCGCATCGCCGAGGCCTATGCGCGCATGTCGGTGGCGCTGGACTTCCAGGCCTTCGAGGGGATGTTCCGCGCGTTCGAGGACCGCCGCGAGGCTCTGGCCGGCTACTTCGAGCGCGTGGAGGGGTGGGACGGCGCCGAAGCGGCGACCTGGCGCGCCTGCGGGTTCGACGCGCCGGCCGATCCCGAGGCCATCGCCCGGGACGCGACGGCGGCCATCGACCGGCCGCTGTGGGCCGAGGCGGCGGGCCTGCTGGAGGCCTCGGGCAAGTCGCTGAAGGAAGCCGCCGCCCTGCGGCGTGTGGCCGGCGATCCGGCGGCGGATCTCGAGATGGCGCTCTCGGCCCTCTTCACCGAGGGCGGCCGGGGGACGCCCGCCAAGTGGGTCGCCTCGGCGGCGGCCCTGAAGGCCGCGCCGCAGGTCCAGATGGCGCTGCTCTCGGAACAGGACCGGCTGGCCGCGGCGCGCGAGCAGGTGAAGTCGGCCCGCGTCGCGACCGACACCCTGGACGCCCTGGTGCTGGCCCAGGCCTATCTCGCCGCCTACGCCCTGGAGAAGGACGCCCGCGGCGCCCTCGACTTCGCCGACCTGATCGGCAAGACCGCCGAACTGGTCCGCCACGCCCCGCTGGCCGCCTGGGTGCTCTACAAGCTGGACGGCGGTATCGACCACATCCTGCTGGACGAAGCCCAGGACACCGCGCCGAGCCAGTGGGCGGTGCTGGACGCCCTGGTGGACGAGTTCTTCGCCGGCGAGGGTCGCGAACGGCCCCGGCCGCGCAACCTGTTCGTAGTCGGCGACGAGAAGCAGTCGATCTATTCCTTCCAGGGCGCGGACCCGACGCTGCTGAAGGCCAAGTACGAGCGTCACCGGGCGCGGGCCGGGATGGCCGGCCAGCCGTTCGAGCGGGTCGAGCTGATCGCCTCCTGGCGCTCCACCGAGGCGGTGCTGGGCTATGTGGACGCCGTCTTCGCCAGTCCTGAGACCCGCGACGGTGTGCCGCCGCCGCCGGGTGCCGAGCGCGTGCGCCACGAGGCCGTGCGCAAGGGCCAACCGGGCTGCGTCGACATCTGGCCGCTGTTCGAGCCGCCCGAGACGCCGCCGCGCGAAGCCTGGACCGCGCCCCTGGACCTGGAGCCCGAGGAGAGCTCCAATCGCCGGCTGGCCCGCGAGATCGCGCTCGAGATCCAGGCGACGGTGAAGCGCGGGGACGCGGTCTGGGACCGCAGCCTCAAGGACCAGCATGGCCGGCCCGGCGACTGGCGGCCGGCGCGCTATGGGGATGTGCTGATCCTGGTCCGCAAGCGCTCGGCGCAGTTCCAGGAGATCCTGCGGGCGCTGAAGCGCGCTGGCGTGCCCGTGGCGGGCGCGGACCGGCTGAACCTCTCGGAGCACATCGTCTTCGACGATCTCCTTGCGCTGGCCCGGGTGTGCCTGTTCCCCGACGACGACCTGACGCTCGCCGCATTGCTGCGCAGCCCCTTCTGCCGGGTCTCGGACGACAGCCTTTATCGCCTGGCGCATGGTCGGCGCGGGACCCTCTGGAGCGTGCTCCAGGCCCGCGCCGAAGAGGAGTCCGAGTGGGCCGAGGCGCTGGCCACGGTCCGGGCGGCGATCGCCCTGTCGCGCGAGGCGCCGCCCTTCGAGCTCTTCGCCCGGATGCTGGGGCGCAACGGCGCGCGGGCCGAGATCGTCCGCCGCCTGGGCGGCGAGGCCGACGACGCCCTGGACGAGTTCCTGAACCAGGCCCTGGCCGCCGAGGGGCGCGGCGTCGCGGACCTGGAGAGCCTGGTGGCCGACTTCGCCGGCCTCGACATCCACGTGAAGCGCGAGATGGAGGCGGTGCGCAACGAGGTGCGCGTGATGACCGCCCACGGCGCCAAGGGCCTGGAGGCGCCGATCGTGTTCCTGCCCGAGACCACGGCCCAGGGCGGGGGTCGCGACTCGCCGCTGATGGAGACCGGCGACGGCGTCTTCCTGTGGTGCGGATCCAAGGCGGGTGACGGTCCCGCCAGCGCCGCCGCCCGCGAGCGCCGGGCCAAGGCCGAGGCCGACGAATCCTGGCGGCTGCTCTATGTGGCGCTGACCCGCGCGCGCGACCGGCTCGTGCTGTGCGGAAGGCTGCCGGGCAACCGCAAGGAAGAGAACCTGAAGGGCTGGTGGGGTCTGCTGAAGCCCGCCTTCGAGGCCGCCGAGATCGCGGGCGAGGTGCGGGAGATCCCCTGCGGAGACCGCGTGGGCCGCCGGTTCGGCCACGATCCGCAGGTGCTGGGCGAGGGCCAGGCGACGCCGCTGCCGCCCATCCCCCTACCGCCCTGGAGCGGGCTGATCGCCGACCGGGAGGCCTTCGCCCGCTACGCTTCGCCGTCCGATCTGGGGGAAGACGCCGCCGCGCCCGCCGCCTCGCCGCTGGACCGCGCCCGGGGGCTGGGCCGCTTCCGCCGCGGAGACCTGATCCACCGTCTGCTCCAGCTCCTGCCGGACCTCCCGTCCGAGGCGCGGGCCGAGGGCGCCGCCGGCCTGCTGGCGCGCGAGGCCGACCTCGCCGACGCACAGCGCGCCGAGATGGCCGCCGCAGCCCTGGGTGTGCTGGACGACGCGCGTTTCGCCGAGGTGTTCGGGCCGGGCTCGCGGGCCGAGGTCTCGATCGCCGGGGGCGCGGCGGCGCTTCCGCCCGGCCTCGCCATCTCGGGCCGGATCGACCGGCTGGTGGTGCTGGCGGACCGCGTGCTGGCGGTGGACTTCAAGACCAACCGGCCCTCGCCGCCGCGGATCGAGGCCGCCGATCCCGCCTACCTGCGGCAGATGGCGATGTACGCCGCGGTGCTCGCCGAGGTGTTCCCGGGACGGCGCGTCGAGGCCGCCATTGTCTGGACCGATGGGCCGAAGCTGATGCCGGTTCCAGAAAACCTGATCGCCGCCACCCTTGCCGACCTCCGCCGTGACGGTTGATGTGGACGCTGGCCCCGCCTACATCCCGATGCGAATTGGGGCGAACCAACCGGCGCCGCCGGACGTTGCCGTGAAGCCCTCGATAGGAGTCATTCCATGAGCACCGTGAAGGTCACCGACGACACCTTCCAGTCCGACGTCCTGGAGTCCGCGACGCCGGTCCTCGTCGATTTCTGGGCCGAGTGGTGCGGCCCCTGCAAGCAGATCGCCCCCGCCCTGGAGCAGCTCTCGGACGAGCTGGCCGGCAAGGTGACGATCGCCAAGCTCGACATCGAGCAGAGCCCGACCACGCCGTCGCGCTACGGCGTGCGCGGCATCCCGACCATGATGCTGTTCAAGGGCGGACAGATGGCCTCGATGAAGGTCGGCGCCATGCCCAAGCAGAAGATCCTGGAATGGCTGACCGAGGCCGGCGTCGCCGCGTAGTTCCTCCCGATCGGGAGGGCGTGCCCGCCTTACGCCCCCTCCGTCAGCTTCGCTGCCACCTCCCCCGAAGTATTCTCTTCGGGGGAGGAGCTTGGCGCGTCCCGCTCCTCCCCCGCGTAGCGGGGGAGGTGGATCGGCCTGGAGGGCCGAGACGGAGGGGCGCTCTCCCATCAAGAAGAGGGAGGGCCCCGGCGGCGGCGCACGACCCAGTTCACGATCCGGCTGGCGATGAGCCAGCCGGCGAGCCAGCCGAACATGACATACGGCCCTCGCCCATAGAAATGGATCAGGACGGCCAGCACCACGAGCGCGACCGCCAGGGTCGCGAGCCACGGCATTGGCAGCGCCAGGCGCCAGGTGCGTCTTCCGAACATCAGCCCCTCATGTAGGCCACGTCTCGCGGCTCATGGCCAGGACCTCGCCCGCGAAATGCAGGCCGCCGCAGACCAGGACGTGAGGCGCCGGACCGTCGCTCTCCAGGGCGCGCGCGACGGCGTCCTGGACGTTGGCCGCGGTCTCGGCGTCGAGGCCCACGGCGGCCGCGGCGGCGGCGAGATCCTCGGCCGGCGCGGCGATGGGCGAGTCGAAGCCCGTGCAGATCACCCGCGGCCGCATCTCGGCGAAGGGGCGGAAGAAGCCCTCGGCGTCCTTGCGCGCGAACATGCCCGCGACCAGCACCAGCGATCGCGGATCGCGATCGACGATCCGGCTCGCGGCCTCGGCCAGCGCGCGGCCGGCGTGCGGGTTGTGGCCGCCGTCCAGCCACAGGTCCGAGCCGCGCGCGCGGGCGAGGTCGGCCAGCGGGCCGGTGGTCAGCCGCTGCATCCGCGCCGGCCAGACCGCCGAGGACACGCCGCGCCCGACCACCTCGTCGGGGAGCGCATGGTCGAACGTCAGGGCCGCGGCCGCGGCGACGCCGGCGTTGGCGAACTGGTAGCCGCCGAACAGGCTGGGCGGGGGCAGGTCGAGGAGGCGGTCCGGCATCTGCACCAGCAGGCGGCCCCGCTCTTCCCAGGCGTCGAAGTCGCGGCCCATCAGCAGCATGGGGGCCATGCGGTCGTCGGCCTCGCGTTCGATCATCTCCAGCGCCTCGTCGGGCTGGCGGGCGACGACGACGGGCCGGCCGCGCTTGATGATCCCGGCCTTCTCCCAGGCGATCTTGGGCAGGCCCGGCCCGAGCATCTCGAGGTGGTCGTAGTCCACCGGCGTGATGACGCTGACCGCCGGGGCGTCGAAGACGTTGGTGGCGTCGAAGCGGCCGCCCAGGCCCACCTCGACGATGCAGAGGTCGGCCGGCGTCTCGGCGAAGGCCAGGAAGGCCAGGACGGTGGTGATCTCGAAGAAGCTGATCGGCTGGCCGTCGTTGGCGGCCTCGACCCGGTCGGTGAGGTCGTTCAGCTCGTCGTCGGTGATGAGCCGCCCCGCCAGCCGGATGCGCTCCGCGAACCGCACGAGGTGGGGAGAGGTCAGGGCGTGGACCCGCAGGCCGGCCGCCTCGCCGATGGCGCGGAGATAGGCGACGGTCGAGCCCTTGCCGTTGGTGCCGGCCACGTGGATCACCGGCGGCAGCTTCAGGTCGGGGCGGCCCAGCGCCGCCAGCAGCCGCTCGACCCGGCCGGTGCTGAGGTCGATCAGCGTGGGATGGTTGGCGCGCAGCCGCTGGATCACCGCATCCGAGGCGCGGATGGGATCGTGGCCGGGATCGGCGGCGGCGTCAGGCGGCGGGGGGAAGGCGCTCACGCCCCATCATAAGGGTCTTGAGGATCGAACCCAGCTTTTCCGGCAGTTCGGCGCGGGTCACCACCTGGTCCACCATGCCGTGCTCGACCAGGAACTCGGAGCGCTGGAACGTCGGCGGCAGCACCTCGCGGATCGTCTGCTCGATCACGCGGCGGCCCGAGAAGCCGATGGTGGCGTTGGGTTCGGCCAGGTGGACGTCGCCCAGCATGGCGTACGACGCCGTCACCCCGCCGGTGGTGGGATCGGTCATCACCACGACATAGGGCAGGCCGGCCGACTTCACCTCGTTCAGCGCCAGGGTGGTGCGGGCCATCTGCATCAGGCTGAGCGTGCCCTCCTGCATCCGCGCGCCGCCCGAGGCGGTGAAGATCACCAGCGGCACGCCGCGCGCCACGGCCTCCTGCGCGGCCTTCACGAAGGTCTCGCCGGCCGCCATGCCCAGCGAGCCGCCCATGAAGGCGAAGTCCTGGACGATCACCACGGCCGGCTGACCGTGGATCTGGCCGAAGGCGACGGCCATCGAGTCCTGCTCGCCGGTGGCCTTGCGCGCGGCCTTCAGTCGATCGGGATACGGCTTGTCGTCCGGGAACTTCAGGGGGTCCTCGGGCATGATCGGGGTGGAGATCCGCTCGAACTTGCCGTCGTCGAACGTGTAGAGCAGGCGCAGCCTGGCCCCGATACGCATATGATTGCCCGAGGGGGTGACCCACAGCGCCGCCTCGAGGTCGGGCCGGTACAGCATCTCGCCCGTGTCCGGGCACTTCACCCAGAGGTTCTCGGGCGTGTCGCGCTTGCCGGGATTGCGGACGCCGGGGGCGATACGGGACAGCCAGCCCCGCTTCTTCTCGGCCGGCGGCCGTGCGGACTTGTCGTTCTTCTGGTCAGCCATCGCCTTCGAAACTGTTCAGGCCGGAATCCGGCGCGCGGCGCGGACAGCCTTAGCCAGTGACTCGGCCTTTGTAAGCACGCGCCGAGTCACGTCTTCGTTGGGGGTCACGTCTTCGCCGGCGTCGACGCCGGCGGCCACCTCGTCCACCAGGGCCGAGCCCACGACCACGGCGTCGGCCACGCGGGCCACGGCGGCGGCGCGTTCGGGCGTCTTGATGCCGAAGCCCACGGCGACGGGCAGGCCGGAGGCCTTGCGTACGCGCTCGACGTGCGGCGCCACGGCCGCCGCGTCGGCCTCCTTCACACCGGTCACCCCGGCGACCGAGACGTAGTAGACGAAGCCCGAGGTCCGAGAGACCACCACGGGCAGGCGCTTGTCGTCCGAGGTCGGCGTCGCCAGCCGGATCAGCGATACGTCGTGGGCGTCCAGGGCGTCGGCCAGGCTGTCGGCCTCCTCGGGCGGGCAGTCCACGACGATGACCCCATCGACGCCGGCGGCCGCGGCGTCGCGCGCGAACGCCTCGTAGCCCCACGTCACCAGCGGGTTGGTGTAGCCCATCAGGATGATCGGCGTGTCCTGGTCGTCCTGGCGAAACGCGGCGATGGCGGCCAGCGTCCCCTTCAGCGTCATGCCCTTGCGGAGCGCCCGCTGGGCGGCGCGCTGGATGGGCGGCCCCTCGGCCATCGGGTCCGAGAACGGGAAGCCAACCTCGATCAGGTCGGCCCCGGCGGCGGGCAGGCCCTTCAGGATCGCCAGCGCCGTCTCGGCGTCGGGATCGCCCGCCATCACGTAAGACACGAAGCCGGCGCGGCCTTCGGCCTTCAGGGCGGCGAAGCGGGCGTCGATGCGAGCCTTGGTCAAATCTGCATGCCCAGATGATTGGCCACGGTGGCGACGTCCTTGTCGCCCCGGCCAGACAGGTTCAGCACCACGACGCCGCCCTTGCCCACGTTCCTGGCGATGTCGCCGATGCGGGCGAGCGCGTGCGCGCTCTCGATGGCGGGCAGGATGCCCTCCAGCTCGGCGGTGAGCTTGAAGGCGTCGAGGGATTCGAGGTCGGTGGCGGTGAGGTACGTCGCCCGGCCCACGTCGTGGAGCCAGGAATGCTCGGGCCCGATCCCCGGATAGTCGAGGCCGGCCGAGATGGAGTGCGCCTCCTCGATCTGGCCCTCGGCGTCCTGGAGCAGATAGGTCATGTTGCCGTGCAGGACGCCCGGCCGCCCGCCGTTGATGGCGGCGGCGTGCCGGCCGGTCTCCATCCCCTCGCCCGCCGCCTCGACGCCGATCAGCCTGACGCCGTCGTCGTTCAGGAAGGGGTGGAAGATGCCGATGGCGTTCGAGCCGCCGCCCACGCAGGCGACCACGGCGTCGGGCAGCCGGCCCTCGGCCTCCAGCACCTGCTGGCGCGCCTCCTGGCCGATCACCGCCTGGAAGTCGCGGACCATCTCGGGATAGGGGTGCATGCCCGCGGCGGTGCCGATGAGGTAGTAGGTGTCGTGGACGTTGGTGACCCAGTCGCGCAGGGCCTCGTTCATGGCGTCCTTGAGCGTGGCCGAGCCGGCCGTCACCGCCTCGACCCGCGCGCCCAGCAGGTTCATGCGGAAGACGTTGGGCTTCTGCCGCTCGACGTCGACGGCGCCCATGTAGACCACGCAGGGCAGGCCGAAGCGGGCGCAGACGGTGGCGGTGGCCACGCCGTGCTGGCCGGCGCCGGTCTCGGCGATGATGCGCGTCTTGCCCATCCGCATGGCCAGCAGAATCTGGCCCATGCAGTTGTTGATCTTGTGCGAACCGGTGTGGTTCAGCTCCTCGCGCTTCAGATAGATCTTCGCCCCGCCGAAGTGCTCGGTCAGGCGGCTCGCGAAGTAGAGCGGGCTGGGCCGGCCCACGTAGTGCCGCATGTAGCCCGCCAGTTCGGCCTGGAACGCCGGGTCGGCCTTGGCCGCGCGATAGGCCGCGTCCAGCTCGTGGACCAGCGGCATCAGCGTCTCGGGCACGTAGCGCCCGCCGTAATCGCCGAAGCGCCCGTCGGCGTCGGGATAGGCGGTGTAGTCGTTGGGCCGGTCGGGTGAAGCGGGGGCGTTCATGGGGAAGCGGGTCTAATCTCAGGCGCGCCGGACAGCGTCCAGGAACGCCGTGATCAAGGCCGGGTCCTTTAAGCCGGGTCCCCGTTCCACGCCAGAGGAAACGTCCGCCAGCGGGGCGCCCGAGGCGGCCAGGGCCTCGCCCACGTTCCAGGGATTGAGCCCTCCCGCCAGGAACCAGGGCCTCTGGAAGCGGCGGCCCTGGAGCAGGGTCCAGTCGAAGGCGACGCCCAGGCCGCCGGGCCGGTCGGCGTCCTTCGGGGGCTTGGTCTCGAACATCAGATGCTCGACCACGGGCTCGTAGGCGCGGGCGGCGTCGATGTCGGCGGCTTCCGATACCGGGACCACCTTGACGATCCCGCGGCCGGAGCGGGCCGCGATCTCGCGCGCCCGGGCCGGGGTCTCCCTGCCGTGGAGCTGGATCAGGTCGGGCGAGAGGCCGGCCACGAGAGCGTCGAGATCGTCGTCGGACGGATCGACCACCACGGCCACGATCTTCACGCCGCGGGCGCGGGCCGGCGGCGCGAGCCGGGCCGCCGCCTCGGCGGCGATGTTGCGGGGGCTCCTGGGGAAGAACATGAAGCCCAGGTACGCGGCGCCGCCGTCGACGACGGCGCGCACGGCCTCGGGCGTGGAGACGCCGCAGATCTTGGCCTTGGCGGACATGGCCGGGGATTAGGCGACGCCCCGGCCCCCGCGCAAGGCTTGCGGGCCGGGCTTGCGCGCTATTTCGCCTTCAGCAGGTCGCGGATCTCGGTCAGCAGGACCTCCTGCGGCGGCGGCGCGGGCGCTTCTTCGGCCGGCGGCGCCGGCTGGCGGCGGATGGTGTTGACCACCTTCACCAGCATGAACACGGCCCAGGCCACGATCAGGAACTTGATGCCGGCGTTGATGAAGGCGCCGTACTGGATGGCCACCAGCTCGTTGATGTCCGCCGTGGCCGGGTCGTCGGGCTTGAGCACCCATTGCAGCCGCGAGAAATCGACGCCCGAGGTCAGGAGGCCGATCGGCGGCATGATCACCTGGTCGACCAGCACCTTGACGATGTCGTTGAACGCCGCGCCGATGATCACGCCGACGGCCAGGTCGATGACGTTGCCGCGCGCGATGAATTCGCGGAATTCCGAGAAGACGCCCATGAAACCCTCCTGGTCAGAGGGCCGGAATCGTCAGCCCTCGCCGTCCTAACCCTCGTCGTCGGCGTTCAGCCGCTCGCGCAGCTCCTTGCCGCTCTTGAAGAAGGGGACGTGTTTGGCCTGCACGTCAACCGGCTCGCCCGTCCGGGGGTTGCGGCCGGCGCGCGCATCGCGCGAGCGCACCGACAGGGCGCCGAAACCGCGCAGCTCGACCCGCCCGCCGCTCTCCAGCGCCTCGATCATGCGCTCCAGGACCACACCCACCACGCGCTCGATGTCGCGCTGGGTAAGATGCGGATTCTCTTCGGCAAGTTTCGCGATCAGTTCGGACTTGATCATGACGCCCCTCGAACCGGCGCGACCATGGGGGATGCCGGGACGCGGATCAAGGCGCAAAAAGGGTTTCCGGAGTTCTACGGCCAAGCTTCGTGCGGAAGCGGGGCGTCGCGGGCTTGCGGGACTGGGCGCGCGTTCGTGTTTTCCGTGGTTCGGATGGGTGGCGCCGGGGGCTTGTCGGTCTCTGAGTCAGTTTGGAACCACAGAAAACACGGAAGACACGGAAGGGGCCTGAGCCTCCGCGGGAGCGGAGGCTCGGTCATGGGACCGCGGAAAACGCGGAAGGGCGCGGAAAGCGCAGCTTCGCCTTCCGCGTC
>NZ_MEEX01000037.1 GCF_001724605.1 Phenylobacterium sp. SCN 70-31
CGCCGCATCGGCAGGCTGCTCGAATGCTTCTCAGCCGCCGAGTGCGCCAATTACATCAGGCATGCCGGATATGCGTCTATCTAAACCGAACGCGCTCTAAGCCGCCCGGGCGATCACCCGGTTGCGGCCGGCGGACTTGGCTTCGTAGACGGCCTCGTCGGCGCGCTTGAGCAGGGCGTTCGACGTGTCGTCCGTCCCGGCGCTGGTGGCCACGCCGATGGATATGGTCACCGACAGCAGCTCCTGGCCGCCCATCACGCGGAACGGCGCGCCGGCCACGTGCAGGCGGATGCGCTCGGCGATGCGCCGGGCGTTCTCCAGGTCGGTGTCGGGCATCACCACGACGAACTCCTCGCCCCCGTGGCGCACCGGCAGGTCGATGGCGCGCACGTTCGACGCCAGACGCACGGCGAACTCGGCCAGCACCTCGTCGCCCACGTCGTGGCCGAAGCTGTCGTTCACCCGCTTGAAGTGGTCGATGTCGATGACCAGCACCGAGACCGGCTCGCCCCCCTGCCCCGCCCGTCGCATCAGCGCCTCGAGCTGGCCGGCCATGTAGCGGCGGTTGTGCAGCCCCGTGAGCTGGTCGGTCACCGCCAGTTCCAGCGAGTGGTCCAGGTTCGAGCGCAGATAGTCGGTGTAGCGCTTGCGGCGGATCTGCGTACGCACCCGCGCCGCCAGCTCGCCGGGATCGATGGGCCGGGCCAGGATGTCGTTGATCCCGATCTCCAGCGCCTTCAGCGCCTTGCGGCGCTCGTCCAGGTCCACCACCGCCAGCACCGGCACGTTCCGCGTCGCCTCGTCCGAGCGGAGCTGGGCGGCGAAGCGCAGGCCGTCGAACGCCTTGGCGTTGGCGTTGACGATGATCAGGTCCACCAGGCTCCGGGCGGTGAGCAGGGCCTTCTCGGCCTCGCATTCCACCACCGGCCGGTGCTCGACCGCCAGTTCGGCGGCCACCCGTTCGGCCTGGCGCACGTTGTCGTCCACGATCAGGATGCGGCCGCCCGATCCGCCCAGGCGCGAGGCCGCGCCGGCGATCACGCCCATGCGGCGGCCCGAGGCCTCGCGGTCGCGCAGTTCGTCGATCACGCCCTTCAGCCGCGTCAGGCTGCGCACGCGGGCGAACAGCATGACGTCGTCGATGGGCTTGGTGAGGAAGTCGTCGGCGCCCGCCTCCAGGCCCGCCACCCGGTCGGCGCGCCCGTCCAGGGCGGTGACCAGCACGACCGGGATGTGCCGGGTCAGCGGGTCGTCCTTGAGCCGGCGGCACACGTCGAAGCCGTCCATGCCGGGCATCATCACGTCCAGCAGCACGATGTCGGGCAGCTCGGCCGCCGCCAGGGCCAGGGCCGTGGGGCCGTCCTGGGCCGTCAGGACCTCGTAGTACTCGGCCGACAGCTTCGCCTCGAGCAGGCGGACGTTCGATTCGATGTCGTCGACGACCAGGATCCGCGCGGACATGGCTAGTTCAGCAGCCGGCGGATCGTGTCGAGGAAGTGCGTCACCGAGATCGGCTTCGAGATATAGGCCTCGCACCCGCCCTCGCGGATGCGCTCCTCGTCGCCCTTCATGGCGAAGGCGGTCACGGCGACGACCGGGATGTGGGCCAGATCGTCGTCTTCCTTCAGCCACTTGGTGACTTCGAGGCCCGAGATCTCGGGAAGCTGGATGTCCATCAGGATCAGGTCGGGCCTGTGCTCGCGCGCAAGCGACAGCGCCGCGAGTCCTTCGCGGGTCTCCAGGATCTCGTAGCCCTGGGCTTCGAGCAGATCATGAAACAGCTTCATGTTCAGCTCGTTATCCTCGACGATGAGGACTTTCTTGGCCATTCGGGACCCGACGCTCTCCTCGGACCAGGCCGCAGTCGGCCCACCCCACCCTTCCCGTTCTTATCCCTCGGGATATCCTTAAACTTCGTTATCCGCGTTCACGTCAGCCTGGACCCCGCCTTGACGAACCCCGCCGAGCCCGCCGCGCCCCGCCTCGCCGACCTGGGCCTGTCGCCCGACCGGCCGCTCGTGCTGGTGGACGTGGACGAGGTGCTGGGCCTGTTCATGCAGGGGTTCGGCGACTACGTGGCCCGCCACGGCCTGGAGATGCGGATCGAGCGGTTCGCCCTGTTCCAGAACATCTACCGCCCCGGCGAGACGCAGCACCTGGACATCGCCGAGGGCAAGCGGCTGTTCGACGCCTTCTTCGCCGGCCACTGCCACGAGATGGAGCCCGCGCCCGGGGCCATCGCCGCGCTGAACCGCCTTTCCGACCGCGCCGAGATCCTCATCCTGTCGAACGCGCCGGCCGACGCCGAGCGCCTGCGCGCCGAATGGCTCCGCAAGCATGGGCTGAAACACCCGTTGGTGCTGAACTCCGGTCCCAAGGGGCCGATCGCCGCCGGCCTCGTGGCCCAGACGGCGCAGCCCACCGCCTTCGTGGACGACCTGCTCTCGAACCTGGACTCGGTGGCCGACCACGCGCCGCGCACGGCCACCTTCCAGCACGTCGCCGACCTGCGCCTGCGCCCCTTCGCGCCGCTGTCCGACCGTCACCCCCGCATCGACGACTGGCCCGAGTTGGGCGAGCGCATCGCCCGCGCCGTCAGCGGCTAGACCCCACCCGCGCCAGCGGCACGTCCGCGAACATCAGGCGCTCTTCCCGGTTCGGATCGTTCACGACCCGCGATTCCACGTCGAACACCATGGTGGCGCGGCTGTCGGGGCGATAGGGCGCCCAGCCCGGATCGCCGGTGCGGGCGAACCGGATCCAGGCGTCGCTCATCGCGTCGGCCACCTTCTGGGCCTCGGGCGAGTCGCCCGACATCGAGACCGACTTGGCGACGTTGTCGAACATGAGGGCGATATCCAGGGCGTGCGGCGACTTCCAGCGGCCGCCGTCCACCGGCGTCTCCCAGTTCAGCAGGTACATGTAGGCCGGCGCCCCCTCCTGGGCCGCCTTCCGCTCGGCCTGGGTGATGGCGGCCTTGCGCGTCGCCCGCACGGTGGCGATCGTGAACAGGATGTCGCTGGGCCTGGCGTCGGGATAGAGCCTCCGGAACGCCGCGATGGTCTCCGGCCCGTCCACGTCGGCCAGGAACGGGGCCGCGCGGGCCGGCAGATCGTCCCAGGTGGCGCGGAACGACGACGGAACGCGCCCCCCGAGCAGCAGGGTCATCTCGTCCTTCGTGGTCCCGATCAGCATCGGCACATTGCGCGACACCTCGGGGGCGTCGGGCGTGAACGGGTGGCGGGGCAAGGCGCGCCCGTCGACCACGGGGCGCAGTTCCACCGCCGCCTTCCGCAGCCCCGCGACCAGTTGCTCCCGCGGCAGCGCGCGCCACGCCTGGGCGTCGTCCGGCGCGACGCCGCAGGCGGCGGCCAGCTTCCGCATGCTTTCCGACGCTTCCTCGGGCGTCAGTCCGGTCAGGCTCGAGCCGCTCTGCACCGCCGCCCGGTGGAAAAGGCCCGCGGCGGCCGGCATGGCCATCAGGGTCGAAACCTTTCCGCCGCCGCCGGATTCGCCGAAGATCATCACATTGCCCGGGTCGCCCCCGAACTCGGCGATGTTGTCCCGCACCCAGCGCAGCGCCAGGATCATGTCGAGATTGCCGGCGTTGCCCGAGTCGGCCAGCTCCGAAGCCGCGCTCGGTCCCATGTAGCCGTAGCCGAAGACGTTCAGCCGATGGTTCACCGTGACCACCACGACGTCGCCGCGCTTGCAGAGCCGGACGCCGTCATAGCCGTGGCTGGACCCCGACCCGACCGAGAAGCCGCCGCCGTGGAACCACACCATCACCGGCCGCCGCCCCCCGTCGCCAAGGCCCGGCGTCCAGACGTTGAGGAACAGGCAGTCCTCGCTGTCCGGCTGGGGGTTCGCCCACGAGCGGAACAGTCCGCCGCCGTCGCCGCCCGACACCTGCGGAGACTGGGCCCCGAACTCCAGGGCGTCGGCCACGCCGCGCCAGGGTGTCGGCGGTTTGGGGGGCTGGAATCGGCGGCCCTCGGTGCTCGCGCCATAGCGAACGCCCCGGAACACGTTGATCCCGTCGACCTGCACGCCACGCACCCGCCCCGCACGCGTCGCGGCCACGGGTGGCGGCGCGGCGCCCCAGGCCCCGGCAGCCGGCATGAGCGCCGAGATCGCGGCGGCGGCCAGCAGGCCCCGGCGGTGCAACGTATCCATCCTGCCCTCCCGGCCGGCGTGGAGCGCCAGCGCATCATACCCATTTTTCTAAATTGGAGTCCGTCGCGAGTCCAGCCTCTCGAGCCCGACAGGAGAGCCTCACGCGCGCGCCCGGATCGCGTATATCTGATCGCATGATCCGCATCGGCGTGGACTTCGGCGGCACCAAGATCGAGGCGGCGGCGCTCGACGCCGACGGCCGGTTCCAGGCGCGGGTGCGTGGGCCGACCCCGCCCGCCTACGAAGATCGCCTGGAGGCCACCCGCGCGATCGTGGCCGAGGCCGAGCGGCAGGCGGGCGTCCGGACCGACCGCGTGGGCGTGGGCGGCCCCGGCTCCCCGTCGCCCAGGACCGGGACGATGCGGAACTCCAACTCCACGGTCCTGAACGGGCGCCCGTTCCCGGCCGATCTCGCGCGGGTGCTGGAGCGCCGGGTGCGCTACGCCAACGACGCCAACTGCCTGGCGCTGTCCGAGGCCGTCGACGGGGCGGCCGCCGGCGCCGGGGTGGTCTTCGCCGCCATCCTGGGCACGGGCTGCGGCGCCGGCCTCGCCGTCGACGGCCGGATCGTGGAAGGGCGCAACGGCATCGCCGGCGAATGGGGCCACATGCCCCTGCCCTCGCCTCGGCCGTGGGACCCGCAGATCGCCTGCTGGTGCGGGCGCGCCAACTGCATGGAGCTGTTCGTCAGCGGAACCGGCTTCGCCCGCGACGCGGGCCTGGGCGGCGAGGACGCCATCGCCGCCATGCGCGCCGGCGACGCGAACGCCGGCGCGGCCTTCGACCGCTATCTGGACCGCCTGGCCCGCGGCCTGGGCGTCATCGTCAACGTGCTGGACCCCGACGTCGTCGTGCTGGGCGGCGGCATGTCGAACATCGCCGAGATCTACGCCCGGCTCCCCGCCGCCCTGGCCCCGCACGCCTTCTCGGACGTCTTCGACACGCCGGTCCGCCCGGCCCTCCATGGCGACTCCTCGGGCGTGCGCGGCGCGGCCTGGCTGTGGCCCCGGGCATGACGGCGCCATGAAGGCCTTCTGCCGCGACTGCTTCCGGGCCTTCGACGCGCCGCCGCCGCGGTGCCCGACCTGCGGCTCGCCCCGCATCGCGGCCCATCCCGAGTTGGACCGGCTGACGATCGCGCACATGGACTGCGACGCCTTCTACGCCAGCGTCGAGAAGCGCGACCGGCCCGAGCTGCGGGACCGGCCCGTCATCGTCGGCGGCGGCAAGCGCGGGGTGGTCACCACCTGCTGCTACATCGCCCGCATCTCGGGCGTGCGCTCGGCCATGCCGATGTTCAAGGCGCTGAAGCTCTGCCCCGAAGCCGTGGTCATCAAACCCGACTTCACGAAGTACCGCGCCGAATCGAAGCGCATCCTGGGCCTGGCCGCCGACCTCACGCCCCTGATCCAACCCCTGAGCCTGGACGAGGCCTGGCTCGACCTCTCGGGCACCGAGCGGCTGCACGGCGCCCCGCCGGCGCTCACCCTGGCCCGCCTCCAGGCCCGTATCGAGGCCGAGACGGGCCTGACCGTCTCCATCGGCCTCGCCCCCAACAAGTTCCTGGCCAAGATCGCCTCCGACCTGGACAAGCCCCGCGGCTTCTCGGTGATCGGCGCCGAGGCGGCCGCCTTCCTGGCCCCGCGGCCGGTGCGCATCCTGCCCGGCGTCGGCCCCGCGATGGTGGCCACGCTGGAGAAGGCGGGCTTCCGCACCGTGGGCGACCTGGCCCGCGCCGACCGGAAAGTGCTGGCCGACCGCTGGGGCGCGCACGGCCTGCGCCTCTCCGAGCTGGCGCACGGGCGCGACACGCGCAGCGTCAATCCCAACGAGGCCCGCAAGGCGATCAGCGCCGAGACCACCTTCAACGACGACCTGTCCCGGCTCGGCGACCTGGAGGACCGGCTGGCCCCGCTCTGCGAGCGGGTGGCGCGGCAGGCCCGGACGGCTGGCGTCGCGGGCCGGGTGGTCACGCTCAAACTGCGCGCCACCGACTTCCGCATCGTCACCCGCCGCCGCACCCTGCCCGTGGCCACCCAGACGGCGCACACCCTCTTCAAGGTCGGGCGCGAGCTCCTGGCCCGCGAGGCGACCGGCCAGCCCTGGCGGCTCATCGGCGTCGGGATCGCCGATCTGGTCGACGCCGCCGAGGCCGGGGCCGACTTCTTCGCCGAGGACGAGCGCCGGGCGCTGGCCAGCGAGCGCTCGGTCGACGCCCTCCGCGACCGATTCGGGCCGGGCGCGGTCACCTCCGGGCGCCTCCTTCGCGCCCGCGGAACGTACAGGGAAGAGTGAGAACGCCCCCGAAACAGGCGCCCCGCCAGGAACCGGCGCCGCCCCGGCATGGGCGCCCCCGCCCCTACGTCAAGGTCAACCGCGACGATTCAACCCTTCCAAAAGGCGCTATCTTCCATATCTAATCGGAAGATCGAACGATCGAGGCGCCGCCCCAGGAGACCAGGCAGATGAGCGAACGGAAGGAAGGCGGTGCAGACACCGGCGTTCGCTCCGCGGTCGTCACCCAGACGAAGCCGAAGACGCAGAAGCCGGCCATGTATCGGGTTCTTCTGCTCAACGACGACTACACGCCGATGGAATTCGTCGTGTACGTACTCGAGCAATTCTTCAACAAATCGCGCGAAGACGCGACTCGCATCATGCTCCATGTTCATCAACATGGCGTGGGCGTCTGCGGGGTCTACACATACGAAGTGGCGGAAACGAAAGTAGCCCAAGTCGTTGATACGGCGCGGCGGCATCAACACCCGCTGCAGTGCACCATGGAAAAGGACTGAGGCGTTTGCCGTCATTTTCTCGCCAGCTCGAAGAATCCCTCCACCGCGCGGTGGCCTACGCCAACCAGCGCAAACACGAATACGCGACGCTCGAGCACCTGCTGCTCAGCCTGGTCGACGACGAGGACGCGGCCGCCGTGATGCGCGCCTGCGACGTCGAGCTCCAGGCGCTTCGCACCACCCTCACCAACTACGTCGACAATGAGCTGCGCTCGCTCGTGGTCGACGACGGCGAGGACGCCAAGCCCACGGCGGGTTTCCAGCGCGTGATCCAGCGCGCGGTGATCCACGTCCAGTCCTCGGGCCGCGAGGAGGTGACCGGCGCCAACGTGCTGGTGGCCATCTTCAGCGAGCGCGAGAGCCACGCCGCCTACTTCCTGCAGGAGCAGGACATGACGCGGTACGACGCGGTGAACTACATCGCCCACGGCATCGCCAAGAAGGCCGGCGCCTCCGAAGCCAAGCCCGTGAAGGGCGCCGAGGACGAGGAGAAGCCCCAGGTCAAGACCGGCGGCGAGGCGCTCGAGGCCTACTGCGTCAACCTCAACGAGAAGGCCAAGCAGGGTAAGGTCGACCCCCTCATCGGGCGGATGGCCGAGGTCGAGCGCTGCATCCAGATCCTGTGCCGCCGCACCAAGAACAACCCGCTCCTGGTCGGCGATCCCGGCGTCGGCAAGACCGCCATCGCCGAGGGCCTGGCGCGCAAGATCGTCAACAAGCAGGTGCCCGACGTCCTGGCGGGCTCGACCATCTTCTCGCTCGACATGGGCGCGCTGCTGGCCGGCACCCGCTACCGCGGCGACTTCGAGGAGCGCATCAAGCAGGTGGTCAAGGAGCTGGAGAACCACCCCGACGCGGTGCTCTTCATCGACGAGATCCACACCGTGATCGGCGCCGGCGCCACCAGCGGCGGGGCGATGGACGCCTCCAACCTGCTCAAGCCGGCCCTGGCGTCGGGAACCCTGCGCTGCATGGGCTCGACCACCTACAAGGAGTTCCGCCAGCACTTCGAGAAGGACCGGGCCCTGGTCCGGCGCTTCCAGAAGATCGACGTGAACGAGCCCACGATCGAGGACACCATCAAGATCCTCAAGGGCCTGAAGACCTACTACGAAGAGTTCCACAAGCTCCGCTACACCAACGACGCCATCAAGGCGGCGGTCGAGCTATCGGCCAAGTACATCAACGACCGCAAGCTGCCCGACAAGGCGATCGACATCATCGACGAGGCCGGCGCTTCCCAGATGCTGCTGCCCGAGGGCAAGCGGAAGAAGACCATCGGGCTGAAGGAGGTCGAGGCCGTCGTCGCCAAGATCGCCCGCATCCCGCCCAAGTCGGTCTCCAAGTCCGACACCGAGGCGCTGAAACAGCTCGAGACCGACCTCAAGCGCGCGGTCTACGGCCAGGACGCCGCGATCGAGTCCCTTTCCGCCGCCATGAAGATGGCGCGGGCGGGCCTGCGCGACGCCAACAAGCCCATCGGCTGCTACCTCTTCTCCGGCCCCACCGGCACCGGCAAGACCGAGACGGCGCGCCAGCTAGCCTCCACCCTGGGCATCGAGCTCCTGCGGTTCGACATGTCCGAGTACATGGAGCGCCACACGGTCAGCCGCCTCATCGGCGCGCCTCCCGGCTATGTGGGCTTCGACCAGGGCGGCCTGCTGACCGACGCGGTCGACCAGCATCCGCACTCGGTGGTCCTGCTGGACGAGATCGAGAAGGCGCACCCCGACGTCTTCAACATCCTGCTCCAGGTCATGGACCACGGGCAGCTCACCGACTCGAACGGCAAGAAGATCGACTTCCGCAACGTGGTCCTCATCATGACCACCAACGCCGGCGCCTCCGACGCCCAGCGCAACGCCATCGGCTTCGGCCGCGGCAAGCAGGAGGACGAGGTCGACGAGGCGCTGAAGCGGCTGTTCACGCCCGAGTTCCGCAACCGCCTGGACGCCATCGTCCAGTTCCGCGCGCTCACGCCCGAGATCATCCGCCAGGTGGTGCTCAAGTTCGTCATGCAGCTCGAGGCCCAGCTCGCGGATCGGCACGTCACCATCGAGACCTCCGACGAGGCGGCCGACTGGCTGGCCAAGAACGGCTTCGACGAACTCTACGGCGCCCGGCCCCTGGCCCGGGTCATCCAGGAGAACATCAAGAAGCCCCTGGCCGACGAGATCCTGTTCGGCCGGCTGGCCAAGGGCGGCCACGTCCGCGTGGTGCTCAAGGACGGCAAGCTGGGCTTCGAGATCGAGGGCGAGGAACGCGAACGCGGCGCCCCTGTGGTCGAGGCCCCGGCGGACGAGCCCGAAGCGGTGGACTGACATCGCCGCCCGCGGGATTGAGGGACTTCCGCCTCTGTTGGAATGGAGAAGGCCCGGGCCAGCGCCCGGGCCTTTTGCTTTGGAAGATCGGCTTCCGAGCGCAAGCGGTCGGCTATGGTGGCCGGGGATGTCGGCAGGACCATGCGCTCGGCTTCCGGGGCCCCGCCGGGCTCATGGAGAAGCCGCCGATGCGGCGCCGTTCCTCCTCCCCCATTGGGGAGGGCGACCGCCCGCAGGGCGGTGGAGGGGGAGCGACCTCAAGCTCGGCGTTCCGGGCGAAGCCCCCTCAACCCTGCTGCACAGGGTTCCCCCACGGGGGGGTACGGTGAGGCGACAACCCGCCCCTCTAACCTTTCGAGTCCTTGACAGACTCTACGCACGATCGACCAGGGTGAAGCGGTACTCCACCACCCGCCCCGGAGCGACGTCGCTCGACCGCGCCCCGGAGAGGATCACCGGCTGTCCGGCTGCGATCTTCGGCTCGACCCGCTGCCCGTTCGCGTTGACGACATCCAGGACGGCTGTCGGTCTTCCACTGTCCGTCACCACGATCTCCAGGAAGGTCGGCTCCGACTCGTTTCCGCTGTCGTCGACGACCACGAGTTTGAAGCGGTGGACACCCGGGGACAGACTGCTGGCGTCGACCGTGACCTGGGGCTCGCTCTGCGCGACGGTCTTCCCAACGGTGAACTCGGTCATGCCCTGTCGCCCTCGACTATCTACCGACACGATAGCACCAATCAACCATTAGACGAGTCTCCACTCGCCCGAACCCTCCTTTGAACGGCGCCGGCCCCCCGGCGCCTCACTACCTCTTGCGTCACGAGATCATATGTTCTATCTTTGTTCTCATGTCGTCCGAGCCGACCACGTCCGAGATGCTGTCCGAGCTGGGGGCCTGCGCCTATCGGCTGGGGGTGGCGTTCGCGGAACAGGCCGAGGCCGAGACGGTCTGGGCGCGCAAGCTGGAGCTGTTCCAGCTCTTCGACCGCTGCTTCTCGGGCTTCCGGATTTCGGTCGCGCTCGACCTGCGCCTGCGCCAGGAAGCGCGCCGCGATGGCGCGGCGGGCGCACGTCCTGGAACCGCCCCCCTCTCCGAACGCGAGCCGGCCGAACGGGACCCCGTCGAACGCGAGGCTCCCGAACGCGAGCGGATGGAATACGACCGCGACCGCGAGACCGAGCGGGCCAGCCTGCCTGTCCTGCTCAAGACCCTGAACGGCGTCGTGGCCGAGGCGAACGCCCTTCCCGGCCCGCCGCCGGCCGAGCTTCCCACCCTGCGCGAGCTGCTGGCCCGGATCGGCGCCACGGGGGCGAGCGCTCCCCAAAGCCCGCCCGGCTCCAGGTCGCCCGATTTGGGAGGCGGCCCCGGAAACAGTCCCGGAAGCGGCGCCAACGCCCTGCGCGCCCGGCTGGTGGGTTCCGCCGGGGTCGGCCTCGCCCGACCACCGGCTGGGTCTTCGCCCCTCGCCGTCCCGCGGCGACCGTCCACCGGCCCGCCGCCCCGACGGGGTTGATCCGGCGCGGATCGATCCGTCCCCGGCCCCGGCCGCAGAGCGGCCTCCCCCTCGCCTCATACGTTCCCCGGCCGGCGTCCGCCGGTGCGGGCGCTCGCCCTATGGAAAAGGCCCCGGAACCGATGTTCCGGGGCCCTTCCTGTGAAGCTCGGATCTGGCCTCCTGGCGGACGCCGGACGGATACCGGGATGGTGTTCAGGCGGTGCGGTCGGACGGCTGCGCCGGTTCGGCGGGCGACGCGGCGACCGGAGCCTGCACCGGCTCGACCTCGACCACCGCAGCCTCTTCCACAGGCCCCTCCTGAGCGGCGGCCTGCTGCGCCTCGCGCGCCTCCTGGAGCTGGGTGCGGACCTGGCCGATCTTCTGGGTGGCGGTCTGGGCCGCCCCCTGGGCCAGGGCGCCGGCCCGGTTGCCCGCCTTCTGGAGGCTTTCCTTGAGGATCAGGCCGTCGTCGGTCTTGAACTCGGGCAGCACTTCCAGGCCGCTCTCGTCCACGGTGAAGAACGGCGCCTCGGGGAAGCCCACGGCCGAGGCGAACAGCGCCTGGGGCAGCGAGGAGCGGTAGCTGTTATAGACGCTGGCCGCCTCGTTGTACTGCTCGCGCCGGCTCTGGAGGTTGCCCTCGATCTCGTGCAGCTGCGACATCAACTGCTGGTAGGTGGCGTTGGCCTTGAGGTCGGGGAACGACATGGCCAGCCCCGAGAACAGCCGCGAGGCGTTCTCCATGTCGGGGCCGACGCCGGCGACGCCGCTCATGTTCGTCGACGCGGTGATCTGGGTCAGCTTTTCGTGGTCGCCATAGGACTTGGCGATGTCGCTCAGCCGGCCCACGAGGTCTCCGCGCTTCTTCATCGCCGCGGCGATGTCGCCGCGGAAGCGCTTCACCTGATTTCCCAGCTTCTGCAGATGGTTATACTTAACGACAAAGGCGCCCAGCAGGCCGAGCACGATCAGGAGAAGCAGCAGTTCCATGAGTCTCAACGCCCCCGGGAGCGCGACGAGGCCCGCGGCGCTCCGTTCATGACAAGCCGCACGTCCCGTCGCAGGCGGGACGGCGCGACCTCCATTGCCTAGACCAACTCGCTCGTACGGCCAAGTCGTGACACCCGATGGGGGAACTGCTCGCCGACGATCCGCCGCGTAGCGTTCGCCCGGTGCAAGGCTCGGTCGATCATCCTACGCGCCGAACTGACCGGCCAGAAGAACCCCGATCTCAGCCATCAGGGCGAACCGGTGCAGATGCACAAACCCCGTGAGCCAGCGGTCGCCGATCTCCCTGTGTGAAGGCCCCATCACGAGCGCCAGCACGCGCCCGTTGCGCATGCGTGCGACGTTGCCGCCGCGAGGAGTCAGGCTGCCGCCGAGTTTGGCGCGAAGGCGCGCCGCATCGGTGATCGGCGCAAAGTATTCGGCCACGTGCGGCGGAATCCGATTCTGCGCCCTGAGCTGCTTCAGCCGAATGATCGACGCCACGAGCCCGAACGCCGCCGCCCCGAAGGCGATGTTCGCCGCGGCCAGGCCCGCAGGCGAAGTCATGAGATCTTTGCGGAAATCTGCGCCGCCAGCGCCTTCAGTTCCTCGACGTCCGCCATCCCCTCGGCGTGGCGGCCCAGGGGCGTTCCCTCCCACCGCGGGATGATGTGGAAATGCAGGTGATAGACGGTCTGCCCCGCCGGCGCGCCGTTGAACTGGCTGATCATGATCCCGTCGGGGTTCAGCGCCGCGCGCACCGCCTTGGCCACCCGCTGCACGCCCGCCATCAGCGGCCCGAGGGTCTCGGGCGCTTCCTCCAGCAGGTTGCGCGCCGTCGAATGCTTCGGGATCACCAGCGTGTGGCCCTTCGACTGCGGGAACACGTCCATGAACGCGAACACATGCTCGTCCTCGAAGACCCGCACCGAAGGCGCCTCGCCCCGCAGGATCTTCGCGAAGATGTTGCCGGCGTCGTACGTCCCGTCCAGGCTCATGCCCAAGCGCTCCCTCTGAAACTGGGACCTGCCTACCAAATCGCCGGGGATCGCGGAACGCGGCGTGCGGGCTCTCACCGCCCGAGCCGGCTCTCCAGCACCTCGAGCGCGCGGTCCAGATCGGCGTCCCGCACGCGGCAGAGATCGGCGGCGGTGCGCGGAACCTCGACGTCGGGCGTCACCGGCCGGTCGCCGAAGTCGCGGCCGTCCACGCCCCAGACGCCGCCCACCGGCACGGTCAGCCGCCATCCGCCCGACAGGCCGAAGCGGTCGCTGCTGAGCAGTTGGCCGGCGGTGGCGCGCCCCACCAGCGGGGCGCCCGCCAGTTCGCGCATGATGTGGGCGAAGCCCTCGCCGGCGCTGGCCGTCTCGCCCGACATCACCACGACCACCGCGCCCTTGTAGCGCTTCGCGCCCATCTCCTCCGAGTGATAGACGGCGGCGCCCTGGCCCCGTTCGACGGCCGCGAAGACCGCTCCGTCGGTATAGGCGCCCTGGGTCGGCGCGAGGTTCGCGAGATCGGCCGCGGTCGCCCGCCGGCCCAGGCGTTCCAGATAGGGGCGCGCCAGCAGCGCGACTGCCGGCCGGCTCTCGCCCGAGAAGTAGCTGGCCAGCCGCAGCGCCGAGAGGTTGCCCCCGCTGTTCCGCCGGATGTCGATGACCACGCCCTGGGTGTCGGCCAGCGCGTCCATCGCGCGGTCGGCGAGGTCGGCGGCGCCGTCGTCGAAACGGTCGATGCGGAGATAGCCCACCTTCAGCCCCGGCCGCAGGCCCAGGACGCGCCAGGACAGGCCGGGATGCGGCGGCGGCCAGCCCGACTGCTCGTGCCGGATCCGCATCCGCCGGACCTCGCCGTCGCAGCCCAGGGCCTCGACATCGACGGCGCCGCCCAGCGGGCCTGCGAGCGACTTCGGACCCACGATCCGGTCGCCCACGCGAAGGCCCTGGCGCTGCGCGTCGGACAGCGGCGCGACCTCGACCACCACCCGCGCGCCGTCGATCCTCTCGATCTCGGCGCCGATCCCGACTCCCCCGCGCGTCGCGTTCGCCGCGGGCGGCGAGAGGTGGAGGTGGGACACGCCCAGCTCGTTGAGCATCCGGTTGGCGACCCGCCCGAACGCCGCATCGTCCGGGGCGGCCGACGCCTCGGCGCGATAGCGGTCGCCCACGGCGCGCCAGTCACGGCCGTTGAACGTGGGATCGTAGAAGTTGGTCTCGACGGTCTTCCAGACCTCGTCGAACAGCGCGCCGTAGGCCGACGGCGGGTCGGCGGCGCGGACGGGCGACGCAAGGACGAAGAGACTGGCGAGGGCGGCGGCCAGCGGACGGACGATCATCTAAGCGGCTCCATGCGGGAGCCGGCCGCCTGCGGCGTGGCGAGCCGGTCTGGCAACCGCCTTGCGGTCAAGGGCGCTCCCGGAACGGTGAAAACGCCTCCTCCAGCCACTCCATCTCCTGGTCCACGGCCGCCCGCTCCTGGTCCAGGTAGCGCATGACCGGCGCGCGCAGGGCGGGATCGGCGATCCAGTGGGCGGAATAGACCGGCTTCGGCAGGTAGCCACGGGCGATCTTGTGCTGCCCCTGCGCGCCGGCCTCCACCCGCGGCAACCCCTGCTCGATCGCCCATTCGATGGCCTGGTAGTAGCAGAGCTCGAAGTGCAGGAACGGCACGTCCTCGACGCAGCCCCAATGGCGGCCGTAGAGGCAGTCGCCGCCGATCAGGTTCAAGGCGCCCGCGATCCACCGTCCGCCGCCGCGCCCATCCGGCCTCCGGGCCAGGATCAGCAGGACCCGATCGGCCATCCGCTCGCCCAGCTCCGAGAAGAACGCGCGGGTCAGGTACGGCCGGCCCCACTTGCGCGAGCCGGTGTCCATGTAGAACCCGAAGAACGCGTCCCAGTGGTCTTCGGTCAGGTCGGCGCCGGTCAGCCGGACGATCTCGGCCTCGGCCTGCGCGTCGCGGCGCTCCCGCCGGATGGTCTTGCGCCGCCCCGAGGACAGCGCGCCCAGGAAGTCGTCGAAGTCGCGGTAGCCGCGGTTCTCCCAGTGGTACTGCTGCCCCTCGCGCCGCCCGAGGCCCTGCTCGCCCAGCCAGCACCACTCGTCCTCGGTGACGAAGTTGAGGTTGAGGCCCGAGGCGCCGTAGCGCTCGCACACCGACAGGCCGCCGCCCAGCAGGATGCGCCAGGCCGCCTCGCGATCCACGTCCGGCCGCGCCAGCAGCCGCGCGCCGGTCGCCGGGACGAACGGCGCGGCCGACAGCAGCTTGGGATAGTACCGTCCTCCGGCCCGCTCATAGGCGTCGGCCCAGGCGTGGTCGAAGATGTATTCGCCCTGGCTGTGGCTCTTCAGGTAGAGCGGCATCACCGCCGCCGTCCGGCCCGCCTCGTCCTCGACCGACAGGTGCTGGGGCCCCCACCCCGCCCGCTCGACCGCGCAGTTCGACGCCTCCAGCGCGTCCAGGAAGTCGAACCGGATGAAGGGATTGCCGGCATAGGCCGGGTTGTCGGCGCAGGCGTCCCACGCCTCCCGGCCGATCTCGGCGATGCGGCGGGCGACCTTCACCGCCGGCCGCAGAGTCACGCCCGGCCGCCCTGTTCCGGCGTGAAGCCCTCGAAGATCAGGTTGTCGCAACCGTCCTTCACCGCGGCCCATTCGTCGGGCGTGCGGACGGTCCAGGCCACCACCGGATAGCCCTGCGCCCGATACTCGGCCGCCCGCGCGCTGGGCAGCATGTCGAGGCCCAGGGCCAGGAAGTGGGGCCGCGCGATCTCGACGTGCTCCAGGTCGGCGAAGGCCTTGCGCTGGGCCTCGGCCATCCTGGGCGCCCGGGCGTAGGAGTAACTGTCGAGCCCCCGCAGCACGCCCGGATAGCGGTCGGCGAACCAGGCGTGGGAATAGGGATTGAAGCCGATCACGCATAGCGGCCCGTTGTGGTCGGCGATCACCTCGTGGACCCGCTGCTCCAGCGGCCCCACCTCGCCGAACGGCGTCTTCAGCTCCACGTGGACCATCGCCCGATGGCCGATGAGGGCCAAGGTCTCCAGCAGCGTGGGGATCTTCTCGTCCGTGCCGGCCAGCCGCATCCCGGCCAGATCAGCGGCGCTGTGGTCCTTCACCCGGCCCTCGGCGCCGGTCATCCGGGCCAGCTTGCCGTCATGGAAGACCATCGCTTCGCCGTCGGCCGAGATCTGGACGTCCAGCTCGATCCCGTAGCCCGCGGCGCAGGCGGCCTGGAAGGCGCCCAGCGAGTTCTCCGGCGCGCCGTCGGGGCTCCACAGCCCCCGGTGCGCGACCGGCGGATGGAAGAGGAGGTCCCAGGCCTCGCCGAAGCCCCCCTTTTCCACGGCGGCCTTCACCGGACCTGCACCACCGCGTCGACCTCGACGGCGAAGTTCAGGGGCAGACGATACACCCCCACGGCCGAACGGGCGTGACGGCCCGCATCGCCCAGCACCTCGACCATCAGGTCGGAGCAGCCGTTGACCACCTTCGGGATGTCGAAGAAGTCAGGTCCCGCCTGGACGAACCCGCCCAGCTTCACCACCCGGACCACGCGGTCCAGGTCGCCTTCGCAGGCGGCCTTCATCTGGGCCAGCAGGTTGATCCCGCAGAGACGCGCGGCGCGGACGGCGGCGTCGAAGTCCACGTCCTCGCCCACCACACCGCGGACGCCCCCCGAGGCATCCACGGAAACCTGGCCCGAGATGTGGACCAATTCGCCCGAGCGGACGAAGGGCACGTAGTTGGCCACCGGAGCATTCGGCTGCGGCAACTCGATCCCGAGGGCGGAGAGACGATCTTCGACGGTGCTCATGGCCGCACCTCTAGCCCCGCCCGCCGCAAAGAAAAAGGGCCGCCCCACGAGGGGGCGGCCCATTTCCTACTCGAAACTCGTCCGCCGACCGGGGGAGACCGACGGACGTACGCGACTGTCTATCGGCCGCGCTTAACGGACGGCCTGATACTTCTCGACGACCGCGGTCACGCGCTCGTTGAGCGGCTTCATCGATTCCTTGACCGACGAAGAGACGGTCTCGGTCATCTTGCCGAATTCGGACATGTAGGTTTCCAGCGCGGTCTTCGCGAAGGCGGTCTGGAGTTCGACCACTTCCTGCACGCTCTTGGCGCCGGCCAGCGACTTGGCGGCCGACACGTTGGTGTCGAAGACGGCCTTGGAGAAGGCCATCGCCTGGGCGCCCAGGGCTTCCGCGCCCTTGGCCGAAGCGGTGGCCGAGGCGACCAGCGCCTCGAGGTTCTTCTTGGAATCGGCGTTCAGCTCGTTGAGCGACGCAAGGCTCTTCTCGACGCCTTCCTTGAAGGCGACGTTGGAGGCGGAGGTGAACTGTTCGAAGGTGGACTTCGCGGCTTCGGCGGCGGCCATGGGGCAGGCTCCTGAATGACGGACGGCTACGGAACGATTCGGTATGGGGGACGTGATCGTCCCGTTCGACATCGCCGTTCTCTCATGTTGCACCGCAGCAGTCAACGACTTTTTGTGCAGTGCAACATGAACGTCACATGCCCGCTCAAGGGGCGCCGCGGCAAATCCGCCCGTTCAAACCTTGTTTACCCTCCTGCAAGGGTAGGCGGGGCATGCTACCCACTCTCACAGGCGACGCAGTAGCCGCCTCAACACTTTGATTCGACGGACGAAGCATGACCAAGCACGCCCGCCGCCTGTTGCTTACCCTCGGCCTGGCCGCCGCCACCGCCCTGACGGCCGCCGCGCCGGCGGTCGCCCAGCAACCCTATGTGGCGCCCTATCTCTCGCTGATCCCGCAGAGTTCCACGAAGTATGCGGCGATCGTCGTGGACGCCCGGACCGGCGAGGTGCTCTACGGCAGTCGCGCGGACGCCCCACGGTATCCCGCCTCGATCACCAAGGTCATGACTCTGTATCTGGCCTTCGAGGCTCTGGCCGCCGGCAAGATCCAGCTGGACGACCCGGTCGTGTTCTCGCCGCGGGCGGCGGCTCAGCCCCCGACCAAACTGGGCGTGCGCGCAGGCGACTCGATCACGGTCCACGAGGCGATGCAGGGCATGGTCACCCGCTCCGCCAACGACGCCGCGGTCGCCCTGGCCGAAAAGCTGGGCGGCACCGAGCAACGCTTCGCGGCGCTGATGACGCTCCGGGCCCAGGAACTCGGGATGGCGAACACCCATTTCGCCAACGCATCCGGCCTGCCCGACAGCCGCCAGCTCACCACGGCCCGTGACCTCGCCATCCTGTCGCGCGCCGTCATGCGCGACTATCCACAGTACTATCGCCTCTTCTCGACCAAGAACTTCGAGTTCCGCGGCCAGAGCATCCGCAATCACAACGGCCTGCTCTACCGGATGGACGGCGTGGACGGGCTGAAGACCGGATTCATCAACGCCTCGGGCTTCAATCTCGCGGTCTCGGCCGTGCGGGAGAACCGCCGACTGATCGCCGTGGTCATGGGCGGCCCCAACGTGGCGACCCGCGACCGCGTGGCCGAGAGCCTGCTGGTGACCGGGTTCGACGTGCTGGAGCGCCGCGCGCGCGGCGAGCAGATCACCGTGGCGCAGAACTTCTTCGAGCCGCCGCAACTGGCTCAGGCGACCGAAGCCTCGATGCAGCAGGGCGACACCGATCGCGGCCTGAGCGTCCAGCTCGCCTCGGCGCCGCCGCCCGGACGCGCCTCGTCGATTCAGATCGTCGAGCCCAGCTCGGTGCCCAAGCTGAACAGCGGCGCAAAGGCGTCGGCGGGCGGTCGCTGGACGGTGCAGGTCGGCAGCTTCACCAGCCGCGACGACGCGCGCAAGCAGCTCAACATCGTCCAGAAGCGCTTCGGCGCGCCCTTCACCCAGGCGCGGGGCGTGGCCGAGAAGGACGGCTCCAGGTACCGGTCGCGCTTCTCGGGCATGACCGAGGCCCAGGCCAAGGGCGCCTGCCGCGAGCTGAAGGCGAAGAAGCAGCCCTGCATGGTGGTGCCGCCGGCCCGCGGCTGACGCCTATCTCGATTTCAACAGCCGGTCCCGCGCAGCGTTGAGCTGTGCGGCCAGGCCCGCCGTACCCCCCTTGTCCGGGTGGACCGCTCGCATCAGGCGCGCATAGGCCGACTTGATCTCGTCTTCGGACGCGCCGGCCCCCACCCCGAGAATCCGCCGCGCCTCGTCGAGGCTCATGTCCCGGGAAGCGGTCGCCGGCGGGGCGGACGCAGGCGCGGACTTGCGCGCCGACGCCGCGAACCAGAGACCCAGGATACAGAGGACGGCGGCGGCGCCCCAGCCGCCGCGGGTTCCGACGAACGCCGCCGCCGTGAAGGCGGCCAGCGACAGCATGCCGCCTACGATCCGCCATTCGCGGCGCTTGAGGAACGGCGACGTCCGGCGCGTGGCCCAGAGGTAGAGCGCGAGCGCCGCGCCGCCCAGCGCGAGGTAGAGCATCGATGGGCTCCCGCGGGGCGGTCTACTCCGCCGCGATCCGTTCGGCGTCGTCCAGCCCGGTGAAGCCCAGGGCGATCATCAGCGCCCGAAGCTCCTGCCGGGCGGCCACATGCTGCAGGCTCATGGACACCGGCCGGATGGCGGGCGACAGGTCGGCGACGGTCAGGCCGAAGGGAAACAGTTCGCGGTAGATCACCCGATCCCGCAAACCCGGACCCACGCGGAATCCCACCTTCTTCGACAGCGCCTCCACCCGCTCGTCCAGGCGGCGGCGGTTGCGGGCTTCGGTGGGCGCCAGGCGGTTGCGCAGCACCACCCAGTCGATCTGCTTGCGCTCGTTCGTCGCCCGTTGCTTGCGGCAGCTCCAAACGGTCTCGGCGTAGAGGCTGTGGCGCTTGAGATCGAGCGTCACCGGATCGACCACTCCCAGCATGTCGAAATCGACGAAGCTGTCATTCATCGGCGTCACGATGAGGTCGGCCCGCACGTGCGCCGCGCGGCTGATCGCCGTGTCGCTGCCGGGCGTGTCGATCAGAACGAAGTCCGCCGCCTGGGCCATCTCGGCGAAGGCCTCTTCGAACCGGGCCAGTTGTTCCTCTGCGGGCGCCTTGGCCAGGGCGTCCCCCGCGGAGCTGATCGCATGTTCCAGCGGCATGGGCGCTTCGGCCTCATTCGCCGCCAGCCAGGCGCGACGGTTGGCGAAGAAGTGACCCAGGGTCTGCTGGCGCAGGTCGAGGTCCAGCACCGCCACCTTGGCGCCGCCGTGCAGCAGGGCCGTGGCGATGTGAATGGCGATGGTCGACTTGCCCGCCCCGCCCTTCTCGTTGCCGACCACGATGACGCTGGCCCTGCTGACGGTGTTGGCCTGGCTTACCGTGCTGGCCTGGCTCATGACAGTTCTCGCTCCCCGCCGGCCACGCTTGGCCGACTCGCCTGCGCTAAGTGACCTCGCGAGCCCCGACGACGTCAACGTACAGTTCCGTCGCGGCCTGCCGACAGGCCCCCTGCGGATGGACTTGGCCCCGGCGCCGCCGCATAAGCCCGCCGATGTCCGCGTCCCTTCCGATCGTCCGCACCGTAGCAGACCTGCGCGCCCGCGTCCGCGCCTGGCGCGCCGAGGGCCTTCGGATCGGCTTCACGCCCACCATGGGCGCGCTGCACGAGGGGCATCTGTCGCTGGTGCGGCTGGCGCGGACCCGCGCCGACCGCGTGGTGGCCAGCGTGTTCGTAAACCCCACCCAGTTCGGCCCAAACGAGGACTTCGACGCCTACCCCCGGGACGAGGCGGGCGACGCCGCCCTGCTGGCCGGCGCGGGCTGCGATCTGCTCTACGCCCCCTCGACCGTCGAGATGTACCCCGCCGGCGCCGCCACCACCGTGACCGTCGCCGGCGTCTCCGAGCCGCTGGACGGCCAGGCGCGCCCCGGCCACTTCGCCGGCGTCGCGACGGTGGTGGCCAAGCTCCTCAACCAGTGCGCGCCCGACATCGCCGTCTTCGGCGAGAAGGACTACCAGCAGCTCCAGGTGATCCGTCGCCTGGTCGCCGACCTCGACCTGCCGGTGGAGATCGTGGGCGGTCCGACCGCCCGCGCCGACGACGGTCTCGCGCTGTCTTCCCGCAACGCCTACCTGAGCCCCGCCGAGCGCGCCGTGGCCCCCCGGCTCAACGCGGCGCTCCGCGAGGTGTTCGAGGCGGTGAAGGCCGGCGCGGACGTGGCCACGGCCGAGCAGCAGGCCGTCTCCAGTCTCGTGGCCGCCGGATTCGGCCCGGTGGACTATGTCGAGGTCCGCCGCCCCGGAACCCTGGAGCGTCTCGGGCCCGGCCCAGCCGACGGCCCTCTCCGGGTCCTGGGCGCCGCCCGCCTCGGCCGCACCCGCCTCATCGACAACGTGGGCGACTGAGGTTCCTCTCGCGCGGCAGGATAGGCGATGTCCTACCAGGCCCCCGCCTCGCGCAGCCTTCGCGCGAGGTCGGCGGGCACGTCCCCAAAGGCGGCTTCGTCCAGGTCTGGCGGCGCATCCTTGCCTTCCAGATAGCGCCAGCCCTGGAAGGCGCGGCGGGGCGTCGGCGCGACGCGAACGATGGTCTCGTCGAGGGTCACGTGGCAGCGAGCGGCCGCGCCTTCGCCCACCGTGTCCACCGCCAGGATGCGTTGCCGGCACAGGATCTCACCCTTGAAGACCCGGTAGACCGAACCGCCGTCCAGCAGTTCGGCGGCCCGCTTGGGCGTCATGCGCGTCCGCAAGGTCCAGGGCTCGCCTGGGCCGGCATGCTGCGCCCGCCACGCCAGCAGGTCTTCGATGGTGGCCGCGCCGACCACCAGCTTGATCATGTGAAGCGCCATGCGCCGCCCTTACTCGGCCCAGGGCGCCTTGCGGCGTTCCAGGAACGCCCGCACCCCTGCCTGGCCCTCTTCGCTCACGCGGGCGGCGGCGATGCGATGGGCGGTCAGCTCCATCAGGTCCCGGTCGATGACGCGGCCCGCCACGTCGGCCACCAGCCGCTTGGAGCCCTCCACGGCGCCGGGCGCGCAGGCCCGCATCTCGGCGGCGATCCGCTGGGCCGCGGCGCGCAGGGCGGCCGGGTCGGCCACCACCTCGTCCACGAGGCCCACGCGTTCGGCGTGGGCGGCGTCGAAGATGCGCCCTGTGGCGAAAAGCGCGCGGGCGCGCCGCGGGCCGATGGCCTCGATCACGTAGGGGCTGATCGTGGCCGGGATCAGGCCCAGCCTCACCTCAGAAAAGCTGAACCTGGCCTCGGCCGTGGCCAGGGCCAGGTCGCAGGCGGCCGCCAGGCCCGCGCCGCCGCCGAACGCCCCGCCCTCGACCAGGGCCACCGTCAGCGCCGGCAGGTCGTGCAGCGCCTTCAGCATCTTGGCCAACTCCATCGCGTCGGCGCGGTTGTCCGACTCCGTGCGGTCGACGGCGGCGCGCATCCAGTCCAGGTCGGCGCCCGCCGAGAAGGTTCCGCCGGCGCCACGGACGAACACAACACGCACGCCCTCGGCGCCCTTCAACGTCTGGAACGCCTCCTCCAGCGCCGAGATCAGGCCTTCGTCGAAAGCGTTCCGCTTGGCCGGCCGGTTCATCGTCACCGTCACCGCCCCGCCCAGGGTGGCCGAGATGTGCACCAGCTCGGTCGTCGCGCTGACGTCCGGAAACTCGACGAGGGGATGAACGAATTCGTTGGTCATGGGGCGTCTCCGGAAGGGAGCGCAGGCATAGCCCTGGCCGTCGGGGGACGCTACCCTCCGCCGCCGTGTCGGACCTTCCGGACATTCCCGTCGATTCGGCCCTGGCGCGGCTGTTCCATCAGCCGCGCGCACGGGACGAGACCATCTGGTTCTCCCTGCCCGGGGGCTCCAAGCTGTTCGGCCAGGGCGACGCCTCGGACCGCCTCTTCGTGGTGCGTACGGGCCGGCTGGGCGCCTTCCGCCGCGACGAGGGCCAGGAGCCGCAGTTCCTGGGTGTCATCCGCCCCGGCGAGCCCGCCGGCGAGATGTCGCTGATCGCCGGCATCCCGCACTCGGCCGACGTCTACGCCCTCCGGGACTCCGAGATCTTCGCGGTGCCAAAGTCGGCCTTCTTCGCGGCCTGCGACGCCGACGCTTCGGTGATGACCGAACTCGCCCGCCTGATGATCCTGCGCAGCCGCCAGAACGCCCGGCGCGGTCCGCCCGTGGGCGATCCCTCGGTGTTCGGCTTCATCCCCGTGGGGCGTCCCGGCCCCATGCGCCCGCTGGTGGAGCGGATCGAGCGCGAGATCGCCGCCCTCGGCTATGAGGTCACCACCATCGGCTCCGAGGCCGAATCCGCGCCCACCGAATGGTTCTCGGAGGTGGAACGGGTCCACGACTTCGTCCTCTACGTGGCCGAGCGGGACGAACCGACCTGGGCCGCCTTCGTTCCGCGCCAGGTGGACCGCCTGCTCCGCGTGGGCCGCGGCGACAGGATGGCCGAGGAGGCCGCCTGTCCGCCCGGCGCCGCCACGCTGCAGGATCAGGGACTGGTCGACCTGCTGCTGATCCAACCTCCCGAGATCGAACGGCCCCGAGGCGCCGAGGCCTGGCTGGACGCCACCGCCGCCGCGCGGGTGTTCCATGCCCGCCGCGGTCACGCCGCCGACTTCGAGCGACTGGCCCGACTGCTGACGGGGCAGTCCGTGGGCCTGGTGCTATCGGGCGGGGGCGCCCGCGCCTACGCGCACGTGGGCGCCATCAATGCGCTGCGGGAACGCGGCGTCCCGATCGACTTCGTCGGGGGGTCGTCCATGGGCGCCATCGTCGGCGCGGGCCTGGCCATGGGCTGGGACGCCAAGGAGATGAACCGACGCCTGCGCGAGGCCTTCGTGAACTCCAGTCCGCTGGACGACATCGCCCTGCCCCTGCTGGCCATGACCCACGGTGTGAAGGTCAGCGAGCGCCTGCACCACCACTTCGGGGACACCCAGATCGCCGACCTCTGGCTGCCGTTCTTCTGCCTGTCGTCCAACCTGACCACGGGCGCCTACCAGCTCCACCGGCGCGGGGCTCTGGCCCAGGCCCTGCGGGCCACGATCTCGCTGCCCGGCGTCCTGCCGCCCGCGACCGACGGCCAGAACGTGCTGGTGGACGGCGCCGTGATGAAGAACTTCCCGGCCGACATCATGCGCGCGGCTCAGCCCGGCCCCGTCGTCGGCGTGGACGTGACCACCGCGCGCAGCATCACCGCCAAGGACGTGGCCCGGCCCTCGTCGGTCTGGCGCTGGATCCGGTCGGGCCAGTGGCGCCTGGGGCCGCCCATCGTCTCGCTCCTGATGCGCACGGCGACGGTCTCGACCGGCCGCGACCTGGCCGCCGCCCGCGAGGCGACCGACGTGCTGATCCAGCCTGACGTGAGCGGCATCGAAATCCGCGACTGGGGCGCCTACGACCTGGCGGTCGAGGCGGGCTATCGCGCGACGCTCGCGGCGCTCGACAAGCTCAGCCAGCCGGTCACGCAGCTTCGGCGCCGCCCCAGCCTGCGCGAACAACAGGCGCAGGGCGCCACTCTGTCGCCCTTCATGGCCTCGGCCTACGCTGCGGCGGAATGAGCCCTTTGCAGACGGCGGCGACGCGGCCCATATTCAGGGTGTTCGTTCAACAACTGAAAGGAGGTGATCCAGTGTCTCATAGCTCCAACCGCCAAGCGGTGACCGTGACCTGGACCTCCGTGAACGGGGTTCGCGCCTAGTCCTTACGACGGCAGGTCGCGCGCCGCCTTAGCGGTCCGACTATGGAAAGCCCGCCCCAGCAATGGGGCGGGCTTTCGCTGTTCAGGAGGCTCGCAGCCGGTGGATGGCGCCGTGTCGGCCGCCATCAGCAGCACGCGCAGGAGAGCCCCCACGAACTCGTCGGGCTTGAAGGGCTTCGAGACGAAATCGTCCATCCCGGCCGCCCGGCAGGCCTCTTCGTCGCTCTTCATGGCGTTGGCGGTCATGGCGACGATGGGAATCCGGCCCGCAGCGCCCGGCAGCTCGCGGATGCGCCGCGTGGCCTCCAGGCCGTCCATCACCGGCATGTGGACGTCCATCAGCACGACGTCGAAGCCGCCCCGCGCCACCGCCTCTATCGCCTGGGCGCCGTCCGAGACACGCTCGGCGGCGAGGCCGACGTGCCGGAGGATCTCCCCGGCCAGCAGGGCGTTGACCTCGTTGTCCTCGACCAGCAGGACCCTGGCGTGCCCCGCAGGCTCGGCGTCCTGGAACGGCGTGTCTTCGACCCGCGTCGCCGGTTCGCCACCCGCCTCCAGCTCCACCTCGAACCAGAAGACCGCGCCGCCGCCGTCGCGGTCGGCCACACCGATGCGCCCGCCCATCAGTTCCACGAGCTGGCGCGAGATCGCCAGGCCCAGGCCCGTGCCGCCGAACCGGCGGGTCGTCGAGCTGTCGGCCTGCTGGAAGTTGCGGAACAGCTTTCGCTTCTGCTCGGGGGTCACGCCGATGCCGCTGTCGCGCACCTCCACGCGGACGCGCCGACGGCTCTCACCGGCCGGCTCGGCCTGGACATCGATGTCCACGCGGCCGTGCTCGGTGAACTTCACCCCGTTGGACGCCAGGTTCAGAAGGATCTGGCGCAGCCGGGTGGGATCGCCCTTCAGCGGCAGGCGCGCCTCGCCCCCCACCTGGCAAGCCACCGCCACGCCCTTGTCCGTCGCCTGGGGTGTCAGCAGCTCCACCACGCCCTCCACGAGGTGGAGGAGGCTGAAGTCGATGGCCTCCAGTTCGACACGGCCCGCCTCCAGCTTCGAGATATCCAGGATGTCGTCGATGATGACCATGAGGGCGTCGGCGGAACTGCGGGCCGCCTCGGCGTAGCGCCGCTGCTGCGGGGTCAGCGGCGTCCGCAGCAGAAGCTCGTTCATCCCGATCACGCCGTTCATCGGCGTTCGGATCTCGTGGCTCATGTTGGCCAGGAACTGGCTTTTGGCGCGGTTCGCCGCCTCGGCCTCGTCCCGCGCGCGGAACAGGGCCTGTTCGGCCTGTTTCCGGGCCGTGATGTCCTGGAGCGCGCCGATCACCCGCAGCGGAGCGCCGTCGTCGCCTTCGATCACTCGCAACCTGCCGGTGGCCCAGACCTCGACGCCGTCGCCACGCGCGATCCGGTATTCGGGCGCGAAGGGTTCGCCGTCCTGAACGTGCCGCCGCCAGGCCTCTTTCACCATGCGCCGGTCGCGGGGATCGATGGTGACGTACACGTCGTCGGCCAGATCCTCGAAGGTCTTGGGCGTCGAGAAGAACGTGTCCTCCGCGCCGGCCTTCACCAGTTCGCCGCGGACGTAATCCAGCTCGAAGATGTGGAGTCCCGCCATGCCCAGCGCGAGGTTCAGGCGTTCCTCCGAGCGGACCGTCCGATCCAGAGCGCTCTCGGCTCGGAGCTCGGCCTCTTCCGAGCGCTGCAACGCCGACCGCAGTTCGCGCATCGCGGCCTGAACCTGAGCACGGTCCTGGGCGGCGCCATCGATGATGCGCCGCGTCGCCACGATGATCAGGGCGCAGGTCAGGACGGCCGAGAGCGCGCTCAGCGCCACGCCGAGACCGGCCAAGCCGGACAGGTCGGACCCGGCCGCCACGAGGACGCCGATGAGAACCGGCGCGGCCGTGGCGATCCAGACGCCGCGCGACATCCAGCCCACGGCGCTCGCCATCGCCAGCAGCGTCGACGACGCCATCGCCAGGAAGGCCCAGGAAGCCGCCGACGGCGCCGCCCACACCGTCGCGACGGGCGCGGCCATCCACACCGCCGTCCGCAGCGCGCAGACGGCAGACACGCGGGCGAGGCCCGGCCCCTGCGGAGCCGCCTCCGCACCTGGAATCCAGCGCCGGTAAAGCGCCTGGAGACCCGCGTCGAGGCCGAACGAAACCACCGCCCAGACCAGCGCGAACAAGGGCGATCCCAGCAACGCGGCGGCGCCGGCGGTCAGGCCGTTGAAGACCACCCAGAGCGGCCAGGGTTGCAGCAGGCCGACAAGCGTCGTCCGGTACGCGGACGGCGTATCCTCGCCGGTGATCTCCAGCACGGGGTCCTGAGCTTCCAGCACGGGGTCCTTATGGCGGCGAGCGTGGCTGTGGCGCTCTCCACCATTTCACGAATACCTTAAGGGCCAGCGCACGCCTGAGCTGTAGCGTGAGGCGCATCGTCGCAGGTAACGCCGGTCTTCGACTTCCGCATCGCTTTACCTGCCAGGTCATGGACCCGCCTCGCGCCGCCGCTAAGGTCGAACGCATGACCCCAGCCTTCAAACACGTCGGCGAACACCTGCGCATCTGGCGGACCCGCCGGCGGATGAGCCAGATGGACCTGGCCCTGGAAGCCGACGTCTCGACCCGCCACCTCAGTTTCGTGGAGACCGGCCGCGCCCAGCCCAGCCGGGAGATGCTTCTCCACCTCGCCGAGCAGCTCGACATCCCGCTTCGCGAGCGGAACGTCGTCCTGGTCGCAGCGGGGTATGCGCCCATGTTTCCCGAACGCCGCCTCGACGATCCGCATCTGACCGCCGCCCGCCGCGCGGTGGACGTCATCCTGAAGGCGCACGAACCCTATCCGGCCCTGGTCGTGGACCTGCGCTGGAATCTGGTGGCGGCGAACGCGGCGGTCGAGCCGCTGCTGGCGGGGGTGGCGCCCGAACTCCTGGCCGGGCAGCCCAACGTCATGCGCCTCTCGTTGCACCCCGACGGCCTGGCCCCGCGCATCGCCAACCTCGGCGAATGGCGCGCCCACGCCCTGGAGCGGCTCCGGCGGCAGGTGGAGCTGACCGCCGATCCCGGCCTTGCGGACCTGATCGAGGAAATCCGGAGCTATCCCCAGCCGCCGGCGCCCGACCGCCGGCCAGAGGACTACGGCGACGTGGCGATCCCGTTCCAGCTCATGGCGGGCGACACCCTGCTGTCGTTCCTCGGCACGACGACGGTCTTCGGCACGCCCGTGGACATCACCCTTTCGGAACTGACGCTGGAGACCTTCTTCCCCGCCGACGCCGCGACGGCGGACGCCCTGCGCGCGGCGCACGACGCCCGGCTTTCGGCCGCAGGAGCCCTATAGCGTGACGCAGGTCGGCGGCGGCAGCACGACAGCGGCTTCCTGCCGGAACCGGGCCTTGTAGGCCGTCCGGACGGCCTCGACCTCGGCCGTCGGGTCGCCGCGCGACGGCAGGGCGATCAGCACGACCTTGCGCGCCTCACGCATCAGGCGATCCTCGGTGCCCGTCCACTGGCCGCCGCCCCTCACGACGGTCACTCCGTCCGGGAAGCGGGGCCTGACCTCGTCGTCCACGAAACGTTGCAGGTCGGCTTCGCCCACCCGGGCCGGCGGCTTCACGGCCAGGAAGACCTGGGCCGTCCGGAGCTGGGACTGCCCGTCGGGGCACGCGGACGACAGCATCACGGCGCGGGGGCTGGCGCACCCCGCCGACGCCGCGATCGCCAGTGCGGCCAGAGCGATCCTCATCCGCCCAAGAGCTCCCGGCCGATGAGGAACCGGCGGATCTCGTTGGTTCCGGCGCCGATGTCATAGAGCTTGGCGTCGCGCAGCAGCCGCTCGACCGGATACTCCCGGGTATAGCCCGCGCCGCCCAGCGCCTGGATCGCCTCCAGCGCCACCTTCACCGCGTTCTCGCTGGCCATCAGGATCGCCCCCGCCGCATCGAACCGCGTCGTCCGGCCGGCGTCGCAGGCCCGGGCGACGGCGTAGACGTAGGCCCGCGCGGAGTTGAGCGCCACATACATGTCGGCCACCTTGCCCTGCATGAGCTGGAAACTGCCGATCGGCTTTCCGAACTGCTTCCGCTCGCGCACATAGGGCAGCACCACATCCAGGCAGGCCTGCATGATCCCCAGCGGGCCCGCCGCCAGCACCGTGCGCTCGTAGTCGAGGCCGCTCATCAGCACGCCGGCCCCGCCGCCGACCGGCCCCATGACGTTTTCCTCCGGCACCTCGCAGTCCTCGAACACCAGTTCGGCGGTGTCCGAGCCGCGCATGCCCATCTTGTCCAGCTTCTGCGAGACGCTGAACCCCTTCATGCCCTTCTCGACGAGGAAGGTGGTGATCCCGCGCGAGGCGCCTTCCGGATCGGTCTTGGCGTAGACCACGAGGGTGTCGGCGTGCGGCGCGTTGGTGATCCAGAACTTGGTCCCGTTCAGGACGTAGCGGCCCCCCTTCCGGTCGGCCCGCAGGCGCATGGAGACCACGTCCGAGCCCGCCCCCGCCTCGCTCATGGCCAGGGAGCCGACATGTTCGCCCGAGATGAGTTTGGGCAGATAGCGCGCCTTCTGCTCCGGCGTGCCCCAGCGCCGGATCTGGTTCACGCACAGGTTCGAGTGGGCGCCGTAGCTCAGGCCCACCGAGGCCGACGCCCGGGACACCTCCTCCATCGCCACCACATGTTCGAGATAGCCAAGGCCCAGGCCGCCGAACGCCTCCTCCACCGTGATCCCGTGCAGGCCCAGTTCGCCCATCTGCGGCCACAGGGTGCGAGGAAAGGTGTTGGTGGCGTCGATCTCGGCCGCCAGCGGCGCGATGCGATCCGCCGCGAAACGCGCCGTGGTGTCGCGGATGGCGTCGGCGGCCTCGCCCAGGCCGAAATCCATCGCAGGTCCGTGGTTCGCGATCATGGCGGCTGGTTAGCACGCCCCGCGCCGCGCCGCGACGTCAGTCCCGTTCGGCCTCGCGTCCCAGCCGCTGCAACAGGCGGAAGACGGCTACCGCCACGAAGCCTACGCCCGCCAGACCCGCCGACCAGGCGACCATCCGCGGGGTGACGACACCCCCCACGTCGCCACGCCAGTTCAGGCCCCAGAACAGGCCGAATCCGAAGAAGGCCAGCCCCAGGAGCGCCAGGAGCAGATCCAGCGCCAGGGAGGGTTCCTTCGGTCGCGGCGCAGGCCGCGGCCGCGCCGGAATGAACTCGGACGGCCCGACCTCCAGATTCACCAGGGGCGCATCCAGGACGTCCGCGAACGCAGCCCCCTGGGGAGCCCGCGGGATGTCCAGCTCGGCGTCGGCGGCCGTTTCGAACCTCGGCGGCTCCCGGCGAGGCTCGAGAGCGGGTCCCGTGTCGGAGCCGGGTTCGGTTGCGGGTTCGAGCCCTGGTTCGGGAAAGGACCCGAACGGCGGCGCGAGATCGGCCTCAGGACGCGGCTCGCCCTCGGGCGTCCCGGCATCCGCCGCGCCACCCTTGGCCTCGGTCTCCGCGGCGGCCTCGGGCTCGCGTCCAGGATCGGCGAAGATGCTCTCCAGGCGCGATGTCACCGCCTCGGCCGCGGCCGTGACCGCCGCGACGGGTTCGGAGATCAGGTCCGGCGGCGGCTCGGCCGGAATCCCGGGCTCGTCCGTCGCGGCCGGTTCGCGTCGCAGCGAGACCTTGTCGCCCTCGAAGCTGGCTTCGACGGTCACAGGGCGGCGCACGGGCACCAGATCGAGGGCGTCCAGGTCGATGGCCGGACGCAGCACCGACGAGGGCGCAGCCGCCCACCCGCCGTCGTCCGGCGTCAGGAACAGCGCCTTCTCATGGGCGCGCCGCCGGACCAGCGCGTCCAGCACGATCCGCTCGCCCTCGAAGTCGGTCTTTCGCCACAGCTCCATGGCGCAGCCGGCCTGGACCATGGCGCCGGCGTTCAGGCGCTTCAGCACCTGGCTGCGCCGGAAATTGTCCAGGCCGATGTTGAAGGCGAAGCTGCAGAGCGCATCGAACTGGTTCTGGCCGATCGGCGCGTACAGGGTCTCGTTGACGGCGTGCTGCACCGCGATCAGGTCGTAGACCAGCAACGCCTCGGCGTCCGGCTCCGAGACCTCGGCCCCCTCGCGCGCGGTCAGGGTATGCCCGTAGCCGATCGTCCAGCGGCCATCGGGCAGCTGGGCGGCGTGTCGGCGGTAGCCTTCGAACCGCTTGATCAGTTCGATGGCCGCCCGGGAAACGCGGTGGCGCGAGAGCATGGCTCCCCAATAACTCCCCAGTCGTCCCAATTCGGCACAGGCGCGCGGCGCCCCAGGACCTCCGGCGCAAACCTGACGCCAGATGGCCCGGTGAGAATTACATCAGGATTATCGCGGCGAGGCCCAGGAAGGCGAAGAACCCTGTGAAGTCGGTCACGAAAGTCACGAAGACGGATGAGGAAACGGCCGGATCCCGGCCCATGCGTTCCAGCGCGAGCGGGATCAGGGCGCCCGCCAAGCCGGCGACGAACAGCGTGATGACCATCGAGAGGGCGAAAGCCGCCGACAGGCGGGCGTCGTGGAAGAGGCCGAAGATCACCACGCCGGTGAGCACCGCCAGGACCGCGCCGTTGGCGACGCCCACCACCATCTCGCGGACCACGGTCCGGGCCGCATTGAACGCCGACAGCTCACGGCTGGCGAGGGCCCGGACGGCGACGGTCAGCGTCTGGGTGCCGGCGTTGCCGCCCAGAGAGGCCACGACCGGCATCAGCACGGCCAGGGTCGCGAGCTTCTCGATCTCGCCCTCGAACACGCCGATCACGCTGACGGCCAGGGCGGCGGTCAAGGTGTTGATCAGCAGCCACGGCAGGCGGGACTTCACGATGCCCAGCACATCGGCGTCGCGGCCCGCATCCGACACGCCGGCCAGGGCCAGGATGTCCTCCTCGCCCTCCTCCTGGAGGACGCCGACGATGTCGTCGACGGTGATCTGGCCCACCAGCCGGCCGGCCACATCCACGACGGGGGCCGAGATCAGGTGGTACTTGTCGAAGATGTAGGCGACCTCTTCCTGGTCCAGGTCGACGGTGATCTCGGTCACCGGCTCCATGATCTGGGCCAGCGGAGTCTGTCGGCTGTGGCGCAGCAGCAGCGAGACCGGCACCGCCCCCACCGGCTTGTAGGCGGGGTCCACCACATAGATGTCGAAAAACAGTTCGGGCAGTTCGTCGGCGTCCCGCCGGAAGTGGTCGATGGCCTGGCCGACGGTCCAGAACTGCGGCGCCGCCACCACCTCGCGCTGCATCAGGCGGCCGGCGGTCTCGTCCTGATAGGCCAGGCTGGTCTCGATGGCCGCCCGTTCCGATTCGGGAATCGCCGCCATGACCTCGGCGCGCTTGTCGGCCTCGAGGTCGTCGACGACGTCGGCCGCGTCGTCCGACTCCATCTCGCCGATGGCCTTGGCCAGCGTGGCCGAAGGCACGTGCTCCAGAACCGCCTCGCGGATCTCGCTGTCCAGCTCGGACAGGATCTCGGCCAGGGTCTCGGGATCGAGGTGCGGGATCAGCTCCGCGCGCGCGTCGGCCGCCAGGAAGCCCATGAGGTCGGCCACGTCGGCCGGATGCAGCGCCGCCAGGAGTTCGCGCAGCCGCTCGGCGTCGCCGCGATCCAGCGCGTCGGCCACGTCGGAGACGAATTCGGGATTGAGGGCGTAGTCGTCTTCGAGGGCCAGGTCTTCGAGGTCTTCCTCGGCGTCGGCCACGTCGGCGAGGTCGTCCGTTTCGCGGCTCATGCGGACCTCCCCGGGGGGTATGTGCGGACGACTCTTCTCGTGCCTCGGTAGTGGCCCTGATTCACCGGTGCGGTCGAGGGACTCGACGGCCACAGGACAAGCCAGGGCTTCGCAGAGCATCCCGCTCGCCCGGCGGCGCCCACGTCAAGTCCTGCGAAGCCCGGAAGGCGAAGCAGGATGGTGCGGTCGAGAAGACTCGAACTTCCACGGGTTGCCCCACAGCGACCTCAACGCTGCGCGTCTACCAATTCCGCCACGACCGCTCGTGGTGAGGCGCCGTGGTGAGGCGCGGCAGGTAGCAAACCCCGCCCGCTTTGTGAAGCGCCCCTTTCGCCGGCTCGGGAGCCCGCCTCAGACGCCGCCGGCCATGTAGTCGTAGACGTTGGCCTCGCGCGTCACCGCAATGGCGATGCGCTCGTCGTTGATCTGGATTTCGCCGCGCGCCACCGGATGGTTGTTGGCCAGGATCCAGACTTCCTCGTTCACCGTCGTGTCCAGCGGGATGACGGCGCCGCGGCCCATGCGCAGAAGTTGCGCCATCGGCAGGGTGGCCCGGCCCAGCACCACCTGGATTTCGACATTCACCGCCTTGACCTGGCTCACGCCCGAACACCTCTAGCCCTTTGCGCGATACGCGCACGGCCCCACATTGGGCGAACATGCTTGATCGCGCGTTAAACTCTCAGGCTCCGGACACGGCCACGCCAGCGCCCTTCGGTCGCACCGACGGGGCCGCATGCGGCTGGGCCGTCTCGACGGTCCACGTCCCCTATCCGGAGGCCGTCGCCGCGATGGAGGCGCGCGCGGTCGCCATCGCCGAAGGTCGGGCCGGCGAACTGGTGTGGCTTCTCGAGCATCCGCCGCTCTACACCGCCGGCGTCTCGGCCAAGGCGGGCGACCTGCTCGATCCCGGACGCTTCCCCGTGTTCCAGAGCGGTCGCGGCGGCCAGTTCACCTATCATGGGCCGGGTCAGCGCGTGGCCTACGTCATGCTCGACCTGTCGAAGCGGCGGCGCGACGTTCGTGCATTCGTCGCGGCCCTGGAGGCGTGGGTGATCGGCGCGCTCAACACCTTCAACGTCCGAGGCGACGTGCGCGAAGGCCGCGTGGGCGTCTGGGTCGAGCGACGCGCGCCCGGCGTGCCGACCCGAGAGGACAAGATCGCCGCCATCGGCGTGAAGCTGCGCCGCTGGGTCTCGTTCCACGGCGTGTCGCTGAACGTCGAGCCCGACCTGAGCCATTTCGGCGGCATCGTCCCCTGCGGCGTCACCGACCACGGCGTCACCAGCCTCGTCGACCTCGGCCTGCCCGTGACGATGGCCGAGGCCGATACGGCGCTGAAGGCCAGCTTCCAGAGGGTGTTCGGGCCCTTGGAAGACGCGGAAGCGCCAACGTCCGACGTATCCTGAGCCCATTCCCTCTCTCGCGGGAGATCGGGCGCGAACACACGAACGGGTCGTGGAGATCGCTGGCGTCGCGTCCTGAGCGGCCGCGAAGCGGCGCCTCTCGAACTTCAAGGAAACATGGATCGGCACGGATGCCCCCGTGGCCATCAATCCGTGTCGATCCGTGAGAATCCGTGGACGAAACATACCGGACCTCCGCTCATGCGGAGGCCGGTGACGTCCCTAGGCGAATTCGACCAGCACTTCGTCGGCGGCCACGCTGTCGCCGCCCTTCACGTTCACCGCCTTGATGGTCCCATCCCGCTCGGCCCGCAGGATGTTCTGCATCTTCATGGCTTCGAGCACGGCCACGACCTCGCCGGTCTTGACCTCCTGTCCCGCCGCCACGTCGATGGAGACCACCAGGCCCGGCATGGGCGACAGCACCATCTTCGAGGTGTCGGCCGCCTTCTTGGGGGGCAGCTTCTCGTGCAACTCGGCCGAGCGCGGGGTGAGCACCAGGACGTGCAGGGTGCTGGCCCGATGGCGGATGACGAAGCCTTCCGCGGCCGGCTTCACCGAGACCGTGAAGTCCCGGCCGTCCAGGTTGCCCCGGAACAGCGGCTGGCCCGGCCGCCACGCGATATCCTCCAGCCGCAACTTGCGCCCCTCGATGTCGAGCGTCAGTCCGCCGTCGATGGCCTGGACGTTCACCGCCAGGGTCTTCAGCCCGGCCACCACCATCCAGTCGTCGCGAACCCGTCCCGGCGACGCGCGTTCCTGCAGACGCCGATGCATGGCCACCGCCACCGCCGCCATCATGTCGCGCTGTTCGTCCGTCGGCGGCAGGCCCTGGAAGCCGTCGGGGAACTCGTCCTTGATGTAGTTGGTCGAGAGTTTGCCCAACCGGAACCGGGCCTGGTCCATCACGCCGGCCAGGAACGGGATGTTCTGGCCCAGACCTTCGATGTGGAAGTCCTCCAGGGCCCGGCCCATCACGTCGATGGCCGCCTCGCGGGTCTTCCCCCAGGTCGACAGCTTGGAGATCATCGGGTCGTAGAACATCGAGATCTCGTCCCCCTCGCGCACGCCGGCGTCGTTGCGGACGAAGCCGTAGGGCGTCTCGCCCTCCTGAGGCGGCGAGTAGCGGACGAGCCGGCCGATCGAGGGCAGGAAGCCGCGGTACGGGTCCTCGGCGTAGATTCGGCTCTCCATCGCCCAGCCGTTGATCTTCAGGTCCTTCTGGGCGAACGGCAGCTTCTCCCCGGCGGCCGAACGGATCATCTGCTCGACCAGATCCACGCCGGTGATCATCTCGGTGACCGGGTGCTCGACCTGCAGGCGGGTGTTCATCTCGAGGAAGAAGAAGCTGCGATCCTGGCCGGCCACGAACTCCACCGTGCCGGCGCTGTCGTAGCCCACGGCCTTGGAGAGGGCGACGGCCTGCTCGCCCATGGCCTTGCGGGTCTTCTCGTCCAGCAGGGGGCTGGGCGCCTCCTCGATGACCTTCTGGTTGCGGCGCTGGATCGAGCACTCGCGCTCGAACAGGTGGACGACGTTGCCATGCTTGTCGCCCAGCACCTGGATCTCGACGTGGCGCGGGCTCTCGATGAACTTCTCGATGAAGATGCGGTCGTCGCCGAAGCTGGCCTTGGCCTCGGCGCGCACCGCGGGGAATCCCTCCTCCACGTCCTTGCGGTTCCACGCCACCCGGATGCCCTTGCCGCCGCCGCCGGCCGACGCCTTGATCATCACCGGATAGCCGATCTCCTCGGCGATCCTGATGGCGTGGGCGGTGTCGTCGATCTCGCCCACGTGGCCAGGCACGGTCGAGACGCCGGCCTTGGCGGCGAACTTCTTCGACTCGATCTTGTCGCCCATGGCCTCGATGGCCTTGGGATTGGGCCCGATGAAGACGATCCCCTCCTTGGCCAGCCGGCGCGCGAACCCGGCGTTCTCGGACAGGAAGCCGAAGCCGGGATGGACCGCCTCGGCGCCGGTCTGGCGCACCGCGTCCACGATCTTGTCGGCCACCAGATAGCTTTCAGCCGCCGGGGCCCCGCCGATGAAGACGGCCTCGTCGGCCATCTCCACCGCCATCGAATCGGCGTCGGCCTCGGAATAGACGACCACCGTCTTGATCCCCAGCCGACGGCAGGTCTTGATGATCCGGACGGCGATCTCGCCGCGGTTCGCGATCAGGATTTTCGAGAACATTCCAGTCCTTATGCACCCAGCTTCATACCCGCGCGCGGAGCTACGGCCATGAGCGTTCCGGCCAGCAGGCCGAGACCCCCGCCCCCCGGCGTCCCGACGTCCCGGCCTTCTTCGGTCCCTGGGGCGGTCGGGATGATCATGGCGCGTCGACTCCGGTCTTCCGCGGCGGAGGAGGCGACCCTAGATTGGCGTCCATGAGCACGCCAACGGTCTCTCCCTCCGGTTTCTCCCTCTCGCCGCCTGACGCAGAGGAACGCAAGCGCCTGGAAGCGGGGCTGACGCGCGAGGAGGCCGAGGTGTTGCTGCACCATGGCACCGAGGCGCCGTTCTGCGGCGGGCTGCTCGACCAGAAGGACGACGGGGTCTACGGCTGCCGCCTCTGCGGGCTGCCGCTGTTCCGGCACAGGACCAAGTTCGAGAGCGGCACCGGCTGGCCCTCGTTCTGGGCGCCCATCGACGAGACCCATGTGAAGGGCGTGCGCGACACGTCCTGGGGCATGGTGCGGATCGAAACCCGCTGCGCCCGCTGCGACAGTCATCAGGGCCACGTCTTCCCCGACGGTCCCCCGCCCACCGGGCTGCGGTACTGCATCAACTCGGTCTCGCTGGAGTTCACGCCGACAGGCGCGCCCTTGCGCGACCCCCTGGGCCGTGGCGACAACGCCCATTCCCTGCCCGCCGGCTGATGGCCGAGCGCGAGCGCTCCGCGCTCTGGAGCAGCGGAGTTTGGGCGACCCTCGCGGCCGTGGGAATGGTCGCGTGGATCGCCTGGGGGAACCGCATGGAGGACACCGCGCCCGGGCGCGCGCCCTATGACAGCCTCCATGCCGCGGACGACGCCGAGGCGACCAGGCTCGCACGCCTCCTGGAGCAGGCCCACGCGGTCCTGGTCTCCGACGACTTCCGCCGCAACCTGCTGGTCCTGGAGGACCGCTATCCGGTGGTCTACGCCCGCCCGTCCGAACAGGACGCCACCATCGCGCGCGTCGCCGATATCGTGGCCCTGAAGCCGTTCGGCGCCCGCTTCGCACCGGCCCAGGTCGCGGTGGTGAACGACGGCGGCCCCATCCTCGCCGCCGCCGGCGAGGGCGCGGTCACAGGGCGCTATTCGGACATGCTGATCGGCCGCCGGGTGCTGGCCGCCTTCGCCCAACCCGACATCGTGGCGCAGTCGTGCGCCATCAACGTGGCCGCGCACGAGTACGCCCATACCATCGTGCTGACGCCCATGGGCTACGGCCTGGCCTTCACCGACACCCGGGCCGGGGATCGAGGGATCGCCAATCGACGCCACCCCGAATCGCCGGTCGCCAGCTACCTCATCGGCGCGGTGGCCCAATGCACCTGGCTCCAGCAGCAAGGGCGCATCCGATCGGGCGAGGTTCCGGCCTGCATCGACGTCTTCGGCGTCCGCGCCTTCAACTGGGACCGGTGCCCTCAGTTCGGCGGCGGCGCGCCCATCACGCCCCGGGCCGGCCTCGCCCCGCCCGCGCCGCCGCTCTGAAGCCGCGCCTCCGCCAGCGCCATCACCGTCCAGGACCGCGCCGGGTCGTGGCCATCCATCAGCTCCCACGCCGCCGCGAGGCCCGCGTGGGCGTAGGTCCAGCGGAGCAGGCGGTCGGGATCCAACGCGGCGAGGCGCGAGATTTCCGAGAGTCCGCGGTCGAACCGCCCCGGCGTCCGAACACGATCGAAGTCGGGGTTGCGCAGGATGTTGGCGTAGTCATAGGCGCGCTCGCCCGCATAGCCCCACGGGTCGATCGCCAGCCAGCCTCGCGCGGCGAAGTCCAGGACGTTGCCGTGATGGATGTCGCCGTGCAGCAGAACCTGGTCCCGAGGATCGTCCAGCAGGATCCGCGCCACGGCCGCCGGCGCCGCCAGCCGCGGCTCGCCGGAGTCCAGCAACGCCCTGAACAGCCGCGACAGAGGCGGCATGGGCGGAGGGTCCGGGCGCGGACGATGCAACGCCGCCACCACCTCGCACAGGCGAGGAAACGCCGCCGCGTCCGCCGCCTGTCTCAAGTCGCCGTCGCCGCCGGCCCGCAGCATCAGAAGCGCGTCGTCGTCGTGGGCCAGCACGGGCGCCGCGCCCTGCCCCGCCCACCAGGCCATCAGCCGCGCGCCGCGGCGTTCGTCCGCCGACGAGGCCAGCTTGAGCATGGCGGCGACCCCGCCCTGGCGGACGGGCAGAAGGCGGCTTCCCGCATAGGGCGTGACGGCGGGGTCGCCATCGGGCTCCAGGCCCCAGCGGACCAACCAGGGCTGGAAGGCGGACAGCATGACGTCTCCCAGCCTAGGTGGCCGGGAAGCGCCTGTCGCGGCCGCTAGCTCTTCTTCTGCGCCGGCGGGCCGTTGTGACCGTCGGTCACGTCCTTGAGCGTTTCGGACGACGCCATGCCGGCTTCGTCGGCGCTGTAGCCGAAGCCCCGGCCTGATCGGGTGAAGTACGAGCCGCGGTCGATCCGCAGGTTGTTCTGCACATGCTTCACGCCCGAGATGTCCTCGACCAGTCGCTCGGCGCGGTGCTTGGCTTCGCGACTGATCACCGTACCCGACAGCGTCACCTCGCCGCCCGAGACCGAGCAACTGACTTCGCTGGCGTCAAGCCAAGCGTCATCGGTGAGACGCTGGTTCACCTCGTCGCCGATCCGGTCGTCCGAACGCTGATAGCCCTTGGGCCCCAGGCCGCGATGGCCGCGATAGGCGTCATAGCGCCGGCGGTCTTCGTCGAAGTCGGTGGCGTCGCCGAACCAGTTGGAGATCCGCTGCCCCGCGCGACGGAAGAAGTCTCCCGCCTCGCGCGCGCGGTCCTCGAAGTCCCGGCCCTCGTCCGAGTCGCGGTAGCTGCGCGCGGACTCGAAGCTGTCGCCGTACACGGGTCGGCGCATCTCCCGCGACCAACGGCGGTCGGCGTCGGCGGTCCCGAACCGGCGGCCCTCCGGAGCATAGCCGTAGGGGCCCGGCTGTTCGTTGCGCCAGTCGTTGGCGCCGTAGGGATTGGTATGGCTGTCGTGGCGCCGGGCGTCCTGGCCTGTGCGGGCGCGATAGCCGGCGTCGTAGTCTCCCCGGCGCATGGCGGGGGAAACGCCGCGGTAGTCGGCGCGCTGCCAGTCGGGCCGTTCGTCCCGACCGCGGTTATAGCCGACGCCGCTGTCCTGTTCACCGAACACCCGATCCTGTTCGCCGAACCCACGGTCGCCTTCGAAGGAACGACCTTCCGATCGCGACCAGCGCGCGCGGCCGCCGTTATCGGCGTCATAGGCATCGTAGCGATCGTCGTCGCGCCGGTCGCGCTCGGCGCGCCAGTCCCATTCGTCGTGCCAGCGTCCCGCCATGGCGTTCTCCTTTGTTCCGAGTCACAGGCGCGGTCCGCGCCCGCCTGGCTTTCAGAACAAGTCCGCCGCGAAGGGGTTCCCCGAAAGTCCGCCGCCGTCAGAGCGGGATATTGTCGTGCTTCTTCCACGGGTTGGTGAGCTGCTTCCCCTTGAGGTTCTTCAGCGCGTTGACGATCCGCTTCCGCGTGGAGTGCGGCATGATCACATCGTCGATGTAGCCGCGCGAGGCCGCCACGAACGGGTTGGCGAAGCGGGCCTTGTACTCCGCCTCGCGCGCCGCGATCGCCTCGGGGTCGCCGATCTCGCTGCGGAAGATGATCTCCACCGCTCCCTTCGAGCCCATCACCGCGATCTCGGCGGTGGGCCAGGCGTAGTTGATGTCGCCGCGGATGTGCTTGCTGCTCATCACGTCGTAGGCGCCCCCGTAGGCCTTGCGCGTGATGAGGGTGATCTTGGGCACGGTGGCCTCGGCGTAGGCGAACAGCAGCTTAGCGCCGTGGCGGATCAGGCCGCCCTGCTCCTGCTTGGTGCCCGGCATGAAGCCCGGCACGTCCACGAAGGTGACGATCGGAATCTCGAAGGCGTCGCAGAAGCGCACGAAGCGGGCGCCCTTGCGGCTGGAATCGATGTCCAGAACGCCGGCCAGCGTCTGCGGCTGGTTGGCGACGATGCCCACCGGCTGGCCGTCCATGCGGGCGAAGCCGACGACGATGTTCTTGGCGAAGTCGGGGCTGATCTCGAAGAAGTCGGCCTCGTCCACGACCTTCAGGATCAGCTCCTTCATGTCGTAGGGCTTGTTCGGATTGGCCGGGACCAGGGTGTCCAGGCTCATCTCCGCCCGCCCGGGCTCGTCGTAGGCCTCGCGGACCGGCGGCTTCTCGCGGTTGTTGAGCGGCAGGAAGTCGACCAGCCGGCGCACCTGGGTCAGCGCCTCCAAGTCATTCTCGAACGCTCCGTCCGCCACGCCCGACTTCAGCGCATGGACGCGATAGCCGCCCAGGTCCTCGTGGCTGACGTCCTCATGGGTGACGGTCTTCACCACATCGGGACCGGTCACGTACATGTAGGAGGTGTCCTTCACCATGAAGATGAAGTCGGTGATGGCGGGCGAATAGACGTCGCCGCCCGCGCAGGGGCCCATGATCACGCTGATCTGAGGGATGACCCCCGAGGCCAGGGTGTTCTCCAGGAAGATGTCGGCATAGCCGCCCAGGGCCGCCACGCCCTCCTGGATTCGCGCGCCGCCGGCGTCGAACAGCCCGATCACGGGCGCGCCCACCTTCATCGCCTGGCGCTGGACCTTCAGGATCTTCTCGGCGTGGGCCGATGACAGCGAGCCGCCGAACACCGTGAAGTCCTTGGAAAAGACGAACACCACCCGGCCGTTGATGCGGCCCCAGCCGGTGACGACGCCGTCGCCGGGGATGCGCTGCTTGTCCATCCCGAACTCGGCGACGCGGTGCTCGACGAACATGTCGAACTCCTCGAACGAGCCTTCGTCCAGCAGCAGGTCGATCCGCTCGCGCGCGGTCAGCTTGCCCTTGGCGTGCTGGCTGGCGATCCGCTTCTCGCCCCCGCCCAGACGGGCCTCGGCGCGGCGCTTTTCGAGTTCTTCCAGGATATGCTTCACGGACGACCTTCCTTCACGGACGCGCAGCCGTAGAACCGCGCATCCATCGAGGCAAGTTCACGCGGGGGCATCCCCTCCCGGCGCGAGCCGCGCCAGGTCCCGCCTATGCCGACGTCAGGGCGTCGCGGGCCTGGGCCACCAGCTCCAGTGAGCGGATGCGCCGGGTCTGCTCGAAGATCTGGGCGGTCACGATGATCTCGTCCGGGCGATGGCGCTCGATGAAGGCCGCCAGACCCGCGCGCACCGTGTCCGGCCCGCCCACCACCGCCTTCGAAAGCGGCGAACCGGGCTGGAGCGTGGCGCCCGCCAGAAGGCCGTCCGCGTCCTCGCGCGGCGGCGGCAGCGGGCCGGGCTGACCCCGGTGCAGGTTCAGGAACGCCTGCTGTATCGAGGTGAACAGGAACCGAGCCTCGGCGTCCGTCTCGCCCGCAACCACGTTCAGGCCCAGCATCAGGTGCGGCTTCGCGCCTTCGGACGACGGCGTGAACTCCCGGCGGTAGATCTCCACCGCCTCGTCCAGCATCTGGGGCGCGAAGTGCGAGGCGAAGGCGAAGGGCAGCCCCAGCGCCGCCGCGAGCTGGGCGCCGAACAGGCTGGAGCCCAGGATCCACACCGGCACGTTCGAGCCCGCCCCCGGCACGGCGCGGATGGCCTGGTTCGGCTGGGGATCGGCCAGGAAGGCCATCAGTTCCAGCACGTCCTCGGGAAAGCGGTCGACGCCGCCCACCAGCGTCCGGCGCAGCGCGCGGGCGGTGAGCTGGTCCGTGCCCGGCGCGCGGCCCACGCCCAGGTCGATCCGCCCGGGGAAGATGGCCTCGAGCGTCCCGAACTGCTCGGCGATGACCAGGGGCGCGTGGTTGGGCAGCATGACGCCGCCCGCGCCCAGACGGATCGTGGACGTGCCTTCGCCCGCATAGGCCAGGGCGACCGCAGTGGCGGCGCTGGCGATCCCGGTCATGTTGTGGTGCTCGGCCAGCCAGTAGCGCCGGTAGCCCAGCCGCTCGGCCGCATGGGCGAGATCGCGGCTGGCGCGCAGCGACTGGCCGGGACTTCCGCCCTGGACGATGGGGGACAGATCGAGGACGGAGAGCGGGACCATGTCGCCCATTTAGGGGCTCGCGGGCGCTGGCGCGACCCGCCCGAGAGATTTGCGGGACGGACGGCGGCGCTTCCGGGCCGCGCACGGCGTCCACAGCCAATCTAAGGGTCTGAAAAAAGTAGAAGAATTTTGGATTTCATCGGTCTTTCAAGTTGCCAGGCGTCAGCCGGCGTGACCAAGATCGATCATCGGGGTGTGGGCTCTTTGGGAGCGCCGGAGACGGCGTGAGTTGGAGGGTCGAACCTTGAAAAACGTCCTGTTGGCGGCGGCGGCCGCATTGGCGCTGTCCACCGGGGCCCACGCGGCCATCATCCCGGTTCTGGACACCGTTACGCTCGTCGGTTCGGACTACGAGTTCTCGTACAGCGGTACGCTGGCGGGCGATCAGGGCCTGGTCGAGGGCTCCACGCTCGTGATCTTCGACTTCCTCGGCTACGTGGACGGCTCGATAAGCGCCGGAATCTATTCGGGCGATGTCGACGCCTATACCGAGAACACCTCGTTGCTGCTCCCGCCTCCGGGCCAGGACGACGATCCCCTGATCGTCAATCTGGTGTTCCGGTGGACGGGCGCCCCGTTCAATGCGAGCGGCGGTCCGTTCGGCGACGTGTCGTTCGCCGGCCTTACCGCGCGGTCCATCTATTCGGGCGTCGCGATCGACGGCTTCTCGGCGCAGGCGGTGGTCAACAACGGCGCGGCGACGGGCCTGGCGGCGTTCAATTCCGGGGAAGTCGGCGTGCCCGCCGCGCTGGTCCCCGAGCCCGCGAGCTGGGCCATGCTCATCCTGGGCTTCGGCGGCGTGGGCGCCATGATGCGCGCGCGGCGGCGGCTCGCCTTCGCCTGACCGTCAGCCGGCGAGGCTCCGGAACCAGCGGCCCAGCATCTGCGCCTCCGCGCGCAGGCGCTGGGCGCGCTCGGCGGCCTCCTCGTCGACGCCCCATTTCTCTTCCTGGAAGGCCTCGTCCACGCGGGAGAGATCGAACGCTTCGTCCGGCGACAGCCAGCCGCGATGAAGGGCCAGCGCCAGGACGGCCGAACCGAACAGCGGCGTGCCGAAGGCCAGGCCCGCCAGCTCGAAATCGCCCAGGGCCAGAGCCAGACGGCGCACTTCGGCCAGGGTCTCCGGCGGCTGGTCGCGGTGGACGATCCCCGCACATCGCTCGAAACGCAGCCCCGCCTCCGATTCCGCCCGGGCGAGCACCGGCTCCCAGCCGGCCCGCTGGCGCGACACCAGCGCCTCGGGGGCCTCGGCGAAATAGCAGACGAGATCCGAGGCCGCATACTGCGCCACCTGGTCGGCGACCCCTTCGCGGGCTGCCGGGATCGACTCGATCGCCGTGTTGGCGAGCCGCGTGGCGGGCATGGCGGCCATTTCGATCGTCTCGCCCTGGCCTGCCCACTCCTCGGCGACCTGTTCGGCCGCCGCGCGGGTCGGCAGGATCATCCGCATCGCCTTGGGCGTGCGCAGGTTGCGACCGTCCAGCAGCACCTGGAATCCGCCCTCGGCGTCGGCGAGGGTCACCGCCTCATAGAAGCGCCGGGGTTTCTCGGCCGGCTCATGGAAGCCTTTGCGCAGGTCCATGTGTTCCCTTTCGACTGGCGGCGACGGGCGCTCACATGGCGGGGAAACAGGATATCCGCAAGGCGGCGACGTTCCTTGGGCGGATCTAACGCCGTCGGCGGAATGGCTCGGGATCGGCCTCGTGCTCATCGAAGCCGAAACGCTCGAAGCCGGCCTTCAGCTCGGGGCTGATGGGGGCTTCGAGCATCAGGGTCCCGCGCGAAGGATGCGGCAGGACCAGGCGTCGGGCGTGGAGCTGGAGCCGAAGTCCCTCGGACAGACCGACCGAGGTCTCGTCGTGGTATTTCGGATCGCCCAGGATCGGATGGCCCATGGCCAGCATGTGGGCCCGGAGTTGGTGCGTGCGCCCGGTATGCGGCCAGAGCGCCATCCAGGCCGCCTTGGGACCGGCGCGGGCCAAGGTGACGAACTCGGTCTCGGCCGTCTCGGCGCGCTCGTCCCGGGGATCGACGGGGACCATCATCTCGCGGTCGCCCACCCCGCGCTTGGCCAGCGGCAGGTCGAGGACGCCGTCGCCCGGCTTCGGGAAGCCCGCCACGATGGCCCAGTAGGTCTTCTGCGCCCGCCGCCGTGCGAACGCCCCGGCCAGCTTCGCCGCCGCGCCGGGGGTCTTGCCCAGCACCAGCACGCCCGATGTGTCGCGGTCCAGGCGGTGGACCAGCCGGGGCCGCTCCAGCCCCTCGCCCCACGCCGACAACAGACGGTCGACGTGCCTGTTCGTCTTCGTTCCGCCCTGGACCGCCAGGCCCGACGGCTTGTTCAGCGCGAGGACCTCCTCGTCCTCGTAGATCACCAGGCTCCGGGCGAAGGCGACGTCGCGGTCGGGAAGCCGCCCCTTCTCCTGCGGCGGCGGCGCATCGGGCAGCGGGGGCACACGCACCTGGCTTCCGGCCGTGAGCCGCGTGTCGGGCTTGGCGCGGGCGCCGTCCACCCGGATCTGTCCCGATCGGGTCAGCTTCTGGATCTGGATATGGTTCAGGTGCGGCCAGCGACGCTTGAACCACCGGTCCAGGCGCACCCCCTCCTCGCCCTTGTCGACGTAGAGCGTCCGGACCTCCTTCACGCCATCCACCGCCGCATGAGCATCAGGCCCGCGAACAGCGCCGCGACCGACAGGACCACCGACATCAGGCTGTACGCGAAAGCCTGGCCCCACGCCCGCCGCTCGATCATCAGCGCCACCTCGAGCGAGAAGGCCGAGAAGGTGGTGAAGCCGCCCAGCACGCCCACGCCCAGCAGCACCCGCCACTTCTCCTGATCGGCCCCGCCTCGCAGCGCCAGCACCCCCGCCAGCACGCCCATGAGGAACCCGCCGATCACGTTGGCCGCGAACGTGCCATAGGGCCACGCCGAGCCCAGCGTCCGCATCGCCTGAACGCCCAGGAGATAGCGCGCCGTCGCGCCCACCGCCCCACCGCCGGCCACCAGTAGAAGTGTCTGCATGCGGCCATCGTTATGCTCGGCAACGGTTCCTTTGCCAACGTGGGTCAGGCTGCCGTCATGTCGGACGCCCCCGTCGACACGCCGATCACGCGCATCAGCGCCAAGACCGCCTCCACGGTGCTGGAGCGGCTGGCCGGTTCCGACCGCCTGGAGCGGGGCGGTGTGTTCGTGATCAGCGTCGAGGCCATCCGCGAACGTTCGGGCGATCGCTGGGACAAGAAGCGGGACGACGTCTGGGGCTACATGGCCCGGAAGCTGAACGAGTACCTGTCCTACCAGGACATCCACCATCAACTGAGCGACACGGACGTCCTGGTCGCCATGACCACCGAGGACGGGGTCGCCGCCCAGGCCGTGGGCATGCGGGTGCTGGAAGAGGTGCTGGAGTTCTTCCTGGGCTCGGCCGACCGCCGCGACATCCGCATCAGGGCGGTGACCAGGATCGACGGCGACTACCTGAGCTGCGCCGACGTCGACCCCGAGGCGATCGCCGCAGCCCGGTCCAGCGCCACCCCGGCCGAGCCCGCGCCGGCCTTCTCGCCCTACCGGAGTCGCGTCAGCGCCGAGCGCGAGCGCGAGCGGAACCCCGTGTCGTTCGTGGCCTTCAACGGCCAGGCGATCCAGATCGACTTCGCGCTGGAGCACGTGGTGAGCCTGCGCCACGGCGTCACCGCGGTGCTCCGGATCGAACCGACCGTCACCTTCCGCGACACCGGCGAGGTGATTCCGGTCCGCAAGTTCGGCCGGCTGGCCGACGAGGACATGCTGGCCATCGACCGCGCCACCCTGGCCTTCGGCGGGCTGTTCCTGCCCGAGGACGCGCGCAAGCAGCCGCCCGTCATCCTGCCCGTCTCGTTCCGGACGATGGGCGGGCGCAAGGGCCGCCACCTCCTGCTCAATGTGCCGGGCGCATCGAACGAGAAGGTGCGTCAGGGCGCGATGCTGGAGTTCATCGACGTGGAGCGGGGCACGCCCTCGGGCCGCCTGGTCGAGGTGGTCAGTCTGGTGGGCGGGATCACCCGGGGCGTCCTGGCGCGCCTCCAGCCGAACCGAGAGGCTCTGGGACCCGTGAGCGGCGCCCGCTTCAACGGCCTCGTCGCCGACTTCGCCGACCTGGGTCTGCCAGACGCCCGGCTGGAAACCTTCATGCGGTCGATGGCGCACCAGATGCGGGGCAAGGCGCCGGCCCTGATCGCCCAGGGCCTGGCCGAACGAATCCACTTCGAGATGGCCGACGACGCGGGATTCACCCACGCCGCCATTCGCGCCGCACCCGGTGACGTCACTCGGCGCGACGTAGCCTGACGGAAATCGCTAGACGCGCGCGCCCAGCGTGCCTCGCAGCGCGCGGGCGTCGTAGACGTCGGCGTCGCGCGGCGGCGCGCCGCGGCCCATGACGACCTCGACGGTCGACGCGACAGCCGGGCCGCCGCCCAGGTTGAAGCTGGTGCCGACGCCCACGCCGACGCCGCTGCGCCAGCCGTAGTTTCCACCGCCCACGCCGACCCCGACCCGCGGGCTGTTGTCTGGACGGCCCTCCATGAAGCGGTCCGAGACACGGAACCAGTCGTAGCCCTCGGCGATGGCCAGGTCGGCGGCCCGCAGCAGGGCGTAGTCCTGCACCTGGGCCGGGGGCGCGCCGGGACCGCCCTGGAACGTGACGCGGTAGCGGCCGGGTTCGATGCGGTATTCGCGATAGCCCACCGCGCCGGGCCCGGCGGCCGGCTGGTAGAGCGTCGGCGCCGTGGCGCAGGCGGCGAGACTCAGCGCCGCGACGAGAACGAGGATGGGGCGAAGCATGTGGCGATCCGAAGCGTGGCAGGCGTCCCTCGTCGCCCTTCTAGACCGAAACGGAGCATCTGGCGCGGCCGTTCCACGCCACGGCCCCGGACGCGGAGTTCAGGCCAGTCCGAGGGCCGTCGCCAGGGCCGTCATGTCCGCCGGAGGGGGCGCCTCCAGCCGCCTGCGCCCGCCGGCCGGGTGTGGAAACTCCAGCGCGGCCGCGTGCAGCATCAGGCGGGGAACCGGGTGTCCGTCGACCACCAGCGCGCCCCCGTAGCGCGCATCGCCGGCGATCGGCCGGCCGATGGACGCCAGGTGGACCCGGAGCTGGTGCATCCGCCCCGTCTCGGGCGACAACTCCAGCAGGGCCGCGCCTTCGCCTGCCGCGCGGGCGCGATAGCGCGAGACCGCGGTCTCGGCGTCGGGATGGCCGGCGTCGCAGGGGCGCATGAAGGCCTCGCGACCCTGCTCGTCGCGGCGCAGCGGCTGGTCGATGACCCCGGACCTCGGCTCGGGCGCCCCAGGCGTCACGATGGCGAGATAGTGCTTGGCCACCTTGCGCGCCATCAGCGCCTTGCCGAGAAAGCCGGCCGCGGGCTTGGTCTTCGCGGTCAGGATGACGCCCGAGGTGTCGCGATCCAGCCTGTGGATGAGGCGTGGCCGCGCCTTGCCCGGTCTGGCGAACGCCCACAGCAGCTCGTCCAGGGTGTGGACCTGGCCCCGCCCGCCCTGGCTGGAGAGGCCCGGCGGCTTGTTCAGGGCCAGGATCTCGGAGTCCTCGTACAGCACCAGGCCGCGGACGAAGGCGATCTCCTCCGGACTCAGGGCGACGGGCTTGGGGACGACAGGCTTGGGATGGGGCTTCACCCGCCGGGCTTAGCGGAGAACACCCCGCGCCGTCATCCGCCGTGCGTAGAGGGCGAAGAGGATCAGGCTCACGCCCACCATCACATTGATCGCCGCCCCCGACGGCCCCATCACCTCGCCGCCAGTCGAGAGGAGGTGCGTGTAGATCATCGAGCCGACGAAGCCGGCGATCGAGAGCAAGAAGGCGTGGAACGCCCATTTCGAGCGCAGAAGGAGGAGCAGCGACCCGGCCAGGGCGGCCCAGACACCGATAGCCCAGGCGGCGGTCATCCAGGCCGGCCCGCCGGTGGTGAAGGCGATCTGCGCCTCGGTCATGCCGGCGCTGCGCAGAAAGGCTTCGCCCTGGAGATGGGTCAGCAGATAGCCGAACGCCCCGTAGCCGTTCCACAGCACCGCCACCGCCCCCACAAGCCACAGATGCCAGGGGGCCGCCTCGCGCGGCTTATCCATGGACTCGGTCATGTCTGATCCTCCCGGCTCGCGGCGAGGCTAGGCCCGACGCGAAGGGAAAACAATGTTCTCCCGGAAAGCGCCGTCAGTTCCGTCCTGCAACCGCGAGCGCGGGATCACAGCGTCGCCGTCCACGCTCGTCCGCGTTTTCCGGGGTTCCTCGGAATTCGAGAGGCGCCGCTTCGCGTCTCGCCCCGCCGGCGCCTCCGCCCTAACCGCCCCTTTCGCGCCGAAGCGCCGCCCAGCGGTCGAGGCGTTCCTTGACGCGGGCCTCGGCGCCCTCGCCGCGGGGCTCGTAGAAGCGGCGGCGCGGCATGCCGTCGGGGAAGTAGTTCTGGCCCGAGAAACCCTCGGCCGTGTCGTGGTCGTAGGCGTAGCCCTTGCCGTAACCCAGGTCCTTCATCAGCCGGGTCGGCGCGTTGCGGATGTGGGCCGGCGGCATCAGCGAACCGGTATCCTTCGCCGCCTTCATGGCCGCGCCGAAGGCCTTGTAGACCGCGTTCGACTTGGGCGCGGCCGCGAGGTGGACGACCACCTGGGCCAGGGCGATCTCGCCCTCGGGACTGCCGAGGAAGTCGTAGGTCTCCTTGGCGGCGTTGGCGAGCACCAGCGACATCGGATCGGCCGCGCCGATGTCCTCGGCCGCCGCGCGGACCAGGCGACGCGCGATGAACAGCGGGTCCTCGCCACCCGCCAGCATCCGCGCCAGCCAGTACAGCGCCGCGTCAGGATCGGAGCCGCGGATCGACTTATGCAGCGCCGAGATGAGGTTGTAGTGCTCCTCCCGGTCCTTGTCGTAGGCAGGGCTGCGCTTCTGGAGGATCTGGCCCAGTTCGGCGATGGTGAGCGGCTTTGCCGAGGCGATGTTGAACAGGGTTTCGGCCAGGGTCAGCAGGTAGCGGCCGTCCCCATCGGCCATGTTGACCAGCGCCTGCCGCGCATCGGCCTCCAGGGGCAGCGGACGGTCCTCCTGCACCTCGGCCTTGGCCAGCAGGCCGTCCAGCGCCGCATCGTCCAGGCGCTTGAGCACATAGACCTGACAGCGCGATAGCAGCGCGCCGTTCAACTCGAACGAGGGGTTCTCGGTGGTCGCGCCCACGAGGGTGACGATCCCCTCCTCCACGAACGGCAGGAAACCGTCCTGCTGGGCGCGGTTGAAGCGGTGGATCTCGTCCACGAACAGCAGGGTGGCCTGGCCCGCCAACCGCCGCGTCCGCGCCTGTTCGAACGCCTTCTTGAGGTCGGCGACACCCGAGAAGACCGCCGAGAGTTGCTGGAACTCGTAGCCCGCCGCCTTGGCCAGCAGGCGGGCGATGGTTGTCTTGCCGGTGCCGGGCGGCCCCCACAGGATCATGGACGACAGCCGGCGCGCGGCGGCCATGCGTCCGATCGGACCCTCGGCGCCCAGCAGGTGGTCCTGGCCCACCACTTCGTCCAGCGATTGCGGGCGCAGCCGGTCGGCCAGCGGCGCGGGCTGCGCCGGCGTCAGTCCCGCGGCTTCGAAGAGGTCGGCCATGCCCAGGGGTGTAGCACGCCCCGCGGCGGCGTCGACGCCGCCGTCGACACCATCAGCGCGCGCCCGGCAGGGTGTAGTGAACCGTCGCGCCCGGCCCCAGCGGCAGGTCGAAGAACACCCAGGCCACCGTCATGAGCACGCCCGCGCCCATGAACGCCAGCGCATAGGGCAGCATCATCGCCAGCAGCGAGCCCACGCCGATGCTCGTATCCCAGCGGCGGCAGAACGCCAGGACCAGCGGGAAGTACGACATCAGGGGCGTCATGATGTTGGTGTAGCTGTCGCCCATCCGGTAGGCCGCCGTGGTCATCTCGGGCGAGATGCCCAGCAGCATGAACATCGGCACCACCACCGGCGCCAATGCGCTCCACTTGGCCGAGGCCGAGCCGATGAACAGGTCCAGCACCGACGAGAAGGCCAGCACGCTGACGAGCAGGAACGGCGCCGGCAGGCTGAGCGCCTGGAGCAGTTCCGCGCCCTGGATCGCCGCGATGGGCCCGAGACGCGACCAGTTGAACATCGCCACGAAGTGCGCCGCGAAGAAGACGAAGGTGATGTAGGGCGCCATCATCCGCACCCCGTCGATCATCTTCTCCAGCACGTCGGACGCGCCCTTGACGGCCCCCGTGCCGATCCCGAAGGCGATGCCGCCCAGCAGGAACAGCAGCATGAAGCCGGCGATGAGCGCGCTGTAGAACGGTTGCAGCCGGGACGGTCCTTCGCGGCTCTCGTCGATCAGCGGCGTATAGCCCGGCCATAGCGAAAGCGCGGCGAACAGCGCCACCACCAGCAGTGCGGCCAGCCCCGCGAGCTTGAGCCCGCGCCATTCGGCCGGAGTCAGCGCCGACTTGGCCAGGTCGGCCTTCAGCTCGTCGTCGGCCTCGCCGCCCCACGGCCCCAGCCGCGGCTCGATGATCCGGTCGGTCACGAACCAGACGATGGGTGTGAAGACGACGACGATGGCCAGGATGAACCACCAGTTGCCCAGCGGGTTCATGGTCCAGGCCGGGTCGATGATGCGCGCCGCCTCCTGGGTGAAGCCGAACAGCAGCACGTCGAGCTGGCCGGGCGTGACGTTGCCGGCGAACCCGCCCGACACCGCCGCAAAGGCCGCGGCCAGGCCCGCCAGAGGATGGCGGCCCACGGCGGCGTACAGCAACGCCGCCAGCGGAATGAAGACCACATAGGCCGCGTCGGACGCATGGTGCGAAACCATGCCGATGATCGCCACCACCGGCGTCAGGATCACCTTCGGCGCATTGCGCAGGCTGGCCCGTATCAGCGCGCTCAGGAGCCCGACACGCTCGGCCACGGCCGCACCGAAGATGATGACGAGGACCTGGCCCAGGGGCGCGAAGCCGGTGAGCGTACGCCCCATCTCGGTCAGGAGCCTGCCGATGTTCTCCTCCGAGAACAGCGACGTGGCCTTGAAGGTCAGGACGCCGTTCTCCAGCGTGCCGTACTGCGGAGCCTCGGCGCCGGCGTAGGTGAGCGAGGCCGACCAGCCGAGGGACGCGCCGATCGCCGACAGCACCATCAGCGCCGCGATCAGCCAGACGAAGATCATGATGGGGTCGGGCAGCAGATTGCCCAGCCGCTCGACTGCGCCCAGGAACCCGCGTGTCCGCGGCGGTCCGCCGCCCGTCACTTCGTCGCTCAAGCTCGAACACTCCCCCGGAGACCGCGGCCGGTAGGCGGCCGGGACTCGGCCGCGTCCAAAGCGACGCCCCCTACCATAACGCGTCGGATCAGCCCGAGAAGGTGGCCGTGACGATCCGCCCGTCGCGCTCGATGGCCAGGCGCCATGTGCGCGCGGGCTGGCCGACCGCCGCCGCCAGATCGCGCACCGAGGCGATCTTCGCGCCGTTGACCTCGCGGATGATGTCGCCGCGGCGCAGGCCGATGTTCATGGCGACGCCCCGTTCCACGCGGGCCACCAGGACGCCCTGGCCCACGAACGGGTCCAGGCCCAGTTCATCGGCCACCGCCGGCGACAGGTTCGCCACCGTGGCCCCGTCGAACGGATGGCGGCCCGCCAGGGTGCGCTCGTCGCGCGCCGGGGTCGCCGGCGGCGGATCGGCGCGCAGGGTCAGCTGCTGGTCGCGGCCGTCGGCGCGGCGGATGGTGAGCGGGATGGTCTCGCCCGGCCGGGCGTTGCGCACCACATAGTTGAGGCCGGACGCGTCGACGATGGGCCGCCCCTCGGCCTGCAGCACCACATCGCCGGTCCTGAGCCCCGCGCGGGCCGCGGGGCCGCCCGGATAGATGTCGGCGATCAGGGCGCCCTGAGGCGTCGGCAGGTCGAGGCTGCGGGCCAGGTCGGCGTTGACGCTCTGGGTCCGCGCGCCCAGCCAGGGCCGGACGACCGCGCGACCACCGCCCACGGCGGTCTCGACCACCCGTCGCACCACCTCGGCCGGCACGGCGAAGCCCACGCCCGACGAGGTGCCCGAGCGCGAGAGGATGAAGCTGTTCACGCCGATCAGGTCGCCGTCCATGTCGACCAGGGCGCCGCCGGAATTGCCGGGATTGATGGCCGCATCGGTCTGGACATAGGCGGCGCCGGCCTCTCCGGTCGGGTCGGTGGCGCGGTTGAGGGCCGAGACGATGCCGTTGGTCACGGTCTGGCCCACCCCGAACGGGTTGCCGATGGCCAGCACCAGGTCGCCGACCTGGGTGTCGCCGGAATCGTCGATGGCGAGCACGGGCAGGCGCTCGCCCGGCGGCAACTCGACCTTCAGCACGGCCAGGTCGGTCCGCGGATCGGCCAGCAGGATGCGGGCCGGGAACTCGCGCCGGTCGTTGAGGCCGATGGTGATCTCCTGGCCGTTCTCGACCACGTGGTTGTTGGTCACCACGATCCCGTCCTCGCGCACGATCACGCCCGAGCCCAGCGAGGCGGCCAGCCGGGCCTGGGGCACGCCCAGTCCGAAGAGGGACCAGAACGGATCGGTCTGCTGGCGCACCAGCCGGCGCGCGGAGATGTTGACCACCGCGGGCGCCGCCCGCTGCACCACGGGCGCGAACGACACCTTCATCGTCGCGGCGTTGGCGGGCGGCGCGCGGTTCGCCGCGGGCAGGTTCGCCCCGGACGAACTTGTTCCAGGTGAATTGGACTGGGCCTGGCCATCACGGGGCGAGCAGGCGCCCAGCAGCAGGACCAGGGCGAGGACGGGAACGCGGGACGCGCGCATGGAGTCTCCAGGCAGAAGAAGTCGGCGGAACGCTACGCCCCTTTTCGGCGCAATCATGGCGAAGCCCGACGCCGGCGCATCAAGGCCTGTGCGGGTGAGGCCCACTCGGTATCAGGTCGCCCGGGACGAGGCCACGCGGGATCGGGGTCCCGAAGTCAGGCGCCCGGTTCGCGGGGCGGCGGCCGCGCCGCCCCCAGGATGAGCAGGAGCGCCAGGCCCATCATCGCCGCCGCCAGATAGATCGCGAGGCCCGGCAGGTGGAATCCCTCGTGGCGGATCGACCAGGCGAACGCCTCCCCGAAGATCACGGGGCCGAAGATGGACGAAAGTCCCATGAGCGCCTGGTTGGCGCCCTGAAGCTGGCCCTGCTCGCTGGGTTCGACCTTGCGGGTCATCAGGCCCTGGAGCCCGGGCATCATCAGACTGGTGAAGGCGAAGACGGGCACGGCCAACAGATAGAGCGCTCCGGTGGGCGCCCAGGCGTACCAGGCGAAACCCACGCACCCCGCGGCCGCCCCCAGGATGACTGCGGTCTTCTCCCCGAACCGCTTCACGATCGGCCCCACCAGAAAGACCTGCACCACCACGCCCGAGACACCCGTCGCCAGGAACGTCCAGCCGAGAACCGCGAGGCCCCAGTCGTAGCGGTAGCCCATGTAGAGCACGAAGATCGTCGGCAGGACCACGTGGGCGAGCTGGAACAGGAAGCCGACGCTGGCCAGCCGCAGCAGGCCGGGCCGCGAGCGCAGCAGGACCAGGGAGCCCACCGGATTGGCCTTCTTCCAGTCGAAGGCTTTCGTCCTCCGTTCCGGCGCCAGGCTCTCGGGCAGGACGAAGAGTCCATACAGCCAGTTGACGAAGGTCAGGCCGGCCGCCGCCACGAACGGCAGGCGCAGATCGATCTCACCCAGTTGTCCGCCGATGAACGGGCCGAAGATGAAGCCGAAGCTGAAGGCCGACCCCATCCAGCCGAACACCTTCGCGCGCTGATCCGGCGCGGTGACGTCGGCCAGATAGGCGTTGGCGGTCGAGAAGCTGGCCGCCGTCATGCCGTTGAGGATCCGGCCCAGGTAGAGCCACCATAGTCCCGGGGCCAGCGCCATGAAGACGAAATCGACGGCCAGCCCGAACAGCGAGATCAGAAGCACGGGCCGGCGGCCGAAGCGGTCGGACATCAGGCCCAGGATCGGTCCGCAGACGAACTGCAACAGGCCCCATGTGGAGGCGAAGACCAGGTTCCACTCCGAGGCGGCGGCCGTGTCGCCGCCCGTGAATTCCTTGATGAGGTTGGGCAGCACCGGGATCATGATCCCGAACGAGACCGAGTTCATCAGCGCCAGGGCGAAGATGAAGCCGAAACTGGCCTTTCTGGCCGTGGCGGACGGCCCGCCGGACGCCGGACTGGTCACGCTGTCCCCTCCTCCACGCGCCGTTCGGCGTCGTTTTCCCGGCCGATCTTTCCGGCGGATCGCCTCATGGGCCGGCCGCACGCCCACGATAGGACGCCAGAAGTCCCTGCCACCATTCCCCGAGGCGCGCCAGAAGCGCGTGATCCGGGAAGCCGTGGCGCGCCGCGCTGTCGGCCGGCACGCGATGGAAGCCGCGATGCTCGACGCTGACGCGGGTCTCGTCGCCCACGGCCTCGAAGCGCACCTCGACCTCGGTGTGAAGGTCGGACGGGAAGCTGGCCTGGCGCCAGGAGAAGACCAGCCGCTCCGGGGGCTCCCAGGCCTGGATCCGGCCGATCTCGAACACCTTGCCGTTCGCCAGCGTCTCGGTCAGTCGCCCGCCCTCCCCCGGCTCGAAGGCCAGCACGCCGGGGGCGCGCGGCGTGGTCTGGAAGAGCCCGCTCGGCCGCCACCAGGCGCCGATCTCCTGCACGAACACCTGGAAGGCCCGGGACGGCGACGCCTTCACGCGCAGGGCGACATAGACCCTGGAGGTCATTCCCCGGAAGCTCCCGAGGCCTCGATGTGGGCCTTGAAGGCGGCGAGCTGGGCGCTCCAGAGCCGCTCGCTCTCCTCGAGCCAGCGCAGCAGATGGACCATGGGTTCGGGCCTCAGGGCGTAGATGCGCACGCGCGCGTCGAACTCGGGATGGGTCTCCTCCACCAGCCCGCTCCGGCGCAGGGTGCGCAGGTGCCGGCTCATGGCCGGCGGCGACAACTCCAGCGCGCGCGCCAGTTCCCCCGCCGCCCGGGGCCGCTCGGCCAGCAGGTCCACGACGCGCCGGCGGTGCGGATCGGCCAGGGCGGCCAGGGTCCGATCCAGCGCCGGGGCCAGGTCTGTGGCCAGATCTCGGGCGGCGGACGTCACGCGGGGCGGTGCGTCGTGCCGGCGCCGTAGGTGATGGCGATGAACCGGCTGGGCTCGGGCACGAGGGCGCGGTGCCAGACCCCCTTCGGCACGACGCAGGTGGCCCCCGGCGCCATCTCCAGACGGCGCTCCCTCCCGGCCTCGTCGAGGATCATGATCATACGGCCCTCGATCAGGACCAACACCTCGTCGCCGCCCGGATGCATCTCCCAGTTGGGCCAGTCCTCCTCGCTGACATAGGCGGAGACCAACGTACTCAGGAGGTCGGGATTGTCGTCCACTGTCTCCCAGAAGCCCGCAACCGGATGCCGGCGGAGCCGGCCCTGGCCGTCCAGGCTGAGGTAGGTGTCCTCAAGGTCCAGCCGCGGCATCAGAGCCAGCCCGTGATCTTCAGGCCGCTGGCGGCCTCGGCCTCCTCGCGACTCACCGCACGAACCGCCTGGGACACGGTCCAGATGTGTCCTTCCGGGTCGCGGCAACGGTAGGTGAGGTCGCCGTAGAACTGCATTTCGGGCTCGGCCAGGATCTCCATGCCCGCCGCCCGGGCGCGTTCGCAGTGGGCGTGGATGTCGGTGTCCGCCTTGATGTGGACCGACTGGGTGACCTTGCGACCGATCGAGGCCGGGCTCTTGTGGTCGTCGCTCCATTCCGAGCCGACCATGATCGCAGCCCCGCCGTACCGCATCTCGGAGTGGGCGAGATTTCCGTCATCGTCCTCGATCAGCATGAACAATTCGAAGCCGAAGGCGGCCTCCAGGAATTTCAGGGCGGCCTTGGGATCTCGGTAGACCACTGCGGAGATCAGGGCGGGCCGCCAGTCGGCGTCAGCGGTCTTGTCTGATTCCGGGACGGCGGCGGGGCGCTGGGGCATGTCGATGTCCTTTCGAGGATCGACAATATTTAACCCATATGACAACTATCTCGTCAAGGCCGTCGCCACGTCGCCGATGTCCCCGTCGTTCGGCTCGGGCGTCACGCCCAGAAGATGGGCCAGGAGCGGATAGACGCTGACGTTGTCGAACGCGGGCAGGATCGTTCCCGGGCGAAAGGCCGGCCCCCCAGCCACGAAGACCGCCGCCATCTCCGGACTCTCCGGATCGAAGCCGTGGTTGCCGCCTTCCGGCCAGCTCGGGCGATAGTCCCGCGTGGTCAGCGACCAGCCCGTCTCGGGCAGGCAGAAGATCGGCGCGACGCGCGGATTACGGCCATATCGGAAGCGTTCGGGAATCTCCGCCTTGCGCCAGCACGCCATGTGGGGATGAGGCTGCAGCAGCGCCGCCTCCACCTCCGCCGTCCGGCCCTCGGCGGGATAGATCGCCATGAAGGCGCCGGCCGCCAGGGTGCGCCACGCCGACCTCGGCAGGACCTCGTCCATGAAGATCCGGCGATCGGGGGCGAGCGGGGCCATGCCGTGATCGGCCACGACGACAAGGTTGGCGACGATCCCCCTCGCCTTCAGGCCCGCGGCCAGCCGGCCGACCTGCGTATCGACCTCGGCCACGGCGGCGATGGTCTCCGGCGCATCCGGCCCGAAGCGGTGACCGGCCGTGTCCACCGTGTCGAAGTAGAGGGTGAGGAACTGCGGGCGTCGGCCAAGCGGCAGATCCAGCAGCGCCAGAAGGTCGTCGACCCGGGCGGCGTTGGGCCGCGACATCTGGAAGGCGCGCCAGTGGGTGGGCCGCACACCTCGGATCTCGGCCTCGGAGCCGGGCCAGTAGACGGGCGCGGTGACGACGCCCGCCTGCTCGGCCGTCACCCAGATCGGCGCGCCCTGGTCCCACCACTTGCGGTCGCCCACGGCCTTGCGGTTCGACATCCGGAAGGTTTCGCCGGGGATCTCCGGATCCTCGAAGGTGTTGTCGACGATTCCGTGCCGGTCGGGCCGCAGGCCGGTGACCAGGGTGTAGTGGTTGGGGAACGTCTTCGACGGGAATGACGGCCGCATGACGCCCTGCACACCGTGCCGGGCCAGGCGCGACAGGTTGGGGGTCGCCTCCCGGTCCAGATAGTCGGGCCGGAAGCCGTCGATGGAGACCAGGATCACCGGCGCCCGTCCGGCCGGCGGCGGCTCCGGCGCCGTGGCGCAGGCCGCGAACGAGAGCGAGACGATTGTGAGGAGGAGCCAGCGGAACATCCCCAAAGCATAGCTCGGGGATGCGACAGGCGCACAAACGCGAAAGGCCCCGGACGCGGACGTCCGGGGCCTTGCCCGAAATCGTTCGATGACGCGGGCTACTCGTCCGCGCCGAAGCCCTGGTCGGCCGTGGGACCGGAGTCCTTGCCTTTTTCCGACGGATCGCGGTCGACGAACTCGATCACGGCCATCGGCGCGTTGTCGCCGTGGCGGAAACCGGCCTTGAGCACGCGGATGTAGCCGCCGTTGCGGTCGGCGTAGCGGGGGCCGAGCACGCCGAACAGCTTGCCGACCTGAGCGACGTCCCGGACCTGGCTGATCGCCTGGCGACGCGCATGCAGGTCGCCGCGCTTGGCCAGGGTCACCAGCTTCTCCACGAAGGGGCGGAGTTCCTTGGCCTTCGGCAGGGTGGTCACGATCTGCTCGTGCTTGATCAGGCTGGCCGACATGTTGGCGAACATGGCGGTGCGGTGGGCGGTCGTACGACCCAGTTTGCGGTGGGCTTTGCCGTGACGCATCTTCAATCTCCTGGGCTCATCGGCCCGCCGGACGCCCGATCGCCTGGGCGTCGCCTAAACCAAGTCCCGGCCTGCTCCCGCCCGGGTCAACACGAAGCGCCGGGGCCCTCCGCCGCTGTTGCGGCTTCGTCGGGCCCGAACCGCCTCCCCGGATGGAGGGGCGACCGGAGTCGGCGCGGAATAGTCCTACATCTGGTCTTCGAACTTCTTCGCCAGCTCTTCGATGTTCTCCGGCGGCCAGTTCGGCACGTCCATGCCGAGGTGAAGGCCCATCCCGGCAAGAACTTCCTTGATCTCGTTCAGCGACTTGCGGCCGAAGTTCGGGGTGCGGAGCATCTCCGCCTCGGTCTTCTGGATCAGGTCGCCGATGTAGACGATGTTGTCGTTCTTCAGGCAGTTGGCCGAACGGACCGACAGCTCCAGCTCGTCCACCTTCTTGAGCAGCGCCGGGTTGAACGGCAGCTCCGGCTTGGCCTCGCCCTCGACCTTCTTCTTCGGCTCTTCGAAGGTGATGAAGATCTGGAGCTGGTCCTGGAGGATGCGCGCGGCGTAGGCCACGGCGTCGACCGGGCTCACGGCGCCGTTCGTCTCGACTTCCATCACGAGCTTGTCGTAGTCGAGCGACTGCCCCTGACGGGTGGGCTCGACGCGGAAGGCGACGCGCTTGACCGGCGAATAGAGGGCGTCGACGGCGATGAGGCCGATCGGGGCGTCCTCGGGACGGTTCATCTCGGCGGCGACATAGCCCTTGCCGGTGTTGACCGTGAACTCCATGCGCACCGTGGCGCCGTCGTCCAGCGTGCAGAGCACGTGGTCGGGGTTCAGGATCTCGATGTCGGACGGGGCCTCGATCTGGCCGGCCGTCACGGCGCCCGGGCCGGTGGCGCGGAGCGTCATGCGCTTCGGCCCTTCGGCGTGCATCCGCAGCGCGAGCTGCTTGATGTTGAGGACGATGTCGACGACGTCCTCACGCACCCCTTCCAGGGACGAGAACTCGTGGACCACGCCATCGATCTGCACCGCGGTCACCGCCGCGCCTTGCAGAGAGGAGAGAAGAACGCGGCGCAGGCTGTTGCCCAGCGTCACGCCGAACCCGCGCTCGAGGGGCTCGGCCACCAGACGCGCCTTGCGGGCGGCGTCGGCGCCGGTCTCGATTTGCGGCTTCTCGGGACGGATAAGCTCGTTCCAGTTTCTTTCGATCACGGGTGTCCCTCGAAAACGCAGGATCGCCGGCCGCAAATCCACGGCCGGCGTAAGGGAATAACAGCTCGAACGGCTAGACGCGCCGGCGCTTGGGCGGGCGGCAGCCGTTGTGCGGAATGGGCGTCACATCCCGGATGGTGGTGATCGTCATGCCCACCGCCTGAAGGGCGCGGAGCGCGGACTCACGGCCCGAGCCGGGCCCCGAGACGTTCACTTCCAGCGTGCGCACACCGTGCTCGGCGGCCTTCCGGCCGGCGTCCTCGGCCGCCATCTGGGCGGCATAGGGCGTCGACTTACGCGAACCCTTGAAGCCCATCAGGCCGGCGCTCGACCAGGAAATGGTGTTCCCCTGGGCGTCGGTGATGGTGATCATGGTGTTGTTGAACGAGGCGTTCACGTGCGCCACGCCCGAAGTAATGTTCTTGCGCTCGCGACGTTTGACGCGCGCCGGTTCCTTGGCCATCGATCAGCTCTCTTACTTCTTCTTGCCGGCGATCGGCTTGGCCGGGCCCTTGCGGGTGCGGGCGTTGGTGTGCGTGCGCTGGCCGCGGACCGGCAGGCCCTTGCGGTGGCGCAGCCCCCGATAGCAGGCGAGGTCCATCAGGCGCTTGATGTTGACCGCCGTCTCGCGGCGCAGGTCGCCCTCGACCAGATAGTCGCGATCGATCGCCTCGCGGATCTGCAGGACTTCCTGGTCGGTGAGTTGATTGACGCGCCGGGCGTCCTCGATGCCGACCTTCTGCACGATCTCCCGGGCTTTCGCCTGACCGATGCCGTGAATGTATTGCAGCGCGATGACGACGCGCTTGTTCGTAGGGATGTTGACGCCAGCGATACGGGCCACGTGAGGTAATCTCCTGGATCTCACGACAGAAGCGCAAACGGCGCCCCGGCCCCTCTCTGCCATAGGCATAGGCCGGCGCGTCCCTCGCGCTCTTTCGCGGAAGCGCTTCGTTATATGGATCGGCGCATCGCCGTCAATGGCGGAAACGCGTAAAAGTGAACGGAAACCTACACGCGGGAAGGGTGTCCTTCACCCGTGGAAAGCCTCCGTCGGTCGCCGGAGCTGCTCTCCGGCGCAGCTGAAGCAAAGCACGGGAGGCCGAATCGCGCAACGCAGGGCCTGATCGAGCGCGTCCGGACTGCCCGGGGGCGTCCCGGGACGGTCAGGGCGGGAGGATGCGATGCGCGTGCTGCTCACCGGCGCGGCAGGGTTCATCGGATCAGCCGTCGCGGCGCGCCTGCGGGCCGACGGCCACCAGGTGGTCGGCGTCACCCGCCGACCGGGCGCGGCGGCGTGGCGGGCGCCGGCCTCGGACTGGATCGCCCTCGACATCGGCCGCGCCGTGCGCCCCGACGACTGGCGACCGCACCTCGAAGGCGTGGACGCGGTCGTCAACTGCGCCGGGGTTCTGCAGGACGGCGGCGCCGACTCCACCATGGCCGTCCACCGGCAAGGGCCGGCCGCGCTGTTCGCCGCCTGCGAGGCGGCCGGCGTGCGCCGCGTGATCCAGATCTCGGCGCTGGGCGCTGCGCCCGACGCCGCCACCGCCTTCCAGCGCACCAAAGGCCAAGGCGACGCCGATCTGATGGCGCGGAATCTGGACTGGATCGTCCTGCGCCCCTCGGTGGTGGTGGGCCGCGCAGCCTATGGCGGCAGCGCCCTGTTCAGAGCGCTGGCCGCCCTTCCCGTCCGGCCACGAGTGGCCGGGGCGGGCTTGTTGCAGATCGTCCAGCTCGACGACCTTGCGCAAACGGTGGCGATCCTTCTGCGCCCCGGCGCCCCCGATCGGATCGTCCTGGACGTCGCCGGGCCGGAGGCCCTGGCGTTCGATACGGTGATCGGCGCCTATCGCCGCTGGCTGGGCTTTCCGTCCGCCGCGACCATCCCGGCCGGGCCGCTGCTGCCCGCCCTCTTCCGCCTGGGTGACCTGGCCGGCTGGCTGGGCTGGCGTCCGCCCGTGCGGACGACCGCGCTGCGGGAGCTGGGCGTGGGCTCCACCGCACAGATCGAGGCCTGGACCGCCGCCACCGGCATCCGACCCACGCCGCTCGCGGACGCGCTGGAATCCGAACCCGCCTCGGTGCAGGAGCGCTGGTTCGCCAACCTCTACCTGACGAAGGCGGCGACGGTCGCGATCCTGGCGCTGTTCTGGATCGCCACCGGCCTGATCACGCTGGGGCCGGCCTGGACCCGCGGCGTCGAGCAGCTCGCGGCGGCGGGCGCCGGCCCCCTTTCCGCCCCGCTCGCCCTGGGGGGCGGGATCGCGGACATCCTGATCGGGATCGGCATCGCCGTCCGCGCCACCTCGCGTGCGGCGCTCTGGTCGGCGCTGGGATTGTCGGCCGCCTATCTGGCCACCGGCACGGTGCTGGCGCCGCATCTGTGGACCGAGCCACTGGGTCCGCTCACGAAGATCGTTCCCGTCATGATGCTGACCGCCGTGGCGCTGGCCATCCTGGAGGACCGATGAGCGCCTTTCTCGTCCTGAAGTTCCTGCACGTGATCGGCGCCGCCGTCCTGCTGGGCACGGGCGCCGGCATCGCCTTCTTCATGCTCATGGCGCACCGGACGCGGGATGCGCGCACGGTCGCCGCGGTCGCGCGCATGGTGGTGATCGCCGACGTCGTGTTCACCGCCACCGCCGTCGTCGCCCAGCCCGTCACCGGCGTGTTGCTGGCCCTGGAAGCCGGCCACCCGCTGACCAGCGGCTGGATCGTGGTGTCGATCGCGCTCTACCTGTGGACCGGCGCCTGGTGGCTGCCCGTCGTCTGGATGCAGGCGCGCATGCGGCGCATCGCCCTTGTGGCCGCCGAAGCAGGGCAGCCCCTGCCCCCGAGCTATCATCGGCTGTTCCGGATGTGGTTCGTGTGCGGCTTTCCCGCCTTCGCCGCGGTGATGACGATCATCTGGCTGATGATCACCCGGCCGGCGCTGGACCTGTTCTGACGTCGCGACGACGGTGAAGCGGAGATCGTCGGAACCACCAAGAGGCGCGAAGGAATACCAACGCACGGCGGGCGGCTTCGCGCCCTGTCACGACCGGACGCCGGTCGTGCGCCTGTCCTTCGGAGATGCTCCAGGAGGCCCGGGACTTCCTACCGCACCGCGTCCATCGCCGCGTCGATGCCGGCGGCGACGGCGTCGATAGCGCCCATGCCGTCCACTTCCACCAGCTTGCCCTGGCCCTGGTAGTACGGCAGCAGCGGCGCGGTCTGGGCGTTGTAGGCCCCCAGGCGAACGCCGAAGCTCTCGGGGTTGTCGTCGGGGCGACCGGACTCCGCGAAACGGCCGGCGATACGCTGCTTCAGCGCCTCGTCGTCAACCTTCAGGCGGATCACCAGATCGATCTGGCTGCCCCGGCCTTTCAGCATGACGTCCAGCGCCTCGGCCTGGGCCAGGGTCCGCGGGAAACCGTCGAAAATGGCGCCGCCCGCCGCCTCGGCTTCGGGCAGACGGCTTTCGATCAGTTCGATGACGATCTCGTCCGACACCAAGTCGCCGCGCTGCATGATGCCTTCGACGCGCTTGCCCAGATCCGAGCCCGACGCGATGGCGGCGCGCAGCATGTCGCCGGTGGACAGCTGGACCATCTTGCGGGTTTCGACCAGGCGCTTGGCCTGTGTGCCCTTCCCCGCCGCCGGCGGTCCAAACAGGATCAGGTTCATCGTAGGTCCCCTCAACGGCGCTCTTGATGGCGCCGTCCCGCAACGTCACCCAAGGCGGGTCGGCCTAACGCCGACCGCCGCCCCGCAGCTTCGACTTCTTGATCAGGCCTTCGTACTGGTGCGCCAGCAGGTGCGACTGGATCTGGGCCACCGTGTCCATCGTCACGCTCACCACGATCAGCAGCGACGTGCCGCCCATGTAGAACTGGGTCCCGGAGAAGCTCATCAGAGCCTCGGGCACGAGGCAGACCAGGGTGATGTAGGCGGCGCCGATCACCGTCAGTCGCGTCATCACGAAGTCGATGTACTCGGCCGTCCGCTTGCCCGGCCGGATGCCCGGGAGGAAGCCGCCGTACTTGCGCAGGTTCTCCGCCGTGTCCTCGGGGTTCATGACGATCGAGGTGTAGAAGAAGCAGAAGAAGACGATCAGGGCGCCGTAAAGCAGCATGAACAGCGGCTGGCCGTGCTGGAGCTGGCCCACCGCGAGCGGCAGCCAGTCGAGCCAGGGGGGCAGGTTCGCGCTCGCCGCAAAGCCCATCACCGTCGCCGGCAGCAGAAGCAGGGACGAGGCGAAGATCGGCGGGATCACCCCCGAGGCGTTGATCTTGAGCGGCAGGAACGAGGTGTCGCCGCCGAACATCCGGTTGCCCACCTGGCGCTTGGGATACTGGACGAGCAGGCGACGCTGCGAGCGCTCCATGAAGACGATCCCGACCGTGATCGCCACGACCAGCAGGATCATGAAGATCAGGGCGCCCGCGCTCATCGAACCGGTGCGCGTCAGTTCGAACGCCTGGAACAGGTACTGCGGCAGCACGGCCACGATGCCGGCGAAGATCAGCAACGAGATGCCGTTGCCCACGCCGCGGCTGGTGATCTGCTCGCCCAGCCACATCAGGAACATGGTGCCGCCCGTCAGCGTCACGACGGTGGAGACGATGAAGAACAGGCCGGGGTTCTCGACCAGGCCCGGGCTCTGCGACAGACCGACGGCGATGCCGAACGACTGGAACACGGCCAGGACCACGGTGAGGTAGCGGGTGTACTGGTTGAGCGTCTTGCGCCCCGCCTCGCCGCCTTCCTTCCGGAGCTTCTCCCAGGGCGGATAGACCGCGCCGAGAAGCTGCACGATGATCGACGCCGAGATGTAGGGCATCACGTTCAGGGCGAAGATGGCCATCCGCTCGACGGCGCCGCCCGAGAACATGTTGAACATGCCCAGGATGCCCTGGGCCTGCCCCTGGAACGCCTGTTGGAAGGCGGCAGGGTCGATCCCCGGAATCGGGATGTAGGTGCCCAGGCGATAGACGATCAGCGCCCAGAGCGTGAACCAGATGCGCTTGTGAAGCTCCGTCGCCTTGCGGAAGGCGTCGAAGTTCAGATTGGCGGCGAGCTGTTCGGCGGCCGAAGCCATTCAGCAGATCCCCTGACTCGGTAATGCCGCTGGGAGATAGGGCGCCCCGGCCCTCTTAGCGAGGGCCGGAGTGTCACAGCGACCTAGGCTTCGTCGGCCTTGGCTTCGACCTTGGTGGTCGTGAGCGAGCCGCCGGCCTTCTCCACGGCCGCTCGGGCCGAGGTGGTGGCGGAATAGACGGTGAGGTTCAGCTTCGACTTCAACTCGCCCTCGCCCAGCAGCTTCACGCCATCCTTCAGGCGACGGATGACACCGGCCTTCAGCAGAGCGTCCGCGTCGATGGCGGCCTTGGCGTCGAGCTTGCCGGCGGCGATCGCCTGCTCGATGCGCCACAGGTTCACCTCGGCGAAGTCCTTGCGATTGCGAGAGTTGAAGCCGCGCTTGGGCATGCGCATGTGCAGCGGCATCTGGCCGCCTTCGAAACCGTGGATCGACACGCCGCTCCGGGCCTTCTGGCCCTTCACGCCGCGGCCGGCGGTCTTGCCCTTGCCCGAGCCCGGGCCACGGCCGACACGCATGCGGTCCTTGGTGGAGCCCTCACGGGGGCTGAGTTCGTTCAGCTTGGTCATCTGTTGCCTCTCCTTGGAGATACGGCGCCGGAGGCGGGCTCCGACTCGGCGTTGAAGATGTGTCCGGCGTCAGAAACGCCGATGGGCGAGGCTCGCGCCCCGCCCGTTCTGGTGCGTGCCTATGGCACGAACCGGATGGCTATTCCACCACCTCGACGAGGTGGGAGACCTTGGCGATCATGCCGCGCACCGACGGCGTGTCCTCAAGTTCGGACACGCGGCCCACGCGGTTCAGGCCCAGACCCACGAGGGTGGCGCGCTGGTCCTTGGTCCGGCGGATCGGGCTGCCGGTCTGGCGAACTTTCACTTTGGCCATGAGCTTAACCTTCCGCGTCGGCGGCCGCAGCCTGAGCCGAGGCGCCGTCCGCGCGGCGGCCGATCACGTCCGAGACCTTCTTGCCGCGCTTGGCCGCCACCTGGCGGGGCGAGGACTGGGCCTTCAGCGCTTCGAACGTCGCGCGCACCATGTTGTAGGGGTTGGACGAGCCGACCGACTTGCCGACGACGTCCTGGACGCCCAGGGTTTCCAGGACCGCGCGCATCGGGCCGCCGGCGATGACGCCGGTGCCGGGAGGCGCCGCACGGACCATCACCTTGCCCGCACCCCAACGGCCATTGCCGTCGTGATGCAGGGTGCGGCTCTCGCGCAACGGAACGCGGACCATCGACTTCTTGGCTTCCTCGGTCGCCTTGCGGATGGCTTCCGGCACTTCGCGCGCCTTGCCGTGACCGAAGCCCACGCGGCCCTTCTGGTCGCCCACCACCATCAGGGCGGCGAACGAGAAGCGGCGGCCACCCTTCACGGTGGCGGCGACGCGGTTGATGTGGACCAGCTTCTCGACGATTTCGCTGTCGCGCTCTTCTTCGGGAGCCCGGTTGCGGCGATCGCCACGCTGTTCGTCTCTGCGAGCCATGATCGATCCTTAGAAGTTCAGGCCGGCTTCGCGCGCGGCGTCCGCCAGGGCCTTGACCCGGCCGTGGTAGAGGTAGCCACCGCGGTCGAAGATGACGTTCGTGACGCCCTTCTCGATCGCGCGCTGGGCCACGAGGGCGCCCACCTTGGCGGCGGCGTCCTTGTCGGAGCCCTTGCCCTTCTTGTCGCCTTCCAGCGACGAGGCGGCGGCCACCGTCACGCCGCGCTCATCGTCGATGACCTGGGCGTAGATGTTCTTCGAAGAACGGAAGACGGACAGGCGCGGGCGGCCGTTCGCCACCGTCCGGAGACGGGTGCGGACACGTTGCGCGCGGCGCAGTGTGGATTCGCGGGGAGTAAGAGCCATGGCTTACTTCTTCTTGCCTTCCTTGCGCCGGACCTTCTCGCCCGCATAGCGCACGCCCTTGCCCTTGTAGGGCTCCGGCGGACGGATGCGACGGATCCGGGCGGCGGTTTCGCCGACCACTTGCTTGTCGATGCCCGAGATCTTGATCTCGGTCTGCTTGGGCGTGGCGAAGGTGATGCCCGCCGGCGGCGGGATATCGACGTCGTGGCTGAAGCCGAGCTGCATCGAGAGCGCCTGGCCCTTCATCGCGGCGCGGTAACCCACGCCGACCAGCTCGAGGGTCTCCTCGTAGCCCTGGGTCACGCCCACGACCATGTTGTTGACCAGGGTGCGCGACAGCCCCCACATCGCCTGGGCGCGGGTGGTGTCCTCGCGCTTGGAGAGCACGAGTTCGCCGCCGTCCTGCTTCACCTCGATCTCTTCGGCGACCGTCCAGGCGAGTTGGCCCTTGGGGCCCTTCACCGTGACCGTCTGACCGTCGATGGTGACCGTGACGCCGCTCGGGACGGCGACCGCCTTCTTTCCGATACGAGACATCTCAGTAGACCCGGCAGAGGACTTCGCCGCCCACATTGGCCTCGCGGGCCGCAGCGTCCGACATGACGCCCTTGGGCGTCGACAGGATCGAGATCCCGAGGCCGTTCTTCACCGGCTTCAGGTCCTTGATCGACGAATAGACGCGACGGCCCGGCTTCGAGACGCGGCTGATCTCGACGATCACCGGAGCGCCGTCGAAGTACTTCAGCTCGATCTCGAACTCGGGGAAGGCGCCGGGCTTTTCCACCAGGTGGTAGCCACGGATGTAACCTTCGTCGAGCAGCACATCGAGGACGCGGGCGCGCATCTTCGAGGCCGGCGTCGAGAGCTTGTTGCGGCCGCGCAGGGCGGCGTTCTTGATGCGGGCGATCAGATCGCCGATGGGGTCATTGACCATTCGACCCTCCCCTTACCAGCTCGACTTGACGAGGCCGGGGATCAGCCCGTGCGAACCCAGTTCGCGCAGGGAGACCCGGCTCATCTTCAGCTTGCGGTAGTAGCCGCGCGGACGGCCCGTGACTTCGCACCGGTTGCGGATGCGGGTCTGGGACGAGTTGCGGGGCAGTTCAGCCAGCTTGAGACGCGCATCGAAGCGCTCCTCGAGCGGCAGGCTCTCGTCGTTGGCGACCGCCTTCAGAGCCTCGCGCCTGGCAGCGTACTGCTTCACGAGCTTCTTCACGCGTTCGTTGCGGTTGACAGCGCTTTTCTTGGCCATGTGCCTGTTCCTTCCCGCCGCTTACGCTTGCGCCTGCACGAACGGGAACTGGAATTCCCGAAGAAGCTCACGCGCTTCGTCGTCGGTCTTCGCAGTGGTCGTGACGATGATGTCCATGCCCCAGATCTGGTCGATCTGGTCATAGTTGATCTCGGGGAACACGATGTGCTCCTTGAGGCCCATGGCGTAGTTGCCGCGACCGTCGAACGACGTCGGCTTCAGGCCACGGAAATCCTTCACGCGCGGCAGGGCGATCGTGATCAGACGGTCGAGGAACTCGTACATCTGATCCTTCCGCAGGGTGACCTTGCAGCCCACCGTCATGCCTTCGCGCAGCTTGAAGCCGGCGATCGACGTGCGGGCCTTGGTGGCCACCGGCTTCTGACCGGCGATCCGCGCCAGATCGGCCATCGCGGACTGGATCTTCTTGGAGTCGGCGACAGCTTCGCCCACGCCCATGTTGATCACGATCTTGTCCAGCTTCGGGATCTGCATCTCGTTGGTGTAGCCGAACTTTTCCTTCAGCTGCCCGCGGATGCGGTTGCGGTACTCGCTCTTGAGCCGCGGTTCGTAAGCCTGATCAGCCATTGATCACCTCGCCGGTCGTCTTGGCGATACGGACCTTCTTGTCGCCCTCGACCTTGAAGCCGACGCGGGTCGGCTTCCCGTTCGAATCGACGATGGCCACGTTCGACAGGTGGATCGACGCTTCCTTGTGCTTGATCCCCCCCTGGGGATCGAACTGGGTGGGACGCGTATGGCGCTGAACCATGTTCAGGCCTTCCACGACCACACGCTCTTCCTTCGGCAGCACCTTCAGGACCGCCCCCTGGCGCCCCTTGTCCTTGCCGGCGAGGACCACGACGCGGTCCCCTTTCCTGATCTTCGCAGCCATCACAGCACCTCGGGCGCGAGAGAAATGACCTTCATGTGGTTCTTGGCGCGGAGCTCGCGCGGAACCGGTCCGAAGATCCGCGTGCCGATCGGCTCGCCTTGCTTGTTGACGATCACGGCCGCGTTCTTGTCGAAGCGGATGACCGAACCGTCCTTGCGCTTGATGCCTTGGCTCGTACGCACGACGATGGCCTGAAGGACGTCGCCCTTCTTTACGCGGCCGCGCGGGATCGCCTCCTTGACGGAGACGACGATGCGGTCGCCGACACCGGCGTAGCGACGCTTCGCGCCACCCAGCACCTTGATGCACATGACCCGGCGGGCGCCGGAGTTGTCGGCGACGTCCAGGTTAGTCTGCATCTGGATCATGGCTTTAGATCCTTACAGTCAGGCTTGGGCCGCACTGCCCTTAGGCAGCACTTCCCAGGTTTTCGTCTTCGACTTGGGCGCGCATTCGATGATGCGGGCGACCTCGCCGGCCTTGTAGGCGTTGGCCTCGTCGTGGGCGTGGTACTTCTTCGACCGACGGACGGTCTTCTTCAGCACCGGATGCAGGAAAGTCCGCTCGACCTTCACCACCACCGTCTTGTCGCCCTTGTCGGAGACGACAACGCCCTCGAGAATTCGCTTCGGCATTCGTCCTATCTCCTCAGGCCTGAGCCTGCTTGCCGCGCAGGACGGTCTTGATGCGCGCGATATCCTTGCGCACCTCGTCCACGCGGTGGGTCTTCTCGAGCTGGCCGGTCGCCTTCTGGAAGCGCAGGTTGAACTGCTCCTTCTTCAGGCTCACGAGCTGCTCGGCGAGCTGGTCGGGGGTGAGGCCCCGGACGTCTTCGATCTTCATCACGCGTGCTCCACGCCAGCGTCGATACGGGTGACGATGCGCGTCTTCACCGGCAGCTTCGCCGCGCCGAGGCGCAGCGCCTCGCGGGCGATTTCGTCCGGCACGCCGTCGATCTCGAACATGATCCGGCCGGGATGGACCCGGGCGGCCCAGAACTCGACCGAGCCCTTGCCCTTGCCCATCCGCACTTCCGCCGGCTTACCGGTGACCGGCACGTCGGGGTAGATGCGGATCCAGACGCGGCCCTGGCGCTTCATCTGGCGGGTGATCGCGCGGCGGGCCGCCTCGATCTGACGCGCGGTGATGCGCTCGGGCTCGACCGACTTCAGGCCGTAGGAGCCGAAGTTCAGGGTGAAGCCGCCCTTCGCCAGGCCGTGGATGCGGCCCTTGAACTGCTTGCGGTACTTGGTTCTCTTCGGAGACAGCATCTCTTCGGATCCTTAGGCGTTCGCCGGTTCGCGGCGATCGCGACGGGGGCCACGGTCCGGACGGTCACGGTCGCGACCGCCACCTTCGCCGGCGGGCCCGCTCTCGCTGGCCAGACGCTTGTCGAGAGCCATCGGGTCGTGGTCGAGGACCTCGCCTTTGAAGACCCAGACCTTCACGCCGATGATGCCGTACGTCGTCTTGGCTTCGGTGAAGCCATAGTCCACGTCGGCCCGCAGGGTGTGCAGCGGCACGCGGCCTTCGCGATACCACTCCATCCGGGCGATTTCCGCGCCGCCGAGGCGACCCGACACGTTGATCCGGACTCCCTTGGCGCCCAGGCGCATCGCCGACTGCATCGAACGCTTCATGGCGCGGCGGAAGGCCACGCGGCGCTCGAGCTGCTGGGCGATATTCTCGGCCACCAGTTGGGCGTCGGTCTCGGGCTTGCGGATCTCGACGATGTTCAGGTGAACCTCGCCGTCCGTCATGGCCGCGACGTCCTTGCGCAGCTTCTCGATGTCCGCGCCCTTCTTGCCGATGATCACGCCGGGGCGCGCGGCATAGATGGTGATGCGGCACTTCTTGTGCGGACGCTCGATGATGATGCGCGACACGCCGGCCTGATACAGGCGCTTCTTCAGCGCGCGCCGGACCTTGATATCTTCGTGTAACAGCCGGCCGTACTCAGGACCATCGGCGAACCAGCGGCTGTCCCAGGTGCGGTTGATGCCGAGGCGCAGCCCGACCGGATTGATTTTCTGACCCATCAGGCGGCCTCACCCACTTCGCGAACCACGATCGTGATCTCGCTGAACGGCTTCTCGATCCGCGACGCACGACCGCGGGCGCGGGCGTGGAAACGCTTCATGACCAGGTTCTTGCCCACGTAGGCCTCGGCCACGACCAGGGAGTCGATGTCGAGGTTGTGGTTGTTCTCGGCGTTGGAGATCGCCGAGTAGAGCGCCTTGCGCACGTCGATGGCGATGCGCCTCGAGCTGAACTCCAGCTCGTTGAGCGCCCGCTGGACCTTCAGGCCGCGGATCGACTGGGCCACGAGGTTGAGCTTGCGGGGGCTGATGCGCAGCGTGCGCACCTTCGCCACCGCTTCGGCGTCCGTGTAACGGCGAGCCTTGGCTTGCTTGCTCATCTTACTTCCTCTTGGCCTTCTTGTCGGCCGCGTGACCGGGGAAGTAGCGGGTGGGCGCGAACTCACCGAGCTTCATCCCGACCATGTCTTCCGAGATCAGCACGGGGACGTGCTTCTGGCCGTTGTGCACGCCGAAGGTCAGGCCGACGAACTGCGGCATGATCGTGGAGCGGCGCGACCAGGTCTTGATCACGTCCTTGCGGCCGGAGCCGGCGGCGGCTTCGGCCTTCTTGAGCAGGTACCCGTCGACGAACGGGCCTTTCCAGACGGAGCGGGTCATGGCTTAGCGAGCCTTCCGAGCATGACGCGAGCGGATGATGAACTTGTCCGTCGCCTTGTTCTTGCGGGTCTTGCGGCCCTTGGTGGGCTGGCCCCACGGGGTGACCGGGTGACGGCCGCCCGAGGTGCGGCCTTCACCGCCGCCGTGCGGGTGGTCGATCGGGTTCATGGCGACACCGCGGACGTGCGGCCGGCGGCCCTTGTGACGCGAACGCCCGGCCTTGCCGAGGTTCTCGTTCATGTGGTCCGGGTTGGAGACCGCACCCACCGTGGCGATGCAGCCGTCCGGCACCATGCGCAGTTCGCCCGAATTCAGGCGGATCTGGGCGTAGCCGGCGTCACGGCCGACGAGCTGGGCGTAGGCGCCCGCCGAACGGGCGATCTGGCCGCCCTTCAGGGGCTTCATCTCCACGTTGTGGATGATGGTGCCGATCGGCATGCCGCGCAGCGGCATGGCGTTGCCCGGCTTCACGTCGGCCTTCTCGGCGGCGATCACGGTGTCGCCGGCCTTGAGGCGTTGCGGAGCCAGGATGTAGGCCAGCTCGCCGTCAGCGTACTTCACCAGCGCGATGAAGGCCGAACGGTTCGGATCGTACTCCAGGCGCTCGACCGTGCCGGGCACGTCGAACTTGCGGCGCTTGAAATCCACGATGCGGTACAGGCGCTTGGCGCCGCCGCCACGGAAGCGGACGGCGACGCGCCCGTTGCCGCCACGACCGCCCGACTTGGTCAGGCCTTCGACGAGCGACTTCTCGGGGCGTCCCTTGTGAAGTTCGGACTTGTCGACCAGCACCAGCTGGCGACGGCCCGGCGACGTCGGGTTGAACTGCTTCAGAGCCATCGGATCAAAGCCCCGTGGTGATGTCGATCGACTGGCCGTCGGCCAGGGTCACGATCGCTTTCTTGACGTCCGAGCGTCGGCCCATGATGCCGCGGAACCGCTTGGTCTTGCCCTTCACGTTGATCGTGTTGACCTTCGTGACGTTGACCTTGAACAGCGCCTCGACCGCGGCGGCGATCTCGTCCTTCGTGGCGTCTTCGGCGACCCGGAACACCACCTTGTTCTGCTCGCTGAGCAGGGTGGCCTTCTCGGTGATCACCGGCGACAGGATGGTGTCGTAATGACGAACGGTGGGTTCGACGGCCATCACGCGGCCTCCTCAGGCTGGAAGCGCGCCTGGATCGCATCGACCGCGTCCTTCGTCAGGACCAAGGTCTTGCGGCGCAGGACGTCGTAGACGTTCAGGCCGGCGTTCGGCAGCACATCCACGTTCGGGATGTTGCGGGCGGCGAGCTTGAAGTTGCCGTCCACTTCGGCGCCGGCGATGACCAGGGCGTTGGTGACGCCCAGCTTGCCGAGCTGATCGCGGAGAGCGGCCGTCTTGGCGTCCTTCAGCGACACGGAGTCCAGGACGACGAGCGCGCCGTCCTTGGCCTTCGCCGACAGAGCGTGCTTCAGCGCCAGGGCCCGGACCTTCTTGGGAAGGTCGAACGCATGGCTGCGAACCACAGGGCCGTGCGCCTTCGCGCCGCCGACGAACTGAGCCGCCCGGCGCGAGCCGTGACGGGCGCCGCCGGTGCCCTTCTGCTTGTACATCTTCTTCGAGGTCCGGGAGACCTCGTTGCGGACCTGGATCTTGTGGGTCCCGGCGCGGCGCTTGGCCAGTTGCCAGGTCACGACGCGCTGGAGGATGTCGCCTCGGATCTCTTCGATGCCGAAGATGTCGTCGGCCAGCTCGATCGAGCCGCCCTTCCCGCCGTCGAGCTTGATGACGTCGAGTTTCATTACGCTTGGTCCCCAGCTTCGGCGGCCGCGGCCTCTTCGGCCGGCGCTTCCGTCACGGCCGGCTCTTCGGCGGCGACGGGCTGGCCGGCGCTCCTGAAGGCGCCCGGTTTCGGCGCATCGGCCGGCAGGGCCGACTTCACCGCATCGCGGATCTTGACGAACGATCCTTCCGAGCCAGGGACGGCGCCCTTGACCAGGATCAGGCCACGCTCGGCGTCCACGCGCCAGACGGTCAGGTTCAGGGTGGTGACGGTTTCCTGGCCGAGATGGCCAGCCATCTTCTTGCCCGGGAAGGTCCGGCCCGGGTCCTGGCGGTTGCCGGTCGAACCGTGCGAGCGGTGCGACACCGACACACCGTGCGTCGCGCGCAGGCCACCGAAATTCCAGCGCTTCATCGCGCCGGCGAAGCCCTTACCCACCGTGGAGCCGGTGATGTCGATCTTCTGCCCCGGGACGAAGTGGTCGGCGGTGATCTCCGCGCCCACGTCGATGAGGTTGTCTTCGGACACCCGGAACTCGACGACCTTGGCCTTGGGTTCGACCTCGCCTTTGGCGAAGTGACCACGCAGAGCCTTGGTGGTGTTCTTGGCCTTCTTCTTCCCCGCGCCGAGCTGGAGGGCCACGTAGCCATCCTTTTCGGTCGTGCGGTGAGCGACGACCTGGCAGCCTTCCAGGCTGAGGACCGTCACGGGTACGTGGGCGCCCGCGTCGTCGAAGAAACGCGCCATGCCCAGCTTCTTGGCGATCACGCCGGTTCGCATCGGACCGATCCCCTTAGAGCTTGATCTCGACGTCCACGCCGGCGGACAGGTCGAGCTTCATCAGCGCGTCCACGGTCTGCGGGGTGGGGTCGACGATGTCGAGCACGCGCTTGTGCGTGCGGATTTCGAACTGCTCGCGCGACTTCTTGTCGATGTGCGGCGAGCGGTTGACGGTGAACTTCTCGATGCGCGTCGGCAGCGGGATGGGTCCGCGCACGGCGGCTCCGGTCCTCTTGGCCGTATTCACGATCTCGCGGGTGGAATGGTCCAGCACGCGGTGATCGAAGGCTTTCAGCCTGATGCGAATGTTTTGAGCCATATCGCTCTTACGTTTCCCTACAGACGGCGGGCGCCCGCGTGATCTCGACCATTTCAAAGACCAGCCCGAACCCACCGAGGTGAGCCCGTACGCGAAAGTCCGCACAAACGAATTAGGCCCGCGCGAAACCCCGCGAGGGCCTCATCCCGAAACGCTTTGGTGTAAGCACTCTCAGGTCGTTCCGCGGGCCGCGTCTGCGCTTCGGATCGCTCCGAAGCACACAGCCGGTCCAACAGGAGGCGCGCTAATAGCCCTGCGACTCGGCGGCGTCAAGGGCTGCGGCCCGGTCAGCGCCCCACGCGCACCGAGCCCGAGCCCAGGACGGTCTTCGTCACCTCGCCCTTCACCTCGGCCGCCCGGACGTCCCCCGAGCCGGTGATGCGGGCGCGGAGCGTCTCGGCGCTGCCGTCGAACTCCACATCGCCCGACCCCGCTACGGACACCGTCATAGCGGTGACATGGCCACCGCCGATGTCGACGTCGCCCGAGCCCACGATCATGACGTCGAGAGGCCCGGAGAGCGAGCGAACGGCGGCCGAGCCCGAACCGGCGACGGTGACATCGAGACCCCCGCGCACCTCGGCCGCGGCGAGGTCGCCCGAGCCGGCGACGCGCACCTTCAATGTCCCGCTGGACCCCATCCGCGCGCCGCCCGACCCGGCCTGGCTGATCGCGGCGTCCCCCTCGACATTGGCCACCGTCCAGTCGCCGCAGCCCGCGTTGCCCAGCTTCAGGCTGGCCGAACGGCCGATCGAGCCATAGACAGCGCCGTTCGCGGTCAGGTCCACGTTGCGTGGGGTGCGGATGACGACCTCGGGAATCTGGGACCAGCCCACGGCGCCCAGCCCCTGAACCGTCACCTGGGAGGATTGGCCCGACCCGCGGCATCCACGGATCCGGCGGCCCAGATCGCCGTCCACGACGGTCTGGCCGCCCAGGGTCCGGACGCTGAGCGGCAGTCTGGGATTGGGCTGGGCGATCTCGACGCGCACGTCCCGGCGATCTTCCGGGATGACCGTGACGCGGGCGACGGCGTCCTTGATCTCTACCGAGACGGCCTGGGCCGAAGCCGGCGTCGAGACGGCGGCGAAGATGGCGGCGGATGCGCTCAGCAGGGCGGCGAGGCGGATGGTCATGGCGTTCCCCGGAAGTTTCGAAGGGAAGCTAGGCCCCTGCCCGGCCGGCGGCAGCTTAAATCGCCGTCATGAGCCCTTTGTCATGGACGCCGGTGTCATGGACGCCGGGAGTTTGAATCGAAAGGGCCGCCTGCGTGAGCGGGCGGCCCTTCGCTTGGGTGTTCGAGTGGGCGCAGGGCCTACTTGATGATCTTCGTCACCACGCCCGAACC
>NZ_MEEX01000038.1 GCF_001724605.1 Phenylobacterium sp. SCN 70-31
CGGTCGCGCTCGTCATAGGTGATCCGTTCGGGCGGCTCGGGACGCTCCAGCGCCTCGGGGCGCTCGACCTCGGGCTCGAGCTGGGGCCGGGCGGATTCCGCCAGCGCCGAGGGCGGGGGCAGACGCCCCTCGCGCCGGACGCGCATCGCCAGGGCGATGGCCAGGCGGACGGACGCGAAGCTGCGATTGAAGACCTCGAACAGCTGGAGCCTGCGGCCCAGGTCGCCCTCGACCTCGGCCGCCTGGGCAAACCCCATCCCGAGGCCGAACGCGGCCTCACGCATGGCGTCGAGCTGGTCGATCTCCGCAGACATGAGAACAAAAATAGAACAAAAGTCATGTGGCGTCAAGACAGGCGCGCCGCGCGGCCGTCGGGCGGCTCGCCGAAGCGCGTACGATCGGCCAAATTGCCGCCGTTCTGGCGCGGTACAGGTTCAGCGAGCTACGGAGACCGCATGAAGCCGACACGACGCAGCATCGCCCTCGCCCTCGCCGCCACGCCGCTCGCCGCCTCGCCGCTGGCGGGGCCGGCCTTCGCCCAGGGCCCGCTCGCCCCCGCCGACAAGGCGCTGGTGGATCGCGCGGTGGCCTATCTGGAGGGCCTGAGCGAGGCCAAGGCGCGCTTCGTGCAGACCGACGCCCGCGGCCGCCTGACGACCGGCCAGCTCTTCATGAAGCGCCCCGGCAAGGCGCGTTTCGCCTACGACCCGCCGTCGGGGCTGCTGGTGGTTTCGGACGGCGGGGTGGTCTCGGTGCAGGACAAGCGCCTGAAGACCTTCGACCAGTATCCGCTGTCGGCCACGCCCCTGTCGCTGTTCCTGGCCCGCACGATCCGCCTGGACCGGGGCGTGACGATCACGCGGGTGGCGCGCGCCGCCGACGGATTTTCGATCACCGCCCGCGACGGGAAGAAGGAAACGGCCGGCCAGATCACCCTGACGTTCACCGACAACCCCCTTGCGCTTGCAGGCTGGGCGGTTACTGATGCTCAAGGACGACCTACGCGTGTGCAACTCCAGGGTCTGGAGCGCGCCTCGGGCCTGGACCGGTCGCTGTTCGTCCTGAAAGACCCCCGGCCTAAGGCTCCCGGACGCGGAAAAGTCTGACGCCGGCGTCGAAAGTGCGCCTTTTCAGACACACGCAAGCTTTAGCGATAAAGTCCTTTGACATTTTGTCATACTGTGGCGATATTATCACTACGTCGTCGGCGCACGGTTGCGCTGGCGGGTCCGTGCCGGAACCTATCCCCTCCCGGCGGCGGCATGAGAGACGACTAACGACCCGGACGCTTCGCAGCGTCCGGGTCTTCTTTTGCCGGCATTTGGCGTACCCCCTCGCGACCGGCATTCGGTAAGACATGGCCATGCGCCTTCGAATCTGCACGTGGAACGTGAACTCGGTCCGACTTCGCGCCGAACAGGCCGCCCGGTTCGTCGCCGAACAGGCGCCGGACGTGCTGTGTCTCCAGGAGATCAAATGCCGCGAGGGCGAGTTCCCCGTGAACGCCTTCCGCGACATGGGCCTGCCGCACCTGAAGATCGCCGGGCAGAAGGGCTGGCACGGGGTGGCCATCGCCTCGCGCCTGCCGCTGGAGGACGCCCGGCCCCTGGACGTCTGCCGCGAGAAACACGCCCGCTGCGTCGGGGCGACGGTGGCCGGCGTCGAGATCCATAACTTCTACATCCCGGCCGGCGGCGACCTGCCCGACCGGGAGCTGAACCCCAAGTTCGACCACAAGCTGGACTTCTACGAGAAGCTGACCGCCGACCTGGCCCAGCGCGATCCCAAGGCCCCGCTGGCCATCGTCGGCGACCTGAACGTGGCGCCGGGCGAATTCGACGTCTGGAACCACAAGTACATGTCGAAGGTGGTCAGCCACACGCCGGTCGAGGTCGAGGCCTTCCGCGCGATGGAAGCCGCGGGCCAGCTCGTCGACCTCACCCGCTCGACCACCCCAGAGCCCGAGAAACTGGCGTCGTGGTGGAGCTACCGGGCCGCCGACTTCCGCCAGTCGAACCGCGGCCTGCGCCTGGACCACATCCTGGTGAGCCCCGGCCTGCGCGACGCCGCCTGGCGCCTGGGCGCGCCGGCCAGCCGGGTCCACGACGACGTGCGCGCGTGGGAGCGCCCCTCGGACCACGCCCCGGTCAGCGCCGACCTGGTGCTCTGAGGCGCCCGTGCCGGTCCGCAAGACGCCCCCCCGGAAGCGGCTCAAGCCGGCCGAACAGGCCCGGATCGCCGAACTGTTCGACCGGTTCGAGCGCGAGGAGACCGATCCGCGCACCGAGCTGGACTACCACAGTCCCTACACCCTGGTGGTCGCGGTCGCCCTCTCGGCCCAGGCGACCGACGTGTCGGTGAACAAGGCGACGGCGAAGCTGTTCGCCGCGGCGGATACGCCGGCGAAGATGCTGGCGCTCGGCGAGGCCGGCCTGAAGCCCTTCATCTCGTCGATCGGCCTCTACAACACGAAGGCCAAGAACGTGATCCGGATGGCCGAGATCCTGCTGGCCGACTACGGCGGCGAGGTCCCTCTGGTGCGCGAGCAGCTCCAGGCCCTGCCCGGCGTGGGCCGCAAGACGGCCTCGGTGGTGCTGAACGAGCTGCGGATCGAGCCGGCCATCGCCGTCGACACCCACGTCTTCCGCGTCTCGCACCGCCTGGGCCTGTCCACAGGCAAGACGCCCGACAAGGTCGAGGCGGACCTGATGGCGGTGGTCCCCGAGCCCTACCTGACCCGCGCCCACCACTGGCTGATCCTGCACGGCCGCTACACGTGCGTCGCGCGCCGGCCCAAATGCGACGCCTGCCTCGTCGCCGATCTCTGCCCCAGCCGGCATCTGTTCGCGGGCTGACGCGGCGCAGGGGAAATCTTGCCGCAGCGTCGAGAACGGCGACGAACCTGTCCCCGATTTAATCCACCTTACATCCATTTAACTCGCCCGATCCGAGCCGCCGCGCCACGTCTCGCCCCACGAATGGGGGGAAGACACCGAATGCCGATCATGTCGCTGCTCGCGCAGGCCGCGGCCGCCGTCGCCGCGCCGGAGGCCGCCGCGGCGCCGCAGGAGGGGGTGATCGGCTATCCCCCCGCGTTCTTCGCCGCCCAGCAGCCGGCCAATGCGTTCGAGATGATCCAGCGCCTGCCCGGCTTCGCCTTCACGAACGGCGACGCCATCCGCGGGTTCGAGGGCGGCGGCGGCAACGTCCTGATCGACGGTCAGCGGCCGACCAGCAAGACCGACAATCTCGAGGAACTGCTGCGCCGCGTGCCGGCCAACCAGGTGGAGCGCATCGATCTGATCCGGGGCGGCGCGCCGGGGATCGACATGCAGGGCCGCACCGTGATCGCCAACGTCGTCCGGAAGCCCGGCGCAGGGGTCCAGGGCGTGGTCCAGGCGGCGGTGAACCGGATCTACGACGGGCGCGCGCCCTACGGGATGCGGCTGGAGCTTTCGGGCGGCGAGGGCCGGCGCAAGTGGGAAGGTTCGGCCCGCTTCGGGTTCGGCGTCGACGACGGCCTGGGCGACGGTCCCGGCGTGCATGTGAGGCCGGACGGGACGGTGCTCCGGCAGGCCCGGCTCGAGACCGAGGGGGACGGCGGCAACTACACCGTCACGGGCGCCTACGAACAACCGGTGGCCGGCGGCAGCGCCCGCCTCAACGCCCGCCACTTCGGCGACAAGTTCAAGGTGGAGATCGACGACATCGTCACCTTTCCCGCCCCGCGCCTCGAAACGGTGGACGAGACCTATCGAACCTTCGAGAACGAGATCGGCGGCCGCTTCGCCCGCGACCTGGGCGCGCGCAGCGGGCTGGAGCTGGTGGGCCTGCACCAGACCCGCGACCGGGAGATCACGTCCCGCTTCGAAAGCCCCGCGACGCGCAACCACTTCGGCATCGAGCGCGAGACCGAGGAATCGATCGCCCGCGGCGTCCTGCGCCATCGCCTGACGGACGCGCTGTCGCTGGAGGGCGGCGGCGAGATCGCCCGCAACCGGCTGCACAGCCAGACCCTGCTGACGGTGAACGGCGCGCCGGTGGCGGTGCCCTCGGGCAATGTGCGGGTGCAGGAGACGCGCCGCCAGGCCTTCACGCGGGCGACCTGGAAACCCACGGCGGAATGGACGGTCGAGACCGGTCTGCGCTACGAGGCCTCGCGCATCTCGTCGCGCGGCGACACGGTGCTCGACAAGACACTGCACTTCGTCAAGCCTAGGGCCTCGGCGACCTGGGCGCCGCGGCCTTCCACCCAGGTTCGCCTGCGCATCGAGCGCGAGGTGGGCCAGCTCAACTTCGACGACGTGGTCGCCTCGGCCAACTTCACCGGCACAGGCGTGACGTCGGGGAATCCCGACATCGAGCCCCAGCAGGCCTGGGTGAGCGAGGTGTCGCTGGAGCAGCGGTTCTGGGGCGATGCGGCGGTGGTGCTGACCTATCGCCATTTCGCCCTGCGCGACGCGATCGACCGCGGACCGGACCCCTCGGGCGCCTTCGACGCGCCGGCCAATATCGGCTCTGGGACGAAGGACGAGTGGGTGGCCAACCTGACCCTGCCGCTGGACCGGCTGAAGATCCGCGGCGGACAGGTCCGGGGCCAGGTCACCTGGCGCGACTCCGAGGTGGCGGACCCCACGACGGGGGAGGCGCGCGAGATCTCCAACCTGCGCCCCCTGGAGTGGGAAGCCTCGTTCACCCAGGACGTACCGACCCTGCGGATGACCTGGGGCGTCGACGCCTTCGGCGGCTGGCGGCAGACCTCCTACCGCTTCAACTCGATCGATACGACCAAGCTGAAGACCTATGTCCGGCCTTTCGTCGAATGGCGGGCGCAGACCGACCTGACGGTGCGGGCCGAGATCCCCAACGTGACCAGCCGTGGCCTGCGCCGCACCCGGCAGGTGTTCGACGGCGCGCGGTCGGCGGGCGAGGCGCCCGTGCGGATCGAGGACCGGGACTACCAGTTCGGCCGCATGTACTACGTCCGCATCCGCAAGACCTTCGGAGCCTGAGAGACGCGGTCAGGACTTCCCACTCAGGACTTCCCAGTCAGGACTTCCCAGTCTGGGGCCCGCCGTCCGGCGCCGCCTCGATCGGGGTCGCGCCGTCGGCGCCGTGGGCCCAGTGCTTGATCAGGAAGCTCAACGCCACGAACGCCACGCCGCAGCCGACACCCGCCCAGCCCAGCTTGTTGAAGCCGTCCATCGAGGTGGCGAAGGCCGCCGCGTTGTCCAGCACCTGGCCACCCACCGTCTCGGTCCCCATGGCGCCGGCGATCAGGCCGCCAACGTACTGGGCGATGGACGAGGCCAGGAACCAGACCGCCATCATGAACGACACCACCTTGGCGACGCTGAGCTTGGTGATCTGCGACAGGCCCACCGGCGAGAGGAACAATTCGCCCGTGGTGTGCAGCAGGTAGAGCAGCGCCAGCATGAACAGCGGCATCCGGTAGTCGACCGCCAGACCCTGGCCCCAGACCACCACCAGGAAGCCCAGCCCCACCTGGATCAGGCCCAGGCCGAAGGTGAGCGTGGGGTTCAGGCTGCGCCCGCGCCGGCCCAGCCACGCCCACATCGCCGCGAAGATCGGTGCGAAGATCAGGATGAAGCCGGCGTTGAACGACTGGGTCTGGCCGGCCGTGACCGGTCCCAGGTCGACGTTGCGCGCCGCGAACAGGTTGAGCGAGGTGCCGGCCTGCTCGAACAGGGTGAAGAAGACCACCGAGCCGAAGATCAGCACCAGCGCCAGCATCATCCGCTCGCGCTCGACCTTGCTGATGGTGGTCAGGAACCAGACGACGAAGCCCAGGGCGGCGACCGTTGAGGCGATCAGCGCCACGCCTACGATGTCGTTGCGCTGGACCAGGAACCAGACCGGGATCACGCCCAGCAGGCCGCCCAGGTAGATCAGGCTCTCGCGGCTGAGCGGGCCGGCGACCCTGGCCTTCAGCAGCTCGGGGTCCGGCGGCTCGCCCTTGCCCTCCAGCAGGGGCTTGCCGAGGATGAAGACGACGAGGCCGGCGGCCATGCCGACGCCCGCAAGGCCGAAGCCCGCCCACCAGCCGAACTCCAGCCCCAGCCAGGCGCAGAGCACCGAGGCCCAGAAGGCCCCCAGGTTGATGCCGTAGTAGTAGAGGGTGAACCCCGAATCCCGCCGCGGGTCGCCCTGGGGATAGAGCTGGCCGACGATGGTGGAGATGTTGGGCTTCAGGAAGCCGACGCCCATGATGATGAGCGAGACGGCGAGATAGAAGGCGTTCTGGCCCAGGGGGTCGATCTGCTTCTTCAGTTCGTACTGGCCCGCGGGCAGTTCGGCCGGCAGCGGCGCGTCGGCCGGCAGGCCCTTGATCGCCAGGCCGCCCGCGGGGGTGGCGGCGAACTCGTAGGGCTGGTCGGCGACCATCAGCCGGACCTGCCGCGCCTCCATCCGGCCCTCGACCGCGACCGGATAGCTCTGGCCCGCGTAGACCAGGGTCTGTTTCGTCGGCTCGCCCTCGACGGCCATCGTGAGATGCCCGGCCACCAGCAGGATGGCGCCGAAGGCGACGGCCTTGCGCGTGCCCAGGTAGCGGTCGGCCAGCAGGCCGCCGATCAGCGGCAGCAGGTACACGAGCGAGGTGTAGGAGCCGTACTGCGCGCCCGCCTTGCCGTCGTCGAACAGCAGGTGCTGGGTCAGGTAGAAGATCAGGATGCCGCGCATCCCGTAGTAGGAGAACCGCTCCCACATCTCGGCGAAGAACAGGATGATCAGCCCGCGCGGGTGGTTGCGCAGCAACTGCATGAGCACGGGCGCGCCGGTGACCAGCGTCACCACGAGGCCGATGAGGAAGATCGTCATGTCGAGGGGGTTCCGGTTTCCCTGGGCTCATGCTGGCGGATGGCGGACTTTGCCCGCCCCGCGAATTCCGGCGCGAGAAAATCACGCGGAAACGGCCAGCACAAGCAAACCTGCGCCCGGCGATGCGGACCTGACAGGGGCGGGCGCGAACGCATAGGATTGCAGCCTCCGGCGATCCCGCGCGTTTGGCCGGATGACGAGCCGCCCCGCCGAGACGCCCGAAAGGAGCCGCCCATGACCAAGCCCGACCCGAACCATCCGATCACGGTGGCGCCGGCGACGACCCGCTGGCGGGCCGTCTTCGGCGGGCATGTGATCGCCGACTCGGCCGACGCCCTGGTCCTGAACGAGAAGGCCTATCCGCCGGTGATCTACTTCCCGCGCGAGGACGTCGAGATGGTGTTCCTGTCGCGCACCGACCGCCGCACCCACTGCCCCCACAAGGGCGACGCCGCCTACTACACCATCGCGCGGGACGGGCGGATCGCCGAGAACGCGGTCTGGACCTACGAGACGCCCTACGACCACGTCGCGCCCATCGCAGGACGCCTCGCGTTCTATCCCGATCAGGTGGAGCTGCACGCGGTGGACGACGCCGCGGTCAATCCGCATCACCGCGAGACCGACGTGGACGCCATCGTCCAGCACACCGACGCCGGCGACGGCCGCTCGCAACGCGAGCACTGGCCGGCCAACGTGGAGACGCCGGGACTCGACGGCGGCGGACGGTAGAGCGGGCCGCCCGGCCTCCGGCTCAGCCCTTGAGGGTGTCGGCCGACGTGGCCAGCGCCAGGCGGGCGCCGGTGTACTCGACCTCGTCCGTGACTTCGCGGACGCACCACCGGGGCACGTCGAACTTCATCGCGGCCATGCGATTGGTCGCTTCGCACTCGGCGGTCAGCAAACCTTCGAGGGCGCCTTCGAACACGTCGATGGTGAAGGCGCCGACCTTGTGGCGCAGCTTGGACAGCCTCTTGCCCGGAAGGACGCTCAGGACCTCGTACTCCTCGGCCGAGAGGTAGAGGTTGGTCATCGGGCCGATCAGCGGGTTGTCGGGCGCGTACTTCTTGGCGAGCTTGTAGGTCATCTCGCCGGTGGCCAGATCGGTCGTGCGCCGGAGCCGGAGGCGGCCGCCGTCCACGTACAGGTCCTCGATCCGGCGCGCGCGGCCGGGATCGAGCGCCGGCACGCTCGCCGCGTCCACCAGGAAACGGCGCTCGGCGACCCAGTGGGCGTACTTCGGCAGCTTGACGGGCATTTCAGTCCTCACGCGGCCGCGACCGTTCGGGGGCGAACCTCGCCGGAGCGCGCGCTCATCGTCAAGCCGTCGGCTGAACGGAATGGGCGCGTCGACGAGGAACTCAATAGGCGAAGTCCTCGAACACCCGATCGACGTCGCCGCCCCAGCGGGTCTCGTACAACTCGAGCAGGCGCTCGGCCGGCGTCACGCCCGTCTCGGCGATGTGTTCGAGTTCGGCCAGATAGCCGCTCTCGTCCACCATGCCGCCGGAGAGGCGGTTGCGGTTCTTCAGGCCCTGCTTGGCGATGGCGAGCAGGTCGACGGCCACGTCCCGGACGGTGCGTCCGGCGATCTCGGCCCTGAGGCCCCGCCGGGCCACGTCGGCGCGCAGCCGCTCGTGATCCTCGATCGCCCAGTCCTTGCAGAGGTCCCAGGCGGCGGAGAGCGCGGCCCCGTCGTAGAGCACGCCCATCCAGAGCGCCGGCAGCGCGCAGAGGCGACTCCAGGGGCCGGAGTCGGCGCCGCGCATCTCCAGGTACTTCTTGAGACGCACCTCGGGGAAGATGGTGGTGGTGTGGTCGGCCCAGTCCTTGATCGTCGGCCGCTCGCCGGGAAGCTCGGGCAGCCGGCCGTCCATGAAGTCGCGGAACGAACGCCCGGCCACGTCGATGTAGCGGTCGCCGCGCTTCACGAAATACATCGGCACGTCCAGCGCATAGCGGGCGTAGGTTTCGAAGCCGAAGCCGTCGCGGAACACGAAGTCCAGCATCCCCGTGCGGTCGGGATCGGTGTCGGTCCAGACGTTGGCGCGGCTGGAGACCAGGCCCGACGGCCGGCCCTCGACGAACGGCGAGTTGGCGAACAGCGCCGTGGCCAGGGGCTGCAGGGCCAGCGACGTGCGGAACTTCGCCACCATGTCGGCTTCGTCGGCGAAGTCGAGGTTCGCCTGCACCGTGCAGGTGCGGAACATCATGTCGAGGCCCAGGCCGCCCACCTTGGGCATGTAGCGGCGCATGATGGCGTACCGGCCCTTGGGCATCACCGGGATCTGCTCGCGGGTCCAGTTGGGCGTGAAGCCCAGGCCCAGGAACCCCAGCCCCAGTTCGTCGGCGACGGCCTTCACCTCTTCCAGGTGCTGGCCGGTCTCCTCGCAGATGTCGTGAACGGTCTCGAGCGGCGCGCCCGACAGCTCGAACTGGCCGCCCGGCTCCAGGCTGACATTGGCGCCTCCGCGCTCGAGCGCGATGACGTTCTCGCCCTCGTACACCGGCGCCCAGCCGAATCGCGTGAGCCCGTCCAGCAGCGCCTTGATACCCTGTGGCTCGTAGGGGACCGGCGAATGGTCGGCGAGGCGGAAGACGAACTTCTCGTGCTCGGCGCCGACCCGCCACTGGCTGGCCGGCTTGGCCCCCTCGGCCATCCAGCGCACCAGATCCTCGAAGACCAGGGGTCTATCGTCGCAGGCGGCCTCGGCCATGCATATCCTCCGCGGCCAACGCCGTCCCGATCCCGGGGAGATGCATCCCCCGACCGACCGCGTCTTTACGCCGTCAGGATAGGTGGGCGCAATTCCGCGCCGCTCAAGCCCACCGCCCCATCGGAAGATCGTTCCGGCGGCGGCGGCGTCCCGAGGTCATCGCCAGTCGCCCGCCGCCGCCTGCCAGAGCGCCAGCGCGGTGATGGCGGCGGTGTCGGCCCGCAGGATGCGCGGCCCCAGAGTGGCCGGCGTGGTGAACGGCGCCGCCCGCAGCCCCTCGCGCTCACGCGGCGAGAAGCCGCCCTCCGGCCCGATCAGGACGGCCCAGGGCTGTCCCGCGCCCTCCGCCACCGCCTCCAGGACCGGCCGGGCGTCGCCGGCCTCGTCGCAGAACAGCAGGCGCCGGCCGCCTTCGTCGCCCGAGGCCCAGCCCGCCAGGAGGCGGTCCAGCTTCACGGGGTCGGCGACCTGGGGCACATCGAGGCGGCCGGTCTGTTCCGAGGCCTCGACGGCGATGGCCCGAAGGCGGTCCACGCGGGTGTGATCGGCGTTGGTCCGCTCGGTGATCACAGGCCGGACGCGCCGCGCGCCCAGCTCGGCCGCCTTTTCGACGATGGTCTCCAGCCGCGCGCGCTTCACGAGCGCGACGACCAGATCGAGATCCGGACCGTGCGCCTGCGGCCGGGCCAGGGCCTCCGCGCGCAGGCGCACGGCGCGCTTGCCCACGGCCTCGACGACCGCGCGCCATTCACCGTCGCGGCCGTTGAAGACGGCCACGGCGTCGCCGACCGACAGCCGCATCACCGCCGCCAGATAGCGGCTCTGGCCCTCGTCCAGCTCCAGAGGCGCATCGGCCGAGAGATCGTGGGGAACGTGCAGTCGGATCATTGTCCCTTCCTTACGTTCCGGCGCATGGTGGCGTCATGGCCAAAGACGACGACGACATCGAAGCCCTCCAGCTCGCCCTGGTCCGCTTCCAGCAACATGCGATCCAGGCGGGCGAGCGCGACCTGGTGATCTTCGAGGGCCGCGACACGGCGGGCAAGGACGGGGCGATCAAGCGCATCGTCGAGCACCTGTCGATCCGCGCGACGCGGGTGGTGGCGCTGCCCAAGCCGAACGACCGGGAACGGACGCAGTGGTACTTCCAGCGCTATGTGGAGCACCTGCCGGCCGCCGGCGAACTCGTGATCCTGAACCGCTCCTGGTACAATCGCGCCGGGGTCGAGCGCGTGATGGGCTTCTCCACGCCCGACGAGCAGGAGACGTTCCTGCGCGACGTCCCGGTCTTCGAGCAGATGCTGACCCATTCCGGCGTGCAGATCGTCAAGCTGTGGCTGGACATCTCCCGGGACGAGCAGGCCAAGCGGCTGAAGGCCCGCACCACCGATCCGCTGAAAGCCCTGAAGGTCAGCGCCCTGGACGCGGTCGCCCAGGAGAAGTGGGGCGACTATTCCGCCGCCCGCGACGAGATGCTGAAGCGCACCCACACCGCCGAGGCGCCGTGGACCGTCGTGCACACCGACGACAAGAAGACCGCCCGCGCCAACATCGTGCGCCACCTGCTGAAGGTCCTGGCCCCGCCGGAGATCGCCGACAAGATCGATCCGCCGGACCCGAAGGTGGTGTTCGGCTTCGAACCCTCGGCTCTCGCGGACGGCCGGCTGGAGCCCTGAGCGCGGGCCGTGCAGATCATCTTCGTCCACGGTCCCGCAGCGGTCGGCAAGCTGACCGTCGGCCGCGCCCTGGCCGCCCGGACGGGCCTGGCCCTGTTCCACAACCACCTCGTGGTGGACGCGCTGCTGTCGGTCTTTCCGTTCGGCAGCCCGGCGTTCGTGACGCTGCGCGAGCGGATGTGGCTGGACGTGTTCGAGGCCGCGGCCCGCGAAGGAACCTCGCTGATCTTCACCTTCGCGCCCGAGGACACGGTCTCGGAGGGGTTTCCCGAGGCCATCGCCCATCGCCTCGCGCCCCACGGCGGCCGCATCCGGTTCGTCCGGCTCACCGCGTCCCCGGAGATCCAGGAGGCCCGCATCGACGCGCCGTCGCGCAGGGGCACGGGCAAGCTCACCGACCTCGAACTGCTGCGGCGCCTGCGGGCCGACGGTCGCCAGACCTATCGCGACCTGCCGGCCGAACTGGTGATCGACACCGGGGAAACCGATCCGCAGACGGCCGCGTCGCGCATTTCGGATCACGTGGGGATCTGAGACGAATGTTCCGGTTTCGTGCGCACGCCCGCCGAGACGTTAAGCCTGTCTCTTAACCCTGTATTTACGTTCGTTGTTCTTTTTTTGTTCATGACGTAAACTGAGCGGCGACGTCGGCGCTATTCCCCTCGGAGACCCATGGCCCGCACCATCCTGACCGCGGCCGAGGCCCGTCGCATCGCCCTGGCCGCGCAGGGGTTCGGCGACAGGGGCTTCGGCGACAGGGGCTTGGGGGGCGACCGCGCGTCGCCGGTGGACCGGCGGCGTCTGACGCGCCTGGTCGAGCGGCTGGGCGTGATCCAGATCGACTCGGTCAACGTCGTCTCCCGCACCCACTACCTGCCGGCCTTCTCGCGGCTGGGCGCCTATCCGCGCGAGCTGCTGGAGGAGATCGCCTGGGGCCGGAAGCGGCCGCTGTTCGAATACTGGGCGCACGAGGCGTCGCTGCTGCCGCTCTCCACCCAGCCGCTGCTGCGCTGGCGCATGGACGACGCGCGCGAGGGGGTGGGCGTCTGGAAGGGGATCGGCCGCTTCCTGCGCGAGCGGCGGGACTTCGTGGACCGCGCGCTGGGCGAGATCGCCGCGCGTGGGCCGCTGGCCGCCTCGGAACTCGACCTGGGCCACAGGGGCGAAGGCGGATGGTGGGGCTGGAGCGAGGGCAAGCGGGCGCTGGAGGGCCTGTTCTGGGCCGGCGAACTGACCACCGCCACCCGCCGGGGCACGTTCGAACGGGTCTACGGCCTGCCCGACAAGGTGTTGCCCAGAGCCGTCCGGGAGACGCCCACCCCGCCCCGCGACGTGGCCCAGCGCGGCCTGCTGGACATCGCGGCGCGCGCCCTGGGGGTCGCCACCGAGCGCGACCTGCGCGACTATTTCCGCATGGGCGTGGCCGACACGCGCTCGCGCCTGCATGAGATGGTGGAGGCCGGCGCCCTGGTCCCGGTCGCGGTGAAGGGCTGGCGCGAGCCCGCGTTCCTGCATCCGGCGGCGCGGCGGCCGCGCCGCATCGAGGCCGCGGCCCTGCTCTCGCCCTTCGACAACCTGATCTGGTTCCGCGAACGGACCGAGCGGATGTTCGGCGTCCGCGTGCGGCTCGAAATCTACACCCCGGCCGAGAAGCGCACCCACGGCTATTACGTCCTGCCCTTCCTGGAAGACGACGCCATCACCGCCCGGGTCGATCTGAAGGCCGACCGAAAGGCCGGCGCGCTCCTCGTCCAGTCCGCCCACGCCGAGCCCTGGGCCACGCCCGAGACGCCCGCGCGGCTGGCGCACGAGCTGAAGCGCATGGCCGGATGGCTGGGCCTGGAGCGCGTGGAGGTGAAGCCCCGCGGCGACCTGGCGGAGCGGCTGGGGGCGGAGCGGCTGGGGGCGGAGCGGCTGGGGGCGACGCTATGAGCGCCTGCCTTGCGCCCCCTCCGTCTCGCCCGTTCCGCGCGATCCACCTCCCCCGCCATGCGGGGGAGAACCTGAATGTGTCGTTGATCCTGGTTCCTCCACCGTATCGCGGGGGAGGTGGCCGGCGACAGCGTCGCCGGACGGAGGGGGCGCAAGGCGGCCGCGCCGGATCATGAGATCGCCCACCCCGACGCACGCCTTCGCCAGGAAGCTCCGCCGGGGCCTCAGCCTGCCGGAGACGCTGATCTGGACACGTATCCGAGGCCGCGGACCCGGCCGGCCGGCCTATCGCCGGCAGCACCCCATTCACCCCTACATCCTGGATTTCTACTGCGCCGCCGCTCGCCTCTGTGTCGAAATCGATGGCCAGGGCCACGGGTTCGGCGATCGACCGGCCCGCGACGAGAGGCGCGACGCCTTCCTGCGATCGCGCGGGATCGAGGTCGTGAGAATCCCCGCCGCTTCGGCGCTCGACGACCCCGAGGCGGTCGCGGGGTGGATGCTGGAGATGGCCCGCGAACGTCTCGGGTCGCGGCCTCGCGCCCCCTCCGTCTGACGGCTTCGCCGCCAGCCACCTCCCCCGCCTTGCGGGGGAGGACCTGAAGTGAGCCGACATTTCAAGCTCCTTCCCCGCATCGCGGGGGAGGTGGCTCGGCCTGCAAGGCCGGGACGGAGGGGGCGTAGCGGCCTTAGCCCACCCCCTCCGTCACCGCGTGCAGCCGGGCGTAGGGGCCGCCGCGCGTGACGAGGTCGGCGTGGCGGCCTTCCTCGACGATGCGGCCCTCGTCGAACACCAGGATGCGGTCGGCGCCGCGTATGGTCGACAGGCGGTGGGCGATGACGATGGTGGTGCGGCCCGTCATCAGCTCCTCCATCGCCGCCTGCACCTGCCGCTCGGTCTCGACGTCCAGCGAGCTGGTCGCCTCGTCCAGCACCAGGATCGGCGCATCGGCCAGGAAGGCGCGGGCGATGGCCACCCGCTGCCGCTCGCCGCCCGACAGCTTCACGCCCCGCTCGCCGACCAGGGTGTCGTAGCCCAGGGGCAGGCGGCCGATGAAGTCGTGGGCGCGCGCCCGGCGGGCGGCCAGCACGATCTCGTCCGTCGTGGCGTCCGGCCGGGCGTAGCTGATGTTGTCGGCCAGCGACCGGTGGAACAGCGCCGGATCCTGGGGCACAACGGCGATGGCGCGCCGCAGGGACCCCTGGCTCACGGTGGAGATGTCCTGGCCGTCGATCAGGATCGCGCCCGCCTGGATGTCGTACAGCCGCTGGATCAGCTTCACGAAGGTGGACTTGCCCGAGCCCGTCGGCCCGACCAGCGCCACCCGCTCGCCCGGCGCGATGCGCAGGGTGAAGCGGTCGTAGAGCGGCCCCGCCGCCGACTTGTAGGCGAAGGTCACCCGGTCGAAGACGATCTCGCCCAGGTCGGCCCGGAAGGCGGGCGCGGCCGGCCGGTCCAGCACCTGGGGCGCGGTCTGCGCATAACGGGCCACGTCCTCGATGTCGTCCATCCCCTTCTGCGCCATGCGGATGTTCTCGCCGATGTTGCGCAGGTAGCCGCTCATCAGCATGAAGGCCGTCACCGCGAAGGTGATGTCGCCCACGGTCGCACGGCCCTGGACCCACTCGCGCAGCAGCAGGCCGGTGAGGCCCGCCTGGAGCGCCACCAGCATCAGGTTGTGGAGCAGCCACAGGTCTGTGAACCGGCCCCAGGTCTTCATGGTGGCCTTGCGCCACATCTCGGTGACGCTCGCGATCCGCCCCTCCTCGCGCGCCTCGGCGCCGAAGGTCTTCACCGTGGCGTTGGACGAGATGGAGTCGGCCAGCGCGCCCCCGATGCGCGAGTCCAGCGCCACCGAGCGCAGGTTCGCCGGCCGCGCCCAGAGCGCGGTCAGGAAGATGTTGGACAGCACGTACAGCACCGTCACCACGCAGGCGAAGACGCCGACGGCCGGCCAGCGGACCAGCATCATCACGCATAGCCCGCCCAGCACGACGGCGGCCGGACCGAACCAGATCAGCACGGCGTCGGTGACCGTGTCGTAGCCCCACATGGCCCGGCTGAGCCGCCGCACCGTGGCGCCGGCGAAGGTGTCGGCGTGCCAGTCGGACGAGAAGCTCTGGACCCGGCGGAAGCCGTCGTCGGTCATCTCCTTCATGTTGGTGGCCGAGAACGGGATCAGGAACCGCATGGCGGTGTTCCGGATCACGGAAAAGGCCAGGTAGACGCCCACGAAGATCGCCCAGGCCCGCCAGGCGGGATCGGCGTTGGCGGGGCCGCCGGCCACGGCGTCGACCATCCGGCCCGCCGCCCAGGGCAGCATCAGGTCGAAGCCGATGGCGACCAGGGTGAGCCCGATCGTCACGGTCATCAGCCAGGGCCGGCGGCGCCAGTAGGTGGATATGAACCCCAGGACCTTGCGGTTCGAGAGCTGGCGCTCGCGGGTCTCTTCTTCGTCCTCGTAGTGATCGGTCATGACGGTCTCGGATACGGGGCGTCGGACCGGGCGCCGTGCAGGGCGCGCGCAGGTCCGGCGCGGATGTCGACGGATGGCGGTGAAGCGGAGGCGCCGGGCCGAAGGGGCTCGGCGGGCCACGTATTCGCGGTGGAGGTCGGGCGCGCGGCGTCGCTTCGGGACGGGAGCCTGTCGGGCCCCGCGGCGAAGCGGTTCGGGCGACTTAACGGTGCGGCGGCGGCCCGAGGCGGAACACGCGGGAGAGGTTCTTTGCGGCAGATGTCATTCTGACGGACCTCCCTCGTCTGCTGGCCTCGAAGGGTTGAAGGCTAGGCGGGGTGAACGAGGCGGTCAAGGAAGGGGATCGGCGAGACCGCCGCTTGCAGGCGATGGTTGCGCCCGAGCCACACTGGCCTCCGCCGTTCGGCGGATGTGGTCCAGAACGCGGGCGTTGTTCGCCTGGATCGCCCAACGCGCCATGGGCGCCCAGTAGGCCACCGGCTCCAGCCGCAGGCGATGCTCGGCGCGCTCCACGAGACGGGTCCCGCCCGAGGCCGTGGGCCACAGGTCGAAGCTGGTCCAAGCCGTCTCGAAGTAGCCGATGGCATGCGGCGCATGGACGATCCTGTGCGGACTCAGTTCGCGCATCGCCGGCGGCTGGATCAGCACCTCGAACGCCAACCGCCGCCCCGGCTCCCAGGCCGTCACCCGCTCGTGGGCCTCGCCGGTCGAGAAGACACCGATCCGCTCGGCGCCCACGCCCGCACCACGGAACTCCGCGCGCAAGGGATAAGCCAAGCCCAGGCGGAACGGCAGGGCAGGCTCGGGGCCGATCTCGCCCATGTCGATCAGCGCCGCCCAGACCAAAGAGGGCGGCGCGTCGATCTCGATCGTCTCATGGGTGATCAGCAGGGTCTCGGGCGGCATAGCTGCGTCCACGGCGAAGGCCAGGGGCATGATGGCCAGGCTCATAACGACGGGCTTGGTCCGCGCGCGACCGGCGATGGCGAACTCACGGCCCACCAGGCCGCCGACGATCGCCGGCCCGGCCATGATCGGCGAAGCCATCACCATGCAGATCCCGCCTTCGAGGCCGAAGGCGATCAGCATGGCCGACCCGATGAACGTCGCACCGAACACCCAGCCGGCCGTTGCGCCGGCGCTGCGCGGCTCCGTCCGACGGTTGACCAGGAAGCCGGTGGCGAATCCCACCAGGAGCGGCGAGAGGACGAAGAGGCCAAAGCCGTAGGCGCCGAAGACGAGCGTGCTCGCCGCCACGGCGAAGACCATCAGGCCGGTCCCGGCCAGAATCGCCTGGGTCACGGCGGCCCACCCGTCGCCGCGCCAGGCCTCGGCAGAGACCGGAGACGGACGCCTGAGCATCGGGGCGAGGACAAACCAAGCAAAGGCGGCGAACTGGATCACCGGTACGATCGCGACGGCCGCCAAGCCGGCGTCCGCCCCGTCGGAGGCGGTGCGTCTGAACGACAGCAGCGCCAGCACGCAGGCCACGGCCAGCATCAGCACCAGCCCGCCGGCCAGAAAGGCGGGCGGCAAGCCTTCAATCTGCGTCAGCCGACGAAAAGGCAGGAGCCACAGCCCCCAGTCGCCGACGGTCAGCTCCGTCGCTCGCGCCGCCCACAGCACGTAGAGCGGCTGGCTGGCGTAGGCCGCGACACACCCTCCCGCATATGACAGCGTCCCGCACGGCGTCTGCGGATCGAAGAGTCGGCGCAGGTTCATGGCCGGGGCGCCAGCTGGCGCCCCACGGGACAGCCCTGGCCGCTCCGACGCAGGCGGCGCAGCCCGGGGCGGAACGGAAGCTGCTCCGGCGTGACGATGTCCCAAGCGAGGCCCAGCCGCTCCAGCGCCTTGATCAAGGCCCATCCCAGGTCGGCCTGCCCAGGATACAGGCCCAACTTCGCCGAGCCCGGGAAGGCGTGATGGTTGTTGTGCCAGCTCTCGCCCATGCTGATCAGGCCGGCGATCACCACGTCGTGGCCCTGAACCGAGGCGCCTTCGACCAGGTAGGTCTGGGGGCCTTCGCGGTGCGCATAGTGGCCGACCAGCCAATGGCCTGTGACGCTCGCCGTGACCCGCGCGCAGACGCCCCAGACCACCCAACTCCAACCTCCCAGGGCGTAGAACAGCACGGCCCAGGGAAGCTGCTGCAGCATCCACGTCCGTTCCATCCAGGCATAGACACGATCCGCCGCGAGCCGCGGTTCGAGCCGGAAGGCCGGCGGACGATCCAGCGCCAGCTCGCAATGCATCTGCCACCAGGCATCGCGCCAGAAGCCGGCGCGGTGGCCGAAGTAGCCATGGCAATCGGGCTGGCGCTGCGCCCAGTCGCGCAGGTCGTGCAGCCGGACCATCCCGATCGGCCCGGCCATGCCCACCAGCACGCCCAGATAGACCAGAAGGTATTCCAGCCACAGCGGGCACCTGAAACCGCCGTGGATCAGTCGCCGGTGCATTCCGACCGAATGGCCCGCGCAGAGCGTGACAGCGGTGGTCACGAGAAAGAGTGCGAACGCGTCCCACGCGAACGTCAGCGGACCGGCGATCAACACCGTCACGGTCATGCCCCCGATCCAGAGAGATTTCCGTGGCGCCCATAGCACCCGCCCCGAGACCGGGTCCGCGCTCTCGCCTTCAATTCGCTCGGAGCCCGGAACCAGACGCATCGCTATCCCTCCCGTCCGCGCTTGATCTGCGCGCTCTCGTTCTTCAGGGGGGTGGCCACCGGACAGACGTTCTGGACGAAGCCGTTCAGGGTGTTGACGAGGTTCTCGCGGACCAGGGCGTACCAGACGAACTGACCCTTCTTCTCGCTGGTCACCAGTCCTGCATTCTCCAGGATCTGAAGGTGCTTGGAGATGGCGGGCTTGCTCATCTCGAACTTCGCCGCGATCTCGCCGGCGGTCAGTTCGGCCTCCGACAGATAGGCCAGGATCTTGCGCCGGGGCGTCGAAGCCAGAGCCTCGAAGATCTTCTCCATCGGGCTAATTTCCTAATTAACTTTCAAGTTAATTGACTAAATGTCAGAGGCGTTGTCAACCCGGCGGCGATGACCGAGCCCAGGGCGACATCCGACACCCCCCTGCCCGACGCCGCGCCGACCAACTGGGTGGACCGGTGGGCGCCCGTGGCGTTGCGGCCGTGGCTGAAGCTGGGGCGGTTCGACCGGCCGGCGGGGATCTGGCTGCTGATGCTGCCCGGCTGGCAGGGGATCGCGCTGGCCGGGGCCATGCAGGGGCGATGGCCCGATCCCGTCCTGCTCCTGCTGTTCCTCCTGGGGGCGGGGCTGATGCGGGCGGCGGGGTGCGCCTACAACGACATCGTCGACCGCGACATCGACGCCAAGGTCGCCCGGACGGCGGCGCGGCCCGTGGCTTCGGGACGAATCACGGTGAAGCAGGCGTGGGCGTTCACGCTCGGCTGCTGCCTGGCGTCGCTGGCGATCCTGCTGATGCTGCCGCCCCTGTGCTGGCTCCTCGGCGTCCTGTCGCTGGGGCTGGTGGCGGCCTATCCGTTCATGAAGCGGATCACCTGGTGGCCCCAGGCGTGGCTGGGGCTGACGTTCAACTGGGGCGCGCTGATGGGATTCGCGGCGGCGGCGGACGAACTCTCCCCGTCGGCCGCCCTGCTCTACGCCGGCGGCGTCTTCTGGACCCTGGGCTACGACACCATCTACGCCATCCAGGACCTGGAGGACGATGCGCTGGCCGGCGTGAAGTCGTCGGCCCGGCGGCTGGGCGCGGCGGCGCCCGGGGCGGTGATGGCCTTCTACGCCGTGGCCGCGGCCCTGGCCGCGATGGCCGGCGCCCTGGCCGGACTGGGTCCGCTGTTCTGGGCGGGCCTCGCCGTCTACGCCGCCCATCTGCTGGCGTTGCAGGGCCTCCGCGTGAAGGTGGACGATCCGGCGCTGGCGCTACGGCTCTTCCGGTCCAACAGCCTGGCCGGCCTCATCCTGTTCGCAGCCGTGGCGGCCGGCTCCCTCTGACCGCACGCGCCAGCGAGAGGCGGGCTTCAGCGGGAGGCGGGCGTCAGCGCCGCCCGACCCATCCCGGCAGACGCATCTTCTTCGGCTTCGCCGCCCGGCGCAGGCCCAGCAGCCTCATCAATCCCGCAAGCATCACGCACCTCCACACACTCCAGGGCCTGGAGGGGTCTCGCGGCGTTTGATGGCCGTCAGGTGACCGCCCTGTGGCGAATCGCGGAACGGGCCAGCGACCAAACCGCGCAGGGCGCATCCGGCGGCGAGCGCCGGACGTGCGGCGCCCCTTGCGCCCTTTTCTTGTATGGCATACAAATAACATCGTGACGAACGTTCGACCCCTTCCGACCGTCCGGCCGGACGACGCCGGCTCCCGGGACTCGAGAGCTGTCCGCGAGACGGGAAAGCGGATGCGCTCGCGCCTGCTGGACGCGGCGGTCGAGCTGTTCAAGGCCAAGGGGCTGGCGGCGGTTTCGGTGGCCGAGATCGCGACGGCGGCCGGCGCCTATCCCAGCCAGGTCACCTATTACTTCCGCACCAAGGAAGCGCTGTTCGTCGAGGCCGCCTGCCGCGAGGTGCTGTACGTAGCCCGCCAGGCCGAGGCCGCGGCGGCCGGCGCGCCCACCGGCGCCGACTACAACCGCCGACTGGTCGAGACGGTGATCGGCTCGCCCGGCCTGGCCCTGTTCGTCGAGGCCCTGTCGCTCACCCGCCGCCGCCAGGACCTCTCGCCCCTGGTCGAGCGCACCTTCGAGCGGCTGCACGCCGAGGGGGACCGGGCCTATGCCGACACGCGGAAGCGGCGCGGCTGGTCCAGCGCGGAGGACCCGGCCACGGTGGCCCGCCGCTTCTGGACCCTGGCCCTGGGCGTCGCCCTGCGCGAAGGCGCCACCGAGGCGACCGTGGCCCAGGCCGTCGATGAGATGACCGCCCTGCTGCGTGCGGCCCCGGTCATGCGCGAACCGGCGAAACCCGAGACTTCAGGAGACGCCTGATGGCCGCCGCCGCCCGTGTCGCCCCCAAGGACTATTTCACGCCGCAGGAATGGGCGCCGCTGGCGCACAAGTCGGCCTGGAAAGGTCCGGCGTTGATCGCGCACGCCTGGATCGTCATCGGTCTGGCGGCCGCCCTGGCGATGGCGTTCCCGATCGCCATCCCGCTGGCGGTGATGATCATCGGCGGCCGGCAACTGGGCCTCGCCATCCTGATGCACGACGCCGCCCACGGCGCGCTGCACCCGAACCTGAAGGTCAACGACTGGCTGGGCGAGTATCTGACGCCGGGCGGACTCGTGCCGTACCGCACCTATCACCTGGGCCACCACAAGTACGCCCAGCAAGCCGAGGACCCCGACCTGGGCCTCTCGGCGCCGTTCCCGATCACGCGCGTGTCCCTGCGCCGCAAGATCTTCCGCGACCTGACCGGCCAGACCCACTTCAAGCAGCGCTGGGCGCCGCTGTTCAAGCGCATCGCCCAGCGCAAGCCGGGCGAGAGCGCCCTGGGAATCGTGTGGACGTTCGTGAAGCATCGGCCGCGCTTCTTCATCGGCGCCGCCGTGACGATCGCGGCCACGGCGCCGTTCGGATACTGGTGGGCGTGGTTCGTGCTGTGGTGGCTGCCGTCGGCCACGTGGCTGCCGCTGATCACCCGGCTTCGCAACATCGCCGAGCACGCCTGCGTGGCCAAGGACGAGCCCGACCCCCTGCGTCACGCCCGCACCACCCGCGCCGGCTGGATCGCCCGGGCGTTCCTGGCGCCCTACTACGTGAACTACCACTGCGAGCATCACATGTTCATGCATGTGCCCTGCTACAACCTGCCCCGCGCGCACCGCCTGCTGCGGCGCAAGGACGTGTTGCCCGGAATGCTGACGGCGCCCGGCTACTGGGACGTGCTGCGCATGGCCTCGTCCAAGCCGGCGCGCCAGGACGCCGGCCGCGGCCCGACTCCCGAGGCGCGCGGCGTGGAGCAGGGCGCCATCCGGGCGCTTCAGTAGGGCCGGCTCAGAGAGGCCGGCTCAGGGAAGGCGGGCCGCCAGCCGCTTCGGCGCCGCCAGCGCCCAGCTCGACCGGAGCCGCGCCTCGACCAGCGCCCAGTCCACGACCTCGTCGGCGAGGCTCACCGCCACCCAACCCGACGGCCAGAGGTAGGCGGGCTTGCCGTAGGTCTGCGGGTCGGCCTCCCACAGCATCTCCTGCTCGTCGCGGCCGGTGGTCTTGACGCAGACCGCCGTCATGCCGTCGCCGTGATGGTCGTGCCGGAAGTAGGCGAACATCTTGCCCGCCACGTCGAAGGCCGGGATGCCGTGGCTGATCCGCTCGCCCGTCTCGGGCAGGGCGAGGCAAAGGTCGCGAACGCGCTGTTCGACGGCGGCGGGATCGGCGGCGAGCATGGCGCCCACCCTAGGCCCTCCGCTACAGAGGCGCCATGATCACCGACCGGCGGCAGTTCATCCTCGACAACACCCGGCTCCAGCGTCCGCCGCACACGCCCGAGCTGGTCCTGCATCTGGCCGACGAGGTCACGCCCATCTGGCGGCTTACCGAGGAGGCTCTGGAGGAGATCGGCCTGCCGCCGCCGTTCTGGGCCTTCGCCTGGGCGGGGGGCCAGGCTCTGGCGCGCTACGTGCTGGACCGTCCCGAGGTCGTGGGCGGCCGGGGCGTCGTCGACTTCGCCTCGGGCTCGGGGATCGTGGGCGTCGCCGCGGCGCGGGCCGGCGCCGCACGGGTCCTGGCGGCCGACATCGATCCCTTCTGCGGCGCGGCGCTGGCGCTGAACGCCGCGGCGAACGGCGTCGCCGTCGACTTCACCGACGCCGACCTGCTGGACGTCCCGCCCCCCGCCTGGGCGCAGGTCATCCTGGCGGGCGACATCTGCTACGAGAAGCCGCTGGCCGACCGGGTGATGGCCTGGCTGGGCGCCGCCCGCGACGCCGGCGCCACGGTCCTGATCGGCGACCCCGGCCGCAGCTACTTCCCGCGCGAGGGGCTGACGAAGCTGGCCGAATACCAGGTGCCGACGACACGCGAGCTGGAGGACCTCGAGGTCAAGAAGACCGCGGTCTGGACTCTACCCTGATGCGCCGCCAATTTCGGAACAAACAAGGAACTTCGACATGCGCCAGGACGGTCAGATCGACTATGTGGAGTTGCCCGGCGGCGACCTCTCCGCCAGCAAGGCCTTCTACGCCCAGGCCTTCGGCTGGGGGTTCACCGACTACGGACCGACCTACGCCGCCTTCGACCAGGGCCTGGACGGCGGCTTCGACGCCGACGGGGACGCAGCCGCCGGCAAGCCCCTGGTGATCCTCTACGCCCACGACCTGGAGGCCATGGAGGCGAAGGTGCGCGCGGCGGGCGGCGAGATCGTGCGCCCCATCTTCAGCTTCCCCGGCGGCCGCCGCTTCCACTTCCGCGACCCGGCGGGCAACGAGCTGGCCGTGTGGAGCGAAGCGGGCGCGGCTTGAAGGTTCGCGTTCAGGATGTGAGACAAGGCCGGGGTTCTGGGGGGAAACCATGCGACGGTTCTGGTTCGTGCTGGCGGGCGCATTGATGTTTGCGGGGCAGGCGGGGGGGCAGCGGCCTCGGTTCGGCGGTCTTCGCCATCGGGACGCCGCTCGATCCGACCCTTCAGAACACCGTCACCCGCGGCGTGGTGTCGGCGACCCGGATCATCGACGGCTTCAACTTCATCCAGAGCGACGTGCCGGTCACCCAGGGCAGCAGCGGCGGGCCGCTTTTGGACGAGAAGGTCGTGGTCGTGGGTATCACGCACAGTGTGATCGACCCCGCAAAAGGGTCGTCCCTCAACTTCTTCATCCCGATCGGCGACGCTCTGGACTTCCTCGGGCTGGAGGCCGCCCCATGATGGATCGTCGCGCGCCGCGCTGGGCCTGCTAACCTCTCCGGAAGCCATACCGGAGCCCGCCATGCGCCGACGTACGTTCCTGGCCGCGCTGCCCGCCGCCGCCGCAGGGCCGGCGCTCGCCGGCAGCCGGGCCGAGAACCCCGACCGCAACCGGCCCGACGTGCGGCCCGGCGACCGGATCGACGGCGCCACCTTCGCCAGCCGGTCGGCGGCGTGGGGGACCCACGGCGCGGCGGCGACGGCGCATCCGCTGGCCACGCTGGCGGCCCTCGACATGCTGCGGGCCGGCGGCTCGGCCGTGGACGCCGCCATCGCGGCCAATGCGGTGCTGGGTTACGGCGAATCCACCGCCTGCGGAATCGGCGGCGACTGTTTCGTGCTGCTGTGGGACCCGAAGACCCGCAAGGTCGTGGGGCTCAACGGATCGGGGCGCAGCCCGCGGGGCCTGTCGCTGGAGGCGGTGCGAGCCCGGGCCACGCCCAAGGGGCTGATCCCGTCGCACGGCGCGATCTCGGTGAGCACGCCCGGCTGCGTGGACGCGTGGTGGACGTTGCACGGACGCTATGGCCGGCTGCCCTGGAAGGACCTGCTGCAACCGGCGATCCGGGCGTGCGAAGAGGGGACGCCGGTGGTCCAGAACCAGGCGTTCTATCTCGAGGCCTCGAACCGAAGCTTCTCGAAGAACCCGGCCATCGAGGAGCTGGACAATTTCCGGAAGGTCTGGGCGCCCGACGGGCGCACGCCGCGTGAAGGGGAGGTGTTCCGCAACCCCGCCCTGGGGCGCACCTACCGCCTGATCGCCGAGGGCGGCGGGCGCGCCTTCTACGAGGGCGAGATCGCCGAGACCCTCGAACGCTATTTCCGGCGCATCGGCGGCTGGATGACCCGCGCCGACCTGGCGGCCCACCGCACCGAGTGGGTCGAGCCGCGCAGCGTCCGCTATCGCGACACCGACGTCTGGGCGCTGCCGGCCAACACCCAGGGCTATGTCACGCTCCAGATGCTGGCGATGCTGGACCGGTTCGACCTGAGGGGCATGGGCTTCCAGTCGGCCCAGGCGATCCACCACGGCGTCGAGGCCAAGCGCCTGGCCTTCGAGGATCGCGCCCGCTTCTACGCCGACCCCGCCTTCTACGAGCAGCCGATCGACTGGCTGCTCTCCGCCGACTACGCGGCCGAACGCGCGCGGCTGATCCGGCCCGACCGCATCCTGGACACGGTCTTCCCGGGCCGCGCGCCCACCCAGGGGGACACCACCTATCTCACCACCGCCGACGCCGACGGGATGATGGTGTCGATCATCCAGTCCAACTATCGGGGCATGGGCTCGGGCCTGATGCCCGACGGCCTGGGGTTCATGCTCCAGAACCGGGGCGAGCTGTTCGCCCTGGCCGACGGGCACCCCAACGTCTACGCGCCCGGCAAGCGGCCGTTCCAGACTATCATCCCCGGCTTCGCCACCCGCGGCGGCGAGCCCTGGCTCAGCTTCGGGGTCATGGGCGGCGGCATGCAGCCCCAGGGCCAGGCGCAGGTGATCTCGAACCTCGTGGACTTCGGACTGGGGGTGCAGGAGGCGGGGGACGCGCCCCGCTGGCACCACGACGGGGGAACCGAGCCCACCGGCGAGGACATGGGCCAGCCCGGCGTGCTCAACCTGGAGACCGGGACGCCCGAGACGACGAAGGCGGCGCTGGCGAAACTGGGCTGGACGCTGAAGCCCGCGCCGGGCGTGTACGGCGGCTATCAGGCCATCCAGCGCTGGCCGGGCCGGTGGGCGGCCGCCACCGAGATGCGGAAGGACGGCGTGGCGCTGGCCTACTGATGCGACATCCGGTCGCGGCAAGACGTCCGCGGGCCACCGCTTTACCGTTCCTCAAAGCCGGACACCGTGCGATGGCCCTGGACAAAGGGCCTTCCCCGCCGCTTCGTTGAGCGCGGAGGAAAGCTCGAGCATGGCCCCGTCAGGCGGCCGGCGGGGAGACGGGGCGGGCATGGCGCAGAACGGCGCAGGGGCGATGGCGGCGGCGGTGGGCGCGCACGCGCCTGCGCCCCGCCGCCCGCGCCTCTTCCGATCGGCCCAGCCACGCCGCTCGCCCCTCCTCGCGCCCGCCCTGGTGGTGGCCTATGTGGCCCTGGCCGTCGTGGCGTTCGCGTTCACCGAGAGCGAGGGCAGCGGCGGACTGGCCGTGCTGTGGCTGTGCAACGGCCTGTTGTGCGCGGCCATCCTGCTGCTTCCCCGGGGCCAGGCCATCGCCATGTGCGCGGCCGCCTGGGTGGCCGACTTCGGCTTCGGCTTCGTGCTGGGGAGCAATTCGCTGGCCGCCTGCGCGGTGATCGCGACGACCGACGTGTTCGAGGCCCTGCTGGCCGCCTTCCTCGTCCGCCGGGTCGGCGGGGCGGCGCTGGACCTGACCCGCGTCAAGCGACTTCGGGCGATGGTCCTTTTGGGCTTCCTGCCCGCGACGCTGATCGCCGGCACGCTGGCGACGACGGTCCTGGCGGTCGCCCTCGACGCCCCGCCCCTGCCGCTCTGGTTCGCCTATGCCGGCGGCGACTTCCTGGGCATGTCGGTGGCCGTGCCCGCCGTGCTGCTCATCGCCCGGCATGCGCGCTACCCGGGAACGGCCAGGACCCGCCTCGTCGAACGGGCGGCTTGGTTCGCGGGGCTGGCCCTGGTCACGGCGGCGGTCTTTTCGCCCCCCGCCACGCACCCGTTCCTGTTTCTCATCTTCGCCGTGGTCCTGATGGCGACGTTCCGCCTGTCGCCGCCCCACATGGCGGGCGCACTGGTCATGGTGGCCTTTCTGGCGGCGTACCTGACCATCGAGGGCGGCGGGCCGATCGCGGCGGCCTACGCCGACGTCGGAACCCGCATGCTGGTCCTGCAGATCTATCTGGCCACCCTGGCGCTCTCGAGCCTGGTGGCCGTGGCGCTTCTCAGCGAGCGGGACCGCGCCGGCGCACGGCTCAAGCGGGTGCTGACGGTGGTGCGGACCGCTCGCCGGCGCGCCGACGCGGCCGCCGAGGCGAAGTCGCGGTTCCTGGCCACCATGAGCCACGAGATGCGCACGCCCCTCAATGGCGTCATCGGCCATGCCCAGCTCCTGGCCGGCCGCGGCGACCTGACGCCCGACGCCCGCGCGCACGTCGGGGCCATCCAGACCAGCGGTGAGGCCCTGGCCGGCCTCGTCGACGACGTGCTCGACTTCTCGCAGATGGAGCGCGAGGGCCTCGCGCTGGTCGAGGCGCCGCTGAACGTCCGCGACCTGTTGCTGGACGCCGTCAACCTGGCGCGACCGCTGGCGACCGGCAAACCCCTGACCGTGAGCGCGGATATCGACGAGGGCTGCGGCGCCGGGCACACGGGCGACGCCCGTCGGCTGGGCCAGATCGTCCGCCACCTGATCGGCAACGCGGTGAAGTTCACCCCCGACGGCGCGGTGGTCGTCACCGGCGAGATCGTCAGCCGCGACGACGACCACGATGTGATCCGCATCACCGTGCGCGACACCGGCATCGGCATCGATCCGGCCCTCGCCGCCAGCCTGTTCGATCCGTTCTGGCAGGCCGACGCCGGCGCGACCCGCCGTTTCGGCGGCGCCGGCCTGGGCCTTTCGGTCAGCCGGGCGCTGGCGGACCTGATGGGCGGCCGGATCGGCGTCCGCAGCCAGCTCGGCAAGGGCTCGGAGTTCTGGCTGGAGATCCCCCTGCCGCGGAGCGCCCCGGGCGCGACCGCCCCCGGCGCAGCGGCCGCGCCCCTCGCCGTGCCGGAACCCCGGGCGGGACCCGAGGCCGCCGCCTCTCCGGGCGCATTGCGGGTCCTCATCGTCGACGACCATCCGGTGAACCGCCAGGTGGTCACCGCCTTCCTCGTCGCGTTCGGCTGCGACGTCGCCGAGTGCGAGGACGGCGCCGCGGCGGTGGCCGTGGCCGGCCGCGAGGACTTCGACCTGATCTTCATGGACATCCACATGCCGGTGATGGACGGCCTGGAGGCCAGCCGCCGCATCCGCGCGCTGGACGGCGCGCGCGCCGGAGCGCCCATTGTCGCCATGACCGCCGCGGTCAGCGACGACGATATCGCCGCCTGCCTCGCAGCCGGGATGAACGAGCATATCGGCAAGCCCATCCGCGGCGACCGCCTGGCCGAGGTGCTGTCGGCCTACGCCGCCTGAGCCGCGGGTTTGACGACGCCTCCGGCCGGCGCATGATCGGCGTCGGAGGACCCGCGCCATGACCCGCGACGAGATGACCGCCATCGTGCTCGCCTTCCCCGACGCGGAGGAGGGGACCAGCTACGGGCGCCCCTCGTTCAAGGTGAACGGCAAGTTCTTCACCCGCCTGCGCCACGAGGACGACTCCCTGGTGCTGATGGACGTTCCGTTCGACGAGCGCGAGATGCTGATCGAGGCCGAGCCCGAGACGTTCCATTTCACGGCGCACTACAAGGACTATCCCAGCGTGCTGGCGCGCATGGCGACGCTGGACGCCGGATCGTTCCGCGCCTTCCTGGAGCGTCGCTTCCGCAAGATCGCGAAGAAGGCGGCGGTGAAGGCCTGGGAAGCCGGGCGCGGGGACGACTGATCCCGCGGATAGGACCGCCTAGAATTCGTCCTCGATCGCCGAGCGGAAGGTCTCGAACACCTCGGCCATGTGCTGTTCGGGCGGCTGATCGGCGGGGGGCGCCTCGGCGACCGCAGCCGCCCCCGCGGTGAGCCGGCGCACCACCGCCCCGCGCCGGACGAGCGTCAGGTCGTCGCCCTCGGACAGACCTTCGAGGAGGGCGGCGATCTTGGGTGGCAGGTCGTCGAGGTCCAGGCGGGCCATGCCCCCATCCTAGACCCGTTCGGCGGGCGCGGGTAAACCGCCGCATGGCCTATCGCTCGCTGCGCGAATTCATCTCGAAACTGGAAGCCGCCGGCGAACTGGTCCGCGTGACCGAGCCCGTCTCGACCCACCTGGAGATGACCGAGATCCAGCGGCGGCTGCTGCGCGACGGCGGGCCGGCCGTGCTGTTCGAGAACGTCGTCATGGCCGATGGCGAACGTTCGTCCATGCCCTGCCTGGTCAATCTGTTCGGAACGGTGAAGCGGGTGGCCATGGGCGTCACCCTGGAGAAGCGCGAGCGCACCACCGCCGCCGAACTGCGCGAGGTGGGCGAACTGCTGGCCTTCCTGCGACAGCCCGAGCCGCCGCGCGGGCTGAAGGACGCCATGGACATGCTGCCCCTGGCGAAGACCGTTCTGGGGATGCGCCCGCAGGTGCGCAAGAGCGGCCCGGTGCAGCAGGTGGTGCTCACGGGCGACCGGATCGACCTGACGAAATTGCCGATCCAGGGCTGCTGGCCGGGCGAGCCCGCGCCGCTCATCACCTGGCCCCTGGTGGTGACGAAAGGGCCGTCGGACTCGCGGGAGGACGACTACAACCTGGGCATCTACCGGATGCAGGTGCTGGGCAAGGACCGCACCATCATGCGCTGGCTGGCGCATCGCGGGGGCGCTCAGCACCATCGGCGCTGGAAGGCCGAGGGCAAGCGCGACCCGCTTCCCGCCTGCGCGGTCATCGGCGCCGATCCGGGCACGATCCTGGCCGCGGTGACGCCCGTCCCCGACACGCTGTCGGAATACCAGTTCGCCGGGCTGCTGCGCGGATCGAAGCTCGACCTCGTGCCGGCCAAGACCGTGCCCCTGATGGTTCCGGCCCAGGCCGAGATCGTGCTGGAAGGCTACGTCCTGCTGGACGAGTACGCCGACGAGGGCCCGTACGGCGACCACACCGGCTACTACAACTCGGTCGAGCGCTTTCCCGTCTTCCAGGTGACCGCCGTCACCATGCGCAAGGACCCGATCTACCTCACCACCTTCACCGGCCGGCCGCCGGACGAGCCCTCGGTGCTGGGCGAGGCGCTGAACGAGGTCTTCATCCCCCTGATCCGCCAGCAGTTCCCCGAGATCGTCGACTTCTGGCTGCCCCCCGAGGGCTGCAGCTACCGGATCGCCGTGGTCTCGATGAAGAAGGCGTACCCCGGCCACGCCAAACGCGTGATGATGGGCGTCTGGAGCTATCTCCGGCAGTTCATGTACACGAAGTGGGTGATCGTCGTGGACGACGACGTCGACGCCCGCGATTGGAAGGACGTCATGTGGGCCGTCTCGACCCGCATGGACCCGGCCCGCGACATCACCGTCGTGGAGAACACGCCGATCGACTACCTGGACTTCGCCTCTCCCGAGAGCGGCCTGGGGTCCAAGATCGGCCTCGACGCCACCGACAAGTGGCCGCCAGAGACCCATCGCGAGTGGGGCCGGAAGCTGGGCATGGACCCCGACGTCGCGGAGACGGTGACCGCGAAATGGGCCAGCCTGGGCCTGCCCGGAAGCGGCCGGCCGGTCGAATAGGAGACCCTGATGGACCCGACGACCTCGGCGCACGCCGCCGCCCTGTGGGCGGGCCTGCACATCGTCCTGCTCCTCGTGCTGTCGGTGCTGGTGACGCGCCAGCGGCGAAAACACCGGGTCGAGATCGGCGACGGCGGCGTGCCGGCGCTGCAACAGGCCATCCGCGCGTTCGGGAACGCGACCGAGTATGTGCCGGCGGCGCTGGCGGGCCTGAGCCTGCTGGCGCTGGTGGGCGCGCCGCCGCTCCTCATCCACCCCATCGGGCTGATCCTGTTCGCCGGGCGGATCGCGCACGCCGTGGGCCTGTCCCGTTCGACCGGGGCGTCGCTGCCGCGGGCGGGCGGCGTCCTGGCCACGTGGATCAGCCTCGTCGCGATCGCCGCCGCCCTTCTGTTCTACGCCATCCCCTGAGGCCGGCGGGCGGGAGACGGACCGTCGCGGGACAGGCTGGCGGGTTGTGGCGCGGCCCGGCGTCGGCCATATCCCGCCGATGGACGAAAACCTTCTGAACGACGTCGTGGCCGCCGCCCTCAAGGCCGGTGCGGACGCGGCCGAAGCCGTGGGCGCGGAACGGCGCAGCCTGTCGATCACCGTACGCGACGGAGACCTCGAAGAGGTCGAACGCGAGGAATCGCGCGATCTCGGCCTGCGCGTGTTCGTGGGCCGGCGGCAGGCCACGGTGTCCGGATCGGACATCTCGCCGGGCGCCCGGGCCCGGCTGGTGGAGCGGGCGGTCGCGATGGCGAAGCTGGCCCCGGAAGACCCCTATGCGGGCCTGGCCGAACCCGAAAAGCTGGTCCGAGGCCCCCTGCCCGACCTCGACCTCTACGACCCGACCGAGCCGACCGCCGAGGCGCTGGAAGCACGCGCACGTGCGGCGGAGGCGGCGGCGCGGGCCGCGCCCGGCGTCACCAACACAGACGGCGCCACCGGCGGCTGGTCCTCCAGCCGGTGGGTCATGGTCACCAGCGCCGGCTTCGAAGGCGTCCACCGGGCCTCGGGCTTCTCGATCGGCGCCTCGGCCATCGCCGGCGACGAGAACGGCATGGAGACCGGCTACGACGGCCGCTCCACCCGATGGGAAGCCGACCTGCCGCCGCCCGAGCGCCTCGGCGCCGAAGCCGGCCGCCGGGCGGCCGGACGCCTGGGCGCCCGCAAGATCGCCTCGACCACCGCGCCGGTGATCTTCGAGAACCGGCTGGCCAGCTCGCTCATCAGCCCCCTGATCGGGGCCATCTCGGGTCCCGCCATCGCCCGCGGCGCGTCGTTCCTGAAGGACAGGCTGGGCGACCGGATCTTCGCCCCCGGCGTCGTCGTCGAGGACGATCCGCACCGCCTCCGCGGCCTGGGCTCCAGCCCCTTCGACGACGAGGGCGTGGCCAACGCCAAGCGTCGCCTGATCGACGACGGCGTGCTGACCACCTGGCTGCTCAACTGCCCCAGTGCGCGCCAGCTCGGCCTCGAGACCACGGGTCACGCCTCGCGCGGGCTGGCCGGGCCGCCCGGCGTGTCGACCTCGAACCTCACCCTTCTGCCCGGCGGCCGGAGCCAGGCCGAACTGATGCGGGACGCCGGCGCCGGACTCCTCGTCACCTCGATGTTCGGGCCGTCCCTGAACGCCCATACGGGCGACTGGTCGGTGGGCTGTTCGGGCTTCTGGTTCGAGGGCGGGGAGATCGCCTATCCGGTCAACGAGATCACCGTGGCGGGCAACCTGATCGACATCTTCGGCCGCATCGTGCCGGGCTCGGACCTCGAAATCCGCGGCGCCGCGAATGCGCCCTCGCTGCTGGTCGATGCGGTGGCCATCGCCGGCCGATGACGCATCCCGGCACGGACGCCGACCTGGCGCTCATCCTCGACGCCGCGCACGAGGCCGGAGCCCTGGCCCGCGACATCCGCCGCCGCGGGCTGGAGGTGGACTACAAGCCCGAGGATCGCTCGCCGGTGACGAACGCCGACCTCGCGGCCGACCGCCTGCTGACGGAACGCCTGCGCACGGCGCGCCCCGACTACGGCTGGCTCTCCGAAGAGACCGCCGACGACCGCGACCGCCTGGACCGACGGCGCATCTTCGTGGTCGATCCCATCGATGGGACGCGCGCCTTCCTGAACGGCCGGCCCTGGTGGTCGGTCGCGATCGCCGTGGTGGAGGACGGTCTGCCCACATCCGCCGTGGTGTTCGCGCCCGAGACCGACGAGACCTACGCCGCGGCGGCGGGCGAGGGGGCGACCCGCAACGGCGAGGCGATCCGCCCCAGCCGGGCCCTCGACCTCGCCGACTGTCGGATGGCCGGGGATTCAATGGTGTTCTCCCACTGGTCATGGCCCACGCCGTGGCCCGCCATGCGGGTGGAGCCGCGCAGTTCCACCGCCTACCGGATGTGCCTGGTGGCGGCGGGCGACTTCGACGCCGCCGTAGCGCCTCTGCGCAAGTCGGACTGGGACGTGGCGGCGGGCGATCTCATCGCACGGGAAGCGGGTTGCTTCGTCGGCGACCACACGGGCGCGGGCTTCCGCTACAATCGCGCACGGCCCTCGCAGGCGAGCCTGATCTGCGCCACGCCGGCGCTGGCCCCATTGATCCTGGACCGCGTCCGGCATATTGGCGCGTCAAATTGATGGACGGCGCAAGAAAATCCTCGAAAGGCGGCCATGTCTGACAAGCAACTTCTCCACCTCGTGATCGGCGGCGAACTGAAATCGCTGGACGGCGCGCCCGAGTTCCGCGACCTGACCCAGGTCGATCTCGTCGGCGCCTTCCCGACCTATCAGGCCGCCCGCCAGGCCTGGCTGGCCAAGGCGCAGCAGACGGTCGACAACGCCCTCATGCGCTACTTCATCATCCACGCGCACAAGCTGCTCGACCCGAACGCCGACGACGACCACGAACACTGAGATCGCGTCAAACAGCCGTTTGCACACACGCGGCGCGCTTGGCACAATCGGGCTTTCGCACGATCCATTTCGAAAGCCCCTGATTTGACTCCGTCTCCTACGGCCGCCAACGCGGCCGCCGCCGATCCGCTCGGCTCCGTCGACGCCCTGATCGAGGGCCTGGGCTCTGTGGGCTATATCGCGTCCCGCCGCATCGCCACCGCGCTGTTCATGGCCGCGAAGCTCCAGAAGCCGATCCTGGTGGAAGGCTCGGCCGGCGTGGGCAAGACCGAGCTGGCGCTCTCCACCGCCGCCCTGCTCGGCCTGCCGCTGATCCGCATGCAGTGCTACGAGGGCCTCGACGAATCCAAGGCGCTGTACGAATGGAAGTACGGCAAGCAGCTCCTCTACACCCAGATCCTGAAGGACCGCATGGGCGAGCAGCTCGCCGACGCGCCCGACATGGAGGCGGCCATGGACCGCCTGCACGGGATGGGCGACCTGTTCTTCTCCGAGCCGTTCCTGGAGCCGCGCCCGCTGATGAAGGCGCTGCGCGAGGACGACGGCTGCGTCCTGCTGATCGACGAGGTCGACAAGTCGGACGAGGCGTTCGAGGCCTTCCTGCTCGAGGTGCTGTCGGCCTACCAGGTCTCGGTGCCGGAGCTGGGCGTGCTGAAGGCGAAGACGCCGCCGCTGGTGTTCCTGACCTCGAACAACGTCCGCGACCTGGGCGATGCGCTGAAGCGGCGCTGCCTGCACCTGCACATCCCGCTGCCCGAGGCGGCGCTGGAAGAGCGTATCGTCGCCAGCCGCGTGCCCGGCATCGAAGCGAAGCTGACCCGCGAACTGGTCGGCTTCGTCCAGTCGCTGCGGACGATGGACCTGCGCAAGTCGCCGTCGATCTCCGAGACGGTGGACTGGGCGCGCGCGCTCGTCCTGCTCCACGCCGACAGCCTCCAGCCCGAGCTGGTGCGCGAGACGCTGAACGTCATCCTGAAGTTCGAGCAGGACATCGCGGCGATCGAGCCGCAGGTGGTCGAGCTGCTGCACCGGCGATGAGGGCGGCGCCCGGGCCCCTCGCACCCTCCGCGACGCGACGGGAGAGGTAGGCATGCAGCATACGCTGGAACAGTTCTTCCGGGCGCTCCGGGCTTCGGACGTGCGGGTGTCGCCGGCCGAGGCGATCGACGCCAGCCGGGCGGCGGCGGTCGTAGGCTATGCGGATCGCGACCTGTTCCGCGACGCGCTCTGCGCCACCCTGGCCAAGTCGTCCGACGAGGTGGCGCGGTTCGACGCCGTTTTCGAAACCTTCTTCGCGCGCGACGCCGCGCGACCGCCCGCGTCCCCGAGCCGGAGCGAAGAGGAAAGCCAGAGCGAAGGTGGCGCGCAGGACGAAGGGCCGTCCGAAGCCGACATGGCCGCCGCCGAAGGCTCACCGCTGGCCCAGGCCGTGCTCCAGGGCGACGTCGCGGCCATACAGCAATCGATGGAGTCCGCCGCCGCCCGCGCGGGCGTATCCGAGATCCGCCTCTCCACCCAGCGCTCGCGGCTGACGCGCCGCCTGCTGGAGGAGATGGGCCTGGAGGAGATCGAGCGGATCATCGCCAATGCGCGACGCCTGCCCGGCGGCGAGGGCGAAGGCCTGGCCGACCGGCTGGAGGCGGCCCGTCGGGGGCTGTTCGAGCAGGCCCAGGCCTATGTCGCCCGCCAGCACGACCTCTACGCCGCCGGCTCGGCCCGGGAGCTGCGCGAGGAGCGGCTGGCGCGGAAGCAGCTCAACGCCGACGGCGGCGTCGATCCGGTGGACTACGAGCTGATGGCCGCCCTGGTGAAGAAGATGGCCAAGCGGCTGGCCGCCAAGTACTCGCGCCGCCGCCACGTGGCGCACAAGGGTCACCTCGACGTCCGCAAGACCCTGCGCCGCAGCCTGGCCTACGGCGGCGTGCCGTTCGACATCCAGTTCAAGGTCAAGAAGGTCGACAAGCCGTCGATCGTGGCGATCTGCGACGTCTCGAAGTCGGTGGCCGCGGCCGCCCAGTTCCTGCTGACCTTTCTCTACTCCCTGAACGAGGTGGTGGACCGCCTGGAGGCCTTCGCCTTCTCGGGCCGGCTTATCAGCGTGAACGACATCCTGGACGACCACGGCGTCGAGCAGGCGATCTTCAAGGTGCTGCAGGAGATCGGCTTCCAGCAGACCGACTACGGGCGGGCGCTCCAGGACTTCTCGGAGCAACATCTGGACAAGCTGGACCGGCGCACGACGGTGATCGTCCTGGGCGATGGCCGCTCGAACTTCGCCGACCCGCGCCTCGACCTGATGAAGGAGATCCACGACCGTTCGCGGGCGGTGATCTGGCTGAACCCGGAACCCGAGAGCTACTGGGCCCAGGGCGACAGCGTCATGTATCGCTACGCCCGGTTCTGCCATGTAGCCAAGCAGTGCGGCACGCTGGAGCAGCTCGAACGCATCATCGACGATGTCCTGCGGAGCTACGTACCCCACTGAGGCGACGCCCCGAACGCGGCGATGCGCGCGTCGAGGCGGTCGCGTACGGCGGGCCATTCGGTCTCGAGGATCGAGAAGATCACCGTGTCACGGACGCGGCCGGTCCAGGTCTGGCGGTCCTGCCGCAGGATTCCCTCCTGGACGGCGCCCAGCTTGAGCACCGCGGCGCGGCTGCGGAGGTTCAGGGCGTCGACCCGATAGGCGACGCGGCGGGCGCCGGCCTCGAAGGCGTGGCCCATCATCAGCCGCTTGGCCGAGGGATTCACCGGGCCGCCCCGACGGTCGGGCCGGTAGTAGGTGCCGCCCACCTCCACCGCCGCATTGGGCGGATCGATCGCGTAGAAGGTGGTGATCCCCACCACCTCGTTTCCGGCGACCACGGCGTAGGGCTGGGTGTGGCCCGCGGCGGCGTCGGACATCAGCCGGCTCCAGGTCGGCGCGAAGTGCGCCCCCGCCCACGAGACGGGATAGAGTTCGGTCCAGATCGCCGCGTCGGCGTTGACCGCCGCCTCCAGACCCTCGCGGTGCGTCTCGGCCATCGGCTCGAGTCGAACGAAGGCGTTTTCGAGCGGGGTGGGAATGAGCTTCATCGACCTCGGCCCTCCGGCAAGATCACGGCTATAGGGACCATTCGGTCTGACGGAAATGTCCGCTTCCGGGCCAAGGCGCATACCAATTCCCGCAGCGCGACGTTTTTTCCGCCCAGGTGAAAAAAGTTGGCGCCGACCCCTTGCGGCGGCGCTTGGCCGACATACCTGAAGGCGTGCCCATTCCTGGGCGTTTCCTCCCTAAAGACTTCCCGGCCGGGTCCCTTGGACCCGGCCTTTTTTTCATGCCCCGCTCAGGCGTAACCGGGGTCAGGCGTAACCGGGTTCAGGCGCCGCCGGCGAAGAGCTGCGCGGCGCGGATCAGATAGCCCACGCCGATGGCGGTCACGATCCAGCGGGTCCAGCGCTTGAAGTTGACGTCGTTCATCCGATCCAGGATCAGGCCGCCGACGAACGTGCCAGCCATCGACAACGGGAGCGCCAGGGCGAACAGCCAGAGCGGCGGCGTCCCGGCGATCGTGGCGCCCGTCAGCAGGGGCGCGCCATAGACCACCACCTTGGACAGGTGGGAGAACACCTGGGTCGCAGCCTTCGTGGCCACGATGGCGTGGCGATTGAGCTCGGTGCGGACGAAGAAGATGTCCAGTAGCGGCCCGGCGACGCCGGCGGTCAGGTTGAGGCCCGTCACCGACAGGCCCGACAGGAACGCCTGGGGCGGCCGCGCGGCGTCCAGCCGGATCCACCCCTGCGGCAACCAGGTGAGGAAGGGCACCAACCCCATCAACAGGAAGAGCACCGGCTTCGACGGGACGATCGACAGCGCCGCCACCGCCAGGCCTGCGATCAGCGACGCCAGGGCGTACCAGCCGACGATGCTCCAGCGGACGTGCCGGCGATGCAGGAAGGCCCGCCAACCGTTGGCCACGAACTGGAGCAGGCCGTGGGTGACGAAGGCCGCCTGGACCGGCAGCACCAGGGCCAGCGCCCCCATCAGGACAAGGCCGCCCGCCATGCCGATGACGCCCGAGAGCAGGGCGGTCAGGAAGGCCATGGCGAGCAGGAATGCGGCCGTGAGCGATGTCATGGAAGTCCTCCGGAATAGCGGCCAGCCCCGTGAGGCGGGCACAGGCCGCCTCCAGTCGCTGACCGGCTGCGCGTCGCGCGCGGGACCGGTCGGGCGCTGCGAGCCGCATCGGGCGAGCGCCGTCTGAAGCGCCTCGACGGCCGGCGTCGGCCGGAGGGTCGGGCGGGATGGCGAATGTCCTATCCGCCGGGATCGGCGCTCGCCTACTCCGAAAGACGAACCGCAGCCAAGGTTGATCCGGATGATCAACCTTTCCGCACAAACGAAAGGGCCCCCGCCGCAGCGGAGGCCCTGACGTTCAGCCCGATGCCGGCTCTGTCCGTCTCTAGTTCCGGAAGACCGCCGCCATCGACGGGTCGGCCGGCATTTCCCGGTACTGCTGCAGCTCGTTGCGGCCCACCACCATGTGGTGGACTTCGTCCGGACCGTCCGCGATCCGCAAGGTGCGGGTGTTGGCGTACATGCGGGCCAGCGGGGTGTGCTGCGACACGCCGAGCGCGCCGTGCATCTGGATCGCCTGGTCGATGATGTCGCAGACCCGCTCGGGGACCATGGCCTTGACCATGTGGATCCAGATGCGGGCCTCGCGGTTGCCCAGAACGTCCATGGCCTTCGCGGCCTTGAGCACCATCAGGCGCATGGCCTCGATCTCGATCCGGGCGCGGCTGACCTTCTCGATGTTGCCGCCGAGCTGGATGATCGGCTTGCCGAACGCCACGCGGGTCAGGCCGCGGGTGACCATCAGGTCCAGCGCCTTCTCGGCCGAACCGATGGCGCGCATGCAGTGGTGGATACGGCCGGGACCCAGGCGGAGCTGGCTGATCTCGAAGCCGCGGCCTTCGCCCAGCAGCATGTTCGAGGCCGGCACGCGGGCGTTGTTGAACCGGATGTGCATGTGGCCGTGCGGCGCGTCGGGATCGCCGAACACCTGCTGGCCCTGGACGATCTCGACGCCCTCGGTCGGCAGCGGCACCAGGAT
>NZ_MEEX01000039.1:0-745 GCF_001724605.1 Phenylobacterium sp. SCN 70-31
GACGCCGCAGTCGGGCGCCTATGACGACATCGTCAAGAAGGCCTTCGCCAACGGCATCCCGGTCGCGACGACCAACTCGTTCGATCCGAACATCGCCAACCGCTCGCAGATCAGCCACACCGGCCAGCTGTCGTCGGCCGCGGCGATCGGCGGCGAGGCGCTCGCCAAGTGCGTCCTCGACTCCGGCGCCAAGGGCGGCTCGATCATCTTCCCGTCGACGACCACGCTCGGCAACGAGGAAGTGAACCGTCGCGTCACCGCCGCCTTCGAAGCCGCCGTCAAGGCGCTGAACGCCGCCGGCCGCCTCGCCGACTTCAAGGTCGACGCCGGTCCGGAGAACATCGGCATCGACGTCAACAAGGACGACATCACCAACTCCGTCGTCTCGCTGATCGAGTCGCGCGGTGACGTCGTCGGCGCCTTCGCCGCCAACGGCTTCGTGACGCCGGCGCTCGGCGACGCCGTGGCCCAGCTGAAGATGAACGGCAAGGTCTGCGCCTTCGGCTTCGACCTCGGTCCGAAGCAGCAGGAGCAGATCCGCACCGGCGCGCTCACCGGCTCGCTCGGCCAGCAGCCGTTCCTGCAGGGCTTCTGGCCCGTCGCGCAGCTCTATCTGCAGATCGACCGCGGCGTCTCCGCCGCCAATCTCGACACGAGCGCGCAGCTCGTGACGAAGGACACGGTCGACCTGGTCGGCAAGCGCTTCGAGAACTGAGGCGAAAGCCAGGGCGCCCGGCATGCCGGG
>NZ_MEEX01000039.1:754-34006 GCF_001724605.1 Phenylobacterium sp. SCN 70-31
CCCTCCGCCCTGAACAATACGGCCCGCATGGGCACGGCATGCGCCTGATCCGGACCCGCGCAACGGGCCGCCGGCCCTTGCCTGTCCCGCGTCGGGCCACACGGCCCTGCCTCGCCGCCGCGAAGCGGCACGGCACCGTCACCACCACGTTTCAAGCAGAGCGCCCTGCACCCATGACATCCACCGCCATCGCTCCACCCCGCAGACGCCTGCCGCTTGAACTGATCGGAGGCTGGGAAGTCGGCCTGCTGATCTTCATGGTGCTGCTCTACGTCGCGGGCGTCTTCATCAATCCGAAGTTCTTCGGCCAGACCGACGCGATCTCCGCGATCCTGCGCGACACGGCCCGCTATGGCGTCATGGCCGCGGGCATGACCTTCGTCATCATCAACAAGGACCTCGACCTGTCGGTCGGCTCGACCTTCGGCCTGGTCGCCACCGTCTTCTCGCTGGCCTTTTCGACGTCCTATTACGATCTCGGCATCGTGCCGTCGCTGGTCGCCGCCATCGCCGTCGGCCTCGGCGTCGGCCTGATCAACGGCTATTTCGTCACCTATCTGCGCGTGCCGTCCTTCATCACGACGCTGACCATGCTGTTCATCGGTCGCGGCTTCGTGCTGGGGCTGACCGGCGGCAAGACCGTCTCCTACAGCGAGAAGGCGGCCACGGCGCCCTGGTTCTTCCAGATCGGCGAGACCAACGCGTTCGGCTTCAACAACCAGATCCTGATCTTCGCGCTCGTGACCATCGTCGGCATGTTCGTGCTGGCGAAGACGCGCTGGGGCTACGAGACCTACGCCACCGGCGGCAACGAGCTGGCGGCGACCTATTCCGGCATCCCGACCAACCGCGTGCGCATGCGCGCCTATGTCCTCTCCGCCGCGCAGCGGGGGAGAGGAAGGGGACCCATGCGAAGCATGGGGTAGGTGAGGTGGGTCAAAGGCCGGTCAACCCGGACACCATTTCCGTGATCCACACCCTCACCTCCCCGTTGCTGCGCAACGGGTCCCTTCCTCTCCCACTGCGTGGGAGAGGTAGGTGCGGCTCCCGCGCATCTTCCGGACGACGCCGTTCCGGCTGACGCTGCTGTTCCTGGCGCTGTTCGCCAGCGCCGCTTCGGCCTTCCTGGCCTACATCTACATCGCCACCGCCGGCGAGGCGACGCGCCGGACCGACCAGGAGATCCGCCGCGAGATGCGGTCGCTGGTCGACGTCTACGACCGCGCGGGCGTGGACGCGGTGAACCAGTCGCTGATCGAGCGCGCGTCCAGCGAGAAGCCCTTCCTCTACCTGCTGCTGACCCCGGACGGGCGGCGCATCTCGGGCTCGATCGAGGAGAGCCCGGTGGAGGATTTCACCGGCGCCCCGGCCTGGGCCACGTTCCAGGTCACCGACGTGGACGCCGAGGGCCGGACGGTGCGCCATCCCGCGCGCGGGCTCCAGCAGCGCCTGAGCGGCGGCGAGACGCTGTTCGTCGGCGCCGATGCGGGCGACGACGAGGCCTATGTGGCCCGGGTGGTGCGGGCGCTCTGGGCGTCGGCGGCCCTGGTGGTGCTGCTGGGCCTGGCGGGCGGCGTCCTGGTCAGCCGCAACGTCTCGCGCACCATGGTGGGCCTGATCGACGTGGTGGAGCGCGTGCGCAACGGCGAGCAGGGCGTCCGCGCCCATGTCCGCGGCGCCCGCGACGAGTTCGACGAGCTGGCCCAGGGCGTGAACGACATGCTGGACCGCCTGGAACGGTCGATGGCGGGCCACAAGCACGCGGGCGACGCCATCGCCCACGACCTGCGCTCGCCCCTGACGCGGCTTCGGGCGCGGCTGGAGACCGCCTATCTCGACGTGGAGGCCGGCAAGGGCGACCCGGAGCAGGCGCTGAGCCAGGCGCTGGAGGACACCGACGGCGTGCTCAAGACCTTCGGCGCGGTCCTGTCCATCGCGCGGCTCCAGGCCGCCGGGACGGCGCCCGACCCGGTGCTGTTCGATCCGGCCGACCTGGCGGCGGACATCTCGGAACTCTACGAGCCGCTCTGCGAGGAGAAGGACATCGAGTTCCAGGCCGAACTCACCAAGGAGCTGGGCGTCCGCGGCAACCGCGAGTTCCTGGCCCAGGCGCTCTCCAACCTCCTGGACAACGCCATCAAGTACACCCCGGCGGGCGGGGCGATCATGCTGCGCGTACGCCGCCGCTCGTCCGGCGAGGTGGAGTATTCGGTCACCGACACCGGCCCGGGGGTGCCCGACGAGGACCGCGAGCGGGTCATCCAGCGGTTCGTCCGCCTGGAGAACAGCCGCAGCCAGCCGGGGGCGGGCCTGGGCCTGTCGCTGGTGGCCGCGGTCGCCGAGGCGCACGGCGGGCGGCTGGAGCTGTCTGAAGGGCCGGGCAAGGTGGGCGAGATGGGGCCGGGCCTTCGGGTCGCCTTCATCCTCCCGCGCGCCTGAAGACCCACCGGGCCTCTCTTTCCCCAAGCGGCCGCCGGCAGAGGTTCATTGCGCACGCCCTCCGAGCTTCGGATGATGGGCGCCATGAGTCCCCAGGCTTCAGAACCGCGCCGCCTCGTCGATCGGCTTTCGCCCTGCGGTCCCGTCCTCGACGCCAAGGCGGCCGAGCGGGCGCGCGAGATCGTGGCCGCCGCCGTCTGGAACGCCGACCTGGAGGCGGCCTGGCCGTCCCTGGCGCCGGTGTTCGGCGCCTCGCCCTATCTCGCCGGCCTGGCCCGGCGCGATCCCGCGCGCCTCGCCGACCTTCTCGCCGACGCGCCCGAGGCGCGGCTCGAGGCGATCCTCGCCCGCACCCACGCCGTGGCCGATCTGGCGCCCGAGGCCGCCCAGGCGCCGCTGCGGCGGCTCAAGCAGGAGCTGCACCTGCTCACCGCCCTGGCCGATCTGGGCGGCGCCTGGGACCTGGACGCCGTCACCGGCGCGCTGACCCGGTTCGCCGACGCGGCGGTGGCCGCCTCGCTGACCAGTGCGGCGCGGGGCGAGGTGGAGGCCGGCCGCCTGACCGCCCTGGGCCCCACGAGCGGGGGGGACGGCCAGCATGGCCCCGTCCCGGGCTGGTTCTGCATCGCCATGGGCAAGCAGGGCGCGTTCGAACTGAACTATTCCAGCGACATCGACGTCTCGGTCTTCTTCGATCCCGATCTCCTGGAGCCCGTCCTGGCCGAAGGGGTCGAGCCCCTGGCCTTCGCCGTGCGCCTGACCCAGCGGGTCTCGGACCTCATGCAGGCGCGGACCGCCGACGGCTACGTCTTCCGCATGGACCTGCGTCTGCGGCCCGACCCCTCGTCCACGCCGCCGGCGATGCCTGTGCCCGCGGCGCTGGAATACTACGAGACCGTCGGCCAGAACTGGGAGCGCGCGGCCTTCATCAAGGCGCGCGCCTGCGCGGGCGACAGGGTCGCGGCGGCCGACTTCCTGGGCGAGCTGGTCCCCTACATCTGGCGCAAGAACCTGGACTTCGCCGCCATCGCCGACATCCATTCCATCAAGCGGCAGATCCACGCCCACAAGGTGGACGAGCGCGTCTCGGCCAAGGGCGTCGACCTGAAGCTGGGGCGCGGCGGCATCCGCGAGATCGAGTTCTACGTCCAGACCCAGCAGCTCATCCTGGGCGGCCGCCATCCCGAGCTGCGCAGCTCGCGCACCCTGGACGCGCTGGAGGCCCTGCGCGCCGCGGGCCATGTCGCCGACGCCGCGGCGGCCGAGCTCACCGAGGCCTACCGCCGCCTGCGCGCGGTGGAGCACCGCATCCAGATGCTGGAGGACGAGCAAACGCACAAGCTGCCCGAGTCCGACGCCGAGCGCCGCCGCGTGGCGGCGCTGTCGGGCGAGGCGCCGCTCAGGAGCTTCGACGCCGAGATCACCCGCACGCTGAAGGCCGTGAACGCCCGCTACGGCGAGCTGTTTCCCGACGAGGAGTCGCTGTCCTCCAGGTTTGGCAGCCTGGTGTTCACCGGGGTGGACGACGACCCCGAGACCCTGGCCACCCTGGCGCGGATGGGCTTCTCCAGCCCGCCGCGGGTGTCGCAGACCATCCGGAGCTGGCACCACGGTCACGTGGCGGCAACGCGCATCGAACGGGGCCGCGAGCTGTTCACCCGCCTGGCGCCGCGGCTGCTGGAGGCGGCGAACGCCACAGGCGCCCCGGACGTGGCCTTCAACCGCTTCTGCGACTTCTTCGGCGGGCTCTCCACGGGCGTGCAGCTCCAGTCGCTGTTCCTGGCGCAGCCGAAGCTGTTCGAGCTGGTGGTGCAGGTCCTGGCCTTCGCGCCGCGGCTGGCGGCCACCCTGGCGCGGCGGCCGGCGGCCATCGACGCCATGCTGGACCCGCACTTCTTCGCGCCCATCGAGATCGCCGACGAGCGCGCGAGCATGGCCGCCGCCGTCGCGCGGGCCGACGGTTTCGAGGCGGCGATGGACGTGGTGCGACGCCTTCACCGCGAGCAGAGCTTCCGCGTGGGCGTGCAGGTGATGAGCGGGACGGCGACCGCCGAGACCGCCGGCCGCGCCTTCGCCGACCTCGCCGATCTCTGCATCGAGGCCCTGGCCCCGGCGGCCCTGGCCGAGGCCGTGCGGATGGGGGGCGACTTCCCGGGCGAGGTGGCGGTGGTGGCCCTGGGCAAATGCGGCTCGCGCGAGATGAGCGCCGGCTCGGACCTGGACCTGATGACCCTCTATCGCGCCGCGGACCCGGTCGCGATGTCGGCGACCAAGGGCTGGGACGCCTCCACCTTCTACGGCCGCTTCACCCAGCGGCTGATCGCGGCGCTGTCCAGCCCGACGGCGGAGGGGCAGCTCTACGAGGTGGACATGCAGCTGCGGCCCTCGGGCACCAAGGGACCGGTGGCGGTGAGCTTCGCCGCCTTCGAACACTACTACCAGGGCGAGGCCGAGACCTGGGAGCTGCTCGCCCTGACGCGGGCGCGGGTGGTCTGGGCCACCACCCCGGACTTCGCGGCCGCCGGCCAGGCCGCCATCGAGGCCGCCCTTCGCCGCCCGCGCGACCGCCGGAAGACGGCCAGGGACGTGCGCGACATGCGCAAGCTTCTGGAGCAGGAGCGCCCGCCGAAGGGTCCGTGGGACCTGAAGCTCAAGCCCGGCGGTCTGGTCGACATCGAGTTCGCCGCCCAGTTCCTGCAACTGGCCCACGCCGCCGAGGGCGGCCCCTTGCGGACCAACACCGCCGAGGCGCTGACGGCCCTGGGCGAGACGGGCCTGGCGAGCCCGGGCCAGCTTTCGGCCCTCTGCGACGCCTGGCGGCTCCAGCAGGACCTCACGCAGCTGCTGAAGGTGGCGCTCGGCGACGGTCCCGCCCCCGGCGAGGAGCCCAAGGCGTTCCAGTCCCTGCTGGCGCGGGCCGGCGGCGTCAAGACGCTGAAGGCGCTGGAGGCCAGGCTCGCCGGGGTCCAGGCCGCCGCCCGGACCGCCTATGCGGAGGTGGTGAAGAGCTAGGATGGCGCGTCCGAAGCTCGCGCCGACGCACGACCTCGCAGCCGCCGAATGTCGAATCCACAACACGCGCGACGGAATGTCGGCCGTCGCGCGTGGAAGTCTTCGGGTGGGCTGCCCAAACGTCATCGAGGACTCATGAACCGCTTTCTCATCGCCGCCGTCGTCGCCCCCTTCGCGGTCCTGGCCACCGCGGCCGCCGCCCAGCCCGGCCGCGGGCCCGATCCCGACACCGACCGGGACGGCAAGGTGACGCTGGCCGAATTCAAGGCCGCCCAGGCCCAGCGCACGGACCGGCTGTTCGCACGGCTGGACGCCGACAAGGACGGCCGGATCACCCAGGCCGAGATCGAGGCTGCGGCCAAGGGCCGTCCGGGCGGCCGCAAGGGCGGCCAGATGCTCATGCGGTTGGACGCCGACCGGGACGGCGCCGTCACCAAGGCCGAGATGAACGCCGCGGCCGAACGGCGTTTCCAGGCGGCCGACGCCAACAAGGACGGCTGGCTGTCGAAGGACGAGTTGGAGATGATGCAGCAGAGGATGCGTGGTCCGGCCCGGAAATAGCGCCAGACCTCGAGCTGAAGGCGAGGGCAGGATTGGGGGAGTCCGACGAGGAGCTCCTGTCGCAGGTGGCGCGCGGCGACGCCGCGGCCGCGCGTGCGCTCGTGGGGCGCAAGCTCCCGCGCCTGCTCTCGCTGGCCCGGCGGATGCTGGGCGATGCGGCCGAGGCCGAGGATGTCGCCCAGGAGGCCTTCGTCCGCGTCTGGAGACAGGCGCCGCGCTGGCGGCCCGGCGCGGCGCGGTTCGACACCTGGCTGCACCGGGTGGCGTTGAACCTCTGCTACGACCGTCTGCGCCGCCGCCGCGAGCTGGCGGTGGCCGAGCCGCCCGAGCGGGTCGACGAGGGGCCGGGCCCGGGACGCGGGCTGGAGGCGCAGGATGTGGGGCGACGGGTGGATGCGGCGCTGCAGGCGTTGCCCGACCGCCAGCGCGAGGCCCTGGTGCTTTGTCACTATCAGGAGTTGGGGAACCTCGAGGCCGCGGCCGTGATGGGCGTGAGCGTCGAGGCGCTGGAGAGCCTGCTGTCGCGGGGGCGCCGCGCGCTGCGCGCGGTCCTGGCCGATCTGAGGGAGGGATGAGATGACGCCCGAGCGGTTCGCCGGACTGGCCGACGCCTACGGCGGGGACGTGGCGCGCTGGCCCGCCCCCGAGCGCGACGCGGCGGCGGCGTTCATGACCGACGCGCCGGCGCGGGCGGCGGCCATCCTCGCCGAGGCGTCCGCCCTGGACGCATGGCTGGACGCGGCGCCGGCGCCCCAGGCCTCGGCGGCGATGGTGGGCGCCATCCTCGCCGCAGCGCCGCGGCGGCCCTCGCTCTGGCGGCGCTGGGCGTTTGCGGCCGGCGCCGGGGCGGGCCTCGCCGCCGCCTGCGCCGCCGGCGTATTGGCGGGCGTGCAGCTGGGCGCCGCCGCGACGGTCACCAAGAGCGACATCGTCTCGGCCGAGGGGGGCGGGGACGCCGTCCTGGCGGTGGTGTCGGACGAGGACTTCAACCTCTTTCTGGACGAGGAGGCGGGATGAACCGGCCCTGGCTTCTGGGGGCGCTGCTGGCGTCGCTGGCGCTGAACGTCTTCATCGGCGGCGCCTTCGCCGGCGCGCACCTGGCCGATCGGCGGGCTGAGGCGCGGGCCGAGCGCGAGCGGGCGGCGGGCTCTGCGCCGCGGCTGCGGGGCGATCCGCTGGCCGCCGCCGTGCGCGCCCTGCCGCCGGAATCGCAGGCGGCCTGGCGTGCGGAGGGGCCGGCGTTCGTCCGCGAGCATGCGCCCAAGGCGCGTGAGGCCCGGCGCCTGGCGCGCGAGGCGCTGACCGGCTTCGGCGCCGAACCGTTCGACGCGGACCGGACCCTGGACACTCTTCGGCGAGCGCGGGCGCTGGAGCAGGAGGGGCGCCTGGCGATGGACGCCCGGATGGTGCGGTTCGCCGCCACCCTGCCGCGCGAGCAGCGGGAGGCCTTCGGCGACGCCCTGGCGCGGCCGCGGGGTCTGGGTCGCGCCCCGCAGGGCGCCTCGGAACGCCCGCGCTAAGCGGCGGCGGCGCCGGCGGCGGGCCGGCTCTGGCGGACGGGAAGGGCGAAGCTGGCCAGGGTGCCCTGTCCGGGCGCGCTCTTCAGGTCCAGCAGGCCGCCGTGCATCTCGACCAGCGACTTGGTGAGGGCCAGGCCCAGGCCCGTGCCCTGGGTGGTCTTGGAATGCTGGCTCTCGACCTGTTCGAAGGGCCGCGCCAGCCGCGCCAGGTCCTGGGGGGAGATGCCGATGCCGGTGTCCTGCACGCCGATGCGGACCCGCTGGCCCAGCGGGTCGTCGCGCAGCTCGGCGCGGATGGTCACGCGGCCGCCACGGGGCGTGAACTTGATGGCGTTGGAGAGCAGGTTCAGCAGCACCTGCTTGAGCGCCCGATGGTCGGCCTCGACGTCGGGCAGGTCCACGAAGTCCAGCACCAGCGCCAGGCCTGCGGCGTCGGCGCGGTTGCGGACCAGGCGCAGGGCGTCCTCGGCGATCTCCTCCAGGCAGACCGGCTCGAAGCGCAGGGCGAGCTTGCCGGCCTCGATCTTGGACATGTCGAGGATGTCGTTGATCAGCGCCAGCAGGTGCTGGCCTGAGCTGAGGATGTCGCGCGCATAGTCGCGATAGCGGGCGTCGCCCATCGGCCCGTACATCTCGCCCGCCATGATTTCGGAGAAGCCGTTGATGGCGTTGAGCGGCGTGCGCAGCTCGTGGCTCATGTTGGCCAGGAAGTCGCTCTTGGCCTGGCTGGCCTGTTCGGCCCTGATCTTCTCGGCCTCGTACTTGCGGGCCAGTTCGGAGAGCTGCTCCTGGCTCTGCTCGAGGTTGATCACGGCCCGGCGCAGTTCGTCCTCCTTGATCCGGCGGGCCTCCTCCTGGGTCTTCAGCACGGTGATGTCGGCGGCGGTGACCACCAGGCCGCCCTCGGCCGTCGGGCGTTCCGAGACCTGGACCCAGCGGCCGTCGGAGAGCTGGGCCTCGCGCACGCCGCGGCGGCCGCCCGGCGCGGGGGATTCCTGGCGGATCGACAGGCGCGCGGCGCGCTCCACCTGCTCGCGGCCGACGCCGGCCTTCAGCCGTTCGGGGGCGAGCTGGAAGTAGCTGCGGAAGTTGGTGTTGCACATCACCAGCCGGCCGTTGCGGTCCCACAGGACGAACGCCTCGGACGTGCTTTCGATGGCGTCGCGCAGCCGGCTCTCGGCCGACTGGGCGCGGGCCTGGGCCAGGCGTTCCTCGGTGACGTCGAGGGCCACGCCGACGATGCGGGCGAAGCCGCCGTCCGGACTCTCGCCGAAGCCGCGGCCGCGGAAGTCGATCCAGACCGGCCGGGCGCCGGCCAGCGGCGGCACCCGGAAGCTGACGTCGAAATCGCCGTAGATGGCGGCGGTCGCGAGCGCGTCGCGCATGTCGTCGCGGTGGCCGGGCGCCACGCGGTCCAGCACCTGCTGCCCGTCCACGTGACCCGAGCGCCATCCGAACAGCGAGGCGGTGACCTCGGACATGAAGATCCGGTCGTCCGCGAGGTCCCATTCCCAGATGCCGCAACGGGCGGCCTCGACCGCCGTGCGGAAACGCTGCTCGGAATCGCTGCGGGCGGCCTGGATGCGCTCGACCCGGCGAAGCTCTCCGATCAGCAGCATGACCAGCGTGGCCGCCGCGACGACCGGGACGAGGAACCAGATCAGGATCTCCAGGCGGCCGGGCGCGACCTCGCCGATGCGATAGGCGCCGGCCGCGGCCAGGACGACCAGGATGGCCAGCACGACCCGGAGGAACGCCGGCCGCCGCCACGGCGTCGAGGCGCGCGGCCGCGCCCGCCGCTCGGGCGTGACGCCGGTCAGGTCGTGTCCCCCGCGTCCGGCCAAGGCCGCCGCTCCCTGCAACTTCCGACGGCCGGACCCCCGACCTGCGCAGAAGCTTAAGCTGATCCGCCGCCCACGGTCATCGTGGGTCGGGCTTCAATCAGTCGAGCGCCCGGGTGGCCAATTCGTAAACGTTGCGGGACAGGCCCTCGACCGCGACAATCCGTTCCAGCTCGGCGCGCATCTTCGTACCCAATTCGGGGACCAGACGCTTCCAGCCGCCCAGCGGGTCGACCAGGCGGGCGGCGGTCATCGGGTTGTACCGGTCCACGGCGATGATCTGGTCGGCCAGGAATCGATAGCCGGCGCCGCTCGGCTCGTGGAAGCGGACGGGGTTGAAGTTGGCGAAGCTGGAGACCAGCGCCCGCAGGCGGTTCGGGTTCTGGGCGTCGAACGCGGGATGGGCGGTGAGGCCCAGGATGCGGCCCAGCGCCGTCTCGGACGGATCGCGGGCCTGGAGCGCGAACCACTTGTCGACGACCAGCGGCTCGGCCTTGAAGCGTTCGAAGAAGTCGGCCAGCGCGTCCTCGTAGGCCGGCCCGCCGATCAGCATGAGAGCGTTCAGGCCGCCGATCATGTCGGTCATGTTGCGGGCGGCGCGGTAGTGTCCGGCGGCGATCTCGGCGACCTCGTGGCGCGGGTTGGCGGCCATCAGCTCCAGGGCGGCGTTGCGCAGGGCGCGGCGGCCCGCGCCGGCGGCGTCGGGCGAGAACTCGCCCAGGTCCTGCAGGCCGGTGTGGAGCCGGCGCAGCTCGTCGTCGAGATGGACCGCCAGCCTCAGGCGCAGGGCCTCGCGGGCCGCATGGATCGCCGCCGGATCGACCGGGCTTCGCAGCAGGGCGAGGTCGGTTTCGGCGGGCAGGGTCAGCAGCAGGGCCTTGAACGCCTCGTCCGAAGCCTGGTCCTGGAGCGCGCGGCCCAGGGCCTCGGCGTAGCGTTCCTCGCCCACTTCGTCCGGCTTGCCGGCGGCGCGGCCCAGGATCAGGCCGGCGGCCAGGTCCTGGCCGGACTCCCACCGGTTGAAGAGGTCGGGGTCCGAGGCGAGCTGCACATAGCGCTCGCGCGCGGGCGCATCCGTCGTCAGCACCACGGGGGCCGAGAAGCCGCGCAACGCCGAGACCACGGGCTCGGAGTCCACGCCGTCGAGCGTCACCGAGACCGTCTCGCCGTCCAGCAGGACCAGCGTCTCGTCCACCGCCCGGCCGTCGCGCTCGAAGGCCAGGGTGCGGCCCTCGTGGTCCATCAGGCCCAGGGTGACGGGCAGCGGCAGCGGCTGCTTCTCGGGCTGGTCGCTGGTGGGCGGGTTGGTCTGGGTCAGGGTGAGCGTCACGGTCTTCGCGGCGGCGTCGTAGGACCGCGCGAGCGAGACGCGCGGCGTGCCCGCCTGCTCGTACCAGGCGAAGAAGCGCGACAGATCCTGGCCCGAAGCCTCGGCGAAGCATTGGATGAAGGCCTCGACCGTGGTGGCGTGCCCGTCCCAGCGCGCGAAGTAGAGGTCCATGCCCTTCCGGAACGCCTCGGCGCCGATCAGGGTCTTCAGCATGCCGATGACCTCGGAGCCCTTCTCGTAGATCGTCGCCGTGTAGAAGTTCTCGATCTTCATGTAGCTGGACGGCCGGATCGGATGGGCCAGCGGGCCCTGGTCCTCGGCGAACTGGCGGGTGCGCAGCGCCTTCACCGCCTTGATCCGCGCCACCGCCTCGCCGCGCATGTCGGCGCAGAAGCCCTGCTCGCGGAAGACGGTCAGGCCCTCTTTCAGGCAGAGCTGGAACCAGTCGCGGCAGGTGATGCGGTTGCCGGTCCAGTTGTGGAAGTACTCGTGCGCCACGACCGCCTCGATGCGCTCGTAGTCCAGGTCCGTGGCCGTGGCCGGGTCGGCCAGCAGCAGCGAGGCGTTGAAGATGTTGAGGCCCTTGTTCTCCATGGCCCCGAAGTTGAAGTCGCGCACCGCGACGATCATGAACAGGTCCAGGTCGTACTCGCGGCCATAGGCCTGCTCGTCCCAGGTCATCGAGCGCTTGAGCGCGTCCATCGCATAGGCGGCGCGCGACGCCATGCCGGGATCGACGTAAATCTGGAGGTCGACCGTGCGGCCGCTCATGGTGACGAGCTTGTCCTCCAGCACGTCCAGTTCGCCGGCCACCAGGGCGAAGAGGTAGCAGGGCTTGGGGAAGGGGTCGTTCCACACGGCGTAGTGACGCCCGCCCGGCAGGTCGCCGCCCTCGATGCGGTTGCCGTTGGACAGCAGCCGCTGGTAGCGGCGGTCGGCTTCGATGCGGACGGTGAAGCGCGACAGCACGTCGGGCCGGTCGGGCCAGAAGGTGATCTTGCGGAAGCCCTCGGCCTCGCACTGGGTGCAGAAGCGGCCGCCCGACATGTAGAGGCCTTCCAGCGCCTTGTTGTTCGCCGGGTCGATCTCGACCTCGGTCTCCAGGGTGAAGGTGTCGGGAACGCCCGGGATGGTCAGGAACTCGGCGTCGATCGTGTGCTCGGCGTCCGTCAGGCGGCGGCCGTCGATCGCCACCGAAAGCGGCTTCAGCCGCTCGCCGTTGAACACCAGCGGCTCTACGTGGTCGCCGTCGCGGCTCACGGCCAGCCGGGCCTTCACGCGGGTGGTGTTGGGCTGGAGGTCGAAGGTCAGGTGGACCTCGTCGACCAGGAAGGCGGGCGGGCGGTATTCGGAGAGGCGGATGGCCTGGGGCGTTTCGGTGCGCATGGCCACCATCTAGGCGTCGGATCGGGGCGGCGCCAAGGCGGCTCGCGAAGACCGCTGCGACAGGGCCGGGTTTCGCGGCGTTCGTCCGCGGGCGGGGCACGAACGCCTTGACCTCCCCCGGGGGAGCCGCCCTTCCCATCCTGTGCGAGAGGGGCGGCCCGCCGACCTTCTCGCGGCGGATCAGCGGAGCTTGAGATGTACGATCTTCTGAAGGGTCTTCGGGTGGTGGAGGGCTCGGCCTTCGTGGCGGCGCCGACCTGCGGCCTCTACCTCGCCCAGTTCGGCGCCGAGGTGATCCGCTTCGACAACATCGGCGGTGGTCCCGACTTCCGCCGCTGGCCGTTGGCCGAGAACGGTCGCAGCCTCTACTGGGAGGGGCTGAACAAGGCCAAGAAGTCGGTGGCCCTCGACCTGTCCCGGCCCGAGGGGCGCGAGATCGCCCAGCGGCTGGCCGCCGCGCCGGGCGACGACGGCGGCCTCTTCGTCACCAACTTCCCGGTGGACGGCTTCCTCTCGTACGAGACGCTGCGCAAGCTGCGCGACGACCTCGTCTGCGTGCGGGTGCTGGGCTGGGCCGACGGCTCCCAGGGTATGGACTACACCATCAATTCGGCCCTGGGCCTGCCGCTGATGACGGGGCCGGTGGGCGACGAGCGCCCGGTGAACCACGTGCTGGCCGCCTGGGACCTGCTGACGGGGGCCTACTGCGCCTTCTCGATGGTCTCGGCGCTGCTCGCGCGGATGCGTGGCCAGGGCGGGCGCGAGGTGCGCTGCTCGCTGTCCGACATCGGGGCCGCGACGATGGCCAACCTGGGCTTCACCGCCGAGACGATGCTGAGCGGCCATCAGCGCCCGCGCATGGGCAACGACGTCTTCGGCGCCTTCGGCCGCGACTTCACCACGAAGGACGGCCAGAAGCTGATGCTGCTGGCCATCACGCCCAAGCAGTGGAGCAAGGCCCTGGACGCCCTGGGCATCGGCGCCGAGGCCGCCGCCCTGGAGGCCGAGCTGGGCGTGTCGTTCGCCAAGGACGAAGGCCTGCGGTTCCATCACCGCGAGCGGCTTTATCCGCTGTTCGAGCGCGCGTTCGCGGCGAAGACGGCGGCCGAACTGACGCCGGCCTTCGACGCCGGGGGCGTCACCTGGGGCAGCTATCAGACGCTGGAAGCGGCGCTGGAGGACCCCCGGCTCTACAAGGACAACCCGCTGTTCGAGACCGTCGCCCACCCCAGCGGCCTCAGCTATCCGGCGCCTGGGGCGATGGGCGTGATCCCGCAGGACGACCGTCTGCGGGTCAGGCCCGCTCCGCGCCTGGGCCAGCACACCGACGAGGTGCTCGCCGAGGTCCTGGGCCTCTCGGGCGGCGAGATCGCGAAGCTGCACGACGCCGGCGTGGTGGCCGGCCCTGAAGCCTAGCCCCTTAACTCGAGCCTCCGCGCGAGCGGAGGCTTCGTCATAGAGTCACGGAAGGCGCAGAAGGCCACGGCAGGCGAAGCTGCGATTTCCGTGTCTTCCGTACTTTCCGTGGTTTTCCTTTCGATGCCGCCCCTTCGCGGCCTGAATCGAGATAGTTTAGGGGGTGCTTGACTATCGGGCCGCGGCAACTAGATGCTCAAGTCGATGCTAAACCTTTTGCAGATCGACGCGACGCTCCGGGCCCTGGCGGAACCCACCCGCCGGGCGATGGTGGAACGGCTGGCCCTGGGGCCGGCCAGCGTGAGCGATCTCGCCCGGCCGTTCGACATGACCCTGGCGGCCGTGGTCCAGCACCTTCAGGTCCTGGAGGAGGCCGGCGTCGTCACCAGCGAGAAGGTGGGCCGCGTGCGGACCTGCCAGCTCGCCCCCGGCGGGCTCGACGGGCTCGCCGACTGGATCACAGCCCGGCGGACCCTCGCCGAGACGCGCCTGGATCGCCTGGGCGCGGTTCTCGACGGGATGGCCGCCGCCGAGAAGGACAAGCCATGACCGCGCCCACGCTCACCCACGGCCGCTTCACGCTGGAACGCTTCTACCCGCACGCGGTCGAGCGCGTGTTCTTCGCCCATGCCGACAAGGACACCCTCTATCGCTGGCGCGTGTCGGGCGAGGGGTTCGTCGTCCACAGTCACGAACTGGACTTCCGCGAGGGCGGGCGCGAGTTTTCGGGCTTCCGCTACGGCGACGGTCCGGAAATGACGTTCGCGGCCGAGTACCACGTGATCATCCCCAACCGCCGGATCGTGAACACCTACCGGATGACGATGGGCGGCGAGCCGCTGTCGGTCTCGCTGCTGACCCTGGACTTCCTGCCCGAGGGCGGCGGCGCCCGGCTGCTGATGACCGAGCAGGGCGCCTACTTCGGCGATCCCGCCGCGGTGGCCGGCCGCGAGGAGGGCATGCGCGAACTGCTGGGCCTGCTGGGCGCCGAGCTGGACCGGACGCCGGCGTAGCGTCGCCGGACGGGGCGGTCGGGCCCAGAGTTCTGTCTGCGGGTTCTCCCTGCAAACTCTTGGCGGAGTCTGGGCCGCGTCCGGCTGCTCCGCCTTGACGCGGAGGGGCCGTTCCTCTACATCGCCCGCTCTTCGCGCGGGCCTCCGGCCTGGCGCGCACCGTCTTATTGCGAAGGTAGTCTCGCCATGTCGCGCCGTTGCGAACTCACGGGTGTCGGGCCGATGGTCGGCCACAACGTGAGCCACTCGAACATCAAGACCAAGCGCCGGTTCATGCCGAACCTGACGGCCGTGACCGTCCCGTCGGACGCGCTGGGCCAGTCGTTCACCCTGCGCATCACCAATGCGGCGCTGCGCACCCTCGACTTCAAGGGCGGCCTCGACGTCGTGCTGCTGAAGGCCCGGGACGAGGTGCTGTCGGCCAAGGCGCTGAAGATCAAGCGCCAGGTGAAGGCGAAGCTGGCCGAAGCGGCCGCGTAAGCCCGATCCGCTCGCCGGATTTCGAAGAGGCCGCCCACCCGGGCGGCCTTTTTCATGGCGCCTTCGGGATCGGCGTCCAGTCGAAGGCCATCAGCAGCGTCCTCTGCACGGTCGAGAAATTGTCGTCCGACAGGATGTAGACCCGCACCGAGCCATCGGCGCGCGGGCGCACCGCCACGCCTTCGAAATTGTCCACCGTCGAGGGCCTGCGGATGTCGTGGCGGTCGATGGGCCGGCCCTCGCGGTCCGCGATCAGCACCGTGATGGTGTTGCCGACCGCCGGGCTGTAGTCGCGCAGCAGGAACACCCAGCGCCCGCCCGGAAGGCCGCGCGCCGCCACCAGGCTGCGCGGATAGTCGCCCGCGATCCGGATGTGCGGGACGCACGCGGCCGACAGGCGGCAGATCCAGGTCTCGCGCGTGTCCTCCCGGCCCGCCAGATAGGCGTCGGGGCCGTGTTCCGGCGCCACGGCCAGGGCCTCCATCCCGTCGTTGGCCGGGAAGGGGGCGTCGGGCGAGGGGACGGCGCGGGGCGGGCCGCCCGCGGCCGGATACAGCCATATGCGGTGGTTGCGCTCGAAGCCGAGCAGCATGTCCCCGTTGGGGAAGACGGCCAGGGCCTCGATGTCGGAATCGGCCTTGGCGCCGCTGAGCGGCCGGCCGTCGACGCCCAGAACCGGCTTCAGGGTCACGTCCGACAGGCCGGTCAGCCGTCCGGCCGAGTCCAGGACCAGCCGGCCGCGGACGATGTCGCCCTCGTCGGTGATGGCGACGAACCGGTCGTCGTCGAAGACCTCCAGGTCCGACAGGCCGTGGAAGCGCGAGGTGTCCGCCGACGACAGCTCGACGCCGCCGGCGTAGGCGAACCGGCTGCGTCCCCCCGAAGCTCCCGCCGGCGCTCCGCCCGGATGCTCGGCCACGGGCGTGGCGGTCACGCGGATGACGTCGCCCGCCGGCACGGGGGCGGCGGGCAGCTCGGCCCGCTGGGGCGCGCAGGCGGCGACGGCCAGCGCCGCGCTCATCCCGCACCAGTTGAGCAGGGCGCGACGGCCGGTCATGCGCTGACCTTCCGGACCTCCTTGAAGGTCGACCGCTTCATGACGCCCCCGGCCGGACCCTCGGTGTTGGGCGGCGGCGCGAGAAGGCCCGCGGTTCGCCGCGTCACCTTGCGCACCTCCTCGTCGAACAGGTCGGCGAGCTGCTCGACCATGGCGCCGGCGAGCTGCTCCACGTCGACGATGGTCACGGCGTTCTTGTAGTAGCGGGTCACGTCGTGGCCGATGCCGATGGCGATGAGCTGGACCGGGCTCTTGCCCTCGATCTCGCCGATCACCTCGCGCAGGTGCCGCTCCAGATAGTGGCCCGAATTCACCGACAGGGTCGAATCGTCCACCGGCGCGCCGTCCGAGATCACCAGCAGGATTCGCCGCTGCTCGGGCCGTCCGATCAGCCGCTGGTGCGCCCAGATCAGCGCCTCGCCGTCGATGTTCTCCTTGAGCAGGCCCTCGCGCATCATCAGGCCCAGGTTCTTGCGCGCGCGCCGCCACGGCGCGTCGGCCGCCTTGTAGATGATGTGGCGCAGGTCGTTCAGCCGGCCGGGCTGGGCGGGCTTGCCGGCCTTCAGCCAGTCCTCGCGCGAGCTGCCGCCCTTCCAGGCGCGGGTGGTGAAGCCCAGGATCTCGGTCTTCACGCCGCACCGTTCCAGCGTGCGCGCCAGGATGTCGGCGCAAACGGCGGCCACCATGATCGGCCGCCCGCGCATCGAGCCGGAATTGTCGATCAGGATCGTGACCACCGTGTCGCGGAACTCGGTGTCGTCCTCTTCCTTGAACGACAGCGGCGCCGTGGGATCGATGATGACCCGCGTCAGCCGGGCCACGTCGAGAATCCCTTCCTCCAGGTCGAACGACCACGTGCGGTTCTGCTGCGCCAGCAGCTTGCGCTGGAGCCGGTTGGCCAGGCGGGAGACCACGTTCGACACGCTGGCGAGCTGCTGGTCGAGATATGCGCGCAGCCGCGACAGCTCCTCGGGGTCGCACAGCTCCTCGGCCGCCACCACCTCGTCGTGGGCGGTGGTGAAGACCTTGTAGGTGACGGCGCGGTTGTCGCCGGACGGGTCGGGGCGCGTGGGCTGCTCGCCGTCGCCCATCTCGGGCGGCTCGTCGCTGTCGTCGGCGTCGGGGTCCATCTCGGACTCGACCATCTGGCTGTCGGTCTCGTCCGACTCCTGCGTGGTGGTCTCGTCGTCGTCCATCGCCGTCTGCTGCGGCGACTGGCTCTCGCCCTCGCCCTCGTCGCCGTCGTCCTGGGCGTCGGGATCGCCCTCGTCCTCGCCCTCGGCGTCCTCGTCGGCCTGTTCGGGGGCGTCCGAGAGGTCGTCGCCCATCTCCAGGTCGCGGATGATGGTGCGGGCGATCCGGGCGAAGGCCTTCTGGTCGTGCAGCGACGCCTCCAGCCGGTCCAGGTCGGCGCCGGCCTTGGCCTCGACGTCGCCGCGGAACATGTCCACCAGCGCCCGCGCGCTGGGCGGCGGCGGCTCGCCGGTCAGGCGTTCGCGCACCATGAGCGAGACGATGTCGGCCATGGGCGGGGCGGCCAGGGCCTCGGCCTCGTTGAACACGCGCCGCTGCCAGGCGTGGTTCATCACCGCCTTCAGGTTCTCGCGCACGCCGCCCATGGCCGTGGCGCCCACGGCCTCGATCCGCACCTGCTCCAGCGCGTCGTAGATCGGCTGGCCGGCCCCGGAATGAGGCCGGGTGCGCGAGTGTGCGGCCGGGTCGTGGTGTGCGATGCGCAGCGCCATCTGGTCGGCCAGGCCGCGGATGCGGGCGGCGTCGTCCGACGTCAGGTCGCGGGGCGGGTGGGGGAGGACGGCGCGGTTGCCCGAAAGCTGCGGCCCCTCGCCCGAATAGACGATCTCCAGGTCAGGGGTCTCGGCGAGCGATCGCGCCGCGTGCGCCAGCGCGCGCTTGAAGGGCTCGAGGGGGCTTTCGGGGGTCTTGGCCATGTCCGTCGGTCATAGAGCAGGGGCGCCGCGGCGGGAAACAAGGAATCGTGTCCCGCGGAACGGTCAAGCCTGATCGGCGTTCTCCTGGCGACCTCATCTGCAGCCTTGAAGGAGACGCTATGCTGAAGTGGGCCCTCATCTTCGCCATCGTCGCGCTGGTCGCCGGCGCCTTGGGCTTCGGCGGTGTCGCCGGTGTCGCCGCCGGTATCGCCAAGATCCTGTTCTTCATCGCCGTCATCGGCTTCCTCATCTTCCTGGCCCTCGGCGTCTTCGCCGGGCGCAAGCTGACCGGACGCTGAGAAGGGGGGCGGGCGGCGCAAAGCCGTCCGCCCTTCCGTGGCGCAGAAATTCTGACAATGAAACGCAACCGCAAAATGGTTGCGTATGAGAACTATTCGCAATAACACCCCGGCCATCGCGGCGGATCGCGAGGATCAGGGGGATTGCGATGCGGACTGTCTGGCTGGCCGGCGCCTCGGCGGTGGGCCTTCTCTGTGGCGCCGCCGGAGGAACGCCGGCCCGGGCCGACGTCACCGACGCCGAGAGCGCGAGAGGTTCGACCACCGTGGACGAGCTGGTGGTCACCAGCCGCGCCCAGCGCCTCTACCGCGCCGAAATCACCACCGTGGGCAAGATCGACGCCGATCCGCTGGACATCCCCCAGGCGGTGCAGATCCTGAACTCCCAGCTCATCGAGGATCAGGGCGCGCGCGACGTCACCGACCTCTACCGGAACATCTCGGGCCTGAGTTTCTTCTCGTACGCCGGCGTCACCTTCCGGGGTTTCCGTCAGGACGGCTCGGGCACGTACTACGACGGTCTGCGCGGCGACCCGTTCATCGCATTCTCGGTGCCCCAGCTCTTCAACATCGAGCGGGTGGAGGTTCTGAAAGGGCCGGCCGGCATGCTGTATGGCCCCGCGTCGCCCGGCGGCACCATCAACTACGTGACCAAGACGCCCGGCGAGACCTTCGGCGGCCAGGTGCGGTTGACGGCGGGCAACTACGATCGTCTGGGCGCGGCCGTGGAGGTGACGGGACCTCTGGTCGATCGTCTCAGCGGACGGGTCGGCCTGTTCTACGAGGAGCGCGACAGCTTCCGGAAGAACGCCCGCAGCGAGAACTTCATCGGCGACGCCGGCCTGACGTTCCGCGCCGGCGAGGACCTGGCGCTGACCGTGGCCTACACCGCATACGACCAGGATCTGCCGGGCAACCGGTTGCGGGGCGTGCAGGTGGATCGGGCCGGGAACTTCCTGACCAGCATCACCTGGAACCACAACGAGCCGAGCGACTATCTGAAGTCGAGCGCCGAGGTCTATCGGGCCAAGCTGGTCTGGGACCCCGACGGTCCCATGCGGGGCGACTTCCAGGTTCGTCACTTCGACGCCAAGGAGGCCCAGGAGTACCACGAGCAGCGTGATCTGCTGGACACCGACGGCAACGGCGTTCCCGACACCATCACGCGGGAATTCCGGGATCAGCGCCGGGCCAGCGACGGCCTGGCCTTCGGCGGGAACTTCGCGACCGACGTCGCGACCGGCGCCGTCAACCACCGGATTCTGCTGGGCGGCGACTGGTACGAGGAGAACAGCGAGTCGCTCGGCCGGACCGCCGTCGATCCCACGCGCGGGGGGCCGGTTCCAAACCTGTCGATCCTCAACCCCGTCTACGGCCGGACCAGCGGCGCGAACTACAATCTGGCCGCCCGGGCGTATACGCGGTCGGCCTCGGCCAGCCGGCGGGCCGGTGTCTACATCCAGGACCAGATGATGATCGCGGAGCGGTTCATCCTGGTCGGGGGCGTGCGCTACGACAGCTTCAACGACCGCAACCGGGTCAATGGCGTCCGCTACAAGGACGACGACCTGACGTGGCGCGCCGGGGCGGTCTTCAAGCCGCGGCCCGATGTCTCGGTCTATGCGAGCTGGTCCAACACCTTCGAACCGCAGGGCGCGGCCAGCCAGGACGCGGTGGTGGGCGGCCCCTTCGCGCCCGTCACCGGCGAACAGCTCGAAGGCGGGGTCAAGACCGCGCTGTTCGGCGGCCGCCTCCAGACCGGCGCCGCCATCTACCGGATCGTGCGCGAGAACATCCTCCAGACCGACACGACGCGTCCGCCGGTCAACGGCCGCGACCAGCTCGCCCCCATCGGCGAAGTGACGTCCAAGGGCTTCGAGTTCGATCTCGCGGCCGACATCACGCCCGCCTGGGTGCTGACGCTGAACTACGGCTACAACGACACCAGGGTCACCGGGACGGTCCCTGGCCAGGCGATCACCAACGCCGTCGGCGACCGCTTCGTGAACGCACCGAAGCACAAGCTGGGCTTCTGGACCCGCTATCAGGTGGAGTCGATCCGCACGGCCTTCGCGTTCGGCGGCGAATATGTCTCGGAGCGTGTCGGGTTCGACGGCCAGCGGGTGAAGCCCTACACGGTCTTCGACGCCTCGATCATCAAGACCTTGGATTTCGCCGAGGTGATGCTGCGCGTGGACAACATCTTCGACGAGACCTACGCGGCCTCGGGCTTCAGCCTGCGCAACGGCTCGTTCCCCGGCGAACCGCGGACGTGGTTCGTCGAGGTCCGCCGGAAGTTCTAGGGCCGCATGGGCGCCTTGACCGCCGACGCGCCCGCCAAGGCCCCGCCTCGCGTCAAGGCGCGGTCGCTGTGGTGGGTGGTGCATAGCTGGGCCGGCCTGAAGCTTTCGATCTTCATGACCTTCGTCCTGGCGACGGGGACGCTGGCGGTCTTCGCCCATGAGCTGGACTGGATGGCGACGCCGGCGATGCGCGTCGCGCCCCAGTCGGCCGAGAAGGCCAGCCTGGGCGACATCGCCGCGGCCGCCCGGGCCGAGGTTCCCGGCGGCCGGCTCCAGTCCGTCTACATGCCTACCGATCCCTGGTTCGCCGCCGAGGTCTGGGTGGACGCGGGGGGCAAGCGGATCGAGCGGGTCTATGTGAACCCCTGGACCGCGGAGGTCACGGGCACGGGTGGCTGGGCCAACATCCACCGCGTCCTGCGTCAGACCCATCGCCACCTGATGCTGCCGGTGAAGTACGGCGTGCCGATCGTCTGCTCGATGTCGTTCCTGCTGCTGGCCTCGCTGGTCACCGGGCTGGTCACCTACAAGAAGTTCTGGCGCGGCTTTCTGCGCAATCCGCACTGGCGCGGCGGCGCGCGGCGTCTGAGCGGCGACCTGCACCGCCTGGGCGGCCTCTGGAGCCTCTGGTTCCTGGTTCTGATGATCCTGACCGGCCTCTGGTATCTGGTCGAGGTGCTGGGCGGTCAGGCGCCGCCGCATCCGCAGCCGCCGAAGATCGAGGCGCCGCTGCCGGCCCCTGCCGGGCCAGAGCTGGACGCCCTGGTCGCCCGCGCCCAGGCGGCCTATCCGACGCTACGGATCAACGAGGTGCGCTTTCCGGCGGCCAACGGCGCGCGGGGTCTGGTCGTATCGGGCCAGGCCGATGCGCTGCTGGTCCGCGACCGTTCGAACGCGGTCTGGCTCGATCCCGACTCCGGGGCCGTGCGGATGGTGTCGCGCGGCGAGGACCTGGGCGTCCACCAGCGCATCTCGGAGATGGCCGACCCGCTGCACTTCGGCACGTTCGGCGGCCTGGTCACGAAGGTGATCTGGTTCGTGTTCGGCGTGTTCCTGACCGGACTCTCGATCACCGGCGTCATGATCTACAGCCTGCGGCTGAAGGGGGCGTACGCCGAGGGGCGAGGGCCGTGGGCGCGGGCCTTCCGCGGGATGGGGGTGTGGATCTATCCCGCGATCGCCCTGATTCTGCTCAGCCTCGCCCTGACTCCGGCGGGGCTGGCGGGCTGAACCGCGCCCGCGCCGGCCTTCTACTTCTTCGCCAGATAGGCCTTGGACTGCTGGCCCACGATGTCGACCAGGTCGCCCATGGCGATGTTGGCGTCGATCAGGTGCAGCCCCCAGTCCGTCGCCACCACGCCGCCGGGGCCGACGACGTCGCCGTTGATGTCGTCGGTCCGCGGATCGGCCGGGTCGGCGGCGATGTGGACCTCCAGGTAGTTGAACCCGTCCTTCGAGACGCACTGGCCCGAGATCAGGCCCGGGACCGCGACGAACGGCGTGGCGGGGTTGGCCTTGCCCTTCACCCATTCCGGCGCCGCCGCGGCGGAACTGGCGATGTTCATGCCGTTGGCGAGATAGGCCTTGAGGTCGCCCTTGCCGCCGCCCAGCGCCGCGGGGTTGGTGCAGGCGGCCTCCATCCCGGGCTGCGCCACCTTGCCGAACCGGCTCTGCGGCGGCGGCGGGACGGTGTCGCGGAACGTCACGTAGCTGATGGCGCAGCCGGTCTGGCCGGCCGACCGGCACAGGGGGATCGTCTTGAACGCGCCCGTGTCCTTGCCCGCCTCGACCGGCAGGTTGGACCCCAGGATCAGGGTCGAGACGAGCTGCTTCTGAACGGGCTTGCCCTCGACCTCGGCCGGGATCATCCGGGTGAGGATGCCCGAGCCCTGGCTGTGGCCGATCAGCACCACGCCGCGCCCCTTGTTCTCGGTCTTGAGGTAGTGGTTCCAGGCGTCGACCACGTCGTTGTAGCCCACCTGCCGCATGGCGGGGTCGGCCGAGCCGGGGAGGGGCGCGCCCATCACCAACGCCTGCAACGCCGTGAGCGTGAACTGGCGGTAGAGGGGGGCGAAGATCCGGCACTTCGAGCCGAAGCGGGCGAGCTGCTGCTTCACCACGTTCAGCTCCTCGGGGCCGGCCTGCATGTCCGACACGACGCCCTTGTCGTTCGAGACGGTCGGATAGACGTAGAAGCAGTCGATCGGCGCCTTGGGGTCGGCCTTGAACGTTTCGACGCGGGTCGAGCCGTCGGCGTTCACCACCGTCGTGGTCAGGTCGATGGCGCAGGCGTCGCCGGCCTTGCCGGGCCAGCAGAGCCAGGACTCGGCGCGCGCATAGTCGTTCGGCGCGGGCGCCTGGATAGCCTGAGTTTGGCCTTGGGCATGGGCCGTCGCGCCGAGCCCCGCCCAGATCATCCCTGCCGCGAGTCCCCCCGCGAGCCCCGCCGCGAGCTTCGGCCTGCCCGTCATCGCGCCTTCTCCCCGTTTTGCGGTCTTCAGGAAACCCGCGTTCTGTTTTCGAAACTTGCGTACGCTTATCGCGCTTTACCCACCCGCGGTCCAGCACCCTTCATGCGGCCGCCGATTCCTCATAAGGTCGGCGGCGGCGCTTGGCGGAGCGCCCTCGGGGGACGGCGATGGTGAGCGACAGGGCGGCGGGCTGGGCGGCCCGCATCTGGGCGTGGATCGGGGGCGGGCTCGTGACGCTCGTCGGCCTGCCCCTGCTGTTGGGCGGTGGCTATCTCGTCTTCCGGGGCGGTTCGCCCTACTACCTGCTGGCCGGCGCCGCGGTGACGGCCACGGGGGTCATGGCGGTCCGCCGCCATCCCGCCGCGGGCCTGGTCTATGCCGCGACCCTGGCGGCCACCCTCGGCTGGGCGCTGTGGGAGGCCGGCTTCGCCTTCTGGCCGCTGCTGCCGCGCCTGTTCGCCCCGGCGGTCCTGGGCCTGTTCCTGCTGCTGGTGATCCCGACGGCGCCCCGGGGGGCGCGGCGCAACCAGTCGGGTGCGGCGGTGGCGCTGACGTCGCTGGTCCTGCTCGGCGTCCAGGCGGCGGCCCTTCCGGCCACCTTCTCCTGGGGCCAGGCGGCCTCGCCGGCCGTGGTGCGGCCCCAGCCACCGGGGAGCGAGACGCCGGGAAGCGGGACGCCGGCTGACGAGCGGGCGGGCGACTGGCGCGCCTATGGGCGCGACCCCGGGGGATCGCGATATTCCCCGGTGGACCAGATCAATCGCGAGAACGTCGACGAGCTGAAGGTCGCCTGGACCTTCCGCACCGCCCTTCCGGCCCACGCCGGCGATCAGGACCAGAACACGCCTCAGATGGCGGGCGGCGCCGTCTACGTCTGCACGCCCCGCAACGTCGTCATCGCGCTCGACCCCGACACCGGCCGCGAGAAGTGGCGCCACGATCCGAAGGTCCAGTCCCACTTCTGGCACCGCTGCCGGGGCGTGGGCTACTGGGACGGGACCGAGCCCGCCCCGACGTCCGCCTCGACGCCCGTCACGGCGAGCGGCGCTCCTACCCGGGCCCCCGCCCGCGCGCCCGCGGCCAACGCCCCCGCGGCCAAGGCCCCGACGAACCGGGTTCCGGCGACGAACGCCGCTCCGACTCCCGTCGCGGGCCAGCAGGTCGCGGCCGCGCCCGCCCCGCCGGCCTGCGTACGCCGCATCCTGTCGTCCACGATCAACGCCCAGCTCATCGCGCTGGACGCCGACACGGGCCGGCGCTGCCCCGGCTTCGGCCAGGGCGGGGTGGTCGATCTCCGCACCGGCATGGGCGCGTTCCAGCCGCCCTTCTACTTCCAGACCTCGATGCCGATGGTAGCCGGAAACCTCGTGATCGTCGGCGGCTGGGTGCTCGACAACCAGGCTGTGGGCGAGCCCTCCGGCGTGGTGCGCGCCTACGACGTGGTCACCGGCGAACTGGCCTGGGCCTGGGACCTCGGCGACCCGGCGATCGACAAGCTGCCGCCCGAGGGCCAGACCTACACCCGCGGCACGCCCAACATGTGGTCGACGCCTGCCTACGACCCGGCGCTGGGGCTCGTCTACCTGCCGATCGGCAACGCGACGCCCGACTACTGGGGCTCGCATCGCACGGCGGTGTCCGAACGCTATTCGTCCTCGGTCGTGGCGCTGGACGTGCGCACCGGCAAGGAGCGCTGGCGCTTCCAGACCGTCCACCACGACGTCTGGGACTACGACGTGCCCGCCCAGCCGATGCTGGTCGACTTCCCGGTCGGCGAGGGCAGCGCGCCGGCCCTCGTCCAGCTCACCAAGCGGGGCCAGATCTTCGTGCTCGACCGGCGGACCGGGACGCCCCTGACCCGGGTGGTGGAATCGCCCGTGCCGCAGGGCGCCATGCCCGGGGAGTGGCTGTCGCCGACCCAGCCCTATTCGGCCGAGATGCCGGCGGTGGGCGTGGACGCCGTCACCGAGAAGCGCATGTGGGGCGCCACGCCGCTGGACCAGCTCGCCTGTCGCATCCGCTTCCGCAGCGTGCGCTACGACGGCGACTTCACGCCTCCGGGCGGCCCCGAGCGGCCGTCGCTCCAGTTCCCCGGCAACGCGGGCGGCATGAACTGGGGCTCGGGCGCCTTCGACCCGCGTCGCGGCCTGCTCATCGTCTCCGACGTGCGCATGCCCCAGACCGTGAGTCTGGAGCGCACCGGCGAGGCCCGGCTTTCCCCCGCACGCGTCGCCGGCCGGCCGCCGCAGAGCGCCCGGGCCATCGCCTACGCGTCGAAGAACGAATGGCTGCTCAGCCCGCTGTTCGCGCCCTGCCTGGAGCCGCCGCACGGGATGATCAGCGCCATCGACGTCCACACGCGCGAGATCGTCTGGCAGGTTCCCGCCGGCACGGCCGAGGCCCAGGCCCCGCTGGGCCTGCGGTCGGGCCTGCCCATTCCCATCGGGACCCTGGGTATCGGCGGACCCATCACCACGGCGGGCGGGGTGACCTTCCGCGCTGCGACCACCGACCCCTACCTGTGGGCCTACGACAACGCCACCGGCGCGGTCCTGTGGAAGGGCGCCCTGCCGGTCTCGGCCGCGGGCACGCCGTCCACCTACGTCTCGCCGAAGACCGGAAAGCAGTACGTGGTGGTCAGCGCCGGCGGCGGCGGCAATCCCCTGGCGCCCAAGGGCGACTACGTCGTGGCCTTCGCGCTGCCGTAGGCGATCCAGAGGGCGGGTTCCGCGAACCGCCCGGACGGCATAGGCTCGGCCTGGGGCGCCAACTGGGGGTTATGGAGACCGCGCATGATCCGAACCGTCATCCTGGCCGCCGGCCTGGCGCTGGCCCCGGCCGCCGTCCTGGCTCACCACGGCTGGAGCTCCTACGACGCCGACAAGGTGGTGAAGGTCACCGCCCCGCTCACCGACGTCGCCTGGGGCAATCCCCACGCCACGGCGAAGGTCAGCTACCAGGGCCGCACCTGGGACGTCGTCCTGGCGCCCATCGCCCGGATGACCGCCCGCGGCCTGACCCAGGACATGGTCGGCCCCGGCAAGCCCGTGACGCTGGAGGGCTATCCCCGCAGCGACGGGACGGCCGAGATGCGCATCGAGCGCGTCACCGCCCAGGGCAAGGTGGTCGAGCTTCGGTAGGCCGCTAGGGCGGCGGCCGGGTGGGCGCCTGGGCCGTATCCCGCCGTCGCAGCTCGGCGACGATCGCGGCGTGCCGGGCGCGGCCCATATTGTACGGGATCATGATCGCCAGGCCCAGGAACAGGACCGACAGCATCACCGGGCCGTAGACCACGCCCAGTCGGGTCAGGGCGTCGAGCGGAACCGCGCCCGGGGCGGTGTTGGCCGGGAAGCGGATCAGGTCGATCACCACGCCGGCGACCGCGCCGCCCAGCCCCAGAGAGACCTTTCGGCAGAAGGCGTTGGCGCCGAAGAACAGGCCCTCGGCGCGGCCGCCGTGCGTCAGGTCGTATTCGTCGGCCACGTCCGCCAGCATGGCCGACGACAGCACGACGGGAATGCAGCCGATCAGGCCGGCCATGAAGCTGCATCCGATCAACAGGGGCAGCACGCCCGCCTCGCCGTTCTCGGGCGCCAGGCCGGCCAGCCGCAGCAACGTCGGCGCCGAGCCCATGACGCACGAGCCGGCGATCCCGGCCATGTAGGCGGCCTTCTTGTCGAGGCGGCCGGCGGCGGGCCGCGCCAGCGGGATGCCGATGATATAGCCGGCCATGCTGGCGTAGAACACGAGCTGCACCGACTGCGGGGGCAGCTCCCAGAAGTAGGTGTTCATGTGCAGGGCCAGGGCGAACTGCACGCCGTTGTAGAGGTACATGACCAGCAGGGCGAAGAAGAGCGCCCGGAACGAGGGCGAGCCCACCGCCAGGCGCAGCTTGCGGACCAGCCCGTCGTGTGAAGGGGGCGCCGCGCCGGCGTCTTCCTTCTGGAGCGCCAGGGCGGCGCGCTGGGTGCCCAGGGCCGAGACGATCACGAAGAAGACGACCAGCGCGCCCGTGGCCAGGGCGAAGGGCGGATAGGCGGCCGGGTCGAGCTGCCCGTTCTCGAAGCCGGGCCGGTCGGCGAAGAACACCGAGAACGCCAGCCCCAGGGCGATGATCCGGCCCACGTAGCCGAACAGCACGCGATAGCCGCCCACCGAGACGCGCTCGGCGAAGTCGCGGCTGAGTTCGGCGCCCAGGGCCATGTGCGGCACGAAGTACAGAGTCATGGCGAAGCGCGCGGCGATGGTCAGGGCCGTCAGCCAGGCGAACAGCCCCCACTGGCCGAACTCGGGCGGCTGGAACAGGAACCACAGCGCGATCGCCAGGGGCACGGGCGCCGCATAGAGGAAGGGATGCCGGCGGCCCAGGCGGCTGCGCAGCCGGTCCGACCACGCCCCCACGAACGGGTCCGAGACGCCGTCGAACAGCAGCGCGACGAACAGGGCCAGCCCCGTCAGCGCGCCCGAGAGCCCCACCACCTGCACGTAGTAGAAGAACAGGAAGGTCTCGAGCGCCGCGGTCTTGAGACCCTCGCCGGCCTCGCCCAGGCCGTAGAAGACCCGTGTGCGGACCGACAGGCCCCCGGCGGCGGGCGTTCCCGGCGCGGCGGCGTCTTGGACAGCGGTCCCGTGGGTCATTCGGCCTCCCCCTTTACGACAGGCGTCTAACGCGCCTTCTAGACATTCGGTGACAATCGCCACTGAGTGACACGAGGCGGAGTTGCGTCCGCGGTGTCAAGATGGTTGTTCTTCTACGGGGGCTGAGGTTGGGAATGGACGAGGTAGGACTCCGGGCGCGCAAGATGGCGCGGACCCGCGATCAGATCGCCGAGGCGGCGATCCATCTTTTCGTGGAGCAGGGCTACGACGCCACGACGCTGGAGGAGGTGGCCGACCGGGCCGACGTCCACAAGCGCACGCTGCTGCGCTACTTCCCCAGCAAGGCGCATCTCGTGCTGCATGGACAGTATGCGGCGATCGAAGAGTTCCGCGAGGCGGTCGCCGGGCGGGGGGCGACGCCGGTCATCGATCTGTGGACCGCCCATGTGATCCGGCACGCCCGCGACATGGCGCGGCGGGGGGCGCTGGCGAACCTGCGCAAGATCGCCCGGTCCGAACCGGCGCTGGAGGCTGCCTACCTGTCGATCCAGTCCACCTACCAGACGCTGCTCGGCAAGGGCCTTCGCGAGGATCTCGGCGACGACCCCCAGGCCGCGGTGATCGCCGCGGTGGCGGCCGCGGGACTGGTCGGCGGCAACTATTCGGTGAGCGCGGGCATCTTCGCGCGGGAAGCCTACGACGAACTCGAGGCGCCGCTGCTGGAGGTGATCCGGCTGGTGCGCGAGAAGCTGCTGGGGAGCCGGTTCGGCTGACGCCCGGAGGGGCGGGGGCGAGGACCCCTCCGCCCCGGCCCGTCAGGCCGTGACCCGTGCGATGATGTCGTGGAAGTCGCCGACCCGCGGGTCGCGCTTCGACCGGTCGCCGATCACCTGCATCTTGCCGGCGTCGCGCAGGGCCTGGGCCATGGCCGCCAGTTCCGCCTGGCGCGCGGGTTCGCCCCGCGTGTCGTAGCGGCCCAGCGGGACCACGGCCTCGTAGTCGATGACGATCTTCACGTCGACGTCGTCCCGTTCGCCCTCGCCGAACGTCACCTCGCCGTCGCGCACGATGCAGTGCCAGGCCAGGGGCGACCCGTCGGGCGACAGGTCCGCCGGCGGGTCGGTGAACACCTCGCAGAGCGACCAGGAGATATCCGGCGCTTCCGTCTGGAAGCGCCGGACCCGTTCGGTCACCAGTCCGTGCATGAAGGCCATCCAGCCCGGGCTCGCGAACGCGTACGTCATTGGCCGAACGCGTAGCGCAGCATGACGCCGTAGGTGCGCGGCTCGCCGTAGATGCGCACCGCCGTGCCCAGCGAGTGGAGCTGGGGGATCGACGTCAGGGCGTAGTTGGCGTCGGTCAGGTTGTTGATGAACACCGCGCCGCTCACCCGGCTGCCGCGGATGTTCTTCCAGTCGGCCCGCACGTTGATCCGCTCGAACGCGCCCTGCGAGAGCGCGTCGCGCACCTGTTCGCCGTACTGCTCGATGTTCCGCGCCGCCGCGTCGGTGAAGTAGCGGCGGGACTGGGCGTAGAGCGTGCCCTGGATCGAGATGTCCCCCAGGTCCGGGTCGACCGGGACATTGTACTTAACCGTGAAGCTGCCCTGGTGCTTGGAGATGTTGGGGAACGGATTGTCGGACAGGTCGATGAGGCAGATTGCGGCGGTCAGCGGCGGCTGGCACCGCGCGTTGCCCGGCCGGATCAGCGCCAGCGGGTCGGCGCCCTGCCAGTCGGTGAACGCGGCGTCGGCGTACGAGTAGTTGGCCGACAGGTCCCAGTTGCCGAACACGATCTGGCCCTGGAGTTCCGCGCCCTTGATGACCGCGGCCGAGGCGTTGACGATGTAGGTCGTCGTCACCCCGTTCACCGAGGCGTTGAAGGTGCGCTGGATGTCCGAATACTCGGTGCGGTAGAGGGCCGCGTTCAGGCGTCCCCGCAGTCCGCCCGAGCGGAAGTCGAACTTCGAGCCCAGTTCGTAGTCGCGCACCGTTTCCGGCGCGTAGTTCGGCGTGTAGTTCGGCAGACCGGCCGCATCCAGAACCAGGTTGATGCCGCCGGGCCGGTAGCCCTTCCGCGTGGCCACATAGAGCAGCAGGTCGTCGTTGACCTGGGCGTCCAGGGTCAGGGTCGAGTTCCAGCCGTCGCTCTTGGTGAAGCTCCGGTTCCGGGCTCCGGGCACATAGGCGCCGGTCTGGAGGTTGGTGCTCACCGACCGCGAGAAGATCTCGGACTTGTCCCACGACTTGCGCAGGCCGCCGGTGGCGTGGAGGCCCTGGATGAAGGGCGCCAGGAAGCCGATGTCCACCGTCGCCTGGCCGTAGAGCGCCCGCTGGGTGGTCATGCCGCCATCGGGGAACGGGAACGACGGATTGTAGCCCAGCGTCGCCAGGGTGACGCCCGAATAGACCCGCGACAGGTTGCGGATGCCCTCCAGGTTCCGGATCGCCGGCGTCCGCTGGTAGAAGCCGCCCATGCTCCACGAGACCAGGTCGTCGCCGATCACGCCGCGGAGCTGGGTCTCGTTGGTGTAGACCTTCTGGTACGGCCCGGCCTCGAAGACCGCGCGATTGCCCTGCTGCTGCGCCGAGACGCTGAAGGCGTAGGACGAGGTCTGCGACACCGACACCGACGACTGGATCAGCCCGCCCAGACCGTCCACGTCCCATCCGGTCGCGCCCTTGGCGGCCTGGAAGCCGAAGATGTTGCGCAGGGTCAGGGTGGTGAAGCCGACCTCGCCGAAGTCGTATTCCGACTGGTTGACGAAGGTCCACTTGCGCAGGGTTTCGTGCAGGTCGAGGTTCGGGTCGCCGGGCACGTAACGTGCGGCGTCCTTGCCCCCGGCCTGGAGGCGCGCGAACTCGGCTTCCATCGCCGGACGGAAGGTGGCCGCGGTGCGCAGGCGCTGGTCGATACAGGTGTTGAGGTTCGGGGCGAGGCCCGCCGTGACGGCCGCGTTGCAGGCCGCGCCGAAGACCGCGGTCCCCGTGGCCAGCCCGTTCGGGGCGTCGATATTGGCGGGAAGGTTGTAGAGCGCCAGCGAGGTGTTGATCGCCGTCAGCGAGGTGGCGCCGGCGGCCTGGTCCACGTCGTAGTAGTCGAGCACCGCATAGTTGCGGAACCGGCCGTTCCCCGGCCGCCAGTCGACGCTGAAGCGGAATTCCTGGCTGTTGTTCTCGTTCAGGCGCTGCGACGAGCCCAGCACCTTGGTGTAGCCGTCCAGGTGGTCGCGGTGCACCGCCAGACGCACGGCCAGCTGGTCGTCCACGATCGGCACGTTGATGACGCCGGTGATGCGGCTGAGGCCCAGATTGCCCTGGTTCACCTCGAACGAGCCGCTGAACTCGTTGAATCGCGGGCGGTTGGGCGTGACCAGCACGGCGCCGGCGGTGTTGGCGCGGCCGAACAGCGTGCCCTGCGGCCCGTTCAGCACCTGCACCGAGCCCACGTCGTACAGCGGCGCGGCGCTTTCCGTCGGGCCCCCGGGCACTTCGGCGTAGTAGACCTGGGTGCCGCCGGCCAGGCCGCGGATGCTGAAGCCGCCCGACAGGCGGCCGAACTGGGTGGTCATCTGGATCGACGGGGCGGCGAACATCACGTCCGTCGTGGTGACGATCCCGCGCTCCTTGATGGCCGACTCGCCCAGCGCCGTGACGGCCACGGGCACGTTCTGGATGTTCTCTTCGACCCGGCGGGCCGTGACGACCACCTCGTCCACGTCCGTGGATGCGGTCTGCGCGAAGGCTGTCGTTCCGAACGCCGCTGCGGCCGCTCCGCCGAGCAGACCCGCGATGTAAGCGCGCTTACGCGCGTGCTGAACCAGCATTCCCCCTGTACCTCCCTGTTTGTTATTGGCGCCTGGACGCTTATGTCACTCAGTAGCAAAAGCGCATCGGACGCACTTGTCAATCGGCTCCGGGTTGCGGGGCTATTTTGTCACCAAGTGACACTTGACACCAAATGACATGTGGCGTTTTCATAGATCAAAATCAGGGAGGAAACCGAATGGAAATCGGCAACTGGTCTGCGACGCCGGACCTGAACGACATCTACCGCGAGATCCGCGAGCAGGGGCTTGAGAGCAATCTGGCCGAGCTGGAAGCCTATGGCTTCACGGTGGTGGAGAACGCGCTGACGCCCGAGCAGACGGCCTACTTCCGCGACCGGATCATCGAGATTTCCGAGGCGCGCATCGGCCGCAAGCTCGACATCGACAACGAGACCGAGCACGCCGAGACCGCGTTCATTCCGTACCTGCTCTACAAGGACAAGCGGTTCAAGGAATCGGTCGTCAATCCGAAGACCCTGCCGCTGGTCAGCTATCTGCTGGGCCAGCACTGCATCCTCTCCAGCCTGGGCTGCCACCTGAAGGGGCCGGGCGGAAAGGGCCTGCTGCTGCACAGCGACACCAGCAACGGGATTCCCGACCCGTTCTCGCCCTACAGCCACGTGGCCAACTGCAACTATGCGCTGACCGACTACACCGAGGCGGACGGGGCGCTGGCCATGGTGCCCGGCAGCCACCGTCATTTCCGCCAGCCCACCAAGTGGGAGAAGTGGCTCGACGGCAACGAGCGCTACGAGCACGTCATCCCGATCGAGGTGCCGGCCGGTTCGGCCATCATCTGGCACGGCAACACCTGGCACGGCTCGTTCCCGCGCAAGACGCCGGGCCTGCGGATCAATCTCTCGAACTACTTCTGCCGCGAATACATCGCGCCGCAGGAGGACTATCGGAACACCGTGCCGGCCGACTTCCTGGATCCGGTGGAGGACCAGCGCCTGGCCCGCCTCCTGGGCTCGGAGCTGGCCTACGGCTGGACCGACGACGGTCCGCTGAAGCACTTCGCGCGCCGCAAGGAGCGCGAGGGCAGCGTTCCCAGCTGGCAGTACTGATCGCCGCGTAGCGACCGGACGCACGGCTTCCCCCGAGGTCGTCCAGTCCCGGCGGAACCACGGTCGTCTCTCGCGGGCCCAGACCTCCCCGGACCCCGCGAGCCCGGGCCTTCAGGCCGACGTCGCCGTGCGTTCCGCCCACGCGCGGCGCGCGTGGGTCCGGCTGGGAGGTCCGGAACGGGGAAAGGGAAAGCGCCACCTTCCCACCATCCTACGTCCGCTTCTGACGTAGCCGGGTGGTTGGATGTCCCTCATGTCCGAGGGACCCGACATCGACACTCTGGCTCTGGCCACGCTGGACCGGCTGGCCGCGCTGGACCTCTCCGCCGCGGAGAAGGCCCACGGCGCCCTCATGGCCGCAGAGCCGAAGGACATCCCCGAACTCTCCAGGGCCTACCGCGGCCTCGCCCGCTCCCTCCGCCAGACCCTGGCGCTGAAGGACCGCCTGAGACGCCAGCGCGCGGAACGGGCTTCATCCCGTCCCGATCCCGACCGTCTGGCCCGCGCCGGCCGCTTCGACATCCTGGCCGAAGCCGTCCGCGAGGCCGCCGACGACGCCGGCTGCGATCCCGCCGAGCGCGACGACCTGGCCGAACGCTTCCACGCCGAAGCCTGGGACTGGACCGAACGACCCGACTTCCTCACCGAGGACCTGGACGCCCTCATCCACCGCGCCCGCA
>NZ_MEEX01000040.1 GCF_001724605.1 Phenylobacterium sp. SCN 70-31
GCCGCTGCGCCTCTCTCTCGACTACGGCTACAACCCCAGCAAGATCAAGAAGAGCCCGCTGCTGGTCGACGTGAACGACAACATCACCACGGGCGCGGTCAGCGTCGTGGGCAATTCCCTGCCCCAGGCGCCCAAGCACAAGCTGGCGCTGAACGGCCTCTACACCTTCCAGATGGAGCCCGGGAACCTGACCCTGGGCGCCACCTACCTCTACCGCTCGAAGTCCTACGCCAACGTCTTCGAGCGCTTCTACAACTCGGCCCCGTCCTGGGACCAGGTGGACCTGCGGGCCATCTGGGCGCCCGAGGGCGGCAAGTACACCGTCATCGCCTACGTGAAGAACCTGCTCAACGACGATGGCTACGCCGCCGCCGTCCAGGCCGCGCAGCGGAACAACAGCGCCACGGTGCCGTCCGACCGCTTCCCGAACGGAGCCCAGTTGTACGAACTCACCCCGCCGCGACTGTACGGCGTGGAACTCCAGTACCGCTTCTAGGGTCTTAAGGTCGCAGGGAAGGCCGCCCCGCCGCCGGCGGGGCGGCCTTCGCCTTGTTCGACGATCCTGCTGGGGCGCTGTTCAGAGCGCCGCCTCGATGGCGCCGGTGACCTCGGCGTCCAGCGGCTCGGTGCGCGGGCCGAACGCACGGATCGCCTCGCCATCCTTGCCGATCAGGATCTTGTGGAAGTTCCACACCGGTACGGCGGGTTCGCCGAGTTCTCCCTCGGCCCACTTGTAGAACGGATGCGCATCATCGCCCTTCACGTCCACCTTGCCCGTCATGGGAAAGTCGATCCCGAAGGTCGTTCGGCAGAAGGTCTGAATCTCATCCGCGGTCCCAGGCTCCTGGCCCATGAACTGGTTGCAGGGCACGCCCAGCACCACCAGACCCTTGTCCTTGTAGTCGGTGTAGAGCTTCTCCAGGCCGTCGTACTGCGGCGTCAGCCCGCATTTGGACGCCGTGTTCACCACCAGCACGACCTTGTCCTTATAGGTCGAGAGCGGCAGCGGACCGCCGGCGATGGCGTCGAAGCTGAAGTCGTGAGCGCTGGACATGGGCGGTCCTCCTAGGAATGCGACAAGCTAACGGCCTTACCCGGCGTTCTCCAGCGCCTGCTCGACCGCCAGCGCCAGGTCCAGGGCCGCGATCGCCTCCCCTACGGTGACCACGGGGCGCGGCGCTTCGCCCCGCACGGCCCCGAGGAACCCCTCGATGCTGGCGCCCAGGGGATCGCGGGCGGCCGGCGTCTCGGCGAAGTCGGCGTTCAGGGCATGGGGCGTGGTGTTTCGGAAGGTGCGGGCCACGAAATCGATCTCGACCTCTCCCGATGGATAGACGATCCGCATGGTGCGCCGCCGCGCCTCGGCGCGGCGCGAGACGTCGAGGATGGCGGTGAACCCGTTCTCGAAACTGGCTTCGGCGCGGGCCACGTCCCAGACGCCATCGTCTCCGCGCGCCCCCTCGGCCTCGGCGGCGGCCGGCTCGGCGGCGGCGATCGCCAGCACGAGGTCGATGTCATGGACCATGAGGTCCAGCACCGCCGAGACGTCGCGGCTGCGGTCCGACGGCGGACCGTGGCGCAGGGCCTCCAGCAACAGAGGCGGCTCGGGAATATCCAGGAGGCCCATGGCCTGGAAGACGACGCGCTCCTGATGACCGCAGGCGACGATCCGGCCGGCCCTGGCCGCTGCGGCTCTCACCTTCTCGGCGTCGGTCAGGCGCGTGGCGACCGGCTTTTCAACATAGACATGCCGCCCCGCCGCCAGCGCTTCGAGCGCCTGCTCGGCGTGATGGCTGGCGGGCGAAGCCACCGTCACGACGTCCACCTCGCCCAGCAACTCCGCGAAGTCGGCGAAAGCGCGACCGCCGAGAGGCATGGCCACACGCGCCGCGCGGTCGGGGTGGATGTCGTAGACTCCGACGAAGTCGACGCCTGGCAGTCGCGCATACTGGGCGGCGTGATAGCCGCCGAACACGCCCGCCCCGATCACACCGCCGCGCAAGGTTCCGCTCATGGCGCGCGCCTACCACGACGCGCCGCCTCGACGCCACCGGCGCGGCCTCTTACAGTTGTTTGAAAGAACGCATTGGAGGACGCCATGACCACGGTCCGCGAGATTCGACTGAAGAGCCGCCCCAGCGGAACCCCCGTGGCCGACAACTTCGAGCTGGCTACGCTGGACCTGCCGACGCCCGGCGCCGGCGAGGTTCAGGTGAAGAACCTCTGGATGACGGTCGACCCCTACATGCGCGGTCGCATGAACGACGTGAAGAGCTATGTCCCGCCCTTCCAGATCGGCAAGGCGCTGGAGGGCGGCGCCGTAGGCCAGGTGACGGCATCGAACGATCCCGCCCTGAAGCCGGGCGACCTCGTGCAGTCCAACTTCGGCTGGCGGGAAGGCTTCAACGCGCCCGCCGCCCAGGTCCAGAAGCTGCCCGCCACCAATCTCCCGCCCCAGGCGTTCCTGGGCGCGGCCGGGATGCCCGGTCTCACGGCCTATGCCGGCCTTCTGCGGGTGGCCGAGTTGAAGGCGGGCGACATCGTCTTCGTCTCGGGCGCCGCGGGGGCCGTGGGCTCGGTGGTGGTCCAGGTCGCCAAGGCCCGGGGTCACACCGTCATCGGCTCGGCCGGCGGGGCCGAGAAGCTCGCGTTCCTGAAGGAGATCGGCTGCGACGCGGTCATCGACTACAAGGCCGAGCCCGACCTGAACGCCGCCCTGGCCCGCGCCGCGCCGCAGGGTATCGACGTCTATTTCGACAACGTGGGCGGCGATCACCTGGAGGCGGCGCTCAACGCCGCCCGGCCCTTCGCCCGGTTCGCGCTCTGCGGGGCGATCTCGATGTACAACGCCACCGAGTTGCCGCCAGGGCCGCGCAACCTGGTGCAGGCCGTGGGCAAGCAGCTCACCCTGCGCGGCTTCATCGTCTCGACCCACTGGGACCTGATGGCCGACTTCCACCGAGACCTGGGCGAATGGATCGAGGCCGGGAAATTCAGTTGGAAGGAGACGGTCCGAGAGGGGATCGAGAAGGCTCCCGACGCCTTCCTGGGCCTCTTCAAGGGCGAAAACCTGGGCAAGATGCTGGTGAAGCTCGCCTAGGTGTCGTCGCCAGGCAGGTGTTCAGCCCCGGCCGGGCTGAGACAGGCCCGGGTTGCGAAACGCGACTGGGAAACGGCTGCACAACCCTCGTAACTTAGACGCCTAGTCGGGGTGGTCCGCGGCGCTCGCCGGCGCCACGTGCGGCGGAAAGAGGTGGGCCATCGGCTCGTATTTCGCCCGGGCGCGGGCCAGACGGTCCCGCATGTCCGCCAGGACGTCCGGGTGGCGCGCGGCGACGCTGTAGGTTTCCCCCGGGTCCGCCTGCATGTCGAAGAGCAACGGCAGCGCGTGGAGCGGGATATCCAGGCCGCGATAGTAGCTGCGCGCCACCAGCTTCCACCGGGCGGTGCGCAGGCCCGCCACGTGATTGTTGTCGAAGAGCAGGATCTCCTCGTGGCCGCCGCCCTCCCCCGAGGTCAGCAGCGACGAGAGGTCCTGGCCGTCCAGCTCCAGATCGGCGGGCGGCGTCCGCCCCGCGAGGCCGAGGACGGTGGGCAGGATGTCCAGGTTGCTGGCGAGCGCCGAACTCACCTGCCCCGCCGGTATACGGCCCGGCAGCCGGGCGATGAACGGCACGCGGAAGCCACCGTCCCAGGCCGAACCGCCTTTGCGCTCGCGGAAGGGACCGGACGAACCCTCGAACCAGGGGCCGTTGTCCGAGGTGAAGACGACCAGGGTGTCGTCGTCGACGCCCAAGGCCTTCAGGCGGGCCAGGAGGCGGCCCACCCCCAGGTCGATCTCCTCCACCACGTCGCCATAGGCGCCGGCCGGCGAATCCGTCGGATCGGCGGGATTGGGGACCAGGGGAATGTGCGGCGCGGTCAGGGCCAGCAGCACGAAGAACGGGCGATCGCGGTTGGCCTCGGCGAAGGCCTCGGCCTGTTCGAAGAAGTCGCGGGTGAGCCCGGCGAAGTCGACCTTGCCCTCGTGTTCGGTCAGGCCGCCCGCGTCCGCCTCGTAGAGCTTCAGCGGCCGCATGTCGTGGCTGTAGGCCAGTCCGTGGAAACGGTCGAAGCCCTGCACCGTGGGCGGCCAGTGCGGCGCTACATGCCCCAGGTGCCACTTGCCGATCAGCGCGGTCGCATAGTCGGGCTTCAGCGCCTTGGGGATCGTCCAGGCGTCGGGCGGCAGGCCGGTGGTGTCCGCCGGCTGGATGACCTCGTGCGCCAGCCCCGAGCGGATCGCATAGCGCCCGGTGAGAAGCCCGGCCCTCGACGGCGTGCAGACGTTGGCCGAAGCGTAGAAGTCCGTGAAGCGCGCGCCCTCCTCCGCCATGCGGTCGAGGTTGGGGGTCCGGATGTGGGTCGAGCCGTAGCAGCCGAGATCGCCGTAGCCGAGATCGTCGGCCAGGATCACGATGACGTTCGGCGGTCTCATGCGTCGCCTTCCCTTTTTCGTCGCCGTAGAGGTTTAGCGCGCTTCAGCCGTGCCGCCAGCCGCCGGCGCCGGGATCGACCGCGCGGCCGGCCGCCCGGACTTCCAGGCCGGGCGCTTCCCGCACCTCGCCGATGACGGTGAACCCGCGCGGGCGGGTCGAACCCGACGGCATGGTGCAGACGATCTCGTAGTCGTCGCCGCCCGTGGCCAGGCGAACGAGGGCGGCGGCCGGGTCGGACTGGTCCTCGAGCCAGGTGGCCGCCGCGCCCGAAAGGGGAAGCTGGTCCAGGTCGATACAGAGGCCCACGCCGCTGGCCTCGGCGATGTGGCGGGCGTCGGCGATCAGGCCGTCCGAGACGTCCGCCGCCGCGGTGGCGTGCCGGCGCAGGGCGTTGCGCACGTCCAGCCGCGGCTCGGGCATGCGGTAGCGATGCGCCAGGCGGCCGTCGGCGTCCTCGATCTCGCCCATCACCGCCGCCAGACCGAGCGTGGCGTCGCCGATCGCCCCGCTGACCAGCAATCGGTCGCCCGGCCGCGCGCCGCCCCGGCGCACCATCCGGCCCGCCGGCGTCCAGCCCATCGCCGTCAGGCTGCAGGTGAACGGTCCCGGCGTGGCCGTAGTGTCGCCGCCGTAGAGGCTCATGCCGAACACCTCAAGATCGGCCGCCAGACCGAGCGCGAACCGCGCCCGGTCCCGCGCCTCGTAGCCGCCCGGCCAGCTCACCGTCAGGAAGGCGGCGAAGGGCTCGGCGGCCTTGGCGGCCAGGTCCGACACGTTCACCCGCACCAGCTTGCGCGCGATCATGTCGGGCGCCTCCCCGGCCGGAAAATGCACGCCCTCGACGATGGCGTCGGTGGTCACGATCAGATCGTGGCCGGGCCTCTGCGGCATCATCGCCGCATCGTCCATGAGGTCGAACGCGCCCGGCGCGCCCCGCGTCAACGGGCGGAAGAGTCGGGCGATCTCTCCGAATTCATCCAGTGGGTTGGTTCCGTGCTGGGCGGACATCCTTGGCGACCCCGTCCAGAGCCCCGTTCACGAAGCCCGGTTCGGTTCCCTCGAAGAAGCTCTTGGCCACTTCGACGTACTCGTCGATGGCCACCTCGGTGGGAACGTCCGGGCGGCGGGCGAGTTCAAAGGCCCCGGCGCGCAGGATCGCCCGGACGGTAGCGTCGAGTCGCTCCAGCCGCCAACCCTCGGCCAGCCGCTTGGCGATGGCGGCGTCCACCCGGGCCTGTTCGGCGACCACGCCGCGAACGAGGTCGGCGAAGAAGCCCTCGTCGGCGGACGCCAGGGTCGCGCCATCGCCTTCCGCCCCCTCGGCGCCCACGCCCTCGATGTCGCGATCGAAGCGATGGTCGGTGAACTCGCGGATCACGGCCTCGACGCCGATCGCCGAGACCTCCATCTGGTAGAGCGCCTGGACGGCCGCGAGCCGCGCCACCGAGCGCGAAGCGTGGCCGCTCATCGCAGGCCGCCCGCCAGCTGGCGCTTGAGCGCGATCATGCTCAGCGCGGCCCGCGCCGCCCCGCCGCCCTTGTCGCCTTCGCTGATCCGGGCGCGCGCCCAGGCCTGCTCGTCGTCCTCGGTGGTGAGGACGCCGTTGCCGATGCAGAGCCGTTTTCCGACCGTCAGGTCCATGATGCCGCGCGCGCTCTCGTTCGAGACGATCTCGAAATGATAGGTCTCGCCGCGGATCACGCAGCCCAGCGCCACATAGCCGTCGTAGGCCTTGCCGGCCTTCTGGCCCGCATCCTCGGCCAGCGCGATGGCGCCCGGGATCTCCAGCGCGCCCGGCACCGTGACGACATCGTACTCCGCCTCGAACGCGGTCAGCGCCTGGACGGCGCCGTCGAGCAGGGCGTCGGCCAGATCGTCGTAGAAGCGCGCCTCCACGATCAGGATGCGGATCGGCTCGTCGCTCATGGGAAGTCCTTGAAGTGCAGTCGAAGACCGCTCTTAGGCGGTTTCGCGCCAGCGGGCGAGATAGCGCGCCAGCATGTCGATCTCGAGATTCACCCGACCGCCGGGCCTGAGGCCGCCCAGCGTGGTCACATCCCAGGTGTGGGGGATCAGGTTCACGCCGAACACGTCGTCCTCGACTTCATTCACCGTAAGGGAGACGCCCTCGACGGTGATGGAGCCCTTGGGCGCGATGAAGCGATGGAGCGGCCGCGGCGCGCGGATGCGGACGCGATGAGAGCCGCCATCCGATTCGATCGACAGGACCTCGCCCACGCCGTCCACGTGGCCCGAGACGATGTGGCCGCCCAGTTCGTCGCCCACGCGGGCGGCGCGCTCGAGGTTCACCGGGCGACCTTCGCGCCAGTCGGACAGCGTGGTCAGCGAAAGCGTCTCGCCCGAGACCTCCACGGCGAACCAGCCCTCGCCCTTCTCCACGACGGTCAGGCAGCAGCCGGCATGGCTGATCGAGGCGCCGATGTCGACGGTGGCCAGGTCGAACCGGGTCTCGATCTCGAAGCGGCGGTCGCGGTTGGTGTCGCGCACGGCGCGCACGCGCCCCACGTCGGTGACGATACCGGTGAACATGCTGCTTCCTCAGGTCTTGGCGTAGCGTTCCCAGAGATCGTCGCCCAGGACGCCGACCTCCACACGCCGGAAATGGGGCGCCCCGGCGAGGGACGCAACGCCCAGGGCGCCGACGCCCGGCCGTCCCTCGCCGCCCAGCACGATGGGCGCGCGGAACCACTCCAGGGCGTCCACCAGGCCGCAGCGCAGGAAGCCGCCCGCCACCTGCCCCCCCCCCTCCACGAAGAGATTCGCGAGACCTTCAGCGGCCAGGAGCTGGACGACGGCGGTCAGGTCAGGCCGGTCCTCGCCGAGCACAGGCGCCGTCAGGACGCGGACGCCCAGGGCCACGAGAGCCGGCTTCGGGGCGATCGTGGAAACGACATAGGTCGGAACCTCACGCGCCGTGCGCGCCAGCCGGCTGTCGGGCGAGAGCCTCTGGCGGCTGTCCAGAACCACGCGCGCCGGCTGGCGGCCGGCATAGCCCGGGAGGCGGACGGTCAGTTCCGGATCGTCGGCCAGGGCCGTCTCGGCCCCGATCACCACCGCGTCGTGCGCGGCGCGCAGGCGATGCACCTGCTCGCGACTCTGCGACCCCGTGATCCAGCGGCTCTCGCCCGTCGCGGTCGCGATCCGGCCGTCGAGCGACGTGGCGAGCTTGAGGGTGACGGTCATCGCCCAACCTTTAGGGGCCGGGACGGGCCGGCGCCAATCCCACGCAGCGACGACGCCCGATGCCGGAGCCGGTCAGGTCGCCGCGCGCCTACCGTCCCTCGCCGTCGCCCAGGCCCTCCTCGCCCAGGAAGCGGGCGAAGTCCTCGGTCTCCTTGAAGTCGCGGTAGACCGAGGCGTAGCGGACATAGGCCACGTCATCGAGCTGCTTCAGGTGCTTCATCACCAGCTCGCCGATGGTCGAGGACGCCAGTTCGGTCTCGCCCATGCTCTCGAGCTGGCGGACGATCGTGGAGATCATGCGCTCGACCCGGTCGGGCTCCACGGGCCGCTTGCGCAGCGCCACCGAGAGCGAGCGGGCCAGCTTGTCCCGATCGAACGGCGCGCGCCGGCCCGAACGCTTCAGGATCGTCAGCTCGCGAAGCTGAACCCGTTCGAACGTGGTGAAGCGGCCCTCGCACTTGGGGCACAGTCGCCGGCGACGGATGGCCGCGCCGTCTTCCGACGGGCGGCTGTCCTTCACCTGGGTTTCGTCGTGGCCACAGAATGGGCAGCGCATATCTAGCCCCCTCCCCGTCCACTCAACACCATTAGCTGTAGATCGGGAAGCGCCGTGTCAGTTCAACGACTTCGGCGCGCACCTTGTTTTCGACAGGTGTGGGATCTTCGCCGCTGGCCACCGCGTCCAGCACCTCGCCGATCCACCGGCCCACCTGGCGGAACTCCACCGGCCCGAAGCCGCGGGTGGTGCCAGCCGGCGAGCCGACGCGCAGGCCCGAGGTCTGCATCGGCGGCAGGGGGTCGCCGGGGATCGAGTTCTTGTTGGTGGTGATCCCGGCGCGCTCCAGGGCCACTTCGGCCACAGCGCCGCTGACGCCCTTGGGGGTCAGGTCCACCAGCATCAGGTGGCTGTCGGTCCCGTTCGAGACGATCTTGAAGCCCACGCCCTGCAGGCTGTCGGCCAGCGCGCGGGCGTTTTCGATCACCCGCTTCGCATAACCCTTGAACTCGGGCTTCAGCGCTTCGCCGAAGGCCACCGCCTTGCCGGCGATCACATGCATAAGGGGCCCGCCCTGGAGTCCGGGGAAGACCGCGCTGTCGATCTTCTTCGCCAGCTTCTTGTCGTTGGTCAGGATCAGGCCGCCGCGCGGACCGCGCAGCGTCTTGTGCGTGGTGGTCGTCACGATGTGGGCGTGCGGGAACGGGTTCGGATATTCGCCGGCCACGATCAGGCCCGCGTAGTGCGCGACGTCGCACATCAGGACGGCGTCGACCTCGTCGGCGATCTGGCGGAACTTCGCGAAGTCGATCTGCCGCGAATAGGCCGAGCCGCCGGCGATGATCACCTTCGGCCGATGCGCGCGGGCCACCTCGGCGGCCTCGTCGTAGTCGATCAGGTGATCCTGGGCGCGCACGCCATAGGCCACGGGGCTGAACCACTTGCCCGACTGGTTGACGCTCTTGCCGTGGGTCAGGTGCCCGCCGTGGTCCAGGTTCATGCCCATGAAGGTGTCGCCCGGCGTCATGGTGACCATGAACACCGCCTGGTTCGCCTGGCTGCCGGAGTGGGGCTGGACGTTGGCGAACTCGCACCCGAAGAGCTGCTTCGCGCGCTCGATGGCCAGGCGCTCGACCTCGTCCACCACCTCGCAGCCGCCGTAGTAGCGCTTGCCCGGATAACCCTCGGCGTACTTGTTGGTCAGGACCGAGCCCTGGGCGTCGAGCACCGCCCGGGAGACGATGTTCTCGGACGCGATCAGCTCGATCTGGTCCTGCTGGCGCTTCAGTTCGCCGGCGAGAACCTTCGCGACGTCGGGATCGGCGGCGCCGACACCCGCCTGGAAGAAGGATTTGGTCGAGGATTCGGCTTGCACGTGCAGGTTCAAGGGCGGCGCCTTTCGCTGTGGGGAAGACTCAAGTCTGGCGGGGCGGCCCCCTTTACTCCCGAACGCCGCCCACTCCAACCGCGGCCGGGAACCGATCGCGCCCTGACGCGTTTCCCGGCAGACGCCGGGGCGCGACCCCCGGGGGTGCTTCTCCCCGGAACCACACAGGGCCGCGCCTTCCGGCGTGCGTGTCGTATCGAACCGAGGTGGTGATGAGCGTTGGCCCCGAACCTTCCGGACCGTCGGGAGAGGACCTGTTGCGCCTCGGCGCGGGAATCGTCGCCGCCTATGTGAGCCGCAACGCCGTAACGCCCGACGCCGTGCCCGACATCATCCGCTCGGTCCACCAGACCCTGAGCCAGCTCACCGGCCCGGCGCCGCCGCCGGTCGTCGAGCAACGGCCGAAGCCGGCGGTGCCGATCGGGCGCTCGGTCCAGCACGACTACATCGTCTGCCTCGAGGACGGGAAGAAGCTGAAGATGCTGAAGCGCTACCTGCGCTCGCGCTTCGACATGAGCCCCGAAGACTATCGCCGCCGCTGGGGCCTGCCGCCGGACTATCCGATGGTGGCGCCGGCCTATGCGGCCAGGCGTTCGGATTTCGCCAAGAAGATCGGGCTGGGCCGCGGCGTCCGGCGCCGAAGCTGATCTGGCCGCGTTCGCCATTTCGCCCCTAGGGACGCTTCCGCGGGTACGGAAGCGTCCAGGGCCGGTCCGATGTCGGGCGAAAGGTGGCCCGTCCCCAGGCGCGAGTGAGCCACGAGTCCGCCAACCGTGCGTTGTGTCAAAGGCGCGCAGCGGCAAACGCGCGCAGGTGACATCCGCAAGAGGTCGATTCGCGAACGCGTTACGCGGCGTAGCCCCCGATGCGCTTGACGTTGCAGCGAACCCAGAGCGCTTCCAGGGCCTCGGCCAGTTCGTCCATCATCCGGTCGTCATGGGCCGGCGACGGCGTGAAGCGAAGACGTTCGGTGCCACGCGGTACGGTGGGATAATTGATCGGCTGCACGTAGACGCCGTGGTCCTCGAGCAGGATGTCCGAGATCATCTTGCAGTGGACGGGATCGCCCACCAGCACGGGCACGATATGGCTGACCGACGGCATTACCGGCAGACCGGCCCGGATCAGACGGGCCTTCAGCGCCGCGGCGCGTTCCTGGTGTGCGACGCGGACCTCGTTGTGATCCTTCAGATACCGGATCGAGGCCACGGCGCCCGCCGCCAGGGCCGGCGGCAGCGAGGTGGTGAAGATGAAGCCGTCGGCATAGCTGCGGATCGCGTCCACGATCACCGAGTCGGCGGCGATGTAGCCGCCCATGACGCCGAAGGCCTTGCCCAGCGTGCCCTCGATGATGTCGATCTCGGCCATCATGCCGTCGCGCTCGGCGACGCCGGCCCCGCGAGGGCCGTACATGCCGACCGCATGGACTTCGTCGATATAGGTGAGCGCGCCATACTTCTTCGCCAGGGCCACGGTGCCCCGGATGTCGGCGATATCGCCGTCCATCGAATAGACGCTCTCGAAGGCGACCAGCTTGGGCGCGGCCGGATCGGCCGCGGCCAGAAGCTGTTCCAGGTGTTCGAGATCGTTGTGGCGGAAGACGATCCGCTGCTCGCGCCTGCCCGCGCGGATGCCGCTGATCATCGAGTTGTGGTTCAGCTCGTCGCTGAAGATCAGCAGGCCGGGCAGGATCTTGTAGAGGGTCGAGAGCGACGCCTCGTTCGAGACATAGCCCGAGGTGAACAGCAGCGCCGCTTCCTTGTCGTGCAGGTCGGCCAGCTCGCGCTCCAGTTCCACGTGGTATCGCGTGGTCCCCGAGATGTTGCGGGTGCCGCCCGAGCCGGCGCCGGCCTCCTCGATCGCCTTGTGCATGGCGTCGAGCACGACGGGGTTCTGGCCCTGGCCCAGGTAGTCGTTCGAGCACCAGACCGTGACCTCGGAGGTCGAACCGTCAGCCCGCGTCCAGGTGGCGCGCGGAAACTCGCCACGATGGCGCTTCAGGTCGGCGAAGACCCGGTAGCGGCCTTCGGACCGGACCCGCTCAAGCGCGACGCGGAAGTTTTCCCTGTAATCCATGATCAGATCCCGGTTGGCGCAACGGAAGTGCGCGCCGCGGCCCGGCCCCTCGAATACGTCAGCCTTTTGGCGCCGCGATTTCACAATGTCCATAAATTCAGCGCCCGCGGAGGTCGCGCGTCTCATGGTGCGGCAGATAGACGCCACAATTCCCGCCGGCCTTGATGCAGGTCAATCGAGGCCCGTTCAGGCCACGCTCCTCCCCCGCAGCATTTCGAGAATCGCCGAGAAGTCCTTAGGTCCGCCGCCGAGGCGGTCGAAGAGGGCGTAGAGGCCCTCGGCGGTCGCGCCCAGCGGCGTGGCCGCGCCGGATCGGGCCGCAGCCTCCTGCGCCAGCTTGAGGTCCTTCAGCATCATGGCGGTGGCGAAGCCGCCCTCGTAGTCGCGGTTCGACGGCGCCGCGGGGACCGGTCCCGGCCAGGGGCAGTAGCTGGTCAGGCTCCAGCACTGGCCTGACGACTGCGACGAGATCTCGTGGAACGTCACCGGGTCCAGCCCCAGCTTCTCGGCCAGGGCCAGCGCCTCGCACACCCCGATCATCGAGATGCCGAGCACCATGTTGTTGCAGATCTTGGCCGCCTGCCCCGCCCCGTGATCGCCCGCCCGGAACGTCACCCGCGACATCGGCGCCAGGGCCGCCTCGACCGCCGGATAATCCGCCGCGTCGCAGCCCGCCATGAAGGCCAGGGTTCCCGCCTCGGCCGCCGCCGTCCCGCCCGATACGGGGGCGTCGGCGAATCGGAAGCCCGCCGCCTTGGCCTCCCCCGCCACGGCGCGGGCGCTGTCCACGTCGATGGTCGAGCAGTCGATCAGCAGCGCGGATTTCGGCGCGTGGGGCAGGATGTTCTCAGCGTAAACGCTACGGACGTGAGGGCCTGCGGGCAGCATCGTGATCACCACCTCGGCGCCGGCCACCGCAGCCGCCACCGATCCCGCCGCCTCACAACCAGCCGCCACCGCCTTCTCCATCGCCGCGGCGGAAAGGTCGAAGGCCGCCACCTCCCGTCCCGCCTTCGCCTGGTTGGCGGCCATGCCGCCGCCCATGTTGCCGAGTCCGATGAACGCGACGCGGGTCATTGGGGAACTCCATCGATGGGGGTCCATTCCTGGTCGGCCGGGAGGGGCGCGAAGATCTCGTCCAGCAACGCTTCGCTGACGGCCCGGGCCGTCGGCGGATCCCAGCGGGGGGCGTTGTCCTTGTCGACGATCACGGCGCGGACGCCTTCGATGAAGTCGTGGCGCTGCACCACGCGGGCGCCGATCCGGTACTCCATCGCCATGTTCTCGGCGAAGGTGGCGGCCTCGCCCCCCAGCTTGAGCTGGCGCAGGGCCACCTTCATCGTCTGCGGCGACTTCGTGCCCAGCACCTTGAGCTGCTCGGCCGCCCAGTCGGTCCCGGCCGCCTCCAGGCTGGCCAGGATCGCCTCGAGGCTGTCTCCGGCGAAGCGCCGGGCGATCTCGTCCTGATACGCCGCGATTGGGGGCTGTCCGGCGTCGCCGCCCCACGCCGTCAGGATCGCTTCCACCTGCGACGGCTCGGCCACGATCGCCGCCTTCAGGTCGGGAATCTTCGCGCTCTCCACGACGTCGGTCGCGATCTCCAGCCGCGCGCAATCGGCCGCCTTGATCCGCGCGCCGGTGAGCGCCAACCACAGCCCGATCTGGCCGGGCATGCGGCCCAGGTACCAGCCCCCGCCCACGTCCGGGAACAGGCCGATCCCGGTCTCGGGCATGGCGAAGGTGGTCCGCTCGGTCGCCACCCGGTGTCGGCAGGGCCGCGACAGACCCACGCCACCGCCCATGGTGATCCCGTCCATGATCGCCACGGTCGGCTTGGGATAGTGGAACAGCAGGTGGTTCAGCCGGTACTCGGTGAAGAAGAACTCGCGCGCCAAACGGCCGTCGCCCGCTGCGCTTTCGGCGAGCATGCGGATGTCCCCGCCGGCGCAGAAGCCCCGCTCGCCCGAGTGGTCCAGCAGCACCAGATCCACCGCCGGATCGTCCCGCCACGCCAGCAGGGCGTCGGTCATCAGCCGGCACATGTTCGTGGTCAGCGCATGCAGCGCCTTGGGCCGGTTCAGCGTGATGCGTCCCACACCGCCTTCGACGCGGCAGAGGACTTCGGGTTCGCTCATGTGCGGAACATCTCCCGCGCGGTGATGACGCGCATGATCTCGTTGGTGCCTTCGAGGATCTGGTGGACCCGCAGGTCGCGGACGATCCGCTCCAGCGGGTAATCCCTGAGGTAGCCGTAGCCGCCGTGGAGTTGCAGCGCCTGGTTGGCCACCTCGAAGCCGGCGTCGGTGGCGAAGCGCTTGGCCATGGCGCAGTACTGCGTCGCCTTGGGGTGCTTCTTGTCCAGCGCGTCGGCGGCGCGGCGCACCATCAGGCGGGCCGCGTCCAGATCGGTGGCCATGTCGGCCAGGCGCCACTGGAGGCCCTGGAATTCCTTCAGCGCCTGACCGAACTGCTTGCGGGTCCCCAGATACTCACGGGCCGTGTCGAGGGCCAGGCCCGCCCCGCCCAGCGAGCAGGAGGCGATGTTGATCCGCCCGCCGTCCAGACCCGCCATCGCGAACCTGAAGCCCTCGCCCTCCCCGCCGATCCGGTTGGCCTCGGGCACGCGGCAGTCGTCGAAGTTCACCTGGGCGGTGGGCTGGGCGTTCCAGCCCATCTTGCGCTCCGGCGCGCCGAACGACAGGCCCGGCGTCCCGTTTTCGACCACGAACGCGGAGACGCCCTTCGCGCCCTCGCCCCCCGTGCGGGCCATGACGACGTAGACGTCCGAGAAGCCGGCGCCCGAGATGAAGGCCTTGGAGCCGTTCAGCACATAGCCGTCCCCGCCCCTGCGCGCGGTGGTCATCAGCGCTGCGGCGTCCGAGCCCGAGCCCGGCTCGGTCAGGCAATAGCTGGCGATCAGCTCCATCGTCGTCAGCTTCGGCAGATACCGCCGCCGCAGGTCCTCCGACCCGAACCGGTCGATCATCCACGACGCCATGTTGTGGATCGAGATGAACGCCGCCGTCGCCACGTCGCCGTAGCTGAGCTGCTCGAACACGATGGATGCGTCGAGGCGCGACAGCGCCGAACCGCCCACGTCCTCGCGCACATAGAGGCCCGCAAACCCCAGCCCCGCCGCGGCCTGGAGCACGGCCCGGTCCAGGCCGCCTTCCTCGTCCCAGCGCGCCGAATGCGGCGCCAGCTCGGCCAATGCGAAGGCGCGCGCGGCGTCCTCGATCGCCCGCTGGTCTTCGGTCAGATCGAAATCCATGGACCGCGGGTTGAACGCGCGACGCAGGGGCTGTCAATCGTCCGTAGCCCCGCGACCGCTAGGCCTGGGGCCCAGCGAGGAGGCGCTCGAGTTCGACGCGCGCAGTATCTCGATCCCTCGACACCATCAGGCGACCCCCTACCTGGGCGAAATGAACGCCGCCGATGCGCCCACCGCCTGACACCACGACAACATAGAGTTCGTCGACCCTCAGCGGTTCGGGCGCCCGGACCTCTCTCGCCCCCGGTGGAGTCTCGCCATATCGGATCTCCAATCTCGCCGCGGCTTCAGTCGTTTCGATGCGCCAAAGCGGATCCGGTCCGACCGGCGATCCATCTTGCTGCGGATCGGCGAGACCGACGGAAAGCTGACCGGAAAATTTCGCTGTCGGCTTGAAGAGGCCGTCATGTCTGAACCTGAATGTCGGCGACGGCAGTTCGCCATCTACGACGATGTCCAACCCCATCGTGCAAGCCGCCAACGGCGTCATCAGAACCGTGCTCAGAAAAACCCGACGATTCACCACGAGACCCCGCCTGAAAACTCCGGGTTCTCCATGCGCGCTTTGCTTGCGCCCGGCAACGCGAGGGTCCAAATCGGCCGGCCATGACCCAAGCTCCCCTCGCCGCCTATCCCGCGCTTCGGATGCGCCGTCTTCGCCAGGCCGACTGGATCCGCCGGCTGGTGCGCGAGAGCGTGCTGACGCCGTCCGATCTGATCTGGTCGATGGTGGTCCACGAGGGCGACGGCAAGGTTCCTGTGGCGTCCATGCCGGGGATCGAGCGGCTGTCGGTGGCCGACTGCGCCGCCGCCGCGAAGGAGGCTCGCGCCCTGGGCATCCCCGCCATCGCCGTCTTCCCGCATATCGACGGCGCCCGTAAGGACGCCACGGGAAGCTCCGCGGCCGATCCCGATGGCCTCGTCTGCCGGGCCGTGAAGGCCATGAAGGACGCCGCGCCCGAGGTGGGGATCATGTGCGACGTCGCCCTGGACCCCTTCACCGACCACGGCCACGATGGCCTGCTGGAGAACGGCCGGATCGTCAACGACGCCACGATCGAGGCGCTGGTGGAACAAGGGCTGGTCCAGGCGCGGGCGGGCTGCGACATCCTCGCCCCCTCCGACATGATGGACGGCCGCGTCGGCGCGCTGCGGACGGCGCTGGAGGCCGAGGGCCTTCAGGACGTGATGATCATGTCCTACGCGGCCAAATACGCCTCGGCCTTCTACGGCCCGTATCGCGAGGCCATCGGCTCGGGGAAGCTCGGCACGGGCTCGGTCGACAATCCCGGCGACAAGAAGACCTACCAGATGGACTCCGCCAATCACGCCGAGGCCCTGCGCGAGGTCGCCCTCGACATCGCCGAGGGCGCCGACATGGTGATGGTGAAGCCCGGGATGCCGTACCTCGACATCGTGCGCCAGGTCGTGGACGCCTTCTCGATGCCCACCTACGCGTTCCAGGTGTCGGGCGAATACGCCATGATCATGGCCGCGTCGCAGAACGGCTGGCTCGACGAGGAGCGCGCCATCCTGGAGAGCCTGGGCGCCTTCAAGCGCGCGGGCGCGTCGGGGATCATCACCTATTTCGCACCGCGCGCGGCGCGAATGCTGGGGGCTTGATTTCGGGCGCCTAAGGCCGCCCGGCGCGCGGGCTGTCCACCTCGGCGACCACGATCCGCCCCGTCCGCTCGCGCGCCGCCGCCTCGTGGTCGGACGTGGCGGCGGTCAGCATGAACAGCGTCCGCCCGTCGGGGCCGCCCAGCATGCAGGCGAAGCAGGGCTGGCCGGTGTCGATCACCTCCAGCACCTCGCCGCCCTGCGCGATCCGCACGCATTCGGGCGCGATCGGATTGGCGACCCAGATCGCGCCGTCCGCGTCCAGGCAGACGCCGTCCGGCACACGGGGCCAGGTCTCGGCCCAGACCCGGCGGTTCGAAAGCGCCCCGCCCGGCCCGATGTCGAACGCCGTCAGCCGGCCGGCCAGGGTCTCGCCCACGATCAGCGTCGCGCCGTCGGGCGTGATGACCGGACCGTTGGGAAAGTGCATGTCCTCGGCCGCCACCCGCACCTCGCCGCCCGCCGTCACATAGGCGAGCCTGGCGGTCGGATGGTCCGCGATCACGCTCTCGACCCCGCATGCTGCGATCGCCGCGTCGAGGTCGAAGCCGAAATTCCCCACATAGGCTCCGCCCGAGGCGTCCACGACCATGTCGTTGCAGTGGAACGTGGCCAACGCGCCCAGGTCGGCATGCACCGAGATCGCGCCGTCCGCGCCGCGCCGCAGCACCCGGCGACGCGTCATCGACACCACCAGCAGGTCGCCGCCGGGCGTCCAGCCGAGGCCGGAAGGCCGGTCGTCGATCTCGAACTCGACGCGCACGTCCCCGTCCGGCGAGACGGACTTGACCGCATGGTCGTAGAAGTCGCTGAACCAGAGGCGCCCGTCGCGCCACCGAGGCCCCTCGCCGAAATGCAGCCCGTCCGCCAGCACCCGCGTCGCTCTCGCCATGTCGTCCTCCCGCGATCTTGAGCCGATGATCGTCGAGGTCGTGGGTGCTGTCATCCGCGACGCCGCCGGCCGGGTGCTGACGGTGCGCAAACGAGGGACGTCGCGATTCATGCTGCCCGGCGGCAAGCGGCAGCCCGGCGAGGACGATCTCCCCGCCCTGGCGCGCGAACTGCGCGAGGAACTGGGCGTCGCGCTGCTGGAGGCCCAGCCTCTCGGTCGCTTCGAGGCGGCGGCGGCCAACGAACCCGGCGCGCGGGTGCGGTCGTCCGCCTATCTCGTCGTGGTCCGCGGGACGCCACGGGCCAGTGCGGAAATCGAGGATCTGCGCTGGATCGACCCGGCGGCGCCCGGCCCGACGCCGCTCGCGCCCCTGCTCACGGGCGGGATCCTGCCGGCCGTCATCGCGGCGTCGAGAGCCACGCCTCCAGGATCGGATTGACCTTCTGCGGCGCCTCCTGCTGCACCCAGTGGGAGACCCCGGGCAGGCGCTCGATGGTCAGGTCGCGCACGTGCGCGTCGGTCCCGTCCAGCAGTTCGATCCCCAGGGCCGAATCCTCCTCGCCCCAGACGATGAGGGTGGGCGTCTCCAGCATCGGCCAGGGCTCGGACAGCCGCCCGCGTGCGCGGAACGCCCCGCGATACCAGTTGATCATGCCGCGGATGGCGCCCGGCCGCTGCGCGTTGCGGGCGTAATGATCGAGCACCTCAGGGGTGAAATTCGTCTTGTCGACCGCCATCTCGTGGAACGCGCGCCGCACCCCGCGGGCGTCCCGCGCCGTCATCATCCGTTCCGGCAGCCAGGGGAGCTGGAAGAAGAAGATGTACCAGGACTTCTTTCGCTGGGCCGGATTGCTGCGCAGGTTCTCGGCCATCACCGCCGGATGCGGCACGTTCATGATCACCAGCCGCTCCAGCGGTCGCACGCGGTTGATGGCGAACGACCACGCCAGGCCGGCGCCCCAGTCGTGGCCGATGAGCGTGACGCGCTTGGCCCCGCTGGCGTCGATCAGCGCCGCGACATCCTCCATCAGCCGGTCGATGACATAGGCCGAGACCGCCGCGGGCTTGGGTTCGGTCTCGCCGTAGCCCCGCAGGTCGGGCGCCCATGCGCGATAGCCCATGGCCGCCAGCATCGGCAGTTGGAACCGCCACGAGAACCGGCTCTCGGGAAAGCCGTGGAGGCAGAGCGCCAGATGATCGCCCTCGCCCATCTCGTCCACGGCGAATCGGAAACCGTTGGCCTCGACGAAGCGGGTCTGCATCGCGGTGGGTCCTTCCCTTCCTGGCCCTATCCAGGGCGGGTCGATGCGGCTTAGCTTGGCCACGTTCCTTGGGGGAAGAAAACCCGATGCTGAAGTCCCTGGTGGCAGCCGTGTTGAGCGCGCTGGTTCTGTTCGGCGGAGGGCCGGCCTCGGCGCAGACATCCGAGGCCGAAACGGTCGGGATCGAACTGGCGCGCACCCTGTTCCGCGCGATTTCGTTCGAGGCTCTCATCGCCAAGGAGGTCGGCGGCGCGGGCAATCCCTTCGGCGACGTGCCGTCGCGGCCCGAGTGGACCGGCTATCTGATCGACGCGCTGAGGGAGGAGATCGCGCACGACCTGCCCGTCTTCGAGGGACGCTTCGGCCGCACGCTGGCGAAGGAATTCTCGCTGGCCGAGCTGAGGGTCGGCCTCGTCATCCTCAGCGACCCCATGATGCAGGCGGCGATGCGGGCGGGCTCCGAGAGCGACGGGGCCGCCGAACCCCAGGGTCAGCCCTCGCGGGAGATCCGGCGCGCCCTCGCCAGACCCGAAGGCGTCGCGTTCATGAACAAGCTGGAACGGCTCGACCGGTATCTCGAACCTCTGCAGGACGACCTCGCCGCGGAGTTGCTGCCCGGCGCGCTCCGCCGTTTCGCCGACAAGGTGGACGCCGGGGAAGCGGCCCGGAGGGAGCGTGCCGCAAGCGGGCCGTGAGTTCGCGCCCCGCGCACCGTCCTCGCGGCTCGATCGCACTGAAACCTTCCCGCCCGCGGTCGAAGCTCTTCCGGACGCGCGAAACCCCATTTTAACGCCGCCACAGCACTTTGCAGCGAAATCAGCGTTAAGGCGGGTGAACCATGGCTGTGGGCGAGCAGCCAATCATCATCAAGAAGATCAAGAAGGGCGGCGGCCACGGGCATCATGGCGGCGCCTGGAAGGTCGCCTATGCCGACTTCGTCACCGCCATGATGGCGTTCTTCCTGCTGATGTGGCTGATCAACACCACCAGCCCCGAACAGAAGCGCGGCATCGCCGACTACTTCGCGCCCGCCAGCGTCTCCCAGACCATGTCGGGCGCAGGCGGCATCCTGGGCGGCTCGGCCCTGGGCAGCGACGGCTCCAAGAGCGCCGGGTCCAGCGACATCATCGAAGAGCTGGCCCCCTCGTCGCAGAATCCCAACGACGGCGACAGCCGCGAAGCCGGCAAGCCCGCCAAGCCCGAGGAGGCGGAAGCCGCGGCCATGCTGCTGGCGCGCCAGCAGCGCGAGGACCAGGCGTTCGACTCGGCCGCCCAGTCGCTGCGCCAAGCGTTGCAGTCGATGCCCGAGCTGGCCGAACTCTCGAAAAACATCATCATCGACCAGACGCCCGAGGGGCTGCGCATCCAGCTCGTCGACCAGGAAGGCCGGTCGATGTTCAACCAGGGCTCGGCCCAGCCCAACGAGCGCGCCCGGATCCTGCTGCGCGCGATCTCCAAGACCATCAACCAGCTGCCGAACCGCATCAGCATCTACGGTCACACCAGCGCCAGCGCGGGGGGCGTGAAGCCGGAAAGCGACTGGCCGTTGTCGGCCGCGCGGGCCGATGCGTCGCGCAAGGTTCTCCAGGCGTCCGGCGTGGACACCGACCGCGTCTACCAGGTGTCGGGCAAGGCGTCCTCCGAACCGCTCTACCCGGACGACCCGCTGCTGCCGGGCAATCGCCGCATCGCCATCGTGTTGCTCCGCGAGGCGCCGCTCTTGCCACCCGACGCGGGGCTGTAACTCCGCTTGCGCCGAGCCGCGGCATGACGCCTAATCGGGGCACACACCCGGCAGACGAGGCGCCGCCCGCTCCGTGACGCAACACTTCCCGACCCGACAGCTCCGGTTCTTCCTCACGGCGCCTTCGCCGTGCCCATACCTTCCCGAGCGATACGAACGGAAAGTGTTCGCCCACCTGCCCCTTTCGGACGGTGCGGCGGTGAACGACAGCCTCACCGCCGTCGGCTTCCGCCGATCCCAGAACATCGCCTACCGCCCGGCCTGCGAAGCCTGTTCCGCCTGTGTCTCGGCGCGGATTCCGGCCGCGGACTACGTGTTCTCGCGCTCCGAACGGAAGGTCCTGTCGCGTAACGAGGACATCGAGCGCCGCCTCGTGGAAGCCGAGGCCACGATGGAGCAGTTCGACCTGCTGCGTCGCTACCTGCTCACCCGCCACGCCACCGGCGGCATGGCGGAGATGACCTGGCCTGACTATGTGGCGATGGTCGAGGACACGGCCGTGCGCACCCATGTCGTGGAGTACCGCACCCGCACGGCGAACGGCAGGCCGGGTGATCTGCTGGCCTGTGCGCTGGTGGATGTGATGGGCGACGGCCTGTCGCTGGTCTACAGCTTCTACGACCCGGCGCCGGCGCGGCGCAGCCTCGGGTCCTTCGTGATCCTCGACCACATCATCCAGGCCTGCCTGACCGGTCTGCCCTATGTCTATCTGGGCTATTGGGTCCGGGGGTCGGAGAAGATGGACTACAAGGTCCGTTTCTCGCCCATCGAGCTTCTGAGGCCCGACGGCTGGACGCTGGCGGGCGCACGCGAGTTGGGACCGCGCCAGGTTTGATGCTCCGCGACAGTTGCTCGGCCGACACCGACGTGCGCTGTGGATCACGGGTGTAACCGGCGCCGGCCAGTGGCGCAGCGGCTCGGACAGGCCTAGAACCCACGGCGTGAAACCCATCGCCCCGCGACATTCATGGCGCGCCAGCTGCGACTGAGCCTGGGCCGCGACACCCCGCCGTCCTTCGACGAATTCGTGCGCGGTCCCTCCAACGCCGAGGCCGTAGCCGCCGTCGAAGCGTGGCCGCGCTGGCGCGACGGATGTCTCACGCTGCTGGGACCGGAGGGCGCGGGCAAGTCGCACCTGGCGCACGCCTGGGCGACCCGAGCAGAGGCCTTGGTCGCCGATCCTGACGATCCGGATCTGGACGCCGCGGCCGGGCGGCCCGTGCTGCTGGAGGACGCCGACCGAGGCGTCTCCGCCGAGGGCCTCTTCCACCTGATCAACCTGGCGGCGCAGCAAGGCGGCGGCCTGCTTCTGACGGCGCGGACGCTTCCGGCCACCTGGCCCACGACCCTGCCCGACCTGAGGTCGCGCCTGAACGCCCTTCCCGTGGCCCAGATCGCCCCGCCCGACGACACGGTTCTGGAAGGCGTTCTCCGGCGCTTCTTCCGCGATCGGAACATCCGTCCGCCCGAGGCAGTCTATCCCTACCTCCTGGCGCGCATGCCACGCTCCATCCCGGACGCCGAGAGTATCGTCCAACGCCTGGACGAAGCGGGCGACGAGGGTTTCCGCCCGGTGACCCGCGTGCTGGCGCGGCAGATTCTGGACGCTCGGGACCGAGCCGACTGAGGAAGAACGGTGAAATCGGAAGAATCTTCGCGCGCGCGATAGACAAGCCGAATCGTTTTCCGGCAGTGGTGTGAGCCGTGGCGCACCGGCCACGTCCGACGGGACCTCCGGCATGCTCGCGCGGGCCCCCGCGAAGGCCGCCCCGGAACTTGAACTCAAGTTCCAGCTCGGCGCCGGCGCCCTGGAGGCGCTGGAAGGGAGCCTTTTCCCCCGCGCCCAGGCCAAGGTCTCGCAGCTCCACGCCACCTATTTCGACACCCCCGGTCATGCGCTGCGCGATAACGGCTTCAGCCTGCGTGTCCGCCGCAAGGACCAGACGTTCACCCAGACGCTCAAGCATCGGGACGGTGGCGCGCTCTTCGAGAGGGACGAGTGGGAAACCCGGGTCGAAGGCCCAGGCCTGGACCTCGACGTCCTGGCCGGCACGCCCGCCGCAACCGCGATCGCCGACGCCGCCCTGGCTCCCGCCTTCACGGTCGAGGTCGAGCGGCGCATCCATGTCTGGTCATCGGATGCGGCGCAGATCGAGGTCGCGCTCGACACCGGGGCGGTCGTTGCGGGCGAGCGGCGCGATCCCATCGCCGAGCTGGAGCTGGAGCTCCTGGCCGGGCCGCCACAGGCGCTGTTCGACCTGGCGCGGCGGCTGATGGACGTCGCGCCTCTCACCCTGGCCTTCGAGAGCAAGGCCGAGCGCGGGTACCGTCTGGTCGGCCATGATGGCGTCGCCGCCCTGAAGGCGCAGCGCACCGCCGTGGGCCCGAAGACAGCGGTCGCTCCGGCGTTCCAGGTGATCATGCGCGGCGCGCTGGTCCAGGCGGCCGGCAACGCCGACCTGCTGCGGCGCGCCAACAATCCCGACGCCCTGCACCAGCTCCGAGTCGGCCTGCGCCGGCTTCGCGCCGGCCTGTCGGTCTTCAAGGCGATCCTGGACGCGGACGGCCTCAACCGCTTCCGCGCCGAGACCCGCTGGCTGGCCGGGGAGCTGTCGGACGCCCGCGACATCGACGTCTTCCTCCAGAAGGCGGCCGTCCGCGACGAGATCGAGGAGAACGACGGCCGGGCCGCCTTTTTCCGGGCGCTGCGCATCGCCCAGGCCGAGGCCTATGAACGGGCGGTGGACGCCGTCGGCTCGCCCCGTTTCCGCGCGCTGCTGCTCGACATCGCCGAATGGATCGAGGCCGGCGCCTGGCGGCGTCTCGACGACATGCCCCAGCGTCGCCTGAGGGAGGGGCCGATCACCGTCCTGGCGGCCCCGGTGCTGGGGCAGTTGGATCATCGGCTGCGCCGCCGGTCGCGCCGGTTCCTGGAGATCGACGCCGCCGGCCGCCACGACCTGCGCAAACAGGCCAAGAAGCTGCGTTACGCCGCCGCCTTCTTCGCCGAAGTCTTCACCGAGCACCCCAAGCGGCGCGACCGCTTCGTGGCCGCGCTGCGCGCCCTCCAGGACCACCTCGGTGAATTGAACGACATGGCGGTGTCGAGGTCCGTCGCCCTCAAGGCCGTCGGCAAGCGCAACGGCGAGCTCGCCTTTGCGGCGGGCCTGGAGGTGGGGCGTCTCACCGAGGCCGAGGCCGCGGTGATGGACGCGGCCGACCGCGCCTTCAAGGCGTACCGGAAGGTGAAGCCGTTCTGGCCGTCATCGGAAGGTCGCAATGAGGACCTTAACCTTTCGGGGCGACGCTTGAATCGCGCCTGACGCCCACCGAGAAGCAACGATGCCGCCCAACGATGTCTCCCCCACGACCGCCGCGCTGGCCGCGTCGCAGGAGGCGGCGCCCGTGGCCATCGAGGACCTGGTCTCGTCGCCTGCGCGCTTCTTCAACCGCGAACTGTCGTGGCTGGCCTTCAACCGGCGAGTGCTGGCCGAGAGCACCAACCCGCGCCACCCCTTGCTGGAGCGGCTCCGGTTCCTGGCCATCAGCGCCAACAACCTCGACGAATTCTACATGGTCCGCGTGGCCGGGCTGAAGGCCCAGGTGCGCGAGGGGATTCGGGTGGTCAGCCAGGACGGCCTGACCCCCGCCGAGCAACTCCTTCGGGTCAACGCCGCCGCCGCCGACCTGATGGCCGATCAGCAGACCCGCTGGCGCGAGTTGCGCGCCGAACTGGCGGGCGAAGGACTGCGCTACGTCTCCGCCCATGAAGTCACCGAGGCCGAGCGCGCCGCGCTGGAGCCGCGCTTCCTGTCCGAGCTGTTCCCGGTGCTGACGCCTCTGGCCATCGATCCGGCGCACCCCTTCCCGTTCATCGCGAACCTGGCGTTCTCGCTGGTGCTGAAGATCCGGCGCATTTCGGACGGACGGCTGCTCTACGCGCTCGCGCCCCTCCCCGCCCAGGTCGCTCGATTCTGGGATCTGGCGCCCGGCCGGCCGACCCGACGCAAGTCCCAGCGCCGGGTGATCTCGCTGGAGAGCCTGGTGACGCTCTTCCTCGATCACCTGTTCCCCGGCTGCGAGGTCGAGGCGCATGGCGTTTTCCGCCTGATCCGCGACTCCGACGTCGAGATCGAGGAAGAGGCGGAAGACCTGGTCCGAGAATTCGAGGCGCGGCTGAAGCAGCGTCGGCTGGGCTCGGTGGTCCGCGTCGAGCTTGAGGCTTCCACGCCCGAGGAGCTTCGGGCGTTCATCTCGGAGAGCCTGCACGCCAATCCGGAAGACATCATCGTGATGGATGGTCTCCTCGGCCTGGACGAGCTGACCCAGCTTATCCCGTCCGACCGGCCGGACCTCAAGTTCAAGCCGTTCGAGCCTCGCTTTCCCGAGCGCATCCGCGACCACGGCGGCGATTGCTTCGCGGCGATCCGCGAAAAGGACATCCTGGTCCACCACCCGTTCGAGAGCTTCGACGTGGTGGTCCAGTTCCTGCGCCAGGCGGCCCGGGATCCCAACGTCCTGGCCATCAAGCAGACGCTGTACCGGACCTCGAAGGACAGCCCGATCGTCGCGGCGCTGATCGAGGCGGCCGACAACGGGAAGAACGTCACCGCCCTCATCGAGATCAAGGCGCGGTTCGACGAAGAGGCCAACCTGAAGTGGGCGCGCGACCTGGAGCGCGCGGGCGTCCACGTGGTCTATGGCTTCATCGAGTACAAGACCCACGCCAAGCTCTCGATGGTGGTGCGGCGCGAGGGCGAGCAGCTGCGCAGCTACTGCCACTTCGGGACCGGCAACTATCACCCGATCACGGCGCGTGTTTACACCGACCTGTCGCTGTTCACGACCGAGCCCGCCTTCGGGCGGGACGCGGCGAAGCTGTTCAACTACGTCACCGGCTATGCGCAGCCCGTGGGCCTGGAGCGGCTGTCGTTCTCGCCGGTGACCATGAAGCGCGATCTGATCCGCCTCATCGACCGCGAGATCGGGAACCACAAGGCCGGCAAGCCCGCCGCCATCTGGGCCAAGATGAACTCGCTGGTCGACCCCGAGATCATCGACGCGCTCTACGCCGCCAGCCAGGCGGGGGTGCCGTCCGATCTCGTCATTCGCGGCATCTGCTGCCTGCGGCCGGGCATTCCGGGCCTGTCCGAGAACATCCGGGTGAAATCGATCGTCGGCCGCTTCCTGGAGCACGGTCGCATCGTGGCCTTCGCCAATGGTCACGCCATGCCGTCCCAGCACGCCCGCGTGTTCATCTCGTCCGCCGACTGGATGCCGCGCAACCTCGACCGCCGGGTGGAGGTGCTGACGCCGATCGAGAACCCCACCGTCCACCAGCAGGTGCTGCATCAGATCATGCTCGCCAACCTGAAGGACGAGGCGCAAAGCTGGACCCTCGACGCCGACGGCGGCTATAGGCGTGATCCTGCCTGGGATCACCCGAACGCCTTTTCGGCGCACGAGTACTTCATGACCAATCCGAGTCTTTCCGGTCGCGGGCAGAAGGTGAAGGACATGCCGCGCGCGATCGAAAATGTGGCCCCGCGGGCATAGTCCCGGCCACCCCGACGGACGTCCCGATGGCCGTCAGGCGGCCGTCATCGACGTCGGGTCCAATTCTGTCCGCCTGGTGATCTACCGGGTGGACGGCCGCGCGCTGTGGACCGTCTACAATGAGAAGGTGGTCGCCGGGCTCGGCCGCGACCTGGGCGCCTCCCGGCGCCTGTCGCCCGAGGGCGTTGAGGACGCCATCGCCGCGCTGCGCCGGTTCCGCGCCATCCTCGACGGGTGGCCGCCGGAACAGGTGACGGCCTGCGCCACGGCCGCCGTGCGCGAGGCCGCCGACGGCCGCGCCTTCCTCGATCGCGTCAAGGCCGAGGCCGGCCTCGACATCCGCGTCCTGAGCGGCGACGAGGAAGCCCGCTACGCCGCCCTGGGCGTGTTGTGCGGACAGCCCGACGCGCACGGGGTGGTCGGCGACCTGGGCGGATCGAGCCTCGAGCTGGTGCGGCTCAACGGAGTGGCGCAGGTCGAGGGGATCACCCTCCCGCTCGGCCCCTTCGCCCTGGGCGCGCCCAAGCCGCTCAATGCGGACCGTGTGCGGCGGCAGGTGGACGACCGTCTGGCGCCGCACGCCCGCACCTTCGCCACTCCCGAACTGCACGCCGTCGGGGGCGGCTGGCGCAACCTGGCGCTGCTGCACATGCAGCTCGCGGACTATCCGCTCCACATCGCCCATCAGTACGAGATCGGCCGCAGCGACGCCATTGAGCTGGTCCGCTTCGTCCAGCGGCAGTCGCGCTCGTCGCTGGAGGGCATCCAGGGCGTCTCGAAGCGGCGCTACGAGACCCTGCCCTATTCGGCGGCCGTGCTGGAGCGGCTGATCGAGCGGCTGGGGATCGAGCGGATCGTGGTGTCCGCCTACGGGGTCCGCGAGGGCCTGCTGTTCGAGGCCATGCCGCCCGAGGTCCGCCGTCTCGACCCGCTGATCGAAGGCTGCGAGGCCCTGACCGCGCAGCGGGGCATCGCGCCGGCGCTGGGACAGGCGCTGGAGGCCTGGGTGGGGCCACTGTTCGAGGGCCTGTCGCCGGTCTTCGGGCCCCGCGAGTCCGTCCTGGTGGCCGCCGCCTGCCGGCTGGCCGAGCTGGGCGCGCGGCTGCACCCCGACCATCGCGCCGACCTGGCGTTCGAGCAGATCCTGCGGGCGCCGCTGGCGGGGATGACCCATCCCGAGCGGGTGTTCCTGGCCTCGGTGGCCTTCGCGCGCCACTCGGCCTCGCCCCAGCCTTCGGCCCCGTCGGTGCTGCGCATCCTGTCGGGCGAGCGGCGTCAGCGGGCGCGGGCCCTGGGCGCGGCGCTGCGGCTGGGCTGCGACCTGTCGGGGCACAATCCGCGGCTGCTGGAGAAGTCGTCGCTGGCCGTCCGCGGCGAGCGGCTGTCGCTGACCACCCTGGCGGGGTGGGAGGACATGCTGCTGGGCGAGCAGACGGCGCGGCGGGCTCAGACGCTGGCCCAGGCGCTGAAGCTGAAGCTGGACCCGCTGCCCTGACCCGCCCCAAGTGAAGAAGGGCGGCGCCCCGGTCGCCCGGAACACCGCCCTCCGAACCAGATCCGTTGGGGGATCTGAGCCTTCGAGGCGGAGGGGAACGCCGCGCCACCGGTCGCCCGGCCTTGCCTTGCTCCGTCTCCCTGCCCGCTTCGCCGACCGGTCGCCCGGTCCGCCGCGCCGCAAGTCCTCTCGGCAGGAGGAGGTTCACCCGACGCCGTTCGGCCGGCAATGGCCCTGGCGGCGAGGCCTGTGGACGCTTGCGCCGACAGGCGGTGGACCCGATGTGGAGAACATGGGGAAATTCCCACATTCTCCTTTAAAAACAGATACCTGAAACCATCCCCAGGGACGTGGCGGTCAGCTCGCGGCGGCCACCTTGGGCGCGCGGCGCACCTCGACCACGCGCACGCGGGCGCCGTCCAGCACCAGGGCCAGTTCGCCGCGCTTCAGCTTCAGGGCGTCCTCGCCGAACGCCTCGCGCCGCCAGCCCTTGAGGGCGGCGGTGTCGGCGCGGTCGTCGTTGGCGATCTGCTCCAGGTCCGAGACGGTGGCGATCAGCTTCGAGGCCACCCCCGCCTCCTCGGCGCGCGCCTTGAGCAGCACCTTGAGCAGCTCGACCACCGCGCCGGCGGCCGGCGAACTCTGCTGGCGGGTCTTCTCGATCACCGGGGCGTAGGCCTCGGGGTCCTTCAGCGCCTCGCGCACGGCGGCGACCAGGTCGGGGCCGAACCGCGAGCCCGAAAAGCCCTTGGGCACCGAGCGCAGGCGGTCCAGCCCGTCGGCGTCGGTCGGCGCCTGGGTGGCGATCTCGTCGATGGCTTCGTCCTTGAGGATCCGGCCGCGGGGCTGGTCGCGAAGCTGGGCGGTCCGCTCGCGCCAGGCGGCGACGGCGCGATAGACGGCCAGGTACTTGGCCGTATGCCGGCGCGGGCGCAGCCGCTTCCAGGCGTTGTCGGGCTCGACGTCGTAGTTGGCCGGATCGGTCAGGTCGGCCATCTCGTCGGTCACCCAGGCCAGGCGCTTCTCCCGCTCCAGCCGCTCGCGCAGCATGGGGTACAGCTTGGCCAGGTGGGTCACGTCGGCCAGGGCGTACGAGAGCTGCGACTCCGACAGCGGCCGGCGCGCCCAGTCGGTGAACCGGCTGGACTTGTCGATGTCGAGCTTGAGCATCTGGCGGACCAGGGCGTCGTAGGCGATCTGCTCGCCGAAGCCGGCCGCCATGCCCGCCACCTGGGTGTCGAACAGCGGCCGGGGCATGGCCTTCAGGTTGTTGAAGATCTCGACGTCCTGGCGGGCGGCGTGGAAGACCTTGAGGATCTTCGTGTCGCGCATCACCTCCAGGAACGGCTCCAGGTCGATGTCCTCGGCCAGCGGGTCGATCACCGCCTCGGCGCCGGGCGCGGCGGCCTGGATCAGGCACAGCTTCGGCCAGTAGGTGGTCTCGCGCATGAACTCGGTGTCGACCGCGACGAACGCCTGCCCTTTGAGCTTGGCGCAGAAGGCTTCGAGTTCGGCAGTGGTGGTGATCGTCGTCATAAATCAGCTATAGCCCCGCGCGCGGGCGACTCTGCAAGGCCGCGCGCGCGTCTCTCTGCACCTCCAGCCCGGGTTCGTAAATGTCCGAGCGACCGAACGGTCTCACCTATGCGCAAGCCGGCGTGGACATCGACGCGGGGAACGCCCTGGTCGAACGCATCAAGCCGCTGGCCAAATCCACCCGCCGGGCGGGCGCCGAGGCGTCGCTGGGCGGCTTCGGCGCGCTGTTCGACCTGAAGGCGGCCGGCTACGACGACCCGCTGCTGGTCACGACGACCGACGGCGTCGGCACCAAGCTGAAGGTGGCGATCGAGACCGGCCTGCACGGCACGGTGGGGATCGACCTGGTGGGCATGTGCGTCAACGACCTGCTGGCCCAGGGCGCCGAGCCGCTGATGTTCCTGGACTACTACGCCACCGGCAAGCTCGACGTGGAGGCCGCCGCCGCCGTGGTGGCGGGCATCGCCGAGGGCTGCCGGCAGGCCAACTGCGCCCTGGTGGGCGGCGAGACGGCCGAGATGCCGGGCATGTACGCCGAGGGCGACTACGACATGGCCGGCTTCTGCGTCGGCGCGGTCGACCGCGACAAGGTGATCCCGCGCCTGGGCGACCAGACGGCCGGCGACATCCTGGTGGGCCTGGGCTCGTCGGGGCCGCATTCCAACGGCTATTCGCTGATCCGCCGGATCGTGGCGCACTCGGGCCTGGCCTGGGACGCCCCCGCCCCGTTCGCCCCCGGCAAGACCCTGGCCGAGGCGCTGCTGGAGCCGACGCGCATCTATATCCGCTCCGTCCTGCCGCACCTGAAGGCGGGCCGGATCAAGGGCCTGGCCCACATCACCGGCGGCGGCCTGATCGAGAACCCCCCGCGCGCCATCGCCGAGGGGCTGGTCCCCCGCTTCGACTGGAACGCCTGGACCCTGCCCCCGGTGTTCCAGTGGCTGGCCCAGACGGGCGGCGTCGCCGAGCACGAGATGCGCCGCACCTTCAACTGCGGGATCGGCCTGGTGCTGATCGTGGCCCCCGACGACCTGCCCGACGTGCTGGTGGGGCTGGTCCGCGACGGCGAGGACGCGTTCGTGGTGGGCGAGCTGGCGCAGGCCTAGGGGTCTCCGGCGCCCTGCCCGCCGCAGGCGCCGTCTTCGGACCACAGAAAACACAGACGGACACAGAAGGGGCCGCGCCCGCTGCGTCTTCTGTGCCTGTCTGTGTTTTCCGGGGTTGAATCCTCTCCGCGCCGGGGCGCGGACGGACTCACGCCGAACTGCGCCAGTCGACGTCATGGAGATCCCGCGACAGGGCGGCGCGCGGCGGGTCCGGCAGGTCGGGCCAGCGCCCGATGCCGCCGGGCGGGAAGCGCAGGTGCAGCGCCAGGCGGGCCACATGGTCGTCCAGCGGCTCGTCGCAGAATTCGGGGCTGGCGCGCTCGTCGGCGATCAGCTCGTCGATGTCGGCCCGGCGATAGGCGAAGTCCCGGCAGGCGGTCTCGAAATCGACGGTCGCCGCGCCCTCGCCGCTCTCGCCGCCCTGGTCCATTTCCGTTCCGTCGGATTCAGGCCGCTCGGCCTCGTCCCAGCCCAGGCGCAGGAGCGCGGCGCGCAGCTCGCCGATCCGGCGCGCGACGGCGGCCTGACCGGGCCTGGGCTTCGGCGCGGCGGCCTCGGCCTGGGCCCGGGCGTGCGCCGCCGCGGCCAGGTCGCGCCTCAGCCGCGCCTTGACCGCCAGCGTCTGGCGATACGACCGCGCCGCCCGCTGATAGCTGCGCCCCAGCCGCGCCGCCTCGTCGTTGTCCTCCGCCGCCAGCGCCCGCCGCGCGAAGTCCCGGGCCAGCGCCAGATCGTGCTGCGCGATCTCGGCCAGCCCCCGGGCCTCGTCTTCCGTGATGTCGAGCGCATCCCACATGTCGGACGGGAGTGTGGATGGCGGGTACGTCAGATTCGGACGTAAGGGACGAAGGGGCTCGAAATTTGTCTCAGCGGGGATGGTCTAAGGCCCCGTGGGTTGACGCCGGTTGCTACGACGAATGCGACGAGCTGACATTGGTGATGTCCGGAAGGTCCGGTAGCGGGCGCCAGGGGATTGGCCCTTCAGACTATTCCACAAAGTGCCCGCCTAGTGCGTCGGCCGGACGAAGCCCCGACTCCACGACGGACCACCGCAGCCCCATACGCCACTTGACTGCCATCCCCGGTAGCCGGCGTGTTGCGCATCGAACTGCCGGGGGGCATCCAATTGGTTACACCAATTCGGCTTACGAAGTCCGAGAGACTCCGTCGTTTCCTAGAAGCTGGATACTTGGCGGAGGAACTGCCTCCACCGTTTGTGTCTCACTCGTTCGCGCGCTATCGCAGAGCGCTACTTGGCGACTGGAGTGGCAAGGCGGACTATCCGAAATTCAGGTCAAGACCGGAGCAGTTCACCATTCCTCGGTACGGCACGGCTCGTCGCCGGGTGAATATCCCCAACCCTATAAATTTCTACCGCCTAGCAGCGACGATAGCCGACGGCTGGATTGAGGTCCGAGATCATATCTCAAAGTCCGAGATCACCGAGTTCAGACCAATCCTCGACGCTGACGTGACCCCCTGAAACTCAGCCAGGAATAGCTAGAGTCCGCCCGACCAAAGGACGGACGAATGAAGCGATCAAGGTTCACGGAAGAGCAGATCA
>NZ_MEEX01000041.1 GCF_001724605.1 Phenylobacterium sp. SCN 70-31
GGCCCTGAACGCCCTGACCTCCGACCCGCAGATCGAAGGCCGCGCCCAGCCCTTCCGGCTCTCGCGCCTGGCCAAGGACGAGACCTACGCCGCGATCGTGGCGGCCGTGGTCGGTCATTTCCCGCTCCGCATGAAGAGCCAGGTCGATGACGCCTTCGTCGGCGCCGTCCATGAGATCAGCGGCGGCAGTCCCGGCAAGACCTTCCGTCTGCTGAACGCCGCTGCCGTCGAGGCCATCGACAGCGGCCGCGAACGGATCACAGTTGAGAGCCTGCACGCCGAGGAGGTGGTCCGCCATGTGCGGACGGCGATGGCAATGCGCCGGGGCGCTCGCGTCCGGGCCGCGGCAGGGTGAGACTGCCCTATGCGCCGCGCCCGACCACGGGGGAGGGACTGTCGTCGTGGACGGCCCGGGTCGCGGCGCACAACTACGTCGATCTCCCAACCTTCTGGGCCTGGCTGGGGATAGGCCCGATCGACGATCTGCACCCCTCGCCAGGCACGCTCGAGACGCTGGCCGAGGTCGGCGGCATGGCGCCAGCGGCGATCGCTGATTTGTGCATCCCGCAGGCGCGCCGGTTGTCCTGGATGGCGGCGCTCGATGCGCAAGGTCGTCGCGGCGGCGCCTGTCCAGTCTGTTGCCGCGAGGCGGCCGCACGGGGGTGTGACCATTGGTGGCCGGCGCAGAGCCAGATGGTGTTCCAGGTGAGCTGTCCGATCCATCGCTGCGCCCTCGTGGACCTCGACGGCCTGGCGTTCGTATCGGCGGGCGTCCTGTTACAGTTGGCCCGACAGGGCGGAGCGGCGCTCGGCGTTGCGCGGACCGCGCGCGTGCTGGGCCAGCGCACGCTCGCCCTGGAATCGGCCCTGGCGCGCGCCTTGGCTGGCCTGGCCATCGGGCCCGGCTGGCGGGTCCGGTCGGCTCGGAGCCTGTTGCGGGCGAGCGAGATCCTGATCGACCTGGTGCTCTATAAAGAGTCGGGGCAGACGCCCTTCGCGTGGCTGTTCGAGCCCGAACGCATCGGCGGACCGTTCATCCTCAGCCTGCAGGCCTCTGACCCGGTCCAGGGGCTGGGCGCCCTGCAGGGCCAAAGCGCGCGGTCTCGCCGCAATGTTCTCTCGGCGCTGGCCGCGCTGCTGAGCCAACCGGCGCAGCTCGAAGGGGAGATCGCCGAGGTTCTGTCCTGGCGCACGGCGGCGGATCACCTGGGCCCCTTTCGGACGCTCGTCGATCATGTCGGCCGCGAGGGCCGACGCCGCCTCGAGATGGCCCTGCAACACCTGCCGGAGGCGATCGCTCTACCAGCGGCCGCAGCGCTGGCGGACGAGGCCGGGGGTGGCTTGCACAAACCCCTTGCCTTTCGGAACTATTATGAAAGAGGTTTGTGAAAGGCGGATCGTCTCTGTCCATATGGGCGCGGTCGGACCTTGCAAAAACGAGCGTTTGTGAAAGGGCTGGACATGCTGATCGGGTACGCCCGGGTCTCCAAGGGCGACGACCAGTCCACGGCCGCCCAGAGACGGGCGCTGAAAGACGCGGGCTGCGATCGATTGTTCGAGGAGGCGGCGAGCGGCGGGCGCTGGGATCGGCCTCAGCTACACCGGATGTTGGACCAACTGCGGTCCGACGACATTGTCGTGGTGTGGAAGCTCGATCGGCTGTCGCGCTCGCTGAAGGACCTGCTGCACATCCTGGAAAAGCTGGAGGTTGTCGGCGCCGGCTTCCGGTCGCTAACCGAAAGCATCGACACCACGACGCCCGCCGGCCGGATGATGATGCAGATGGTCGGCAGTTTCGCCGAGTTCGAGCGCGCCATGATCCGCGAGCGCACCAGCGCCGGCCTGGCGGAGGCTCGCGCGGCCGGACGCATCGGCGGCCGCCGCGCGAAGCTCACGCTCGGACAGCGGATTGACGTCGTCGAGAACGTGCTGTCGGGCCGCAGGTCCGCCGCCGAGATGGCCAGACTCTACAAGGTCAGCGAAGCCACGATCAGCCGCACCGTCGCCGCCGGCAGAGCACAGGGGTTAGTCGCAATGAATTCGAACCAAACCGTTATCTAAAGATGCGACTCGCATCGAATGCGAACACCGACAATTATAAGGATGTTTTACGATAGATTTCCGATAATGATTATTATACGATACGCTAATGTAGCCGCCATTTAGTAATGTCACCGGCGTGCCAGTTAGAGATGGCACCCTCCCTCATTTTGCGTGGGAGGTCCTCCAAAGTGGCGTTGCACTTCATGAGCGACAAGGAGCTTAGCCGAGTCGAGATCCTGCGCGACCTGACGGCCGGACGGCTGACGGAGTTCGCCCAGGCCGCGATCGGCCGCCGGGTCGAGGTCGTGGACTTTCCCGATGGTCGGCTGGAGGTTCGCTACAAGGGCCGCAGCATGCCTTACCGCACCTTCGACAAGCTTCGGCGCGTCACCGAGACTGCGGTGCTCGAGAACAAGCGCCTGGGCGGTCTTCTGACCCTGATCCGTCAGAGCCAGCAGACCCAGCCGCCGGGTATGCGCACCAGCAAGGGGCCGAAGCGGCGCGATCAGACCAAGCACATGTTCAGCGTCGGATGATCAACGGCAATCGGCGCAGTTTACCACCATATCATGTGGCAATTTGCTGAGGCCGATGCTCACAAGAATTCGGTCCGGTTCGACTAGCGAGTAGCCGTAAGTTGAAAGCCGACTTTCAACCTCAACAGTCCAATCGCTGACGGCGATTTCATAGCATTCATTGCGGGAATACCCGGCGCAGTCTCTCGACTTGATGCTTTTGATATCAGAGGCATCCAGTTTCGCCAGCACCTGCCGCGCGCGGCAATCCGATCCGGCTCCTCGGAGGCAGTCGAGCTTAAAATTCAAGCCGCCAGTACCCTTGGCCTGCGCAATAGCGTCGTCGATGAGATGGTGCTGATAAGCTGCGACCAAGCCCGACGGGGCCGGGAAATATTTGATGCCGGTGGCCAGTTTATTGCACAGGGAAATCGTGGTGTTGCCCTGTGATACATGTGTCGGATCGAACGGACCGGGCAGGTCTACAAGGTGGTAAAGCTGCTCAATATCCACGCCCTGTACATAGGCCCTTCGGTCACCGCCGGACCCCGTTGGAACTCCCATTCCAAAGCGCACTCGTGTGACAACGCATACACCGGCGTAGCTGGCTCTTGGCTTGGTATAGAAGGCAGGCCCCTCGTCTAACCGTTTCTCGACCAGCCCTCGCGCCCAATCAGAGAAGAGCTCTCGCGCCAACTCGACCGACTGCGTATTCGCAAGCTGCTCAGGCGAATAGGTGGCTGCGCCAGCCGGTGCGGCCGGCACGGGCGGAGGTGGGATGGCGAGTGATGGAGAAGCTAACAGGGCTGCGATCATGCCAGCCAGCAGTCGTGCTAAGGCCAGCCTTCCAAGAAGTTTTATCTTCATGCCCAACGTCTCCCCAGAAGCATTGGATGGCATCGGGGAAGACCAAGCGCAACCTTGAGCTCTACGTGCCTCGCGCGCCTGACGGCGCACTCGGAAAACAAAGGGCGAAGCTGAACCGTCAGTGCGGAGGGCAGCGGTCGGGCTCTGCGCGGTTGGAGGGCTCCGCGCCCGCCCGCTCCCCTCACCTATCCCCCGGTGACATTTCTATCTGGCGCCCAGTGCGACATCTCTAACCGGCGTAGACATTCTATATGACTGTTGTTGCTACTCTTTTTGTTCGTTTTGGCATACCAATTGACCTCTACTCTCTCGGACGCGTCGGCCCCTAGACTCGGATCCATATATGATCGAGGGCGATATCTGCCAAGCCCCGATCACGGGCATGGCTGGACGACAGCCGCGCCATTCCCCGGTCGGAATCGTGGGTGTTGAGAGTGAGCCCGTCGTCGCCGGTCCAGTTCGTGGTCTCCGCCGACAAATCGATGATCCACTGTGCGACGCGGGCGTGCCACGCAGGAATGTCGTCGCTTTGAAGATAGGCGATGATCGCGGCATGGGTGTGTGCTGCGCCGTGATCCCCGGCCTTGAAGCGTTGGACGCCGCCGCGCGACCCATGCCGGCTATGGAGATACTCGCGCTCGTCCCGTTCGCGCCCGCTTGGCGTCGGCAGCCGCTTGCATTCCACCGGAAGCAGCGGCTCGTACTGAGAATAGCGACGTCCATCGATCCAGATGAGCTGCCCTGACGGCGCGGCGACCAGATCGATCGCCCGGCCGCGGACTACCTCATCGGGCTCTTCCATACGGAACTGGAGGTAGTCCCACCCCCTGGATTTTCGGCTGGCGCTGTTGAGGAGCGCGCACAGTTGGGCGGTGAGCACGGTCTCAGCCGTGGCCGCCGGCCGCAAGGGGTCGTCACGCCAGGCAGGCAGGGTGTCGGCGATGAAGGCCACCAGCGACGCCCTCCACTCGGCTGGCAGGTGGAGGTCGTCGCTAAGTCGACCTGCAGGCTTCGAAAAAGCGGGTTCGTCAGCCAGCACGTCAGACGCCTTGAGTCCGAAGGTCAGCGAGGACGTCGTCAGCATCGCGCAGGGCGATTGAGCGGGTCCAAAAGCGTAGCCGGTCGGGCTTCAGGAGGAAGATGAAGCGGTCATCGTAAAGTCTGGCGACCCGGGTCATTTCGACCCCAGAGCCGCGGACTTCCTTCAAAAGGCCGTCAAGTTTTCCGCGAAGAGCATCCGCACCCGTCCAGTCCACATCCCCGTCGCCGAGTACAAATGCTCGACAAATCGCACCTGGCCATTTGTAGGCGGGAAGGGCCTTGAGGGGAGGGTTCGGATAGACAGTACTAAGCTGGGCGATGAGCGACGCATCAAACTTGTCCAGCTCCGCCGACGTGGGCACCGCCATGAGCCTCGATTTGGCCCCCAAGCGAATGTAATCTCGTTGAAAGTGCACCACGTCCTCGACAACGATTTGCTCGTTGTCGCTGAGATCGAGTCCGGCGTCTGGTGTGTAGGGAAGCGCCAGGATGTCGTCAGAGAGGATAGCTGTTGCCCGTTGATTGAAGAGCCTTGGGCTTGTGCTGGCGACATAGGCGCGCAGCGCCAAACTTTCTCGGTCCAGCCATTCGTCGACCGCCCGGAGCGCCGGGGCGTCAGCCTTCGGAGCCGAAATCCCTAGAATCTCATGCTTGTACGCGAGAAAATCTTTCTCCCAGAGGGCATGAGGCAAATCCTCATGTTCCTTCACCAGGAGCAGCGGGGGTGTGAATCGCGCGGCGGTGCGAGGTCGTATAATCGGTCCGCTCGGCACGACGCCAATTCCCGCGAGATCGATGCCTTCGGTCGACAACGCGGTTGTTGCCAGCAGGGGTTTGCCCGCCAGGTGCGCTGCGTCCCCCGAACTGCCCTGGCGGCCGGCGATATAGCCCTCGCCCACCTCCCAATCTCGACCGCGCACGAACTCGCCGAGGGTTGGAAGCGCGCTTAGGCGCTCCACCAGGTTGAGCACCCTGGGGCCACCCATGAGGTCAGCTCGCCAGACATGGGGATTGTTGGCGGCATCTTCGGCGCTCAGCCAGTGAAGGTCGTAGTAGTCGATATCGAACCCTTGCTCCGCAGCTGCTCGTCCGCTCCGGCGGAAAACAGCATGCAAGACTGGTTCGCCAACCGGCACTGAAGCCTCGGCCACCACAACAACGATTTTCGGGTCAGCTTCGCCCTTCTTGAAGAGGCCGCGAACCGAAACGAAGTCGAGGATCTCCCGCACACGCCATTTTGAGAAGAAGGCCCGGCGGAACGACAGCGCATGATGATTGTAGAGAAAGCCGGATGGTTCGATCATCCCGATCATCCCGCCTTCCACCAGCAGGCCCATCGCCTCGTGGAGGAAAAGGTATGCGAGTTGATGATCCGCCAGCTGACCGTGATCAGCATTGTAAGCAGCGTAGGCGGCTTGGGCGCCTGGCGTGGTCAACGACGACGCGAATGGCGGGTTGCCGACGACTGCCGCGACAGGAGCGCCGATCACCCCATTAGACTTAGCCTCGAAGAAGCAGCTGCGATGCAAGCTCACGCCCGCAAGCGGCGGGAATAGCTTCACGCTCGACCGGATTTCCTCTGGTTCGAGAGCATCGCAAAGCGCGAGGCACAGACTAAACGCAGCGAGTTCGACAGCGCCCTCCTCCAAGTCCACGCCATGGACTCGGAGCAACAGTGGCCGCAGGTCCTCCACACCCGGCTTCGCCCAGCCGTTTTTACTGCGCCAATGAAGGACGAGCCGCTTGTAGGCCTCAACAAGGAAGACACCGGACCCGCACGCCGGATCGAGAATAACCTCGTCCGTTTTCATGATCTGGTCGAGGCGATCCCAGCTAAGCACCTCCTCTAGGATGGCCCGGACAAGCGCCGGAGGAGTGTAAACTGAGCTCGCTGCGTCCTTTACGAACAGCTGGTAGATATTGCTGATCAGTTCGATCGGCAGGTCCCGGAAAGAATACAGACGCCAAAGGGTCAACTGACCCCCCGCATCCTCGTAGCCTTCTATCAGCCGCGCATAGCGGCCTAGCTGGCCGCTGGTCTCAAGTAGGCGACGCTGCTCAGGGGGCAACGTGAAGACGTGACCGTTGAATCGGTCCTCCAGCGCAGCCAGCAACCGTACTAGGGCAGGCCCGTTTCCGAGCACCTCAAAAAAGCGACTGGCGCCCGGCAAGAACGAACCGAAGTAGTCTGCTTCAAGGACCCCACGTTCCTCGAGGTAGGCGATTAGGAGCGAGAGGATCAGCAGGCGCCGCCGGAGGTGCGGGTCTAGGAGATTTTCGGCCGAGAGCTCAACGTGCAGCGCGCGGACGGTGTCGACGAGCTTTCGGTGCGAGGATCCGTGTGGAGACAGCATGAGCTGACAGGCGGCCGGATCATCCCACAGCGTTCCATTCCGGAGTTGTTCGCGGTCCCACCATCCATCGGCGGAGGCAACAGCGGCGCCGATCTCAAGCGTCCGGACCGGGTTGCAGATCGGAGCTCCAGAAGCATCGACGAAATCCGGTTTGTGGGCGCATCGGAACAGTTGCACCTGCCCGGGCACCACGCGGTACAGAAGAGGCACCCCTCCCCAGCTCCACAACCGCTTATGCAGCTGGGCGAACGCAGCGTCATCAAGACCGCCGGCGGCAAGGAAAATGAAGGCCTGTGCCACTGGGGCTCGGCCGTTCCGCGCCGCCTCGAAGAAAACGGAGTGCGCGCCATAACGGCGAGCCTTCTCCAGCACCGCTACAACTTCGGGCGCCTGGGAGGTTGTGACGAAATCGTCGACCCGTATGAGGCCATCGACGACGGGGCTAGTTGCGTTGGCTCCAATGTCGAACAGCCAACTCGCGTCAGGTTCACGGCGTGACGCCGCGCGCACGCTCATCGTCCGGCGCTCGTGCAACCGCGAGCCGACGGGCTCCAGACGTTACCCTGGACCTTCACTTCCCACGGGCCTTCTTGGAAAGGAGGAAACCCTCCTTGAGGAGATCAGTCATGCTGATGCCCTGGGCAACCGCGTATCCCTTGAAGGCTTTCTTGAATTCGGCAGTGACGCGGAAATTGAGCGTCTGATCCTTGTCGGCATCGCCGTCGATTTGCGTTTCCGCGCGCTGCGTCGCCATCGAAGAGCACCTCGTCGAGGCGCTGACCGCCAAGGGCGTAATGAAAGCCAGAAAGACAGGAATCCGTCAATCCGGCTTTCCTGATTTCGGGCTCTTCGTTGCGCGAATGCACCAAGTGCTGCTGAGGCACGACGTTGTTTGGTCATGCAAGGGCCGATTCGCCCAGCAGGGGCTGAATTGCACCAAGGCCTGCCGACGCGGCCGCGAAGTTTGACAGGGTCACCCCGACCAGCCGCACGCCCTTGGGCGGCGGGAAGACAGAGCGGATCAATCCCAGGCTCGCCTCGTGGAGCTTCGTGCGGCCATCAATGGACAGGGGGAACGATTGACTGCGCGTCGATTGCTGAAAATCGGCCCACTTGATCTTCACCGTCACCGTCCGGCCGCGGCCGCCGGTCTTCTCGCACCAGGCCCAGACGTCATCTGCCATGGCCAGCACGCCAGCCTCGATAGCGTCCGGATCGGTCAGGTCCGTCGCAAAAGTCGTCTCCGATCCTGACGACTTCCGCTCCCGGTCCGGTCGCACCGGCCGCTCATCCCGGCCGCGGGCGATGTCGTAGTACCAGGGCCCGGACTTGCCGAAGTGGGCCTGCAAGAAGGCCAGCGACTGGCGCTTCATGTCGGCGCCGGTCTGGATGCCCAGCTTGTGCATCTTGGCCGCCGTCACGGGGCCAACGCCATAGAACTTAGTCACTGGCAGCGCCTCGACGAACGCCTCACCCTGCTCCGGCGGCACGACATATTGGCCATTGGGCTTGCGGAAATCGGACGCCAGCTTGGCGATGAACTTGCAGTACGAAATCCCGGCCGAGGCCGTCAGACCGGTCTCCTCAAGAATGCGAGCCCGTATCTCCTTGGCGGTCGCCGACGCCGTCGGGATGCCACGCAGATTGTCGGTCACGTCGAGATAGGCCTCGTCCAGCGACAGCGGTTCGATCAAGGGCGTGTAGTCGGCGAAGATCTCGTGGATCTGCCGCGAAACGGCCTTGTAGACGTCGAAGCGCGGCGGCCGGAAGATCAGCTCGGGGCATTTGCGCAGGGCCGTCGTCGACGGCAGTGCCGAGCGAACCCCAAACTGCCGGGCCTCATAGCTGGCAGCCGCCACCACCCCGCGCTTCTCCGGATAGCCCACCGCAACGGGCTTGCCCTTCAGGGTCGGATCGTCCCGCTGTTCGACCGACGCGTAGAAGGCGTCCATGTCGACATGGATGATCTTGCGGACGCGCTCCCCGGTCATGCTGCACCCTCTAACAAGTCGCAGAACAAAACAAGAAACAACCCTCGACGTGGCGCCACGCAGGCGCCAACGTGGCTCCATGGATTCCGATTCGAAGACCTCCACCGTCCGCAGCCTCGACCGCATCAACCTGCGCCTGGCTGCCGACACGTTCGCTGAGATCGACGCCGCATGCGCGGCACGGCCTGGCAACGTCTCGCGCAACACCTGGATCGCCGAGGCCGTGCAAGAAAAGCTCGCCCGCGAACCCCGGACCGCCGCCCAGAGCCCCGAGCGTCGCGCACATGGCTGAGTTCTATGAGTTCTTCGCCGGCGGCGGCATGGCCCGAACGGGCCTCGGCCCCGACTGGTCGTGCCTGTTCGCCAACGACTTCGACTTTAAGAAGGGCCTCACCTACCAGGCTAACTTCGGCGCGGACGAGCTGAAGGTGGCCGATATCCGCGCCGTCACGCCCGCCGATCTACCGGGCATCGCCGACCTGATGTGGGGATCGTTCCCGTGCCAGGACCTCTCGCTGGCCGGCGTCGGCGCCGGGCTGAAAGGCGAGCGGTCCGGCACCTTCTATCCCTTCTGGGACGTAGTCCGCGCGCTCAAGGCCGAAGGTCGGGCGCCTAGACTGATCGCCCTGGAGAATGTTTGCGGAACACTCACGTCCCACGGCGGCCAGGATTTTGAAGCGATCTGCCGGACCTTCGCCGAAGTCGGCTACCGCTGCGGCGCTCTGGTGATCAACGCCGACCTCTTCGTGCCCCAATCCCGCCCACGCCTCTTCGTCATAGGCGTGCGCGAGGACGTGGCGATCGACCCGGCGCTGCTGTCGCCCGAGCCGCTTGATCCGTTCCACACCCGAGCCATCCGCCGTGCGGTCGACGCCCTGCCCAAGGCCGTGCGCGCCAACATGCTCTGGTGGAACGTGCCCACGCCCGGGCACCGGGTGCGCACCTTGGCCGACGAGATCGAGGAGCACCCCACGAGCGTCTCCTGGCATACGCCCGCCGAGACCGAGCGCCTGCTGGCCAAGATGTCCCCCGTCAACAAGGCGAAGGTCGCCGCCGCCGTGCGCGCCGGCCGCCGTATGGTGGGCGGCGTCTACAACCGCACCCGCCTCGATGAGCGCGGCGCGAAGGTGCAGCGCGCGGAAGTACGATTTGACGACGTGTCGGGCTGCCTTCGGACCCCCGGCGGCGGCTCGAGCCGGCAGGTGATCCTGGTCATCGATGGCAAGAAGATCCGCTCGCGCTTGATCTCGGCGCGGGAGACCGCCCGGCTGATGGGCCTGCCCGACGACTACAAGCTGCCGAAGAATTACAACGAGGCCTACCACCTGACCGGCGATGGCGTGGTGGTCGATGTCGTGCGCCACCTGGCCAAGCACGTGTTCGAACCCCTGCTGGCTGAAGCAGCCGAGGCGCGAGCCGTCGCGTGACCGAGCTCTTCAGGCGCGACCCAGACGCGGTCAACATTCCGCCGTTCGAGACCGAGGATCTGCGCCAGAACCTCAGCCGCTTCCTCGACAGCCCCTTTGAGGATCCGGCCGGGACCCACCCCTTCGTCGGCAACTACAAATGGGGCGTCTACGCCTTCTTCGACTACGACGGCGAGCCGATCTATGTCGGCCAGACCAACGAGCGCCTGCGCACCCGCATCCGCCGCCACTTGACCAACCAGCGCACCGACGCCGTGGCCATGTCGGTGCTCGACCCGTTCGAGGTCTTCGAGATCGAGGTCTGGCCCCTCCCCCAGTTCCAGGATTCGAACCGCACCGATCTGGCCGCCCGGCAGCACCTGGATGCACTCGAGCGGCTGATCACAGACCGCGCGGTCGAAGGCTCGCAGTTCAAGGCGATCCTCAACGAGAAGGACCCGCCGCCCGGCGACCTGGCCGTCGAGACGCCGCCGTCCTTCCGGGCCCGGATCGTCTCCGACCGCGTCTTCGAGCTGCGCTCCCACCCGGACTTCCGGATCGCCCGCCGCTCACTGATCCTCTCGCGGCTCGCCCAGGTGATTTCCGAGCGTAAGGTGCAAGGCGGCCTGCGGCGGGTCCTCCTGACCCAGGCCAAACGACTGCAGTGGCTGTCGGCGCGACGCTACGAGGCGCTAGGCGGCGCCGCCTCTGTGGCCGTCGAAGCCGAAGGGGAAGAGGTCTAGGCATGAGCTCGCGCGCCGTGACCCTGTGATCGCGCCGCATCCTGCCGAGACGGCGCCGAAGGATGGCCGCGTGATCCGCGGCTGGTTCAGGTTTGACGGCGGCGCGCGCCTGGTCGCCGTGAGCTGGTGCCTCGATCGATCAGCTTGGGTCAACCTCTTGGGCCAGCCGTTGCCAGAAGGCGAAACGCTCAAGAATTGGGGTGAGGACTAGCGCCTCTCGTGTGACTGGCCGGCCCAGGCCGGCCCTCTAAAAATGAAGGCCGCAAGGAGCCTGGCCGAAGGCCATGGCGGGACGCGCCGTTGAGCGGCCGTCGGCGCCCCAAAGGGCGCCCGAAGGGGCGGACCCGTAGGAGCCGCGTCAGCGGAGGGACCGAGCACGCCCGCCGGCCGCTCTCCATCTCCGGGGCGTTGTGGGAGTGTCCCCTGCTCGAAAGGGGCGGCCGAGACTTTGGCTCGGCCGCACGGGAGAGCTTCCCCAACATGCCTTAAGGCTTGAAGACCAGAAGCCCCAAGCCAAACAGAATGACACCTGCGAGGACAATCACGCCGTAGATCCAGACAGGTCGAGGGCGGCGAAGGCGTGCGCCCCGGCTTAGACGAGTGGTCGACTGGATCATGCCGCCATTAGACGCCATGCGACCCAGGCCGCCAAGGCGCCACTCCTCTCGTGGCCAACCGCTGCGCAACTCCTTTTGCATGGATTTTTAATGACATTTCTTGCAAAATGTCTGCGGAGGGCGAGGAGCGATGAGCAAGTTCGACCAGTTGAAGGCCAAGCTCCGCCCCGGGCAGACCTACCGCCGGGTGGATCTGGCCCAGTGGTCGACCGCGGTCGATCGCCACCTCAAGGAAGCGCTGCAGGCGGGCGTGCTGACCAAGCTCGCCGGCGGTCTCTACTACGCGCCCAAGCAAACCGCCTTCGGGAAGGCCCCACCCGAGGACGAGACGCTGGTGTCGACCTTCCTGAAGGGTGGCCCGTTCCTGCTGGCGTCGCCCAACGCCTACAACCTGCTGGGCGTCGGCACGACCCAGCTGCACAACAAGACCGTGGTCTACAACCACAAGCGCCACGGCAAATTCGCGCTCGGCGGCCGCACCTACGATTTCCGGATGAAGCGCGCCTTCCCGAAGAAGCTCACGGCTGAGTTTCTGATGGTCGACCTGGTCAACAACCTCGATCAGCTGGGCGAGAGCGCCGACGACGTGCTCCAGCGCGTCAAGGCGCGCCTGGCCGCCAGTGACCGGGCGCGCGTGAAAAAGGCCGCCCAGTCCTACGGCTCCGAACGGGCCAAGAAGTTCTTCGCCCGCGCTCTGGCCGAGATCGGCGCGCAGGATGCCGGCTGACCTGCTGCACAACCATCCCCAGTCGCCGATCCGATCCGGCTCGTCGCCGAGGTCGCCACATGGGCGCCCAACCTGTAGCATCGAACTTGGAGGGCCCCGATCTACTGCAGAACTCGGCCGAGGCCGACGGAGCTGACCATAATGACAAATACCCAGCGAGACGTCTTGAGCAAGGTTCCGGCCGTCACGCTTGGGTTTTGGATCATCAAGATTCTCGCCACCACGCTTGGCGAAACGGCCGGCGACACCGTCAGCATGACCATGAAGCTCGGCTATCTGGCCGGCACCGCGATCTTCCTCTCTGTCCTCGTGGGTTTGATCTGGTGGCAGATCGCCGCGAAGCGCTTCCACCCGTTCCTGTACTGGGCGACCATCATCGCCTCCACGACGGCCGGCACGACGATGGCGGACTATGCCACCCGCTCGTTGGGGATCGGCTACACCGGCGGTTCGACCCTGCTCCTCGGCTGCGTGCTGGCCTCGCTGGCGGTTTGGCGGCTAACCCTAGGTTCGATTTCGTCAGATGCCATTGCGACGCCGAGAGCCGAGATCTTCTATTGGGTGACCATCACCTTTTCGCAGACGCTGGGAACGGCGCTTGGGGACTGGACGGCGGACACGGGCGGCCTCGGATACATCGGCGCCGCCCTCGTGTTCGGGACGATGCTGGCGGCCCTGGCTGCGCTCTTCTACTGGACCCAGGTCAGCCGCGTTTTGCTGTTCTGGGCAGCCTTCATCCTCACCAGGCCGTTGGGTGCGACAGTGGGCGACTTCCTCGACAAGCCGCTCGACCAGGGCGGATTGGCTTTCAGCCGTCCCCTCGCGTCGGCGGTTCTGGCGGCGGCCATTCTCGCCTGTATCCTCTTCATGCCACAGCGCGCTGGGCGACACCCGGAAGCGAAAACAGCGCAACCATGATTTCTGCCGCTGAAAGACCCCGTCAGGTCACGAACACCGGCGCAAATCCGCCACCGGGCGTCCTAAAATTCGTAGTTTGGCCCTGATAGACCCGCGCCGCGGTCAGCAGCGGCGACCCCCTGTAGGTGTAGACGCGAACGTCGAGCTTGAGCGCTTTGATCTCACCGTCGATCCTGATCCGGCGCTCGGACGGAGCGGCCAGCTCCTGGGCGATGTAACCGCCCTGCTGAACCTCTTCCCAAACCCCGCGGGTCATCTTGTCGCCGCGGTAGACCGCCTTGCCGCCGTGTCCGCCCGCCGGCTTGAAGAAATAGCGTTTTCGGGCTGACCACAGATTTTCGGCGTTCGCGGCGGTCACCATCACCGTGCGGGGGACAGCCGAAAGGCTCTGCCGCTGATCAGGCGTTAGCCCAAAGCCATCGGCGACGACGGGATCCGATAGCAGCGTCAGGTTCCGCTTGTCGGCGAAGAGCGCGTGGTTGCGGGGGCCGGGGGTCAGCACGACTGCGCCTGCGAGGTAGGCATCGCGCAGAGCTTCATGTCCCGGAGCCATAAACGAGAAATCGACCAGACGATTGTAAACCAGGTCGACCGCCTCCCCCTCGAGCTTCAACTCGCCCCCGGTAAAGCGAAGCTCGCCGGGATCGGCGATCCAGGCCTTCACGCCCTGGCGTTCGAAGAAACGCTGGGCCAGCAGGAATTCTGGGAAGAGATACTGCTCACGGGGTCGGTCATCGACGACGACAATCGAGCGCGGCTCGCCCGTCCGGCCCTGCAAGGCCCATTCGGCCAAGAACATCGCCCAGACCGCGGCCTCGAACTCAGACATCGGCGCGGCCCGCATCGCGTCCTCCGCTTCGCGGCAGCATGCGCCCTGGGCGCGCGCCAGGAAGGCGTTAAGGAAGGCGCCGCCGGCGTTGGTGTTGACCTCGATCAGCTTGGGCTCACCAGGGCCCAGATGAAAATCGTAGCCCATGAAGACCCCGCGTGGCCCGAAGTCCTGACGCGCAATCGCCGGCGCCCAGGCGAGGACCGCCGTTTGGTAAGCAGAGTCTTCGGCGGCCCCTTCGACCGCCGCGACGACGGCAAGCATGGCTTTTAGGTCGTGTTCGGCCAGAAACACCGGCATGGCCGCGAAGAGATTTGGGCGCGCGTCGAGCAGAGCCGCAGCGAGGTCCGGATCCGGCGCTTCGGCCTGGATCGCGGCCATCAGGCGTGCGCTGTCCAAAGTGACGCAGAAACATCCGCTGTTGAGCACAGCCTCACGGTCGCTAAGCCGTCGCGCGTCATCGGTCATGCCCGCCCCTTCGCGTCCCCCGGCGCTGCGCCGAGCCCAAGGGCGGCCAACGCCAAGCCCATCGCCCACGCCAGCACCGGCAAAACCAAGGGTAACCGGAAACCCACGCCGAGGGCGAAGTTCCGCCATGAGCCCCGCGAGACGGGGCAGCACAAGCTCGAACATCCAAGGCTTGCTTTTGCCCTAGACCCACGCGAACCCGGCCACAAGGAGACTAAGTACAGGCATGTGCCCGCCGTTCGAAGCGCGCGATTGCGGGCCGCCCAACGGTTCGGAGTGTTGACATAGCCTGGCCTGGCTGAGCCAGAGGCCCAACACAAGCCCATCCTGCGCCGGTCAACCTCGGAGCAGGCGGGCACGCTCTCAGCGGTGATCCCTCCCCTGCCGTCTTCGGTCGGAACGCCCCAACATTGCGGGACATTTCGAGGGCTACGGCTCCGCCCGCGCGTATCACTAGGGCAGGATTCCCCGGCCGACGCCGTGACACGCAACATCGGCGACCCGAGGTCGTTTTGATCGATACAGGAGAGCTCATGCCTCGCTCGATCCCAATCGCGATCACAAGTATAGCGGCGTTGTCGCTCGCCGCCTGTACCACGCCGGGCTCTAGCGATCCCTTCGTCGGGTTCGGACCCAATCCGCCGCTACCGGCGCCGCAGAGCAGCCTCCTGCCTTCGGTCGGCGTACCGAGCGTCGTAGGCTGGCCCGCCGGCGCGAGCCCTGACGCCCCGACGGGGTTCACCGTCACCCGCTTCGCCAGCGACCTGGAACATCCCCGCTGGCTGCTCGCGTTGCCCAACGGCGATGTGTTGGTGGCCGAGTCCGCCGGTGAGCCGTCGACGGCGGACAGGATGCAGCGCGGCATTCGCGGCTTCGTCCAGAAGATGCTGATGAAGAAGGTGAAGTCGGCGGTCCCCAGTCCCAACAAGCTCATCCTACTGGGAGATCAAGACGGCGATGGCGCCGCGGAGAGCCGCACGGTGTTCGCGCAGGGGCTCCGCAGCCCGTTCGGCATGGCGCTCGTTGGCGACGTGCTCTACGTCGCCAACAACGATGGGGTGGTCCGTTTCGCCTATCGCTCGGGCCAAACCGCAGCGGCGGGGCCGGCGGAGCGAGTGTTCGACCTTCCGGGGCCGCCAATCAATCACCATTGGACGAAGAACGTCGTGGCCAGTCCGGATGGGTCCAAACTCTACGCGACCGTCGGCTCCAACTCGAATATCGGCGACAACGGCCTGGAAAACGAAGTCGGTCGCGCGGCGATCTGGGAGTATGACATCGCCTCGGCTCGGACCCGGATCTTCGCGTCCGGGATCCGCAACCCCAATGGGTTAGATTTCGAACCCAGTACGGGGACAATGTGGACCGTCGCGAACGAACGCGATGAGATCGGCAACGACCTGCCGCCCGACTATCTCACCAGCGTGAGAGAGGGTGGCTTCTATGGCTGGCCCTACAGTTACTGGGGCCAGCACGTCGACACGCGCGTGCAGCCGCGCCGGCCGGATCTGGTGGCCAACGCCCTCGCCCCCGATTACGGCCTCGGCCCGCACACCGCGTCTCTCGGTCTGGTCTTCTACAGAGGCGACACCTATCCCGCTTCCTACCGGGGCGGGGCGTTCGTCACCCAGCACGGATCCTGGAACCGCCAGCCCCTCAACGGCTATAGGGTGGTATTCATCCCTTTCATTGGCGGGCGCCCCCAAGCACCGCAGCTGTTTCTTTCCGGCTTTCTCAATGCCGAAAGCAAGATCCAGGGCAGGCCCGTCGGGGTGGTGGTCGACAGGCATGGGGCCCTCCTTGTGGCCGATGATGTCGGCGGCGTCATATGGCGGGTGATCCCTGCCGTGCATTGAACTTCGCCCCTCTCAGCGCCGCCGACGCCAAGATCAATCATGAGAAGAGCGGAACCATCGCTAAACGCTGCAGATGGCCCTTCAACTGCTTGATCTCACGCCTTCTAAGCTTCTGAACCTCCAATAAGCGCAGGAGCCAGCGCGGAGTGCGCGCATCATCTAAGCGCACGGCGAACCAATCACACTACTCGCCGCTCCAGTGAATGCGGCCGCTCATAACTTGAAGCCTCCCGGAGGCGTCGGTGGCGGTTCAGATCATGAGCGAGGACCCGAGGTCTGAGTTTTCACCGGCGTCGACGCCGAGCGAACGCTCCGTCCGAGCCTCGACCGCGTCGCCAAAGCTTCGTCGGCCCGATTCTTTTTCAGCTTGCGCCAAACTGTCATTCGGGAGACGCCGAGACGCCTTGCAATTTCCGTGGGCCCAACGCCACGGCGCTGTAAACTCAGTATTGCATCCTCCGTCCCCACCCGATCGGCTGAGCGGCGACCATTGGGCTGAAGGTAGGCTACAGCCTTGAGGGCAGCGCGGAGATAGCGGTCGCCATCGCCTCTGGTCGAAAAGCCGTCGTCCAACACGTAAAGGCTCGCGCCGCGCTCATGAAGCCGATCTAGAACCTCGAGCGCGGAAAGGCCGATGAGGTCGGACAAGGCGAATACCACCAGCTCGTCCTCCGGCCCGATGAGGGAGATGATCGCCCACAGCACAGCGCCAGCGGAGGAGGTTTCGCTGCGAACAACCTGACAGCCGACCGAGGTCAGCAGCGCCACGTCTTCGTCGTGCGACCCCACACGAGCGCCGATGTAGCCGACCCTCACTCCTGGCGTGACGAACTCCTGGTCGATATTTCGCGTGCCAGCTTGCAACTGCCTCACCAACGGCGACCTCTCATTAAAAGTCTATTGGGGATACGCGACATCGCGCTGCAAGCCCTCACATCGCCTGATCGCCAGCGGCCCCTGTTCGTGTCCGGGACACGCGGCGCTCGTGACGCGTCACCCTCAAACCTAAGGGCGGCAGTTTCGCAAAGCGGCTGGATCGCCAAAGCCTCGAACGGGTCTTCTGGCGCGTCGTCTGGCGGTGATTTCGTCCGCCGAGGAACACGGCGCACTGCCAGAAGCGGCTGTTCTCGCGGCGGTAAACATGGACCTTTCCGTCCATGAGGGTGTGGCTTTCCATTGGCCTGCCTCACATCCCGGATCACGGGGCTTATGTGTAAGGCATGTGTAAACTCGGCGCACTACGTTAAGTCACTGAAATGACTACGTAAGTTTACGACTTTTCGGCCCGAAATGCGCTTTTGAGACGTCGCGGGCTAAAGGCGCTTCAAAATGGCCTTCATCTGCGCAATCTCACGTTTTTGAGATTCCACAATCCCGTTCGGGCCGAAGCAGAGTTCACGGATTTCAGCATCCTTGATCGGGGCCTGGCCGCACATCAAAATCGCGCCGGAGTGGTGGGGTATCATCGAGCGAACGAACTGCCGGTCGCCTACAAACCCCTGGTCGCGAATTCCTGCGAACGAAAGTACGAACACAGCAGCGAAGGCAACGTAGAGGCCAAGATTGAGTTTGGTGCTTTGATACATAGACTTCATCGTCAGCAGCATCAGTGCGGCCATCGGCGCCCACATCACCAGCGCCATATAGAAAAAGTTGATGTTCTGAACGAACTCGCCCCTGCTCGAGATCATTGCGAACATAGCAATATACATGATGACGAGGCTCGCAGCGAGATTGAGCGCCAACATCCTGTAGTGATGCTGCATCATCTGGCGATCCATTGACCTCTCGCCCTTATGTTCTGCCTGCACGTCCCTCTCCTATCGCGCTCAATTTCTAGATTCTGGCTTCGCCGTAGACGTGCGGCTACAACGCGGCAGTATCAGGGGGGTTCAAAAGCTTTGGGCTCCCCACACGCGACTGGTTGCAAAGGGATCGTCGGAGGACTTGCCCTCGCAGCGGCTCCAATAGGTTCGCCGTCAGCTGCATCCGAGCGCATGAAGTCGATGAGGTCGATATCAAAACGGCTATGGCAGACAGCCTATGTCAGGCTGGCCAGTGCGCGGTTCTCAGCACGTATGCGCACCCAAAGCACGGCGGCATTCAAGGCCGAGAATATCAGGGCGTAGGCTGGCAAGCCGAAAGCGATCGGCAGCACCGCGATCTCGGCGACGACGACAGCGTAGTTCGGGTGAGACAGGACGCGATAGGGTCCCCGCCTCACCAGGGGCGCGCCGGGGAGGACAATGATCCGGGTCGTCCAGCGATCGCCCAGCGTTGCGATGACCCAGATCCGCAACAGCTGCAGGAGCAAAAAGAGGCTCATCCAAAGCGGCGCGACCGGCCGGTCCCATGCCATGATCCACAGCCCGATCAGCCAGGCGGCGTGCAACGAGACAATGAACGGATAGTGGCCGGCCCCGACCTCGACGCCCCCTCTGGCCAGCAACCTTGCGGAGTTCCGGCGGGCAAGAAAGAGTTCGGCGACCCGTTGTAGGGTCACGAGCGCCAAGACCGCGACGGCCAGGGTCACGCCGCGCGATCTAGAGTGACGGTGCTCGCGGTGAAGCCCGGCCCCAACGCCGTGAGGACAGAGCGTGGCGGCATGCGGTCGCGCCGAACGCGGTCGAGGACGAACAGCGCGGTCGGGGCGGACATATTGCCGTGGTCAGCCAAGACTTCGCGCTCTCGATCCAGACCGCCCTGCGGGATCGACAGCGAAAGCTCCAGCGCCTCGATCACCTTCACGCCACCGGGATGGCAGATGAACCGGTCTATGTCTTCGATCTCAAGCTCTTGCGCGCCCAACATCGACGCCATCGCCGGGCGCAGATGGGATCTGGCGAACGGCGGGATGGCGCGTGCGAAGATCACCCCGAGCCCCGTGGGTTCGACCCGCCACCCCATGACATCGAGCGTGGCGGGCCACGTGTGCTCGGCGATCCCGGTCACCTGGGCGAAACCGCCCTCTCCGGCCCGGACCACGCAGGCTGCAGCGCCATCGCCGAACAGCGCGGTGGCCACGATGTCGGCCTTGCTAAGGTCGTCCAGCCGGAACGCCAGGGAACAAAGCTCGACGGTGACGAAGAGGACGATAGCGCCTGGAGTCGCCGCCGCGAGCCTGGCTGCGAGGCCAAGGCCGGTCGCGCCGCCGGCGCAGCCGAGACCAAAGACCGGCACACGGGCGGCGTCCGGCCGGAATTTCATGCGCTCCATCGCGCGCGCCTCCAGGCTGGGCGTCGCGATCCCCGTAGACGACACCGTGACGATGACGTCCACGTCGGGGCCGGCAAGCCCCGCCTCGGCCAGCGCCGCGGAGGCGGCCTGCACGAACAGGTCCGTCGCGCCATCGAGGTAAGCCTCGGTGCGTTCGGGCCAGCCCCGCGGCTCGAAGTACCACTCGATCGGCCGGATCACTTGCCGGGTGCGGACGCCTGCCGTGGTGAAGACCGGAGCCATACGCTCGAAGTGTGGAAATTTATCGGCAAACAGCTCTCGCGCCGCCTGCTCCACTTGCGCTTGCGCCAGCACGTTGGGCGGAGACGCCGTCGCGAGCGACAAGAGGGCCACGGGAAGGGGCATGAACTCTGGATTCCTGCGCCTGACGTCGTCCGACGCCGGCTACGGTTTAGGCAACAGATCGCAGGTCGGAGGGTTCCCAAAGGGACCGATCATCGCGGACACCATCTTCGCAAAAGCAGCGGCAGGGCACGCGCAAATGAGCCGTTATGAAGGCGCGGATCAAAGGACAATCGGGCGATGGAATACTCAGTATGACAACTTTGTTTGGTGGCCATGAGGGGGAGCAGCACGGTTGTACGTATATCCCTTAGATATGGGGAGGTTTCATGCGTTCCAATCGCATTACGCTTCGCGGCGCGTCCGCGATGTTCACAGTGCTCGCCCTTGCGCCGGCGCCCGCGTTCGCTCAGTCCGCCGCGCCTGAAGCTCTTGAAGAGGTGGTAGTCACCGCTGAGAAGCGCGAGACAAATCTGCAGGACACGCCGGTCGCCGTAACCGCCGTCACCGGCGAGACGCTTCGCGCGCTCGGGGTTTCCACCCTCGAGGACCTGCAGGTCTTTACGCCCGGTGTCACCATCACCAACGACTCGATGGCGATCGTGAACATCCGAGGCATCGGCACCTCGGCCTTCGGGGTCGCCACAGACCCGAGTTCGACGGTGCACTACGACGGCGTCTATATTCCGAGGCCTACCACCAGTTATCAGGACATGTTCGATGTGGAGCGCATCGAACTGCTCCGTGGCCCGCAGGGCGTGCTCTTCGGACGCAACTCCGCCGGCGGCACCCTGAACATCACCTCACGGGCGCCAACGTCTGAACTCGAAGGCATACTCAGCGCGACTGTAGGCAACTACAGTCGACGGACATTCTCCGGCTCCGTGTCCGGGCCGCTTGGCGAGCGGATTCGTGGCCGCCTGACCGTTCTCAAGAACGATCGCGACGGCATCTACGACAATCCGAAGACAGGCGAAAAATACCAGGACATCGACCGCTTCGCCGCGCGCGCCACCCTCGCCATCGACCTCGCCGAAAACTTCGACCTGACGCTGCGGGCCGACTTTGGCCGCGACCGCGAGACTGGCTATCCGTCCATCCGCCAAAGCTACCCGGCGGACCTGGCGCGGGCCGGCGCGACCATCCCGCGCGGAGAGGACGAGCTGATCCTCGACACGCGACCGCGCAACAACGTTGAGAACGGTGGCGTCTCGGCTACCGCCACTTACGTCACGGCCCCCGTGACCCTGAAGTCAATCACCGCCTATCGCGGGAGCACGGTGGACCAGGTTCTCGACGTCGATGCGACGGATCTCTTCCTCCGCAACATCACCCTCTACGAGCGGTCGCGCTCCTTCACCCAGGAGCTGCAACTCAGCAACAACGAGCCCGATCGCCTGGAATGGATCGTGGGCGCCTTCTACCTGCGCGAGAAGGCCCGCGACCAGCTGCAGATCCTGGAGCCCGCGCGCGCGCTCGGCCTGCCCGAGAGCAATGTCACCAATGCGCTCGCAGCCTACGGCCAGGCGACGTTCCGCCTGACCGATCGGCTCAGGCTCACCGGCGGCGCCCGTTATAGCTACGAGGAGAAGGATTTCGCCTACCGTGTCCTCTCCGGCGGGGTCGATGTGGGCGGTGAAGCGGCCAAGGCCTCCTGGCGCGCATGGACCCCGAAAGTCGGGATTCAGTACGACGTCAGCGAAGACGTGATGGCCTACGCCTCCATCACGCGCGGCTTCAAGTCGGGAGGCTTTCAGCTCGGCGACGGCCGGCCGTTCCGGCCGGAGTATATCTGGAGCTACGAGGGCGGGGTGAAGTCGATGTTCTGGGACCGCCGTGTCCGGGCGAACCTCAGCGTCTTCTACTACGACTACACCGACCTGCAGGTGGTTGAGTACATCAACGGGGTGGCCACCACCACCAACGCCGGCAAGGCCACCCTGAAGGGCGGCGAGTTGGAGGTCACGGTGAGGCCGGTCCACGGCCTCGACCTGAACGCGACGGCGGCCTACCTCGACGCGGAGTACGACCGCTTCTTCGACAATGGGGTTAGTCTGGCCGGGAACACCCTGCCGAATGCGCCACGGTGGAACTTCACGGGGGCCGCACAGTACCGGTGGGAGTTCGTCGATGGCCACAGTCTGACCCTGCGGGGCGACATCGCCTGGCGTGACCGCGTCCAGTTCAAGCCGAACAACCTGCGCCAGTTCTCGGGCGAGCCGTATACGCTGCTGAATGCCCGGGCGACGTTTGCCACGGCGGGCGATGTCTGGGAGGTGGCCGTGTTCGGGCGCAACCTCACCGACGAGCGCTACGCGACCTACAAGACCGTCGGGACCAACGCCACCGGAGTCTCGAACCCGGCCCTGCCGCTCGCCGTCTATGGAGAGCCGCGGCAATATGGCGTGCAGCTCGTGCGCCGGTTCTAGGGTCCTTGCCCCCTCCGCCGTCGGCGGAGGGGGATCTTTTCAGATCACGAGAAGAGTAGATGCAGCATTATCATCTGGCCGTTCTGGCGGCTTTGGCGACGGCCTCCCCGGCGTCCGCGCAGATCCAGACCATGTCGGTTCCGGCGGCGGAGGCTCGCAAGGTCCTCGACGCGTTCACGTCGGCCTTGGGACGGCGCGAGGTTGGAGAGATAGCCAGGCTATTCACTCCGGACGCCGCCGTTCTGGAAGGTGGGAAATACGAAGGGCGGATCAGCCAGTATCTGGAGCATCATCTTGGGCCGGAGCTTGCCGCCTTCGAGAGCTTCGAGATCAAAGACCGAAAGGTCGACGTTCAGGTGCGCGGGGACGTCGCCTGGGCGCGCGAGGAGTATGCCTACGTGATCCGCGCCAAGGGACGCGAAGGGCTGATCCAGCGCCAGGGCGTCAGCACCGCCGTGCTCGTCCAGACAGCCGGATCCTGGCGCATTGCGCAGCTTCACCTGTCGTCGCGGCCGCGCTGACGCGCCTCCGATGGATCTGGACGCCTACCTCCGACGCATCCGGCTCAGCCGAGGCGAAGCGCCGGACCTCAAGTATCTTCGGCGCATGCACCGGGCTCATCTGAAGGCTATCCCCTACGAGAACCTCGACGTGCTGCTCGGCCGGCCCCTGGGGATCGACAGCCATCACGCCTTCGAAAAGTTGGTGCGACGCCGCCGCGGCGGCTGGTGCTTCGAGATGAACGCCCTATTCGCGAGCGCGCTCATCGAGACCGGATTTCAAGTGACCACTCTGGCCTCGATCATCAAGCGGGATGGATCGCGCGGCGAGGACGGCGTCCACTCCCTCCTCAAGGTCGACCTCGACCAGCCCTACTTGGCCGATGTGGGCTTCGGCGACGGACTGCGCGAACCGATCCCATTCCGTCCCGGGCTCCATCGGCAGGGCCAGCTCTCCTTCCGACTCGAGCGCCTCGGCGCCGAGTGGTGGCGGCTCCACAATCATGAATGTGCAAGTATCCCCTACTACGACTTCACGCTTGAGCCCGCGCCTCCGGACCGCCTGCTTGCGGCCTCAGAATGGCTGCGGACGTCGTCGACGTCCCCCCACGTCCGCTACGCGGTCTGCCAGCGCCACGTGCGGGGCGGCGTGGTGGTGCTATTGGGACGAAGCCTATGTCGCTTGCAGTACGGACGAAGCACGGTTCGGCTGCTATCCAGCCCCGAGGCCTATGTCGGGGTGCTTCGGCGGGTGTTCGGGATCGAGTGTCCCGAGGCCGCCGGTCTTTGGCCCGCCATCTGCGCACAGCACGAGCAAGTTGCGAGCGATGTCGCCGCGGGACACCCCTCCTTTTAAGAGCCTCGAGGGCGGCGCGCCCCTGACTGGGTCGAGACCAGGTCCCACAAGCCCAGTCATCTGGCGGTCTGCAGCCAAGAGCCACCTTGAGCCCGGGCGGGCTGGACGCCGCTGCCGTTAACCGCCGCGCGCGATCTGTGCGTCAGAACCGCCCCGCGAGGCTCACCTTCACCGCCGTGGCGGAGCGCGGGGTGATGTTGTCATTGTTGTCGGCGTACAGGAAATCGCGCCGGTCCAGCAGGTTCGCCAGGTTCACCTGCGCGGTCACTGCATAGAAGACCGCAGCGTCCACGCGCGCATCTGTATCGGTCCAGGTTGGGCTTGTTCCGGACCCCGAAGAATTGGCCGCGTGGCGTTGCAAGCGATTTCACCCAGCGTCTGCCTGGGGCACGGGCTGGTCGGGAACGCGGCGCGCTACGACAACGAAAGATTCACCGGCTCAGGCCATGGGAAGTGCGTCCCACCGTCGCACTCATCCGCAGATGAGGGGATTGGGCAGGTCGCCGCGTATTCTCTGCAGGGACAGCGTTCAAACCTCGGGGATATCCCAATGACTCATCACAGAAGCCTCTCCATCGCCGGCCTGGTGGCCGGCGTAGCCTTGCTAGCCGCCGGAACCGCCTCGGCACACGCTCGTCTGGTCGCGTCGAACCCGACCGCGAACGTCACGGTGGCTGCGCCGAAGACGATCACGCTCACCTTCAACGAGAAACTGACGCCGGCCTTCTCCGGTTTCGAGCTGGAAATGGGCGGCGGCATGAAGATGCCGGTGAAGACCGCCGTCTCGAAGGACGGCTTGTCTATGGTCGGTACGCCACAGGGCGCGCTGATGCCGGGCGCCTACAAGGTCATGTGGCATGCGGCGACCTCGGACGGACACAAGATGAATGGCGACCTCGCCTTTACGGTGAAATAGGGCGTGCTCGAGCCTGCGGTCATCTTCCTCAGGCTGGTTCAGTTCGCAGGGGCGATGATCCTCTTTGGATCATCGCTCTTCCTGATCTACGCCCTGCCCCGCGCGGGTCCTGGATCCGGGGCACAATTGAACTGGTCCCGGCCCTTACTGGGATGGAGCGCCGGCGCCCTTCTGGCCGCCACCCTGCTCGGCTTGGCGGCGCAGACGTCAGTCCTCGCCGGATCAATTTCCGAGGGTCTGAAGCTGTCGTCGCTGACCGCCGTCGCCACCACCATGTCGCTGGGCAAGGCCGCGATCGTCCGCGCGGTCGCCGCGGGACTAGCGCTCAGCGCGGTGCTCGTGCTCCGCCCGGGCCGGCCCCTCTTCTGGCTCTGCACGGTGCTCGGCGCCGTCATCACCGCCAGCCTCGCCTGGATGGGTCATGGCGCGGCGACCCAAGGCGCGGGTGGCCCCGTCCACCTGACGGCCGACATCCTTCACGCGCTCGCCGCCGGGGTCTGGATCGGCGCGCTGGTGGTCTTTTTCGGCTTGCTTCGCCCGACCACAGCGGATGCAGGAAACCATCACGCTGTGCACAGAGCTCTCCACGGCTTCTCCGGCGTCGGCTCCGGGCTGGTCGCAGTCCTCGTCGGCACAGGCTTGGTCAACAGCTGGTTCCTGGTGGGTCCCGCGCGCATCAGCGGCCTCTGGACCACGCCCTACGGACAGCTCCTCCTCCTGAAGCTGCTGCTGTTCGCCGGGATGTTGGGATTGGCCGCGGCCAATCGCTTCCGCCTGACGCCCGCCCTCGGCGCCGCCCTGGAGAACAACGAGACGCGACAAGAGGCGCTGGCCGCCCTGCGTCGGAGCCTTGTGGTCGAGACGGCGCTCGCCTTCCTGGTGCTGGCCGTAATCGCCTGGTTGGGCATGCTCGCGCCGGTGTCGGCGCAATGAACGGCCGCCGCCCCTCTCGCCATGGCGCGGCCGCGTCGGATGAGGGCGGCCGTCGACTCAGGCCCTTCGCCGGCGTAGGTTCCGCAGCGATGCGGCGTCTCCTCGTCCTCTTCGCCCTCTTGGGCCTGCTCTACAGCCCGGCCGCCGCCCTGGCGGCGCAGCAGTCGTGCGTCGAGGCGGGCGCCGAGATGACCGGCATGATGATGGCCGCGACGACGGCCGATCAGGCCGCGCCAACTGCCCCCGACCCATGCTGCGACCACGGTAAGAAGACGATGGACGGCAAGGCGTGCGCGCAGGCCTGCGCCACGATGTGCGGCCTCTCCGCAGCGCTGCCGACCGCGAACGTCTACGTCGCCCCTCGGCCGAAGGCGTCGGTTGTCGCCGAGCGGGTTTTGCCGCTGAAGCCTCGCCCGCCGCCCCGGACGGAGCGACCACCGAGATCGATCGCCTGAACTGTCCGCGCGACCTGCGCGGGCTCGCTCACAGGTCGTGGCCGACACTCTTCTGAGGCCGTGACGCATGTGGGCAAGAGGACCGCAATCCCGCGGCCTCATCAGTCATTCAGGACGATTACGATGAACCTTTCGAAGTTCTTGGCCGCGGCCGCCTGCGTCGCCGCGCTCACCGCTGTGAGCACCTCCGCCTTCGCGGCCTCTGCCCCAGACGGGCAATATGAGTACCGGGTCGGGCCCCCGCCCTCCAACCCGCACGACGTCTTCCGGCCGGTGATCCGAACAGCCAAGCCTAGCGCCGCGCTGGCCGCCAAGGATTGCCCGTGCCCGATGATGCAAGGGCCGGCGTCACAGACGCCCAACGGCTGAACCGCCTGACGGGCCGCGCCCTCTTATCCCCTTGGGCGCGGTCCTGACGGGCCGCCGGCGGAGCCCAGCGCTCCGCCGGCGTGTCCCGGCCGGCTTTGCTCCATGCCCCTTCGGATCCCGAACATGCGTCTACCCATCGTTCTCGCCAGCCTCCTCGTGGCCGGCGGCGCGCAGGCTGCGCCCCTGACCTTTGCCGCGGCGCTCGACGCCGCACAGAGAACCTCACCGAACCTCGAGGCCCGCGCCCTGCAGATCGAGAGCGCACGCTCCGCCGCGCGCGCCGCGGGCGCCCTTCCCGATCCCAAGATTGTCTTCGGGCTCGACAACTTCCCGGTCTCGGGCCCGCCAGCCGGGCGGTTCAAAGGCGACAGCATGACCATGGCGCGGGTCGGCGTCATGCAGGATGTGCCAAACGGGGCCAAACGCGCCGCCGAACGCACCCGGGCCCAGACCGATATCCAGGTGGCCGGGGCCGCCGAACAGGTCGGCGTCCGCGATGTGCGCACCGCCACGGCGCTCGCCTGGATCAACCTCTACTATGCTGAACAGCGTTTGTCGGCGATCGACGAGCTACTGAAGAGTCTCGATCCCCTGTGGAACAGCGCGCCCTCCGCCGTCGCCTCGGGCGCCGCGCGCCCTGCCCAACCCCTGGAGGCCGAGCAGATGCGGGCCGACCTGCAGGACCGGCGCAGCGAGATCCTGGCCGCCGTGGGACGCGCTCGCGCGGACCTCGTCCGTTGGACGGGCGATCCGCAGGCCGACGTCGCCGGATCCCCGCCGGGCTTCGAGGTGGACGCCACGACACTGAGGAGCGGGCTCGCGAGCCATCCCCGACTGGCCGAGCGGGAGGCGATGACGGCGCAAGCCCAGGCCGACGTGCGCTTCGCCCGCGCCCAGAAACGGCCGGACTGGAGCTGGGAACTCGCCTATCAGCGGCGCGATCCGATGTTCGGCGACATGGTGTCGGCGGGCGTGACCGTGAGCCTGCCGCTGTTCGCCGCCCGGCGGCAGGACCCGCTGATCGCGGCAAAGCGCGCCTCCGCGGCGCAAAGCCAAGCCGAAGCCGAGGCGACGCGCCGTGAGCTCGCCGCCCAGCTCGAGGCAGGGTTGGCCGACCACCTGATGCATCACGACCAATGGAGCCGGGCCAAGGAGGTGCTGCTGCCGCTCGCCAAGCGGCGCGCCGACCTGGAGACCGCCAGCTATGGCGCGGGCCGCGGCGGGCTGACCGAGGTGCTTCAAGCCTTCACGGCTCTGGCCAACGCCCAGCTGACCCTGCTGGACCGCGAGGCTGCGGTGGCCGCCGACGCCGCCTCTCTTGTGCTCACCTACGGGAGCGACCGACCATGAGCGCCCCCTCAGCCTTCAGGCGGCCCGGACTTGCCCGGCGCGTCACGGAACAGACCCATCCGAGTGAACCCATCCAAGCCAGCACCACCTACGAAAGCCGCCAGCCATGAGCTCCGTGTCCCGGTCAAACCTCCGAACCCTCGCGGCCGCCGGCGCCATCGCCATTGTCGCCGCAGCGGCCGGCTACGGCCTCGCCCAACTGAAGCCCAGGCCGTCGGCCGCGTCCGAGGCGAGCGCCCCAGGCGGCAAGAAGGTCCTCTACTGGTACGATCCCATGGTTCCCCAGCAGCACTTCCCGGCGCCGGGCAAGTCGCCGATGGGCATGGACATGGTGCCCAAGTACGCCGACGAGAGCGTCGGCGCCGGGGCGGTCGGATTCAAGATCGATCCCGCCAGGGTCGCCAACCTCGGCGTGCGGATCGCGACGGCCACGCGCGGGGAACTCGCCAGCGGGGTGACGGCGACCGGCACGATCGAGTTCAACCTGCGCGACGTCGCCATCGTGCAGCCGCGCTCGGCGGGCTTCGTGCAACGCGTCTATGGCCGCGCGCCCGGCGACATCATTCCAGCTGGCGCGCCCTTGGCGGACCTCCTGGTCCCGGAATGGGGCGGCGCACAGGCGGAGTACCTCGCGGTGCGTCGGACGGGAGATCCAGCGCTCATCCGCGCCGCCCAGCAGCGGCTACAATTGCTCGGGATGTCGCCTGGGCTCATCCGCCAGATCGACCAGAGCGGGCGCGCCCGCAACGTGGTGACCGTCACCGCCCCGATCGGCGGGGTCATCAAGACGCTCAGCGTGCGCAGCGG
>NZ_MEEX01000042.1 GCF_001724605.1 Phenylobacterium sp. SCN 70-31
GCCGAGAACCGCGGAAGCCCGCGGAGAGACGCGGAAGGCGAAGCTGCGCTTTCCGCGCCCTTCCGCGTTTTCCGCGGTCCCATGACGGAGCCTCCGCTCGCGCGGAGGCTCAGGACAACCAGGCCCCTTGCGGGCCCCTTCCGTGTTTTCCGTGTTTTCCGTGGTTCCAAACTGACTCAGAGACGGCATTCCCACGCCATCCCGTCCGCGGTTCCGCCCCGCCGCACCGCTGTTCACACTCTCGTGAGGCCGGCGCCGACGCATTGGGCGCCCCCGAGGGGGTGCGGCGGCGCGTTAATCCCTCGTTAGCGAAAAAGTTTGGGGACGCCGGGCTCGCCTCATTGACGAGTCCGGGGGGCTCATGTGTCCATATGTGGGCTGGTTCGGGGGGCAGAACCACAACATGTAGGGCTGACGCGGCAAGGGGCCGGGTCATGGGGCAAAGGCAGGGACATGAGTGAAGCGGCGAAGGTTGGGATTGCCGAGACTTCTGAACGGGTTGCGCCCGAGAAGGCGCGCCCGCAACTCCAGCTCGTCCGCAAGGTCGAGGTCGACCGGTCGCGCGACGCGTTGCTGACCGACTTCGGCAAAACGACTCTCGAAGACCGCTACCTTCTGCCGGGCGAGAGCTATCAGGACATGTTCGCGCGCGTCGCGACGGCCTACGCCGACGACGCCGACCACGCCCAGCGCATCTACGACTACATCTCGAACCTGTGGTTCATGCCGGCGACGCCGGTCCTGTCGAACGGCGGCGCCGACCGTGGCCTGCCCATCTCGTGCTTCCTGAACGCGGTGCCCGACAACCTCCAGGGCATCCAGAGCGTCTGGAACGAGAACGTGGCCCTGGCCTCGAACGGCGGCGGCATCGGCACCTACTGGGGCGGCGTCCGCTCGATCGGCGAGAAGGTGAAGGGCGCGGGCCAGACCAGCGGCATCATCCCCTTCATCCGCGTGATGGATTCTCTGACGCTGGCCATCAGCCAGGGCTCGCTGCGCCGCGGCTCGGCCGCCGTCTACCTCGACATCCATCACCCTGAGATCGAGGAGTTCCTCGAGATCCGGAAGCCGTCGGGCGACTTCAACCGCAAGAGCCTGAATCTCCACCACGGCATCAACATCACCGACGCGTTCATGGAGGCCGTCCGCGACGGGGCGATGTTCGGCCTGCGCTCGCCCAAGACAGACGAGGTGATCCGCGAGGTGGACGCCCGCTCGCTGTGGCAGAAGATCCTCGAGATCCGGCTCCAGACCGGCGAGCCCTACCTGATCTTCTCCGACACGGTGAACCGCGCCATGCCGCAGCACCAGCGCGAGCTGGGCCTGTCGGTGCGCCAGTCGAACCTGTGCTCCGAGATCATGCTGCACACCGGCAAGGACCATCAGGGCCTGGAGCGGACCGCCGTCTGCTGCCTGTCGTCGGTCAACGCCGAGACGTTCCTGGAATGGCGCGACCATCCGACCTTCATCGAGGACGTCATGCGCTTCCTCGACAACGTGCTGGAGGACTTCATCGGCCGGGCGCCGCCCGAGATGAAGAACGCCGTCTACGCCGCCCGCCGCGAGCGCAGCGTGGGCCTGGGCCTCATGGGCTTCCACTCGTTCCTCCAGGCGCAGAACGTCCCGTTCGAGAGCGCCATGGCCAAGAGCTGGAACATGCGGCTCTTCAAGACCCTGCGCCGCCAGTGCGACGCGGCCTCGCGCAAGCTGGCGGCCGAGCGCGGCCCGTGCCCCGACGCGGCCGAGCGCGGCGCCATGGAGCGCTTTTCCCACAAGCTGGCCATCGCGCCGACGGCCTCGATCTCGATCATCTGCGGCGGCGCCTCGGCGGGCATCGAGCCGATCCCGGCCAACATCTACACCCACAAGACCCTGTCCGGGACCTTCGCGGTGAAGAACCCCTACCTGGAGAAGCTGCTGGACGAGAAGGGCCGGAACACCTCGGCCGTCTGGGATCAGATCCTGGCCAACGAGGGCTCGGTCCAGCACCTCGATTTCCTCAGCCAGGACGAGAAGGACGTCTACAAGACCGCCTTCGAGATCGATCAGCGCTGGGTGGTGGAGCTGGCGGCCGACCGCACGCCCGACATCTGCCAGTCCCAGTCGGTGAACCTCTTCCTCCCCGGCGACGTGGAGAAGTGGGATCTGCACATGCTGCACTGGCAGGCCTGGGAGCGCGGCTGCAAGTCGCTCTACTACCTGCGCTCCAAGTCGGTGCAGCGCGCCGCGCACGCCGGCGGCGAGACGGTCGAGGTCGGCGAACTCCGCATCGAAGGCAAGACCGACTACGAGGAATGCCTCGCCTGTCAGTAGGGTAGGCCTGCCGGTAGGTTGGCCCTCAAGGAGTCGGGCCGTCAGGTGTGCGTGGCGTCGTCGCTGCGCGGCCGGCCGGCTGGCTGTCGGACTGTCGTCAGAACTTTCCGGGAGATATCCACCGGGTCGTCCGACTTCCTCTGGAAAACCCTAAATGACGTGGTTCCCATGCTTGCCGACCACAAGATGTTGATACACTCTTAACGCAACTCCAGACGAGGCAGGCGACTCGATGACCGCGAAGTCCGATCCCAACATCCGCCAGCTTCCAGGCCTCCTGACCCCGTCCTACGCCTACAAGCCGTTCCGGTATCCCTGGGCGTACGACTTCTGGAAGAAGCAGCAGCAGGTCCACTGGATGCCCGAGGAAGTGCCCCTCGGCGAGGACCTGAAGGACTGGGCCTCCAAGCTGAACGACCGCGAGCGGAACCTGCTCACCCAGATCTTCCGCTTCTTCACCCAGTCGGACGTCGAGGTGAACGACAACTACATGGAGCGGTACAGCCGCGTCTTCAAACCCACCGAGGTGAAGATGATGCTGAGCGCGTTCTCCAACATGGAGACGATCCACATCGCCGCCTACGCGCTGCTGCTCGAGACGATCGGCATGCCCGACGCCGAGTTCACGGCCTTCCTCGACTTCCAGGCCATGCGCGACAAGCACGACTACATGCAGCAGTTCGGCGTGGAGTCGGACGCCGACATCTGCCGCACGCTGGCGATGTTCGGGGGCTTCACCGAGGGGCTGCAGCTCTTCGCGTCGTTCGCGATGCTGATGAACTTCCCGCGCCACAACAAGATGAAGGGCATGGGCCAGATCGTCTCGTGGTCGGTGCGCGACGAGAGCCTACACTGCGAGGGGATCATCAAGCTCTACCACGCCTTCAACAAGGAGACGGGGGCGGTCACCAAGGCCGTGGCGGACGACATCGTCGACTGCTGCCGCACCGTCGTGGGCCTGGAGGACAAGTTCATCGACCTCGCGTTCGAGGCCGGCGAGGTCCAGGGCATGACGCCCGACGACATCAAGCAGTACATCCGCTTCATCGCCGACTGGCGGCTGCGGCAGCTGGCCCTGCCCGAGGTCTACGGCGTCAAGGAGAACCCGCTGCCCTGGCTGCAGTCGATGCTGTCGGGCGTGGAGCACGCCAACTTCTTCGAGGCCCGCTCGACCGAGTACTCGAAGGCCGCGACGCGCGGCCAGTGGCATGGCGGCGAAGGCGTCTGGTCCGAGTTCGACCGCATGATGTCGCGCCGCGGAGAGAACGTCCTCCCGGCGGAGTGATCCGCCGCGGGCCCGGTCAGAAGACCGGCTCTTCCAGCTTGGGCTGCGGCGGGGCGACGGGCTCGGCCTTGGCGACCGGCGGCGGCGGGGCGATCGGCGTCACCACCGATTCCGGACCGGCGGGCGCGCCCTTGGCCGCCTCCGCCTTGGCGAGCGCTTCGGCCTCGGCCTTGGCCTTCTTCTCGGCGTCCAGCGCGGCCTTCTCCTCGGGCGTCAGCTCCTCGGGCTCGGGCCGGCCCTCGATGCGTTCGTCCACCAGGGGCGTGGCGTCCTGGGCCTGGAGGATCTCGGCGTCCACCCCGCCCGCGGCTTCGCCGGGCAGGCGGCCGGGCGGCTGGGCCGTGACGATCCCCATCGCGAAGGCGCCCACGGACGCGAGCCCGAGCAGGCACGCGACGAGCTGAAGCACGGGGCGGGGCATCGACCAGATCATGGCCGGACCCTAGTTCGCCCCGCGGCCGCAAGGAAGGGCGATCCTCGCCTAGCTCCGGCCCAGGTTCGCGAGCATGGCGTAGAGCACGCTCTCACGGCGCTGGGCGCTCTGGATGTCGGTCATCAGGGCCGAGAGCCGGTCCTTGCCGTCGGTGCGGGCGGCGATGACCGACTGGTTGTAGGCGCGGATGTTCGTGGGACCGGCCACTGCGGGCGGCGGCGGAGCCTTCGCCGCCGGCGTCGCCTTGCCCCAAGCGTTGCGCCCCGCGGCCGCCTGTTGCACCGGAGCCGAGCCGGGCGGACCCACCTCGGCGGCGCGGACGAAGCCTGTGGCGCCGCCCACGTCGACTTCCCACCAGCCGCCCTCGGCCTGCGAGGTCTTGGCCTGGATCGAGGTTCCGACCGGCAGGTTGCGCACCGGCGCGGCCGAGGCGACGGGCGCCGAGCGCAGCACGGCGGCGCGGACGGCCACCAGCGCGGGCGGCGGGGCGGCGGGCGGAGGCGCCGCCTGCTGCGGTCCGCCGGCGGGCGCCGGGCCCGCCTGCATCGACAGGCGCGTCGTCGCGGCCGCCGAGGCATAGGCGGGCGTCTGATTGCCGAGCACGTCGGCCTCGGAGGCGTTGTCGGTCATGGCCCGTCCCTGGGTGAAGGTCTTGGCCATGCCCGTGTGCTGGTCGACCACCGACCCGGTGACGTCGATGTCCTTCTTCAGCGCGCCGATCAGGTCGGTTCGTTCGCGCCGGATCGCGCGGCGGTCCTTGTCGGTGCTGGCGCTGGCCAGGCGGGTGTTGATGTCCTCGAGCTGGGTGGCGCGGCACTCCACCAGCGCCTGGCCGCTGCTGGCGATCTCGCGGCTGACGGCGAGCTGGCGTCCGGCGTCCTGGTCGATGTTGAACGAGGCCTTCTTCAGGTCGCCGCCGGCTTCCTGCTCCTTGAGCTTGGCGTAGGCGTCGGCCGTGGCGACGATGGCCACCAGCACCGCCAGCGCGGCATAGGCCTTGGTGTTGTCGCCCCCGCTGAAGCCCACGTTGCTGATGCCGGGCACGTTGAGGCCCATGGCGCCGGTCAGCATGTCCTGGCCGAACATCATGCCCGCGTTGGGCGCCGCCGCCGGGGCGCCGGCCTGCTGCTGGGCGGCGCTCTGCATGGCCATGCCGCCCACGGCGCCCATGATGCCGCCCACGCTGCCGAAGCCGCTGCTCAGGCCGCCGAACCCGCCCCCGGTGGCCCGGCCGCCGATCTGGCCGCTCATGACGCCCTTGGCCAGCACCATGGCCCCGGTCTTCAGCCCTTCGCCGATCGCCGCGCTCATCTTCGAGCGCTTGAGGTCGTCGTACTCCTTGTCGAGCCTGACGAGCGGCGCGCGCTGGGTGTCGCAGGCGTTCAGGACCGTATCGCGCCCGCCCCGCTGCGCCCACGACGGCTGCGCGTTCATGCTGAGAAGGGCGACCACGCTGACCGCGAGCCGGAACCTGCGCGAGTACTCCATCGAAACCCCCTATCGCACGCCGAGGCGCGCCAACTCCTCCCTGGAGACGTCGTCTCCCGCGGCGGCGGCCTTGCGGTACCAGTCGACCGAACGCTTCCGGTCGGCGCGCACGCCCTGGCCGGACTCGTACATGATCGCCAGGTTGCGCATGGCCAGCGCGCTGCCCCGGTCGGCCGCCGCCTGGAACAGGCGCACCGCTTCCCCCGGATTGGCCGACACGCCGGCGCCCCGCGCCGTCAGGCTGCCCAGGCCAAGATAACCGCGCGCATCGCCAGCCTGCGCCGCCAACCTATAGTACTCGGCGGCCCGGCCATAGTCCTGAGGCAGGCCCGCGCCCGTTTCCAGCATGACGGCCAGGCTGGACATGCCCTCGCTGTTCCCCAGCTCGGCGGCGCGCTGATACCAGGTGGCGGCCTGGATCTCGTCCTTGGCGATCGCCTCGCCGTCCTCGTAGGCGTAGCCCAGCCGAACCATGGCGTCGGTGTCGCCGGCGACCGCCGCCCGCTGGTAGAGACCGAAGGCCCGGCGCGCGTCGCGCGGTACGCCCTGGCCGCGTTCATACAGGTCGCCGAGTTGCGCGATGGCGGGTCCGTCGCCGGCGTCCACCGCTTTCTGAAGCCAGCCGGCGGCCTGTCGGGCGTCGGTCTGGACGCCGCGACCGCGGAGGTAGGTCTCGCCCAGCATCCCCATGGCGGTGGCCGAGCCCCGCTCGGCGGCGGTCTGGAGCCAGCGGACGCCGTCCGCCTCGTCGCGCGCCGTGCCGAAGCCGTTCAGCCGGCAGAGCGCCCAGTTGACCATGCCGCCCGAATGCCCCGCGTCGGCCGACGCCTTGAACCACTTCGCGGCGGCCGCCACGTCCTTGGGCGCGCCCTGGCCCGTCAGGGCCATGACGCCGAGATTGTACATCGCCGCGCCGTTGCCCATGCCCGCGGCGGCGTTCCAGTCGCGCGCGGCCGCGCGGTGGTCGCCGCGGGCGAAGGCGTCCCGGGCCGAGGCGACGAGGTCCTGCCCCGGCGCGGCCGAGCGCGAAGCCACCTGGAACGAGCCCACCGGCTGGCGTTCCAGCGCCCGGATGCGGTTGGACGCCAGCTTGCGGAACGAGCCCGTGATCTCGCCCCGGTCCTGGGCGTCCATGTAGGCCTTGAAGTCTGCCGGATCGTCCGAATCCTTGATCGAGGTCCAGAAGACCTGGTCCTTCTCCCACTTGATCTTGGTCAGGTCGGCGGCCGGCGCCGCGGCCAGCTGGGTGCGGCCCTTGGGATCGAAGCTCCAGTGCACGTTGGGCCAGATGCCCTGGAGGTCCGGCGTCTGCTGGCCTTCGGTCATCCGCTCGACCTCGGCCTGGACGTAGCTGGGCAGCTCGCCGACCGTGATGCCGGGACGGGTCATGCCCTGGGTCAGCGCGATGGCGAAGGGGCTGTTGCCGGTCGCGCCGTCCTGGGCCACTTCGCCCGGCCCGGCGGCCATCAGGGTGACGACCTGGACGTTGGCGTTGCTGCTCTCGCGGGCCAGACCCCGCGTGCCGCCCCCGATGCTGCGGGTGGCGGTAGGATTGTTGCGGCAGGCGTCCAGGATGATCAGCCGGACCGACTTCGCCCCGGTCAGGGAGCGGCCCAGGCTGGACGATTCCAGCGAACTGGAGGTCAGGGCCGTCTTGCTGTTGATGATGGCGTCCTTAGGCAGCAGGTAGTTGACGCCGTCGATCATGGCGCCGTGGCCGGCGTAGTAGATGATCGCCGCCTCGGACCCCTGGGCTGCGGACTCGAAGTCGCCCAGGCCTTCGATGAGCTGGAGACGGCTGGGATCCATCAGGACCTTCACCTCGAAGCCCAGTTTCTGGAGCGTCTGCTGGACCAGCTTGGCGTCGCGGGCCGGGTTCGCGAGGCTTGGGACCTTGTCGTACTTGGAGACGCCGATCACCAGGGCGACCTTCTGCGCCGCCCAGGCGCCGCCCGCGGCGGTGGCGTTGAGGGCCACGGCGATCACCACCGCGGTCCAGCGCATGGTCGAGGAATGTTGGCCCCGACGCCGGTCAGAGCGGGGCCGCACCGCCAAACGCATCACTGTCACCCTCCAGCCGAACGCCGGCATCATAGCCGAAAAAGCCAAGCATGACCGCCGCGACGCGATCAAGCGTGCGACGGTCACCAAGGTTATTCGTGCGACGAACCCGTTCGGAGGCGCGGCGAACGCCTACTTTGCGGCGGGATATTGCACGCGGGGCCGGAGATTCTCGATCACCGCCCGGGCGTCGAAGGCGCGGGCCTCGCCCTGCGGCTTGGCGCCCCGCTCCATCACGATCTCGGCCGAGGCCTCGAACCGCTCGACGGTGCGGACGTCCACCCGGTCGGCCCAGAAGGGGTCGCCCCAGAAGGGGTCCCAGCCGCGCCAGCCGTACCCGCGCCCATAGTAGCGCCACGAGGGCCGCCAGAAGCCGTAGCTGCCGTACCAGGGCCGGTAGATGGGATCGGGCTCGACGTAGGTCCGCGACTTGCGGTCGGTGTCGCGCTCGATCACCGAGAACCAGTCGTAGCCGTTCTGGACGGTCAGTTCCGCGGCGCGGAACAGGAGGTAGCCCTCCACGGTCTCGCGGCTGGTGAGCGTGTTGCCGGCGAAGTTGACGCGGAAGCGGTTGGGCTCCAGCCGAACCTCGGAGTAGCCGCCCGAAGTCGATGAGCCCGGCGCGGCCGGCTGATACGGCGTGGGCGTGGCGCAGGCGGCGAGGCCGGCCGCGAGGACCACGGCGACGGCGGCGACGATGGATTTCCTGGACATTTTCAGTTCTCGAACTCGCACGTCCCTCAAGGGCATTCCGGAAGCGTCCCTACCGAGGAAGACGTAATCATCACAACACCTGGCCGCAATTGTGGTTGCGCTTGCGGCCCTCACGCTCCCGTCACCGCCAGCACATACACCAGCCGGCCCAGCGACCCGAACAGCAGCACGGCGACCGCCAGAGCCTGGATCATGAAGCCCAGCTCCCGCTTCCTGGGATCGGCCACATAGCCCCGCTGATACAGGATGCGGCCCACGATCCAGACCAGACCCACGATCGCGGCGACGAGGTCGCTCCAGTAGATGGCGAACAGCCAGAGCGGCACGAGGAACAGCGGCAGCCATTCCAGGGTGTTCACGTGCGCGCGGATGGCGCGTTCGAGCACCGGATCGCCGGTCATGGCCGGCGCGGCGATCCCGCTCCTGCCCCGCGCCCGTCCTACCTGGAGGCCCATCCAGAAATAGGTGAGGAGCGCCAGCAGCGTGACGATGGCGACATAGGCGTGAGACGGCATGGTTCCCCCCGTTGGTCCCTCGTGGTCCGGCGGACGCGCGCCGCCTTGCAAGCGGGACCTTGGCGCCTTATCGGCGCGCTGGGAACCGGCCGCCGCCGCGCCGGGTTGTCTTTCGCATCGCAGGGAGGACACGGACATGGACGTGGACTCGACCGCCATCCGGACGATCGACTACGACGGCGAGCGCGCGAAGCTGTTCGTCCGCTTCGCCAGCGGAGAACGCTACGTCTACGTCGGCGTCCCTCGTGAGGTCTGCCGCTCGTTTCTGGACGCCGACTCCAAAGGTCGGTTCTTCCTGGCCGAGATCCGGGACTGCTACCCCTACAACCGGCTGACGAGCTGAGCGGTCTTTCGGGCGTCGAACTTCGGGAGTCGAACAGAGGCGCGCCACGTCTGTCGGGACGCGCCTCCCCGGTCAGCCCCGCTTGTCGCGCTTGGCGGCCACGCGCAGGCGCAGGGCGTTGAGCTTGATGAAGCCCGCCGCGTCGCGGTGGTCGTAGGCGACCTTACCCTCCTCGAAGGTGACCAGTTCCTGGTCGTAGAGGGAGTAGGGCGAGGTGCGGCCGATCACGGTGACGTTGCCCTTGTAGAGCTTCACCCGCACCTGACCGGTGACGTTCTTCTGCGACAGGTCGATGGCGGCCTGGAGCATCTCGCGCTCGGGCGCGAACCAGAAGCCGTTGTAGATGAGCGATGCGTACTTCGGCATCAGCTCGTCCTTCAGGTGCATGGCGCCCCGGTCGAGCGTGATCGATTCCATGCCGCGGTGGGCGTGGAGCAGGATCGTGCCGCCGGGCGTCTCGTAGACGCCCCGCGACTTCATCCCGACATAGCGGTTCTCGACCAGGTCCAGGCGGCCCACGCCGTTGTCGTGACCGAGCTGGTTCAGCTTGGTCAGCAGGGCGGCGGGCGACAGCTTCTGGCCGTCGATGGCCACGGGGTCGCCGTTCTCGAAGTCCATCGTGAAGACGGTGGGCTTGTCGGGCGCCGCCTCGGGCGAGATCGTGCGCATGTGGACGAACTCGGGGGCCTCGACGGCAGGGTCTTCCAGCACCTTCCCCTCGGAGGAGGAGTGCAGAAGGTTGGCGTCGACGCTGAAGGGCGCCTCGCCGCGCTTGTCCTTGGTGATCGGGATCTGGTGCTTCTCGGCGAAGTCCAGCAGGGCCTCGCGGCTCTTGAAGTCCCACTCGCGCCAGGGGGCCACGACGTGGATGTCGGGTTCGAGCGCATAGTAGGCGATCTCGAAGCGCACCTGGTCGTTGCCCTTGCCGGTCGCGCCGTGGGCGACGGCGTCGGCGCCGATCTTCCGGGCGATCTCGATCTGCTTCTTGGCGATCAGCGGCCGCGCGATCGAGGTGCCCAGCAGGTACTGGCCCTCGTAGACCGTGTTGGCCCGGAACATCGGGAAGATGTAGTCGCGCACGAACTCCTCGCGCACGTCCTCGACGAAGGCGTACTCGGGCTTCACGCCCAGGGTGATGGCCTTGTGGCGCGCGGGCTCGACCTCCTCGCCCTGGCCCAGGTCGGCCGTGAAGGTCGCCACCTCGGCGCCCAGCTCGGTCTGGAGCCACTTGACGATGGTGGAGCTGTCGAGGCCGCCGGAATAGGCGAGGACGACCTTCTTGACGGGCTGATCGGCCATGAGCGTGCGGAAGCCTTCGGGCGAGGGGTGAATCGGTCGCGCGCCTTTAAGGGCACGCGGCGGGCGGGTTCAAGGCCTAAGCGCGCCTTCGGCGTCCAGCGTGCGCACGACGGCGCGCAGCCACAGCATGTGGACCAGGGCGAACACCGGCGCGATGGCCATGCGCACCAGGAAGAGGACCAGGGGATCGCTCGCGTCCAGGCCGGGCGCGCGGGCGGCGGCGGAGAGTCCCAGCCCCACGATCAGCGGGAGGCCCACGGCGAGGGCGAAGGCCGGATTGCGCCGGGCGCGCCAGCCGGGCCTGCCGCCCGCGCCCCACTGCATCGGCAGGCGCGCGTCGGCGGGAATCGTCTTCACCGCGCGGCGGGTCGCCGAGGCGATGGTCGCCATCACGAAGATCCAGACGGCGTCCCCGAGGATGGCCAGGAGATCCAGCGACATCTCAGACCGTCACCTGGGCGCCCATCTCGACCACGCGGCCGGGCGGGATCTTGTAGAAGTCGGTCGGGTTGGCGGCGTTCTTCATCAGGAAGATGAACAGCTTGTCCTGCCACAGGGGCATGCCCGACTGGGCCGACGGCACCACCGAGCGGCGTCCCAGGAAGAACGAGGTGGCCATGATGTCGAACTTCAGGCCCAGCTTGCGGCACTGGCCCAGCGCCTTGGGGATGTTGGGGCTCTCCATGAAGCCGTAACGGATCTCCAGCGTCTTGAAATCGTCGTTCACCGCATCGATCCGGACGCGGTCGTCCTCGCGGACCCGCGGCGTCTCGGCGGTGTGGACGGTGAGGATGATGTTCTTCTCGTGCAGCACCTTGTTGTGCTTGAGGTTGTGCATCAGCGCCACCGGCGCGGTGTCGGGATCCGAGGTGAGGAAGACCGCCGTCCCCGGCGCGCGGTGCGGCGCGCGCGCCTTGAGGATGTCGGCCAGCTCGACCAGCGAGACCGAGTCGCGGCGGGTCTTCTCGGCCAGGATCTGGGCGCCGCGGGTCCAGGTCCACATCACGAGCACGAGACCGCCGCTGATCAGCAGGGGCGCCCAGGCGCCCTGGGGGATCTTCAGGAGGTTGGCGCCCACGAAGACCACGTCCACGAGGCCGAAGGCGCCCGCGCCCAGCACGGCCTGCCACGCCGGGCGCTTCCACATGTGGCGGATGATGAAGAAGAACAGCAGGGTGTCGACCAGCATCGCGCCGGTGACGGCGATCCCGTAGGCCGCGGCCAGGTGGTCGGAGGTCCGGAACAGCGCCACCAGGATCAGCACGCCCACCAGCATCATGATGTTGACCTGGGGAACGTAGATCTGGCCCGCCTGGGTCTCGCTGGTGCGGCGGATGTCGATGCGGGGGAACAGGCCGAGCTGGACCGCCTGCTGGGTGACCGAGAAGGCGCCGGTGATGACGGCCTGGCTGGCGATGATCGTCCCGGCGGTGGCGAGCGCGAGAACCGGCCAGAAGGCGGCCTCGGGGATCATCTCGAAGAAGGGGTTCACGCGCGACTCGGGATGGGCCAGCACCAGCGCGCCCTGGCCGAAGTAGTTCAGCAGCAGGCAGGGCAGGACGACCAGCGCCCAGGCGGCGCGCAGCGGGCCTCGGCCGAAATGGCCCATGTCGGCGTACAGCGCCTCGGCGCCCGTCACGGCCAGGAACACCCCGCCCAGGATCAGGAAGCCCAGCAGGCCGTTGTCGATCAGCATCAGCACGCCGTGGTGGGGCAGGAGGCCGTGGAGGATCGTCGGGTCGTCCGAGATGTGGATGGCTCCGAGCCAACCCAGCGTCAGGAACCACAGCAGCGTGATGGGTCCGAAGAACCGCCCCACGCTGGCGGTGCCCCGCGACTGGAGCGCGAACAGCGCGATGAGGATGGCCACGGAGATCGGCAGGACATAGGGCGCCATCGACGGTCCGATGCCGGGCGCGAGCTTGAGGCCCTCGACGGCGCTGACCACGGAGACGGCGGGGGTCAGCACCCCATCTGCGTAGAACAGCGCCGCGCCCAGCATGCCCAGGGCGAGCAGGACGAACGATCGGCGGCCTTCAGTCACGCGCTGGGCCAGGGCCATGAGCGCGAGCGTGCCGCCCTCGCCCTTGTTGTCGGCGCGCATGAGGAAGACGACGTACTTGATCGTCACGATGACGATCAGCGCCCAGGTGATCAGGGAGACCACCCCCAGCACCGTCGCGCGCTCGGCCCCGCCGCTCTCGGTGTTCGCGAGGGCGACGCGCATGGCGTAGAGCGGGCTGGTGCCGATGTCGCCGAACACCACGCCGATGGACCCGAGCGCGAGCGCCCAGAATCCTTCCTTGCGGGGGTGACCGTTCCCGGAGGGCGACGTGTCTTCGGACGCTTTCTGAGCGTCGACGGCCTGGTCAGCCATCCGATGTCTCCGGAGAGCCCCGCGGGGCGGGGACTCCAAGGCGGCCCTATGCCGTCGCGGCGGGCGCGAATACACCCAATCCAGGCGCCGTTCAATCGCAGGCGGGGCGCCGGTGTGTCGCAGCCCGGCCATGACAGCCCGGCCGGAAGAGGGAGATGTTCGATGACAAGGCGTCTGGCGCTCGTGACGGGCGCTTCCGCGGGCCTGGGGGCGGCGTTCGCGCGCCATCTGGCGGCGCGGGGCTTCGACCTTGCGCTCACCGCGCGGCGGGCCGACCGGCTGGAGGCGCTGGCCGGCGATCTGCGGGACCGTCACGGCGTCGAGGTCCTGAGCGTGGCCGCCGACCTGGCCCGGCCCGAGGCGCCGGAGGCGGTCCTGGGCGAGATCGCGGACGCCGGCCGTAGCGTCGACGTGCTGATCAACAACGCGGGCTACGGTCTGTCGGGGACGTTCGCCGACACGCGCTGGGCCGACCAGGCGGATTTCGTGCAGGTGATGGTGACCGCGCCCTGCGAACTGGCGCACCGCGTGGGGCCGGGGATGGGCGAGCGCGGCTATGGCCGGATCGTCAACGTGGCCTCGGTGGCGGGCCTGCTGCCGGCCGCGGCCGGGCACACGCTGTACGCCGCGTCCAAGGCCTTCCTGATCCGCTTCTCGCAGAGCCTGCACCTGGAAGGCCGCGCGCAGGGCGTCCACGTCAGCGCGCTGTGCCCGGGCTTCACCTATACCGAGTTCCACGACGTCAACGGCACGCGCGAACTGGCCGACGCCTCGACGCCCCGCTGGCTGTGGCTGGACGCCGATCGCGTGGTCGCCGACGGCTGGCGGGCGGTGGAGGCGAACCGGCCGGTCTGCACGCCGGGCGCGGTCTACAAGGTCATCACGGGGGCCGCGCGGCTGATCCCGGAATCCTGGGCTCTCAGCCTCATGGCCGGCCAGGGCGGACGGGTGCGGAAGACCTGAGGCGACCGCTCAGTGGCCATAGGGGTTGGCGACGGCCGGGACGATGAAGCCGCTCGTGCTCTCGGCGAAGCCCTGAAGGATGAACTGGATCGCCAGCGCGCAGAGGATCAGGCCCAGAACGCGCACCACGATGGTGAGGCCGATCCGACCCAGCAGCCGGCTGATGATCGGCGTCGCCAGGAAGGCGAGCAGGGTCGAGAGGGCGACCGCCGCGATGACGCCCACGCCCACCGCAGCACCCTGGAGGCCGTAGTTGCGGGCCTGGCTGGCGTAGATCACGACGCTGGAGATGGCGCCCGGCCCGATCAGCAGGGGCATGGCGAACGGCACGATCATCCGCTCGAACCGCTTGCGGGCCACGGCGCGGCCCGTGCCCTGAGGCGCGTCGGCGGCGTCGGCGTAGGTGGCCGTGAAGTCGTCGCGGGCCATCTCCAGGCCCAGCAGGAACAGGATGATGCCGCCCGCGATCCGGAACGCCGGCAGCGAGATGCCGAAGAACTCCAGCAGGCTGAGGCCCGTGAAGAAGAAGAACGTCAGGAAGCCCAGGGCGAACAGCGAGATGTAGAGCGCGATCCAGGCCCGGTCGCGCGACGCCGCCCCGACCGTCGCCGCGGCGAACAGCGGCACGTTCCCCACCGGATCGATGAGGGCGAACAGGGCGACGAAAAAGTTGACCGCGAACTCGGCCTGGCTCATGCAAGGTGCTTAGCCCAAATCTGCAACGGCGGAACCCCCGCCCCCCAACGGAGCCCCGTCATGGCCGCCGCCGCCGCGCTCGCGCAACCGCCCGTCAAGGCCGATCCGCGGCTGATCGTGCCCCTGGACCTGCCGTCCGCCGGCGAGGCGCGCGCGATGGCCGAGGCGCTGGGGGACTCCGTCTCGTTCTACAAGGTGGGCCTGGAGCTTTTCGCCTCGGACGGCATGGCGCTGGCGCGCGAACTGAAGGCGGCGGGCAAGCAGGTGTTCCTGGACTGGAAGCTGCACGACATCGGCACCACCGTTCAGCGGTCGGCGGCCGTGCTGGCGCAGTCGGGCTGCGACCTGTTGACGGTCCACGGGGAGCCCCAGGTGATGGCTGCGGCGGTGCGCGGGCGCGGCGCGTCCAACCTCAAGATCCTGGCCGTCACCGTCCTCACCAGCCTGTCGGACGAGGACCTGGGCGAGGTGGGCTATCACGAGACCGCCCGCCAGCTCGTGGAGCGCCGTATCCACCAGGCCATCGCCGCCGGTTGCGACGGCGTGGTGGCCAGCCCGCACGAGGCGGCGCTGGCCCGGGCGCTGGGAGGACGGGATTTCCTGGTGGTCACGCCGGGCGTGCGGCCCGACTGGTCGGCGAAGAACGACCAGGCCCGTGCGGCCACGCCGCGCGACGCGCTGACCGCCGGCGCCAGCCACATCGTCTGCGGCCGCCCGATCACCGCCGCCAACGACCCTGCGGCCGCCGCCCGCCGGATCGCCGCGGAGATGGCGGGCGCCTGAGCCGCGCGGCCTACGCCAGGTTCGCCGTGGCGAGTTCGGTGGTCACGCCGTCCAGCAGCCGCCGGCCGTCGGCCGTGGCGCGAAGCCTGAGGGGATCGTCGGCCAGGAGGCCCAGGGCCGTCAGCCGCCGCACCACGGGATGTTCCGGGGCGAGGCCCAGCGCCGCGACCTCGTCGAACCCGACGCCGCGAGCGATGCGCAGGCCGCTGAGCAGGCGCTCCTCGGCGGCCTCGACGGGGCTAAGCGCCTCGCATTCGGCGAAGCCGGCGCCGCCGGCGGCCACCGCGCGGATGTAGTCCGCGGGCCGGTCGTGTGATCGGGTCGCCTCGCGGACGCCGCCGCGGGTGATGCGTCCGTGGGCGCCCGGGCCCACGCCCAAGTAGTCGAGCCCCTGCCAGTAGACCAGATTGTGCCGTGAGCGCGCCGCCGGACCGCGCGCATGGTTCGACACCTCGTAGGCCTCGAAGCCCTCGGCCTCGAGCACGGTCTGCGTGGCGTCGTAGAGGTCGGCGCCGGCCTCGTCGCCCGGTGGCGCGAACAGGCCGCGCCGCACGGCCCGGTCGAACGCCGTGCCGGCCTCGATGGTGAGCTGGTAGGGCGAAACATGCTCGGCGCCGAGGTCGACGACAGCCCTCAGTTCGTCGGCCCAGGCCCGAACCGTCTGTCCGGGCCGGGCGTAGATCAGGTCGACGGACAGGCGGGGAAAGGCGCGCGCCGCCGCCTCGGCCTCGCGCCCGCGGGCCCGGACGACGTTGAAGTCGCAATAGGGGCAGCGACTGGAGTCCCAGCGAAAGCCGGTCGACGCCCGCGTCGGCCAGCGCGGCGAACCGTCCGGCCTCGGCGTCGGTCGGGTTGGCTTCCAGGCTGACCTCCAGGTCGCCCGCCGCCGTCCACAGGCGGCGCGTCGCGTCCAGGATCGCCGCCACTTGGTCCGGCGCCATCAGCGAGGGCGTGCCGCCGCCGAAGAAGACCGACACCAGGGACCGCGGCCCGGTCAGCGCCCGCTGGGCCTCCAGGTCGTCGACGATGGCGCGAGCCAGATCCGCCGCCTCGGCCTCGCGCCCGCGGGCCCGGACGACGTTGAAGTCGCAATAGGGGCAGATCCGCGCGCAGTAGGGCCAATGGACGTAGACGCCCAGCGGAGGGCCGGGCGACGGGGTGCTCACAACAGCGCCGCCTTCAGCTTCTCGAAGGCGCGGGCGCGGTGGCTCATGGCGTCCTTCACCGCGGGCTCCAACTCACCGAAGGTCAGATCCAGGCCCCGCGGAACGAAGATGGGATCGTAGCCGAACCCCCGGTCGCCGCGGGGCGGGAAGGTGAGGGTCCCGTCGATCCGGCCTTCCACCACCACCGCCGGCCCGTCGGGCCAGGCGACCGCCAGGGCCGAGGTGAACCAGGCCGAGACGTCCTCGGCTCCGACTTCGTCCAGGCGTTCCTCGACCTTGGCCATCGCCATGCCGAAGTCCTTTTCCGGCCCGGCCCAGCGCGCCGAATAGATGCCCGGCGCCCCGTCCAGCGCCGCCACGGAGAGGCCGGAGTCGTCGGCCAGGGCGATCAGGCCCGAGGCGTCGGCCGCCGCCCGCGCCTTCAGAAGCGCATTGCCGACGAAGGTGGCCTCGGTCTCCTCGGGCTCGGGCAGGCCCAGTTCGCCCGCCGACACCAGGGAGAACCGGCCATCCAGAATCTCGACCAGTTCGCGGGCCTTGCCGGGATTGTGGGTCGCCACCACCAGGCGCAGGCCGGGTTCGAGCCGCAGGGCCATGTCGTTCCTCCCGTCTCCAGAGGCCGCGGACCCTAGCCCCCGTCGGGGGTTGTTGCATTGCAAAAGTTTAATATCGTTACTCGATATTCACGTGATCGAAAATCGATGCGGATGTATCTCCAATCCCGTCGGGACGCGGTGTCTCGACCTCGAAAATGCTGCAACGCAACAAATATTGGAGACCTTCATGCTTGCCAACCTGATGAACACCCTCGACCGGACCGCCATGGGCTTCGTGGTCGTTCTGGCCGCCATGCCGATCCTGAGCATCGCCGCGCGCGCCATCGTCCTCTAAGTTCGGCGTGCGATCGATGCGCTTCGTCGAACGACCCGCCCCGGCCCGGCCGCGCGCAGCCCAGGGCTGAACGCCGGCGCCGCGGCGGGTCACGACGCAACAAGGGGGAGCGAAAGGACAGATGCGCGCCTTGGGTCCGGGCTCGGTTTCGAGCTTCCTGAAGATCATCCTGGACGTGGTCTTCGCCGCGCTCTGGATCGGTGTCGCGGTCCTCGCCCTCATCACGCTCGCGGCGCTGCTGCTGAGCTTCAATCCCGATCTTCTCGGCGCCATCCGCCTCGAAGGCGAGGCCGCCGAAGTCGCCCGGCGGGGCCCCCTGCTCACCGCTGGCCTCGCGGCGGCGGCGCTCTATCTGGCCGGCATCCTGGTCATCGTGGGTTCGCTGCGCCGGATCTTCACGACGCTGACCGCCGGCGATCCCTTCCATCCCGACAACGTGGCGCGCCTGCGCCTGATCGGCCTGATGCTGGCGGGGCTGGAACTGGGCCGCTATGCGGTCTGGGCCGTGGGCGCCCTGCTGCCGGGCGTGGAGCGCAGCCAGCCGAACATCGGCCTGACCGCCTGGTTCTCGGTGCTGGTGGTGTTCGTCCTGGCCGAGGTCTTTCGCGAAGGCGCGCGCCTGCGCCGCGAAGCCGAACTGACGATCTGAGGGGCCGGTCGAGACAACCATGCCGATCCGCGTAAGCCTGGACCGCGTCCTTCTCGAGCGGCGCATGTCGCTGACGGAACTCGCCGACCGTGTCGGCGTGACCATCGCCAACCTCTCGATCCTCAAGACCGGCAAGGCGCGGGCGGTGCGCTTCTCCACGCTGTCGGCTCTGTGCCGGGAGCTGGACTGCCAGCCCGGCGACCTGCTGGTCTACGAGCCAGGGCCCGACGACGCCCCGTTCGACGACGAGGACGGCTGAAGCCGGCGGCTACAGCAGCGCCCCCACCACGAACGCCGCGCCGGCGGCCAAGGCGCCCAGGGCGAACCACAGCAGTCGCGAGCCGGGCGGCGGGTCGGCCTCGACCGCCGCCGCCGTCCGTGGCTCGGTGAGGCGGGCGAGATTGCGCAGCGCCGTCTCGGCCTCGCCGGCAAGCTGCTTCATCCGGGTGGCGGGCGACAGCTCGCGGGCGATCCAGCGGCGCACCACCGGCTCGGAAGCTCCCCAGATGTCGTGGTCGGGGTCGATGCGGCGAGCGACGCCTTCGACGGTCATCATGGTCTTCTGCAGGAGGACCAGCTCGGGCCGCAGGTGCATCTCGAACAGGGCGGTGATCTCGAAGAGCTGGGTCAGCACGCGGCTCATGGCGATCGTGCTGGCGCTACGCCCGAAGACCGGCTCGCCCACCGCCCGCAGCGCTTGGGCGAAGGCGGCGACGCTGTGTCGCGCGGGCACGTAGCCGGCGTCGAAGTGCACCTTGGCCACCCGCGGGTAGTCGCGTTGCAGGAAGCCCCAGAGAATCTCGGCCAGATAGCGCCGCTCGGTCGGGCCCAGCCGGCCGATGATGCCGAAGTCCACGGCCGAGATCTTCGCCGGCGCCGCGGCGAACAGATTGCCTTCGTGCAGGTCGGCGTGGAACACGCCGTGATCCAGCGCCTGGGCCAGGAACGCCCGGGTCAGGTTGTCGGCCAGCGCCTTGCGGTCCAGGCCCGGCTGTTCCAGCGCCGCAGGGTCGGACAGGGGCATGCCCTCGGCCCAGCCCATGGTCAGCACGCGCTTGCCCACGCCCTCCCACATCACCTTGGGCGCGCTCATGTAGCCGTCGCGGCCCATCACCTCGGCCAGTTCGTCGGCGCCGGCGGCCTCCATCCGCAGGTCCAGCTCCAGTTCGGTGGCGCGGATGACCGTGCGGGCGAACTGGACGGGCTCGAGGCGGCGCAGGGGCGGCGCGAGCCGCTCGATCAGCCCCGCGGCGAGGGCCAGGACAGCGGAATCGGCCGCGACCCGGCGCTCGATCCCGGGACGCAGCACCTTCACCGCCACGCGCGCGCCGTCGTTCAGGGTCGCCTCGTGCGCCTGGGCCAGCGACGCCGCGGCCACAGGCTCGCCGAACGTGGCGAACAGCTCATCGACCGGCCGGCCGATCTCCTGGGCCACCTGGGCGCGGGCCTGGGCGGTGGGAAAGGGCGGCAGCTTGTCTTTGAGCCGGCTCAGGTCCTCGGCGAACGTCCGGCCGAAGATGTCGCCACGCGTGGAGAGGAGCTGGCCCAGCTTGATGGCGACGGGACCAAGGCCTTCCAGCGAGCGGGCCAGACGCTCGCCCGGCCGCCCGTCGCGACGGCTGGCGAAGATGCGCAAGCCGTTTCCCAAGGCGCGGACGCCCGGCGAATAGAAGGCGTCCAACTCGCGCGGCAGAAGGGCGTCGTGGCGGACCAGGGTCCAGCCGGCGCCCATGAGCCGGAAGAAGGCGCCCGCCGAGGCCATCGGCTCAGATCGCCCGGCCGGTATGGAGCGCGGCGACGCCGCCCGAGAAGTTGGTCCAGCCCGCCTGCGAGAAGCCGGCCTCGCCGATCATCGCGGCGAACGTCTTCTGATCGGGAAAGCGGCGGATGCTCTCGACCAGGTACTGATAGCTCTCGCGGTCGTTGGCGACCCGCGCCCCGATCTCGGGGATCACCTTGAAGGAATAGGCGTCGTAGGCCGCGCGGATCGCCGCGCTGCCCGGCCGCGAGAACTCCAGGCACAGGAACCGACCGCCGGGCTTGAGCACCCGGCGGGCCTCGCGCAGGGCGCCCGGGATGTCGGTCACGTTGCGGATGCCGAAACTGATCACATAGGCGTCGGCGGTCGCGTCGGGCAGGGGCAGCCGCTGGGCGTCGCCCACGGCCCAACACATCTCGGGCAGGCCGCCGCGTTCGACGCCCGCGGCGATCATCTCGGCGTTGTAGTCGAGGACGAACACGGTGGCGTCGGGGCCGCCCCGGCGCTCCTGCGCGCGCCGCGCCATCTTCGCGAACCGCCGGGCCATGTCGCCGGTGCCGCCGGCGCAGTCGATGATGACCTCGCCCGGCTGGGGGTTCAGACGCGCCGCCGTCGCGTCCTTCCAGAGGCGGTGCACGCCTGCGCTCATCAGGTCGTTCATCAGGTCGTAGCGGCGCGCGACGCTGTCGAAGACCCCGCGCACGAGGCCGGGCTTCTCGGCGGCGTCCACGTCGCGGAAGCCGAAGGTTGCGGTGGGTCCCGTCATGCGGCTGCTCATAGCGGGCCGGCCGCCGGTCCGCAAAGGCGCGTCTTGCGGCGCGCCGGACAGAAGCTTTGCGAGAAGGGTCGCCGGGGCGCCCCGGGAGCGCCGCCATTCCGCCTTGGCGCAGGCGCCGCGCCGTGCCAAGCCGGGGGCATGCCCGAACTTCCCGAAGTCGAGACGGTGCGCGGGGGCCTGCGACCCGTGCTGGAGGGGCGCCGCCTGGCGCGGGTGGAGGCGCGACGGCCCGACCTGCGGTTCCCGCTGCCGCCGAACTTCGTGCAGATCCTCACCGGCGCGACGGTGGTGTCCCTGGTACGCCGCGCGAAATATCTGCTGGCGCGGCTGGAGCGGGAGGACACCCTGGTCATGCACCTGGGGATGAGCGGGCGCTTCGAGATCGCCCGGCCCGAGGACTCAGAGCGGACAGGGGGCTCAGAGCGGCCCGGCCGGTTTCACTACGCCGCCGATCCCGACCCGAAACACGCTCATGTCGTCTTCGAGACCGAGGCCGGCGACCGCGTGACCTATTACGACCCGCGGCGGTTCGGCTACATGGCCCTGATCAACACCGCGGCCTTCGACCTGCATCCGTGGTTCGCGGGGCTGGGACCCGAGCCGTTGTCCGACGCCTTCGACGCCGCCCACCTGAAGGCCGCCTTCGCGGGCCGCCGGCAGGGACCGAAGACGCTGCTGCTCGACCAGAGGGTCGTGGCGGGCCTGGGCAACATCTATGTGTGCGAGGCGCTGAACCGGGCGCGGATATCGCCCTTCAAGCCGGCCGGATCGATCGGCGCCGCGCGGCTGGAACGACTGGTCCCCGAGATCAAGGCGGTGCTGGCCGAGGCGATCGAGGCGGGCGGATCGTCCCTGCGCGACTTCGCCCGCACCGACGGCGCCCTGGGCTATTTTCAGCACAGCTTCCGGACCTACGACCGCGAGGGCCAGCCCTGCCGCAACGACGGCTGCCGGGGCGTGATCGGGCGGGAGGTCCAGGCGGGCCGCTCGACCTTCTACTGTCCCATGTGTCAGCGATGAGAGGGCCGGCGATGAGGCGCGTGCTGACGGTCCTCGGCGCCCTGGCCGGCGCGGTCCTGGGCCTGGCGCCGGCCGCCCGCGCCGAGCCGCCGGTCTGGATCGTGCGCGACGCCGATTCCGAGATGCTGCTGTTCGGTTCGGTGCATCTGCTGCCGCCGGGCCTGGACTGGCGGCCGCGGGCGCTGGATGCGGCCATCGTGGCCGCCGACGACATCTGGTTCGAACTGGACGTTGGCCCCGAAGCCGAGCGGGAGGTCGCGCGCCTGGCGGCCGGGGCCGGCGTCCTGCCGCCCGGCGGGTCGCTGCTCGCCATGCTGGAGCCCGAGGATCAGACGCGCCTGATCCGTATGGCGGGGCGGCTCGGCGTGCCGATGGCCAACCTCGACCGGCTGGAGCCGTGGCTGGCCGAGGTGGCGCTGGCCACGGCCGCCTATGCCAAGGCGGGGGCCACGAGCGCGGATGGCGTCGAGGCCCAGGTGGCGGCGCGCCTGCCCGAAGGCCTCAGGCGGCGCGCCCTGGAGACGCCCGCCGAGCAGATCGGGTTCTTCGACGGCGCGCCACAGGACGTCCAGATCACCTCGCTGACCCGGACCGTGGCGGAACTGGAGACCGATCCCGACGGCTACCTGGATCTGGTCCGCGCGTGGCTGGCCGGCGACGCCCAAGCGCTGGACCGCGAGGCGTTGCAGCCGCTGCGCGAGGCCTCGCCCGACGCGTTCCGCCGGCTGGTGGAGGCCCGCAACATCCGCTGGACCGCCGAGCTGGACGCCCGGCTGAAGGGCGCGGGCCGCACGGTCGTCGTCGTGGGGGTGGGGCACCTCGTGGGCGAAGGGGGCGTGCCCGAGCGTCTGCGTGCGCTTGGCTATTCGGTCACGGGACCGTAAGTCCCTGCTCGCGGAGAAAAGCCGCGCGAGGAACCGGAGCGCCCCATGGCCTATGAGACCCTGATCGTCGAGACGCCCAGCGCGGGCGTGACCCTGATCCGGCTGAACCGGCCCGAGGCGCTGAATGCGCTGAACAGTCAGCTGCTGGGGGAACTGGGCCAGGCGCTGGACGCGGCGGAGGCGGACGAGTCGGTGCGCTGCGTGGTGCTGACCGGGTCGGACCGGGCCTTCGCGGCGGGCGCCGACATCAAGGAGATGTCCGACAAGTCCTACGCGCAGATGTTCGCCCAGAACTTCTTCGGCGAGGCCGGGCAGCGGGTAGAGCGGTTCCGGAAGCCGATCGTTGCGGCGGTGGCGGGCTACGCGCTGGGCGGCGGTTGCGAACTGGCCATGCTGTGCGACTTCATCATCGCCGCCGAAACGGCGAAGTTCGGACAGCCCGAGATCAACCTGGGCGTCATGCCGGGGATCGGCGGCACCCAGCGCCTGCCTCGGGCGGTGGGCAAGGCCAAGGCGATGGACATGGTGCTGACCGCCCGGATGATGGACGCCGCCGAGGCCGAGCGCGCGGGTCTGGTGAGCCGGGTGGTCCCGGCCGACAAGCTGCTGGACGAGGCCCTGGGCGCGGCGGCGAAGATCGCTGGCCAGTCGCCGCTGGCGGTGATGATGAACAAGGAGCTGGTGAACGCCGCCTTCGAGACCACGCTCTCCACGGGCGTGGCGGTGGAACGCCGGCTGTTCCATTCCCTCTTCGCCTTCGACGACCAGAAGGAAGGCATGGCGGCCTTCATCGAGAAGCGGAAGCCCGACTTCAAGGGTCGCTGAAGCGCGGGCGGGAAAGCGTCCGGGCGGCATTGACCCGCAAGGTCGGTTTCAGTATATCCGCGCCTCCAATTTCGCCTGCCGGGCAACCGGCGGGTGCTTCCCGTTTCGAGAAGAGTCCCGAATGGCCAATACGCCCGGCGCCAAGAAGGCGGTCCGCAAGATCGCTCGCCGCACCGCTGTCAACACCGCCCGCCGCTCGCGCGTGCGCACCTATCTGCGCAAGTTCGAGGAGGCCATCTCCTCGGGCGACGCCGGCGCCGCCAAGACCGCCTTCGTCGAGGCCCAGTCGGAGCTGATGCGCGCGGTGTCGAAGGGCGTCGTGCACAAGAACACCGGTTCGCGGAAGGTCTCGCGCCTGGCCGCCCGCCTGAAGAAGATGTCGGCGGCCTGAGCCGTCGCCGGCGGGGTTCCCACCCCGCCTTCGCCGCTAGGATTTCTGACAGGCAGCGCCCGTTCGGGCGCTGTTTTTTTGTGCCTCGGAAAAGGGCTTCCGATGCGCCGCTTGCGACCGTTTTGCTCAGCCTCTGGACCCGGCTTTCAGCCTTTCCCTTGGACCGAAAAGGGTCCCTGCCGAGTCAACAGAAATATGTCTGGCGGACGCAAAGAATCACCGTTGACCCCCCCGGCCCCCCCAGTAGTGTCAGCCCTCTTACAGGTTCATTCCCTTCGATCCCGGTCCAACCGGGGCAGCGGCGTAGCACATGTGTTCGCCGGATAAGGGATTGTTTGTATTGAATTTCATGTTGGTTGGGGGGTTCGGGGCCCCGGCCTGTCGGCAGTGGTGCGATGGGGTTTCGAGGAATGACGAGCGGGGGGGCTGCGGGAGCTATGGCGAGCGCGCCGGCGATGGCCGTGTGGAGCAAGACGTGCCAGGTTCTCAAGCGCGAACTGGGCGATGCGACGTTCGGGTCGTGGCTCGGCCAGGCGGCTCTGCGCGAGTCCGGGGACGAGGTGTGCCTGGTGGCCGCCACGGGCGTCGCGCGGGACTGGATCCGCAACAACGCCTGGCGCCGCATCGGCGAGCTGTGGGCCCAGAACGACCCGCAGGGCCGCCGCCTGGACCTGAAATGCCGGATGGACGTCGAGGCCGCCTACGCCCCGCCGGTGGCCGTCAACGCGGGCGGGAGCCGGGTCGCGGCCGCGCCGGCCGTCTATGAGGTGGAGGCGGTCGAGGCCGTCGCGCCGACGACCGCCCGGCACGGCCGCCTCCAGGGTCTCCAGGAACGCTATTCCTTCGACACCTTCGTCTCCGGCCCCGCCAACGAGTTCGCCTTCGCCGTCGCCCGCCGCGTGGCGTCCTGGGCCGACGGCCATTTCAATCCCGTGGTGTTCCACGGCCCCTACGGCTTCGGGAAGACCCACCTGCTGAACGCCCTGGCGTGGGAGGCCATGCGGACCGAGCCGGACCGCCGGGTCGTCTACCTCTCCGCCGAGCGCTTCACCTCGACCTTCGTCAACGCGTTGCAGACCCGTCAGACCCAGGCGTTCAAGGACGATCTGCGCAACGCCGACCTGCTGCTGATCGACGACGTCCACTTCGTGGCCGGCAAGACCCAGACCCAGGAAGAGCTGTTCCACACCCTGATCGCGCTGGTCGAGGACGGCCGCCGGGTGGTCCTCACGGCCGACCGCTCCCCTACCGAGCTGTCCGAGCTGGAGCCGCGCCTTCGCTCGCATCTCCAGGCCGGTCTCGTCTGCGGCATCGAGCCCGCCGACCGCAGCCTGCGCCTGGGCATCCTGGAGCGGAAGCTGAACACCCTGGCCCAGGCCCAGGGCTTCCTTCCCGGCGCGCGGCCCGAGGTGATGCAGTTCCTGGCCGACCGCTTCACCGACAGCGTCCGCGAACTGGAAGGCGCCCTCAACACCCTGGTGGCCCGCGTGGGCGGCGACATCGCCCGGCTGACCCTGGACGAGGCGCAGGCCATCGTGCGGCCGCATCTGTCCGTCACCGAGCGCAAGGTGACCGTCGACATGATCCAGAAGACCGTGGCCGAACACTATGCGCTGAAGCAGGCGGACCTGATTTCGGAACGGCGCGCGCGCGCCGTCGCCCGCCCGCGGCAGGTGGCCATGTGGCTGGCCAAGCAGATCACCACCCGCTCGCTGCCGGACATCGGCCGCCGCTTCGGAGGGCGCGACCACACCACGGTGCTGCACGCCGTGCGCCGTATCGAGGCGCTGAAGGCCGAGGATCCCGGTATCGCCCGCGACGTCGATGTCCTGCTGCGCAAGCTGCGCGGCTGAAGCGAGCGTCGGGGAAGGGCCGTAGAGGCCTGCGGACGTGCAGGCGTCTTCTGCTCGCCCCCGGAAAGCACGAACGGGCCGGGTGAGACTTCGAGCCTGCGCGCGAGCGGAAAGTCCCGTCATGGAGCCACGGACCATCACGGACGTCCGTGATGGCCGGTGATGGCACGTGATGGTCCGTGGTCGAAGAGAGGGGGGCGCCGCTTCTCGGCCTTTTCGGGACCGGGCGCGCCTTTTGTGTTTCTCGTGGACAACCTTCGAGCGGCGCCGACGCGCCTCAGAGCCCCAGCACGTCCCGGAGCGCCTCGGCGACGCGGCCCACGTCGTCGTCGGCCATGCCGGGATACAGGGGCAGCGACAGGCAGCGCGCGTACCAGGCCTCGGCGCCCGGCAGGTCCAGGGGGCCGTAGAGGTTGCGGTAGTAGGGCTGGCGGTGGACCGGGATGTAGTGGACCTGGGTTCCGACCCCCTTCGCCTTCAACGCCTCCACCACCTCCAGCCGCGTACGGCCGAGGCCCTCGAAGTCGACGAGCGCCACCATCAGGTGCAGCACCGGATCGCTCCAGGCCGGCCGGGCGGCCAGGCGCACGGCCGGCGCCAGCGGGGCCAGCGCCTCGCCATAGGCCGCGGCCAGGGCGCGGCGGCGGGCCGCGAAGCGCGGTAGCTTGGCGAGCTGGGACAGGCCCAGCGCACAGAGGATGTCGGGGAGGCGGTAGTTGAAGCCCGGCTCGGGCATCTCGTACCACCACGGCTCGCGGCCGGGCGGTCGCACCATGCCGTGCGAGCGGAGCAGGCGCAGGCGTTCGGCCAGGCGCGGATCGCCCGTGGTCACCATGCCGCCTTCGCCAGTCGCGATGGTCTTCACGGGATGAAACGAGAAGGTGGCCATCGCCGAATGGCGCACATCGCCGATTTGTTCGGTCATATCGCCGAAATTCATCGTCGTTCCGACGGCATGAGGGGCGTCTTCCACCAGCACCGCCCCGGCCTCACCGGCCAGTCGCGCCAGCGCGGGCAGGTCGCAGGCGTCGCCACGCAGATGCACCGGCAGCACCGCCCGGAGACGCCGGTCACCCACACGCCCCATCGCCTCGGCGAGCGTCGCGGGCGTCATCAGGCCGCTCTCGGGATCGACGTCGGCGAAGATCACGTCGGCGCCGACGTAGCGGGCGCAGTTGGCCGTCGCCAGGAAGGTGATGGAGGGGACGATCACCGCCTCGCCGGGTTTCACGTCCAGCGCCAGCATGGCCAGGTGCAGCGCCGCCGTGCCGTTGGAGCAGGCTGCCGCGTGGGGCGCGCCCACCGTCCCGGCGAACGCGCGCTCGAAGGCCTCGACTGTGGGGCCCGTGGTCAGGAAGTCGGCCTTCAGCGCCGCGGTCACCGCGGCGATGTCGTCGTCCTCGATGGTCTGGCGACCGTAGGGCAGCATGGCGGTCAGTCGCCAGCGCGCCGGCGGCGGTCGCGCGGCCGGTCGGCGGCCAGCATGCCCATGAGGCCCGGGTGGTCGAGCCACTCGGTGTTGGTGTCGCTGGCATAGCTGAAGTCGTCGGCCAGTTTCGCGCCGGCCAGGGGCTCGCGGGTGTATTCCACGAACGCCGGTTCGATGGCGTAGCGGTCGCCCAGATCCACCGTGTTCCGCGCGTCGTCGGCCGAGATCATCATCTCGTGCAGCTTCTCGCCGGGACGGATGCCGATGACCCGGGTCGGCAGGCCGGGCGCCAGCGCGGCGGCGATCTCGGTCACCTTCATGGACGGGATCTTGGGAACGAAGACCTCGCCGCCGTGCATCCGGTCCAGCGACGAGAGCACGAAGTCCACCCCCTCATCCAGGGTGATGAGGAACCGGGTCATCCGCGGGTCGGTGATCGGCAGGTCCGCGGCGCCGCGCTGGATCAGCCGCTGGAAGAAGGGGATCACCGAGCCGCGCGAGCCGACGACGTTGCCGTAGCGGACAACGGCGAACCGCGCGCCGATGTCGCCGGACAGGTTGTTGGCGGCCACGAAGGTCTTGTCGGACGCCAGCTTGGTGGCGCCGTAGAGGTTGATCGGATTGCAGGCCTTGTCGGTGGAGAGGGCCACCACCTGCTTCACACGGTTAGACAGGCAGGCCCACACCACGTTCTCGGCGCCCAGCACGTTGGTGTGGATGCACTCCGAGGGATTGTACTCGGCCGCGGGCACCTGTTTCAGGGCGGCGGCGTGGATCACGATGTCCACCCCCCGGAAGGCGAGGCTCAGCCGCTCGCGATCGCGCACGTCGCCGAGGAAGAAGCGCATGGCGCCCATCTTCTCGGCCCCAAAACGCTCGGCGAGGTCGATCTGCATCTCGCTCTGCTTCAGTTCGTCGCGCGAATAGACGATCAGCTTGCGCGGCGCGTATCGGGTCAGGACCGTTTCGATGAACCGGCGCCCGAACGAGCCGGTCCCGCCGGTCACGAGGATGACCTTGCCGTCGAGGTCGAGTTTGGTCGGCGCAAATCGGCCCAAGGGGCGCTCCGCGGTCGGTCTTCGAATCAGACCCTTTCGTCGCAGACCCGCGTAAATGGACCGCTAACCATGATCGGTCATGGTGTCGCACATGACCCGTTCCCCGCTCGCAGCGCCGCTCGCAGCCTGGCTCGCGCTGGCCGCCGTGGTCGCGCCCGCCGCGGCGCGAGCGGCCGGGGGCGAGAAGAAGAAGTCCGGCGGCGGCTCGTACGTGCCGGTGCAGAGCCTCATGGGCGCGACCATACGCCCGGGGGGACGCCGCGGCGTGCTGTCGGTGGACCTGGGACTGGACGTGCCGGACGCCGCGCTGCGGACACGGGCGGAACAATCGACGCCGCGGCTGCGCGCCGCCTATCTCCAGATCGTCCAGTCGTATGCGGCCGGCCTGGCCCAGGGCGCCGTGCCCAATCCCGACTACATCGCCCAGACGCTTCAGCGGCAGACCGACGCCATCCTGGGCAAGCCCGGCGCGAAGGTGCTGCTGGGCTCGATCATCGTGAACTGACGCGGGTCAGCCCGCGGCCCGGTCCATGAACGACGCCAGGGTCACATCCAGTTCGGTCACCCCGTCGGCGTCGTGGGTGGTCAGGACGACGTCGACCCGGTTGTAGACGTTGAACCACTCAGGGTGATGGTCCAGTTGCTCGGCCCGGATCGCCGCCCGCGTCATGAAGCCGAAGGCGGCGTTGAAATCCTCGAACCGGAAGGTCTTCGATATCGCGTCGCGGTTCCCCGGGGCCTTCGCCCAGCCGTTCAGCCGGGCCAGGGCGGCATCGGCGCCGATCTTCGCGGGACGCGTCATGGCGGTCTCCTATTCGAAGGCCAGGCCGGTCGCCGCGGCCAGTTCGGACAACGTCTGGTCCACGTCCACCACCTTGATGGCCTTCATGCCCAGGCCGGCGGCCGGCTTGCAGTTGATGCCCAGGTCGTCGAGGTAGACGCAGGTGTCGGGCTGCACGCCCAACAGATCGCACATCATCAGATAGATGCGGGGATCGGGCTTGCGGACTCCCGCCTTGCTGCTCTCGATGATGGCGTCGAACAGGGGCATCACCTGCCCCATGGCGCCGGCCGCCTTCTGGGCGCCGTCCTGGCCGGGCGAATGCACCGAGACCACGTTGTTGGTGATGCAGCCCACCTTGAAGTGCTGCTTGCACGCCTTCAGCGCCGATACCATCCGCGGCCGCAGCTCGCCCGACAGCCGGGGCAGCACGTCGGCGCCCCGCAGCGGGTGACCCAGAGCCGTCGATTCCTCGAGGAAGAGCTGGTCGAACCGCGCCGCGTCGATCTCGTTGCGCTCGAACAGCGCCCAGGCGTTGGTGTCGGGGTTCGTCGCGTTGACCCGCCGGACCAGGTCCTTGGGCAGGCCCCGTTCGGCCTCCAGCCGGTTGAAGGCCTCGAACGGCGAGGACGTGAACACCCCGCCGAAATCCCAGATCACCGCCTCGATCGCCAACACACAGCTCCTGCACCGGATTTAAGGTCGGCGGACGCTAGAGAGACGCAATCGGACGTGCAAGTAAGCGACGATGCTTCCCTACCGGTTTCCGCGCCCGCTCCGGATCGGGCTCTACGTGCTGGCGTGCCTGGTCCTGCTGACGTTGTGCCTGCTCCCGTCCCCGGACCTGCCCGACGCGCCCGGCGGGGATCGGCTGCACCATGTGGTCGCCTGGTTCATCCTGACGGTGACCGGCTATGCGCTGGCGCCGGATCGGCGGCTTGCGATTCCGGCCTTCGCCCTCGCGTTCGGGGCGTTCGTGGAGGTCGCCCAGGGGCTGGCCCCGACGGGCCGCCACGCCGATCTGCCGGACTTCGCGGCGGATGCGATCGGGGTGGGTCTCGGCGTCCTGGCGTTCGCCGTGGTCCGGCGGCTGGCGCCCGGGCGGGTCGGCGCGACCTGACACCGAGGTGATCGACGGCGTTCGCCGGCAGCCCTATGGTCGGCGCCATGTCCGAGACGCCCAGGCCGTTCATCTACCTCGCCGTACCCTGCTACGGCGGCCAGCTCACCCTGCACTTCGTCAGTTCGCTGCTGCGCCTCCAGGAGGCCTGTCGCGAGCGCGATATCGGGCTGCACGTGGAGATGATGGGTGGCGAGGCGCTGATCACCCGCGGCCGTTCGCGCCTGGCCGCCCAGTTCCTGGCCCATCCCGACTCGACCCACATCCTCTTCGTGGACGCCGATATCGGTTTCGCGCCCGAGAACGTCTTCCGGCTGCTGGAGTCGAAACGGGATGTGGTCGCCGCCGTCTGCCCACTGAAGCACATCGACTGGGAGAAGGCCCGGGCCGCGGCCAAGGCCGACGTGGCCGACCTCCAGTCGGTGGCCATCGGCTATGTCGTCCGTTTCCTGCCCAATCCGCAGAACAGCGTCGAGGTGGACGACGGCTTCGCGAAGGTCGCCTACGGCGGCACGGGCTTCCTGATGATCTCGCGCGAAGCCATGCAGCGCATCTGCGACGCCCATCCCGAGTTGCGCGCCCGGATGGGCGACATGGCCGACAAGCTGGCGCCCGAGGCGGTCATGGTCTTCGACACCATGATCGAGCCCGAGACGGGCCAGTACCTCTCGGAAGACTACGCCTTCTGCCGCCGCTGGCGCGACCTGGGGGGCGAGATCTGGGCCGACGTGACCGCGCGCCTCACCCATGTCGGCCACGCGGCCTACACCGGCAGTCTCATCCAGGCGCTGCGCCCCGCCTGACGCGTCTCCGACGGTTCCCGACGGTCACTCGGCCGGCGCGGGGGCCAGGCCGCCGTCCGGGGCGGTCCGGGTGGGAGCCGACGAGGCTGCTGCTGCGGCGGCGCGCCGTTCCTCGAGCGCCGCGCGGGTGCGCTCGTAGCTTTCGCGGTTGATGCCGTAGAGGGCGTAGAAGCCCACGGCGATCACACCCGGAATCGCCGCCAGGACGCTGTCCCAGAGCGCGAGGTCGAACAGCACGTCCGCCGGAACGTCGGCGTGGGTCCTGGCGTCCCGCGGGAACTGGATGAGCGTGATGACCGCGCCGGCCAGGGCGATCCCGATCGCGTGGTCGATTTTCCCCGCCAGGGTGCGCGTGGCGTAAAGCACCCCCTCCTGCCGGACGCCGAACTTCAGTTCGTTCTCGTCGGCGATGTCGGCCAGGGCCGACATCACGCTGATCTGCAGTACGCTGATCGCGCCGTACTGAACGGCGGCGAAGGCGATCAGGATCGGGGCCAGGCCCGGGGTCGAAGGACTGAGGATCCCCATCATGCCCAGCACCAGCGGGATGGGCGGGATCACCGCATACGCCAGCGCCGAGATCATGATGGTGCGCTTCTTGTCGATCCGCCCGTGCAGGCGCGGGGCGAAGTAGAAGGCGCTGAGATAGCCGGCGAGGCTGCCGAGCACGAACCAGCTCAGGGTCTCGCTGGAGAGGTCCCAATAGAACGTCGCCGCGTAGAGGCGCAGCCCCTCCCGCAGGCCGATCATCAGGGCCACGAAGAAATAGGCCGCCAGCAGCCAGACGTAATTGATGTTGCGCAGCGCCTTGCCGATGTCGCCGAAGAACTCGCTGAAGCTGAACAGCTTCGTGCCCTCGGGGGCCTTCGGAAGGAACGGGATCCGGTCCTTGGTCAGCCAGGCCGAGGCCAGCAGGCAGACCGAGGTGACGACGCCGATGGCGATGGCGTAGGACGGCCATGGTCCGGGGTTCATCAGGCCGCGCGGATATTCGGGCGTGCTGGGAAAGAACAGGCGCAGGGCCATGATGGTGGTGAGCGAACCCCCGGCCCAGTTGAAGAAGCTGAAATAGCCCATGACCTTCGACCGCTCGGTGTAGTGCGGCGAGAGTTCCGCCCCGAGGGCCAGGTGCGGGACATAGAAGAACGTCATCGCCTGCCGCATGAGGATCACCGACAGGGTCAGCCAGACCAGCAGGCCGGTGTGGTCCAGCCCCTGGGGCGGGCTGAAGATCGCCCAGCCGGTCACGCCGATGGGGATGGCCGCTGCGAACAGATAGGGATGGCGTCGACCCCATCGCGAACGTGTCCGATCCGAGATCGAGCCCACGACGGGATCGGAGAGCGCGTCCAGGATCAGGCTGGCCGAAAGCGCCAGTCCGACCATGTGGGCGGGTACGCCCAGGACCTGACTGTAGAACAGCAGGGCGAAACTGGAGACCGAATAGAGCACCACCGTTTCGGCGGCCCCGCCCAGGCCGAAGCCGAGTTTCGTGCGCATGGGCAGCCGCTCGGATGCGGCGCCCGCTGGTGCGGCCGTCATGCAGTTCCTCCCTGCGCTCTCTGGCGCTTTGGGAGGAGCGAAGCGGAGATCGCGCGGCCCGTCAATTGTGCCATACCGCGGCTTCGACTATCCGACGGGGGCCGAGGATCACGATTTCGGCGCCACGGGATGTCCGTGCGGCGAGTCTGTAACGGAGCCGCTACCGTTCCGTACGGTGCGGGTCGGGTCGCGGGGGCTAAGACGGCCGCGCCATTCCGGTCATGGGAGTACGCCTTGAGACATCTCGCGACGCTTGCGGCCACCTTCGCACTGCTCGCCGCCTGCTCCAAGGCGCCGGGCGGCGGGGACGCTCAGCCGGACTTCAACACCGACGTGCCGATGAGCGAGTTCATGCTCCACTTCGTCGACCCGGCCGCCTTCATGTACTGGCGTGGCTCGGGCGTGGAGGTGACGGAAGCGGGCGAACGCGACCTGTCCCCCACCACCGACGAGGGGTGGGAGACCCTGGTGACGGGCGCCACCATGCTGGTCGAGGCCGGGAACCTGATGCAGATCCCCGGTCGCACCCGCGCGCCCGAGGCCGACTGGAACAAGTACGCCCGGATGCTCACCGAGCGTGCGCTGGTCGCCCGCGACGCCGCCGAGAAGCGCGACAAGCAGGCCGTGTTCGACGAGGGCGGCCGCGTCTACGAAGTCTGCGTCGCCTGCCACGAGCAGTTCGTCATCGCGCCGCAGGAAGAGGCCGAGGCGCCCCTGCCGCCACACGATCCGCCCGCCGGCAGATAGTTCAGCGGAGTCGCGCGACGCAGCGGCCGTGCGGCCCGCCGATCATGTCGAGCGGTCGCGGCGGCGCGAGCCCCTCGAGGTCGCAGCGCTGGCGGTCGGGGCCGCCAGCCCATCCGCCCCCCAACCGGTCGCCTGCGAACCTGTCATCTACGAAACGGCCTGCCCCGAACCGGCCTCGCGTATCCTGTATGGCGACGCTGAGCGTGCCGCTTTCGCCCACCGGCATGTCCGCGCGGGCGTAAAGGCTGCGATAGCCGCCCGTGCCGACGCCGACCGCCACCTCGCCGTGGACCCGACGGTCGCGCTTCGGCACGACGCCCGCCACGGCGTCGGCCTCGTCGGCTTCCAGCGCGGGCGAACTCCTGAGATAGGCGTCGATCTGCTCGGCCACCGTGGGGTCGGCCACCCCGGGTTCGGCGACCGGGGGCTCGGTAACCTGGGGTTTGGGCGCCGTGGGTTGGGCCGCCGGCAGGACGGAGGCCGTGGCGATCGGCGCATCGCCCGCGCCGGTGGCGAGGGCGGGCATGGCCACGAAGGCGAGGGCCAGCGCCACGATGGTGGGCATGGCCGGGACGGGGCGCAGACGCATGGAGTGCTCCTTCGCCGCCATGAAACCCGTCAATTGCGGCGAAGGTGTTGCAGTCAGGGGCGCGCCTGCGCCGCCGCGACGTTGGCGACGATCCCGGCCTCATTGCCCGGTTGGCCCGCCGGAACCAGTTCGTAGAAGCCGGCCAACCGCAGGCGCACCACGACGGGCCGTTCGCCCGCGTTCGAGAACTGCCAGCCCTGGATACCGTCGAAGGGCGCCGTGATCGCGCCCTGCTGGCGGAGGCCGAAGCCCCGGCGGAACGACGACACCTTCATGCCTTCGCCGGGCTTCGGCGTGGTGTGGCCGTGCTGGTCGAAGGTGAAGTCGCGCGGGTCCACGTCGCCCACCACCTCCCAGGCGTAGGTCAGGGTGGCGTCCTTCCGCATGCGCACCTTGTATTCCAGGCTGGAACGGTCGGCGCCCGCCATGAACTCGCCGAGCGGGATCTCGACCACGTCGGTGCGGAAGGCGGTGTCGTACTCGCGCGCACGAGGCGCCGAGCCCGAGGTCGCGCCCACTTCCTGTTGCTCGGGCGCCCACAGGCGCGACAGGCCGCTCAGCCGGCCGAGGCCCAGGGGATCGCGGTTGAACTCGGCCGGCAGGATCGCGCCCAGCACGATCAGCGCGCCCAGCGCCGCTGCGCCGAGCGTGGAGGCGATCAGGGCGCCGCGCCCCATCGGCCGGCCCGGTGGCGCGTTCGGCGTTTCGGTCATGCCGGATCTCCGATGAGGAGGTAGCCCGCGAACTGCTGGCCGGCCAGGACGAAGCCCGCCAGCATCAACAGGATGTTGGCCGCTGTCGCCGTTCGACCGAACAGCGGCGTGCGCCGCCAAAGCGTCATGGCCGCGAGGATCAGCGACAGAGCCAGCACCTGCCCCAGTTCGACGCCCACGTTGAAGGCCGCGAGGTTGATCAGCAGGCCGTCGGGATTCAGCGACATCGCCTGCAGCTTGGTGGCCAGGCCCAGGCCGTGGATGAGACCGAAGCCCAGGACGGCCGCGCGGGTGTCGGGCTGGACGCCGAACAGTGTGCGGAAGCCGCCCAGGTTGTCGAACGCCTTGTAGACGACCGAAAGCCCGATCACCGCGTCGACCAGGAACGCGTTGGCGTGAAGGTCGAAGAACACGCCGGCCAGCAGGGTGATGGAGTGGCCCAGCGAGAAGAGGCTGACATAGAGGACGATCTGGCGCAGCCGGTAGAGGAAGAAGATCACGCCCACCAGGAACAGCAGATGGTCGTAGCCGGTGACCATGTGCTTGGCGCCGAGATAGGCGAAGGGGATCGGATCGCCGCCGCGCGCGGCGGCGACGAACGCGGCGTCGGTTCCGCCAATGTCGTGGGCGGCGGCGAAGCCGGCCCCTGCGAAGGCGGTCGTGCAGGCGATGAGGCCAAGAACCAGGAGGCGAGCGTTCCCCACGCCCCAGGCATATCCGCGATTCGCGGCGCCGACTAAGGTCGGGCCTGCTAAGGTCGGGCTTGGCGTTCCAGCGCCGCGACGGCCTCTCCGACCCGGTGGGGCCAGCAGCAATCGTGGGCTTCGTCCGCGACCTGGGCCTCGACGCCCAGGCGGCGCGCGGTCTCCAGGCCCTCGCCAGGCCTCACGGTTCGGTCGCGGGCGCCCAGCAGGTGGACCTGTGGAACCGGGCTCCGCGCCGAACCGAGGCCGCGCACGGCTTCGGCCTGGGGCAAGGGGGAGAGGCCGCGCGCGGTCGTCCAGTGATCGATGTCGAGTGGGGCGGCGAAGGTCACGAGGCCGGCCACGTCGTCGCGCGCCGCCGTCAGGGCCGCCGCCATCGTCCCGCCGCCCGACCATCCCACCAGCCGCACCTGCCGGGCGCCGGTCGCGGCCTTCAGCGCATCGACGCCGGCGTCGAGGGCTGCGAACGCCGCCGGTCCGAACCGGTCGCGTGACCAGGTCTCGGGGCGGCAGGCGGGATCGCGGGCGCGGGTGAACTGGCAGGGTCGCGCCAGCCAGGCCACCGGACCCGTGGGCCAGGCCTTGGCGATGGCGAGGCCCACGGGCCGGCGCGGCGTCGGGTCGGCGCTGGGCCGGCCGGCGGGATCGTGGGCGGGCCCGTCGCCCTCGATCACCACCGTCAGCACCGAGCCCGGCCGCTGGGCCGAGGGCGTGGCGGCGGCCAGCAGATGCCCGCCCGCGGTCACGTCGCGGACGGTCCAGCCCTCCGGAGCCGGCGGTGCGGTCGCGCAGCCGGCCAGCAGCAACAGCGGAGCGAGGGCGGCCGCCAGGGCCGCGCCTCGCGGGCGGCGCATCAGAAGCGGCCGCCCAGGGTGGCCCCGAACATGGTCTCGCGTTCGCCCTTGCGGCTCACCGTGGTGCTGCCGCCGACCGACAGGTAGCTGCCGGGCGTCAGGTTGAACGAGATGCCGGCGCCGAGGCGGCCGTAGTCGTTGTCGGTGCCGATCTCGTCCTTGAGATAGTGGTCCCAGGCGGCGCTGACGTAGGGCGAGAACCCTTCGAAGTGCCGGAACAGGGTGGCGCCGACCCGCAGGATCGACATGCTGTTGTCCACGGCGCCGATCGCGCGGCCGGCGTTGTCCACATAGGCGTCGGTGTCGGACTTCGACAGGAACAGCGAGGCCGCCGGCTGGAGCGACCATTCGGGGGCCAGGGCCACCGAACCTTCCACCGTCAGGCTGCCGAACCACTGGTCGCGCTCGGTGTCGCCCCGCGACGACAGGATGCCGAAGGTGCGGGCGTTGAAGACGTCCTGCTTGTTGTAGCCGACCATCCCGGTCACCGCGACGTTCGGCAGCACGAGCACCGAGCCGTACACGCCGCCGGTCCAGCCGTCGGACTCGTGCTCGACGAAGGGGCCGTCCAGGTCGGTGTCGCCATAGGCGGCGAAGACGCCCAGCATCGAACTGGAGAAACGGTAGTCGGCGCCGACGGCGACGCTGCGCGACCAGCCCTTCTGCTCGCGACCGGGACGCTTGTCCTTCAGGCGCACGCCCGTGGCGTTGACCCACAGGCCCAGCGGCGCTTCGGCCTCGCCCGCCGACATCCCGCGATAGCCATCCAGCGACGCACGGCCGCCCCCTCGGGCGCCGGCCGACAGCACCAGGGCGCGGGCCGCCACGAAGGCCTGGCCGTAGCTGGACGACAGGGCGTCGCCCAGCAGCGAGTTGAGGAACTGGTCGGTCTGCACCGCGGTCAGCAGCAGCAGGTTGCCCGTGGCGATGGTGATCACCGTGCCGTCGGGCGCCACCATGGTGGGCTCGGGCGTGGGCGGCGGCGTGGTGGGCGGAGTCGTCGGCGGCGTGGTCGGCGGCTCCGTGGGCGGCGTAACAGGGGGGGTGACAGGCGGCGTCACCGGCGGCGTGGTGGGCGGCGTCGTGCTGCTGCCCCCGAGCGCGTCGGCGCAGGCGCCGCTTCCCGTGACGGCGCCCGTGGTCGAGTTCACGGTGCAGGTGAAGGGCGAGGTGGTCCCGCCCTGCGTCACGTCGCCGGTATAGGTCTGGGTGGTTCCCGACGAGGTGATGTTGGTGAAGTTCACCGTGACGGGGTTGCTGGCGTACTCGCCGCCGCTGATGACGATCCGCAGCGAGGTCGGGCCCAGGACGGTGGTTTCGATCCGGGTGCCATCGGGACGCGTGATGACGGTGGTGCCCAGGCCGCCCGGGACCGTGACAGGCGGTGTCACCGGCGGCGTGGTGGGCGGCGTCGTCTGGGCCAGGGCTTCCCCCGCCAGGGCGGCGGCGGACAGGCCCGCAGTCAGGCCGATGATGCGCTTCAAGACAGAACTCCCCTCGATACTTGAGGGGGCGTGGCTAGCTGCGCCGTGGTGCGGATTCATCCCCCGATCGGGGGTGTGACATTCATCCCAAAGACCGTTGTTCGATTTTGGTGGCGACGTTCCGGGCGCTCGGACGGCCCGTATATGTCCGGCTCGGGCTCGGGCGGTTCCCGGCGGCTATCCGCGTTCAGTCGACGCTTTGCGGCTCGCCTGCGCGCCAGATCCTGTAGCGGACTTCGACGTCGGCGGGTGTGTACACGACCACCGGCAGCCGGCTGTTGTAGCGGATCAGAGTCTCGTCCGAGCTGCGTACGAACGCATCATGCTCCGAGCCCGGCGGGCAGCCTTTCAGAGTCGAGGCGGCCTGACCGAGATCCTTCAGGACATAGTAAGTGTAGCCCCAACCCTGGACAGTGCGCTCGGCGACCCGACCGCCGAAGAAGCGGATGTTGCAGTCGACCCGCATCGTCTTGCCGACGATGATCTCGACCTTCATGTCGGCCTCGGCGTCGGCCAGGGCGGGGAGCTGGATGACCGTTCGCTTCTGTCCCTTCGCCGCCGCAGGGTAGGGCCGTAGATCGGCCGAAGCCGAACTGCCGGCGGCCGGCTTCGGCGCCGGCTTCGGGGCCGGATTTGCGCACACCGGAACGGCGATGAAGGCGGCCAGGGCGAAGCCCGACGCGCCGACCGTGAGAGCGGAGCTTGTCTTCATGCCGACCAGAATTCTTCGGCGCGACCTTGGTTGCAAGACCGCAAGGGCCGGTTCGGCCCAATGTCCTTCAAAGGCTTCCGCGCCGGAGACGGCTGAAATCCGCCGATGGCGGATAGTCCTGTGAAGGCGACTGCGGATCGGACGGCAGCCGCGGTCGATGGCGCGATGAATGGACGCCCGGCACCAACTTCCAAGCTCAACGGCTGACGGGGACATTCCGTCACCGGACAGAGCACCAAGTCCTCCGGCGCGCGGCGTCAGGCGCAGCTCTCAATGGTAGCGCTGCTGCCAACGCCATCCAGGTGACAACGCCTGTAACTCTCCATTGAGCACCGCCTTGACGCGAACGGCCGCCGGCATCCAGGCGAAAGCTCCCCGGCTTTTCAGAGCAAAGGTCCGAAGATCGTCTGTTGGATCGACGGCCGTGCGACCTCGCAAAGGCCCCTTGCCGCCCTGGCGCAGCATCTGCGGTCGGTCGGAAAATACGAATCGGTATCCCACCCGGACTGCGAGCTCGACAACGCGCTTGTCGTAGTCGCCGTAGGGAAGGGACAGGAGATCGACGGGCCGACCAAGGGCGCCTTCCAGCGTTGCGCGGGATCGCGCCAGTTGGTCCTCGATAGCCTCATCGGTTAAGCGGCTCAGGTGCAGGTGATCGACAGAATGAGATCCGAGCGTCACCAAGTTTGGGGGCAAAGCGGCTAACTCGGCGAGGCTCATGACCACCTCCCCACCATCCCATTTGTCGTGCCGGCTCCACGCTGGTTCACGTCCGGTCCAACCTGTAGGCACGAAGACAGTCACCGGGATGTTGTGTTCGATCAGAACAGGCAATGCGTGATCGCGCACTGATCGAAACGCGTCGTCGAAGGTTACGGCAACATTGGGCCTCAAGGTGTCCAGTGGTCCCTCATAGGCCGCTGAGACGATGCTCGACGTCCGCTTCAGGTAGGCGATCTGCGCCTCAAACGCTCGACCATGTTCGGCTGTGACGGCATGGAAGTAGAGCACCGTCAGGGCGGGCGACCGCGGCAAAAGCCGCGCACCTGAGTCCCAGGCGGCTGCGACCGCTGTCTTGAAGCCACCGTCGGACGCCATTCTCGCCTCTCTAGGCACGGACCAGCTCTACTTTACACCCGATTTTTTCCATGGGACGAGGCGCGAAGCCAACCCTCTCCTCTATTGGGGTTTTGATGTTTCGCAGTTCCCCGAGGCGTCAACGCCGGCTTCGCCGCTGCGTCATCGTGGTCGAGAACCTTCCGGTTCCTCTGGACCGCCATGTCTGGCAGCAGGCAATCGCTCTTCGGGACGCCGGATGGCGAGTTTCTGTCATTTGTCCAAAGGGGAAGGGCGCCCGCGCCGGCCGTGAAATACTTGAGGGGATCGATGTATATCGCCATCCTCTGCCGCTTGAAGGCTCGGGCCTGACCGGCTACGCGCTGGAATACTCGGCCGCGCTGGCCTGCGAGTTTTGGCTGCTCATCCGGATCTTCCTCAAGCAGGGATTCGATGTCATCCACGCCTGCAACCCGCCCGACCTGATTTTCCTCGCCGCGGCGCCGTTCAAGCTGCTTGGCGTGCGCTTCATCTTCGACCATCACGACTTGGCGCCCGAGCTGTACGAATCCAGGTTCGGAAATAGGCCTCTCCACAAGATACTTCTCTGGCTCGAAGCGCTCTCGTTCCGGATGGCGGACCACGTGATATCGTCCAACGAGAGCTTTCGCGAGATCGCGTTGAAGCGCGGCGGAAAACGGCCGGAATGCGTCTCCGTCGTTCATACGATACCTGACACCAGCCGGCTGAAGCGCGTCGCTCCGGACCGCAGCGCGAGAGCGGGACGCGGCGTAGTCGTGGGCTATCTGGGCGTCATCGGGTTTCAGGACGGCCTCGACCATCTTGTTGACGCCGCTGTTTCGCTTCGTGACGACTATGGCCAAGAGGATTTCCAGGTCGTCGTCGTTGGAGACGGTCCTGCCCTTGCATCCACCCGCGATCAAGTGAGCAAGTTGGGGCTCGAAGCGCATTTCACCTTCACCGGCTATCTCTCCGGCGAGGCGCTGTGGGCGCATCTCAGCGATTTCGACATTGGAGTGATCCCCGACCCACGCACGCCCTTCAACGATCGTATCTCGATGAACAAGGTCTTCGAGTACAGCGCCCTTGGTATCCCGATCGCGAGTTACCCCCTCACCGAGACGGTGCGCCTACTGGGTGACGCCGCCGTCTATGCAGCGGAAGGGAGTCCGCGCGCACTCGCCACGGCCATTGGAAGCCTTATCGCCGATCCCGACTATCGGGGTGCAATGGCCCGCCAAGCCCTCGCAGTAGCGGAGGCCCGCTTCAATTGGGATCGAGAGCGCGCCGCGCTGCTTGCAGCCTACGACGGGCTCATGCCGCCGCCAGCCGATCCCGCCGATCTATGAAGCCCTCGGCGATGTCCGTCGTAGGCAGGCCCTCCACTCGACCCATTGAAGCGCGCTCCAGTCGCTTAAGAGTGGCGTTCGTAAGGGTCTCCAGCGTCACGTCGGTCCGCACGGCGTCCACCACCTCCGGCAGTGACTCCATCAGTCTCGTCTGGGTAAGGTCCGCGACTAGCGTGCAAGCATCGGCGATCGCGTCGTCGCTCATGGTCGAACGATGCTGCACGCAAAGGATCCGCTCCTGCGGATCAACGGCCGGCGTCACCAGTGGACTCAAGTCCCGTAGTCTCTTGAGTCGAGGGTGCCCCAGGACCTCCACATAGGAAAAGCGCCGCTGGCCGCCGCCACGAAGTCGCATCACCAAGTTGCGGCAGATGCCGCGTTCAATCGTCAGCGGCTGGTTGACGCCGCCGATGCTCACCGGCGCAAACGCGCGCGAAGCGACCAGGGCGCGAGACGTCCGCAACGCACCCGAATCTGTCTCTACCCGGACAGCGTCGGCTTCAATGTGCAGAGCCTCGACCTTGGCGCGCATTCGGATGGCGCCGCCGGCGGCGATCAGGCGCCGGCACAACGCGCCGACAAGGTCGGCCGCCCCGGCGGTCGGATAGCTGTAGGAAGTCCCAGAGATGGCGGAGCGCGCGGCTGATTGCCAGGCGCGCGCATACTTGTCGAACTCCCCGCGCGCTAGGGCTCTCATTCCGACGGCGACATGAAATCCGGAGCGAGTCCAACGCATGGGCAATCTGCAGCCCCCAACAAGGCTCTCGCACGGGTCGTACGCCAGCGGGACGTCAAACTCATTCCGTAGCGTGCGATAGAGACCCTGCCGATTCTCAAGGAGGTGGGCGCCGAACTCCACGTTCCCGTAACCGAGTAAATCCCGAGCGCCCCAGGCCCCTCCCGGTACGTCGCCTTGGTCGAGCAGGGTGACGGCGTGGCCGCTCTCCGCAAGCCGAACCGCTCGCAAGAGCGTCAGGGGGCCTGTGCCTATTCCGACAACAGTTGGCGTCACGCGACCCCGAAGAACCTGCGGACGGCAAGAGCGATGCGCTCGACCTCCTCGTCGGTGAGTTGCGCGTGGATCGGAAGGGAGAGCGCGCGATGGGCATGTGACGAGGCGGCCGGAAAGTGGTCGTCAGGTTGCGCCCCGAACAGTTCCTCGCGATGAAAAGGGCGCGGATAGTGGACCATGGTCGGAACGCCCGCGGCCGCCAAATGCGAGGCCAGGGCATCGCGTCGATCCAACCGAATAACGAACTTGTGCCAGGCATGTTCGACCCGTGGATCGAGCGCTGGCTGTTCGATGGGCAGGTCAGACAGGGCGGCGGAAAGTTGGGCGGCGATCTCACGCCGCGTCACCGTCCAGGCGGGGTGATGCTCCAGCTTCGCCGACAGAACCGCTGCCGCCAGACTGGGTAGCTGAGAGTTGTAGCCTAGCTCGACATAACGCCCATCCTCGCGACCGTGATAGCGCAGCCTCCGCGCATGGGCGGCGAGGTCGTCGTCGTCTGTCAAGACTGCGCCGCCGCTCCCCGGAGCACTCAGTACCTTCATAGGATCGAAACTGAGCGCGGAGACAGCGCCCAGAGCGCCGGCGGGCGTGCTCCCGAACCGTGCGCCAAAGGCCTGGGCGGCATCTTCTAACACCTGAAGTCCATAACGTTCGGCGAAGTCACAGACACGGGCTGGATCCGCCATTGCGCCAAATAGCTGGACGATCAGTATGGCCCTTGTCCGCTCAGTAACGGCCTCGGCGGCTCTACACAGGTCGATCAAGCAGCCAGGATCGACGTCCACGAGAACGGGCCTAGCACCAGTTCGAACGACCGCCGACGCCGTGGCGATGAATGACACGTCAGGGACCAGCACCTCGTCGCCAGGCCCGATACCGAGGCCGACAAGCGAAAAGAAAAGGGCGTCGGTGCCAGATGCAACGCATATGGCGTGCTTGCGCCCGCAAAGCGCCGCCAAGTCGGCCTCCAGACGCGCCACCTCGGGGCCCTGTAACATCTGTCCGCTGGCCAACACCCGGGCGACGATTGGCGTCAGCTCGGGGGCCATCGCCGCCTGTTCACGTCGGCACGCCGCGAACTCAATTGGAGGGAGGCTCACGTTGATACGAGGTCTTGCAGCGTTGTAGTCGATCCGACGAGCCGTTGGCGTATGAAATTGAGGTATTTTTGAACTCCGAGCTCTAGGTCGACCTGGGGTGCATACCCGAGCAACCGCCTGGCTTTTTCGATGCCCAGGGCGCCCCTGCGGGGCCGATACGCAAGCTCAGTATCTGTTGCTACAACCCTGAGGGCGCCGCCCGTCTGGCATGAGACGACACCAATAAGGTCACTCAGCGAACGCGCCTTTCCCAACGTAAGGTTGAACGTCTCGCCTCCGGCGGTTGGCGAGGTCGCAGCCAACAGTATGCCTTTGGCGAGATCGCCTACCCAAGTGAAGTCGACGAAGGTGCTTTCGGGGTTGTTTGCGACAAAGGGTTCGCCGGTCACGGCGGCTTCGCAGCATTTCTGGACCACGCGACCATGGATATCGGTGGGGCCGTAGACGCCAGACGGCCGCACGATCACGGCTTCATGCGAGGTCCGGTCAAGATAGGTTCGGGTCAGGATCTCCCCCGCCAGCTTCAAGCCTCCATACAAGTTGACAGGAGTGGTCGGCGCGTCCTCGGTGATGGGGTCGGCGGTGAAGTGTCCGTAGACCATGCTGGAGGAGGTGTAGACGAACCGGATCGAGCGGGTCTCTCTGCGTATGAGTTCCAGGCAGTTCGTTAGCCCTGTGGTCATGGAATCGGTCGCCTCGGCCGGATTGGCATCCACTTGATGCACGAGGGGCTGGGCAGCGAGATAGCAGACGCAGTCGGGTTCGAACTGGCGCATCGTCAACGCCAACTGGGCACGATTACCCACATTGCCCCGCACCCGACCTGCTCCGGCGAGCAGGCGTGATGATCGCTCCCGTAAATTCGCAGTAGCCGTCGGCGTCGTGTCGAAGTCGGAGAGATCCGCGATATCGAACACAGCCACGTGATGGCCGGCGTCCAAGAAACGACGGGCGAGATGGGCGCCCAGAAAACCTGCGCCTCCTATGATCAGCACGCGCATCAGCTTTCCCCACGCCGCCAAGCGACGGTAGCGCTTAGATTGCGCAGGTGGAAAGTGCAGTCGCCTTCAGGGCGAGCCCGCGTGCGTATTCACACGCCTAGAGCGGTCCCGCTCCAGGAGGAAGCGACATCCAGCGTAGCCATAGCGTGATAACGGCGAGGTGGGTAAGGCTGGTCGCCTGCTCGACGCTGAGCTTGGTGAAGGTGTTCATGGTCGTCGGTCGCATTGGAAGTCGCGCCAGCAAGTCCCGACGTTTCGACGACACCTCCGATACACGCCCGCAACGCCATCTCAGCAAGACGCCGCATGGCGCCGCTAGGGCTCGCTTTGATCGGCGGTAGGAAGCCTTGCTTGCCCAGCACTGGCACCAGCACCCTCGCAGCGCTTGTTCGTGCTGCTCTTTCGGCGTTTTAGGGGACGGTCGTCAAACGGTCCCATGGTTGTGCAAGTTGGTCGATTCCGCAGCCGTTGCACATCTCAGGCGTGCCCGAGACCGCTCGCGACGTTGCGAACGCTGCGCCTTTTGGCTCTTCGGTGGTAGCTGGGTGGTGACGAGTGCCTTGGAGATCGCACCTCGAGATTGCCCAAGCCGTTGATTTCGCTGGCGCACCCGACACGATTCGAACGTGTGACCTTTGCCTTCGGAGCAATTTAGCCTGCCTATCCTAAATGCACGACAGGGCACGCTACAATGCGATATGTAACTGA
>NZ_MEEX01000043.1 GCF_001724605.1 Phenylobacterium sp. SCN 70-31
GGGAGAGGGGGACCGCGCCCCGTAGAGGGCGTGGTGGAGAGGGCAAGCCGCAAGCGCGGCGGATCGATCAGCCACCCCAAGGCGCGGCGGACCGGCTCGTAACATCGTGGCGCCGGCTTGCCCTCTCCACCATCCGCTCTTCGGCGGATGGTCCCCCTCTCCCACTTCGTGGGAAAGGAAGGTCACGCGTCCAGCCGGTAGCCCGCGCCGCGGACGGTCTGCAGCATCGGGCGGTCGAAACCCTTGTCGATCTTCGAGCGCAGGCGGCTGACATGGACGTCGATGACGTTGGTCTGGGGGTCGAAGTGATAGTGCCAGACCTTCTCCAGCAGCATGGTCCGCGTCACCGACTGGCCCGCGTGCCGCATCATGAACTCCAGGAGCTGGAATTCCCGCGGCTGGAGGTCGATCTCCTTGCCCTGGCGGTGAACCGTCCGGGCGATGAGGTCCATCTCCAGTTCGCCCACCTTCAGCAGGGTCTGGACCGAGCCGGTCTCGCGACGGCGCGCCAGGGCCTCGATCCGGGCGATCAGCTCGGCGAAGGCGTAGGGCTTGACGAGGTAGTCGTCGGCGCCCGCCTGGAGGCCGTCCACCCGGTCGCCCACCTCGCCGAGCGCCGACAGGAACAGAACCGGCGTGCGGTCGCCCTCGCGGCGCAGGCTCTCGACCAGCTGCACGCCGTTCATCTTCGGCATCATCCGGTCGACGATCATCACGTCGAACTCGGCCCCCCGCGCCGCGGTCAGGCCGGCCTCGCCGTCGGGCGCCCGGACGCAGTCGTGGCCGGCCTCGGTGAGGCCCCGCGCCATGGCCTCGGCCGCTTCGAGGTCGTCTTCGACGATCAGGATCCGCATCTGATTCCCGCCCTGCTGAAGGGCGAGACTAGCCCGAAATCCGGATGGGCAGGAAGTTGGTGCGGCCGCTGCGGAACACGCCCACGACCACGCTCGACCGTCCGGCCTTCTTCGCCTCCTCGACCACGGCCGAAAGTTCGGCCGGCGTCGCCACCGGACGTCCGTTGGCCAGCGTGATGACGTCGCCGCGCCGCAGGCCCTTGCCCGCCGCGTCCGAGTTCTGGTCCACGTTCTGCACCAGCGCGCCGCGCACGTCGGCCGGCAGGTTCAGCCGGTTGCGCGACGCCTCGTCCAGCGGCCCCAGGGACATGCCCAGGACCGGCGCCACCGCGGGCGCGGCCTGCTGGCCGGGTCCCGAGCGGCCGGGCGCGCCGCCGAGGTTGTCGTTGGAGGCCAGCTCGCGCTCGGACGGGCGCACGCCCGTGCGCACCTCGATGACCCGGCGCTTGCCCTCGCGGATGATGTCCAGGCGCAGGACGTCGCCGGCCCGCACGCGGGCCACCTGGCGCGTCAGGTCGGAGGAGCTCTTCACGGCCTGGCCGTTGACGCCCACGACCACGTCGCCCACCTGGACCCCCGCCCGCGAGGACGGACCGCCCGCGCTCACGTCGGCCACGATCGCGCCGCGCTGGTCGCCCAGGCCCTGGGCCTCGGCCATCTCGCGGTTGAAGTTCTGGATGGTGGCGCCGATGTAGCCGCGCTCGATCTTGCCGCCCTTCATGAGCTGGCGCGTCACCGAGTCGGCCACCTCGGAGGGGATGGCGAAGCCGATGCCCACCGAGCCGCCCGAGGGCGAGAAGATCGCCGTGTTCACGCCGATCACCCGGCCGTAGACGTCGAACGTCGGGCCGCCCGAGTTGCCCCGGTTGATGGGCGCGTCGATCTGGATGTAGTCGACGAAGGTCTCGCCGATGTCGCGGCCGTAGGCCGACACGATCCCCGCCGTCGCGGTGCCGCCCAGGCCGAAGGGATTGCCCACGGTGATGACCCAGTCGCCCACGCGGGGCTTGGCGGCGTTCTCGAAGTTCACATAGGGGAACGGCCCCTTGCCGCCCTTGACCTTGAGCACGGCCAGGTCGGTCGCCTCGTCGCGGCCCACCACCTCGGCGTCCAGCTCGGTCTCGTCCTTGAGCACGACCTTGATGCTCTCGGCGTTCTCGACCACGTGGTTGTTGGTGACGACGAAGCCGTCGGCCGAGATGAAGAAGCCCGAACCGGCCGACTGCTGGCTGGGCAGGCGCGGCTGGCCCCGCTCGGGCGTGGCGCCTTCCTCGTCGCCGCCCGGCGCCTGGGGCGCCCGCGGGATCAGGAACGGCAGGCCGGGGATCTGGCGCAGGGCGCTGGTGTCGGGCCGGCTGGTGACATTGATCGAGACGACCGCCGGCGAGACGCGGTCGAAGATGTCGGCGAACGACATCGGCGCGCCGGGCGGCGGGGCGAAGATCGGCGCGGTCGAGGCCTTGATGAGGCCGCCCTGCATCGTCTGCTCGGCCTGGGCGGCCGGCAGGCGCAGGCCTGCCCCGGCCACGGCCGCGGCCATCACACCGGCGCCGGCGACTGCGCCCAGGAGGTAACCGGTCTTCTTCGTCGTCATAAGGCCCATGCTTTCCCTGCGCGCGGATGCTTGCGGCGCGCTCGCACAACCTAGGTCGGATGCAGCGAAGTGCAACGTTCCTAAAGTTACGTTTCCGACAGCCTCAGCGCGCCTTCGGGTCGAATGTAGGGCGGGAAGGTGTCAGCGGTCGTCATCATGCGTCAGGCGGTCGAGGCGTGCGGCCTCCTCGGCGTCGAGTTCGGGCTCGGGCGTCCGCGTCCGCAGGCGTTTCAGGAGCAGCGCCGCGCCGGCCAGAACCACCAGGAACGGCCCGATCCAGAGGGCGAGGTTGCCGGCCGAGAAGCTGGGCGCCAGCAGTACGAACTCGCCGTAGCGGTCGGTGAGGAAGCGCTTGATCTCGCCCTCGCTGCGCCCGGCCTTCACCTGCTCGCGCACGATCATGCGCAGGTCCCGGGCCAGTTCGGCGTCGCTGTCGTCGATGGACTCGTTCTGGCAGACGAGGCAGCGCACCTCGCGGAAGATCTCCCGCGCGCGGGCTTCCTGCGCCGGATCGGGCAGGCGCTCGGCGGGGTCGGACGCCGCGCCCAGGCAGAGCACGGCCGCCAGAGCCGCGGCCAGAACCGCAGCGGGCCTCACGTCGCCGGCCCCCGCCGCCGTCCCACGCCCAGGCGCAGGCGGCGGTCCGACAGCGACACCAGCCCGCCGGCGGCCATCAGGGCCGGACCGAGGAAGATCAGGCTGGCCCAGGGGTTCCAGTAGGCGCGCACGAGGAAGGTCGGCGACGCCGGATCGCCCCGGCGTTCGCCCAGCACCACGTAGACGTGGCTGAGGCCCTGGTAGCAGAGGCCCACCTCGGTCGTGGTCTGGCCGCCGGCGGTGTAGAGCCGCCGCTCGGGCGCGACCCGGCAGATCTCGCGGCCGGCGCGGGTGACGGTGAGCGCGCCCCGGTCGGCGTCGTAGTTCGGCCCCGCCACCGGACGCACGTCGTCCAGCCGGACCTCGTAGCCGCCCGCCGTCACCGATCCGCCCAGCGGCAGGGCCTCGGCCGCCTCGGACTTCCAGGTGGTCTCGAACACCGCGCCCAGCACGAAGACGCCCAGGCCCAGGTGCGCGAACGTCATGCCCCAGGCCCCGCGCGGCAGGCCGGTGAGCCGCCGCCACGCCTCGGCGGCCGGGACCCGGAAGGCGCGGGTGCGCTCCAGGATCTCGGCCACGGCGCCGGCGATCAGCCAGCCGCCCATCGCCACGCCCAGCGCGCCCAGCAGATGCCGCGGGCTGACGAGCGCCAGGGTCAGCGCGCCGGCGGTGGCGGCGATCAGCAGGGCGACCCACAGCCGCTGGACCACGCCCCGGGCGTCGCCGCGCTTCCACGCCAGCAGCGGCCCGGCCGGAAGCAGGATCATCAGCGCCGTCATCAGCGGCGTGAAGGTCAGGTTGAAGTAGGGCGGCCCGACCGAGATGGCCTCGCCCGACATCGCCTCTCGGATCAACGGATAGAGCGTGCCCAGCAGCACGGTGGCCGTGGCCGCCGCCAGCAGGATGTTGTTGAGCACCAGCGCGCTCTCGCGGCTGATGGGCGCGAACATGCCGCCGCGGGGCAGGCCGGGCGCGCGCCACGCGAAGAGCGAGAAGCCCAGCCCGGCGGTGACGCCCAGGATGATGAGCAGCAGGACGCCGCGCGTGGGATCGACGGCGAAGGCGTGGACTGAGGTCAGCACGCCCGAGCGCACCAGGAACGCGCCCAGCATCGAGAAGCTGAAGCCCGCGAGCGCGAGGAACACGGTCCAGCCGGCGAGCGCGCCGCGCTTTTCGGTGACGATGGCCGAGTGCAGCAGCGCGGTGGCGATCAGCCACGGCATGAAGCTGGCGTTCTCCACCGGGTCCCAGAACCACCAGCCGCCCCAGCCCAGCTCGTAGTAGGCCCAGAACGAGCCCAGGGCGATGCCGACGGTCAGCATGCTCCACGCCGCCAGCGTCCACGGCCGCACCCACCGCGACCAGGCCGCATCCACGCGCCCCTCGATCAGGGCCGCCACAGCCAGGGAGAAGACCACCGAGAGGCCGACGTAGCCGGCGTAGAGGAAGGGCGGGTGCACCGCCAGCGCCGGGTCCTGCAACAGCGGATTCAGCGACCGGCCCTCGGCCGGCGCCTCGGCCAGGCGCGCCAGCGGGTTCGAGGCGAAGACGGTGTAGGCCAGGAACACCACCCCCAGCGCGCCCTGCGTGGCCACCGTCACCGCGCGCAGGCCGCGGGGCAGGTCGCGGCCGAGGCCCGCCACCGCCGCGCCGAAGCCGGTCAGCGCCAGGCACCACAGCAGCATCGAGCCCTCGTGGCTGCCCCAGGTCCCGGCCACCCGGTACAGCAGCGGCTTGGCCGAATGGGAGTTGGCGGCCACGTTCTGGACCGAGAAATCCGACACGACGAAGGCGTACATCAGGGCCAGGAAGGCCACCGCGTTGGCGCCGAACGCCGCCAGGGCGGCGCCTTCGCCCGCACCGGCCAGGGCGGGCGAGCGGCGAATGCGCCCCGCCGCCGAGAGGCCGACCTGGGCGACCGAAAGCGCCAGCGCCAGGACGAGGGCGAAGGCGCCGATTTCCGCGATCATACGCCGCCGCCGACCTTGTTCGCGCCGCCGGCGCCATAGGGCGGCTGGGCTGACGGCTGGCCCGCCTCGGGCCGCCACTCGCCCTGCGCCTTGAGGGCGTCGGCCACCTCCCTGGGCATGTAGGTCTCGTCGTGCTTGGCCAGGACGCGCTTGGCCTCGAAGGTGCCGTCCGCGCGGTACGATCCCTCGGCGACGATCCCCTGCCCTTCGCGGAACAGGTCGGGCAGATCGCCCTGGAACACCACCTTGTCGGCGGCCAGCTTGTCCTCGACGGTGAACTCGACGCGGCCGTCCGGGTGCTTGATCACCGACCCCATCGCCACCAGGCCGCCCAGCTGGATCGCGCGGCCGGGCTCCGGCTTGGCCTCGGCCGCCTGGGAGGGGGTGTAGAACAGCGAGATCGAGCCCCGCATGCCCCAGAGCGTCAGGCCGACGGCCACAGCCACGACGGGGGCGATCACCGACAGCAGCAGGAGGCGCGTGCGCGCCTTGCGGGACTTGGGCAGGAAACTCATCGCATGGGCTCCGCTCTGGCGGCCTGGTCCAGTTGGCTCACGATATCGGCGCGGCCGGCGTAACGCGCACGGGCCGCAGCGTAGGCCTGGTCGCGATTCGCGGTCTCGCCCAGCACGGCATAGGCGCGGACCAGCCGCACCCAGCCCTCGGGATCGTCGGGATCGGACTTCAACCGCGCCGCCAGCCCGTCGACCATGCCGCGGATCATTGACATTTCCTCAGGGTCGCGCGCGGACCCCTGCGTCCCGCCCTCGCCCCGGATCCGTGCGATCGACTCCTCAACCGCGCCGCGCCGCGGGTCGTCGCCGGCCATGTCGGCCAGCAGCGCGCGCAGGGCCGCCACCGCCTCGTCCGGCCGCCCCGCCTCGGCGGCGGCCTGGGCCAGGAAGAAGCGGGCGCCGGGACTTCCGGGCTCGAGCGCCAGGAGACGGCGGAACGAGGCCTCAGCGTTGGCGTCCACCTTGCCGCCGGCGGCCACGATCTCGGCCTCGCCCAGCATCTGCCAGATCTCGGGGCGCCGGGGCGCCAGCTCGGCGGCGCGGCGGAGCGCGCGAACGGCCGCCAGCGGATTCTGCGCGGCGCCCTCGACCATCCCCAGCAGCCGGAAACCCTCGGCGTCGTCCGGCCGCTCTCCGGTCACCTGCCGCAGCACCGCCGCGGCCTCGGGCGGGGTCAGGCGCATCAGGTCGCCGTCGCGCCAGGCCTTCAGACGCGCCGCATAGGGCTGGTCGGCCATGCCGGGCGCGCCCAGCGCCAGATAGAGGCCCAGCGCCAGGGCCGGCGCGGCGACGACGCCGACCAGCACGCCCAGCCTGTGGTCCTTGGCCTCCCAGACCTCGGCCGGCGCATCGGCGGCCGCCAGCAGGCGGCGGGCGGCCTCGGCATGTGCGCCCTTGCGCTCGCCCTCTCCGATCAGGCCCCGCTCGGCCAGCTCGTCGATCTCGGCCAGTTGCCGGCGATAGAGGATGCTCGCGGTGTCGTGGCCGGTCGATGCGCCATCGATCCCGGGGCCGCCGGTCGAGGCGACGGCGCGCGCCGCACGCATCAGGATCAGGCCCGCCGCGGCCGCCGCGAGGACGCCGGCCACAGCCCAGAAAAGAAACATGGTGGGGCTTTAGCCGAAAGGCCGCCGTCGCGCGAGAGCGCGTATCGTCGCCGGGAGGTCTTCGGCAGGTCTTCGAGGGCATGAAGCGGGCGGAAGGCGGGCCGGACACAGGGCCTTGGGAGGCCTCGCCGGGCCTCACGCTTCGCAGGCGTGCGACAGATCGGGGTTCAGGGTCGCATGGGCCCGGCGGCGAACCAGTTCGCCCGTCTTCTCGCCCCGGATCAGGCAGCTGAACTGCGCGGCGATCTCCAGGAAGGCGGCCGCGTGGTCCATGTCGTCCACGTCCTGCGTGCGGACGAGGTCGAGGACGCTGTCCACATATCGCTCCAGGAACTCGCCCAGCGCCTCGACCGCCTTGTTGCGCGCGGCCGAGAAGCCCCCGTAGTTCGAACTCAGATTCAGGCCGTCGACGAAGGTCAGCAGCGTGAGCGCGCGCTCGACCGCGTCGGGTTGCGGCGGCTCGGAGAGCTGGGGCGCCTGCCCCCGCGCCTTCTGGCCTCCCGCCTTGTGACTGCGCGGCGTATGGAGGGGCAGCGCCTCGCGCGCACAGTGCTCGGCCTCGCGCATCCGGGCCTCGACCAGGCCGGCCAGGGCGGCCCGCTGCTTCGCCAGCCGCTTGCCCCAGCCGTGGTCGCGGGGCATCTCGACGTTGGTCTCGATCTCCAGGATCCGCTGCACGGTCAGGTCGACGACGCGGGCGGCCGTCCCGGCGGCGGCCCGGCCCTGGTCCGACCTCAGCGTCGCGATCGTCGCCAGAGCCTGATCGATCTCGTCCAGGAGACCCTCGCAGAAGCCCGCCAGTTCGGAATCCCGAAGATAGCGCTCGGTCGGCTTGTCCATGACCGCCGAGATCAGCCGCATCACCATCCAGCGCTGGGCGAGCTGGCCGGCCAGCATGTGGAAGAAGATCGGCCCGGCGTCGTCGGCCACCGCGACGGCGTCCCGATAGGCGATCCGCGCGTTGGCCGCGGTCTCCTTGCCGGTGTGGGTGATCCATTCGGGCAGGCGGGGCAGCGCGCGGCGCACCACCGGCGTGATGTCCAGGCAGCGCGCGAACAGGTCGGCGCCGCCCGCCCGCGCCGCGTCGCAGGCCTCGGACGCGGCGGCGTAGTCGGGGTTCCCGCGCGCCCGGACGCCGGCGGCCGCGGCCCGCGCCAGGCGATCCTGGGCGTCGGCGATGTGATGGCACGAGAGTTCGAGCACCTCGGCCGCCTGGAGCCGCTCGATCAGATCGGGTTCCGACGCCTTCAGGCCGCGCCAGGTCGCCGCCAGCGCGCGCGCCGGAAAGGCCAGGACGCGGTCGTCCGGCGGCGGTCCGCACATGGCGATCATGGGCTGGAGGATGGCGTTGCGCAGGGTCCGGTCGGCGACCTCGGCCTCCACCAGCCGCCGCACACCGCCCAGGGCGTTCCCGGAAGCGTCGTCTGGAGATGCATCCGGCGCGGCGCCCGACAGCGCCTGGCTCAGGCCGCCCACCACATGGTCGGGCGCCTGCTCGACCAGGGTGCGGACGATCTGGATCTGGCGCTCGGAAAGCGCGGTCATGCGGCCTCCTGGCGCCAGGGAACGCCGTTCGACCAGCACCTTCACCATCGCGAGTTAAGGCTTTGCGAAGCCGGGGGCTTCAGTCGCCCGCACGCGGCAGGTCGACGGTCACCGAAAGGCCGCCCAGGGGCGAGCCGCCCAGGGCCAGCGTCCCGCGGTACGCGCGGGCCAGTTCATCGATGATCGAAAGTCCCAGACCCGAGCCGGGCGCGCTCTCGTCCAGCCGGGCCCCGCGGCGGACCACCTCCTCGCGCTGCTGCGGGGTGAGGCCGGGACCGTCGTCCTCGACCGTCAGGCGCAGGCGCTCGGCGCCGTCGGCCACGGCGCGAACGCGGACGCGGTCCTTGCACCACTTGCCCGCGTTCTCCATCGCGTTGCCGGCGATCTCCATGAAGTCCTGCCGTTCGCCCTGGAACCACAGGTCGTCGGGGGCGTCCCAGTCGATGTCGACGCCCTTGTCCCGGAAGATGCGCTCGAGCGTGCGCGACAGCTCGTCCAGCACCTCGGCCACCGAGGTGCGCTCGCCCGGCCCCTGGCTGCGGGCGGCGGCGCGGGCCCGGCGCAGGTGGTGATCGACCTGCTGGCGCATCACCTCGGCCTGGCGGGTGACCACCTCCGCCAGCGGACCGGGCCGCTGGCTGGCCTCGGTCAGCATCACCGAGATCGGCGTCTTTAGCGCGTGCGCCAGATTGCCCACGTGGGTGCGCTGGCGCTCGACGGTCTCCTGATTGTGGGCCACCAGGGCGTTCAGTTCGTCGGTCAGCGGCTCCAGCTCGGTGGGATAGTCGGCCTGGAGCCGCTCGCTCTTGCCGCGCCGCACGTCGGCCACTTCGCGCCGCAGGCGGAACAGCGGCTGGAGGCCCACGCGCACCTGGACGATCACCGCCAGGATCAGGCCCACGCTGAGCAGGCCGAACGCCACCGCCGTGGCCGTGACGAAGTTGCGCACCTCGCGGTCGATCGGGCGGCGGTCCTCGGCCGCCAGGAAGATCACCGGCCCGTCGCGACCGTAGAAGGTGGTCCAGCGGGCCATCACGCGGACGGTCTCGCCCGGCTGCGGGCCCGCGGCGTCGAAGGCGATGGGCCTGGAGGGGTCGGCGCGCAGGCGCTGGGCCAGATCCGCCGGTTTGGCCAGTTCGGAATCCCACAGCGAGCGCGAGCGCAGGTCCTCGATGGCCTGGACACGGCCGTCCGGTCCCGGCTCGGCGATTTCCCAGTAGCGTCCGGAATAGGGGCGGAGCGCCCGCAGGTCGGTGAGCGCCGGGGCCACCACCTCGCCGTTCTCGATCGTCGAGCCGGCCAGCAGGTTGTCGATCAGGTCCGACAGGCCGGCGTCGAAGCGCCGCAGGGCCGCCTGCTGGAACAGCAGCGCCAGCACGACCGCCGAGATCACCAGCGCCGCGAACGTCCAGCCCAGCGCCAGCAGCACCAGCCGCCGGACCAGGGAGGGTTTCGCGAAGCGGCCGACCGTCGTCACGCCTTCGCGGCTTCCGCGTCGACCTCGTCGGGCGGGCAGGTCAGCCGATAGCCCAGGCCGCGCACCGTCTCGATCCGCTCGGCGCCGATCTTCTTGCGCACCCGGCCTATGAACACCTCGATGGTGTTGGAATCGCGGTCGAAATCCTGATCGTAGAGGTGCTCGACCAGTTCGGTGCGGCTGATGACCCGGCCCTGGTGCATCATCATGTAGTGCAGCAGGCGGTATTCCAGCGAGGTGAGCCGCAGCGGCTCGCCGTTCACGCTGGCCCGCGCCGCCCGCGGGTCCAGGCGCAGGCCCCCGCACGCCAGGTTGGGCGTCGCATGGCCGGCCGAGCGCCGCAGCAGCGCCCGCAGACGCGCCAGCAGCTCCTCGGTATGGAACGGCTTGGTCAGGTAGTCGTCCGCGCCGGCGTCGAAGCCGGCCACCTTCTCGCTCCAGGCGCCGCGGGCGGTGAGGATCAGCACCGGCGTGGTCATGTTCTCGCGCCGCCAGCGCTCCAGCACCGACACCCCGTCCACCTTGGGCAGTCCGAGATCCAGGATGATGGCGTCGTAGGGCTCGGTCTCGCCCAGGAACTGGGCCTCCTCGCCGTCGGGGGCGTGGTCGACCGCATAGCCGGCGTCGGCCAGCGCCAGCTTGAGCTGGCGCGACAGGTCCGGATCGTCTTCAACAAGCAGGATGCGCAAGGCAGCGTCCCTTCCAATGGTCTAAAGAGGCTAGCCCCCCTGGCGGCCCAGGATCTGGCCGCTCTCGGCGTCCACAACGAACACCACCACCCTTCCGTTCTCCAGTTGCCACTGGACGTAGTAGGCGGGCCGGCCGCCGGCGTCGCCGGTCGTGGTGTTGAGATGCCGGCCCGGGTGGCGCGCCGCGATCATCTGGAGCACGCGGGAGAGCGGGACCTGGCCTGCGCCCCGGCGGTCCTGATACGAGTCCTGGCCGAAGGCGCGGCCATAGGGCTGCGCGTCCACGACGGACGGCCCCGCCACGACGGCAGCCAGGACGGCAAGGGCGAAGAGGCGTTTCATGGCGACTTGACTAAAGGCGGCGGACTGAACCCCGGCTGAACAAGGGATATTCGCTCCCGTGCTTCAAGCCTAGCCGTTTGACGCCCCGCATCGCGCCGACGCTTTTCGGATTCGGCCACGGAAGGACGTGAAAAGGGGCGCGTCCTCCCGAGGCCGCGAAGCGGCGCCTCTCGAATTTCAGGGAACCACGGAAAACACGGAAAGGACACAGAGGGCGAAGCTGAGATTTCCGTGTGTTCTGTGTTTTCCGTGGTTTTCATGACGGAGCCTCCGCTGGCGCGAAGGCTAGGGGAAGGCCCACCCCTTCGTGTTCCTCGGAGTTCCCTTCCTGCGCCTTCGCCGCGTCAGCGGCGCTTGGGCGTGTAGGGCCGCTTCGACTTCTGCTGCTCGGCGAAGGCTTCCAGCTCGGGATCGGCGCCCTCGGGCAGGGTGACCACCAGGCGGGCGAAGAGATCGCCGCGGTGGCCCTTGGCGTCCACCAGACCCCGGCCCTTCAGCCGCAGCCGCGCGCCCGAGTTGGCGCCCTTGGGCACGGTGACGTTCACCGGGCCGTCCGGCGTCGGCGCCTCGACCTTGCCGCCCAGCACCGCGTCGTAGAAGGTGATCGGCAGGTCCATCACCAGGGCGTCGCCCTCGCGCCGGAACGTGGGATGCGGCTTGAGCGCGATCTCGATGAACGCGTCGCCCGGGCCCGAGCGGCCGGGCTGGCCCTGGCCCTTGAGCCGCAGGGTCTGGCCGTCCTGGGCGCCCTTGGGGATGGTCACGTCGATGGTGCGGCCGTCCGAGAAGGCGATCCGCTGCTTGCCGCCGCGGATGGCGTCGGTCAGGTCGATCTCGATCCGGGCGCGGACGTCCGCGCCGCGCTGGGAAAAGCCGCCGAAGCCGCCGCCCATGCCGCCGGGCCGGCCCTGCCGCCCGCCGCCGAACATCTCGCCCAGGATGTCGCCCAGGTCGGCGCCCTCGAAGGTGTCGGTGCGGAAGCCGCCGCGCGGACCGCCCTGGCCGCCGAACCCACCCCCGGGCCCGCCGCCGCCCCAGCCGGCGAAGCCCGGCGCGGTCTCGCGGCCGTCGGCGTCGATCTCGCCACGGTCGAACTTCTTGCGCTTCTCGGCGTCGCCCACGATGTCGAACGCGGCGCTCACCTTCTTGAACCGCTCCTCGGCGGCCTTGTCGCCGGGATTGGTGTCGGGGTGGTTCGCCTTGGCGAGCTTGCGGAACGCCTTGCGGATCTCGTCGGCGGACGCGGTGCGGCCAACGCCCAGCTCCTGGTAGGGGTCGCGCGCCAAGCTCGTCAGTCTCCTCGAATGCCCTTGCTCGGGATGTGAGTACTAGATTGGGCCGGGGGTTCCAGCCCGCAAGACACACTGTGACAAAATAGCCACTATTCGTCGCCCCGCTCCACGACCAGGTCCCAGGCGGCGAAATCCAGGGCGTCCTCGGGATCGGCCAGCGCCGTTTCGCTGATCGTCTGCCCGCGCACCGAGACGCCCGCACGGTGGACGCTCTCGGGATCGCCCGAGATCAGCGGGTGCCAGTCGGCCAGGTCGCGCCCCTCGTGCAGGCGGCGGTAGGCGCAGCTCCTCGGCATCCATTCCAGCGCCTCGATGTTGTGCGGCGTCAGCTTGATGCAGTCGGGCACGTGGCGATGGCGGTCGGCGTAGTCGGAACAGCGGCAGAGCGCGGCGTCGAACAGTTTGCAGTGGACGCGGGTCGGGATCACCTCGTCGGTCTCCTCGTCCTCGAACCGCACCAGGCAGCACAGGCCGCAGCCGTCGCAGAGGCTCTCCCACTCCGCCACGGTCATCTGCGCCAGGGATTTGCGCCGCCAGAAGGGTTCGCCCGCCATCGCGCGGATGTAGGCCCTGGGCCGGGCCGACAGAAGCGCGAACTTGCGTCGCGCCCCGGAGCGTCTATGTCACCCCGCCCATGCGCCCGCCCGTTCTGGCCCTGAAAGACGTCCGTCTCGCCGACGGTCCGCTCATGCTGTTCGACGGCGTCGACCTGGCGCTGGAGCCGCGGATGCGCGCCTGCCTGGTGGGCCGCAATGGCGCCGGAAAGTCCACCCTGCTGCGCATCCTGGCCGGCGAGATCCAGGCCGACGACGGCGAGCGGACGCTTACGCCCGGCGTGCGCATCGCCTATGTGCCGCAGGAGCCGCCGGTCGTGGGCGCGACGGTGCTGGACTATGCGACCTCGGGCGGCGCCGAACCGCACCGCGCCGAATCCGCCCTCGCCGACTTCGGTCTGGACCCCGCCAAGTCCACCCAAGGGCTGTCCGGCGGCGAGGCCCGGCGCGCGGCGCTGGCCAAGGCCTTCGCCGAGGACCCCGACGTCCTGCTGCTGGACGAGCCGACCAACCACCTCGACATCCTGGCGATCGAGACGCTGGAGGCCGAGATCGCCGCGCTCCGCGCCGCCGCCCTCATCGTCAGCCACGACCGCGCGTTCCTGGAACGCGTGACCCAGCGCTGCTTCTGGCTGGAGTACCGGCAGGTGCGCCGGCTGGACGAGGGCTTCGCCGCCTTCGACGGCTGGGTGGAGAAGATCGAGGCCCAGGAGGCCGAGGAGGCCCGCCGCCTGGCCCGCGCCATCGAGCGCGAGCAGCACTGGATGGCCCGCGGCGTGACCGCCCGCCGCGCCCGCAACGAGGGCCGCCGCCGCCGGCTCGTCTCCATGCGCCAGGACATGTCCGACCGCATGAAGGAGCTGCGGGGCGAACTGAACATGGGCCTGGCCAGCTCGGGCGTGTCGGGCCAGCGCGTGGTCGAGGCCAAGGGGATCGCCAAGGCGTTCGGCGACCGGACGATCCTCAAGAGCTTCTCCACCCGCATCCTGCGCGGGGACCGCGTCGCCATCGTCGGCCCCAACGGCGCGGGCAAGACCACGCTCATCAAGCTGCTGCTGGGGGAGCTGGCGCCCGACGCCGGCGAGGTGAAGCTGGGGACCAACCTCACGGTCAACTACATCGACCAGTCCCGCGCCGCCCTGGCCCCCGACATGTTGCTGAAGGACGTGCTGACGCCCGAGGGCGGCGATCAGGTGATGGTGCGCGGCGTGCCCAAGCACGTGAACGCCTACGCCAAGGACTTCCTGTTCCGCGACAGCCAGCTCCGCCAGCCGGTGCGCAGCCTGTCGGGCGGCGAGCGCAACCGCCTGCTGCTGGCCCGCGCCCTGGCGCGGCCCGCCAACGTCATGGTCCTGGACGAGCCCACCAACGACCTCGACATGGACACCCTGGACCTGCTCGAGGACCTGCTGGCCGACTACGACGGCACCCTGATCCTGGTCAGCCACGACCGCGACTTCATCGACCGGCTGGCCACCTCCACCATCGGCCTGGACGGGACAGGGCGCGCGGTCGAGACTCCCGGCGGCTGGCAGGACTTCGTCGGCCAGAACCCGGGCTTCTTCCGCGCCCTGGCGCAGAGTCAGACGCAGGCCCAGCCGGCGCGGACATCGGCGCCCCCCGCTTCACGCCCCGCCGCGCCCAAACCAGCCGCCAAGCTCTCGTACAAGGATCAGCGCCGCCTGGCCGAACTGGAGACCCTGATCGCCGACATGCCGGCCAAGGTGTCGGCCCTGGAGGCCGCCCTGGCCGACCCCGGCCTCTACGCCCGCGACCCGGCCGGCTTCGACCGCTACAGTCGCGCCCTGGACGCCGCCCAGGTCCAGCTCGCCGCCGCCGAGGAGGAGTGGCTCGAACTGGAAGCGCGACGCGAGGCGCTGGAGGCCGGGCGGTGAGCCCCGGCCAGGTTTCCTGTGGATAACCGTGCCCGTTGAACATCAACGATAACGACGGTCGAATACCGGGTTATCTACCGCTTGATCACAGCTTTTCGACCGCCGGGCCGCGTCCGGTCCTGCGGCCTCGCTTGCGTCGCAAAAGCTTCGGGCGCACCGTCCACTTGCCGACAGGAACTGCGGCGCAGCGGACGGAAAAGCCGGCGACGGCGGACCCCGAAGCCAGCGGGCGGAGCGGCAGATCGAAGGCCAGGAACCGGGGCGACCCGGAACCCGAACTTGAGGTCTGGCGCCGGCGGTCAGGGAAAACCACGGAGCGGCCCGCAAGGGACGAACCGAAACCGAACTGACAGTTGGCCTGGAAGCGCAGATCCCCCAACGGATCTGTATGAGAGGGCGACGCCCCGGGCGACCGGAGCGCCGCCCTCTTGCTATGGGGCGACGATGTCCTCCCGTCGGCGCGACATCGCGTTGCGCCGGGCGCAAGGATCGCCCTACCTTCCGGACGCCAAGTCCGAGGGGGTTTCCATGAAGGCGTTGCGTTACCTGGCCCTGCATTCCCTGGCTCTGGCCGCCGTCGCCCTGCTGGCCGCGTGCTCGCCGGGCCAGAAGTCGGACGAGGCGCCGAAGGCCGGCGCTCCGGTCGTGATCCGCTTCGCCACCGACTGGCGCGCCCAGGCCGAGCATGGCGGCTTCTACCAGGCCCTCGCCTCGGGCGAGTACGCCAAGCGCGGGCTGGACGTGCGCATCGTCCAGGGCGGGCCGGGCGTCAACGTGCCCCAGCTCCTGGCGTCGGGCGCGGTCGACCTGGGCATGGGCTCGAACAGTTTCATCGTCATGAACCTGGCGCAGGAGGGCGTGCCGGTGAAGGCGGTGGCGGCCTTCATGCAGAAGGACCCGCAGGTCCTTATCGCCCATCCCGACACCGGCGTGAACTCGATCGCCGACCTCAAGGGCCGCCCGATCCTGCTGGCCGACGCGTCGGTGACCGCGTTCTGGACCTGGCTCAAGGCCAAGTACGGCTTCACCGACAGCCAGGTGCGCAAGTACACCTTCAACGCCGCGCCCTTCCTGGCCCACAAGCGCGCCGCCCAGCAGGGCTATGTGACCAGCGAACCCTACACCATCGAGAAGGAGGCCGGGCTGAAGCCCCGGGTCTTCCTGCTGGCCGACGAGGGCTATCCCGGCTACGCGACCATGGTGCTGGCGACCGATGGGATGATCGCGAAGAACCCGGCGGCCGTGCGCGCCTTCGTCGAGGCCAGCGCCCAGGGCTGGCGCGACTATCTGTCCGGCGACGCGACCGCCGCCGACGCCCTGATCCGCAAGGACAATCCCGAGATGACGCCCGACGTGCTGGCCCAGGCGCGCGAGAAGCTGAAGTCCTACCGGATCGTCGAGGGCGAGGAGGGGCTTCCCCTGGGCGCCATGACCGACGCCCGCTGGACGGCCTTCTTCGATGTGGCTTCGTCGCAGGGGGTCTATCCGAAGACGCTCGATCCCAAGCGGGCGTACACGCTGGAGTTCGTGGGGAAATAGACGTGCCCCCCCCGTCCACCTCGGAGGCCGGGATGACCGTGGCCTCGCTGCTCGACGTCGAGGTCGACTACGATCGCGGGCGCGCGCTGGGTCCGCTGACGCTGTCGATCGGCGCGGGCGAGATCGTGGCGCTGGTCGGGCCCTCGGGTTGCGGCAAGTCGACGGCGCTGCGGCTGCTGGCCGGGCTGGAAGACCCCACGCGCGGCGAGGCCCGGCGCGCCGCCGGCCGCGGTGAGACGGCCGTGGTCTTCCAGGCGCCGACGCTGGCGCCCTGGCGCTCGGCCCGCGCCAACGTCGCCCTGCCCCTGGAACTGGCCGGGGTCGCCCCCGACGAGGCCCGCACCCGCGCCGACGCCGCCCTCGCCCGCGTGGGCCTGGCGGGCGCCGAGGCCGCGCGGCCGGCCCAGCTCTCGGGCGGCATGGCGATGCGCGTCTCGCTGGCCCGCGCCCTGGTCACCGCCCCCCGCCTGCTGTTGCTGGACGAACCGTTCGCCGCCCTGGACGAGATCACCCGCCGCCGCCTGGCCGACGATGTGCTGGCGCTCTGGGACGCCTCCAGGCCCGCCATCGCCTTCGTGACCCACAATGTGGAGGAGGCCGTCTACATGGCCTCGCGCGTGGTCGTGCTCTCGCGCGGCCCAGGCCGGATCGCGGCCGAGTTCGCCGTCGACGGACCACTGCCCCGGCCCGACGGCTTCCGCGCCGCCGAGGGCTTCCGGGCCACGGCCGAGGCCGTCTCGGCGGCTCTGGCCAAGGGGATCGACGCATGAGCCGGCTCGCGCCCCTGCTGCTCGTCGCGGGCCTGCTGGCGGCCTGGGAGATCGCCTGCCGGGCCCTGCAGGTCCCCGGCTACTTCCTGCCCACTCCCTCGGCGGTCGCCATGGCCCTGGCCGAGAACCTGCCGACGCTGGCCGCCGCCGCAGGCCGCACGCTGTGGACCGCCGTCCTGGCCCTGGCGATCGCCAGCGTGGTCGCCGTGGGCCTGGCCGTCGTCACGGCGCTGAGCCCACTGCTGGACAAGGCGATCCGGCCGCTGGCCTCGGTGGTCCAGGTGACACCCGTGGTGGCCATCGCGCCGCTGCTGCTGATCTGGGCCGGGCTGGACCATCCGGGCCGCGCGCTCGTCACCCTGGCGGTCCTGGTGGCCTTCTTCCCCATCTTCTCGGGAGCGGTCGCGGGCCTGCGCTCGGCCGATCCCGACCTGGAGCGCCTGTTCCGCCTCTATGGCGCGAGCCGGTGGCAGACCGTGCGCCGGCTGCGCCTGCCGGCCTCGGTCCCGTTCCTGCTGGAGGGGCACAAGGTGGGCGCGGGCCTGGCCCTGATCGGCGCCGTCGTGGCTGAGTTCGCCGCCGGCTCGGGCAAGGTCCAGGGCCTGGCGTGGCAGATGCTGGACGCCGGCAACAAGCTCCAGACCGACCGCATGATCGCCGCCCTGGTGGTCCTGGGCGTCATGGGCGTGGCCCTGCACGCCGCGCTGGAGGCGCTGGAGCGCGCCGGCCTCAGGTGGTGGCGAGGCCGCTGAGGGGGATCAGGGCGCCGCCGCCGGCGACGCCTCCTGAGGCGCCAGGGCTTCCAGATCGAAGCGAAGAGGAATGCGCACCGTGCCGCCCACGGTCGGCAGGCCTTCGTCGGTCCAGACCGCCAGCCGGAACTGCGGCGTCAGGGTCATCGCCGCCGCCGCGTATCCCAGGTCCTGGGGCGTCTCGCTCTCGACCGCGCATCCCTCGACCCGACCCTCGGCCACCACCCGGCACATCATCATCACGCGCGCCTGGAACGCCTTGGCCTCCCGGGCCGCGGGCGGGATCACGGCCGCGAGGTCGTCGATGCTGGGGACTGCCCGCCACCTCGGCCGCCCGACGGCCGGAGCCGGCTCCAGAAGCTCGGGCGCGAAGGTCACGCTGACATGCGCGCGGGCGCCGGCCACCGTGTCGCCCTTGCCGTCGTGGGTCGGAGTCCGGAAGTGCGGCACGAGGGACCGGGCGGCCGACAACAGGCCCAGACCGGACGGCGTCTCGCGCACCTTGTCGCAGGCGATCAGCCCGCCATCCGCCTTGATGCGGCACGCGAGGACGGCGGTGCCGCCCGTTCCGGTCTCGCGGGCCTTCTTCGGATAGACCTGGACCACCTGCTCCAGGGTCGGGGCGGCCGACCACGGGAGGTGGGTATAGACCCGGGCGCCACGATCGGGCGGCGGCCCGAACGGCCCCACCATGCCGGACATGTCCCAGTTGATGGGAATCCGCACCAGGGACTCGACCGGCTTTCCGTCCTGCATCGCCGGCCGCATCAGGAACTGCGGCGAGAGGGCGACGGCGGCCGCCCCGAAGCCCAGGCCCTGGGGCTCCTCCGATACCGGCCGGCAGTCGCGCAGGACCCCCTGGACCGTGACCACGCACGCGATGACCGCCTTCCCACTGCGGCTCTTCCGATAGGCCTCGACCGGAAACACCGACCACAGGTTCTCCGCCGTGGGCTTCTTCAGCCAGTCCGCTTCGCGGTCCTGGCCGGTCGCGGGTCCCGCCGTCGCCAGCACGACGGCGAACACGCCAAGTTGTCGTATCTTCATCTCGCTCCCCCCGCGCGAGCTAAGCAGCTTCGGCGGAGGTGCGGAAGCCTCCCCCACGCCGGCGACGCTCAACGCGCTGGAACCGCCTCGGCGGCCGACGGGGTCGAGGCCGCACGCATGTAGTCGTCCAGGTCGAAGCGGATCGGGACACGGACCTTGCCGCCGACGATGGGCAGCCCCTCGTCCGTCCAGATGGCCAGCTTGAAACGCCTGGACAGCGCGACCGCGGCGTCTCCATAGCCCAGCCCGGCCGGCTCCTCGGACTGGACTCCACAGGTCTCGAGTTCGCCGGACGCACCGACCTGACAGTTGATCACCGCCCTGGCCTTGAAGGCCTTCTGGGCTTTTGCGGCCTCGGGCACGACGGCCGACATGTCCTCGATGTTTGGCAGGCTCACCCACTCGGGGCGGCCGATCACGGGGTCCTGCGTCTCGATCGATGCGGCGGCGAAGGTCACGTTGAGGTGGGCGTAGCCCCCCGCGATCGACTGGCCGTCGGCGCGCTCGACCGCCGTCTCGAAGAGCGGCGCGAGCCGGCGCGCCGCCACGCCGAAGCCGTAGCGCTCGGGCGCCTCCCGGACGATCTCGCACGCGGACAGACGCCCGTCCCGCCCGATTCGACACCCCAGCGTCACCGCCCCTCCGACCTTGTCGGCCTTCGCCTTGCCGGGATAGGCGGCGAGCACCTCAGCGAAGGTCGGCGCCTTGCGCCAGCGGAGCTGGCGATACACCGTTCGTCCCGGCAGATCCGAGGCCGTGGAAGGCCGGATGTGGGACCCCGTCGCACGACCCGGTTTCGGGAAGTTGATCGGGATGCGCACCTGGGACTCCACGGGCGCCCCGTCCTTCATGGCCGGGCGCATCGAGAACTGCCGCGAGAGGATGAGGGCCGCGGAACCGAAGCCGCCGCCGGCAGGCGTTTCGGATTCGACCCGACAGTCCCGAAGCACCCCTTGGAGCGTGACAATACAGGCCAGGGTGGCGTTGCCGCCGTAGCCTTCCTGCAACGCCTTGGCGGGCCAGACGGCCAGCAGATCGTCCGAGGTCGGGCGTCTCACCCAATCGGCGGCGCGATCCTGGGCGCCCGCCGTCGCCACCATCGCCGCCGCCAGCAGCGGCGCCACCGACAGGATCACCGGCAGTTGTCGTATCTTCATCTCGCGCCCCCCGCGCGAGCTAAGCAGTTTCGGTGGGGGTGCGGAAGCCTCTAGGCGGCGGGCTCGGACAGCCGCTCGACCGCGTCGTAAGCCAGGACGCTCAGCGAGCGCAGACCGTGTTCGGCGAACACGTCCAGGGCCGCGTCGAGCGACATCAGGGCGGCGGCGCGTTCGCCGCGCTCCCGGCCGGTCATGGTGATGCGCGCCTCGTACAGACGCGCCAGATGGAGCTGGGACAGCGCCCAGCCCACGGGATCGCGGCCTGGCGAGAGGTTGGCCAGCTCGATCTTCATGGCCGCCTCGGCGGCGTCCAGCACCGCGAGATCGCCGGTGATCTCGGCCGCGCGGGCGAGGCAGACGGCGCGGGCGCCGGCCGCCTGGCCGCGCAACGGCAGGGCGGGCGTCTCCTTGAGCACGAGGCCGGCGCGGTCGTAGCAGCTCACCGCGTGCTCGAAGGCGCGCGCGTCGCTGGACGCCTCGCCCAGCGCCTGGAGCGCCTGGGCCAGGGCCACCTGGGCGCGGGCCCAGTCGAGGGGGCTGTGCTCGCGGGTCAGGTTGTCCAGCGCCAGGGCCAGCGCGCTGGCGCCGGCGGCCAGGCCGTCGACGTCGCCCGACATCTCGCCACGCAGGGCCAGCGCCTGGCCATGCACGATCTTCGCCCGCACCCAGGTCAGGGGCTCGTAGGCCGAATCCAGCCGCTCGGCGGCGGCGGCGGCTTCCCGCGCGGCGGCGTCCAGAAGCTCGACGTCCTTGAGCCGGCCGCCCCAGCCGCACAGCAGGTCGGCGCGCACCAGCCGCGCCTCGGCGGCCAGACCGCGGGCGACTGTCACCCGCTTGGCGATGGCGTCGAGCGCGTGGATCGGCGCGGCGAAGCGGGCCGCGAAGGCCGACGCTTCGGCGGAATCGGCGGTGTCGAGAGCCCGGCGGCCTTCGATGGCCAGTTGTCCCACGTCGGCCAGCGGCGCGGCCAGGCCGCCCCGCGCCTCGGCCCGGGCGTCGCGGAAGGCCACCTCGGCGGCGGCGTTGAGGCCCGGATCGCCGAAGACCTCGGCCCCCAGAAGCGCGCAGTAGGCCTGTTCGCAGCGCGCGCGGGCCCAGCCGTCCTTGCGGTGGGCCGCCTCGAACCCGGCGGCGGCGGTCTCGGCCGCGGCGGCGGCCTTGCGCAGGGCCACCGGATCGCCGGTGCGGCGGGCCACCTCGCGCCAGACGATGGCGGCTTCGAGCCGGCGGCGGGCCTTGTCCTTGGCGCCGATCCGGCCGGCGGCCACGTCGGCGGCCTTGGCCTCCTGGGCGAGAAGCTGACTGTCGAGAAGTTCGAGAAGCGAGGTGTCGCCGCGCGTCAGGCCATCGGAATGCGCCTTGAGGCGTTCGGGGGCGAAGAAACGCCGCAGCTCCCGACCCAGTTCGAACATCGACCCGCTCCGGCCCCACGGCGTCCCACCTTGGAACGCCCCTCACAGGCATTGTGGAACGTCAGCAAAGCCGGAGCCGGAGTTCTTAACAAGCCCTTAATTACACGATCATGGTTAACAACCACAGGAATATCACACGTCAAAACAAGGCCTTGATCTTCGATCTTGTTAACGTTTGCGGATCCAGGCCCGGGCGGACCGGCGCGGCGCGCCCGTCCGCCGTCGCACCCGAGGTCACGCTTCAGGCCGTGACGCGCGCCTGCGCCGGCGCCGCCCCGCCGATCGCCTGACGCCGGGCGCGGACGCCGGCCGCCAGGGCGTCCAGCACCTGGACCGAGGTGGCCCAGTCGATGCAGGCGTCGGTGACGGACTGGCCGTAGGTCAGGGCGCGCCCGGCCACGAGATCCTGCTGCCCCGCCACCAGATGGCTCTCGATCATGACGCCCATGATGCGATTCTCGCCGGCCGCGAGCTGGGCGCAGAGGTCGGCCGCCACTCTGGGCTGGTTGTCGGGGTCCTTGCCCGAGTTGGCGTGGCTCGCGTCCACCATCACGCGCTGGGGCAGGCCGGCGCGGGCCAGTTCGGCCGACGCCGCCGCGATGCTGGCGGCGTCGTAGTTCGGCAGCCGTCCCCCGCGCAGCACCACATGGGCGTCGGTGTTGCCGGTCGTGGCGGCGACCGCCGCACGGCCCTCGCGGGTCACGGCCAGGAAGTGGTGCGGCTGGCCGGCGGCGAGCACGGCGTCGACCGCGATCTTCACGTCGCCGTTCGTGCCGTTCTTGAAGCCCACGGCGCAGGAGAGCCCCGATGCCATCTCGCGATGGATCTGGCTCTCGGTGGTCCGCGCCCCGATGGCGGCCCAGGCGACGAGATCGGCGATGTACTGGGGCGTGGTCACATCCAGGAACTCGCACGCCGCCGGCAGGCCCAGCGCGCTGATGTCGATCAGCAGCCGGCGGGCCAGCCTCAGCCCCTCGTCGATCCGGAAGCTGCCGTCGAGGCCGGGGTCGTTGATGAGACCCTTCCAGCCCACCGTCGTGCGGGGCTTCTCGAAATAGACCCGCATCAGGATCTCGAGGTCGTCGCGGTGGCGCTCGCGCTCGGCGGCGAGGCGGCGGGCATAGTCCATGGCGGCGGCCGGGTCGTGGATCGAGCAGGGACCGATCACCACCACGAGCCGGTCGTCCTGGCCGGTCAGCACGCGATGTATGGCGGTCCGCGACTCGCCCACGAGATCCGAAATCGTCGAGGTCGTCGGCGCCTCGCCGATCATCAGGGACGGAGGGCTGAGCGGTGTGAGGCTCTGGATGCGGGTGTCGGCCGTGGGTCGGGAATGCACGCGGGTCTCCTGAAGATCGGAGGACGGCGGCCATGAAAAAAGCCGCCAGTCCTGGCGGCTTGGGAAGGGGGTTTGTCTGAACGGGTCAGGCCAAACGATCCTCCGCCGGCGCCAGGAGCGTCGGTTCGCCAAAATACCAAAAGTAGGTGTAGGCGACGGAGGTCATCGCCCGCATTCTAGCCGCCGCAAGGGCCGCTGTCACCCCGTCGCGGTTCCCCAGGCCCTCTCAGCCGAACAGCCCGGCCTGCTCGGCGGGCGTCAGGATGCGCCACGCGCCGGGCTCCAGGTCGTCGGGCAGGGCCAGGCCGCCGATCCGGTCCCGGTGCAGGGCGACCACATGGTTGCCCACGGCGGCGAACATCCGGCGCACCTGATGGTAGCGCCCCTCGGTGATGGTCAGGTGCGCCCGGCGGGCGTCGAGAGGCTCCAGGACGGCCGGCGCGAGCGGGGCGGTCTCTCCGTCCAGCATCAGGGTCCCCGAGGCGAAGGCGGCGGCCTCATGGCCCTCCAGCGGCCGGTCAAGGGTGGCCAGGTAGCGCTTGGGCACATGGCTGCGCGGCGAGATCACCCGGTGCAGGAACGGGCCGTCGTCGGTGATCAGCAGGAGGCCGGTGGTGTCCTTGTCCAGCCGGCCGATGGTGGAGAGGCCGGGCGTCCGGGCGCGCCAGCGGCCGGGCAACAGTTCGTAGACGCTGCGGCCCGCCTCGCGATGCGAGCACACCACGTCCAGCGGCTTGTGCATCATCAGCGTCAGCGGCGCCGGCGGATCGACGGGCCGGCCGGCCACGGTCATCCGCTGCGGCAGATCGGCGGCGACGGGCACGCGCGCGCCGGCGTCCTTCAGGGCCGCGCCGTCCAGCACCACCTGGCCCCGGGCGACCATGGCCTGGACCTCGCGGCGCGAGCCGTAGCCCAGGTTGGCCAACAGGCGGTCCAGCCGGGCCATCGGGACCTTGGCGTTCACTTGCGGGCCTCGAGGATCTTGTAGCCGCCGGCGTCGGCCTTCACGTCCACGCGGGCGAAGGCCTCGTGCAGCGCCGCCTCGTAGGGAAGATGGCGGTTGGCCACGAGCCAGCAGGCGCCGCCCTTGCGCAGGACGCGCGCGGCCGTGCGGACGAACGCCACGCCCAGGTCCCGGTCCTCGCGTCCGCCGTCGTGGAAGGGCGGGTTCATCACCACGAAGTCGAGATCGGCCAAGGTGTCGTCCAGGGTCTCGCCGGGGCGGCGCGCGTCGGCCTGGACCACGTCGACGCGCGGATCGTCGAGGTTCCGCCGGGCGCAGGCCACGGCGCGCCGGTCGAGATCGACGCAGGCCAGAGCCGTCACGGCGGGCGCGGCCAGCACGCGCGCCGCAAGCACGCCCACGCCGCAGCCCAGGTCGGCGCCCCGGCCGGCGAGCGTCGGCAGGGCCTCCAGCAGCCGGGCGCTGCCCGGATCGATGCGGTCCCAGCTGAAGACGCCCGGCTGCGACCACATCCCGGACGGCGGCGCCAGGGCCGGGACGCGGCGCGGCGCGCCAGCGTCGATGGCGGCGGCCAGCCCGACCGGCGCCTCGGGACGCGCCACATGGCAGAAGCGGTGATGCCGACGGGCGTCCTCGGCCACCTCGCAGCCGAAGCCTTCGAGGGCCTTGCGCAGGCGCGAGCCACCCTTGTCCTTGGGCGCGAAGACGGTGAGCGGGGCGCCGGGCTTCAGCACGCGCAGCGCCTGGGCCAGGACGTGGTCGCGCTCCAGCGTGCCGCCCGGCGCCAGGACGAGCGCCTGGTCCGCATGGCCGTCGGGCAGGTCGGCGAGATCCTGCGCGCCCGGCGCCAGCGGCGAGACCTGCACGGCGCCCGGCGGAACCTCGACGAGGCCGGGGGCCGGGCGGCCGTACAGCAGGGTGACGCTCACCCCTACGCCCGTTCCTTCGAGCGTTCTAGACGGACCTTGGAGAAGCGTTCCGAGACGTAGCCGACCTCCCAGGCCGACTTGGCCAGGAACACCGGCTGTTCGTCGATGTCGGTGGCCATGGCGCTGCGGTGCTTGCCCTCGAAGTCCTCGACGTCGGCGCGCTCGCCCGAGACCCAGCGGGCCTCGGCGTACGGGCTGGGCTCGAAGATCACGTCGAGCTGGTACTCCTCGCGCAGGCGGTCGGCCATGACTTCGAACTGGAGCTGGCCCACCGCGCCCACGATGAAGTCGGCGCCCAGGTTGGGCCGGAAGAGCTGGGTGACGCCCTCCTCCGCCAGGCTCTCCAGCGCCCGCTTGAGGTGCTTGGCCTTCAGCGGGTCCTTCACCCGCACGCGCTGGAGGAACTCGGGGGCGAAGTTGGGCAGGCCGGCGAAGCGCAGGGCGCCGCTCTCCGACAGGCTGTCGCCCACGCGCAGGACCCCGTGGTTCGGAATCCCGATGACGTCGCCGGCATAGGCGTCCTCGGCCAGTTCGCGGTCCGAGGCGAAGAACATCATCGGCGCGTTGACGCTGAGCTGCTTGCCCGTGTTCTGGACCTTGAGCTTCATGCCCCGGCTGAACCGGCCCGAGCAGAGCTTGAAGAAGGCGATCCGGTCGCGGTGGTTGGGGTCCATGTTCGCCTGGACCTTGAAGACGAAGCCGCTCACCTCGCGGTCGCCGGGGGCGACATGCGTTTCCTCCGCCCCCTTGCGGGCCGCCACCGCCTTGGGCGGCGGAGCGTAGGCGCCGAGCCCTTCCAGAAGCTGGTCGACGCCGAAGTGGCGCAGGGCCGAGCCGAAGAACACCGGCGTCATGTGGCCTTCCAGGAACGCCTGGGGATCGAAGGTCTTGAGACCGCCCATGGCCAGTTCCGCGTTCTCCGCCAGTTCGTCCCGCTCCTCGGGATCGAGGTAGCTGACCACCGCATTGCCCTGGAAGGCGACGGGCGCGGGATGCCCTTCGTCGTCGTCCTTTCCGCCGCGCTTGGACGCGAAGGGGAGAAACCGGTCGCGGCGCAGGTCCAGCATCCCGCGGAAGCGGTTGCCCGAGCCGGCGGGCCAGTAGAGCGGCGAGGGGTCCAGCGCCAGCTTCGAGGCGATCTCGTCCAGCAGCTCGAAGGTGTCCTGGGCCTCGCGGTCCATCTTGTTGATGAAGGTGACGATCGGGATGTCGCGCATCCGGCAGACCTCGAACAGCTTCAGGGTCTGCGGCTCGATGCCCTTGGCGGCGTCCAGCACCATGACCGCGGCGTCGGCGGCCGTCAGCGTGCGGTAGGTGTCCTCCGAGAAGTCCTCGTGGCCCGGCGTGTCCAGCAGGTTGAACATCAGGCCGTCGTGGTCGAACGTCATCACCGAGGCCGAGACGCTGATGCCGCGCTCGCGCTCGATCTTCATCCAGTCCGATCGGGTGCGGCGGTTCTCGCCGCGGGCGCGCACGGCGCCGGCCGCCCGGATGGCCCCGCCGGCCAGCAGCAGGTTCTCGGTCAGGGTCGTCTTGCCGGCGTCGGGGTGCGAGATGATCGCGAAGGTGCGCCGGCGGGCGGCCTCGGCGGCGGGAGAGGTGCTCATGGCCGGCGCGCCTATCACGCGCGCGGCGCCGGCGGAAGGCGCGCGGCTCGCCGGGCGCGCGCCGGGTCACACCGTGCGCGGTCCACGGATGGGCGGCGGCCAGGTTGGGGAACCACGGACAGGACGGCGTGGGCGTCGATCCCTGAGTCTGTTTGGAACCACGGAAGACACGGAAAACACGGAAGGGGCCCGCAAGGGGCCCGGCGTGTCCTGAGCCTCCGCGGGAGCGGAGGCTCCGTCATGGGACCGCGGAAAACGCGGAAGGGCGCGGGAAGCGCAGCTTCGCCTTCCGCGTCTCTCCGCGGGCTTCCGCGGTTCTCGGCATGCAGGGGCGCCGCTTCGCGGCCTTGCAGGACCGGACGCCCTTCCGTG
>NZ_MEEX01000044.1 GCF_001724605.1 Phenylobacterium sp. SCN 70-31
TATGCGCGGGCGACCGAGCAGCCCGCCGTCGGCAGCCTGATCGCCTTCCCGGCGCCGCCCGCCGCCTTCCCCTACGCCGACGACCGGATGTCCTATCTTCGGCACATGCCGATCCTCAAACAGGTGGCCGCCGCCGAGGGGGACCTAGTGTGCACGAGAGGCGGCGTCCTGACGATCGATGGCCGCCGCGTCGCGCCGATCTTCGCGGTCGATCCGCGTGGGCGGCGACTTCCGCAGTGGCGCGGTTGTCGCCGTCTGACGGCGGGTGAGTTCTTCGTGTTTTCCGACCGCATCCCCAACAGTTTTGACAGTCGCTACTACGGCCCGGTGAGCGCCCAGAAGGTGCTTGGCGTCTACCGGCCGCTATGGAGCGCGTCCGAGGCCCCTGGAGCGCTCTGATGGACCCAGCCGCTCTCGCGGGCCTCTGCGCCCTTCTGGCCCGTGGCGCGACCGCCCAGCCGCTTCCCGCCGGGGTCAGCTGTCCGCCGCCGGTCGCCGTCGCGCCGCGCCTCGCGCCGTCGCCGCGCTCGCCGATGGCAGCGACCGGCCTGTCGACGCAGCTGGCCGATCCGATAGCCCGCGAGGCCGTTGCCCGGGTGGCCTACGCCGAGGCAGCCAACCAGGGCGACTCCGGCCTCGCGGGTGTGGTCTACACGATCCTCAATCGCGTGCAGGACGGCCGCTGGGGCGGCACGGTCGAGGCGGTGATCAACGCCCGCGGCCAGTTCGAGCCGGTGATGCGGGCCGGCGGGTCCTGGCGAAACCTACGGCCGGTGACGGACGCCCAGCGCGCCCGGATCGACACCATCCTCAACCTGGCGCTGGAGGGCCGGTTGCCCGACCTGACGAATGGCGCCCGGTTCTTCCAGAACGCCTCGATCGTGGCCGCCCGCGAAGCGGCCGGCGCGGTGTCGCCGGGCCTGACGAATTTTGGCGGCGCGCCGGCCTCGGCGACGATCGGCGACCACACCTTCTACGCCGAAGCGGGCAGGGGAGGGGGCGCCCCCCGATCCGCTCCGCAAGCTATGGCGACCCCCGCCCCGCCGGTAGTCATCTTCGTCGGCGAGAACCGCGCTGCGGAACGCTCGGCGCTTCTCCCCGGGATGCCGGATTCCTCCGCTGTCCCTGCGCCCCTCGTGGCCCCCGAACAGGCCGCATCTCCGGCGTCGGAAATGGCGGTCGCGGTCGATCCGGTGCGCACCATGTTCATCCTGCCCGACGGGCGCGGAAGCGATCGCGGCCGGCGCTAGGACGGCGCTTCCCAGACGCCGTCCAGGTCGGCGTAGTCGGGGTCGATCTCGCCGGGACTGAGGCCGTCGTCCTCGTCATCCGCGAGCGCGGCCTGGGCCATGGCGTCGAAGTCCGGAAGGACTTCGCCGGCGGCGGCCAGGGCGGTCTCGGCGTCCTCATCGAGATCGCCGCCGGGCCGTAATGGAAGCGGCGCGTCGCCGAGCAGTTCGCGGACGGTCAGCCGGTCGCGGACGCGGTCGACGCGGCGGTCGAGGATGTCGACCAGGCGTTCGAGCAGGGCGTCACGATCCTCGACGTCGAAGTCGGCCGCTTCGGCCAGGAGCGCGCCGCCGATGATGATCTTGCCGCGGGTCTCGCGTTTGCGCTGGTTGATCGCCCAGAGCGCCTCCAGACGTTCGACGCGGGCTTTGAGGACGGCGAAGCGCTGGACGTCGTCTTCGATCTCGTCGAGGGGCGTGACGTGGCGGCGGTTATGGATCCCGACGTGCCCCTGGTCCCGAAGCGCGGCCTCGAGCTCCTCCAGGCGAAGGGTGAGGGCGTCTTCTTCGGAGAGGCGGCGGCCGGCCTTGCGGTCGGCTTCGCGGGCGGCCCAGAGCTCCTTGCGGCGCTGCTTCTGGGCCTCGCTGCGGGGCCGGTACTTGGAGCGGCGGGCATTGCGGCGGCGTTTGTCGACGGTCGCCATGACACGCACCATCCGTGGAGAAAAGAACGTGATGGGCTGCCTCTACCAAAATGCGGCTGGATGGTCGATAGTGGTCGGCAGAGCAGTTTGTGGACAATGGCGCATATACCCATCGGTTGATGCGGTCAGGCTCCGCCCGACACCCTCAAACCGCTGCGGCTGACGACGGCCTGGGGTTTGAGCCAAGGGCCAGGGCCCTTAGCGATCCGCCGGCCTGGCCGGCCTGAAGAGAGTGCAGCGTGGCGTCATTCCTGTGCCAGGTGCAGACCATTCAGAGAGCCGCCGGCCGATCCGCCGTGGCGGCGGCAGCCTATCGGTCGGGCGCGGCGCTGGTCGACGAGCGGCTGGCGATGGAGTTCGACTTCGCCAACAAGGACGGCATCGAGCACGCCGAGATCATGGCGCCCGAGACGGCGCCGGCGGCGCTGCACGACCGCGAACGGCTGTGGAATGCGGCCGAGGTGGCGGAGACCCGGCGGGACGGGGTGCCGGCCCGGGAGCTGCTGGTTGCCTTGCCGCACGAGCTCGATTTCGAGCAACGCCGCGAGCTGGTGCGGGCCTTCGTCCAGGAGCACCTGGTGGCCAAGGGCATGATCGCCGACATCGCCATGCACCGCCCGGGCAAGGAGGGCGACCAGCGCAATTTCCACGCCCATATCCTGGTGACGACGCGACGGGTCGGGCCGAAGGGACTTGGCCTGAAGGATCGCAGTTGGCGCACGCCCGAGCAGGTCCGCGAATGGCGTGCGGGCTGGGCCAAGATCCAGAACGAACACCTGCGTCGATACCTCGGTCCGGACGCGCCGCAGGTTTCGCATTTGAGCCTGGCCGAGCGCGGCGTGGACCGGGCGCCAACGGTGCATATGGGGCCGGCGGCGACGGCGCTGGAGCGCAAGAACATCGCCTCCGAACGGGGCGAGCAGAACCGTGATGTGCGGGCCCGCAACCGCAAGGTCCGGGAGGTGCATGTGGCGCTGGAGGAGACGATCGACAAGCTCGCCGCGCGCGAACCGATCATCCTGGTTCCGGTGCCGAAACTCGTGACCGACGCCGCGAAAGTCCGCGACGATTTGATGGGTCAGCGGGATCAATGGATGCGCGATCGCGATGCGCTCACGCCGCCCAAAGTGCTGACCGAACGCCAGGTCGAGCGTGAGTTGACGGCGGAGGCGGCGGTCGCCTTTAAGGGCGCGCAGGCGCGTCTGCGACACACCGAACAGCGGGTCAAAAAGACCCGCGAGAAGCGCCTGCATCTGGTCCAGTGGATCCGCAATCCGGCGCGGATGATCTGGGCGAAACATGCCGAATTGAACGCCCTGGCGCGGGCCCGAGCGGAGGTTCGGCGGCATGAAGCGGCCCTGCAGGTGCGGCAGGCCTGGGCGCGTTCGGAGGCCGGCCAGGCGTTCATCGCCGCGCGCCGTCAGCCCAGTGTCGCGGCCGCCGCCGATGCGGCCCGCCAGCGCCGCACGCTGGAGCGTAAGATCAAGCGGATGGACAAGCGCATCGTCACGGCGACGCGCACCTACAACGACCTGCGCGTCGCCCATGAGCTCGGTCAGGCGGCGTTGAGCGTGCCGCGCACTTCACCCGACGCGACGCGGTTCGTGCGCGACGTGGGCGCGCCGGCGCGGGCGGCGATCCAGGCCTATCCGGTCCAGGCGCGGCAGCTGGCGGTGGAACGGCTGAACCGCGGGCAGGGGCGCTCGATCGGCCGCAACCTGTTCCCCGGACGGTAGAGGGCGCGTGGGATGACCAGGGCTCAGAAGGCGCGCATCCTGCTCCCGGCGACCGCGCTGTTGCTGCTGCTGGCCGGGGCCCTCTCGACGCAGTATGTGGCCCACGCCTTCCACTATCCGCGCGAGTTCGGCCCGGGGCTCTTCGACGTCTGGGCGGTGCGGATCTATGCGCCCTGGGCCTTCGTCGGCTGGTACGGCCGCTATGCGCGGTCCTACCCCGAGGCGTTCGAGATGGCGGCCATCCTGCCGCTGGCGATCCTGTTCATCCCGGCGATGGCAGCCATCGGGTTGAGCCGACGTCTGCGGCGCTCGCCGCCGAAGTTCGGCAAGGGCGCCTGGGCGACGATGCTCGATGTCGAGCGGGCGAAACTGGTCCAGACCGGCAAGCAGCTGAGCGGCCGGGTGCTGGGCCGGTTTGGGGATCGTTACCTGGCCTACCGCGGCATCGAGCACGCCATCATCGTCGGCGCCTCGCGCAGCGGCAAGGGCGCCGGACACGTGGTCCCGACCCTGGTGTCCTGGCCGGAGAGCGCCTTCATCTACGACCGCAAGGGCGAGCTCTGGCACATCACGGCCGACCATCGGAAGACCTTCAGCCACGTCTTCTACTTCGCGCCGACCGACCCCAACACCGTGCGCTGGAACCCGCTGTTTGAGGTCCGCAAGGGACCGATGGAGATCGCCGACATCCAGAACGTCGTCGGCATCCTGGTCGACCCGCTGGGCCGCAAGGCCGGCGACTTGAACTTCTGGGACCAGAGCGCGACGGACTTCTTCACCGCGGTGATCCTGCATGTGCTCTACAGCGAGCCGGACGAGCGCAAGAACCTGGCTCAGGTGCGGCGGCTGCTGATCAATATCGAGCCGACCCTGCACGCGATGCAGAACACGCTGCATCGGCATCGGCCGGACTATCACGCGCCGGACGGCAAGGCGCGGGGCGCCGACGGCCACCCGATCCCCGAGGTGCATCCGGAGGTGCTGCTGGGCGCCACGGCGCTGGCCAATCTCGACGAGCGGGTGAAATCCAGCGTGCTGGCCACCTGCCGGGCCTCGCTGTCGCTATGGGCCGATCCGCTGCTCGAATACGCCACCAGCTGGTCCGACTTCTCGATCGGCGACCTGGTGTGTTCGACGGCGCCGGTGAGTTTCTACATGATCACGCCGCAGGCCCACGCCGACCGGCTGGCGTTCCTGGTGCGGGTGTTCACGCGCCAGACGATCAACAGCCTGATGGAGAGCGAGCACGTCGACAGCCGCGGCCGGAAGAAGCGGCATCGCCTGCTGCTGATGCTCGACGAGTTCCCCAAGCTCGGCAGCCTGCCGTTCCTGGAGAACGCCATGGGCGAGATGGCCGGCTACGGGATCACCGCCCACCTGATCTGCCAGAGCTTCAACGACGTGTTCTCGAAGTACGGCGACCGCACGCCCCTGTTCGACAACATGCACATCACTGCGGCCTTCGCGACCTCGGAGCCGACCAGCATCGAGAAGGTGGTGCGCCGCGCCGGCAAGGCGCTGGAGATGCGCGAGAGCTTCAGCGATCCGCGCACCTTGTTCGGCCGGGCGCATCGCTCGACCTCGCAGTCGGAGCAGCAGCGCTACATCCTCTCCGAGGAGGACGTCCGCGGCCTCGACGACCGCAAGCAGTTCCTGTTCGTCAACAACTGCAAGCCGATCCTGGCCGACAAGATCCGCTACTACGAAGAGCCGTTCTTCCAGGATCGCACGGGGGACTATTTCCACGGCGTGCCGGCGAAGGTCCGACAGTCCCGGGGCCAGGCGGACCTGCCCGGGACCGCGACCATCGACTGGAAGGGCGTGAGGCCGGTGAAGGCCGCGCCCGCGCCGCACCAGGCGATCACGCCGATCGCGGCGCCGGGCGAACCCGCCCCGCCGGAGGCGATCGACGCCGACGAATATATGGCGCCGCAGTCGATCGACAGCCTGCGGCCCGACGAGGACGACAGCCTGCCCGGCACCGCCTAGTCGCTTTCCCCGCCTAACCCGGAGTTCCCATGGCCGTTTCGCATCCGATCGCGCAGGACCGCAAGGTCGCGGCGCTGAAGCAGGCCATGGGCCCGGTCATCGCCGCGGCGCTCGCCGACCGTATGGTGGTCGAGGTGATGGTCAATCCCGACGGCAAGATCTGGGTCGACAAGATCGGGGAGGGGCGGTCGTTCACCGGGCAGAGCCTGGCCAGCGCCGACGCCGATCGCATTCTCCGCCTCTTGGCCGACCACGTGGGAGAGGTCGTGACCCGTGACCGGCCGCGGGTCAGCGCGACCCTGCCGGAGACCGGGGAGCGGTTCCAGGGCGCCTTCATGCCGATCGTGCCGAGCCCCGCCTTCGCCATCCGCAAGCGGCCGGAGGTGGTGTTCACCCTCGACGACTATGTCGAGCAGGCGATCATGACGGCTAGCCAGGCGGCGGCCATCCGCGCGGCCGCCGTCAACCGCGACAACCTGCTGATCGTCGGCGGCACGGGGTCGGGCAAGACCACCCTGGCCAACGCCATCCTCGCCGAACCGGCGTTCGCGACCGACCGCGTGGTGCTGATCGAGGACACGGCGGAGCTGCAGTGCTCGGCCGAGGACAAGGTGCAGATGCTGACCAAGCGCACCGAGCCGGTGGTCACGATGACAGACCTGGTCAGGGATACGCTGCGCCTGCGGCCCGATCGCATCATCATCGGCGAGGTGCGCGACGGCTCGGCCCTGGATCTGCTGAAGGCCTGGAATACGGGCCATCCCGGCGGGCTGGCGACCATCCACGCCAATAGCGCGCTGGAAGGGCTGACGCGGCTCGAGGACCTGATCGGCGAGGCGACGCCGCGGATTCCCTACCGGGCCATCACCCAGGCGATCAATGTGGTGATCTTCATTGAGCGAGCGCCAAATGGCCGGCGGGTCAAGGAGGTCAGCCGGCTGGTCGGCCGCGAGGGGGAGAGCTACCAACTTGAAGCGTTGACCCACTGACCCCCTCAGCTCGGAAGGCAGATCCATGATCTCGGCCGACTCACTCGAGCGGATGTCTTGAGCGCAACCCTAACCTTCTAGTAAGGTCAACGTTTAGTCTTACGAATACCTTGTTCTATACGAAATATTAACCATAATACTGTCTGGTGTCCCCTTACTTCGGTAGGGGTGCGACATGGCCAAGATCGACGGCGACGGCGAAGGCGCCAGCGGCATCGCGCTCTCCGCACTCAGGGCGCAGCAGGCGCGCATGCGGATCATCGCTGAGAACATGGCGAACTCCAGTTCCACGTCCAGCGTCCCCGGCGGCCAGCCCTACCGCCGCCAGGCGCCGGTGTTCGAAGTCGCGAAAACCGCCGACGGCGGCAAGGGCGTGCGCATGAAGGCGGCAGCGCCCGACCTCTCGCCCTTCGGCAAGGAGTACAATCCCGGACATCCGGCCGCGGACGCGGCCGGCTATGTCCTGCTGCCCAACGTCAACGGCCTCATCGAGGGGCTCGATATGAAGCAGGCCATGCGGGCCTACGAAGCCAACTTGAACGTCCTCGAGACCCAGGACGCCATGGAAAAGAGCACGCTGTCGCTGCTGCAGAAATAGTCCGGCCTCGGTCTCAGCTCACCGGATCCACACAGCCAGAGCTACGCTAGCCGTCAGGACCACGATGGCCGCGACCAAAACGGCGATCGCCCATAGCGAAGGTTTCGCCTCGGGACTGGCCGGCGCGGGACGCGAACCCGCAGTGCGCCCTGGGTTGTCCTCAGCCATCCTGCTCACGCAGCCCGTTGTGGATCGCCGTGGCGGCGATGGCCGCTTCGCCGACAGCGACGCTGATCTGGTCAAGGCCACGCACGACGTCGCCCGCGGCGTACAGTCCAGGAACCGAGGTCTGCTGATGGGCGTCGACGCCGACGCAACCGCCCGCGTCCAAGGTAACCCCGAGCCGAGCCAGCAGCTGCGTTTGCGGAGCGACTCCGAGCGCGCCATAGGCCACGTCGAAGGCGGGAAGATCTTTGCCTTGCGGGTCGGCCGCCAAGATGGTGTCACCGACAAGTCGCAGGGATCCTGGCATGAAGGAAACGATGGCCACGTCCTGGGCGGCCAGCCTGTCCCGCAAGCCAGCGGAGAGAACCGCTGCGTCGGTCAGCAGGCTGACCGACGGACTGTAGGAGCGCAGGAACAGGGCCTCCTGCGCGGCGTGGTCGTCGTTGCCGATGATCGCGGCCCGCTTTGTGCCCACCTCGAACCCATCGCAGATGGGACAGAACCTGAGCACGCCGCGGTCGATCGCCTGCCGGGCGCCCAGGAGCTGCGGCCAGCGATCGACCACGCCCGTCGCGAACAGCACACGGCGGGCGAGAACGGCGCCCTCCTGGGTGCGGACCCGCCAGAGATCGCTTTCCGGTTCGATCGCCAGCGCCGCGTCGCGCCGGATCGGGCTTCCATAGCCGCGGACCTGGCCGTGCAGCCGGGCGAGGAGATCCTCACCCGTAACCCCGTCTGGGAAGCCGGGATAGTTGTGGCTGCGCGGGATCAACGCCGCGCGGCTGAATCCCTTGTCCGCGATCAACACGGTCCGCCGAAACCGCAACAGGTACAGCGCCGCGACTAGCCCTGCGGGACCCCCGCCGATGATGGCGCAGTCGATCGTCTCGGCCATGGGACCTTGCGCCCTTCGCGGTTGGTGTGTCCCTGGGGATACGCGTCGGCCCGTGGTCCCCCCTTGCGCGCGACCCGGTGCGCCGGCCAGAGGTGCGGGGGCCGGCCCGGCGTGTCGGATGCACCGATCGACCGGTGGCTCGATACGAACGTCGATATCTTCCGCGAACCGACTGATCAGCCCATAGCCCTTGGACAGCGAGGCGCCGCCCTTCCGAAGGCAAGCCCGAGCTGTTGCAGGCCATAGGGGCTCTGGATGATCCAATAGTCCTTCTCGACGAGGGCCGGCGCGATGCCCTGCTCGTCGGCGACGATCTGGATCAGATCGGCGAACTGTGGGTGGTAGGTGTCGCTGATCCATCGCCGGCTAGACGCGGCGGTCATGCCGCCGCGCGCCTGAAGTTATAGGTTCGCCCGACCTCGGGTTACGCGCGGGGTCGGTAGTGCTCGATCACCAGGTAGGCGGCGATCGCCACGCCCGAACCCACCACCCAAAACGCCATCCACGCGTCGGCTGCGTCCGCCAGGATGCAAGTCATCACGCCGCCCAGGCCAGCGAGGGGCGTCGCTAGGAGCAGGTCTCTGCGAGGCAACTTCACTTGCTCACTCGGGCTTTGACCGGCCTTTGGGATCGGGCGACGGATCATCATTGGCGGCGATCTCACGGGCCAGGTCGGCGAGACCCTTTCGGACGCTACGCCTTCGGATGCTCAAGAAGGCTTCCGCCAGCGCCTTGCCGTTGGGTTCCGCGAGGAGCTCCTCCACCACTCCACTCCAGGTTTTCGCATAGGCGTCGCCCTCGGGCGTCGCCGGATCCACGAGACCTTCGAAGAAATGACTAACCGGCACTTCCAGACATCGCGCCGCCTCATAGAGTTTTGAAGCGCTGATCCGGTTCGTCCCACGTTCGTACTTTTGGACTTGCTGGAAGGTCAGGCCAAGACCGCAGGCCAAGCGTTCCTGGCTCATACCGAGCTGCCGACGCCTCAACCGAAGGCGATTGCCAACGTGGATATCGACCTGAGCTGGCTCCGAGCCCATGTGAAGCGTCTCCTCGGGGGCCAAATCCAACCTCCACCCCGCTGATAGGACATATATGTCCTAGAAGTTGTCGACGCACCGTTAAATCCATCGTGCATGGATTGGAACAGGGTCGTCGGACGCAACGTGCGGCGTCTCAGGTTGGCGCGCAAGTTGACCCAGGAGGACCTTGCCGGAGAGGCTGGCCTGGCAATGCGGCACTTGGGGCGGATCGAACGTGGGATCAGTAGTCCGACGGCCGCCATCCTCGGCCGGCTTGCAGAAGCGATGGAGGTGCGGCCTGGGGCGTTCTTTGCGGAGGAGCATGACGATGACGGCGCGTAGCGGTAAGTCTTCGTCGAAGGCTCGAAATTCTGTTTACGCGGGATAGAGATCTCACCCAGGCCGCCCGTTTTGAAGTGTCAGGTCAGAGGGATTCGGGTCGGCCGAAGGGCGGCGCTGAGCTTTCACGGCGCGCAGAGCCCGGCGCCAGGGGACGGCGCACGAGGCACGCCGAGGTCGACGCGCTCTATTCGATGAACACGGCGATAGCCGTTCCGCATTTGCCGACGCGGCTCGGGACAGGCTGGAAGGCGGCATTCCAAAACGCCGCAACATTCGTTCAGCGGGGCTCGCCGAGGCGCATCGTTTCGACGACAGCGACGATCTGGGGCGTGATCGCGGCCCCGATGGTCAGGACCGCGATGCACTCGCCGTAGGCTTCGGCTGACGCGAGATTGATGAGCGAGCGTTCGTCAAACCAGCGCAACCCGGCGACGAGCGTCACGTCCTCGGACTGATGGGTCATGGCCTCATTCCAGACTTGGCTGTAGAGGCCCGCATCGTCAAAGAGGATGCGCCAGATGTCACTTTCCGTACAGGACGGCTGGATTGCGATCTGCACGCGTCGAAGCTCGCTGTGCATCTTCTCAAGGAAGGCGCTCATGACTGCCTTCGGCTTGTCACCTGCCAACTTGCATCGCGCTAGCTCTGCGTCCGCCGAGATCCAGGCGACAGCCATGAAATATCGGGTCACGCCCGCCCTAAATTGAGCCTCGGCCGGATCGCTGGTGGGACCGATGACGACCTCGTCCCGGGTGCGCGCGACGATCTCGAACAGCCGGTCCCCAATCGCGTCCAATCGTCGTATCTCCGTTCAGCTCTGGCCGGTTTGAGACTCAACCGCATCTGATTGTGTATACGCACCGTCAGAGGGGTTCCCCGCAGCGGCCACGTCCCAACTCGACACCTCACTCGTCGATTTGCGCGCCCGGCGCGCGTTTCGCGGATGCCTTCGGAGACTCAGCGGGACCCCGTCGGAAGTCCGCGCGATGACCAGTGCACATGAACGATCCGCCAAATGCCCGCCGTCTTCTCCAAGATCATGGTCTCAGTGGTGATCCGCGGCTGCGCCTTGCCTTCGGCTTGCGGGCGAACCGCGCCTTCCGAGGCGACCCAGGCGAAGTTCCCGCGCCCGCCGCCGCTGCGACGAGTTAGGGTTTCCGTCGCTAGCTTCGTGAAGGCCGCGTCGGCCGGCAGATGATGGGCTGCGTAATCCGACCGCGAATGCTCGGCGCCGCCGGCCTCGAAAATTAGGACGGCGCCCGCGAGCAGGCTCTCCGCTTTGGACGTGTCGCCCGCCTTCAGAGCCGAGTGAAAGGCATCCACGACGGTCGCCGCCTCGGCGGCGGCGGGGGTGAGATGCGTGGTCGTTGGCGTAGGACCCTGGGCCGGATCATGAGCAGACGCCGACATCGGTGCGGCGAGCAGTGCCGCGGCTATGACCGGGACGAGTTTGGCAAGACGAACCATCTGCGTGCCTTTTCAGCGGGGGCTGGCTTGTGATTGGAAGTCGGCGCAGCGAACATGCACGCCTGCGGGGGGAATGGGTTTGTCCGACGAGTTGACACGTGAACTGCTGAGCCGGTGGCGGAACGATCCGGCAGGCGCCTATCAGAGCTGGTTTCTCTGGGAGGACCGGCTGAAGAACTTCCGGTCGATCCGGCGCGGCGTCCAGCAGGTGGCCGCGGAGATCGCGGCCGAGCGGTTCGGCGTTGCTTACCGCGGATCGTCCCTGGAGACCGTCGTCCATTCGATCGCCGAGCAGCGGCAGGTGTTCAAGGGGGCCGACCACGCCTTCCTCTGGAAGCCCAAGCTGCGCATTCCCGACATCTATGAGCATCCGGGCAACCAGCGCGCCTTCGGCCAGCTGCTCGACGCCTGCGTCTGTTGCGACACCGAAGAGCATGTCCTGGCGGAGATTCACCGGATCGATGCGCTGAAGATCAAGGGCCTGGGCCCGGCGGTGGCCAACATCCTCTACTTCCTGCACCCGACCATCGCGCCGCCCTTCAACACCGCGATCGTGCGCGGCTACAACGCCTTGACCGGCGCCAATGTGAAGCTCGGCCGCTGGGACGAGTACCTGGCGATGCGGCAGGGCCTGATCGCCTTCAATCGCAAGCACCGTGACCTGCTGTCCAATGACCTCGGCGCGGCGGCGGCGTTCTGTTTTGACCTGGGCATGGGCCTCTATGCGCCGCCGCCCCGTTCGAATGACGCCGCTGCGCGGGCCGATTGGGCGGCCGACCTGGCCAGGGTCCGCGCCGAGGCCGCCAAACCCTCGGCGGCCGAGGCGGACGCGCGGACCCATACGGAAATCCAGGGCTGGCTTCGCGATTTGGGGCGCGCGCTCGGCTACGACGTGTGGATCGCGCAGAACGACCGTGGGCGGTCGTGCGGGCTCGGTCGCCTGGGCGATCATTGCCTGGAGCGCTTGCCGAGCGCGCTCGACAGTCGCCCAGGCGCCGAAGCAGTGCGCCTGATCGATGTGCTGTGGCTGAACACGGCCGGCGCCATCGTGGCCGCCTTCGAGGTGGAGCACACGACCTCGATCTATTCCGGGATCGTGCGGATGCTGGACCTCGCGCTGGGCGGCGACGCGAGCGGCCTTCACAGCCTGTTCCTCGTCGCGCCCGACAAGCGCGAAGCTGACGTGCGCGCGCAGATTGCCCGCCCGGCCTTCAGCCGGATCGCAGACCTGAGCGTACGCTACCTGCCCTATAGCGCCCTCGAGCAGCATCGGGAGGCGATGGCCCGCTTCGGGTCCGGGGTCGCGGCGCTGGAGAAGGTCTCCCACCGGCTCACCTAGCCGAAGGCCGCATGTCGGTATCGAGCTGCTCGGCCAGCAGCTTGCGGGCGCGGTAGACGCGGGTCTCGATGGTCTTGATCGAGACGCCGAGGATCTGTGCGGCGTCCTGCTGGCTCAGGCCTTCGAAGGCGGTCAGCAGCAGCGGCTCCTTCAGGGCGGCCGGCAGCCGCGCGACGGCGCGGTCCAGCCGCATGGCCTGCTCGTCATCCAAAACGCCGGCCTCGGCGCTGGGCGACGGGTCCGGCGCGTTCAATGCCTCGCTGTCCTCAAGGCCGCCCGATCCGAAGATCACGCGGCGGACCACCATTCGACGGCCGCGGTCGCGCGCTTTGTTGATCGCGATCGTGCGCAGCCAGGCACCGAACGGACGTTGCGGATCGTAGCGCTTCAGCGCGCTCCAGGCGGCGATGAAAGCCTCGTGGACGGCCTCATAGGCTTCGTCGGCGTCCCCGGTGTAGCGGCGCAGCAGGCGATAGAGGCCATCCTTGTGGCGACGAACGAGCACGGCGAAGGCCCGATCATCCCCAGCCGCGGCTGATCGGGCGAGGATGTTGTCGGACGCCTCGGCGTCCACCGTCACCTCGTGTCTTCGGTCAGGGACCTGACGACAGTTTCGTCGAACCTGGCCGTCTGATCTGGCGTCAGCACCGCGCGCATCGCCAGGGTGTGCACGATCGTCTCCTTCTGGAGCTCGCCCATGGCGCGGTGGAAACGGTCAATCGCCGCCTGCACCTGCGGCGTATAGGCATGGTTCTGCTGGAAGGCCTGCGCCAGTTGAGCATTGGCCGCCCGCATCTCGGCCTCGAGCGCCTGACGGCGGGCCTCATGATCCCGTTCCATGCCGGCGATGCGCCGTTCCTGGTCGGCCGTCAGACCCAGCTTTTCATGCACCAGCTCGTGCAATGGCGTCGGCCGTTGCATCCGATGCGTGACGTATTGCGCGCCGCCCCAGACCCCAAGGATGGCCACCAACACTGACAAGATCAGCGTCAGCGCCATGCTTCTCATCACGCTCACCGGTGGCCCTCCAGCAGGTTGGACGGCGCCAGGTGGGCGCCGCTGGAGAAGGCGCCGTCGTGCTGCGGCGCCAGGGCTGCAGACGCCGCGACCGCGCCGCCCGCCGTCAACCCCATCGCCAGGGCCAAGCTCACCGAGGCGAAGCGAACCGGCGCGAGGGCGGCGAGCGCACGCGCGTCGCGCCGGCGCGACGCGATGCTGCGGCCGATCTGCGCCTCCAGTCCGTCCAATGAACGGTCAGCCGGGCTGGCCGCCAATCGATCGACTAGCTCATCCAAGCGTTCGCTCATGTCGAAATCCTTCAAGGTCGCCCCAGGAACTATACGTTCCAGACCGGCCCAAACCCCTAAAGGATCATTGGACGAAGCGCACCGCGAGCCGCCAGCGCCAGCTGACGCTCGCCGCTACGCCAGCGGAAATCAGCCGCCGTGCGATTTCAGCCAGGCCTCGAGTTCGGCCTTGCTCTTGGTGTTCTCGTCGATCGTCTTCTGGGCGATCTTCTTGGCGTCCGCGTCTGCGCCGTGGCGAAGCTGGATCTGCGCCATGTCGATGGCGCCTTGGTGGTGGGCCATCATCTTGCGGGCGAACGTGGCGTCGGGCGTGGAGCCCTTCGCGCTCATCATCGCCTGGTCCATCTTCTTCATGGCCGCCATGTAGTCGTTCATGGCCATCATGTTGTGATCGCCCTTCGCGCCCTTCATCCCCGGCATGGCGCTGTGGTCCATCCCCTTCATGGCCCCCTGATTCGACTGCGCGGACGCCGTGCTCGCCCCCGCCGAGAGCGCCGCGATCGCCGCGAGGATCGTAAGTGTCATTCGCATCTTCGTTGTTCCGTCCTGACATAAAGGCGCGACCTCGGCCTCTAGCCTGGTCACGAACGCGAAGAGAACCGCCACAACGGGACTTCGTTGCTTGAGATCCGCAAAGAGGCCCGCGCCAAAAGCTTCCAATGATTGGAAGGGGCGCGATGCGGACCGACTTTTCTTGACCACGACTCTACGCTGCACTGTGGAGCGCCACGGCAGTCGTAGCCCTGAGGGGCGCGCTGGCGCTGGCGCGTATCCCAAGAACAGCACCGACGGAGCCTTGACCTTCCCATGATGGGAAGCCCTATCTGACTTGGGCATCGGAAGAAGGAACCCTGCGATGCTCGAAGCCGCGACCCTCGACGCCATCGATCTGCCCGTGCTCGGCATGACCTGCGCGAGCTGCGTTGGCCGGGTCGAACGCGCGATCCTTGCCGTTCCCGGCGTGCGCCGGGCCAGCGTCAATCTGGCGGCGGAGCGCGCCCATGTTGAAGGTGGCGACCCGGCCGCCGTGGGCGCCGCCATCCGGGCGGTCGGCTACGAGCCGCTCGAACATGCCGTCGAGCTTCGGGTCCGCGGCATGACCTGCGCAAGCTGCGTCGGCCGGGTCGAGCGCGCGCTCAAGGCGGAGCCCGGGGTGTTGGACGCCCAGGTCAACCTGGCGACCGAGCGGGCCACGGTGCGGGTCCTGGATGGGACGGTCACCTCTGAACGCCTCGCCGCGGTGATCGCCCAGGCCGGCTATGACGCGAGCGTGGTGGAAGCGGCAGGCGGTCCGAACGAAGACCGCGAGCAGGCCGCACGTCTGGCGGAGATTGGCGCTCTGCGCCGTTCCGTCATGCTCGCCGCGGTCGCGACCCTTCCGCTTTTCACGTTGGAGATGGCGCGTCACGTCTCGCCCAGCGTCCACCACTGGCTGGCCACGACTTTGGGCGAACAGCCCTGGCGGCTTATCAGTCTCGCTCTGGCGAGCTTCGTCCTCTTCGGGCCGGGACTTCGCTTCTACAAGAAGGGCGTGCCCAACCTTTTGCGGCGCGCGCCGGACATGAATAGCTTGGTGGTGCTGGGCGCCACCGCGGCCTGGGCCTACTCGCTCATGGCGACGCTCTTTCCCCGGGCGCTGCCTGCCGGGACGAACAACGTCTACTACGAAGCCGCCGCGGTGATCGTGACCCTGATCCTGCTCGGCCGCTGGTTCGAGGCCCGCGCCAAGGGCCGCACGAGCGAAGCGATCAAGCGTCTGCTGCACCTGCAGGCCAAGACCGCCCGGGTGCAGCGCGGCGGGGAAGATGTCGAGCTGCCGATCGAGGCGGTCCGGCCCGGCGATCTGGTGATCGTCCGGCCCGGCGAACGCGTCCCGGTGGACGGCGAGGTCCTCGACGGCGGCTCCTTCGTCGACGAGTCGATGATCAGCGGCGAAGCTATGCCGGTCGAAAAGGGACCGGGCGCGGTCGTGATCGGCGGCACGGTCAACAAGACCGGCGCCTTCCGCTTCCGCGCCACCAAGGTCGGGGCTGACACCCTGCTGGCGCAGATCGTCCGCATGGTGGAGCAGGCGCAAGGCGCCAAGCTGCCGATCCAAGCCCTGGTCGACAAGGTCACGGCCTGGTTCGTGCCCGTGGTGATCGCGCTCGCAGCGCTCACCTTCGGCGTCTGGCTGGCGTTCGGACCGGCCCCGGCGCTCGGCCTGGCGCTCGTCAACGCCGTGGCCGTGCTAATCATCGCCTGCCCCTGCGCCATGGGCTTGGCCACCCCCACGTCGATCATGGTCGGCACCGGTCGCGCGGCCGAACTCGGCGTGCTCTTCCGGCGCGGGGAGGCGCTGCAGGCGCTGCGTGACGTGAAGGCCGTGGTCTTCGACAAGACGGGGACACTTACCCTGGGACGTCCCGCGCTCACCGCCCTGCAGGTCGTCGGAGGATTTGGCGAGGACGAGGTCCTGGCCGCGGCCGCCAGCGTCGAACAGCGCTCCGAGCACCCGATCGGCGAGGCGATCGTCAGTGAGGCGCGGCGGCGGGGCCTGACCCTGCGGCCGGTCGAGGATTTCCAGGCCACCCCGGGCTTTGGGGTGACCGCGCGGGTCGATGGCCGTGAGCTCGCGATCGGCGCGGCGCGACATCTGGAGGCGGCCGGCATCGACGTTTCCCCGCTCTCGGGGCGAGCTGACGCCTTGGCTGACGCGGGCGGGAGCCCGCTGTTCGTCGCCATCGATGGCCGTCTGGCGGGCGTGCTCGCCGTCGCTGACCCGATCAAACCGACCTCGGCCGAGGCGGTGGCGGCGCTGCATAGGCTTGGCCTGAAGGTGGCGATCGTCACTGGCGACCATCAGCGCACCGCCGAGACCGTCGCCCGAATGCTCGGCGTCGACGAAGTCCTGGCCAACGTCTTGCCGGACGGTAAGGCGCGCGCCGTGGAGCGCTTGCGCGAGCGCTATGGCGCCGTCGCCTTTGTGGGCGATGGGGTCAATGACGCGCCCGCCCTGGCCACCGCCGACGTTGGCGTCGCGATGGGGCAGGGGACCGACATCGCCATCGAGAGCGCCGACGTGGTGCTGATGGGTGGAGATCTCACCGGCGTGGTGACGGCGATCGGCCTGTCACGGTCCACCCTGCGCAACATCCGGCAGAACCTGGCATGGGCGTTCGGCTACAACGTCGTGCTGATCCCGCTGGCCGCCGGCGTCCTCTACCCGGCCTTCGGTTGGCTGCTCTCGCCGATGCTGGCGGCGGGCGCCATGGCGCTGTCGAGCGTCAGCGTCTTGACCAACGCCTTGCGCCTGAGGGCCTACACGCCGCCGCGGCTGGCGGCGCCAGGGGAGACCGCATGAATATCGGCCAAGCTGCGCGCGCGTCCGGCGTGTCCGCGAAGATGATCCGGTACTATGAGCAGATCGGACTGATCCGTCCGGCCGATCGCACCGACAGCAACTACCGCAGCTTCAGCGAGCGCGACGTCAACGACCTGCGGTTCATCAAGCGGGGTCGCTCGCTGGGCTTTTCGGTCGAGGAAATCACCAACCTGCTGTCCCTGTGGCGCGATCACACCCGTCCGAGCCGTGAGGTCAAGGCGATCGCTGACGCCCACGTGTCCGACCTACGCGCGCGGATCGCCGAGATGCAGGCGATGGCCGACACCCTGGCGGCCCTTTCCGAGGGCTGCGCGGGGGATGACCGACCAGACTGTCCGATCCTCACCGACCTCGCCGCCGGGCCCGCCCCGCCAGCGGCTAATGTCGGAGACCGCGCGGGCGCGATCTCGTGATGCGCCCAGGTTGGTTGGTGGCGCTCGCGTTTTGGCCGACGGTGAGCCAGGCGAACCCCGCCGACTATCGCTTCGAAGCCGTCGCGCCCATCGTCGAACGCGGCGTCGGCGTTCCATTGAAAGTTCGGATCTGGTCACGCACGGCCAATGCCGCCATCGCAGGCGCGGAAATCCGCGACGCCTACGTCGACCGCTCCCCCGAAGGTCAGGCGGGCGGCGGGCTGCCCGCGTTCTTCACGCCGAGTCTAGAATATGGAGTCTACAATTTCCGGGCCGACCTACCGACCGACGGGACCTGGGCGCTGAAATTCACCGCGCGCCTCTTCGGTGAGGCCCAGCCGCTGCCGGCCAGTGTCGTATTCAAGGTGGTGGGCCGCCTTGCCGTTGCAAAGCCGCCGAGCCGGCGGCCCTAGCCTGCGAGACCGCCGGCGCCCGGGACGGGACGCCGGCAGGCGGTTCTACTTCGGCTGAATCGCCACCACTTCCGGCGCCCCTCCGGTCTTCAGCGTGAAATTGACCTGCTGGCCCACCTTGAGGCCTTTCAGCAAGGCGGGGTCGGCCTTGAACGCCATGGTCATCGCCGGCCAGCTGAGGGCCGCGATCGGGCCGTGCTGCAGCGTTACCGAGCCGCCCTTGGCGTCGAGCTTCTTGATTAGGCCCGCGCCTTGGGCGCCGGCCGCCGCGGACGGATGGTCCATGCCAGGCATCTTGGCCATGTCATGGCCGGCCTGAGCGAAGGCGGGGCCGCTGAGGGCGAGCGCCGCGACGGCGGCGAGGATCAGTTTCATTGATGGTCTCCTGGTCTTGTATTTCGGGTGAGGCGCGCACGGCCCCACGATCGCCCCGCTTGGTTTACGCACGAGGCGGGCTGCGCCCCTCACGCGGCGTCCCGCACCGGCCGGGTCGAGTGGCGGTCGCCCCTGAGGGCGTCGTGGGACGGGCCGCCGCACCGTGCGCGACGCCTGAGAGGCGGTCAGGCCGCAGACGCCGCATAGCCGGCGTCCGCGATGGCGCGCATGACGACCTTAGGGTCTGCCGCGGTCTCGGCCTCGACCTGCTTGGCGCGAAGATCCACCCGGACCTCAGCCTTGGGATCGACGCGCTTGACGGCCTCGGTCACCGATCGGACGCAGTGTCCGCAACTCATGCCTTCAACGTTCAGGCGAAGCATAGCTCATCTCCTCGTTTGGGTTCGCTCCGCCCGGGTACATAGGGATTCCCACGGTGGGAAGGTCAAGGGCCCCGCCTTCAAGTAAACGCGCCAGCAAGCCTCCTATGATAGCAAGCTTTTGTCTTTTCTATCCATTTTGTCTGTTCGCGAGGAACCGCCTCAGGGCGCGGCGGTTTGACGACCATTCCCCGCAGCCAGAGGAGGCTAAGCTATGCACGTCCAGGAAATGATCGCGACCCATCCGCATGTCCGCGGCAATACCAACGATGCGCTGATCCGCTGTATCGAGGCCTGCTACGAGTGCGCCCAGATCTGCACGAGCTGCGCGGACGCGTGCCTCGGAGAGGACATGGTCAAGGAGTTGACCCAGTGTATCCGGCTGAATCTGGATTGCGCCGACGTCTGCCTGGCGACGGGCTCGGTCTCATCGCGGCGGACCGGGACCAACGAGCTCACCATCAAGCGGATGATCGAGACCTGCGCCGAGGCGTGCCGGCTGTGCGGCGACGAATGCCAGAAGCATGCGCAGATGCACGAGCATTGCCGCATCTGCGCCGACGCCTGCCGTCGGTGCGAACAGGCCTGTCGCGAAGCCGCCGACACCATTACGCCGACGCTTCAGTAGAAGGCGGACCCCGGTCAGCGCCGCGCGGCCGCCAACTGGGCGACCCGCGCGGCCAGCGGGCCCCGCGCGCCGCGGAACGGGACGCCATGCCTGCGCATGACTTCACGGGCGGGACGTTCCACCAGATGATGCGCCAGCATCGCCACCGGAACCACGCCCGCGAACATCACCAGCCAAGTCCCCCAGGGCAAGATGTCGTGCGTAGCCGGCCAGAGCTTCTCGACGCCGCGCGTGAACACGAGCTGCCAGGGGATGCACACCATGTAGACGGCGAAGCTCACCTCGCCCAGATAGACCCACAAGGGTCCGCTGAGCAGGCGTGAGCCTGCGCTCGACAGGTTGGCCAGGCAGAGGATCAGCGCGCCGAACAGGCTGACGCTCAGCCAGTCCGGCCCCCCCACCAGCAGGGTGGCGACGGTCGCGCCAAGACTGGCCGCGAGCGCGGCGACGGCGCCTGGGGCGGACTTGACGAGGTCCGTTCGCCACAGCAGCCAGACGCTGCAGCCGAGGGCGAAACAGGGAACGATCCGCAAGGCGCCCCAGAGGATGGTCGCTCGGGTGAGCGGGAAGCCCGCCAGGTGTTGGAAGCCGATGTTGAGCCCGATCAGCATTAGGACCGCCAAGCCGAACGCCAGACGCGGCCGATGGCGAAGAGGCCAGAAACCCGCCGCGAAGAGCGGGAAGGCGAGGTAGGCGAACCATTCAGCCGAGATCGACCAGGAGGGATGATTCCAGCCGCCCATCGGCGCCAGACCCCAGGCCTGGGTCAGGGTGAGCTGAGCGGGCAGGGACGACCAGACGATCACGTGCTCGCCGGCGTTCATCCCCATGAGCGCCGCCACGCCGATCAGCAGACCCAAGCCTGCCAACGTGGCCAGATGCACCGGATAGATCCGCGCCAGGCGGGCCCAGAGGAACTGGCTATAGACGAACCGGCCCTCGCCGAAGGCTTCCATATAGACATGGCTGAGGATGAAGCCTGAGAGCACAAAGAACAGCTCGACGCCGAGATAACCCTTGGCGACCAGCGTCGGCATGCCGATCCCGAGACTCGGGGTGAAATGGAAGGCGACGACCCACATCGCCGCGAAGAAGCGCATCGCGGTGAGGGGTTTGAGGTTCTGGGGCATGGGCCGCTCCGGATGCTGGCAGGGCGATCCTCGGCCGACGATCCTAACATTCAGCAAATACGCGCGTGGTCGGGTGAGAATAGGGCTGCGGGGTTAGGCCTTCCCATCGTGGAAAAGCTGGTTATCGCCGCCGCGACGACAGCACGTTCCTGAACATCTGCGCAAAAATGACCAGCTTTGCTGGTGGAACTGAGTCCTACGTCCTCGGTTTGCACGTTGGAGGCTGGTCAGATTTCCGTATCGACCAACTTGTCCCGCTGAAACATTACAATCGTTGGAAGGTACGATGCCAAACTCAGACAACACCGACCTGCGCGGTTCGGACTCGGTCCACGAGACCTTCGGTGACTACGACCTGTTCATCGGGCGGCCGAACAGCGATTTCCATTCCAGCAGCATGCCGATGAGCGCCCAGTTCGGACGCAACGGCTTGGATATCCTGACCGGCGGGGCGATGGCCGATGACCTGATGGGCGGCCGGGGTGCGGATTTCCTGAACGGCGGCGCCGGCGCAGATCACCTGGATGGCGGGGACGGCTCAGATTTTCTGACCGGCGGCGCGATGGACGACGCCCTGCGCGGCGGCGATGGTCGTGACGTCCTGGATGAAGGCGATGGCCACGGAGATCTCGAAGGCGGGATGGGCGACGACTTCCTGCGTGGGGGCCGCGGCGCCGACGCCTTCGCGGTCGATCCGACCAGTGGCCACGATGTCATCTACGATTTCAAGCCGGGCGGTCCGATGTTCGATCACCTGGCGCTGCGCGATATCAAGCCCGAGGACTTACGGTTCGAGGACACCACTTTCGGCGTGAGGATCAGCTGGAACAATGACCAGGGATCCGTCCTCTTGGTCGGCGTGCAGAAGAGCGAGCTGGCGCAGAGCGATTTCATGTTCGCGGACGACCGCTATCTGCTGCAGCCGACCAGCGCCGGGGCCGATCGGTTGAGCGCGATCAGCTTCGCCAAGGACGAAGGCGGCGCGCTCAGCGCGCCGGCCGCGGCCGGCAACACGGCCGCCGAGACGTTCAACTTCGACGACTTCCATGTCCAAAGGGGTAATGAAACCGCGGACGTGATGCAGGCCACGGGCGATCGCGACGCCTACTTCGGCCTCGGCGGCAACGACAAGCTCTTCGGCGGCGCCAATGATGATCACCTGGCCGGCGACGGCGGCGCCGACACCTTGGACGGCGGTGACGGCATGGACGACCTGCGCGGCGGCGCCGGCAACGACCAGCTCTATGGCGGGGCAATGGGCGACAACCTGATGGGCGACGACGGCGCCGACCAGCTGTTCGGCGGCGCCGGTCATGACATGATCGACGGCGGCGCCGGGAACGACACCTTGAACGGCGGCGACGGCGCGGACGCCTACATCGTCACCCCCACGAGCGGCCAGGACGTGGTGGTCGCCGGATTCGACGCTGGGCCCGGCGCGTTCGATCACATCGCCTTCGAGAGCGGCATCACGCCGAGCCAGGTCCAGGTGGCCGACACCGCCCAGGGTGCGCTGGTCACCTGGGGCACGAGCGCGTCGATCCTGCTCGTCGGCGTCACCGCCTCGCAGATGTCGCAGGACGATTTCATGTTCAGCGATGTCGAGGGCGGCGGCTACGTCAACAATCCGCTGATCCAGACGGCCGGCACGGATTTCCTCTTCGTCTGACGAGTCCGGGCGGCCTAGCCACCCGCCCCAGGCGTCGCGGCGACATAGAGCGATATCGACCCGGTCGGGGTGGGGATAACCCCGTGTTCGGCGACGCCGACCAGTCCCGCTTCAGTCATCAACTGAGGTAGCTGGCCCTTGGCGTTGAAGCCGGTCCGCTCCCAGCCGTCGAGGGCCTGGACCTGGCGGAACAGCAGCCGCATCAGCAGGGTGCGTTGCAGTCCGTAATCGGCGACGACCACGCGAGCATTCGGCCGCCCCAGGCGAACCATGGCTTTCAGGATCTCCGCCTTCACCGGCACGTCGCACTGGTGGAGCACGAGGCTCGAGATCACCTTGTCGGCGACGCCCGCCCCCAACCTGCGGTCGGCCTGGTCGCCATAGCCCTCGAGCCACTCGACCTCGACTCCGGCCGCGTCCGCCTTTGCCCTCGCGATCCGCAGGACCGCGGGATCCGGATCGACGCCGACGACGCGGGCCGCTGGACAGCGGACCTTGATGGCGACGGCCTGGGAGCCGGTCCCCGCGCCGATATCGACGATCAGCTCGCCGGCGACAGGATCGAGCAGATCCAGAGGGCCGCCCGCCAGCGCCGTTCGCGGGTCATGACGGCGATCACCCGGTCGTAGTCGCCGGTCAGCTCGGGGCGCCCCAGCGCCGGTACGAAGTCTTTCTGCTCGGACATCATGCACCTCTCCAGGTCAGGATGCGGGCGCGGCCTCGTTCGGTCTTGAACCGAACGCTTGCCGCGCCGGGCGCTGGCCCTGATCATTCGGCATGAGGTCGGCGCATCCGTGGTCAGGGCAGGTCTGGTTCGGCGAGGACTGGGCGTGCTTCGAAGGCCTTTGCGGGGACGCTGAAGCCCATCGCCATCTCGCCGCGCAGGTCGTGGTCGGCCTCTCCGGCCCTGCTGCGGTAAAGGGCGCGAGCGGCGTCGTGGTCGGAAAGGCCGTCCTGATCGCGCCGGGCGTTCTCCATGCGATCGTTCCATCTGACCGGATGGTGCGCGTGATCTATCTCCAGAGTTTCGGTCGGCTCGCGTGCAGCTGGGATGTCGGGACATGGCCCGCCATCCCGCACGCCACCCTGGCGGGATGGGCGCGCAGTCTGCACGGGCCCGACCCGAGCCGGACCGGCTGGACCCGGGGTTGGCCGCCGCACTGCAGGCGTTGAGGCGATCCCTGGAGGCCGATCTCGATCTGGGCGGCGTCGCCCGGCGCGCCGCTCGCCCACTGGCGCGCATGGCTCCAGCTCGAACGCGCGATCGGGCCGCTGCGCCGCGGCGGGTCGCTTGCTGCGGCGGCGGCGCTCGGGGGCTTCAGCGACCAGCCCACCTCGGCCGGACGATGCGGCGGTTCTTCGTTATCACGCCGCTGACAGCGTCCCGCGTGGTGCGCGCGCGGACCATGGGGTGAAACGTGACGCCTTTTTCGATATTTCTGTAAGGGTGACCGCCGACCCGGCGCGTATACCATGAAATGCGCGGCGTCGGAGCCGCGCGGTGTCATTCGCCTGGGATCTCGCATCGACATGAAGGACTATGATCGTCGCCAGCTACTGCGCGGCGCCTCACTGATGGGCGGCGGTCTGGCCCTGAGCACGTTGCTGCCGGGTTGGGCGCAGAGCGCCACGGTCGGCACAGGCCCGACGCTGCCGACCCTCACCGGCCCGAATATCGATCTGCGGATCGGTCATTCTCGCCTGAATGTCGATGGCCGCATCGGGCACGCAGTCACCATCAATGGGACGGTGCCCGGGCCTTTGCTGCGGCTGAAGGAAGGCCAGAACGTCCGGCTGTCGGTGACCAATGACTTGGACGAGGACACCTCAATCCATTGGCATGGGCTCCTCGTGCCCTTCCAGATGGATGGCGTTCCGGGGGTCAGCTTCCCGGGGATCAAGCCGCGACAAACCTTCGTCTATGAGTTCCCGATCAAGCAGTCCGGCACCTACTGGTACCACAGCCACTCCGGCCTGCAGGAGGCCGAGGGTCACTACGGCCCGATGATCATTGATCCGGCGGATCCTGACCCGGTCGCCTACGACCGCGAGCACGTCATCGTGCTCTCCGACTTCAGCTTCATGCACCCGCACGTGATCTTCAAGCGGATGAAGCAGCAGGGCGGCGTCTTCAACTTCCAGAAGCAGACCATCGCCAGCCTGCTCGCGGGCAAGGACCAGACGCTCCAGGAACGGATCGAATGGGCCAAGATGCGCATGGATCCGACCGACATCTCCGACGTCACCGGTGCGGTCCTCAAGTTCCTCATCAACGGCCACGGGCCGAAGGACAACTGGACCGGGCTGTTCACGCCGGGCGAGCGGGTGCGCCTGCGCTTCATCAACACCGCGGCGCAAATGGTGTTCGACGTGCGTATCCCCGGGCTGAAGATGACGGTCGTGGCCGCCGACGGCCAGAACGTGCGCCCCATCGAGGTCGACGAGTTCCAGATCGGCAACGCCGAGACCTACGACGTCATCGTACAGCCGACGGAGGACAAGGCCTTCACCATCGTCTCAGAAGCCAGCGACCGTTCCGGCATGGGCCGCGCGACGCTGGCCCCGCGTCCCGGCATGGTCGCCCCGGTCCCGCCCCTTCGCGCGCGGCCGCTCGCGACCATGAAGGACATGGGCATGGATATGAGCGCCATGCAGGGCATGAACATGGGCGGGTCCGGCGCAATGGCCGGGATGGACCATGGCGCTGCGGGCCACGACATGGCCGCGATGCCCGGAATGGCTGGGATGCCCGGCATGGCTGCGCCGCCCGGCATGGCGCCGCCCAAGCCCCGTGGCTCAGATGCGATGGGGAACATGGGCGGCATGAAAATGTCGATGCGCGACCCCCAGAACGCCCCTGGCGTAAAGCTTGGTCCCGGAGTCCAGACCATCGCGCCGATGCCGATGGATCGGACCGGCGAACCCGGACAAGGGCTGGAGAGCGTCGGCCATCGGGTGCTGGTCTACAAGGACCTCATCGCGCTGACGCCGAGCGTCGATCCACGAATACCCACGCGCGCGCTCGACATCCATCTGACTGGCAACATGGAACGGTTCATGTGGGGGTTCGACGGCCTGAAGTTCAGCGAAACCAGCAAGCCGTACACCTTCGAGAAGGGAGAGCGGGTTCGGGTGACGCTGATCAACGACACTATGATGGCCCACCCGATCCATCTGCACGGTCATTTCTTCGAGCTGGCGCACGCGCCACCGGGCTACGGGCCGAGGAAACACACGGTGACGGTGGCGCCTGGCGGCAAGGTCTCCTGGGACATCACGGCGGATCCGGGAGATTGGGCCTTCCACTGTCACATGCTCTACCACATGCACGGCGGGATGTTCCAAGTGTTCAGCGTGCGGCCGCTCGACGGAG
>NZ_MEEX01000045.1 GCF_001724605.1 Phenylobacterium sp. SCN 70-31
AGGTCCGCATCAGGCTCGGGGTGGCCGCTCCAGCCGCGACGGACGCGTCACCTGCGCCCACTGATCATCCAGCACAGGCCAACCCGCACGAACCACGGGAATGAGAATCGGCGCGACAGCTGGCGCCGGCATGCCGAAGGCATGGGCGACACAATGCCCGGTACAGACCCAGGCAAAAACCAGCTTCTCGGGCAGATCTTGCCCGGCCGGCCCCTGGGTCGCCTGGAGCGACTGGGCGGCGGACGGTGCAGGAACAAGCTCGACCGCTTCATGCGCGGTGGAGCCTGCGACCATGGCGGTCAAGCAGATGGCGAGGGCAAGCGCCCAGGCCAACGCGACCCGCATCCATTGACCTGGCCGGGTCCGTCGGCCGCGACCGGATAGGCGCGCCGCCTGCCGCCTGACCACGCGCGGCGCATTCCCCGCCCGAAGGCGGGGGACTGGCGCGCTTGCCCAGAGGGCTTCGCAGCGGATCGCCGTCCCGATCATGATCGTCTCTATACCGGCCCCACTGCGGAAGGGGAATGCGTTATAGTATCACCCCGCCCGCCGCGGCCTTCGGGCTTGGATTCACGCAGGGCCTGCGCGCTGATCTGCCAAGCGGAACGCAAGAAAATAGCGGCGAGCAAGGCTCCCACGATGAGGTCTGGCCAGCGCGAATGCGTCAGACTGACCACGATGCCGGTCGCTGCAACGGCGAGGCACTGGATCAGATCGTTGCGCGTACATAGCCAGACGGACCGCACATTGGCGTCGCCTTGACGATAGCGGATCAGCAATAGGGCTGCGACGAGGTTGGCTGCGGCGCCGAAGAGCCCCAGCCCCGAGATCGCGTCGCCGTCCGGCGTGACGCCGCCGGTCGCGCGCCATATCGCAAGACCAAGAATCGCGGCCGCCATTCCGCCCAGGGTGGCGCTCTTGAACAGCGCCGCGCCGGCGCGGACCTCGGTGCTCCGGCCGATCGCCCAGAGGCTGAGCGCGTAGGTCGCCGCGTCGGCCGCGAAATCCAGCGTGTTGGCGGCCAGCGAGGCGGAGCCCGCCCACAGGCTGCCGACCGCGACGACGACAAAGCCAAACACATTGATGGCGATCACGGTCGCAAGGACGCGCTTGTAGCCTTTCGTCGCCCCGTCGAACACGACAGGTTGGCCACATCCGCAGCCTGATGAAGCGGCTGGGGCTTGGCCCAATTCGCTGGAGCAACTGGACATGAACCCAGGATGCATCTTCAAGTGGCTAGAGGATCAACCGCCTTTTTTGAGAGTTCATATGCCCACCCATTCCATCGGAGAACTCGCCAGCTTGGCCGACGTGAAGCCACCGACCATCCGCTTCTACGAGCAGATCGGGCTGATGCCGGCGCCGCGCCGCACGGCGAGCGATCGGAGGGTCTATGAGCCCGGGGCCGTCGCCAGGCTGGCCTTCATCAAGCACGCCCGGCAACTTGGCTTCCCGGTCGAAGCCATCCGCACGTTGTTGGATCTGGCGGATCATCCCAAACGGTCCTGCGGCGACGCCAACCGTCTGGCGCAACAGCAGTTGGCGGCCGTCGAGGAAAAGCTCAGCCTGTTGGCGTCGCTGCGAGCGGAGTTGAGCCGCATGGTGTCCACCGGATGCGATGGTCCCGCCGGCGAATGCCGCGTGATCGAAAGTCTCGGCGACCACGGCCATTGTCTGGGCGACCACGGCCCGGGAGACTCCACGATCAGATCATGACCTCGCTCGCGCCTTCCGGCCCTGGCGACACCAGACTCGAGGCTCTGTGGTCTAAATCGCCCCAGGCCGCGTTGGCGCGCGCGGAGTCGAGGTGCCTGGCGGCGGGCGAGCGCTGGACCGAGCCACGGCGCCGAACCTTCGAATTGCTCGTGGAGGCCGGCAGACCCGTCAAAGCCTATGATCTGGTCGCCTCCTACGGTCCGGGTCGTCGGCCCACCAAACCGCCGACGGTCTATCGGGCCCTCGCCTTCCTCATCGGCCTTGGCCTTGTGCACAAGGTCGAGACGGGCAACGCTTTCATCGCCTGTCCACGGCCTGACGCCGCCCGGCACGCCGCGAATTTCCTGATCTGCGAGGTCTGCGGTCGCGCGGATGAACTGGACCTCGGCATGAGAGAGCCCCTCGAGGCGATCGCGCAACGGCTGGCCTTTCGCCTTGATCGCGTAGTGATCGAAGCGAGGGGTGTCTGCGCGCCTTGCCGGTTCGAGCCGCGCCGCGGCCTGGACAACGACCAAGGCCGCTGACGGAACCTCAGCAAGAGTTCGAATTGGGCCAACGCTTCCGGGCCAAGGCTAAGCGTGGTTGCTCGGCCCTGATGCATGGCGTTATAGGCCACTGCCCGTCAGCCGACGAATGCCGATCAGAAGTTCTGACCATGCGAATGACTCGGGAAGGTGAGCACTTGAGGCCTCCCTTGCCCCCGATCCTGGTTATCGGGCTTTAACTTTAGAATAGAGGCGGCGTTTTTTGAAGTGTGAATGGCTAAGCTTAGGGGCGATCCTTAGCGGTTGGCAGGAATTCTTGCCCCGTTTCGGTCATAATGTCTTCCGACAACCGGCGTTCTGCAGAATCGGAGCAATCCGGCGCCGCGCCTTGCCCGTCGTTTCAAGCTTTGCAGTGGGCTTTTGTGGATAAAAACGCACCTTGTGGGCGTTTATTGGAACAAGAGCCCTTGACCACCCGCATTTTGCGACTCAATCCTGGGTAGCCCGAGTTATTCGGGGCTACGCTCAGGAAAGCGCTCGACGATGGCCTTCACTTCATTCAGCGCGGCCGAGGGCCGCCGCAATCTGCGAACGGCGGTCGTCGTCGCCGGCATCGCGATGCTGGTCGCCGGTCCGGCCTGGGCCGCGGGCGGCGGCACCGCCATGCCCTGGGAGACGCCGCTGGAGACGATCATGCAGTCGCTGTCCGGGCCGGTGGCCAAGGCGGTCGGCATCATCGCCATCGTGCTGACCGGCCTGGGCTTCGCCTTCTCGGAAGGCGGCTCGGTGTTGCGCCGCGGTATCGGGATCGTCTTCGGCCTGGCCATCGCCTTCACCGCAACGACCTTCATCACGTCATTCTTCAACATGACGGCGGGGGCGGCGTTCTGATGACCTCGCGCGTGGACGGGTTCGAGATCGGCTTCCACAGCTCGCTCGCCGAGCCGGTGACCATCGCCGGGGTGCCACGAATGATCGCGGTCCTCAACGGCACGCTCACCGCCGTTCTTGCGTTGGGCCTCCAGGTTCCGCTGATTGGCGTTCCCCTCGGCCTCGCGATCCACGCCGTCTGTTACTGGCTCAACAAGCGCGACCCCTACTTCTTCGACGCCCTTGGGCGGCACATCCGACAGCGACCGTATCTGGACGCCTGATGGCTGAACGCACCTCCCCTCTCCCGTTCCTTCGTCCGGACTCGCCGCCTCGGCGATGGGCGCAGGTCTGCTGACCGCAAGGCCCTGAGGCCCCGATGTTGTACCTGCGTGAATACCGACCCAAAGCCGACCGCCTCTTCGATCACCTGCCGTGGGTGGCGCTCATCGGGCCGGGCCTCCTGCTCAACAAGGATGGCAGCTTCCAAAAGACGCTCGCGTTCCGCGGTCCCGACCTGGCCAGCTCGACGGAAGCAGGCTTGGTGGCGGTCCGGGCCCAACTGAACAACGCGCTGCGCCGGCTCGGATCGCGCTGGTGCCTGCACATCGAGGCGCTCCGCGCCGGCTCCCAGGACTATCCGTCCAGCACCTTTCCCGATCCGGTCTCGGACCTGATCGACAACGAGCGGCGCGACGCCTTCGAGTCCCAGGAGCGCCATTTCGAGAGCCGCTACTTCCTCACCTTCACCTACTTGCCGCCAGAGGAGGCGGTGAGCACGGCCGAGAGCCTGCTGCTCGAAAACGCCCCCTCCGGTCGCGGCGCGGCGGGCATGTACCGCGCCGCGCTGAACGACTTCCAGGGCACGGTCCGCCAGATCGCCGACATCCTGACGGCCATCATGCCGGAGGTCCGCGAGCTCGGCGACGATGAGACCCTGACCTACCTGCACGGCTGCATTTCGACGAAGCGCCACTATGTGCGCGCGCCCGAGACGCCGGCCTATCTCGACGCCTTCCTGACCGACGACGACTTCCAGGGCGGGCTCTTCCCCCGGCTCGGCAAACGCTACATCCGGACGATCTCGGTGCGGGCCTATCCGACCACATCATCGCCCGGCCTGCTGGATCGCCTGAACGAACTGGGGATCAGCTACCGCTGGGTCTGTCGCTACCTTCCGCTCGACAAGGAAGACGCCCGGCGGGCGGTGACCACGGTGCGCAAGCGTTGGTTCGCCAAGCGCAAGGGCGTGCTCGCCTTGCTGAAGGAGGCGATCACCCGCGAGCCGTCTCTCCTGGAAGACCCTGACGCGGCGGCCAAGTCGGCCGACGCCGACGCGGCCCTGGCCATCCTCGGTGGGGATTTCGCCTCGATCGGCTATTTCACGCCCACGGTCACCCTGATGGACGAGGACGCCGATCGTCTCGCCGACCGCGTTCGCGAAGTCGAAGGGGCCATCAACCGCGCCGGCTTCGTTTGCAAGGTCGAGGACGTCAACGCCGTCGAGGCCTGGATCGGCAGCCTTCCGGGCCAGGCCTATGCGGACCTGCGCCGACCGCTCGTCTCGTCCCTGAACCTTTGCGACATGATGCCGATGTCGGCGATCTGGCCGGGACCGACCCGCAACGCCCACTTGACCGAGGAGTGCCTCAAGCGAGGCCACAAGGGCGCGCAGCCTCCCCTGATGTTCACCCGGACGGCCGGCACCACGCCGTTCCGCTTCGATCTCCACCAGGGCGACGTCGGGCACACCATGGTGGTCGGTCCGACCGGGTCCGGGAAGTCGGTCCTGCTGAATACGATCGCCATGCAGTGGCTGCGTTATCCCGAGGCGCAGGTGTTCTTCTTCGACAAGGGGGCGAGCTCTCGGGCCGCCACGCTTCTGGCCGGCGGCCAGTTCTTCTTTCTCGGCGGCGACGCCAGCGAACTGGCGTTCCAGCCGCTCGCCGACATCGACGGGCCGGAGGATCGCGCCTGGGCCCAGGAATGGGTCGAGGATCTTGTCGCCGCCGAGGGCGTGCCGACCGTTCCCCAGGTCAAGGAAGAGATCTGGAGCGGGCTTCGCAACCTCGCCGCGGGTCCGCGCGAGCAGCGCACCCTCACCCTCCTGGCCGCCACCGTCCAGGACCAGGCGGTGAAGGCGGCTCTGGCGCCCTACACCCTCAGCGGCCCGCACGGCCACCTGCTCGACGCCCACCAGAACAGCCTGCAGGCGGCGGTCTGGCAGACCTTCGAGATGGCCGAATTGATGGCCAACCGGGCCGCCCTGGCGCCGGTGCTCACCTACATCTTCCGCACCCTGGAGCGCCGGTTCGACGGTCGGCCCACTCTGCTGGTGCTCGACGAGGCTTGGCTGTTCCTCGACCAGGGGGCCTTTGCGGCCAAGATCCGCGAATGGCTGAAGACCCTGCGCAAATACAATGTCGCCGTCGTCTTTGCGACCCAGAGCCTCGCCGATGTGGCGAGGTCCTCGATCGCCCCGGCCCTGATCGAAAGCTGCCCGACCCGGATCTTCCTGCCGAACCCGGATGCGCCCACGCCGCAGATCGCCGATCTCTACGCCGGCTTTGGCCTCAACGCCCAGCAGATCCGCATCATCGCCAGCGCCACGCCGAAGCGCGAATACTACTACCAGTCGACGGCGGGAAATCGGCTCTTCGAGCTCGGGCTGGGCCCCATCGCGCTGGCAGCTGTCGGGGCGTCCTCGCCAGGCGATCAGCAGACGATCACGGCGGCGCTTCAGGGGGACCGGGAGGGGTTCGCGGCGCGGTTCTACGCCGCCCAGGGTCTGACCGAGGTCGCGACCTATCTCAATGAATCGGCGACCCCGCCGGCGGCGAGGGTTGCATGATGGAGGACGCGCCCCCGGACGATGCTCCGACCCTGATCGCGGCTCGTCCCCTCAGCGCGCGCGAGCTTGCCCGCTTGACTGCTGTTACACGTCGCTTGCCATCGGCCTGGCTGCTGACGGTGCGTCGCCGTCGCTTGATGTTCCTGGGCCTCGCGGCGCCGGGCTTCCTCGCGGTCTTCACCACCACGCTTCACCACAACTTCTTCGTCCTGGTCGCCGGCTTCGTGCTGTTCGGAGCGGCCGTTCTTTTCCGCGCCGTGTCCGAGCGGCTCTTCGTCCGGGCCGAGGCGGCCGACATCTGGCCGCCGGAGTCTTTTCTGCCCTCGCGTCAACGGGAGTTTCCACATGCGTAGGCTTCTCACCACGGCTGCGGCCGCCGCCCTTCTCGCGCTTCCAGCCACGGCGATCGCGCCGCTGCCGGCCCAAGCGCAGATCTTCCCGGGCGTGGTGGTCAACGACCCGGCGGCGATCGCCCAGATGGTCTCGCAGGTGAGCAACAGCCTGCGGCAGATCGAGCAGCTGCAGGCGCAGCTGACCAACCAGGTGGCCATGCTCCAAAAGCTCGGGACCGACGTCACCCAGCCGCTGGCGCAGATCAGCCAGCAGGCCACCCAGCTCCTCCAGCAGGCGCAGGCGATCGGCTACAATGGCCAGAATATCGGCCAGCAATTCCAGCAGCTCTATCCGTCGAGCCTGTCCGGCAACAGCCTGCAGCAGATCCTGCAGCGCTACGGCAGTTGGCAGGACAACAGCCGCCTGACCTTGCAGGATTCGATGGCGGTCCAGAATCAACTGGTCCGTTCCCAGCCGACGACCGCCAACGCTGTGACCAGCGCGGTCGCTGCGTCTCAGAGCGCCGCCGGCCAGACCGCGGCCATCCAGGCCACGAACCAGCTACTCGCCGCCCTGAGCGGCCAACTGCAAGGCTTGCAGACCATCCTCATCGCGCAGGCCAGGACCCAGGAAACTATTCTTGCGCAGCAGCAGGCGGGCTCGGTGGCGGCCGCCGCTGTAACCCAGCGAGCGACGACTTTTCAAAAGAAAGGCAGCCAGCTGCCAAACATCTCGGATTTCAAATGAGAGTGTTCACAACCCTCGGTGCCTTGGCGGCACTCTGTACGCTCGTCGGATGTGGCCCTGCACCAACCGAAGCCGCTAAGCCTGTCGCTGAACAGCCTCCGCAGCACAAATGTCCGGATGTGAATAATCGGGACACCAATGATCCCTGCTCGCCCCTGTACTTCAAGAAGAAGGGCAGTCGGCTGCCAGATACTTCGGATTTCAAATGAACCTGGCGACCGACACTCATGACGGTGTGTCGAAGCTGGGGCCAGCCCTGATTTGGGCAGGCGCCGTGCTGATGCGGCTGCCAGCCCCCATGCTCATGAGTTAGATCGTGGCTACTGCCGACGCTGCTGCCCTTGACCAATTCATTGCTGCCTTCACGGGCCAGGTTGGCGCGGGATTCGGCGCGATTTCCGGCGATGTGCAATCTGTCCTTGCGACGCTTGTAGTAATCAGCATCGTCCTGTCCGCGATTATGTGGGCGATTGATGAAACGCAGAATATATTAGCTCCATTTATCCGAAAAATACTGTTAGTCGGCTTCTTCGCTTGGCTAGTGACCAACTGGCATTCTCTCACCCTCGTGGTGATTAACGGGTTCACCAAGCTCGGCCTGAAGGCGAGCAACGGTGGTTCCGTTGGGGACTTCACTCAGGCACCAACACGCGCCGTCGAGGCCGGGTTGGACGTAGTAGTTAAGTTGATAAAATATATTGGCGATCTGGCTCAGCAAAACGCCGGATTTGGTGCGCTCCAGCACATCGACATGATCATTGTCGCAGCTGTTGCAGCTATTGGCATCATGCTCGCTTTTATTGTTCTCGCGATTGAAATCGCGATCACGATTATAGAGTTCTACATCGTCACCCTAATCGCTTTTGTCGTGGTCCCGTTCGGAGTCCTTACGCAGACCTCCTTCCTGGCTGAACGGTCGATTGGCTACGTAATTTCCGTCGGCTTTAAGTTCATGGCGCTGGCGGTCATCGCCGGTATCGGAATCAATATCTTCGAGACTTTCACGCTTTCCGCCGAGCCGACTGTAACGGAGGAAGCCGGTCTACTCCTCTCCGCGATCTTCCTCATGATGCTGGCACTGAAAGTGCCGGCGATCGCAGGCGCGATGATTAGCGGCGGGCCCCAACTCAGCGCAGGTAGCGGCCTCATGGGCGCCGCTGGTGTGGCGGCGGGCGTCGCCGGAGTTGCGCTCGCTGGCCGGACCATTGGCGGCGCCGTAGCAGGCGGCTGGGCGGCCGGCGGACAGAAGGTGGCGGCCGCCCAAGCCGCCGCGGGCGCGATCCCGCCCGGCGGCGGATCCCAGAGCGGCGGTGCGTCTCCTAGCGGCGGCGGCGGCGGCGGCGGTGGTGGTAGTCTCGGCGGAGCGGCCGCCGATTTCGCACGCGCTCCGGTGTCGAGCGCTGTCGCGTCGGCTCGCCGGTTCGCCAATCGATCCGGTGGTGATGCCGACGGCAGCGGCGAAGGATCATCGGCCCCTCCCCCAGCCCCCTCGGCGGCCGATACGGTGGCGCGAACCCGCGAACGTCGCAGCGGCGTGCGGGCCGCGGCCGAGGGAAGCTTCGCGGCGGCGACCAGCACCGCCAACGACATCACGCCCGGGATGCCTGCAACGCCGACCCGGCGGGGTGATGATCCCGAGCGCGACGCCTGAACCGGAATGGACCGATGAACCCCTTCAAGCGCCCCAACGACCGCTATGGCAGCTCGGCTCCGGTCGAGAGCCCTTATCTCCGCGCCTCCCGCGAATGGGACATGCGGGTCGGGTCAGCAACCGTGCAAGCCAAGAACTGGCGGCTCGCCGCCTTCATCTGCATGGGCATCACCGCCCTGTCGGTGGGCGGGCTGATCTGGCAGTCGAGCAACACCAACATCGCCACCTACGTCGTTCCGATCGACAAGTACGGCCGCCCAGGCCGCATCGAACTGGCGGGCCGGACCTATCAGCCCGCCACCGCCGAGATCGGCTACTTCCTCGCCGATTGGGTCCGCCGGACGCGCTCCAAGAGCATCGATCCGATCGTCATCCGGGACAACTGGACCGGCGCCTATCACTTCGTCGCCGGCGGCGCGATCGGCCAGCTCAACGACTATGCCAAGGCCAACGACCCGTTCGCCAACGCCGGCACCCAGGCCGTCAATGTCGAGATCGTCTCGGTGCTTCCCCGCAGTCCGAACACCTATCAGGTGCAGTGGCGCGAGACGACGTTCAACGCCGGCGCCAGCGGCCTCACCGAGAACTGGACCGGGCTTTTCACCACCAAGGTCAATCCGCCCAAGAACGAGGCGGAGCTGCGGGCCAATCCCCTGGGAATCTACATCACCGCGTTTCAGTGGAGTCGCGAGCTATGACCCTCCCTCACCCGCAATCTCGCGTCGCCCTCGCGGCCATCGCGGCCATGGCGTTCTCGCCCCTGCCCGGTGCTGCGCTGGCTCAAGTCCAGCGTCCTGCCGCGGCGGCTGTGGCTGCTGCTGCCCCGCCGATGGCGGCGAAGCCAGCCGTTCGCCGCGCAAAACCTCGGCCGGCCCCGGGCTATCGAACGGTCTATTCCGCCAATGCGCAGAGCCGCGACCTTCCCGCCAGCGGCGCCTATGTCAACGCCGCGCTCTACTACGCCTTCGAGCCGGGCCGGCTCTACACCGTCAACACCAGCCCGCGGTTCCTGACGGTGATCGCCCTGCGTCCCGGCGAGAAGCTGATCTCCAAGGCCGCCGGCGACACGGTGCGCTGGGTGCTCGGCGAGACCGTACAGGGCTCGGGACCCTCCGAGCAGGTGCTGGTGATGCTGAAGCCGACCCGCGGAGGCTTGCGCACCAACGTCATCCTGACCACGGACCAGCGCACCTACCTGATGGAGGCGGTCAGCCGCGAGGGGGAAGCCTACACCAGCGTGGTCAACTGGACCTATGCGCTGGATGAGGCCCGCGAGGCCCAGGCGGCCAAGGCCGCCGATGCGCGCGGGGTGGTCGCCTCGGGGCTCGCCGTCGACCAGTTGCACTTCGACTACGACATCCGGCCGATCAAATCGAAGGCGCCGAACTGGCAACCGCTGCGGGTCTTCGATGATGGCCTGAAGACCTACATCCAGTTTCCGACCAACCTCGGGGCCAGCGAGGCGCCGCCGCTGTTCGTCATCGGCGCGGACAGGCAGGCCCAGCTCGTCAACTATCGCTACCTGAACGGCTACTACGTCGTCGACCGGCTGATCGATGTCGCCGAGCTGCGGCTGGGCGAGAAGCGCCAGACCGTCGTGCGGATCACGCGCACCGGCAAGCGGAGCTGACGCCATGTCGCATCTTCCGCCCGATCCGCCCCTCGAGCCGCGGGCCCCGCCGCAGGTCGAGCCGAAGGCGTCGTCCGAGAGCGTGCTCGCCGCGCCGCGCGCGCCGGTCACCCGATGGAACCGGCGCTATCTACTGGCCGGCGCCGCCGTCTTGGCGGGCTTGGTGGGGTTGGGCTTCTATGTCGGTTTCGGCGGCGCCCATCGCCAGCAGACCCGGCCCGTGGACGAGCAGGCCAACGTCGACACCAACACGCCCCAGACCCCGGCGATCGCCGGACGCTATGCGGCCGGATATGGCGATCCGGCCGTCCAGGCCGGGCCGGGCCAGCCGGGCTTCGCCAGGCTGCCGCCGCCCGCGCTCGCCCCTGGTGCGGTCGATCCTGCCGGGGGCGGAGCGGCCGCGACGGCCCCGCCCCCGCCGCCGCCGGTGGATCCACGGGTGCAGGCCGCCCAGGAGCAGGCGATCGCCGCTCGGGCCTCGGGGCCCTTCTTCGGGGGCGCCTCGCCGCAAGCGCAGGCTCCCGGGCCTGGCGTCACGCTCGCCGCTACGGCGCCCGGTTCAGGGGCTGCGGCCGCGCCGGGCGAAGTCCAGCCCGGCAACGGCCAGGCCGCGAAGGTGCAATTCGCGCAGGGCTCTCGCGCCGAGGATTACCTTCTCAACCCCCTTCGGCCGGCGGCCAGCCCTTGGGAGGTGAAGGCCGGGACCATCATCCCGGCGGCGCTGATCACCGCCTTGAACTCGGACCTGCCGGGCGAGGTGATCGCCCAGGTCACCGAGCCGGTCTACGATCACCGCACCGGCCGCACCGTCCTGATCCCACAGGGATCGCGGTTGATCGGCCAGTACGACAGCCAGGTCGCCTACGGCCAGAACCGGCTGATGGTAGCCTGGAACCGGATCATCATGCCCGATGGCCGCTCGATCAACATCGGGTCGATGACCGGCGCGGACCTGAGCGGCGCGGCCGGCCTGCAGGACCGCCGCGACGGCCACTTCGGCCAGCTCGCCCGTGGCGTCCTGCTGTCGACCCTGTTTAGCGTCGGGGCGGCCGCCGCCCAGGACGCCGGCACCCGCAGCTCGGGCGGCCTGGTGATCAACAGCGCCGGGAGCGGCGTGGCCAACTCCGCCCAGATGGTGGGACAGCAGATCACCGGCCGCGACCTCAATCGCCAGCCGACGCTGATGGTGCGCGCAGGCTGGCCGCTGCGCGTGTTGGTTAGCAAGGACATGATCCTTGCGCCCTACCCCTGAGCGGGTGCGAACGGCCCCATTCAATTCCTCGAAACCTGGAGAGCGACATGGCGCGTGAAGCCAAGACCAGCCTGGCCCTGCCGAAGATCGACACTGAGGAGAAGATGGTCGATCTGCGGCTCAAGTTGAAAGGCAAGGCGGCCGTGGATCTTGCCGAGTATCAGGCCGCGTACGCCGAGGAGAACGGCGCCATCGAACTGGACATCCTCGCCGCCCATATCCTGGCGACGTTCATCGAGGGCGATAAGGGCTTTCAGGCTTGGCGGCGGGCCCGTGGCGGAGAGCGCCGCCCATAGCGGACGGCTGCGATGGGAATGAGCAGCGGTCGGCCGATTATCACGCCGATCAGCGCGCCGGCGCCGACGTAGATGATCAGGGCGAGGAACCGAACCAGCATCGTCATGGGACGATGAACAGGAGCTGACGCCACGCATTCCGCGGCGGTTCAGGTTTGAAAGCCGATGATGGGTCATGGCTCGAGGCTCTCGCTTTCTGGCGAGGCGCGCCCCAGCACAAAGGAGCTGGACATGAAATATCTGGTGGCCGCCGCGGCGGCTCTCTCCCTGATCGGCGGGTCGGCGGCGATGGCCCAGCCGGCCTATGACAATCACAGCCGTGGTCAGACCTATTATGGGCAGTCGGGCCACGGCGGGCAGGATGGCCACGGCCAGCCGTATTCGGACGTCGGCCATCGCGGTTCGGCGCGAGGCTACAGCCAAGGCTACGCCCAACCCTACGCCGGATACGGCTATCGAGATGGCTCGTCCTACTACGGCGCCCAGGCCTACAGCTATGACGACCGGCATCATCGCCGGGACCATCGGCGGGCTCAGGGCCGACACTACGACGCGCCGCGCTACAACGGTCACGATCGTCACTAGGATCTGCTGAAGCCGTCAAGTCACGGCCGGCGCCTTCCGCTTCGAAGACGCGTCGGCCGCGATGACGCCAAGCTTCCACCCATCCCGCGCGCCTTCATGTCGGCCTGACGGAGGAAGGCTCCGAGCGTATCGTCCGACAGGGTCTCGCGCCGAACGCATCGACCCTCGTGGGTCCGGTCGGCGGGTCGCACAACCCTGCGCGCCTCCAGGGCTAGCCGGTGTCTGGATGGCGGAACACCAGCGTGGTTATCCCTTGGTGGGGCAAACCGTCGTCGTCCCAAATTCAGCAGACGACCGGATGAGGGGGGACGTGCTGATGGCGCGTATCAACTAGGACGATGACAACCCGGCTTCGCCGGCTTGAGGACCATGATGACCCAACCTCGACGCCGCCGGGCGACCCAGTTGCCGCTGCTCATCCTGCTGAGCGGGCTAGGGTTCGCAACTTTCGCAAACGCCGATCCGGGCGGCCATGGTCAGCCAGCGCCGCGGCCAGCCAGCCGCAGCCCCCGGGCGCCCGCCGTCGCGCCGCCCACCGCCGCGCCCAAGAAGCTCAGCGAAATGGAGGGTATTGGCGTGGTTCGCGCTATCGACCCTGCGGCTGGCAGGATCACCATTTCCTATGAGCCGATTGAGCACTTGAACTGGCCGTCCGGAACCATGCCGTTTCGGGTGGGCAAGACTGCTTTGCTCGAAGGCATGACGGTTGGGACGAAGGTGCGCTTCCGGCTTGAAAGCCAAGAAATCACCGATCTGAAGCCATTCTAACGGCAGGCGCGCGGTTGTGCCCACTATGAGAGGACCAACTATGACAATCGGGACAAATCTCACCCTTGTGGCGGCTGGACTTGCAGGTCTGCTGCTGGCCGGGTGCGGGCAGAAGGAGACTTCGGCGCCCGTGACGGAGGCGGCGCCGATCGCAGCCCCGCCCCACGACGACAGCGCGGCCTCCGCGGCGAGCGCGCACGTCGATGCGGCGCCTCATGCCGAGGGGGCCGACACCCATGCCCCTGCAGGCGCGACGCCCTCGGCCAAGGCCGCAGGCCCAACGTCGGAGATGCCAGGCATGGATAAGAATATGTCAGGCATGGATATGAAGAAGAAATAGATCCTGACGGGCGGCGCGAAAGGGCATAGCGCCTGCGCCGCCTGAGGAGGGTGTCGCCGGCAAGCTCCCACGACTTCAGGCGCGCCCGGCGAAGACGCGGTCGTAAGGCCCAAGCGCCTCGCGACCGCGTCCAGCCAAGCTGGGGTCAGACCTTGATGTCGAGGCCGCCGGCCGTCTTCGTCTGATGGGAGGTCTCGCCCGAAGTGTGGTTGGTCTCCGGCTTCTCGGGGGGCTGTTGCGGCAGCGGCGGACGCGCCGCTTGGGTCAGGACCGCCGAGTTGACGGCGCTGGCGCTGGAAACGTGCATCGGGCTTTTCCTTCTGTCGAGCCTAGGTCTGCTCATACTGAGCAACGACCCTCACTATTCGAGAAGACTTAAGGGCAGCTGAAGCCGGACCGGCGGTGCCGGCTTGATGATCGGCGGGGCGGGCGAAGACAATCTCATACCCCGGCCCAGTCTTCGCCAGGCCAACAGCCTGTTAACCCTGTTTTGCGATCCTACTGGTCGGTGTCGATCAAGAGCGAGAGCGCATGTCCCTAGTCTTCTACAGTGTACACGGGGGGACTTCGCTTTTAGCGACGGGGCTTGGCGCCATCGGGCTTGGCAGCGTCCTGATTTGGCCGTTTCTCAGCAGCTACCGGAAGGTGATTGCGGTCCAGAGCCTCGGGGCGGCGGCGTTTGCGATCTATTTTGCGCTGTTGGACGCGCCGACAGCCTCGGCAGTTTGCGTCATATCTATCGGCCAGCTGCTGGCAGCGGCCTGGATCAGAGAACGGGGGCTCGTCGTCGGGTTTTACGCCGCCACTTTGGTGCTGTTGGCGATGGTCGCCGCGGCCACATGGCACGGGGCGGCGTCGGCGCTCGCCCTGGCCGGAAGTCTAGCCGGCTCGCTAGCCCGGCTGCAGCAATCAACGGTTCGCATGAAGGCGATGTTCTTGATCGGCGCGCCCTTCTCGCTGGCCCACAACCTTCTGGTCGGGGCCAGTTACGGGTTGGGCGTCGATGCTGTGTCGATAGTGGGAAACGCGATGAGCCTACTGGTGCTCTCAAGGCAGGTCGGCTGGAAACGCCCGCTCATCGGCGCCGTCACTTCGGACGTCGGGCGTAGCTCTGGGACGCTGCCCGCCTTCTGAGACAGGGACCGCGCCTGAACCGGAGCAAGCAACAACGGCCGCTGGGCGCAGCCCGACGACGCGGGTCCTGGGCCGGTCGAAACCCACTGTTCCGCCTTGAGAACGACGCCGCCAGACTTCCACAGACCCGGGCCGCGGCGCCCACCAGTCGATCCTGCGGGCAGAAAGCTGGAGCTTGGGCTCGGTAAGATCCCCGACTGAGCCGACGAACAGCCACGCCTTGCGGCCCCATGGCGATGGCGGGCTGCGCCCGGCCCCGTTGATGGAATGACAGATCCGGCCTCACATTGATTGAAGCCGATTTCATGGTGGCCACAGGCAGGGTCCAGGCCCACGGCCGATAACGATCCTGTCAGATGGCCTTCCGCCCCCTGATGCTAACAGGAGCGTCTCATGAAACTTCTACTCGCCGCCGCCACAGCCGCCGCCACCCTCGTCGCCGTGGGTAGCGCCTCGGCCCAATCGATGAACGGCTACGGCTCCGGATACCGCCAAGGCTACGAGCAGCCCGCCAACGCCTGGCGCGGTTCCTCCTTTGGGCAGGCGGATTGGGGTCAGCGCGATCTCACCGGCTACACGGCCGCTCACGGCGCCTACAATCGTGGCGGCTACGCCGGGTACGGCGTCGGCTGGCGCGACCGGGACGATTGGCGGAGGAACCCGACCTACGGGCCGATGGGGTCGCAGGCCTATCCCAACTACGGCGTAGGCTACGCCCTCCCCTCCCAGCGCACTCTTCGATCGCACTGGTGATGACGTCCAGCGCAGCAGCGCCGGTCCCCGATCAACGCGGGCGACCGGCGCCAAGGCGTCCACCGGGGTTGGGTTCTGTCTCAAAGACCACCTCGGCGAGCAGGCCCGGAGCGTTGTCGGATAGAGACAGGTGACCACGGTGAACCCGCGCCACGGTTTGGACGAGAGTGAGACCCAGGCCGCTGCCGGGTGAGCCGCGACTTTCATCCAGCCGCCCGAAACGGCGCAGGGCCAATGCCGTCGCGCCCGCCGGGATGCCAGGACCGCCGTCCGCCACCGACAAGCGGATCGACGCGCCATCGCGGATGGTCGCCACGATAATGCTCCCACCCGGCGGGGAATGCTTGATGGCGTTGTCGATCAGATTCGCGGCCAGATGCAGCAACAACGGGCGGCTCCCGTTCATGGGCGCGGCGGCCAGCACCGGCACGACCTTGCACCCTCTTTCCTCGGCCACCGGGGCGTAGAGGTCGACGGCGTCCTGGACGACAGCGGCGAGATCCACGTGCTGGAAGCTGTCGGAGGTGGCGGCGTCCGCCCGGGCCAGGGTCAAAAGTCCGTTGATCAGCTCCAGCAAGGTGTCGACGTCATTCGCATTTTCCGCCAGCAGGTCGCCGTCCGCCGACCGCCCCCGAAGCATCGCCAGCTCCAGGCGGGCCTTCATCCGCGTGAGCGGCGTCTTCAGATCGTGCGCCATGCCGTCCGTGGCGGCCCGTAAGGAGCCGATCATCCGTTCGATCTCCTCGAAACAGGTGTTGATCACCTCAGCCAACCGGTCGAACTCGTCGTTGCGGCCAGACAGCCTGAGCCGTTCATCGAGACGGCCCGCCAAGAAGCGGTTGCCGGTGACCGCGGCTTGCTTGACGAAGCTCAGGCCGCGGCGGCTGACAATCCAGCCCAGCAGCAGGCTGAGAACGCCGGTGATGGCCACCGATCCGATCAGGGACGTCCAGTATTTGCGCCCCAGCGCGAGGCGACTGTCGGCCAGGTGCCCGATGAAGAGACGCGTGTCGGCATCGAGCGTCCGCGCCTCCCCTTCAACTTCGGTCGGCTGAACCCCTTGGCCTGACCGCACCATCACCGAAAGATTCGTCACCCGGTCTTCACGCACGGGCGCTGGCCAAACCATCACATTGCCGGCCAAGCGGCGACCATTTCGATCGGCGACCATGTAGACGACGTCGCGGGTGTTGGCAGCGAGCTGCTTGTCGATGCGGTCGCTCAGATCCGCCGTGCCGCCGTCTTGGAAGCGCATCGCCAGGGCGTCGGCCTCGCCCTCGATCAGATGCCCCATTTCCAGGTCGAGCAGTGTCGCGGTCTGGACGTGCTGGAATGTCAGCGCCAAGGCTGTGGTGGTGGTGGCGATCAGAGTGATCCAGAGCGCGCCTCGAAAGGCCGCCGCGTGCGGCTCGCGTCCAGCGTCAGTGCGCATCGAGCTGATAGCCCGCGCCGCGAATGGTGTGCAGTAGCGGCGCTTCGCCATCATGTTCGATCTTCGCGCGCAGACGGCTGACGTGCACATCGATGACATTGGTGCCGGGGTTGAAGCTGTAGTCCCAGGCCGCCTCCAGCAACATGGTGCGGGTCACGACCTGGCCGGCGTGCCGCATCAGATACTCGAGGAGCTGGAACTCCTTGTTGAGCAGTTCGATGCGGCGCGTTCCGCGGGTGGCGAATCGACCAAGCAGATCGAGCTCGAGATCCGCGACGCGAAGCGTTGTCGTGGCCGCCGGGGCCTTGTCGCCGCGCCGAACGATGGCGGCCAGGCGCGCGATCAGTTCCTGGAAGGAGAACGGTTTGGCGAGGTAGTCGTCGCTCCCCGCGTTCAGGCCCTTGATCCGATCGTCGACTTGAGCAAGCGCGCTGAGGATCAGGACCGGGGTCTTGTGATCTTCGGCCCGCAGGGCGCGCAGCACCGCCAGCCCATCAAGTTGCGGCAGGTTGCGATCGAGGATGATGGCGTCATAGCTGTTGGTCAGCGCCGCCGTCAGTCCATCGAGCCCCGTGGCTGCATGATCGCAGGCGTGGCCCAGTTCCGCCAAGCCTTGGCGCACATAGCCCGCCGTGCCGGCGTCGTCCTCGATCAACAGCAGCTTCACAATGCAGAATTCCTCAGATGACCCCCGGCTGCAGCGCCCCACCCCCGCGGCCCGCAAAAGGCTTGCCGCCGGCCGCCGAGGGGGCGGCGGCCGGCGGACTTCCGGCGCAAGGTGATGCGCCTGTTCGCGACGGGGGGCGGCCGCGAGACATATGTAGAGTGAGGCTTCTGCGCCTCATCCACCTGTGGCGAACATGAATTCCATGTCACGTGGGCTCAGACGCCAAGGCTTCTCATCCTGCGCCTCAATGAAGGTCCACCCGCGCGGTCGCCGCGCTGATCATAGGCGACCGCCTGCTGCGGCCACAGGAGCGTCTTGCCGTCCGCTGCTCGTTCAGGACGGCTTTCGTCAAGGCGGCCGCTACGCCGCAGCGCTCCGTCACGGCTCACCCTGGCGACCATCGTGGGCCTTCTCATCAGCCTGGGCCTCGCGGCCCGCCGACACCGCGCGCTGCGCCTGCGAGTGCGCCCGGTGCGAAAGCCGCGTCCAACCTGGCACTCGGTGCAATTCGAGAATGACGAGGATCAGGATCGCCGTGATCGCCGCGAGATGATAGAGCCCGTAGGCAGCGCTGAGCCCGGTGGCGGCTGACGCCCAAAGGGTCGCCGCGGTCGTCAGCCCGGTGATCCGTCCGGCGTCCCGCAAAATGATGCCCGCGCCAATGAACCCGATGCCGGTGACGATCCCGGCCGAAATCCGCCCTTGGTCGCCGATGGCCGCCGAGATCAGGCCAAAGGCGCAGCTGCCCAGGGCGGTGGCCATATAGGTGCGAATCCCGGCTTCGCGGCCGCGGCGCTCCCGCTCCCAGCCGATCAGGGCGCCGAGCGCGGCGGCGAAAACGATCCGGCCGATATCCACGTACCAGGGCGAGTCGCCCGCGACGCCGCTCGGGTTCAGCATGGCCACGCCGATCGGCATGACGCACGTGCGGAGCTCGCGCCCGCCGCCGGCACGCGCGCCCTCCGGCCACGCGCCCGGCGTGGGCCGCCGTGGTTGCGCAAGGCTCTCAAGCCGCCACCGTCAGCCGATAGAGCCGCCAGGTTACGTGGCCAAGAACCGGCATGACGACGGCAAGCCCGACGAAAAGGAGGAGAGAGCCGGCGGCCAGGGCCAAGGCGACGATCAGTCCCCAGAGGGCCATGGTGAGCGGGTTGGCCAGAACGGCGCGGATCGACGTGCTCACGGCGAGGCCCACGCCCACGTTGCGATCGAGCAGCAGCGGGAGCGAGACAACCGAGATCGTCAGCGCCACCAAGGCGTACACGAACCCGACCGCCGTCCCCACAGCCAGGAAACGCCAGCCCGCGTGGGTCGTCAGCAGAGTGGCGACGTCAGGCAGTGACCCCGAGGTCGTCGGGTGGAAAAGGTACATCAGGCCGCCAGCCGTCAGCAGCCATGAGACGAAGAGCGCGACCAGCATCAACGACAGCAGGAAGATCGCCGCCAATGATGGCGACCGGATCACGCCAAGCGCGTCGCGCCACGTCGAGCTTAGGCCCAGCTCCCGGCGACGGCTGAGCTCGTAAAGCCCGAGCGCTGCCAGTGGCCCGACAAGCGCAAATCCCGTCGAGAGCGCCAGCAGCAGCGGAGCCATGTTCTGCTTGGCCGCCGCGAAGGCCAGGAGCAGTCCGACGATCGGATAGATCAGGCTGAGGAACAGGACATGGCTCGGGTTCTCCATGAAATCGCCGAACCCCGCGGTCAACGCCTTGACCAGGTCCTGCGGCGCGATCTTGCGGATGACTGGCCTCTCCGCGCTGTGCGACGTCCAAGAGCTTCTTAAGGTTGAAGCGAGACGAGCCTTGTGCGGTGTAAGGACTTGGTCCGACATGGCGCTCTCCCTGGCTCGGGGACGTCACCGCCCCGCCCCATGACCTTTGCCGTCAGGGCATGGCCAGCGGCTGTGGCGGACGTGAATTTTCTGTCATCCCCGAGCCCTTCGCCCGTCCGGTTCACCTGGCTCAGGAGAATTTTCAGCATCGAATCCGGCGGCTTGATCTCGTCCGGCGTCATCGACTGGCCCCGCAACAGATGGGCGATCGACGCGCGGGCAGCCAATGGGACCCAGTCCGCCAGCCTTAAGCTGAAATAGCTCTCGCCGGCGCGGCCTTGAGTGGGGCGGCCGGCCTACAGGACCGTCGCGACGGCCACTTCGGCCAGCTCGCTCGTGGCATCCTGACGTCGACCCTGTTTAGCGTCGGGACGGCCGCCGCCAGGAGGCGGGCACGCGTAGCTCGGGCGGGTTCGTCTCGCGGTGTCTTTTCCTCGTCCTGCGCGGCGTGCTGCGCCCTAAACCTTGACTCGGGCCGATTACGGATCCGAATCGGCGGCCCACTTGCGGTCTTGAGCGCCGTCGGGGCCTCAGTTTCGAAAGTGTCGGGGTCGCTTGAGGCTCACTTTGCCTGATTCGTGGGGCGCGCCCGCGATTCTGATCTCTCGACAATCCCAACAATACCGATTCGGTCGTCCTATTTCGGACGATTCACGCCCTTCGGTCTCTAGGGGCGGCGCCCAGACTCATCGGACCTTCGACGGGTTCGCCCGAGGCGCCCTGCTGCGTCGGTCGAGCGCTGGAGACCACTGATGACCTAGCGACGAGACCCTGAAACGGCGAGAGCCCCCCGTTGGCGCGGGAGACTCTCGGAGATCGCAGATGCCGTTGTGGAAGGCGGCGAATTGACTGGTCCAAGGTATGGGGCGTCGTAAGGCGCGTCAAGGACCAGACGGGGAAGCTTTGCCCCGCGTTCGGCGATCTTGGCCCCGATCAAGCGGCTTCGTCCCAATGAAGGGACCACCATGCAGACCGCCCATTCCAACGAATGGCGGCCAGGCTTCGCCAAGCGCGCAGACAACTTCGACCAGGTCTGCGCCCAGGCCGAGGCCTGGCGCTGGCGCCCGGGCGAGAGCATCGCCCGCGTCGCCGCCGCCGTGCTGAAAGGCACGCCTGAGCTCAGCGCGCCGCAGCGCCTGACCCTGCTGCTCTATGTCGAGCACCTGAACCAGGACCGCCTGGAGCAGGACATCGCCTGCGTCTGGCCGTCGACCAGCCTGGTGGCCGAATATCTGGGCTGCAGCGAGAGCCAGGCCCGGGCCAATCGGCGCGCCCTGGAGTCCGCCGGCTTCATGGTGCGCGACTACACCAGGGCCAACCGGCCGGCCGGGCTCGAGGCCTATGACCTGCGTCCGCTGATGGCCCGCCTCGACGAGCTGGAGGCGGCGGACGCGGCGATCCGCGAAGCCGCGGCCGCCCGCAGGGCGATGTATTCGGAAGCCGTCGCCTTCCCGATGAAAGATAGCGCCCGGGCGCCGGAATCCCGGCGCCTAGAACAGTCCCATGAGAACACTAGTTATTCTGTACGAGAAAAGGACGCGGCTTCGCCGCGACATAGTTCGCCAGGTCGGCCCGCTGCGCGGCCCGAGATCGGCAAGACCAGCAACGACTCGAACACACGCCAGCGCACCGGATCGGCCAGCGCCATTGGCTCTCCGGGGGGAGCCAGCGGTTTCGTCGGCGCGAAGCCGGACCCGTCGGGGTACGCGGAAATGGTCCGCGCCGAGCTGCGGACGGCCGCCCTGGTCTGTCCGTCCTTGGCCCAGCTGGTCACCCCTGCCCTGCTCGCCAACCCGGCCGGCGCCACGCCAGAGGACGCCGCGCGCGTGGCGGCCGCCGCGGCCGAACTGCTCCCGCAGCCGGAGCGGAACAATGACCAGACCGCCATGTGGGGCTGGCGCAAACACGGGATCCGCGTGCTTGTGATGCTGGCCATCGCCGTCGAGGACCCCGAAGTCCGCTCGCCTTGCGGCTATTTCGGCAAGTTGACCGGTCAGGATCGCGGCGCGGCCGACCTTCGGCTGAACCTGGCGCGGATCCTCAGGTCCAAGGGCGAGCCGCCGCCGCCGGAGGTCGCCCCCGCGCCGGTTGTCGAGGAGCCGCCGCCGCTGATCTTCAGTCCCGGGGTCGAGGACCATCCTTGGCCGGACATCGCCGGCCACCTTCGGGCGATCGTGCGCGAGGGCGTCTGGGGCAGCTGGTTTGGCCAGATCGGTTTCCACGGCGTGGTCGACGGGGTCCTGACCCTGTCGTGCCGCACCGAGATCGCCGCCGACCGGATCAAGCGCGACTTCATCCCCGCGATCCTGCAGGCGGCCGAGGCCGCCGAGGTGTTCGTCGACCGGGTCGTGCTGACGGTTCGAAAGCGGTGACGCCGACTTATATTCAACCAGCCGCGGGGGTGTGACGATGGAATGTTTCCGGATCGACGAGAGCGGCTACACCGGCTTCGACCTGCTGAATCCCGAGCAGCGGTTCCAGGGCGCGGCGGCGATCGCCATCAGCGACGAGGAGGCCGCGCGGCTGATCAAGGCGCATTTTCCGCGCCTCCAGGCCCCGGAGCTGAAATACCGGGCGCTGTCGCGCCGGCCCGGCAGCCGGCCGCATCTGCTGGCGCTGCTGCGTGACCTGCTGCAGGGCTACAAGTGCGTCACCCATGTCATGGACAAGCGCTTCATGCTGGTCCTGAAGTTCTGCGACTACGCCGTGGAGCCCTGGTATTACGAGCGCGGCGCCGACTTCTACGCCGACGGCCAGAACTACGCGATGGGATCGCTGCTGACGATCCTCGGTCCGACCATGCTGGGGGCCGCGCCGTTCGAGGCCCTGCTCGTGGCGTTCCAGCAGGCGATGAGAGCCAAAACGCCGGAGAGCCTCGACGCCCTCGTGGCGGCGGCCCGCCGCACCAACTGGCAGGCGATCCCCGAGGCCATAGGGCCGCTGGCCAGGGATGCGTGCCCCGATTGCTTGGCGGCGATCACCACGCCCGGCGTCACGACCGACCTCGCCATGGTGACGATCCAGGCGCTGATCAGCCGGATGGAGGTCATGGCCGACGGCCCCTACCGCGTGGAGCACGACGAGTCGAAGAACCTCGCCGCCTACCATGACCTCCTGCAGGCGTTCATCGACCACAGGGGTGAGGTCGAGCTTCGCCAATCGGCGATCGCCAGCTTCAAGTTCCCGCTCAAACTGACCGCGATGACGCAGGTCGACTCCAAGATCAGCCCCGCGATCCAGCTCGCGGACGTGATGATCGGCGCGGCGCTCGAGGCCGGCAACATCATGACCGGCCACCGCACGGACGGCCTCGACCCGGAGGCCCTCCTGCCACTGTTCAGGGACGATCAGCTGATCCACATGCTCCCGAGCCTGGACTTTGAGGCACAGAAAGAATTCCGCAAGGGCGCCCAGGCGTCGGAGGTGATCGACTATTTCGGCGCGCACTTCGACGGCAAGGGCCCTTGACGAGTTTGACAGACCTGATGAACTTGACGAGTTTCTTGCGAAGGCCCTTTGGGGCCAGGAGACCCCATGGCCCAGCCACGTGAACAGGATCATCAGGCGACCGCGAAACCGGTCCGCAGCGCCAAGGCGGCGACGGCGCGCTCGGCCTCGACCGGCCAGGTCCTGCGAGTCCACGCCGACGGCGACGTCACCGAGGTTCCGGTCTCGAAGGTGCGCTACGGCCGGCTCGTCAACAAGTCCCGCGTGCTCGGCAAGGTGATCGCCGGCTACGCCGACGCCGCCGCCAAAGCCAAGCGGACGGGCAGGGCCTATGTGATCACCTATGTGGTGACCCCGGACGGCAAGGCCGAGGCCATGGCCGAGGCCCCGGCCGAGACGCCGCCGGAAGGCTCGCTCGACACCGCCGTCGCCCGGGCCAAGGCCCGCGGCGCGATCAAGGCGGCCGAGATCCTGAAGGGCCCGGACATGCTGACCGCGCGTGACTTCGGGCCGCTGATCGGCGCCTCGCACGAGACCGTCAACACCAAGCGCAAGCGCCACGAGGTCCTGGGCCTGGAGGGCGCGACGCGCGGCGTGAAATACCCGCGCTGGCAGGTGACCGACACCGGCCTGCCGCTGCC
>NZ_MEEX01000046.1 GCF_001724605.1 Phenylobacterium sp. SCN 70-31
CCAGGACCGTCGAGGTGGTGAACAGGCCGTCGATGTAGATCGACACCGCCCCGTCCACCGCGTGGACGTTGGTGAGGCGGCCGATGCCCCGCATGCTCGCCCGGTCGTTGGACGACTGGTAGACGAAGCCCGGCGTGAAATTGGTCAGGTCCTGGACCGTGCTGATCCCGACCATGTCGCGCTGCTTGCTGGTGAACGCCGAGATGGCCACCGGCACGTCCTGCAGGCTCTGCTCGCGCTTTTCAGCCGTGACGACCAGTTCCTCGATGATGTTGGAGCCGGCGGCCTGCGCCCAGACGGGCGTCGCCATCGACGAGATCGCTGCGGCGGACACGCCAACAGCCAGCAAACTCCGAAGAGTGCGGGTATCCGACATACTGTTCCTCCCAGGGCGGCCGGGCTCTTATCTGGCCCGTGGTCGCCATCACGCCGCGTGACGCGTAGCCTGCGGGAGGCGGCGCGCCCCCGTTCAGCTTCGGTCAAGCTCGCTCCGCTGCGACGAACTGTCAACGCACGCTGGTATGCAAAGCCAAACGCCGTAAGGGATCGTGGCCGCACTGTGGCGCCGGAGACAACGAAGTTTCCCCTAGGTCGCCCCGCGCTTCCTTCTTCGGCGGCCCTGGCCCATATGGGGCCGATGACCGATCAGGCCCTCGTGCTCTTCTCCGGCGGACAGGATTCCACGGCGTGTCTCGCCTGGGCCCTGGCGCGGTACGGGCGGGTGGAGACGCTGGGTTTCGACTATGGCCAGCGGCACGCGGTCGAACTTGCGGCGCGCCAGGCGGTGCGGGCGCGAATCGCCGCGACATTTCCGGCCTGGGCCGCCCGGCTGGGCGAGGATCACATGCTGGACATCCGCAGCTTCGGCGACATCGCCGAGACGGCGATGACCGCGGAGCGCGCCATCGAGATCACCGAAAAGGGCCTGCCGTCCACCTTCGTCCCCGGTCGCAACCTGGTGTTCCTGACCTACGCCGCCGCCCTGGCCGACCGGCGCGGGCTGAACGTGCTGGTGGGCGGCATGTGCGAGACCGACTACTCCGGCTATCCCGATTGCCGGCGCGAGACCCTCGATGCGGTGGAGCGCGCCCTGAACCTGGGCATGGCGCAGGCCTTCCGGATCGAGACGCCCCTCATGCGGCTGACCAAGGCGCAGACCTGGGCCCTGGCCAAGGGGCTTGGCGGAGAGCCCCTGGTGGCGATCACGGTCGAGGACAGCCACACCTGCTATCTCGGCGAGCGCGGGACGGTTCAGCCCTGGGGCCACGGCTGCGGGACCTGCCCGGCCTGCGAGCTGCGCCGCCGGGGCTACGAGGCCTGGGACGCCGAGGGGCGTCCGGAGCTTCTCCCATGAGCTATGCCGTCAAGGAGATCTTCCTCACCCTCCAGGGCGAAGGCGGTCAGGCCGGTCGGGCGGCCGTGTTCTGCCGTTTCGCCGGCTGCAATCTGTGGAGCGGGCTGGAGAGGGACCGGGCGAAGGCGATCTGCACCTTCTGCGACACCGACTTCGTTGGCATGGACGGTCCCGGCGGCGGTCGGTTCGCCGACGCCGGGGCGCTGGCCGCGGCCGTCGAGGCGGCCTGGGGCGGCGGCCCGGGCGACCGGCTGACGGTGCTGACCGGCGGCGAGCCGCTTTTGCAGGTGGACGGCTCCCTGATCGATGCCCTGCACGCGCGGGGTTTTTCGATCGCACTGGAAACGAACGGCACTCTGGCGGTTCCCGATGGAATCGACTGGATCTGCGTCAGCCCCAAGGCCGACGCGCCGGTCGTGCAGACCTGCGGCCAGGAGTTGAAGCTGGTGTTCCCGCAGGAGAAGGCGCCGCCCGAGCGGTTCGAGCGCCTGGATTTCGAACGCTTCCTGCTGCAACCGATGGACGGCCCCGATCGCGACGCGAACACGCAGGCGGCGATCGCCTATTGCCTCGCCCACCCCCGCTGGCGTTTAAGCGTCCAGACCCACAAATACCTCGGCATCGCCTGAGGCCTCATTCCGGCTTCAGGGCCGTCGCCCTTCCCGATACCTCAGATGACGTCACCCACGTTCGAGATCACCAAGGCCGCCACCTTCGACGCGGCCCACTACTTCGCCGACGGGCCCGAACACCGGCCGTACCGGAACCTCCACGGCCACTCGTTCCGGGTGGAGGCGACCGTACGCGGCCAGCCGCAGGAGCCGGTGGGCTGGGTCGCCGACCTGGCCGACCTCGAGAGTTCCCTGAAAGGCGTGGCGGCCGAACTGGACCACGGCCTGCTCAACGAGAAGCCCGGCCTGGAGCGGCCTACGCTCGAGCACATCTGCCTCTACTTCGCCGAACGGTTGCGGCCGGCGTTTCCGGGGCTGTCGCGGGTGGTGGTTTCACGTCCCACGATCGGCGAAAGCTGCGCCCTGAGCCTCTGACGGCCTCTTACAGCCTCAGGCGGACCTGGATTGCCTGTCGCTCTCGCGCCGGCGGGGTCCGTCGTAGGCGGGATCGACGCGACGGCGGCGATCGGGTCCGAAGTAGTCGCCCGAGCGGACGAACGGGCGCGGATGTTCGATCGCCTGGTGCAGGCGCTCCACCACGACCCGCGCGGTGAGCGGCTTGGTCAGGAACTCGCTGACGCCGGCGTCGCGCGCCTCGTTGACCCGCGCGAAGGTCGAATGGCCGGTCACCATGATCACGGGCGCCAGCTGATTCGGGCTGTCGGGCGAGTTGCGCAGCAGGCGCACGAAATCGATCCCGTCCAGCGGCTGCATCGACAGGTCGGTCATGATGATGTCGATCGGGTGGTCCCGCATCATCTGCAAGCCCTCCGCGCCGTCGTTGGCCTCGTAGATGTGAACCACCCCCAGGGCGCGCAGGATCTCGGTCAACAGCACCCGCATGTGGTGATTGTCGTCCACCAGCAGGATTCTCAGAAGGTCGTAGCGCAATGTCGCCGTCGTGGTCTGCGGAGGCGGTGCGCGGCCGGATACCGGGCCGCCGGAACCGTATTGTGGATAGGGTGACCCGCGTTACGCGGTCAATCGAATAGCGGGCGCCCGGAGGCGAAAAACGCCTTCTGATCAGAGTGTTGGCGCACGGCAGGGATGATCCGCCGCGTTCGGCTCAACCGCGGGGTGGTCCCGGCCGATGCGCGCCCCCGCCGGTCTGGGCCCGGTGGCGCAGAAAGGCGTCGGCCAGCACGCAGGCCACCATCGCCTCGACCACCGGGACGGCGCGGATGCCGACGCAGGGATCGTGGCGTCCCTTGGTGCGCAGGTCGATCTCCTGTCCGGACTCGTCGAGGCTGCGACGGGTGGTGAGGATCGAGGAGGTGGGCTTGAACGCCACCCGGGCGGTGACGGACTGGCCCGTCGAAATGCCGCCCAGGACGCCGCCGGCATGGTTCGACAGGAAGATCGGCCCGTCGTTCCCCATCCGCATCTCGTCGGCGTTCCCTTCGCCCGACAGGGCGGCGGCGGCGAAGCCCGCGCCGATTTCGACGCCCTTGGCGGCGTTGATCGACATCAGGGCGGCGGCCAGCTCGGCGTCCAGCTTGCCGTAGAGCGGCGCGCCCCAGCCCGCGGGCACGCCCACGGCCTCCACCGCCACCACCGCGCCCGTGGACGAGCCGGCCTTGCGGACCGTCTCCAGATGTTCCTGCCACACCGGGACGATGCCGGGGTCCGGCGCCCAGAACTCGTTGTCGCCGGTCGCGGCGAAGTCGATGCGGTCCGGGTCCACGGCGTGGGGACCGATCTGGACGACCGCACCGCGGATCGTCACGCCGTCCAGGATCTTGCGGGCCACGGCGCCGGCGGCCACCCGCGCGGCCGTTTCCCGCGCCGACTGACGCCCTCCGCCGCGGTAGTCGCGGACCCCGTACTTGGCGAAATAGGCGTAGTCGGCGTGGCCGGGCCGGAAGGCGGCGGCGATCTCGGAATAGTCGCGGCTGCGCTGGTCGACGTTCTCGATGATCATCGAAATCGGCGTGCCGGTCGTCACCTGGCCTCCCGACCGCTCGCGGATGCGCTCGTCCTCAAAGACGCCCGAGAGGATCCGGACGGCGTCCGGCTCCTGCCGCTGGGTCACGAACTTGCCCTGGCCGGGGCGGCGCCGGTCCAGCCACGGCTGGATGTCGGCCTCGGTCAGCGGGATTCCGGGCGGACAGCCATCGACCACGCAGCCCAGCGCCGGCCCGTGGCTCTCGCCCCAGGTGGTGACGCGGAACAGGTGGCCGAAGGTGTTGTGAGACATGGCGCAGGCTCCATAGCCGCTTCGCCCGCCGATACCAAACGGCCAGGAAGCTTGCGCGACGAGCGGCTCAGACGCGGATGTCTACCCGCGTGCCCAGGCCTCGCAGTTCGGCGCGGGCGCGATCCTGAGCCTGGCGCGTGCGCAGCGAGATTTCGGCCATGATGCCCGCTTCGGCGCGGATGCGGTCCTGGGACGACATGCCGTAGAGCCCGCGCATGTCGAGGCCGCGTTCGGCCATGATCTGCTGGCGAAGCTGTTCGCGGGCGCGGGACGAGTCGGTGGGCGGGGCCACCGGCGGGGTCGCCGACACGGCGAAGGCCTCGGCGGGCGCGGTCGCGGCGTCCCGGCGCGCGACCACGGCCGCGGCGGCGGCATAGGCCGCCGGCCGGGAGGTTGCGCCAATCTGGGTCACGCTGAAGCTCATGAATCGCCAGGGCGCAAAGGCGGCGCCAGGACCTGCACAGGGCGCGCCGGGCGTGGGGCCCGGACGGACGGCTGGTTACATCGTCACCGGGACGGTGCGGCCGCCGCGCACATAGACCCGACGCATCAGGGCCACCGTCGCGCCGTCGGGATCGCCGACGGGCCGGGCGATGGTGATGGCGTACCAGCCGCCGTCGGGCAGTCCGCCGAAGGCGAACTGGTCGGCGTCGTCGCAGGTGGTGCGCTTCACGTACGGCCCGGCGTCGCCGGGCGGGGCGCTGGGCGTGCGGGCGCGCACCTCGTCGGCGGGCAGGGCGGCGCGGTCGGTGGAGCCGTAGAGGGCGGCCATCCGGCGCGCCGACCACGCGGTCTCGGGCGTCAGGACGACGGCCGCTCCGGCGCAGGTGTAGCGGATGACGCCCCGGCGGTAGGCGACCTTGCCGGCGATGATGTTGGCCCCGGCCCGCTGCGACCAGGCGAAATCGGGCGCCGAGAACGTCGGGCTGCCGGCGGGCGGCGGCGGGGGCGGCGGTCCTGCGCCCGGGGGCGGTGGACCCAGGCTGGGGGCGCAGGCGGTGACGAGGAAGGCGGTCGCGAGGGCGCCCGCAAGCGGACGGGAAAGGCGGGGGGCGTTCATGACGGCGCCTTTATAGGCGAAGGCCGGCGCCGGACGCCAGCGCCGGACGGCGCCGATCGGCAGGCCGACCGACAGCCTTGACCGCGCCATGGCGTCGGCGGCTATGTTGTCCGCCCGACCAACGAAGGAGGCGTGCGGTGGCGCACAAGTTCGAAATCTACAAGGACAAGGCCGGCGAGTTCCGGGTCCGGTTCAAGTACAACAGCGAGGTCATGTTCTCGACCGAGGGCTACGCCTCCAAGGCCAGCGCCCAGAACGCCATCGACAGCATCAAGAAGAACGGCCCGGAAGCGCCGGTCGAAGACAACAGCTAATCGTCGCCGCGCGGCCGTCCGCGCATCGCCTTCACCGACGACCGCTTCGACTTGCCTTCGAGCCGTTTCAGCTTCGAGGCGTAGGTGGGTCTGGTCTTCTTGCGAGGCGGCGGCGGTGGCCGCGCCGCCTCGCGGACGAGGTCGACCAGCCGCGCCAGTGCGGCCTGGCGGTTCAGCTCCTGACTCCGGTGCTCCTGAGCCACCAGCACCAGGACGCCGTCCAGCGTGAGGCGGCTCCCCGATAGCCTGTAGAGTCGCGCCCGCACGGGTTCGGGCAGGGCGGACGACAGCCGCACGTCGAAGCGCAGTTCGATGGCGGTGGAGACCTTGTTTACAGGCAGGCCTAATTCGCGGGCTCACAACAAAAATGTTGGAGCACACGATGACCTGTATCTACGGTTTCGAAAAACCCAAGAGATTCAGCACCAAAATCACCAGCGAAGGCGTCACGAGCATCGGCACAGCCGATACGATCAATGAAGTCTTAGAGAATATCAGCCATTTCGTAGGTGGCTTTCTTCAGGATCGGGACGCGGCGATCAGTCGGTTCGAGATCGAAATTCAGGACCGTCACCAGACGGAAGGGGGAGCCGCGTAAGCGGCTCTTTTCGTATGGTCAAAGCCTATTCGTATATTCGTTGGTCCACAGATCGACAAAGTTCATCGGACAGTTTACGGCGCCAGCGTGAGCTATCCGCGAAATATGCCGCCGATAACGGCCTCGAACTCGATGAGAGCCTGAAAGACGAAGGTGTTTCCGCCTATCACGGCAACAATCGGCGTAAGGGTGATCTCGGCGTTTTCCTCGAACAAGTTGAAACCGGTCTCGTGGAGCCGGGAAGTTACCTTCTGGTGGAATCGCTGGACCGGGTTTCGAGAGAGAACATCGTCGAAGCCCAAACGCTGTTTCTTCGGATCATCAACGCCGGGATCACGCTGGTGACGTGTCTGCCATCGCGGCAAACCGTTTACAGCAAGGAAGCCATCAATCGAGACCCGACCCTGATCATCATGGCGGTGTTCGAGATGATCCGGGCCAACGAGGAATCCCGCCACAAATCCGTTCGCGTCAAAGCCGCTCGGGAGAAAGGGCGAGAGCGAGCCCGATCCGCTGGCGTCACCTACACGCGGAACTTACCCGGTTGGATCATGCTCGATGAGCACGGCAAGCGGGTCCTGAATGGTCGCGAAATTCTGGTTCGTGAGATTTTCACATGGCTCGCTCAGGGCATCGGGCGGCACAAGATCGTCAACATGCTCAACGAGCGGAAAGAGCCCGTGCTTCGGCCCCACAAGGAGGGGCGGATCAAAACCGGGCCGCAGGGCTGGCACGCCAGCCACATCCACCATCTTCTGCATAACAAAACGGTGTTGGGTGTGATGGTCCCTAATCTCGTCACATGGGTAGACGGGAGGCGGATCAGGACGCCTCTCGAACCTATCGAGAACTACTACGAACCCGCTATCGACGAAGACCTGTATTGGAAAGCCCACGCCGCGACGGCCAAGAACCACATGGGCGTTGGCCGGAAGGGCAAGCGGTTCAACAACCTCCTGACCGCTGGCCTCACCCGCTGCGATGTGTGCGGCTCGCACATGAACTATCAGGACAAAGGGGCGAAGAGCGTCCCCAATCTGGTCTGTTCAGCCGCCGTGCGGAAGCTGTGTTCCAACACGACGAAATATCGCTACAGCCGGTTCGAATACGCGATCCTGAATCTGGTCTCTGAAATCCGAGTCGAACAACTCAAGCCGGTCGAAGATCGGACCCTTGAAATCGACCTTGCGGCCATGCTGCGGAGACGCGACAGCCTGCAATCTGAGATCGACAACTTTTATCGAGAGATGGGCGAAGGCTTGAAAGGCCTTGCGGCTCAGATCGCCAAACGGGAAACCGACAAGGAACGATTGGAGGGCGACATCGAGAGCCTTCGAAAGACCATCGCCAGCCGGGCCGTCGCACCGACCATCCAAGAGCACTTGGCCTTCGTCCAGAGCGTCAAAGACGCCATGCGGGAAGGCACGGAGGAAGAAATCTACACCAAACGGGCACAGCTTGCCCGAGCACTTCGAGACATCATCACCGATGTGCGTTTCGATCCCGATGGGTACGCCGACATCATCGTTCTGAACGGGCTGGCCAACTACCGCATCGAGGCTGATGGCACGATCAGGACCGCAATGGCGCCGAGCTACGCACCGAATTCGACCTTCGTCCCCGATTTCCTGCCGAAACACGAACAGGACAAACTTCGCCGCACGATCCAAGATGTGCGGAAAGACCGACTCACAGGAGAGACCGTTGGCTGAGAAATCCGAAATCATCGAGATGACCGCAGACATCGTGTCTGCCTACGTGGGCAACAACACGGTCGCGGCCTCGGAACTCCCGAACCTGATCAAGTCGATTCATTCGGCCATCGCGGGCGTGAGCACTGGCCAGACTGAAGAGCCTGCCGCTCCCCAAACCCCGGCGGTCTCCATTCGGAAATCGATCAACCCGGAATATCTGATCTGCCTCGAAGATGGTCGGCGGTTCAAATCGCTGAAGCGTCACCTTCGGACGAAATACAACATGTCGCCGGAGGAATACCGGGCCAAATGGGGCCTGCCGAAAGACTATCCGATGGTCGCTCCCTCTTACGCAGCCGCCCGGTCGGCTCTCGCGAAGCAAATGGGCCTCGGGCAGGGTGGTCGTCAGGCTGCGAAAGCTCCGGCCAAGCGTGCCCCTCGCAAAGCCGCCACGCCTCCGGCGGAATAAATAAAGTCGATCCCAATATCCTTAGTTCTGAAATCCATGAGGCCCGGTCGAAAGATCGGGCTTCTTCATTTGTGGCTGATGGTGTTGATCTCACCACCCGAATAGCAGTCGTGCTTGATCGCCGCTCGAACCGCTTCTTCGGCACTGGCGCCCATCGCCATGGCTCCCAAAGCGAACTCCGACCCGCTCCCAATGGCATAATATTCCGCTCCACTCAGACAGATGCCCGTTTCCTGAAGCACATAGATTTTGCCATCGGGCTCGATCATCACGCCCATGCTGTTCTCTTGATCCTTTGAAGGGAGTGGCGGGCCAATTTTCCGCTTCTTCTTCGGCAGATCGGCCCATTGCCGAAGGTCGTAGAGGTAGGTCGCATGGCCAGCCCCGCTGACCAACGTCCCATCCCAGCGGCGGGCAATCTTCATGACGTGGCCAACGCGAGTGCCGTTGATGTTCTGAAGCGTGTCAGCGGCCATTATCCCGGCTCGATAGGCTATCGTGGTCACTTGCCGACCCTCCGCAGAGGCACGACGACTTCCGGGCCGTTCTCGCCAAGGCGTCTGACTTCGGCGACACTGGCGAACTCAGCGACCGTGAAACGATCCGTCTCGAACTGACGGTTCAGACGGCTGGCGAGGGTCTTGGCCAAGCCGGGATTGGCGAACAGCGTGCGAAGATATTTCCGTTGGTTGAAAGCCGTATCCACGAGGTTGATCACCCGCCCGTCGTAGACGACGGCGAACACGCCTTCCCCGGCCACGACGTTGTAGCGGTCATCCTTGATCAGGAGTTCAGGAGCGATCCGAGCCATTACGCCATCCACCCCTGAATTTCAGGACACGGCGGGATCGGACCACAGCCAAACCGGCGGGTCAGAGCCCGCACCAACGCGATGTTGGAGTCGTCGGCCTTGATCAGCCAGCCATCGACCAAGTTCTCTCGGGTGAATGGCCAAGCCATCCCCTGAACGGTCTCAACCCAATGGCGGGCATCGGCTTCCTCGAATTTGTCGGCGAACTGAATCAGCCAATATTCAATCGGCTCAGGTGTTACGCGAGTATTGGTGATCTTCATGCAGATATTTAGCAATAAACGTCGCTGTTAATGCCTCAGACGAAAAGAGGCCCCGCCGGTGAAGACGGGGCCTTAAGTGGCAAAGCGACAAATGCAGATGCGTGATGGCTGACCACGCATGTTCAAATTATTCGGTCAGGTGATCGGAAGTCAAAATTAATCGAACCTACCACTGCCACCACATTCTGAACTTCAGTGCCGCCGTCTCATCTGAGAAAGAGAACCGCCGTCTTACGAAGGGTTTCCCGGCTTGGCTGAGCGGTTGAACAAATCGATCAGGAATGATTCCGTTTTCTTCACACCAAGCAAGTGCTGCATTCACGTGCTTGATGGCGTCGTATGCAATCTTTTGGCCATTTTGTTCTTCACACCACTCCATGAAATCGAAGTGGTGATTCCCGTCATCATTGAAGTATTCGATCTTCGTGGATGGCTTTATGATATCCGGCAATCCGTTCCACATCAGCAGAAAAACAGCTTGAACTTCGTAGCCGCAATGGGATCGACGAACGTGAACGTGGCCCCGCTGATGTCGTCGATCTCCACGCTGTTCTTTTCAATTTTAGCGTTCGGGTCGTTTTGAAGAACCCAATCCTGAAGCTCGAAAACGCGTTCAGATGTTTGATAGATCGCACAGAATGTCAGGGGAAATTTTTGGTAGATTTTGGGCTCCGGTATGTCGGCAGATTTGAACATCGCACTCAACGGAACAAATGATGCCGAGTTCGCGAGTGAGCGGAAACTGTCGGCCAACGGGGTCATCTGGTATGAACGGGTGACTGTGATCGACATCAGGTGTCCCACCCCGCCAGTTCGCCTGCCACCGTGGCAGACAGTGTTTTGTGAGCCGATGGGATGGGACGCCTGATGTCGGCGGGGGCGAGCTTCATGCCTCACCCTTCGCCATCATTTCCGCAATGTCGTTGGCTTCCTTACGGAGACGCAGATAGGTGTCGTCGCCGAGTGCCCGGCGGACCATGGCTGTGAACACCGTGCGGAAATGGGCTCCGTGGCTCTGATCGCCCGATTTCAATTCCGTGAGGGTTATCGGCTTCGGGCGTAGCTCGCGGCGGCGGGCGGCCACCATCTCGATCATCCGCTGAACCGTGCTGCGGTCTTGCGGATCGACCTTCCGCTCAGCCAGCAAGCCCGTCAGGAAATGATGGGCGGCGTAGGCCTTTGCCTCAGTGTCGATCTGATCGATTGGGCCAAATTGCTTTTTGAATTCTACGAACGCATCGATGAATCCGTTGGTGTCGGAACGTGGCTGAGTAGTCTTCATCGCAAAATCACTTCTGAAATTTCTCTCTCGACAGAGACGGGGTAGCCATCGCGGTCGTTAAGGTTAAAAAGGGGGCTCCCCCTCTTAGGGGAGGGTTAACCATACTATACTTAGAACGACTTGCGAATATTCAAATGACTATTGAAGAAGGGGATGCAGGATATTCATCCTGATCTCATAGTGCTCGCGACTATAGAGTCATCGTGCATCAATAGTCTGTGCCACTGTGGGCCGTGATAATTCTGCCACACTTAACAACAATGAGCAGAGATGCTACAGAAATCTCGGGCCGACCTTACCGCAACTGCGGGTAGTGGAATATAGGCCGCCAATTTCCGATAATCGATATTAGGCGATGCGACCAAAACAGTCTAAGTGACTGTAATCATTACAGTATTAGACTGTTTGGCAGTCGTGCTGTCACGATCTACACAACCGCTACGAGTCCACAACATATAGATGGCCTCATAGAGCGAGCCTATACAGGGCCGTTAACTTGACAATCTGAGAATATGTGATCCAGATCGTGGCTGTCAACTGTCGTCCCGTTCTGAGTCACTTTCGTTAGGGTTATCAAACATGGTTAACGGGCCAGAGGAATCGCCAGACAGTGGAGGGACGATCTCACCGGGGCGGTGCTCGATGGCTTCGACATCCACGGCATCATCGCGGCCATGGTCAAAGCCCTCGTAGATGATACGGACGGTCTTGTTCTGGTTGCTATCCTCACGGCCCAAGGTGGGCAGGAGACGTGACAGAACATCGCCGTTGAACTTCTGCTTCTGAGCATCGGGCGTCGTTTTACTTGACGCCATCACTATAGCGTAGATTAGCGGGTTGTAGCCCAAGTGCTTACAGATTTGTGCGGGAGTCATTCCGTCGCATTCGTCAGTAAAACGGGAGATCAACGCCATCTGATCAGACCATGCGTTGCTACGTTCGGCGACCTTCTTCGTCGTCTGACCTTTACGCATACCTGAGTTGGCTGGCTTACTACTGCCGGGTTGGAATCCTTTGACGCCCTTCACTTACACTCTCCAAGTATAGGCCCAAGTATTCGCAAGCATAGTATAGCTAACAAATATGGTTAACGGGCCAGAAATAATGCAAAAAAATGCATTTTGGAGTATTTATTCGCTTGACAAAGAAAAATTTGGCGCCCATTTCGGCGTAAATATCGGATGCCAGAAACATCCGAAGCCCGTCGATTGAGGGTGGCTGCACAGTTGGCGGCACTGCCGACGCGGAAACGTCAGCCCCGAACCCGACACATCATCCTGAAACCGCAGCCAGCGGCTAACGAAGTCTCGAATGAGGTTGCGACCAACGTTGCAGCCACCTCAGTTCTGATCAACGATCCTTACTGAAATCTACGACCAAATTGCCATGCTTACCGAGCGAGTGTCGGCAACGACCGCACAGAACCTTCGTGGTGACGGGCATCACCATTACATCCATCAGGCAGTTCGGGCAGGCTGCGGTTCGCATAGTGAACGGTAGCCAGAACATCCCGAGGAACCCTGCGAGGAAAAATACCAACGCCACCGGCGGGATGAGGATCGTCACCATGCCGAGGCTCATGACCGCGAAGGCGAGGCCGATCCCGACGAACGGTGACCGCTTGGTTTCCGAGGCAGGGTAGAGCTTCCCGTTGATCTCGATTTCGGAGATTGGTTCGCACTTCATGCGTCGGCTCCCTTGCAGGCCGAAGAGTAGATTTCTTCGAATGCTTCGCGGCTGATCGTATTGCGGTCGTTGATGACGGCTGTGGTCAGATTGGTATGTGGATTGGCTGAGCCCACGAGGCGACGCTTACCGATGTATCCACCGAATGCGTTCTTGGCGTTCACGCGTCCACAGACGTAGATTTCTTCGTGATCGGGGAAACGAACGGCTCGCATATCTGAGAACACCGCTGACTTCGGATCGCTCAGATAGTGGTTGAGCAATTCGCCTTTCACGGCTTCGATTGCTCGTTGGTCTTCGATCTGGCTGCATCCGCATAGTGTTACTGCGGTGAATGCCAGCAATAGGTTTCGCACGACTTACCTCCATTCATTAGCAAAACTTCCAATGCTAATGTCGTAGGCGTGGTATCGGGTCAAGTATCAATGATTTTGTTGTAGTTAATGCCAACCTCTATTCGAGGCGGTATGGATCGGATTCGATCTCGACGGCTGATAGCGGGTTTGAATGCCCGTTTGTTTTGTGTGACCAGCACGTCTTGAACCATGTAGCGTCTGACTCTTTCACCACAACGCGACGAATTGGACTTGGTATTCTGTCAAGATGCTTGCGACGGACCATGCAATAGGTCCCTAACATCGGAGTTTCCACTTCCGGCAATACGGCGAACGCAGTCTCTTCGACTTTCTGCCAGTCCGCTTCCGTCATCTCATCTGAGCGGAAATCGAAATTGATGAACTTCTCGCTCATTTCCATGACCTTCTGTCTGCGTGATAGGTCATGTGGACTGCTGGCTTTGGGTCTGCGGCTTCCCATTCCTTCTTCGTCATCCAAATTGGTGCGTGGCCGAACTCGGCTTCGATGTGGGTGAGATCGGAGGCTGTCAGGGCTTCGGGGATGCGATCCGTGATGGGTTTGTGGTCCGTGATCTCGAACCAGCCCTGTGAGAGCCCGTAGAGCCCGTAGACGAGGTGATCGAACGTCTCCCACGTCAGATTGCTCAGGAAGGCTGGGAAGGCCGCTTTGAAGGCCTGTAGGTGGTCTCTGCGGTATGTGGGCGGGTCGTAGAACCAGAAATACGGAAAGGCCGTCTGTGAGCCCGTCAGGAGCCCGCTGGCGGCCATCAGGCTGTTGTAGGCGTGGTTGGGCGTGGAAACCCCTAAAAGCCGCCCGTAGGCCTTCTCTGCGGCTTCCATGGCCTCGTTCGTTGTGGTGACGATCTCCGTCTCGGAATCCACGCACATGACGTGCTCGAAGCCCTGATCCATGGCGTGGAACAGCCCGAGGAATTTCTTCGCGTTGATGATCCCCTTGGAGTGGGGATCGAAGGGTTGGCCTGTCTCTTTGGCGATGGCTTCGCACGAGATCACGTCTACGCCGGTGAATTCGCGGGTGGCGGGGAGCAATTGGGATCGCTCGTGGTCGTTGGTCGCGGCCACGATGATCGGGATTGTGCCGTTGGCCGACCGGAGGAAGTTCGAGAGATGCCTAAGCTTCGGTGGATGGCATGGGATCAGGATGGCGCCGGTCATTGGTAGCGGTGTGGGTTCCGGCGTTCATACTGGTGCGGCTTGGGGATCGCCTGCCGGTGTTTCGCTGGTGGCTCGAACATCGTGGCCACAGAGGCTTCGATTGCCCGCTGAGCGATGTCATCGATGATGAACCGCATGCAGTCTGCGAGGTTTTCAATCGCCCCACCCAATGCATCGAACGAAATCTGTTCTTTGATCCGCTCGCTCCAAAAAACCTTGAAGACGGTCGCGTAATGGGAGTCGGCGAACGTCAGGGTTATGTTGAGATCGGATGAGAACCCGAATTCCCTTTGATTGGAGGGGATCGAGGATTTCGCGAGCCAATCCTTCACCTCTGTCATGAGGTGGTTCGGGATATCGAAGGTCAATGCGTCAGTCATCGCAGTCACCCGCGAGATAACGCATCCGTTCTTCCTTCGTGTATTCGGTCCAGTGTTCAGGGAACATTGGATCGATGTATTCCGGGCCTTCGCCTCTCAGCACGCCGTAACGGCCATCATAGAACCAGTCGCCAAGACGCGGCTGGCGACGCAGTAGGTCCCATTGGGTCCAGTGTTCGGGCGGTTGGATGCCGTTCTGAAGGGCGATCCGGTGCTGAACTTCTTCCTCGGTGAGGTAGTGGCCGATCTCCGACATCACCGGACGGGCGTCGAGATAGCCCCTTCCGGGTTCGAAAATGTAGCGGGGTCCGTAATCAGTCACTCTTTGGCTTTCTCAAATCGACCACAATGGGATTGGCCAACTTGAAGAGAGCGGCTTCCTTGAGGTTCTTGAAATATTTAATCCCGATCAGTTTCGGTTCGCCTTTGAACCGGTCATCCATGATGCCGAACAGGATATTGATCAGCGGCACGGGTTCATCGACCAGAGATCGGAGTGAATTCGAGCTATTGCTTCGGGCGGTCTTATCGGAGACCCAAACCTCGTAAGTGATCATGTTCGTGGCGTGCCCCAAATACGGGCGTTACGGTAGCGTTTCATTTGCTTTCATTTCGGCGAGACGTGCTTTCTCGGCGTGATCGAACCACCATTTGAACTCGGGATGTTCGCGGGTCAGTTCGAGAAAGCTCGATTTGATGGGTTCGAAGACTTCAGGCTTCTCACGGCAGATCGCCACAGCCTCGTAGACCGACGTGCGAACGGGAGTGGTCAACCCGCCCTTCACGCCAATCATCCGAGCCATGGCGACGAAATTCAGTTCGGCACGGGTCATGGCTCAACCCGCTCCATCGTCACGACGCCAGCGTGCTTCATCTTGTAGATGAGCATGTCGGATTCTTTGGCGAAAGTCTTCGTGCCGATCAGAATGGAGTCGCCCTTCTTAATCGGCTTTGTAATCGCATCCTTCTTCATGCTTGTGTCGTCTACATACTGAGCGTCACAGAATATTAGAACCTCACGCAGAGGCACATCGCCGCCATCGTATACGGATTTCGCCCTCTCAAAACGAAAGTCACCATCCATGTAGATGTTGAACTTAAGCATCTGCATCGCCTCCCGCGTCATCGTCTGGACGGATCAGGGTTCGCATGATCCTGACGAACTCAGTTTGTTGACGCACGACACGCTCATAATCACGGACTTTCCGAAGATACATTGTCCGCTCAACGCCAGTGCTTTTCTCCGCACATCGTGTTTTGAAAACGATCTGTTCTTCAGCGTTGCTCAGTAGCTTCTCGTGGTAGGCGAGCATGCCCGCTGCGGTGTCGATCACCGGCGTTTGTTCCATGAGCCCGCCCGGCGCCACGGCTTTGTCGGTTCCTGTGGTCCAGCCCATCATTCGCCTCCCGCGTCATCGTCTTCGGGACGGTCAGACCACAGCACACATGAATTCGCCGGTGGGTTGGCTTCGAGATAGGCCAAAATCTCTTCGTCAGTGGCGTAGGTCTTCAAACCCTCCGCATCGTCTTCACGGTCGCCGGGGTGAGCGTAGCGAGCCAATATCTCTTCGAGGGTCGGTGGTGATTTCTCGCCCTTGATGAACTTTACCAGATCGTGGGCCGCTACATCTGCCACGACCATTCGGCTATCGGCGCCATAGGACTCGCCCACGATCTTTTCGACCATGGTTTGAAACCACCGGCGGCAATCTTCCCAAGACGGTTCAGCCGAAGCCTTCGCGGCGGCAAGCTCGGCACGAAGCTTGTCAATTGTCTCTCCGCAGTCTTCCTCTACCGCGTGCATTTCCGCCTTTAGTTCAGCAATTTCTGCACGCTGTTCAAAGATGATCTTCAGAGCATCCGAGGGCGGCTGTTGAGCGGCTTGGCGGATTTTGATCCGGCACAGCACGACGGCATGGTCATAGCCTTCCTGCCACTTCGTTTGCTCGCGTTCGGCGAAATGCTCGATGACGGTCGCGGCCTGAGCTTTGTAGAACTCTGCCAGCGATGTGCCTTGCGGGTTGGCCTTGGCATGATCGCGAGCGGATTGGGCCAGCATGTCGGCCACGGTGGTGATATCGGTGCGGCTACTCATCGTTCGAGCCCTCCCGCTTAAGCGAGGCGAGCAACACGCCGTCCGCATCGAAAACCAACAGCGTGTCATTCGCGTATTGGAAATGATCGGCTCGGCCAGCCTTCGCCACCTGACCGGTCCATTGGACATGGACGGGGCGTGTGGCTGGCTTGCTCATGCCGCACCTCGCTTCTCGCATTCGATGATGCGACGCAGCAGCGGCCAAACGATCTCGTCATAGACGCGGATCGTCAGTTGCTCAGGGCTCCAAGCCAGTTCTTTGATGGCGTCTGTCAGCATCTCTTGGAGCAGAGTGAGCGTCAGGGTTTCGTAGGTGATCTCGCTGTTCATTGAGCACCGCCAAACTGCATTTTCGCCATGACGGCGGCGTTCGGGTTGTCGGTGGAGATCAGAACTCCATCCATCTCGTAGCCATGCTGGTTCTTCGAGTATTCAACTCTGTGACCAATCGGCGACACAACAAATCGTGCCTCCGAGAAATTCTTCTCGAACCAGTTACTCACGGTGTGGTTCATTTCGAGGAAACCCTTGAAATCCTTCTCGCAGTGAGTTGAAGAGAAAGAGTGCTCGTAGAGCCCATGCGACGCGGGAGAGTTGCTCATCGGAATGAATGTAATGGCGAAATGAATTTGCTTCTCGTCGTGCTTAGGCACATCGAAAGGACGGCTCTTCCGCTCAATCTCCCAATCTTCAAGCTTAGCTCTGATCATTGCACCGCAAATTCCGAAGCAAGTAATAGCCCCTACTGCGGTGAAAGTGCCGAGCGTTGCAGTGGAAAGCAAATCGGCCCACTGCGAAATGGTTGCGGGCAACTGCATCACTTACGCCCCTGACGACGGCGAGCCTTTCGGTTCAGGCCTGCGTTCTTCATGTCTTCGAACGGTGTAGCGTCTGCGACGGAATAATTCCCCGAACTGCCGCCTTGACCCAACGCTTCTTCAGTTTTGTCGATGACGTATTGCGTCAGTAGAAGAAGAGTGGCCTCAGAGAACAAAGGGATCAGCCCATTCGGAGAATTCTCAGCGAGATTGACGGCAGTCGGATCGCTCAGAGCGATAACCTGACCATCTTCCGTCTGAACTTTCGTGCCGGGAGCCAGAATGACCTTTCGGCCCATAGGGAAATCCGCTTGCACGAGGTTCGGGATCACTTGCTGAGCGTATTGCTCCACAGTGCTCTGCACAAACGACTTGGTAGGTGTGGGTTCGACGAAGGAACCATCCACCTTGGGTTCAAATGTATACTGCACTTCGAATGCCTTAAGTAGTTGATGCTCTTAATTTACCAGAGCAACGAGTTGGATCGGTATATTAATCGACGGGTGCGAACATCTCTTGGAGCACTTCCATAAGCCCAATGGCCTGTTCTTCAGTGGCTCCGTGTTCGAGGCGGAAATACATGATCAAGTCATCATAATCCGCATCGGGGTGTTCCTTGGCGAATTGCTCCAAGTCATCCAAGAACAAATCAAGAGATTGGTTGTCTGCGATATCCATGAGTAGGACTCCGTGAGGTGTTCTCTGAGTCCTATCTGAGCGGGATTTTGGATGTCGATATCTTTTTCGCTCGTGCAACAGCCAACTTCCTCGCTTCGCTCGAAGTCGTCTGTCGCTCTCGTAATCTGCTTCTCTACGTGCTCGCCTTAGCTCGCACTTCGCTTGCAGATTACTCAGCGGTTGATTGAAGTGGTTCGTTTGAGATGAATTATTTGTGTTCAAAGGAGCGAAGCGACCACTTTGGAAAGCGAAGCTTTCCTCTCATGCGGTAATCGCGGAGCGAAATGTCGCTTTTCTCCCCCTCGGAATTCCTCAAACAAATATTGAAGAACCCGAAGGGGAGATCGTTGCTAAGTATGCGTCCAAACGCCTCGCTTAGCCGTTCGATAAGTCACTTGCTTCCATTACAGTTGCAGCGGGCGGTTTCCCTAAGACCCGCATTCGCGACCCAATCTCTGACCGAAGTCAAAACGGTTACGGCTCTTTCGAGCCGAGCACTCACACACGGCACATCGAAGAACCGTAGTGAGCCGACAGTTGCCAAATTGAACAAGGCAGTGCTGTCGTCTTTTCGTAGCCATTCGCCTTTCGGCAATTCTGAGGGGCCGTTACTTCCCTAACCACCCGCACCACTACGTGCCTTGTGTCGGTGGGGAATGTCCGCCTCTTAGGTGCTCTCCCGTGGTCCGGTATGCATTCCCGGCTTTGACCGCTGGCGGCCTGTGATCCACTTGCAGGCGGGGTAACCCTTCGACATCACGTCGTAATCCCCTGAGCTATGTTCTTTGCCAAGACGGGATTTAATGGCGCCCGACACGCCGTCGTAGTAGTAGTTATCGTGGGGACAAAAAGAAAAACCCCCACTTGCGGTCACAAGTGAGGGTTCCTTAAGGGAGATGTCGCCCCATGGCAGATGCTACATCTCAAAACCGGTGAACTCGTGACCGCGAATTCGATAGACCTATTTAGGCATAGGCCCATCGAATACTCAATATTATTTTGGGGTCTCGCTGAAGTCTCGGATCAGATGCTTGATCGCGTCCCTGTAGAGAGCCCGCTTATGGGCCATGGACGCCAGCTTGCAGGGTTGCCAGTGGCCCTGAACCTCTGAGGCGTAGACCCATCCGAGCGTGATCGTATCGCCGGAGTCGGGATCGGTAAAAGCCAGAAGGATGATGTCGGAGGGAGAGGGAGCTTTGACGATGCGATCCCAATGGGCCGCTGTCCAACTCTCATAGGGGCCATCGAACGCGGCCATCTTGCAGGTTTTGACGTGGAGCTTGTGGCCCTGCCATCCGGGCCGAAGGGGACAATCGGGATCGTCTACGATGTCTGGCGCCGAGGCGTCGGCGGCTGGAATGTCGAAGTCTGGTGATCCGCCGGTGACGGCCATCCAAGCCAACTCGGCGTATTTGCCCATTTTCGCGTGGGCCAAGCGGTTGGGGCCGATGTCGCCCCTGCGACCTGAGCCGCTAAGTCGTTCTTTCTCGACATATTTGTCTGCGAACCAATCTACCAACAGGCGATCTTCTGGTTCGGGGACCCATAGCGGATCGAGAATCGGATTCGGGACGGAATTATATTGTGTAGGCCCTTCGGCAGTAGACAGATTGTCGATGCTAAAGGGCAGCGTAGTTTCGCACATGCTGCACCTAAATATTCGTGTTGATACGAATATTTAGCAAGGAACGTCATGAAACTGCCCTCGTTTAAGCCTCTCGCGGGCGGTCTGAAGAAACTCCCGACGTTCGCGTTTGCTCTGATGCTGGGCTGTGCGTTCGTGATTACCGCGTTCGTTGTCTGGTATACGATAATTCTCGGCTACATGCCTTGGCCGGAGTCGGCGGCTGTGCCTCGGGTGAATGCTCTCGCCGTGGCCCTGTGGATTTTCTGTGGTGGGATAGTGCTGACGCTGGCGACCCTTGCATTTGGCAAGATCGAGAAAGTCAGTGTCTCAGGATCGGTTGTCTCGGGAGAAATCGAGTTTCGGGATGAGCCAGAACAGCCCGCCGACGATCCGAAATAAATTGGTATATGGGGATCGATCAACTATATTGGTGTTCGTATCCTACTGCGTCAAAGATGGGGAGACGTGAAAAATCCATCCACGGCTTCGCACCCGTGATCCTTGAGTGAAATAGGTTGTTGATCTTAAGCCCCGCCGGATTCGTTCGGCGGGTCTTTTGTTATTTGAACAATGAGAGGAATTGTTCGGCGAACCATCCGCAGATCGTTCCGAGAACTGTAGCAGTTCCCACGATGATCGACATGGCGGCTCCACGAGCCCCGGCGGATTTGTTGGACTCGCCTTCGAGCTTGGTCAGGCGGGTCGAGTGATCGTCAACACGATCTTCGAGTGAATTGATCCGGCCATCTTGATTGTTGAGTTTTTCGCCAACAAGTTCACGCAGGCCTGTCAGAACAGTCATGTTCTGATTCTGGTTGGCGTCAATTTTCGCGTTCAACAACGCAATCTGTGCAGCCGTAGTCAGCTTTGGTTCACTCATTTCCCACTCTCAACTTAAGCGGGAATATCCCACGCTTTCACTCGAATATTTATGCTTGGGGTGGGCGTGGGTAGCCAGTCTCGGCGATGCTCTGAAGCTCTTCAGCCGTCAGATTTTCGACGGTCCAGCCCTGCCGCCACACGCCGTTTTCGAGAACCGGAATGGTAGCGATTACGCGAGTGGTTTCCGTCGCCTCGGGTTGTTCATCCACGTATACCGGCTTGCAGCCTTCAATGCCCGGCGAAACCGGGTATTGAAGAACATGGTCGCCCTCAACAATAGCGTAGAAAATCGTGCTCATTGGGTAGCCAAGCCTCGTTGTGGTGGCGTGAAATTACTCAGATAGCGAGCGGCTTTGGTGATCGCGAATTCGTCGATGGCTCCACGAATGCTACGATTCGAGAAATATGCTCCACCGATGCGATAGGCGTTCGTCTGAGTGAAATTGCTGGTGCAGGTTTCCCATTGCCAAGGTTCCCCAAGAGCAGGGTTCTGGCGGCTGGAAAGAATCCCATTCACGAAGATCGCGGCGAGGCCAGATGAGCGGACCAATGCGATGTGATACCATGTATTCAGACTGATCGTGCTCGAAGGAACGCCGCAGTAGTAGGTGTTCAGACCAGCGAAATCGATGCCGCCTGCCGTGGTCAGATAGATGCCAAGGCCGTTGGCGCCGGTGGTCCCGACTTGAAAGAACGTCTGGTTGCCCGCCGCTGACGCATGGCTGATTTTGTAGAGCCATCCTTCAATCGTGAAATCGCCGGTCCCAAGCTGCTGAGAAGAGTCATACGTCGTGGTCTGCTGACACTGGCCAACGCCACCATTGATGTCAGGATATTGGGCCGCATTCCCATAGCGACCGGGCGTCGAATAGGTGATCTGGTTCGTGGTGATCGTGCGAGCAAACGTCGAGTCATCAACCGCAGCCTCACCCTTGAGCATAAGGGTGACTTGGCTCCGGTAAGGATCGAACGGACGATTGTAACCAGCCGCCCGGCTCAGGGCTTTGTGAAGCTGGCTCATGCGACGTTGGCCATCGCGATCCCGGCGGAATAATTCACCCCGGCGTTGCGGCTGCTAAAGACAGCAATGACTTTGCGATTCAGGACGTTCGGAACGACCGGAGACACGTCGCCATCCCAGCCGGTGTTGGCCATGTAGGTGACGCCCCGCGTCGTGCCGTCTGAGATGAGTTCGACCGTAAAGCCGAAAGCTCCGGTGGCCGGTGCGTTGTTTGCAGTGATCGCCACGTTCGAGGTGACGTTGATCACGAAATACGAGCCCTGAGACAGGTCCAGATTGACCGCGTTCGCCACCGGCGAAAGGGTCACAACCGTTTCTGTCGCACCGGGGCGGATCGACGTGGCCGGGATGCTTGTGGCGTTCGAGATCGATGTAATGCGACCCTTGGAGTCGACTGCCAGATTCACGAGGCCGTAGTTGCCCGCCGCCACGCCGGTGTTGGCCAGCGTCAGGGTGACAGCCGTCGTGCCCGAACCCGAAGCATCCCCGCTGAGCGTGATCGTCTGGTTTGCCGAGATCGGCGTGAAGCCGAGGGCAGTGGTCACATCACCCGAAGACAGGCTCTCGCCAGCCGTGATGCGGCCTTTGGCATCCGTGGTGACCTTCGTGTAGGTCCCCGGTGTGACGCCGGTGTTCGTTAGATTGAAAATCGGAATAGGCGTGTTGGCGAACGAAATTAGACCAATATCACCGCCTGCGGCGATAGTGCTAACCTGCGATGCCGAAGTGATACGACCTTTCAAATCGGTGGTGAAGCTTAGTCCGAACAGCCCATATGTTCCCGCCGTCACCCCTGTGGTCGAGAGTGTGGTCAGGATATCGCCGCCGTCTTCGGTGATAGAGACATCACCGCCAATGAACGGCGTCGCTACGCCGTAGACGAGACCTTTTTCGTTCACGCCGAACGTCTTCAGAATGCCTTTGTACGCCCCCGGTGTGACTCCGCTGTTGGTCAGCGTTGTCTCGACTATCCCATTGGTCAGAGTGCCGGTAACGTCGCCGGTGAGTTCGGCAGACGTGATGCCGGAATTGCCTTGTGGACCTTGTGGACCTTGTTCGCCCTGAGCCCCATCGGCTCCCTGAAGGCTATCGAGCCATTCGTCAGGAGTCCCCGAGAAACCTTGTTCGACAGCCACGACGTAGGCGTTCGCACCATCCACGCCGATAGTACCGTTGGCTCCGTCCGCACCAACGACGTGACCCGCGTTTTGGGTGGTGTTGTCGCTGTAGGTGATGATCAGGTCGCCATCACCGTTGACCGTGGCGTCGTCGATGTCCCGACCGGGACCCGGCGGACCCTGTTCACCATTGGCGCCCGGCGTGCCGGGCGGGCCTTGGACCCAAGGGCCTTGCTTTACGGTCGGCTGAATGATGCCGGGTGTGACAATGGTAGGATCGCTCATCGGGAGACATCTCCCGTGACGGTGAAGTTCCCGGCCATGAAGGTGTAAGGCGGATAGGAACCCCAAGTGGCCTGAATGTCGTAGACCAGCGTGCCAGCGGGAAGCTTCTGGGCTTTGGTCAGAAGCTCTTCGTCCGAGCCGTCACCGGCGGGCCGAATGAGGAAGCTGGTGGAATTAGCGGTTGCGTTCGTGACGTGACCCCCGTTTCTCATCCAGTCGTAACGAGAGTCCTGGGTTGATCTGAGCCGTGCTCGGCGGGGGTTGCAAGAGGCCGGCGCGCGGAGACA
>NZ_MEEX01000047.1 GCF_001724605.1 Phenylobacterium sp. SCN 70-31
CCTCCACCACGCCCTCTTCGGGGCGTGGTCCCCCTCCCCCGTGAACGGGGGAGGATGGGGCGGCGTGGGGGGTTCGGAGGGGGGTGGGCGCGGGTCTGCTGCTCGCGAGCTCCGAGACCCTCGCCGCTTTGTCGGATCGCTCCTTGTGTGTACGTCCTGAGGGCGGCGGCCGGAGTTGGTCGTGGCGGTCGGAACGGCGGAGGCAGGATGTCTAGGGTGCGGGTGGGCGGATTCTCGATCTCGCTCGATGGCTTTGGCGCCGGGCCGGGGCAGAGTCTGGAGAGTCCCCTCGGCCGGCGGGGGCAGGAACTCCACACCTGGCTTGTCGGGACGCGCTTCTTTCACGCCATGACGGGACAGGACGGCGGGTCCGACGGCGTCGACCAGGCCTACGCCAGCCGCTCGATGCACGGCTTCGGCGCCTTCATCCTCGGCCGCAACATGTTCGATCCCCACCGGGGCGAATGGTCGGATGAGAGCTGGAAGGGTTGGTGGGGCGCCAACCCGCCCTATCACGCGCCGACCTTCATCCTGACCCACCATCCGCGCGAGCCGATCGAGATGGAGGGCGGCACCACCTTCATCTTCGTGACCGCCGGGATCGAGGCGGCGCTCGCGCAGGCCAGGGCGGCGGCTGGGGATCTCGACGTCAAGATCGGCGGCGGCGTGGAGACGGTTCGCCAATACGTGAGGGCGGGCCTGATCGACGAACTTCACTTTGCGCTGTCGCCCGTCGTCCTGGGCGACGGGGAGGCGATGTTCGCCGGCATCGACCTTCCCGCGCTCGGCTACCGCGTCACCGAGCATCAGGCCGGAGAGCACGCCACCCACATCGTCCTCGCGCGATAGGCGCGGAGGCGGGGGCGGCCTGCGGCGAGGGGCCGAACTCCGGATCTGGGCGCGACGACGAAGATCGGGGCTTGGCCGCGCCCCCTCCGCCACGCCCTCCCGACATGCCCCTTTTGGGGGGCGTGGTCCCCCTCCCCCGTGAACGGGGGAGAAATGGGGCGGTGGGGCTAGGCGGGGTGGAAGGTGCGGCGGCCGACGCGGCGCCAGGACCCTAGGAGGCGGCCTTCGGACCAGAGCTGGAGCATCACGCCTTCGGCCGCGAACTGGGCCCGGCGGACGGCGGCGGTGGTGTGGGCGGCGACGAACTGGTCCACGACGGCTTCGCCGGTCTCGCTGATGTCGATCGCCGTGAACATGCGCGCGGACACTGCGACGCCTCCCCCTTCAACCGGGATATGAATGCGGAAATCGGGGGACGGTTCCGCACGGTCGTGGCGATTTTGAGGACGGGCGGCGACGCCGTTTGTTCTCGATTTTCGGCGCAAACCAGGCGCCGGGACGGGATGCAGACGGCGGTCGCCCATCGCGCCAACCCCACGCCGGCAGGTGGCGCGCGGGCGCGGGCGCCGAGCCGGCGGCGCGCGCTCGGCGGGGAGGGCCGGGGGGTGACCGGCCTCCCCGCCTCCGCGGGCCGGGCCGTCAGGCGACGGCTTCGGCCACGGGGGCGGCCACGGGGGCGGCCCGGCGTCGCCGCAGTAGGGCGCCCGCGGCGCCGAAGCCCAGGATCATCATGGCCCAGGTCGTCGGCTCGGGCACGGCGGCGGTCAGGGTCTGGCGGCCGTACTGGACGTGATCCGCCTCGATGCCGCCCGACTGGTTCTTGATCAGGATGCGCGAGATGCCGGCGGCGTGGATCACGCCGTAGAAGCGGTCCTCGCCGGTCTCGCCGGTCTGGCTGGTGTCGGCGTGATCTCCCGTGACGACGCCCAGCGAGACGCCGTTCAGGTCGAAGGCCTCGAAGGTGATGGTCCCGCGCCCGTCGGTCCAGACCAGGCCGGCATGGGTGGGCAGGGCGCCCAGGACGCCGGCGTCGAAGACGAACTCCAGCCCGGTCGCGCCGCTGCCCGAGAACCAGGAGCTGCCGTTCGGGGTGAACTCCACCGAGTCGGAGATCGAGCCGGGCGGCCCCGTGAACACCGCGCCCCGGGGGGCGCTCAGGCCGGGCGTGTTGAGCAGGCCGTCCTGGAAATCCTCGAGGTGGAAGTAGTCGAAGGTCAGGCCCGCGAACGGGCTGTCGCCGGCGCTCGTGTAGGGCGTGGGTCCCAGCAGGGTGGTCGCCGCGCCGGCGGGTGCGGCCGCGAAGGCGACCGCGCAGGCCGCGACGAGCGCCGCGGCGCCCGATTTCAGAGATACGCTCACGATGGGATGTCCTTCTCCGTCATGGGACACGCTCGCCCGCCCGACCGGGGTCCCGACGCCCGCACCATGCGGGCCCTATTCAGAGAAGGCGCCGTCCGGCCGGTTCACGGGTCACGGTCGCGGCGCTTTTTTTGGCGCCCGGATCCGGGAGGCCGCTGGGTCGACCTCTGGGTCGCCGTCCGGGGCCAAGCGTCGCGTTGCCGCCGCAATCGTCCCGCTGTAGTGAACCCCCTGACGCCGCGGCCTTTCGCGGCCCTTACCGTTGGACGACCTCCATGCGCCGTCAGATCCTGCTCGCCGCCGCCTTCGCCGTGGCCGTCACCGCCATTCCGGCCGGCGGCTACGCCCAGAGCCGCCGCGATCCCGACGCCGATCAGCGCCGCCAGCAGGAAGACGCCGCCAAGAAGCGCCGCCAGCGCGAGGAGTGGGGCGACGTCCAGGCGCCGCTGCCGGCCCTGCGCAACGCCGGCCCGTGCCCCTATGTGAAGACGCTGTATGACGCCGGCCGCTACGTCGAGTTCAAGGACGGCCGCGAAGCCTCGGCCGCCGTGAGCTGGTCGGGCGAGATCCAGGGCATCTCGTCGGGCTGCGCCTACAAGGACGACAAGCCGATCCAGGTGGTGATGGAGGTGCTGTTCGAGCTGGGCAAGGGGCCGCAGGCCCAGGGCCGCAGCAAGACCTATCGCTACTGGGTGGCCGTGACCGACCGCAACCGCTCGGTGCTGGCCAAGGAATACTTCGACCTGCCGGTCAACTTCCCGGACGGCAGCGACCGCGTCTATGTGACCGAGAACATCGCCGGCATCACCATCCCGCGCGCCACCATGACCACCTCGGGGGCCAACTTCGAGGTGCTGATCGGCTTCGAGGTGACGCCCGAGATGGCGGCGTTCAACCGCGAGGGCAAGCGCTTCCGCCTGAACGTGGGCCAGACCGCCGCCAGCCAGACCGCGGGCGCCCCGACCAATCCATGAGCGATCTGAAGAGGACCCTGGGCGAGGCGGTCGAGGCCGCCTTCGCCGCCGAAGGCGTGCCCGCCGAACTGGCCCGCGTCACCGCCTCGGACCGGCCCGACCTGGCCGACTTCCAGTCGAACGGCGCCCTGGCGGCGGCCAAGCGCCTGGGCCGCAATCCGCGCGAGATCGCCACGGCGGTCGCCGGGCGGCTGAAGGACGATGCGCGCCTGTCGTCGGTGGAGATCGCCGGGCCGGGCTTCCTGAACCTGAAGGTCGCCGACACGGCGCTCGCCGCCCGCGCCGACCAGATCGCCGCCGACCCCCGGGCCGGCGCCGAGGCGGCGGCCGCGCCGCGCCGCGTGCTGGTGGACTACGGCGGCCCCAACGTGGCCAAGCCGATGCACGTGGGCCACCTGCGCGCCTCGATCATCGGCGAATCCGTCAAGCGGCTGTACCGCTTCCGCGGCGACGAGGTGGTCGGCGACGCCCACTTCGGCGACTGGGGCTATCAGATGGGCCTGCTCATCGGCGCCGTCTGCGACGAGAACCCCGACATCGCCGCCCTGGTCGGCACGCTGAACGACAAGGACGCCCCGATCCCGGCGGCGTTCGAGCGTGTGACCCTGGCCGACCTGGACAGGCTGTACCCGATGGCCTCGGCCAGGGGGAAGGAAGACCCCACCTACCGCGACCGCGCCCGTAAGCTGACCGCCGACCTCCAGGCGCACCATCCCGGCTGCTACGTGCTGTGGCGGCAGTTCCGGGCGGTGACACAGGTGGCCCTGGCGCGCGACTTCCACGCCCTGGGCGTCGATTTCGACTGGTGGAAGGGCGAGAGCGACGTCGACCACCTGATCCCCGAGATGATCGCCGACCTCGACGCCAAGGGTCTGCTTGTGGACGACCAGGGCGCCCGGATCGTCCGCGTCGCCAGGGAAGGGGATAAGCGCGAGCTGCCGCCGCTGCTGGTGGTCTCGTCCGAAGGCTCGGCGATGTACGGCACCACCGACCTGGCTACGATCCTGGACCGCAAGCGGGCGTTCGACCCGCACCTCGTCATCTACTGCGTGGACCAGCGCCAGGCCGACCATTTCGAGATCGTGTTCCGCGCCGCCTACCTGGCGGGCTACGCCGCCGAGGGACAGCTGGAGCACATCGGCTTCGGCACCATGAACGGGACCGACGGCAAGCCCTTCAAGACCCGCGAGGGCGGCGTCCTGAAGCTGGCGGACCTGATCGAGACCACCCGCGCCAAGGCCCGCGAGCGCCTGCGCGAGGCCGGTCTGGGCGAGGACCTGCCGCCCGAGGAGTTCGAGGACATCGCCGGCAAGGTGGCCGTCGCGGCGCTGAAGTTCGCCGACCTCTCGAACTTCCGCGGCACCTCCTATGTCTTCGACCTCGACCGCTTCACCAGCTTCGAGGGCAAGACCGGCCCGTACCTGCTCTATCAGGCGGTGCGGGTGAAGAGCCTCCTGCGGCGTGCGTTGGCCGAAGGCGCCGAGCCCGGCCCGGTCGCAGTCACCGAGGCGGCCGAGCGCGACCTGGTGCTGACGCTGGACGCCTTCGACGGCGCCCTGGCCGAGGCCTACGACAAGAAGGCGCCGAACGCCCTGGCGGAACACGCCTATCGCCTGAGCCAGGCGTTCTCGAAGTTCTACGCCGCCTGTCCGATCATGTCGGCCGAGCCCGAATTGCGCGCCTCGCGTCTCACCCTGGCGGGCGCGGCGCTGCGCCAGCTCGAACTGGCGCTGGACCTGCTGGGCGTCGCCACGCCGGAGCGGATGTAGGGGGCGCTTAACCAACCTGACGCGCCGGTTCAGCCGCCGTTCAAGCGCGGGCCGGCATCGTCCCGCCATCGTTCTGGGGCTCTCGCCCTCGCCGCCGACCCGTTACGGAGCCGCGTCATGAGCCCCGCCCCCGCCAAGCCCGCCGGCCGTCCCTCGTTCTGGGCTCTCGCGCTTTTCGCCGTCAGCGTGGTCTGCGCCGGCGCCTCGCTGCTTCTGTTGCTGGGCGCGCCGCTGTAGGGCGCCCGACCGGCGGGCGCTCGGTGTTCCACCCCTGAGTCCCCCGCGGTCCGCCCCGCGGCCGCGCGCGTATGCGGACATAGGGCGGGGGGCGCAGGCACGCCCGAATTGTCGCGATTCCGGGTTGGCCTTACCGTGACGTCGCGCCGTGCGTCGCGGCGCGCAACGCGATGACGGAGATCGGGTGTGCTGGATGCCCCGCAAGCGGAGACCGGCTGGGGTCGCAGGATCGAGGTGCCGGCCGAGTGGCTGGCGCGCCGGTCGCGCGGCGCCGTGGCGGCGGGCGTCGATCTCGAGACCCTTTTCCAGCGTTGCCTCATCGCGCCGCAGGAGCGCGGTCTCCTGGAGATCACGACGGCCCAGCATCTCCTGCTGCCGCTGACCATCGTGGACCTGCTCGACGACGAGACGCACGGCCTCGGGCGAACCCGGACCCGCAAGGGCACAGGCGGCGTGCTGCTGTGCTGCATCCTGGAGTGCGCCGACCTGGAGTCGGCGATCGGGCGGCTGGCGCGATACTGCGGCTGGGCCGGCGAGACCTTCCAGGTCAGCGTGCGGACGTCGCGGCGGGCGATCGACATCGCGGTCAAGGCGGTCGCCCGCGACGACGAGGACGGCGCGCTGCTGGAGGAGGTCTGGGCCCTGGTGATCAGCGTCCTGCTCGGGTGGTTCGCCGGCCGGCCGCTTCCGGTCACAGGCGTCCAACTGCGGGTGACCGAACATCCGTCGATCGGCAAGTCGCACCCGATGTTCGGCGCGCCGCTGACCTACGGGTCGGTGACCGCCCTGCGACTTCGGCCGGACTGCCTGTCCTGGCCCCGGGCGGCGCCGGCCGTCGAGAACCCGATGATCGAGATGGTGGACCGGTGGCTGGACGCCGCGCCCCGGCCCCGCCCGCAGCCGACACGCGCGCGCCACAAGGCCGCCGTCGTGGAGACGGCCGTGACTCGACTCCGGGCGACCTCCGACAGCCTGGCCGACATCGCCGAAGACCTCGGCTATGCGGAGGTGCGCAGCCTGAGGCGGCTGATCAAGGACAAGACCGGCCGCACGCCTCAGGCCTGGCGGGCGATGGGTGCGCCGGCGCTCACGCCCGACGCCGCGGTGGCCTGGACCGCCCGCCAGAGGGTTCGAGACCTCCTGGCCCGGGCCTGGATCTGACGGCGAACCGACCCCCGGTCGTGTACGCAAACCGACCTTTGCCGCGCCGCCGGCACGGCTAGCTTCCCCCCAAGCAACAAAAACATCGAGGGGAAGAGAATGTCGCGGCCGAACGGCGAACGACGCCTGCATTTCAAATTCGGAATCCTCGCCGGCGCTGCGCTGGCGAGTCTCGTGGCGGGCGGCCCCGCCTGCGCCCAGGACGCCAGCGAGTCGACGCTGGAGGAAGTGGTCGTCACCGCGCAGCGTCGCGCGGAGACGCTGCGCGAGGCCCCGGTGGCGGTGTCCAGCATCGGCGGGGACGGGCTTCTGGCGAAGGGCGTCACCAACCTGACCGACCTGCGCAGCCAGTTGCCCAGCGTGCAGATCGGCGAGAACTTCACCGAGACGCGGATCGCGATCCGCGGCGTTGGAAGCCAGGGCAGCCTCCTGGGCGGCTCGCCCGCGGTCGCCTATCACCTGAACGGCGTCTATCTCGAACGCACCGGCGTCGCCGCCGCGAGTTTCTTCGACGTCGATCGCATCGAAGTGCTGCGGGGGCCGCAGGGCACGCTCTTCGGACGCAACGCCACGGGCGGGAGCGTCAATGTCATCACCAAACGCCCGACGACCGAGTTCGGCGGGCTGGCGGCGGTGACGCTCGGGGGCGAGCCTCTGCACTCGGGCCTCGACCTGATCCTGAACACGCCGCTCAACGAAGACGGCACGCTGGCCGCGCGCTTCGGGCTCCAGCACGTCTACAACGAGGGCTTCACCAAGAACCTGAACCGCGCCAGCGGGCCGGGCCGGTTCGACGACGCCGACAGCCTGGCGCTGCGCGGCCAGATCCGGTTCACGCCCGGCGGCGCGCTCGAGACCGGACTGATGCTGGAGTATCAGCGCCAGAACACGGCCGGGCCGGCGCCCTGGCTGGTGGGTGGGCCCGACTTCCGCATCACGCCGGCCGAGCAACTGGGCGGGACGCGGCCCGACAAGGCCCGGCGCGAGGTCTTCGCGAACCAGGGCTTCAACGACAAGACGTTCGCCGGCGCCACCTTCGATGCGGCGCTCACCACCGACGTCGGGCGGTTCGAGTTCCTGGCGGCGGCGCACAGGACCAAGATCGCGCTACGTTCGGACGGGGACGGGACGCAGGCGTTGCTGACGCTGACCGACGCCGACCAGGTCGCCAAGCAGGGCTACACCGAACTCATCTTCCGACCCGAACTGGGCGCGCGGCTGGATCTTCTGGTGGGCCTCAACGCCTTCTACGAGAAGGCGGAGCAGCTGGTCGAGGTGCGCACGCCCGCCTTCAACCGCATCACCATCATCGACGCGGCGGTCACGACCACCTCGTACGCCGCCTTCGCCCACGGCACGTGGTCGCTGACGGACGCGTGGGACGTGTTCGGCGGCCTGCGCTATACGTTCGACCGCAAGGCCATCGCGGAAGCCAACAACTTCCTGGGCGCGGGGACGAACCGCGCGAACTGGGACGCGGTCACCTATCAGGTCGGGACCTCGTACGACCTGAGCCGAAATGTCAGCGCCTATCTGACCTATTCGACGGGCTTCAAGGGCGGCGGCTTCCAGGCCGGCAGCTTCACCCAGGCGTTCAATCCGGAGAAGAACCGCAACCTCGAAGCGGGGGTGAAGGGCTTCTATCTGGATCGTCGGCTGGAACTGAATCTGGCCGCGTTCCGATCCTCGTACCAGGATCTCCAGGTTCAGCAGATCCGCGGCGTCGCCGCCTTCACCGACAACGCCGCCCAGGCCACGATCCGCGGCCTGGAGCTGGAAGGCCGGGCGAGCCTGACCCGCGCCCTGACCGTCGATGCCGTGGTGTCGCTGCTCGACGCCGAGTTCGACGAGTACTTCACCATCGACTCGGCGCGGCCGGCCCTGGGGACCCTGGATCTCGAGGGGAACCGCCTGCCCAAGGCGCCCAAGGCCACGGCGACCGTGGGCGTCAGCTATCGCGTCGAGCTTCCCGGCGGCGACCTGACGTTCGGCGGCCGCTACAACTGGCAGGACCGGGTGTACTTCACCGAGTTCAACCTGCCGGTGGCGTCGCAACGGGCCGTCGGCCGGTTCGACCTGACGGCCGAGTACCACACCCAGGATCGCGCCTGGACGGTCGGGGCCTATGCCTTGAACCTCACGGACGAGGTCGTCTTCAACAACATCAACGTCGTCTCGGCCACGCTGGGATCGGCGGCCCTCGCCAACCTGGACGCCGGTCGCAAGATCGGTGTCTTCGTCCGGCGCGAGTTCTAGGCCGCCATGCCCTTGCCCACGTCCTTGAGCCGGCGCGCGGCGCTCGGCGGGCTGGCGTTCGGCGGCCTGTCCAGCGTCGGGTTGCCGTTCGGAGGCCCGGCCTCGGGCCGAGCGGCGGCGGCGGCCGACCTCGGCGCGCCCGTGGTCGCGACCCGGCACGGGCAGGTCCGCGGCCGGCGCGCGGGCGCGGCGACGGTGTTCCAGGGCATTCCCTACGGCGCCGATACGGCCTCGCGGCGGTTCATGCCCTCGGGTCCGCCGCCCGCCTGGGACGGCGTACGGGATGCGGGCGCCTTCGGTCCGATCGCGCCGCAGATGCGGCCGGGCCGGCCGTCCATCTACAGCTCGTGGGCCAATCCGCAGCCCGAGTCCGAGGACTGCCTCAACCTGAACGTCTATACGCCGGGACTCGACGCGAGCGGTCGGCGCCCCGTGATGGTCTGGTTCCACGGCGGCGGCTTCGTCAGCGGGAGCTCCGCCCTGCGTTACGCCGACGGCGCCCGCCTCGCCGCGAAGGGCGAGGTGGTCGTGGTGACGGTCAACCACCGGCTGGGCGCCCTGGGATACCTGTTCGTGCCGGAACTGGGCGCGGCCTACGCCGACTCCGGCAATGCTGGCACCTCGGACATGATCCTGGCTCTGGAGTGGGTTCGCGACAACATCTCGGGCTTCGGCGGCGACCCGGCGAACGTCACCATCTTCGGCCAGTCGGGCGGCGGCGCGAAGGTGTCGACCCTTATGGCGGCCCCGCGCGCGCGGGGCCTGTTCCACAAGGCGATCGTGCAGAGTTCGTCCAACATACGCGGAACGACGCCCGCCGAGGCGAGGGGGCTGACGGAACGCGTCCTGGCCGCGGTCGACGGCGGCGGCGGCCGGCCAGACGTGAGAACCCTGCCCTTCGGGGACCTCAGCGCCGCGGCGGATCGGGCGGGGGTGCTCTTCAATCCGGTCGTGGACGGTCGCACGCTGCCGCGACATCCGTTCGAGCCCGACGCGCCGCCCGGCAGCGAGGACGTCCCGTTGCTGATCGGCACGACGAAGGACGAAACCGTCGGCCTGATCGGCGGCTTCGACACCTCCCTGTTCGACCTGACGTGGGCGACGCTGCCCTCGCATCTCGGCCCGCTCCTGCCCGGCGCGGACGTCGCCAAGATTGTCGCGGACCTGCGCAGGCGCGCGCCTGACGCGACGGCGGCTGACGCCTTCTTCCGGGCCACGACAGAGGGGCAGTATCGTCGCCGGGCCATCGCCCAGGCCGAGCGGAAGGTCGCCCAGGGCGGCGCGCCCGTGTTCATGTACCTCTTCGCCTGGGAGACCCCGGTGGACGGCGGGCGCTGGAAGTCCTCCCATTCCATCGAGCACGGATTTGTCTTCGACAATCTCGACGTCTCGGCCTCGATGGTCGGCGCCGACCCGCCGCAGGCGTTGGCCGATGCGGTGAGTTCGGCCTGGGTCCGGTTTGCGCGCACGGGGTCGCCGGGGTGGCCGGCTTTCGATCCGGCGACGCGCGAGACCATGATCTTCGACACCGTGTCGAAGGTGGTTTCCGATCCCGGCCGGGCGGACCGGCTCCTGTTCGCGGGCCTGAGTCCCGAATAGACGCCGTCTCGGTCGCCCGCCCGGGTGGCGAACGGGATCGGGGCGACCGGGATCAGAGGCGGGCGGCCGAGATCACGAAGTCGACGCCCTTCGCCACCCGCTCGCCCCAGGTGCGGCCCAGGACGCTGGTGTGGGTGGCCTCGTCCACGTTGTCGACCATCCCGTGGCGGGCCGCCGTGGCCGGCGCGTTGCGGACGGCGTTCCATTGCGCCATGCGCCCCGAGCGCGAGCCCGCCGTGTCGAGCTCGCCGGCCGCCTTCGCCTGGGCGGCCGCGGCGCGCCACTGCTTGACCTCGGCGTAGGCGGTGCGCGCCTGCCGGCCCGAGACGAAGCCCCGACGCTTCTCGGCCAGGCCATAGTCGGGAAGGCCGATGCGGTCGGGCATCCAGTAGAGCGGCTTGGTCAGCCACAGCGTGCCGGCCGCGGCTCCCAGGCTTGAGAGGCCCGTCGCGCCGTCGATGAATTTCTGGGCGTCGGGGATGGCCATCATGTCGGGGGTGACCGCGTCGACCAGAACCAGGCCCACGACCTGATCGGGGTTCCGGACCGCGAACTGCCGCATGTAGAGCCCGGCCATCGAATGGCCGACCAGCACGAACGGGCCGCGTTCGCCGGAGGCCTTCACCAGCGCTTCGAGGTCGGCGGCGATGGCGTCGCCGTCGCGGGGCGCAGGCCCCTTGTCGGACCAGCCCATGCCCGCCCGGTCGTAGGCGCAGCTCCGCAGGCCGCGGTCGGTGAGGATCTGTTGCAGGGCGGCGAAGTCGGCGGCGCCGCTGAACGCGCCGGCCTCGAGCCACACCACGGGCTTGTCGGAGCGGGGACCTTCGCAGACCAGCCGCAGCTTGCGCCCGCCGATATCGACCATCTCGCCGCGCGGCCGGGCCGTGCGCGACACGGCTTCGGCGGCTACGGCCACGGCGCCCCAGGCCGCCACGGCGGCCAGAACGGCGAAGATCAGTACGCGGAGCAGCATCCACATGACGCCCTACCTAAGGCGCCGGCGGAGGTTGCGCGAGGGGTCCTCGCGCCGGAGGCGATCAGGCCGCGAGGGCGTCCGGGGCGCGGCGGCGGCGCAGCACGGCGCCGACGGCGCCGAAGCCCAGGATCATCATCGCCCAGACGCTGGGTTCGGGAACGGCGACCGAGCCCAGTCCGCCGCCCGGCAGCGCCGGCGCGATGGACGGCGCCAGCAGGCCGCCCGTATAGCCCGAATTGCCGAAGCTGATGGCGCCGTTGAACGAGCCGGTGATCAGGCTACCCGAGATCGTGCCCGAGTTACCTTGGAAAGCCGCGTTCGGCGCCAGGATCGATCCGCCCAGCGACACGCCGCCGGCCGTGATCGCCGTGGCGTTGGCGAAGTTCCACAGGATGGTCGAGGCCGCGTTCGAATGCAGGCCGCCGCCCAGGGAGGCGGTGTTCCCCGTCACGTTGATGAGCAGTTCCGTGCCGGTCGCGAGGTTCGTGCCGAGCCAGTTCACGCCCGCAAGCTGGGACGCGTCGATGGTCACGATGTTCAGGCCGCTGGTCAGGCCGTCGAAGAACAGGCCGCCCCACTGAACATAGGCCGTGCCGGTGGTCTCGAGGCCCGCGAGGGTCGTGCTAAGGTTCTTGAGGCGCAGGTTCTCGGTGGTGAAGTCGACCGGCAGGGTCGACTGGCCGGCGCTGATCGGGAGGTAGCCCGGCGCGGTGCTCGATCCGCCCACGAGGGCGCCGTTGGCCACCGTGCCGCCGTTCAGGTAGGTCAGGTCGCCGCCCACCACGAGGCTGGAGCCGGCGCCCATCAGGCTGCTGCTGGAGAACTGGGCGTTCCCGCCCGCGGCCACGCGGCCATTGAGGGTCTGGCCGTTCAGGTTCAGATTGCCCAGCGTGTAGAACTGGAAGTCCTGGGCGGTGTCCGCCAGGGTCGGCGTCGCGACGGCGGTCAACGCCGCAGCGGCCAGGATGGCGGTGAAAGCACGCATCTCGTCTCAATCCCTCGGCGGCCGGCGCCCTCCCGTCCCCCGGGCGGCGCGCGGCCTTGGTTCTGCTACGACCCTCTCGGCCGTTCGGATGCGCATTTAGGGCGGCCGAGTGTGAATTCCACCTGAACAGCTTGTCGCAGGTCCCCAAAATGGGGCGCGAACAGGGTCGTTTGAATCGTACCAGCGACATTGCGCGGCAAAAATTGTTAACCATCATCTCTTGCTGAAAATAATTTCCCCTTTGAGGCGAGCGCGCGACGGCGCGGCGGAAACCCCCGGCGGCAGCCTGGGAGGGCCGCCGCCGGCGATCTGTCCGTATCGGGTGTCGCGGGGGCGCCTGGATCAGAGCGCGAAGGAGAACCCGCCGTTCACCGGATAGACCTGGCCCGTGATCCAGGGCGAGGCGTCCGAGGCCAGGAACAGCGCCATGTTGGCCACGTCCTCGGGCTGGCCGGGGCGGCGCACGATGTACTTCTCCAGGGTGCGCTTCAGCCGCTCGGGGTCGCCCTCCAGCGTTCGCCGCACGGCCGGGGTGGCGGTTAGGGCGATGGCGATGGAGTTGGCGGTGATGTGGTGGCGGCCCAGCGAGCGGGCCACCGAGCGCATGAAGCCCGCCGCGCCGGCCTTGGCGCCGGCGTAGATCTCGAGCCCCGCGTCGCCCCAGCGGCTGGCGTCCGAGATGATGGTGATGATCCGTCCCGGCGCCTGGCGCGCCAGCATCCCCGGGATCACCGCCGCGGTGCAGTTGATGACGCCGTAGAAGTTCACGCCCACGAAGCTGTTCCAGACTTCGGGCCCGGTCTCCCAGAACGGCTTGCCCAGCTCGGGCGAGGGCGTCGCGCCCGCGTTGCCCGCGTTGTTCACCAGCACGCCGATGGCGCCCAGGTCGGCGGCCGCCTTGTCGACCATGGCCTTGACCGCGCCGTGGTCCGAAACGTCGCACTGGAGCGCCAGGGCCTTGCCGCCCGCTGCGCGCACCTCCTCGGCCACCGCCTCGGCCCGCTCCAGGACGTAGTCGTTGACCACCACCCCGCCGCTGCCCTCGGCCGCGCCGAGTTGCAGGGCGATCTGCCGCCCCACGCCCTGTCCGGCTCCCGTCACCAGCGCCACGCGCCCGCCCAGGTTCAGAATATCGCCCATGTCGTCTCGCTCCCGTTCTCGTCGATCCGGGTCTTCAGCGGTCCCGGGTCTTCCTTGGTTCGGACGAGCTTCACCCCCTCGCGGCGCCCCGGCAATCGTGACCCCGCGTCAAGCCAAACTGTCCGCCTGACGTTCGGTCTGCGGGACGTCTGCGGCGGCGCATTGCTTCCTGTGGGGCGAAAGTGTCCCGCCCCACGCGGCGTTGTTTGCCTGCGTGGAAGGGGTAGGTAGGAGCCGGCGTCGCGCCGGGCGGCGTCCTGTCGTCTGTTTCGGAGGCCGCTCGATGCGCCATGAGTTCAAGATCGCCAGCCCTGGCCCGGTTGGCTGGAGCCTCGTCGGCTGGAGCGTGGCGGCCGCCCTGGCGCTCTCGCCGGTCGGCGTGGCCCCCGCCCTGGCCCAGACCACGCAGAACCCCGCCGAGGCGCGGGCCGGCGCCTACACGCTGGATTCCGAGCACAGCAAGGTGACGTGGTCGGTGACCCACCTGGGCTTCTCGACCTACATCGGCCAGTTCCACGGTGTGACCGGAACGCTGAAGATCGATCCCGCCCGGCTGGACGCCACCGAGCTGAAAGTGACCATCGACACCAACCTGGTCGGCACTTTCTCTCCCGGCCTGGACAAGCACCTGAAGGCCCCCGACTTCCTCGACACCGCGAAGTTCCCGACGGCGACGTTCACCTCGACCGGGGTGAAGCGCACGGGCGAGCGCACGGCCGACGTCACGGGCGACCTGACGCTGCACGGCGTGACGCGGCCGGTGACGTTCCAGGCCACCTTCAACCAGGCCGGCGTGAACATGGTCGACAAGCAGTACTCGCTGGGCTTCGACGGCAAGGCGACGATCAAGCGCTCGGACTTCGGGATCACCACCTATGTCCCGGCCGTGAGCGACGAGGTCACCCTGAAGCTCGCCGCGGAGTTCAAGGCCGTTCCCTGACGGGCGGCCCCTCGGCCACACTTCGGTCCCACCCACGCCGCCCACTGCAAAGCTGGCCTCCGAGCTTCGGGGGTGAGCGGGGGGCTCTGGATATGGGGCGCGCCGGTCTCGAAGACAGGCTGTCCAGCCGAAGGTCCGGCCGAACGTTCGGCCTGAGGGTCACGCCGCGGGCCGGCGCGGCGCTGGTCTCCGTGGGTGTCCATGCGGTTCTCGCGGTGGTGCTGGCGCGCCATCTGGCGGCGCCGTCCTCTGCGCCTGTCGCGGACCCTCCGGCCATGCGGGTTTCGCTGATTCCGCCCGTTTGGACCGACTGGCGGCGCGCCGGAGGGCGTCCGACGTCGGAGGGTCGCGCCGCCTCGGAGCGCAGCGCTTCAAGGCGTCCTGCGCCGGACAACGCGAATGCGCCCCTGCGCGATCCGGCGGCGCGCCCTGAGGTCGACGCCCGGGAGGTCGACGCCCCGGCGGTCGGCGCGCCCGACGTCAGCCCCCGGTGGACCACAGGCGGGGAGAGCCGGGCCGGCGGGCCGTCCGGCGGACTGCGCGGCCTCCGGGATTGCGAGCGGGCGGGCTTGTCGCGCCAGGCGCGGGAAGCCTGCGAGACGAGCCGGTGGGCGGGCGCCCAGGCCGCCCCGGCGCGGTTGAATCTCGATCCCGCGGGGCGCTACGCCGAACCCCTCGAACCTTTCCTATCGCGGCGGCCGACCCGGGGCTGCCGGCTGCGCGCGACGGGAGACGCCGACGCCCGGGGCGACAGCGGCCACGCCCGCGCGGGCTTCACGTGCGTGGTTCCGTTCTGATCCGCTGGCGATCCGCGGCCCGGCGCACTAGGTTCCCGGCCATGTCGCCTCGCGCCCCGCTCACCGTCCTGCTCGCCAGCCCGCGGGGTTTCTGCGCCGGGGTGGACCGGGCGATCCAGATCGTGGAGCGGGCCATCGCCAAGTACGGGGCGCCGGTCTACGTCCGCCACGAGATCGTCCACAACCGCCATGTGGTGGAGCGGCTGCGGGCGCTGGGCGCGGTTTTCGTCGAGGACCTGGACGAATGCCCCGACGACCGGCCGGTGGTGTTCTCGGCCCACGGGGTGCCCAAGTCGGTGCCGGCCGAGGCGAAGGCGCGGCGGATGCTGTTCCTGGACGCCACCTGCCCGCTGGTCTCGAAGGTGCATGTGGAGGCCCAGCGGCACTTCGACGCCGGCCGCGAGATCGTGCTGATCGGCCACGGCGGCCACCCCGAGGTGGTGGGCACCATGGGCCAGCTTCCCGACGGCGCGGTGCGGTTGATCGAGACGGTGGAGGATGCGCAGGCCTTCCAGCCGCGCGATCCGGCCAACGTGGCCTTCGTGACCCAGACGACCCTTTCGGTGGACGACACGGCCGATATCGTGGCGGCGCTGCGCGCGCGGTTCCCGGACATCGCCGCGCCGCACAAGGAAGACATCTGCTACGCCACCACCAACCGCCAGGACGCGGTGAAGGCGATCGCGGCGCGGGCCGAGGTGCTGCTGGTGATCGGCAGCGCCAACTCGTCGAACTCGGTCCGACTGGCCGAGGTGGGGCGCCGGGCCGGGGCGCGGGCCTACCTGATCGACGACGCCTCGGTGCTGGAGCCCCGCTGGGTGGAGGGCGCGCGCACCGTGGGGGTCACGGCCGGCGCTTCGGCCCCGGAGGTGTTGGTGCAGGGCGTGATCGACAAGCTGGCCGCCGCCTTCGACGTCACGGTCGAGGAGGTCGACACCGCGCAGGAGACGGTGACGTTCAAGCTGCCGCGGGCGGTGGCGGGTTAGGGGCGAAGGCCCACCCTCAGCGGATTGTTTCCTTTTCCCGGGGCGCCGACACGCGGCGGGTCCGGGCCTGGGCCTTGGGCTTCGGCAACAGCCGGAAGCGCGTCTGGCACCACGCGAAATCGACGCCCACGTCGATCAAGGCGTCGGAGCGCCCGCAGGGGCAGGCGAAATCCATGACCTCGACGACCCGATAGGTCTCGCCGGCCCGGAGCGGCACCGGATGGCCCGTGACATGGTTCGGAGCGGCGTTGACGCACAGAACCAGACCGCCAGGACCCATCGTGTCGCTCATCGCGTCCATCCGCCGTGCTGTGGGAAACCTAATCACCGCCCCGCAATAGGCAAGGACCCATTCCGCCGCGAAGGGGTGACACCGCGTGAGTAACGTGACGCTCAGGGGATCGGGGCCGAGCGCGCCCTTATCCATTCGGCGAGTGCGGGGATATCGTGGTCGCCGGCGGCGACGGCGAGAACCCGATGCGCGGCCTCGGCCTGCGTCGCAGTCAGCGTCCGGCCGTTCAGGCGCAGGAACAGGCCCGCAGCCAGGAACGCCGCCCGCTTGTTTCCGTCGGCGAACGGATGGTTGCCGGCCACTCCGACAAGATAGGTGGCGGCCAGCGCGCAGATGTCCGTTTCGCCTTCGTAGTGAAAGCGGTTGGCGGGGCGGGCCAGCGCGGAGTCCAGAAGACCGTCGTCGCGCAGGCCGGCAGCGCCGCCGTGGAGCGCGATGCTCCGGTCGTGCAGGACGATGATGGCCGTCTTGGAGACCCAGCGCGGTTCGAGGCTCATTTGGCCAGGGCGCGGAACGTGTCGCGGTATTCGTCCATGAAGGCTTCGCCCAGGGCGATCTCCTCGGCCACAGCCGGGTCGTAGGCGGAAATGCGCATGTCGCCGTCGGGCGACTCGGTCAGATAGACCACGTCACCCTTCTCCACCCCGAGCTTGGCCAGGGCCTCCTTCGGTAGGACCACGCCGACGGAATTTCCGACCTGCGTGAGTTTGAGCGCGATCATGCCTGGGCCTCCATCGCGCAAGTTATAACGAATGTATTACGTTGCGTCGAGGCGGGTATGTCCCGGAACGCGCCCAAGGCTTGACCGCCCCGGCGACCTGCCGCACTCCCCGCGAATGGCGGTCTATACGGACATCACCGACGACGAACTGGCCGAGCTGCTGGCCGGCTACGACCTGGGGGCGCCGCTGGCGTTCAAGGGGATCGCCGAGGGGGTGTCGAACTCGAACTTCCTGCTGGAGACGGAGGCGGGCCGCTACATCCTGACGGTCTACGAGGCGCGGACCAATCCCGACGACCTGCCGTACTTTCTGGAACTGATGCGCTGGCTGGCGACGCACGGCTATCCGTCGGCCGAGCCGATGGCGGACCGCGAGGGGCGGCTGATCCGACACGTGCGGGGCAAGCCGTGCGCCATCGCCAGCTTCCTGAACGGCCTCTCGGTGCGCCGGCCTACGGCGGCGCACTGCCGCGAGGCGGGCGGCGGGCTGGCGGCGCTGCACCGGGCGGGCGAGGGGTTTCCGATGACGCGGGCGAACGACCTGGGCCAGGCGGCCTGGGCGGGCATGTTCGCGGGCCAGGAGGCGGCGGCCGACGGACTGAAGCCGGGGCTGGCGCGGACCGTCCAGGCCGACCTGGCGATGCTGGCCGAGCGGTGGCCCACGGGCCTGCCGTCCGGCGTCTGCCACGCCGACTTCTTCCCGGACAACGTCTTCTTCACTGGGGGCAAGTTCTCTGGCGCCATCGACTTCTACTTCGCCTGCACCGAGGCCTTCGCCTACGACGTGGCGGTGGCGCTGAACGCCTGGTGCTTCGAGTCGGACGGCAGCTTCAACATCACCGCCGCGCGGCAGTTCCTGGCGGGGTACGAAGCTGTGCGGCCGCTGGAGGGGGCCGAGCGCGCGGCGCTGCCGGTGCTGGCGCACGGGGCGGCGATCCGGTTCTTCCTGACCCGGCTCTACGACTGGGGCGCGACGCCAGCCGGGGCGCTGGTGCGGCCCAAGGACCCGCTGGAGTACGAGCGCAAGCTGGCCGTCCACCGCAGCTCGCCCGACCTCGTGCTGTTCGGGGCGTCGGCGTGACGCCCCAGGTGACGATCTACACCGACGGCGCGTGCTCGGGGAATCCGGGGCCGGGCGGCTGGGGCGCCGTTCTGATCCACGGGACGACCGAGAAGGAGCTGACGGGAGGCGAGCCGGCCACCACCAACAACCGCATGGAGCTGATGGCGGCGATCCAGGCGCTGGAGGCGCTGAAGAAGCCCTGCCGGGTGGAGCTGCACACCGACAGCCAGTACGTCCAGAAAGGCATCCACGAGTGGATCCACGGCTGGAAGCGCCGCGGCTGGAGGACCGCCGACGGAAAGCCTGTGAAGAACGACGATCTGTGGCGACGCCTTGACGAAGCCCGGTCGCGTCACGACGTGACATGGCGGTGGGTGAAGGGCCACGCCGGCCACGAGCTGAACGAGCGGGCCGATGCGCTCGCCCGGAAGGGGCTGCGTGAGGCGTTGGACGTTGCGTCGGGCTAATCTTTCAACGTTGAACTAATTTGTTCGACATTGAAGAATAGGCTCCTCCCGCCCGGGCGTGAGGGAGGAAGCGCATGGCGGTCGTAGAGGAACATCCCGAAGTCCAGGTCTTCGATGAGATCACCCTGATCCAGCACGGCGTGCGGACGGCGATCGCCAAGACCCTGCCCGTGGGACTGACCTATCCCCAGTACGAGGTGCTGAACCTGATCTCGCGACGGGGCGACGACCTGACGCCGGCCTGCATCGCCAAGGCCCTGCGGATGACCCCCGGGGCGATCACCAACACATTGCAGCGTCTGGAGGCCGTGGACCTGGTGGCGGTGGAGCCGTGCGCGCGCGACCGGCGCAGCAAGCGGGTGCGCCTGACCGCCGGCGGCCGCGAGGCCTATGGCCGGGCCATGGCGGCGATCCGGCCCAAGACGGAGAAGCTGCGCGAAGGCTTCACCCAGAAGGAGTTCCGCGACGCCCTGCCGTTCCTCCGCGCCCTGCGGGTGTGGATGGACGAGCGGGAGGAGGCCGGGTCCTAGTCGGCGGCGGGCGCGTAGCCGATGTAGCCGCGCTCGACCATCCGGCGGAGACCGTCGTAGGCGCTGGCGAGTTCGTCGTAGGTCGACCGCAGGTGCGTGAGCCCCGCGATCTGCTCGCGAGTGGGCGTGGCGCCGTCCTCGGCGATGGTGAGCGCCGCCACCACCCAGCGTGTGCGGGCGAGCGCCGCCGCCGCGGCCAGCTTCTGCACACGCTGGCCGTCCAGGGCGCCCATGGCGGCCGTGAGCAGCTTCTTGTTGGCCGCGTAGGCGGTGTAGTCGATGTGCTCCAGGTGGCCACGCAGATTGCGCTGCGCCTTGGGATCGACGTCCTCGTCCGGCTCGAAATGGTCGCTGGCGGCGCGTCGCCTGCCGATCAGCTTTCCCATGGCACTGTCCTCTTCGGGAGCGAACCTCCGGGGAGAGTGAAGGAAAACGCCTAACAATCCCTTCGGATGGCCAGCCGATCGACAGGGGGTGGCGTCACGTCCCTCTCCCCTAACGGGGAGGAGGAACGGCGCCGCAAAGCCGCCACGAGGCCCTGACAGCGCCTAAAGCCCCTGGACCTTCGCCAGATTGGGCCGGGGGATGGCATGGACGAAGGCGCCGCCCGCCTTGGCCTTTTCCGACGCCAGGTCGGCCCAGGCGGCGGCGAAGGCGGCGGGGGTGGGGCCGGCCGGATCGCCGATGGCCAGGGTCCAGGCGCGGCCGGCGAGCATCCTGGCGAGGGCCGTCCGCAGGTCGGCGTCGTCCGTGGGCGGGTCCGCGGGCGGCTTCAGCAGCGCATGCAGGACCAGGGCGTCCGGGCGCGGCGCCGCGACCGCGAGGGTCTCGCCCGCCGGCAGGTCCTGGAGCGCGGCGAGGAAGCCGGCCAGCGCCATGCGGGGGCGGGTGGTGCGGCGGTCGCCGCCGGCCCTGCCGACGACCTCGACGCCCGCGCGTACGAACGCCCAGCCGCCGTTGCGGTGGGCGGGATCGTGGGCGGCGGCGATCCAGAGGCGGGCGGCGGCCAAGTCAGTCCTTCTGGTCGGCGTAGAGCTTGACCAGCCGGTAGCTGAACTCGCGGGCGTCCATCAGGGATTTCACCCGGATGCGCTCGTTGAGGCCGTGGATGCGGCCGAGGTCGGGGTCGACGAAGATGCCCGAGACGCCGAACGTAGGGATGCCCACGGCGTTCAGGTGCGAGGCGTCGGTGCCGCCCGCCTGCAGGATCGGGATGACCGGGACCTTGGGCCAGATCTCTTCCGACACCGCCTCGATGGGCTTCATGACGGCCGGCGTCAGCGGCGGCGCCGACTTGGGCGGCCGGGGCGGGTTGGCGAAGCTGACCTTGACCTCGGGGTTGCCGATCGCCTGCACCAGTGCCTCGCGCACGGCCTCGGCCGGTTCGCCGGGGAAGATGCGGCAGTTGACGGTGGCTCGCGCCCTCTGGGGTAGGGCGTTGCTGGCATGGCCGCCCTCCAGCAGGGTGGGGATGCAGGTGGTGCCCATCACCGCGCGATAGCTGGGGTTCTTGCGCAGGACCGCATCGGCCGTCTTGTCGGTGGGATCGGCGACGATCCTGGTCATGGCCGCGCCCTCTTCGCCGCCGACGACCTTGGCCATGCCCGCGAAGAAGCCGCGGGTGGCGTCGTTGAGCTGGAGCGGGAACTCGTACCGGCTGATCCGGTCCAGCGCGCGGGCCAGGTCGTAGATGGCGTTGTCGGGCGTGGGCCGGGAACTGTGGCCGCCGGCGTTGGTCGCCTCGACGACGAAGTTCTGGAAGGTCTTCTCGCCGGCCAGGACGGTGTGGACCACCGGCTTCCCGTCGGGGGAGAGCTGGCCGCCGGCGCCTTCATTCAGCGCGATGCCGGCGTCGATCAGGTCGCGCCGGTTCTGGGCCAGCCAGGCGGCGCCGTTCACCTGGCCGCCGCCCTCCTCGCCGCAGGTCAGCGCCACCTTCAGCGTGCGGCGCGGCTTGTAGCCCTCGCGGCGATAGCGGATCAGGAGGTCGGTCCAGATGGCGGCCTGCGCCTTGTCGTCGAACGACCCGCGTCCGTAGAAGTAGCCGTCCTCCTCCACCAGGGTGAACGGGTCCCGCGTCCAGTCCTCGCGCTTCGCCTCGACCACGTCGATGTGGGCCAGCAGCAGCACCGCCTTGGCCTTGGGGTCCCGGCCCGGATAGACGGCCACCAGGCCGCCGTCCTTGGGCTTGCCGGGCGGGGTGAAGACGTGGAGGTCCGACTTGGGGAAGCCCGCCGCTTCCATCCTGTCGGCCATGCGCTGGGCGGCGAGCGTGCAGTCGCCGGCCGAGAAGGTGGTGTTGGTCTCGACCAGCTCCTTGTAGAGCGCGCGGAAGGCCGGCTCGCCCGTGTCCCGGGCCTTGGTCGCCGGCTGAGCGGCGGCCGGCCCCGCGAGGATCGAAAGTGTGGCGAGCGCGGCGGTGAAGCGGTTCATGGACGTCCCCGAAATGGAGCTGCGGACTATTCCACCGCGCCGGCCGGCCGGACAAGGGCGGCGTCCGCCGCATCGGCTTCGGCCACGAGGCGCCACACCCGGGCGGCGTGGCTGACGCCCACCAGATGTCCGGCTCCGGGGATCACGTCGATGCGGGGCGGCGGCGTTGCGGGGGCGACCAGGGCCAGGACCGTGTCGAGCGCCGACAGGGTGTCGTCCTCGCCGTGGATCACCTGGATGGGCGTCGACACGCCGCCCAGCCGCTCGCGCCAGTCTCCAAAGCCGGCGCGATAGTCTTCGGCCACCCCCGGAAACGAAGTGGCGTAGGCGTCGCGGAACCATTCGAACCCGGTCTCCCCCGAGGGGATGGCCAGGGACGCCGCGTCGACGGGGCAGCCGCGGAACATCCGCATCAGCACGCGTCGGCCCACCCGGGCGTTGGCGTAGGTGCGCGTGAACTGCCAGGCCAGCCGGCGGAGGACGCCGGGGCGAGTCACGAGGTTCCGCAGGCCGGAGTAGAACGCGTTGACGTGCGCGGCCTTGCGCCCGTCGCGGGCGAGGCTGTCGGCGGCGAGGAGCACCAGGCGGCGCAGCAACTCCGGCCGCCGGGCCGCCAGCTCGACCGCATAGGAGGAACCGAGCGACGTCCCCGCCACGACCGCGGGGGCGCCGACGAACCGCTCCACGAAGTCCGCCAGATCGGCGACCACGGCTTCGGCATGGCCTTCGGCGTCGGCGAGCTGTCGCGTGGGGCCGATCTCGAAGTAGCCGGAACGGACCGGGACGATCAGGCGGACGCGCGCGGCGTGCAGCGCCTCGACCCCCGCCGCGAGGAGCGGCGGGAACAACATGCCGTGGACCAGCACCACGGGCAGGCCGCCCGGCGGCCCGGCCTCGATCACCCGCGCCATGCGGCCGGTTCCCAGAGGGGCGCGGTAGTAGCGGCACCCCGGCGGCAGATGCCGGGCCACATAGGCTTCGGCCAGGTCTTCCGCCTCGCCCGTCGGCAGGGGCGTCGGCAGATGGGCCGCCAACTGGGTCATGGCGTGACGGACGAGGTCCACCTGGCCGGCGCATTCCAGCTTGGCCAGCACCGACTTGAGCTGGTTGCGCTTGGTCTCGAGCGACAGGCCGTCGGCCTCGGCCGACTCCCGGAGCGACAGGCCGCCGAGCAGGCGGAAGACGACCATCTTCTCGGCGGGAGTCAGGGTCGCCTGGGGGTTGGCCTTCTCCAGAAGGTCGAACACGAGGTCGCGCGGCAGGTGGTAGATGCGCCGCGAGGGGTGGCCGGGCGCGGGCGGCGGAACCAGGGTCCAGACCAGGCCGAGATGGGGCGGGGGCGACAGGACGACGCCTGGGCGGGCGGCCCGGGCGGCGGTCCTGACCAGGAGATCCTGAACGGCCGCGGGGCAGGCGGCAGAGACGTCGACCACGCGGCCGTCCGAGGCCAGGGCGACCCACGCGACCCCGGGGCCGCCGGGCTGGTCGGTCGGAGCCCGGCCGTCCAGGACGCGCGCGACCGAGTCGCCGGCCTCGTCGGCGGTCAGCACCGAGAAGACGGACCCGACGGCCCGATGGTCGTCGTGCGCGTTCCGGCTCTCGGGCTTGTCCTCAGGCCGCCGCGGCACGGGCCATGCTCCTCCCAACGCGCCGGCCCAGGCGGCGATTTCTAGCCCATTTGGGGGTTTCGCCGTCACCGGCCAAACCCCTAATTTCGCGACGTCCCGACCGCCCTAGGCTGCGGTCGGGGTTCCGGAGCGGATGTTCGCCGCCCCGGGAGAGAGCTGCGGCGGGCGTTCCCGTGTCAAACGTCCGCCGCGGCGCTCGTCAGGCCCAAGACGCCACCGCGCCCATGAGTTCCTGGGAGAGGCGTCCGCTCATACCCTCGGTCGAGGTGTTGGTCATCAGCACGAACGACGTCCCCCCGGCGGGATCCACGAACCAGCTGTGGCCGTAGACGCCGCCCCACATCCAGGCGCCGGCCGGCAGCGGCGAGCCCGAGGCCGCCGGGTCCAGCATCACGGCGCCGCCGAAGCCGAAGCCCCAGCCGGGTCCGCTGGTGACGATGGGCAGCGAGCCGGTCTGGTTGGTCATCATCGACCGGGCGGTGTCGGTCGAGACCACCCCGCCGCCGCCGGTGCGGACGGCTTCCAGGAAGGCCAGCATGTCGGGCGCGCTACAGGCCATGCCCGCACCCCCGGAAGGGAAGGAGCCGGCGTCGAAGATGCGGTCGGGGGCGAAGCGGATGCCCGACAGCCCGGCGAAGGGCACGACATGGGTCTCGCCCATCGGCCGGGGCGGCGGGCCGTCGGCGTAGGCGCGGGCGAGGCGGGCGCGGTCGGTCACCGCGAAGCCGGTGTCGGCCATGCCCAGCCGGCGGGTCACGCGTTCGGCCACCACCTCGCCCAGGGGCTTTCCGGCCGCCTGCTCCATCGCCGCGCCCAGGACGTCCATGCCGACCGAATAGAGCCAGGCGGCGCCCGGCGGGAAGACCAGGCCGGCCCGCGAGATGCGGTCCAGGTTCTCGGCGAAGGTCAGGCCGGGCTGGTCCATGCCGTCGGAGACGCCCAGTCGAAGATAGGGCCCGTCGTCGGGCTGCATGAAGCCGTACGAGAGGCCTGCGGTGTGGGTCAGCAGATGACGCAGGGCGATCGCCGGCGTCTCGCCCTGCCACGCCGGTCGGAAGTCGGGGAGGAATCGGACGACCGGATCGTCCAGGCCGAAGGTCCCGTCCTCGACCATCGAGAGGGCGGCGGCGGTGACGATGGGCTTGGTGAGCGACGAGGCGCGGAAGATGGCGTCGCGCGTCATCGCCCGTCCGGTCTCCAGGTCGGCCTGGCCCGCTGCGCGGCCGTAGGCGACGGCGCCGTCGCGCGCCACCAGGATCACCCCGCCGGCCAGCCGGCCCTCGGCCAGGGCCGCGTCCACGATGGGGTCCAGGCGCGCGGCGAGCGCGGCGTCGGGACGGTCTGCGATCTGGCCCATGAAGCCTCCCCTTGTCGTTGCTCCCAGGCGTAGCGCACCAACCCCGCGTCATTCAAACCGATCGTGCGGCGATCCGTTGTTCGGTACGGCGCCAGGAAGGGTTTGCCCTCCGCACCGTGCAGGCCGGATAATGGTGCACGGCCCCGCTTCGAGCTGCGGGGTTCAAGGCGGGGAGTTTCCGGTTTGCGCGACGGTATGGAAGAGGGCGGATGGGAGAGCCATCGGCCGAAGCTGACCTATCCCTTCGACCAGGGGCCGAAGGTGGGCGAGGCCGTGGACATCGCGCCGGGTGTGAAGTGGCTGCGGATGCCCCTGGGCGGCTCGCTGGCCTGGATCAACGTCTGGGCCATCGCCGAGGCGGACGGGTGGGCGATCGTGGACACCGGCATCGGCGGGATCGAAAGCCGCAACGCCTGGCGGGCCGCCCTGGCGGGGCCGCTCGGCGGAAAGCCCGTGACGCGGGTGTTCGTCACCCACATGCATCCCGACCACATCGGGATGTCGGGCTATCTGACGCGGAAATTCAACGCGCGCCTTTGGATCACGCGGCTGGAGTTCACCACCTGCCGCTCGCTGGCCGCCGACACGGGGCGCGAGGCGCCGCAGGACGCCATCGACTTCTTCCGCGCCGCCGGCTGGGACGAGGAGGCGCTGGAGAACTACCGGGCCAAGTTCGGCGGGTTCGGGCGCGGGCTCTATGCGCTGCCCGACAGTTTCCGCCGGCTGAACGACGGCGACGAGGTGCCGATCGGCGACCATGTCTGGCGGGTCGTTGTCGGATCTGGCCACAGCCCCGAGCACGCCAGCCTCTACTGCCCCGACCTGAAGCTGATGATCTCGGGCGATCAGGTGCTGCCCAAGATCTCGTCAAACGTCTCGGTGTTCCCCACCGAGCCGGACGGCGACCCGCTGACCGACTGGATCACCTCGCTGAACAGGATCAAGGCGACGGTGCCCGACGATGTGCTGGTGCTGCCGGCGCACAACGATCCGTTCTTCGGGCTGCACGCGCGGCTGGAGCACCTGGTGGGCGGGCATGAGCGGGGGCTGGCGCGCCTGTACGCCCTGCTCGCGGAGCCGAAGCGGGTGGTCGACGTGTTCAGCGTGCTGTTCCGGCGCAAGATCGACGAGAACCTGCTGGGCCTGGCCACCGGCGAGAGCCTGGCCCACCTCAACTGCCTTCTGGCGCGGGGGCAGGCGGTGCGCGAGCGGGACGGCGACGGCGTCGACTGGTACCGCGCCGCGGCTTGAGACGCGCCGTCGGCCCTTCCCGACGGCGCCCCGGGCGCCGGGACCGGTCCGGCGTGTCTGTCGGGGCGAACGTCCATTTGAGCGGAGGATGGGATGAGCAGGCCTGTGACGATCGGGACGGCGGGCTGAGATGCCGGACCGGATCACCTCGGCGTTCGACGCCCGCACCACGGCCCGCGAAGCGGCCGCAGGCCACGACCTGACGGGACGGCGCGTGATCGTCACCGGCGCCGCCTCGGGCATCGGCGTGGAGACGGCCCGCGCCCTGGCCGAGGCGGGCGCCGACGTCATGCTGGCGGTGCGCAGCGTCGAGGCGGGCGAAGCCGTGGCGGCCGAGTTGCGCCGCACCGCCCCGGGCGAGGTGTCGGTGGGCCGGCTGGACCTTTCGGACCTGGCTTCGGTGGCGGCCTTCGCGGACGCCTGGGGCGACGGGCCGCTGAACCTGCTGGTCAACAACGCCGGCGTCATGGCCTGTCCGCAGGCCTACACGGCGCAGGACCTGGAGATGCAGGTGGGGACCAACCACTTCGGCCATTTCCTGCTGTCGGTCCTGCTGGCGCGGGCCCTGATGAACGGGGCCGAGGACGGCCAGGCCAGCCGCGTGGTGGAATTGTCGTCCATCGGCCATCGGCGCAGCGCCGTGGACTTCGACGACATCCACTATCGCAACCGGCCCTACGACAAGTGGGAGGCCTATGGGCAGTCGAAGACGGCCAACAGCCTGTTCGCCGTGGGCTTCCACGAACGCTTCGCCGATCTGGGCGTGACGGCCAATGCGGTGATGCCGGGCGGTATCCGCACGCCGCTCCAGCGCCACCTGACCGACGAGGAGATGCGGGCCTTCGGCTGGATCGACGAGCAGGGCCGCGTGAACGACCGCTTCAAGACCCCCGAGCAGGGCGCGGCCACCAGCGTCTGGGCCGCCGTCGCGCCCGAGTTGGAGGGCGTGGGCGGGCTGTATCTGGAGAACTGCAACCAGGCGCTTCTGTGGACCGAGGCCAATCCGTTCGAGGGGGTGATGCCGCACGCGCTAGATCCCGACGCGGCGGAGCGGCTGTGGGCGGCGTCGGAGGAGACGACCGGAGCGCGGCTGTGAGCGCGGGAGCGCGCGGGTGAGCCTCCGGGTGCGGCCGGCGGGGCCGGACGACGCGCCGCTGATCCTGGGGTTCATCCGCGACCTGGCGGCGTACGAGCGGCTGTCGCACGAGGTGGAGGCCACCGAGGCCGACATCCGGCGGGACCTGTTCGGCGACGCGCCCCGGGCCTTATGCGACATCGCCGAGGTGGACGGGGCCCCGGTGGGCTTCGCCCTGTGGTTCCACAACTATTCGACGTTCCGGGGCCGCGCCGGGATCTATCTGGAGGACCTGTTCGTGCGTCCCGAGGCGCGGGGGCTGGGCGCGGGCAAGGCCCTGTTGCGGCGGCTGGCGCAGCGCTGCGTCGAGGGCGGGCTCGGGCGGCTCGAATGGTCGGTGCTGGACTGGAACGCGCCCTCGATCGCGTTCTACGACTCGCTGGGCGCCCAGGCGATGAGCGAATGGACCGTTCGCCGCCTGGACGGCGCGGCGCTTGCGGCGCTGGCGGCGGACTGAGGGCCGGCTACGAGCGCAGGGTGTTCTCGGCCTTCATCGCCGCATGGGCCCGGCGCAGCGTGGCGGCGGCCTCCTCGATACGGGCCTCGAACGCGGCCAGCTGGCGGTCGTAGTGACCGTCCATCAGCTTTTCCACCACCGGATCGGCGGCCGGGACAGGCTTTGCGGCGGGTGAAGAGGCGCTCATGGACGCCAGCTTGGCCGCGGCATGGTTTCGACCGGGTTTCCGGCCGCGAAGATTCCGGTCGCGACGCGGTGGCCCGAAACCTCAGACCGGGGCGGAGGCGAGGCGTCGCCGCTCGGTGGCGGCGATCAGCTCGGCCCAGATGGCGGCCTCGCGGGCCGTGTCGCCGGCGGCCTCGGCGGCGGCGTGGGCCTCCACGAGCGCGGCGCGCAGACGGTCGTGTTCGGCCTTCAGGACCGAGAGGCGCAGGTCGGAATCCTCGCCGGCTTCGCCCAGCAGGGCGCGGATCGCGCGGTTCTCCTCCACCAGGATGTGCGCCTGGCGGTCCCAGACCTCGGCGGCCATCGCCAGGAGGGCGGCCGAAAGGCCCAGATCGGACGCGCGCTCGCCGTCGGCGACGCCCGGCATGGCGTTCCGGATCATGACGCCGGCCAGTTCGGCCAGGACGGCGGGGACGGGCGGGTTCACAGCTTCTCCATCACCTGGAGGATGGCGCGGTCCTGGGCGTTTATGAGCCACCAGGCCGGATAGACCATGATGGGCGCCCGGTTGCCGCCGCGGTTGAAGGCCGCCGCCGAGCCGACCCAGATGCCCTGACCCTTCACGCAGTTGAACAGGATCCACCACCGGAGCGCTTCGGGATCGGCCGAGAGTCCAGAGGCCCGCTCCCAGATCGCCACGGCCCGGTCGTTGGGGACGAGACCGCCGGCCAGGCCCGTCCGCCCGAAGCTCCAGACCGGCTGGAGACTCCAGCCCAGGTCCTCCAGCGGATCGCCCAGGTGGCACATCTCCCAGTCCAGCACGCCGTGGATCTCGCCCGACGGATCGTAGAGGTAGTTGCCGGTGCGATAGTCGCCGTGGACCACGCTGAGCTTCTGCGCCGGCGGGGGCGGGTTGGCGCGCAGCCAGCGGATGGCGGCGCGGGTGACGGGCAGGGGCTCGGCCTGATCGCGGTCGATCAGGACCTCCCAATGGTCCAGTTCGCGCCGCCAGCAGGCGTCGGGGGCGGGCGCGTCCATCCAGCGGGTCAGGCCCAGGGCGTCGGGGTCGGCGGCGGCGATGCGGCCCAGGATGGTCCACTTCCGCTCGGCCACCGCCGGCAGCACGGCGTCGTAGGCGCCCGAGAACAGCATCTGGGGCGAGGCCTGGAAGCCCGCGATCTCTTCGGCGACGAAGAAGGGGTGGCCGAGGGCGGCCGGATCCTCCTCCAGCCACAGCATGGCGGGTACGGGCACGTCCGAGCCGGCGAAGGCGCGGTAGGCCTCGAATTCGATCCGGCGCTCGGTGTCGATCAGGCTGGCCGGCGGGTCGCGGCGCAGGATCAGCTTGCGCCGCCGCGCCTCGCCGGCCTCGGTCCAGGCCAGGACGAAGCGGTAGGTCTCGCGGCTGGCCCCGCCCGAGATGCGCTCGAGGTCGCTGACGGTCAGGTCGGAGGCCTCGGGCATCCGCCCGGCGATGTAGGCCGCCAGGCGCGGTTCCAGCGGATGGGTCATGAGAGAGGGCATCCGGGAGGGAGGCCCCCTCCGTCTCGGCCTTGCAGGCCGATCCACCTCCCCCGCTTCGCAGGGGAGGAGCGGAACGCGCCAGGATCCTCCCCCGAAGGGAACACTTCGGGGGAGGGGGACCGCGGAACGCGGTGGA
>NZ_MEEX01000048.1 GCF_001724605.1 Phenylobacterium sp. SCN 70-31
AGGACGGCTGCTGCGGCGGCAAGCAGGTTACGGCGAAGTATCATCGACTATCAGCCTCCAAGGGTCAGCGCCGACCGCCGCAACAGGACGCCTTCGCGGTAGGCGCGGCCTTCCGAGCCTCCTGCGGGGTGTAGCCCGCCTCCCGAATGGCGTCGCGCACGGCCGAGTCGGCCGCGGTCGTCGCGACCTCCAGCGACTTGCTCGGCAGATCTATAGTGATCTGGGCGGCTGGATCGACGCCCTTCACCGCCGCGGTGATCGCCTGCACGCAATGGCCGCAGCTCATGTCGTCAACTTGATAGCGAAGCATGGAAACCTCCTGGTCAAAGCCTCGCCGCAACAGGTAGGGCTTCCAACGATGGGAAGGTCAAGACGCCGGCGCGCCTAAAGGCGCTCGAGGATTGCCTTCATCTGATTGATCTCTCGGGTCTGCGACTCGATGATGCCGCCGGGGCCGTAGCAGAGTGCGCGCAGCTCGGGATCCTTGAGCGAGGCTTCCTTGCACATCAGCAGGGCGCCGGAATGGTGCGGGATCATCGACTGCACGAACTGGCGATCGCCGACCAGGCCCTGCGCCCGGATGCCGATCAGCGAGAGCACGAAGATGGCGGCGAAGCAGCAACATGATGATGGCCATGGGAGCCCACATTACGAGCGCCATGTAGAAGAAGTTGATGTTCTGGATGAATTCGCCCCAGCCGAATATCATCGTGAACATGGCGAAATACATAACCGCCAGGCTCAGAGCCAGATTGATGGCGAGCATCACATAGTGATGCCGACCCTCCTTCGCGCTCATGCCGGACTCGCCGTGGTGTGCGTCTTTCACGTCAGCCTCCTGAGAGATGCTGTTCCCGAGAGCGCAAGCCTTGCTTGCAAACCTCCCTATCTTCCGAACGCGTCAGGCAACACCTGCCCTATCGGCCGGGCGTGAGACGTCTTGTTCCCGTCGCCTTCACCTCAGACCAACCTAAAACCACGCACGAAGTCCGACCACAAACGTCGTGCTCTCGACGTCCTCCCCGGCAGACTGCAGGAAATCCGCGGTCCCCCCGAAGGCGCGCTCATAAGCTACACCGATGTAAGGCGCGAATTCGCGGCGAATCTCATAGCGGAGGCGGAGCCCGAGTTCTGCGTGCGTGATTCCGGAGCCAGTGTTGAGTCTTGGGAGCTTCTGCGCCGAAAGCCTCAACTCTGCCTGCGGCTGAAGGATCACGCGCTGCGTTAGTCGCAGGTCGTAGGTTCCCTCGACCCGCCCAGTCAGGTCGCCGCGATCCGACAAAAACGCTGCGGCTTCGACTTCGAACCAGTAGGGGAAGAGGCTTTCAACCCCGACTGTCGCGTAGGTTCGCGAATTTCCGGACCCGAAGTCACGACGTACTCCGACTTGCACGTCGGTATAACGAGCCACTGCGCGGGAATAGAGTGCCTGAACTTCAGCGAGCTCGACCCCCTCGCCTCCAGAGCCCTCGCCTTCGGACTTGAAGACAAACCTGTTGATGTCGCCGCCGTACCAGCCTTCAACATCCCATCGATAGCCGCCGCCCGGTGGCTGGGATTGGTACTCTGCGAGGTTGAGCATCAGCTTCGCGATCCGTACGCCCCCGTGCTCGCGCGCGAGGATTCCCCGGGCGCGCTGCATCGGCCCCGTCCCGAAGACCTGATCGGCCACGTTGTCGGTGATCACGGCCGGCGCCGGCGCATTGCCGACAGGCAAGCCGGTCGCGGTCTGGCCGCCCTCCATCGGCGCCATCGTGTGTCCCGCATGAGGGTCCGCTGGGCCCGGCATGGTGTGTCCGGCATGCGGATCGGCGGGAGCCGCAGGTTGGCCGGGCATGGCGTGCCCGGCATGGGGGTCCACGGGTGCTGCTGAGGCGGCGCCTTGGGTCGGCTGCGATGGGCTCGAGGCCTTCGGCGGCTCCGGCATCGTGTGGCCCGCATGGGGGTCGGCCGACGGCTTCGGTGCGGCGCGCATGCCGTGACCTGCACGCGGATCCGCCGGCGCGGCGGGCTGCGCCGGCATCGCGTGACCGGCGTGGGGATCAGCGGCCTGGGCGGCGGCGGCTGTGGCCGAGCTGGCCAGCGCCAGAGCTAGGAGGGAGGTCCGGATCATGCCGCCGCTCCTTCGACCGGACGCACCTTGAAGACTTGGAACATGCCCGCGTGCATGTGGTAAAGCATGTGGCAGTGGAAAGCCCAGTCACCGCCCTCGGCGGTGAAATCGAACGACACCTTGCCGCCCGGCATCACGTTCACCGTATGCTTGCGAGGCAGATAGCCGACCGGCCCGTGCACAAGTTCGAAGAAGTGCCCGTGCAAGTGGATGGGGTGCGTCATCATCGAGTCGTTGACGAGGGTGACGCGCACCCGCTCACCGGCCCGGAAGGAATAGGCCGGCGGGTTCTCGCTGAACTTCCAGCCGTCGAAGCCCCAGATGAACCGCTCCATGTTGCCGGTGAGATGGATGTCCATCGCGCGATCCGGCGGCCTGGGGTCGGGGTTGGGATCCAGCGCGATGAGGTCCTTGTAGACCAGCACCCGATGACCGACGCTTTCCAGCCCAAGGCCGGGATCGCCGGTGCGATCCATCGGCATGGGCGCGATCATCTGCACGCCCGGCCCCTTCTTGATTTGAGGGGCCTTCGACCAGTCCAGCATGTTCATGTCCATGCCGCCCATGTCGCCCATCACATCCGCGGCGCCATGCCGGGCGGCGGCCCGGCGGCCGCCATGCCCGGCATGGCCCCGTGATCCATCCCCGGCATGCTGGAATGGTCCATTCCAGCCATGCCCGTAGCGCCCATGCCGGCGTGCGCCGACATGTCCATGCCCATGTCCTTCATGGTCAGGATGGGCCGCTCACGTAGCGGCGGCACGGCCGCGCTCATGCCGGCACGGGGCGCCAGTGTCGCCCGTCCCATGCCAGAGCGGTCGATCGCCTCCGAAACGATCGTGTAGGCGCGATCCTCCGTCGGCTGGACGATCACGTCGTAGGTCTCCGCGTTGCCGATCTGGAACTCGTCCACCTCGACAGGGCGGACGTTCTGGCCGTCGGCGGCGACGACCGTGAGCTTCAGGCCGGGAATGCGGACGTTGAAGACCATCTGCGCGGCGCTGTTGATGAAGCGCAGGCGCACCCGCTCGCCGGGTTTGAAGAGCCCGGTCCAGTTGTCCTTGGGGCCGTGGCCGTTGACGAGGAAGGTCATCACCGCGCCGGTGACGTCCGAGATATCGGTCGGATCCATGAGCATCTTGGCCCATTCGATCCGTTCGCCGAGGGTTTGGTCCTTGCCGGCAAGCAGGCCGGCGATCGTCTGGCGCTGATAATTGAAGACCCCGCCCTGCTGCTTCAGCCGCTTGAAAATCAGGTGCGGGTGCATCTCGCTATGGTCGGCTAGCACCAAGACGTGCTCGCGGTCGTAAGCGACGGGATCGGGCTTCGCCGGCTCGATGACGATGGGGGCGTAGTGGCCCTCCGCCTCCTGCAGACCCGAGTGGCTATGGTACCAGTAGGTGCCTGACTGAATGATCGGGAACTCGTAGACGAAGGTCTCGCCGGGGCGGATGCCGGGAAAGCTGACCCCCGGAACGCCGTCCATCTCGAAAGGCACCAGCAGCCCATGCCAGTGGATCGAGGTGTCCTCATCGAGGGTGTTCGTCACCGCGATCCGGACCCGCTGACCTTCTTTCAGACGAATGAGCGGACCGGGCACGGTCCCATTGATCGTCACCGCGTGGCGGCGCTTGCCGTCGATCATGATCGGTGTGTGGCCGATCGTCAGCTTGATGTCCTCGCCCGAAAGGGTCGGCAGGGTCGAGACTAGGCCCGGGGTCGCGCTCTGCGCCCAGGCGGGCAGCAGCGAACTGATCGCCGCCCCGCCCCCGAGGATGGCCGCACCTTTGATCAGGGCGCGGCGGTCAAGGTCAGGTCGTGGCCTGGACATTCGAAATCCTACGATCGGAACAACAGACGAGGTGATGGGGCTTCCCCCCGCGGGAAGGTCAAGCGCCCCGCCCACACAAACTCTACGCAGCTCGGGGCGCTTGCCCCTGAACTTCTGAGGATTAAATCGCCGATCGGTCGATAAGCTCCGCAAGCTGCTGGCGGGCCCGGTAGACGCGCGTCTCTACGGTCTTGACGGTCACCCCCAGGAGCGCGGCGGCTTCCTGCTGAGTGAGCTCGTCGAAATAGGTCAGTAGCAGCGGCTCTTTGAGCTTGATCGGTAGGCGGTCGACGGCTTTCTGGACGATGGCCCGGCGCTGCGCCGCAACGACCGACTCCTCCCCGTCGGGCGCCGGATCCGCTTGCGCCTGCGCCTCGGTTGATTGGTCGTCCTTCTCTCCCAGGATGAACCGACGAACCGCGAGACGGCGGGCGCGATCGCGGCACTTGTTAAGGGCTATGGCGCGCAGCCAGACTGGGAACGCCCGCAGATCGTCGAAACGCGCGAGCGCCTTCCACGCCGCGACGAGGGTCTCCTGCACGACATCGACAGCCGCGTCGGCGTCGCCGACGTAGCGGCGCACGAAGCCATACAGCGACGGCTTGTGCCGACGCATGAGCGTGGTGAACGCCCGATCCTCCCCGCCCCGCGCGCGCCGGACGAGATCGGCGTCCGTCTCTTCCTGAAGCGTCACGGCGCCTGTTCAGTGAGGGCCTCAGCGACACGCTTGTCGAACTGCGCGGCCTGGTCCGGCGTCAACACGGTGCGCATCGCCAGGACGTGCAGGATGGTTTCGTTCTGAAGGGCCCCCATGGCGTCGTGGAACCGTTCGACCGCGGCCTTCACCTCCGGCGAATACTCGTGACGCACCTGAATGGCCCGGGCGAGCTCGGCGTTGGCGGCGCGCAGTTCGGCCTCCCGCGCCCGGCGACGCACTGCGAAATCCTGCTCAAGCACGTCGAGCCGCTTCCGCTGCTCGGGGGCGAGCTTCAGCTCTTCGTGGACGAACTCATGCAGCGAAGGCTGGTGGCGCTGGTCATAGATGTAGCGCGCGCCAATCCAGGTTCCCCCGACGGCCGCGATGACCGTCAGGAGCAGCGTGAGGATCAGCCCACGGCTGAAGAAACTCATCCGTGGTGATCCAGTGGTGATCCAAGAGGGTGGAGGGGGCGAGCTCCGCCTTCGTGGAGAAAGCGGACACCTCCTGGGATTGCGCGGCCACGGCGACCGCAGTCGCGCCGCCGCTCGCCACGCCCAATCCCAGCGCGCCGACGACGGCCGCGGCCCGTACGGCCAGTAGCGTTGGGGCGGCCGCCCGGGCCTGGCGCACGCGCTCGATGCCCTGCCAGACCCTCGCCTCCAGGCTCTGGTAGCCGGCGGGTAGCGGCTCCGATCGAAGCGCTCTCAGTTCGTCATCAAGTCTGTCGTCCATCGCAACACCCCGATCATCCGTCATGACTCTATACGCAGGATCTGGTGGGCTCCCCTCAACTGAGGGCCGGCGGCGCCGTCCCGCGTATGTCCTATAGAGGTCGGGAGCTGGGGGGCTGCAATGGTTCGTCGCGAAAGCGAAGCGCGCGAGGCTGGAGGCGTGTTTCCAGCCGATCTCCCGGCTCTTACCAGCGTACGCTTCTTGTTGGCCTTGGGGGTGGTGCTCTTCCACTATCAGCTGCAGTGGCCTTGGGACGCCATGTCGTCGACCGGGTTCTTCGACCGGGCGCGGCTCGGGGTCGACGCCTTCTTCATCCTCTCCGGCTTTGTCCTGACCCACGCCTATCGCGATGCGATCGCCGGAAACCGGATGAATTATGGCAGGTTCCTGATCGCCCGCTTCGCCCGAATCTACCCGGCGCACCTGGCTGTGCTCGCCTTCGTGCTGGTCATGGTCACCACGGCGAGCCTGGTGGGCGCTGAGTTCGACCGCAATCTCTACAATCCCGCCGGCCTCGTCACGACACTGCTCCTCGTCCACGCCTGGCTTCCCGAGGTGGTGAAAGCCGAATGGAACGGTCCGTCCTGGTCGCTGTCCGCCGAGTGGTTCGCCTATCTCGCCTTCCCGGTATTTGCGTGGATCGGTCTGAAGCTTCGGCGCCGGCCGATGCTGCTCTTAGCGCCTGGCGCTGGACCAAGTCTACCAAGCCCTGTTCGACGACATTGTAGTGCACGCTGAAGCGAGCATGGGCATACTGCGCATCATCCCCGAATTCCTCTACGGCGTGGCCCTCTACCGCTTAGGAGAACGCCTGCTGCTTGGTCGCCGGGCCGCCGTCCTGTTCGCCGGGGCGGCGGCGATTCTTCTCGTCGCGCTGATGCACCTGAAGGCCGACGACCGATGGATCGTCGCTGCAGCGGGCCCGCTCGTACTGGCTCTGGCTATGCTCTCGAAGGTACAGGCCGAGGGTGTCCTCAAGGCGCGCTGGCCCCGCCTCGGGGGCGAAGCCTCCTACGCGCTCTATCTCGTCCACATGCCCATCCTGATCGCCTGGAAGGGCGTCTGGTCGGCCGCCCAGGGGCGCGACAGCGGCTATGTACTCGGCTGGTGGGAGGTAGCCGCGCTCTTGGCGCTGTCGCTTCTGGCGGCCATCGCCCTTCACCTCCTGTTCGAGGGTCCGGCCCGTGCTTGGATTCGTCGCCGGGCGGATCGCCTTTGGCCCGCCCCTGAGACTCGGGCCCAGATGCGACCAGGCTCCCAGCCGCCTGACATCTAGGTCAGGGTCCAAGGGCGAGCGATCTGATCGGCCTGGGCGGGCGCAAGGAGCCCGCGGCTGATCTGCTTAGGGCTTCGGCGCGCGTCCGCCGTGCTTGTCGAGCCAGGCCTGCAGTTCGGCGATCTCTTTGCGCTGCATCTCCGCCGACTTCTGCGCCATCTGCTTGGCCTCCGCGTCGTCGCCATGCTTCAGCACCGCCTCGGACATCGCGATCGCCCCCCTATGGTGCTCGATCATCTTGAGCGCCCAGGCCCGATCGGCATCGGCGTCGTTGGCAGCCATCATCTTCTGATGCATGTCCTGCATGCCCTTCATGTAGTCTTGCTGGGCCATCTGGCCGTGCTGCATGCTGGTGGGGCCCTGCTGAGCGAGGGCCGGTGCGGCGAGCAGCGCGGCCGCAGCCGCAACGATGGCGATCATTTTCATCTGGGAGCCTTTTGCGATCAGTGAAACGTCTGGAGGGCGGCCTGACAGGCCTGTTCGCAGCGCCGGCACGATTCGGCGCAGATGCGGCAGTGCTCATGCATGCTGGCGTGACGCTCGCATTCCTCTGCGCAGAGCCGGCAGGCCTCCTCGCATGCCCTCAGCACACTCTGGATGATCGGTTCGTTTGAGCCGGTGCGGCGTGATGCGATGTGGCCAGCGGCCGTGCAAATGTCGGCGCAGTCGAGGTTCAGGCGAATGCATTGGGTCAGCTGCGCGACCATCTCCTCGCCCAGGCAGGCATCGGCGCACGACGTGCAGCTCTGAGCGCAGTCGAAGCATTCCTCGATGCAGCGGATCAGGCTGTCGTTTGTGTTTCCGCGCACCTGGGGGTGCGTACTTATTATTTCATGGGCGTGCATGGCCGTCATCCATATGCAGGTGGATGGCCGCTGAACCCTCATTCTGGAGTTCCGTTCCGCCGCACGGGCCGAGGAGCGAATCTTTTGTCCGTAGAACTGAAAAACCGAGGGAGCAGCCTTCCGCGTGCGTATTGCCGCTCGTCTTTCCGGGCTCAAGCGGGTGGGGGTGAACTCATCATGGGAGCGAAGTGACGCTCACGCGAAGCCTCACAGCTAGCTTGCCGGAGATGGGAAACGTACGGGAGTTTGTCAGTGCTCGGCTCCGGGCTAAGCGTCATCAACATCCCGTGCTCTTGCGCTACGGCAGAAATGCACAGGGCCGGACCCGACGCCGCCACCTACATGTGTCCGTCCATCTTCATCGGCGGATCCGCCTTCTTCATCGGGATGGAGCCGTCGTTCTTGGCGCCCATGCCGTCGGCATGCGCCTTGGCGCCCATCTCCATTCCGCGCTCATGCGCGTCGCGTTCCATCTCCATCCCTTCACGGTGCCCCTCGGCGCGAGCCTCTTCTAGGGTTTGAGACGAACTGGAATGATGCTCGCCGGCTTCGCCCGGGGCGCCGGGCGTCGTCGCCGGAGCCGTGACGACGGGCGACGGGGCGCCGGGCGCCGGAGCCTCCGTCTTCTGCTCGCACCCGGCCAGGCCGATCGCCGCCAAGGCGACGGAGCCAGCCAAGGCCTTTAGCAGACGGGGCGGCAAGAGATGGGTCATGGGTCGCGTCCTGTCGGTGGGTCAACGAAGCGGCAGATAAAGTGAGGCCGACCGGCTGCAGCATGAAGGGCGCAGCCGGTCGGCCGCTTTCCTACTTCTTGGCTTCAGCCATCTTTGCGGCGCACTTTCCGTGCATCTTATCCATCTCGGCCTTGCTGAGCGGCTTCATCTTCATGACCCCGGGGGTGCCTTTCATGGAGGCGTGGTCATGCATGACCCGGCCGTCCATCTTCCGGCCCATGACGCTCTTGCACTCTTCGTGGGTTGGGTTGGCGGGATCCTTGACCGAAACGGTGGCGTCGGCCGCGGCCTTGTGATCTCCGTGTTCCGGCTGCGCGTAGCTCTGGCTGGCGGTGGCGAGGCCGAGGGCCGCGATGGCGACGAATAGGGTACGCATGGGTGTGTCCTTTGCTGGTCGGCGGACAGCGGCTCGCCGTGCCCTCGATTGAAATATGCCAAACCCTAGCGTTCCCTCCAAACCCAACCTTGATATCGATCAAGCGCCGCTGCGGCGGGACGCCAGCGCCATCAGTTCCGCAGCTTGCCGATCAGTTCGACCAGCTCGGCTGTCTTCTGTTCGCGCTCCGCCACGTCGCCGCTGGCCGCCATCGCACCAGCGACGCAGTGTTCGAGGTGGTCTTTCACGAGTTCGCCCTCAACCCGGCGCAGCGCCGCCCTCGCGGCGTGCAACTGCGTCAGGATGTCGAGGCAGTAGCGATCTTGCTCCACCATGCGGGAGATGCCTCGCACCTGCCCTTCAACCCGGTTCAGCCGGTTGATCAGACGTGGCTTGTTCGTGCGTTCCATCAAAGCCTCCGCCGCTCGGTGCGGCAATATACAGAAAGCCGCGATTTGATCCATGCCCCACTGGGGTATATATACGCCGAACAGGAGGCCCCATGAGCGGTCAAGGCCATACCCACCATCATCATGCTGACCCCAGGGACCGCCAGGCGGCTGACGTGGCGGTCACCGACCCGGTCTGCGGCATGGCGGTTGATCCGGCGACCACGCCGCACCACGCGGAGCATGCGGGGCAGACCTTCCACTTCTGTTCGGCCGGGTGCCGCACCAAGTTCGTCGCCGATCCGGCGAAATACCTGACCAAGGATGAAGGCCCGTCCGCTGCGGCGCCGGCAGGGACGATCTACACCTGTCCGATGCACCCCCAGATCCGAAAGGAGGGTCCGGGCAACTGCCCCATCTGCGGCATGGCGCTCGAGCCGGAAACCGCGACCGCCGACAGCGGTCCGAACCCCGAGCTGATCGACATGACCCGCCGGTTCTGGGTGGGTCTCGTCCTCACCCTGCCCGTTCTCGCGCTCGAGATGGGCGCGCATGTTCTCGATCTGCACCGCTGGATTTCGCCCACGACGTCGAACTGGGTGCAGCTCGCCCTGGCGACCCCCGTCGTGCTGTGGGCCGGCTGGCCCTTCTTCGAACGGGGCTGGGCGTCCCTGCGGACTCGCAACCTCAACATGTTCACCCTCATCGCCATGGGGATCGGGGTGGCCTGGGCTTACAGCGTCGTGGCCACGCTGGCGCCGCACATCTTCCCTTCGGCGTTCCGGCGCACCGATGGCAGCGTTGCAATCTACTTCGAAGCCGCGGCCGTGATCACGGTCCTCGTGCTGCTGGGTCAGGTGCTGGAACTGCGGGCCCGCGAGCAGACCTCGGGTGCGATCAAGGCCCTGCTGGACCTCGCGCCCAAGACCGCGCGACGGGTCCGGACGGATGGGACTGACGAAGAGGTCACGCTCGACCAGATCCTGGTGAGCGACCAGCTGCGGGTGCGGCCGGGCGAGAAAGTCCCCGTCGACGGCGAGGTCGTGGACGGCCGCGTCTCGATCGACGAGTCGATGGTCACCGGGGAATCGATGCCCGTGACCAAGGAAGCGGGCGACAAGGTCGTCGGCGGCTCGATCAACAAGACCGGCTCCTTCGTGATGCGGGCCGAGAAGGTCGGGGCCGACACCCTGCTGTCGCAGATCGTCCACATGGTCGCCCAGGCCCAGCGCTCTCGGGCGCCGATCCAGCGCATGGCCGACCAAGTCTCGGGCTGGTTCGTCCCAGTGGTGATCGTGATCGCTGTCCTGGCATTCGCCGGCTGGGGGGTCTTTGGTCCCGAGCCGAGGTTTGCCTTCGGCCTCATCGCGGCGGTCTCGGTGCTGATCATCGCCTGCCCGTGCGCACTTGGACTGGCGACGCCGATCTCGATCATGGTGGGGGTCGGTCGCGGCGCCGGGGCCGGCGTGCTCATCAAAAACGCCGAAGCCCTAGAGCGGTTCGAAAAGATAGACACGTTGGTGATCGATAAGACCGGAACTCTCACCGAGGGGCGGCCAGCGGTCACCGCCATCGTGCCCGCCGCGGGTTGGGACGAAGCCGAAGTGCTTCGCCTGGCCGCCAGCCTCGAGCGTGGCAGTGAGCATCCCCTCGCGGACGCCATCCTCCGCGCCGCAAGCGATCGCAAGCTAAGCCTTTCAGAGCCGTCCGACTTTGACTCGCCCGTCGGTAAGGGCGTTCTGGGCTCGATCGACGGGCGGCGTCTGGTGCTCGGATCCGGCAAGTTTCTGAAGGAACAGGGGGTCATCACCGGCGAACTCGATAGTCAGGCAGAGTCGCTCCGCACTGACGGCGCTACGGCAATCTTCATGGCGGTCGACGGACAGGCTGCAGCGGTGTTCGCCATCGCAGACCCCATCAAGGCCACCACGCCTGAAGCCGTTCGCCTCCTGAAGGCCGAAGGCGTGCGGCTCGTCATGATGACCGGCGACAACCGCACCACGGCGCTCGCCGTGGCCCGCAAGCTCGGCATCGACGAAGTCGAGGCCGAGGTTCTACCGCAGGACAAGGCGGCCGTGGTCGAGAAGTTCCGCGCCGAGGGCCGCAAGGTGGCGATGGCGGGAGATGGCGTGAACGATGCGCCGGCGCTGGCGGCGGCCGAAGTTGGGATCGCCATGGGCGCGGGGTCCGACGTGGCCATTGAGAGCGCGGGCGTGACCCTCCTGAAGGGCGATCTGCAGGGGATCGTCAAGGCGCGGCGGCTGTCCCGCGCCGTGATGCGGAATATCCGCCAGAACCTCTTCTTCGCCTTCGTCTATAATGCGGCGGGCGTGCCGGTAGCGGCCGGCGTCCTCTACCCGGTGTTTGGCTGGCTGCTCTCGCCGGCGATCGCGGCGGCGGCCATGGCGCTGTCCAGCGTCAGCGTGGTGACCAACGCCTTGCGGCTACGAAGCGTGAAGCTCTAGCGCGGACGGGTCCCGTCCGCCGGCGGCGCCGGGTGCAAATCGGGTTCGTCCGGCGACATGATGTCGGTTTGCGACGGGTCCTTCCCGAAGGCGGACTGGTCGTGGGGTTCCCCCATTTCGTCCGCCGCGGCGGCAGGCGCGACCTCGCCAGACCGCGGGCCGCCGGGCTCTGCGGAGCAGCTCGTCAGGATGAGGAGCACGGCGGCGGCGAGCCCTTTCGTCGATGTGAGATGAGCCTGCGCGCTGGCCAGCCATCGCATACGTGAGCCCTCGCTACGCCGACTGTCGTTCGGTCGACGCGAAATGCTGGACGGCGTCGATCACCATCCGACGCACGCACCAGCGCGCGTAAAGCCCCGCAAGGGCTGGAAGCCACCTCGCCCACCCCCGGCTCGGCAGGGCGTAGTCGATCCAGACGGACAGGCGCGAACCGGCCCCCTCTTCGGTGATGGCGAAGCCCATCTCGTATCCGCCGATGACCAGGAGCCTCGGCTCCCCCGTTGTGCGCCAGACCTTACGGTGCGGCGGGTCGCGGACCGTGACCACCTCGTCGACAAAGAGCGACAAGCCAAACGCCGCGCCGCCCATGCGGATGTGCGAGCCCACCGCCTGGCCACGCCCCGCGTCGAACTCGTAGGTCATACGACCGCCGCCCATCATCACGGACGGTCGGCCCATGTGCTCGGCCAACCGGGTCTGGTCGTCCAGGCGGTCGAACACGGCCCGCGGCCTCGCGGGCGTCCGAGCGGTCGCCTCGCGGCGATGGCGGAACGCACCGACCTGGGGCCGGGCGCCGCCACCGGCCCCGGTCAGCGATGGTCCAACGGACTTGGCTCTCGGCATGGCGACCTCCAATCGATCGTAGCGTGACGCCGGCCGGAGAGGCGCAGGCGCGACCGCGCCAGTGCGCTAGCGGCGCGGGGCTTTGTCCTTCGTTTCCTCCGCCGCCGGGGTCTTGGCGGCGAACGGCTCCGGCGCCATCAAGAGAATAAAGGTCAGTCCAGCGCCCAGCGCCATGAGCAGCCACTCCCCGAGGCCGGCGGCGAAGCCCGCGAGCGCGGATACCCAGACCGCTGCGGCGGTCGTCACGCCGTGGATCGAGCGGCCGCAGGCCGGGTGCATGATCACGCCGGCGCCGACGAATCCGACCCCCATCAGCACCCCTTGGAGCACGGTGCTGATGACCCGCGCGTCGTCGCTGTGGAGCCGCATGGCGATGATGCCGGCCATGGCGCCGGCTGTGGCGATCAACGCGAAAGTGCGCGCGCCGACGAAGCGGATCCGTCGGGACCGCTCGAGCCCGATCAGAAAGCCCACGGCCGCGGCGGCGACGACCCGAAGGACCAGGTCGAGATCAGACATCAGCGACTTCCTCGCGCAGGACGGTCGCGATGAGCGGGGCCACGGAGATGGCGTTCGTGGCGTGCGGCACTGCGTCGGTGGAGACGACGCGCGCCGAAGCGCCGGCGACCTCGGTCAGGGCGTCGCCCCCGAAGATCGCGTGCACGATGGCGCAGATCGGGGGCGGGAACCCCCGCAAGCCGAGCTCGCGGGCCGCCGCCGTCAAGGTACGGCCGGACGACGCAATGTCGTCGATCAGCACCGGCTGACGGCCCGCGAATGCGGTGAGGTCGGGAAAGGTGATCCTGACGTCGCGATCGCCGAACCGCTCTTTGCGCAACACGACCACCGGGGCGTCAGCGGCCGCGGCCACGTCCGAAGCCCATTGCTCACTCTCGCTGTCCGGTCCGATCACCAGCGCATTTGGGGCTTCGGAACGGATCCAGGCGCCGAGCAGGTCGGCCGAATGCAGGGTCACACAGGGGATGGTGTAGAGGTCGCTGAGGGCCTTGAAGCGATGTAGATGGGGATCGACGGTGATCAGCCGGTCGAAGGCGCCCGAAAGCAGTCGCGCGAACGCGCGTGACGTCACCGCCTCCCCCGCCTTGAACGCCTTGTCCTGGCGCATATAGCCGAGGTACGGCGCGACCAGCGTCACCCGTTTGGCGCCCTGCTCACGCGCGGCCGCAGCGACGAACAGGAGCGTCAGGATGACGCTGTCGATGCGCACCAGGCTGCAGACGATGTCGACCTGGCGGCCGGCCGGGTTGTCCAAGATGCGAACGTAGTGCTCGCCATCGGGGAACTGGCGCGTCTCGAGCCGCCCGAGCTCGGCGCCGGCGGCTTCAGCGAGCTTGGCGGCGAAGGCTTCATGGCCCGGCAGAGCCAGCATGAGACGCATGTCAGGCCTCCAATTGCACGATGTCGGGGTTCGCCGCGGCGAATTCGAGCGCGTAGGCCAATTCGCCTTCCGCTTCGGCGTGCACGGTCATGAGCGGTTGTCCCTGGGCGACGTCGTCGCCCAGTCGCGCGTGCAGCATGACCCCTGCCGACTTGGCGTCCGGGGCGCCCGCGAGCTTGGCCAGCCTGGCTAGGGTCCGGTTGTTGATGCTTGTCAGCCGCCCTGCGCGGGATGCCAAAACCGGGTGCGTCAGGGCGGCCTTCGGCGGCTGCCGCAGCCCGCCTTGAGCCTCGCAAATGGCCTGAAACTTCGCCCACGCCCGGCCGTCCGCGAGGGTCGTCTCGGCAAGCGCGAAGCCTGTCCCGGCGGCGGTTCGGCCGGCCAGTTCGAGCGCGGCGCCGGCCAGCACGCAGGCGCGCCGCCGCAGGTCCTGCGGAGCCTGGGCGTCGTTCTTCAGCACGGCCAGAACGTCGTGCGCTTCCAGCGCAGGACCGATCCCGCGCCCGACCGGCTGCACGCCGTCGGTCATGACACACCGCAGCTCCACGCCGAACACGCGCCCGACCTCGGTCAGCTCCGCGGCGAGTTCGGCCGCCGCGTCGTCGGTCCTGACCTTGGCCGTCGCGCCCACCGGTATATCGATCACGATGTGGGTCGATCCGGCGGCGATCTTCTTCGACAGCACCGAGGCGATCAGTTGGCCTCGCGTGTCGATGTCCAGCACCCGCTCCACCCGGATGAGGATGTCGTCGGCGGGGCTGAGGCTGACCGAGCCGCCCCACACCAGGCAGGCGCCCTCGCGGTCCACCACGCGCCGCATGGCCGCGACGTCCAGGTCGACGGGCGCGAGCGTCTCCATGGTGTCAGCCGTTCCGGCGGGACTGGTGATCGCGCGCGACGATGTCTTCGGCATCAGCAGACCGTGCGACGCGACGATGGCCACGACGATCGGGGTGGTGCGATTGCCCGGAAGCCCGCCGACCGAGTGCTTGTCGATGACGATCGGCGACGGCCAGGTCAGCCGCTCGCCGACCTCGATCATCGCGCGCGTGAGGCCGACCGTCTCCTCAAGGTCCAGGGGGAGCGCCGAGCAGGCAGTGAGAAAGGCGGAAAGGTGAACGTCCGTGTAGCGTGCGGCGGCGACGTCCCTGACGATCGACTGGAGCGCCGCCAGATCGAGCCGCTGTCCGTAGATCCGACGCCGGACCGCCGAGAGGGAGCCGAGGGGCGGCGGATGGCGCACGGTGAGCTCCGCCCCCTCGGCGATGCCCAGCCGCGCCCAGGCGGCTTCCGACAGGCCCGCTTCCCCATGGCCAAGAAGGCCGTCGGACACCTGGTAGAGAAGCGCGAGCACCTCGCGCCCATTCGCCATTAGCAACACCTGCGAGCGCGGGCCGAGACCCTCGGAGCGGCAGACGTGGCAGTCCGAACGCATGAGAACGACGGCGTCGTCCTGGGTGAACAGTCCCAGCCGCCGAGCCTTCAGGGTCGGTGTGGGAGAACGGGGTTGCGCCTCCACGGTCACGACAGGCCGTAGGCTTCGTCCTGAGCGGAGATCGTGCAATCCCACCCCAGGTCCGCCTCGATGCGCGCCTTCAGTCCGACTGGGCCGTCATCCTCCCCGTGGACGATGAACGTCCGGGCCGGCGGGCGCTTGAAGCCGGCCAGCCACCGCATGATCTCGTCCACGTCCGCGTGGGCCGAGAGCATCGGGAGGTTCGCCACCTCGGCTCGAATGGGGATCCACTGCCCGTGGACCTTCACTTCGCGGGCGCCCCCGAGTAGCGCCTGCCCGCGGGTTCCGGCCGCTTGATAGCCTGAGAAGAGCACGGTGTTGCGGGCGTCGGGGCCGTACGCCTTCAGATGGTGCAGCACGCGCCCGCCGGTCGCCATGCCGCTGGCCGATATGATCACCTTGGGCATGCTGTTGTGGCTTAGAGCCTTCGACTCCTCGACGTCGCGCGTATAGGTCGCGACCTCGCAAGATGCCCGGCAGACATCCTCGCTCAGCTTGTGATCGGCCCCATGGCGACACAGAAGATCGGTCGCATCAGTCGCCATGGGACTGTCGAGATAGATGGGCGTCAACGGCAGCGCCCCATCCTGCTTGAGTTTCGATAGCAGGTAGAGCAGCTCCTGGGCGCGCCCGACGGCGAACGCCGGAATCACGACAGTGCCGCCCCGCGCGGTCGTGCGCTCGATCACCTGCAGCAGCGCTTGCGCTGGCGCCACCGGATCGTGGCGACGGTCTCCATAGGTGGACTCCACGATCAGGTAGTCGGCGTGCGGCACGGGCTCGGGATCGGGCGTGATCGGATCGTCGTAGCGGCCGAGGTCCCCCGAGAAGACGACGGTCTTCCCGCCCCATCGAATCTCGACGGTTGCGGCGCCCAGGATGTGGCCCGCGTAGCGGAACGTGGCCGTGGCGCCATGTCCAAGGTCCACCGGTTTGCCGAAGGCGACGGGCCGGAGCTGGCCAATGGCGCGTTCGGCGTCATGCTTGCCGTACAGCGGGAGCGCGGGCTTGTGCTTGGAAAAGCCATGCCGGTTCGCGAACTCGGCGTCGCTTTCCTGGATCTTGGCGCTGTCCAGCAGCAGGAGTTCCGCCAGATCGGCCGTTGCCGCCGAGCAGTAGATTGGGCCTCGGAAGCCCTCTCGCACCAGCCGTGGCAGGTAGCCGGAGTGATCGAGGTGCGCATGGGTCAACACCACGGCGTCGATGGAGGCCGCCTCGCGGGACAGCGGCTCCCAGTTCTTGAGGCGCAGGGCCTTCAGACCCTGGAACAGCCCGCAGTCCACGAGCAGGCTTCGCCCCCCAAGCTCAAGCAGGTGCTTCGAGCCCGTCACCGTTCCCGCGCCGCCTAGCGACGTCAGCGTCAATTTGGCCATGCGCCCTCCGCTCCCTGCTACAGAATACGCGCCCCGCCGGCCGCGCCCTTGCCCCAGATCAAAGCTGCGCCCGCTCTCCGCCCGTTCAGGTGACGAAGACGGGCGCAAAGCCGCCGCCCGGCGTGCGGAAGTTCGTTGTTTGCCCCTGATAGACTCGCGCCGCGGCGAGGAGCGGCGAGCCGGCGTAGGTGTAGAGACGTACGTCAAGCTTGAGCGCCTGGACCTCGCCGTCGATTCTAATGCGCCGCTCGGTCGGTGCGGCCAGTTCCTGGGCGATATAGCCGCCGCGCTGCACCTCCTCCCAGACCCCGCGGGTCATCTTGTCGCCGCGATAGACCGCCTTGCCGCCGTGGCCGCCGGCCGGCTTGAAGAAGTAGCGTTTGCGAGCCGACCACAGGGCCTCCGCGGACTCCGGGGTCACCAGGATGGTTCGAGGCACTGCCGAAAGACTGCGCTGCTGGGTGGGCGACAGTCCCCAACCGGCGGGCGCGGCGGGATCGGACAGCACCGTCAGGTTCCGCTTGTCCGCCAGGAGGGCGTGGTTGCGCGGATTAGGCGTGAGAACGACAGCGCCCGCCACATAGGCGTCACGAAGCGCCCGGTGTCCCTCGCCGTCCAGCGCGAAGTCGACAAGCCGGTTGTAGACCAGATCGATCGCTTCGTCGCCGTGCCGAAGCTGGCCCTGGGCGAAGGACAACTCTGCAGGATCGACGATCCTGACCTTCAGGCCGCGCCGCTCGAACGCGCGCTGGGCGAGCAGGAACTCAGGGAAGAGGTACTGCTCGGTCGGGCGATCGTCGATGATGGCGAGGGTGCGCGGCTGACTGGCGCGACCCTGAGACCGCCACTCTTGCTCCAACATTTGCCACACGGCCGCCTCGAAATTCGCGGCCGGCGTCGCTTCGATTGCGTCTCGCGCCTCGCGGCAGCACGCACCCTGGGCGCGGGCGAGGAAGGCGTTCAGAAAGGCGCCGCCGGCGTTGGTGTTGACTTCGATCAGCTTCGGCCCGCTCGCGCCGAGATGGAAGTCGTACCCCGTGAAGACGCCGCGGGGCCCGAAGTCATGCCGCGCGATTTCGGGCGCCCAGGCCATCACCGCCGCCTGATAGGTGGGGTCGCTGGCCGCCGCCTCGATCGCATCGACGACCGCAAGCATGGCGTCCAGATCCGCGCGCGCGAGGAACACCGGCATTTCGGCGAAAAGGTGCGGCCGGCCGTCCAGCAGAGCCGCTGCGAGGTCGGCGTCCAGCGCTTCGGCCTGGATCGCCGCAACGAGGCTGGCACGATCCAGCGTGATGCAGAAGCACTCACGGTTGAGCACGGCGTCGCGGTTTTCAACACCTCGATCGTCGTGGGTCATGCCCCTCCCCTCTAAGCCAGTCGACATCAGCCGGACGAAACAGACGAGAACCCGGCATCTTCGCTACCCGCTCGGCGGGCGCGTCGCCCGCATTGATCGCGATCTTGATTGCGGCGATGGAATTGCCGGCGACCCAGGCGGGCTCGACAAGTCCCTCGGCCGGAGGCGCAGAGATGGCTGAAACGGTTCATGAGCAACGTCGGGAATCTAGGGCAGTCGCAACGTCGTGATACGTCCGGGTCAATGTACCTTTACCATGCCAACGCCCTTGATGTTGTTGAACGAGTCGGTCTGGTGACAGAGGTAACACTGTTCGACCCGAGCCCCCTTCTGGCCTGAGATGGGACGGTCCATCATTTCGAAGTGCATCATGTAGTGGCTGGGCGGCGCCTTGTGGCACTGCGCGCAGTCAGTGGACTTGGGACTCGGATGGAGGAAGGTCTTGATCTCCCAGCTCTCGGTCTGGTGACAGCTGGCGCACTGCTTGCCGAAGAAGCCGCCGTGAGGATCTTGAACCGCATGGCACGTGGCGCACTGCAGGCTCCCCGAGCCGCCATCGCGCCGCCGTGCGACCGCCTCGAGCACAGCGTGATCCATTTTGGTGGGCCGGACGGCGCGACCCTGGTGCTCGACGTGACAGCCTTTGCAGTCCCCGATGTTCTGGTGAAACGCGGTCGCGGGTTTCATCAGCAACTCCGGCGCCGGCGCATGGCAGGTGACGCACTTCTGCGCGGTCACGCCCTCGACTGGCGCATGGCAGCTTTCACACTTGTCGCCCAGGAAGGCGTGGGCCTCGGAAAGGGCCCCCGGCCGCACCGCGCCCGTCCATCCAGGCAAGGCGTGGCTGCCACCTTGCCAAAGCGTCCACACGACCCCAGCGACGAAGACCATGCCGAATACGCTCAGCGCCGCGTAGATCTGGCCCGGCAGCTTCATGGGAGCCACCTCAGTCCATAGTAGACGCCGGACCAGATGTGCAGCGCGAGCAGCGTGTACATGACGATGGCGGCGAGGATGTGGGTGACCACCCACCGGTTCAGCGCGCGCTTCAAAGTCTCGCGGGCGCCGATGGCGAACTCCAGGTCGGAAATGGCGCCTAGCAGGTGATTGACCTTGAGGCCGGAGGGATCGACCACAACCTCATCCTTCAGGCCGACGGCGGACAGCGCGAGGCTGTCATAGCGATCCCTCAGCACGGAGAGCTGGCGTTGTTGATCCCGCAAATCCTGGCCAAGCTCGACGAGGAAGTAGCGTCCGACAAAGCCGGTGGCGACGACCAGAAGCATCGAGACCATGAGCCCCACCCCCAGGGGACTCACTAGCTTATGACCTGAGTGCAGGACGCCCAGCACCGCGCCGATCGCCCCGGCATAGACGTGGAAGGTCAGAATCGCGCCAAGGGAGACCCGCCGCGCGCTGAGCAGCGCCTTCACCCGCCCCTGCCGCTTCACGAGGGCGTACGCCAGTAGGGCGACAAAGAGCACAGCTGCGGCTATGCCCAGGGCCCCGCCGGCCAAGCTCCCGGGAAACCGCGGCGCTGAATGCAACAGGAAGGCGGGCGCGGTGAGCGCAAGTGCGCTCAGCAGGCCTTCCACAATGACTTTCTCACTTCGCGTCATGTCACGCGTCCACAACGAGGTCGCCGACGGACTTCGCCTGGCAGGCGAGAATGACCCCGTCGCGCTTTTCCCCCTCCGTCAGAGAATCCTGGACCTCCATGCTCACAGATCCCTGCCGCAGTGGCACCTTGCAGCGGCCGCAGATCCCGACCCGGCACTCGTAGTCGATGGCGACGCCGATGGCCTCGGCGGCCTCCAGCACCGACTGATCGGGCGCCAGGCGTCCGGACTTGTTGGACTTGGAAAAGGTCACCGTCGCCTGCGCCGACGGCGGGGCCGAGGGAGAGACGACTGCGACATCGACGACGGCCGTGACCGCGGCTGCGGGGGGCTGGGTTTCCAGAACTGGACCACCCTTCGGGGGCGCGAAGTTCTCCGTCTTCACCTGATCGTCGGGCACGCCCATTCCGCGAAGGACGCCCTTGACCGCTTCCATCATCGCGGGCGGGCCACAGAGATGGACCCGGCGGCGGACGATCTCCGGAACGGCCGCGATGATGAACTCGGGCGTCATGAACCCCACTGAACCAGCCCATTCGGTCCCTTCGGGCTGAGAGACGACAGTCGTGACGTGGACGTTCGGGTGCCGGCGCGCGAGATGCGCCAGTTCCTCGCGGAAGATGATGTCGGCGGGCGTGCGCACCCCGTAGAGAAGGTAGATGTCGTGGGGATAGGCGCGGTCCGTGAGATAGCGCAGCACGCTCATCATAGGCGTAATGCCAACCCCGCCAGCGATCAGGACGATGCCTTCCGCCTCCTGACCGGTGAAGAAGAAGCTCCCGGCGGGGGCGGCCACCTCGATGAGATCGCCGGCGTCGACGCGGTCGTGGAGGTGGCGAGACTCCAATCCGTATTGCTCACGTTTCACGGTCAGTTCGATGTAGTCCCGTTGCGTGGGCGAAGAGGAGATGGTGTAGGATCGGCGGACCTTCTTGCCATCGATCTCGGAGGTGACCGTCGCGTACTGTCCCGGAAGGAAAGTGAACGGGAACGGGCCGAGGTTTGGCTCCATCAGCCGGAACGTCTTCACGCCGGGCGTTTCGTCGAAAATCGCCTTGATCCGCAGGACGCCGATCCAGGGACGCCGCGCGGGCGCTCCGGCTTCTGCCGCCTTGGACATGACAGCAGGGGCTGAATCCGGCGAAGCTGCGGGTTCAGCGGTCGATGGCTCAGCTGGAGCGCCGGGTGTCAGCCGCTCGGCCAGCGCCCCCACACGGCGCGCGCGGATCCATTGCAGCCAGAGCGCCCCCGTAAGAGCGGCGCCCAGAAGGATCATGAGCAGAACGTGCAGCCAGGAGAGACCGCGAAAGCCGCCAGCCATCTCTGAGCGGTCCGCCGGGGGCAGCGTCATCTCGTGTCGGAACCAGGCCAGAGCGGTCTGTTCAGGCGACTGGCCCGCCTCGAGCGCCCGAAGCGCGCCGGCCCCGCTTTGCGCCAACGAAAGACCGTCTCTGACGTCGCGCAGCGCGGTGAGCGCGGCAGCGGCGTCATTGGCCGCCTGGGCGCGATGCAGGGCCGCCTGCCCATCCGTGACCGCCTGCGACCCTGATCCCAGTCGCGTCAGCGCCTCAGGCCGGATCCGCGCGCGGGCTTCGTCGGTGAGCTTCGGAAAGTCCATCATAGACGCGTAGAACGGCTTGGGCCCCATGGGGCCACAGCAACCCGCTGCGCCTTCGCCTGCGCCCCCGCCCATGCCAGAGGGCGCCATCATATCTCCCATCATGCCGCCCATACCGCCGGCCGCCGCAGGCGCCGCTGGGGGACCGGCGCCCATTGTGGGGCTGGGGGCCTTCATTCCGCTCATCCCTGAGGCCGCATCGGGGTTCGCGCCAGCTGGCGGCGGATGATGAGCGGCGTGGTCCTCGGCGGGGGCCTGCGCCCAGGCGAAGGTGGATGGTGTTGCGGCGGTTAGAGCCACAGCCGCGATGGTGGCGGCTCTTAGGGCTGTGACGAGAGGCGCCGACTGGGTGCCGTGCATATGCAGGTCAGATCCCTTATCCATAGCAACGCTTCTAGCCGAAAGGCTCGGCCGCTTTGAAGGCAAGACGTAAGAGACGCTGCGATGGAGCGTCCCTTACAGCGCCACAGCAACAGAAGGCTCCGCCATAGCGCCCACCAGGCGCTGCTGGGGGGCCAGCGAAAAGAGGAGGTGCCAGATGGCAGGGGAGATTCGGGTCGGCGTCAACGGCTACGGGGTGATCGGCAAACGTGTTGCCGATGCTGTGCGTGCTCAGGCTGATATGCGCCTGGTGGGCGTCTCCGACGTCGCAGCAGACTGGCGGACGCGGGCCCTGCACCGCAAGGATATCCCACTGTTCGCCGCCACGTCCGAAGCACATGAGCACCTCGCGGCAAATCGGATTGCCGTGGAAGGGCGTCTGCAGGATCTGCTTGGAACCGTCGATGTCGTCGTAGACTGCACGCCCAAGCGGGTCGCTGCGGAGAATGTGCCGGTCTATCGCCAACTCGGCCGGAAGTTCATCGTGCAGGGCGGCGAAAAGCACAGCGTCACCGGTCACTCCTTCGTCGCGGAGTCCAACTATCAAAGCGCAGTCGGCCTCGACGCGACCCGCGTCGTCTCCTGCAATACGACGGCGACGGTGCGGACCTTGACCGCCCTGAAGCGGGCTGGGTTGCTCCGGCGCGCGCGCGGCACGCTCATGCGGCGCGCCACCGACCCGTGGGAGAGTCACCTTGGCGGTATCATCAACACCCTCGTCCCGGAACCGGAGATCCCGAGCCACCAAGGTCCTGATGCTCAGACGGTCGACCCGGACCTCGATGTGCTGACCATGGCCGTCAAGGTCCCCGAGACGATCGCCCACCTCCACTATTGGTCGGTTCAGCTTTCCCGAAGCGCCCCGAAGGAGGAGGTGCTGGACGCCTTCCGCGCGTCACCCCGCATTTTCCTCATGCCCGACAGCTATGGCCTAGCCGCGATCAATGCGGTCAAGGAGCTGATGGCGGACCTCGGCCGCTCCCGGGGCGATCTCTACGAGGTTGCGCTTTGGTCCGACATGCTGCGCGTGGAGGGCGATGAGGTGTTCTATACCTACATGGTCGACAACCAGGCCATTGTTGTGCCTGAGACGATCGACGCCATCCGGGCGCTCGCCGGCCGCGAGCCCTCTGGGGCCGCATCGATACGCGCGACCGACGAGGCCTTGCAGATCTCGCGCGATCCGTTCAACCCGGCTGGGGGCTAGCGTTCGCATCCCTAGCGGCGGCGGCGCCGCCGCTCACAATTAGATCAGCCATGGCGCGCGAAGACCCGCGTCTTGCCTCCCGGCATGAGCAGCAGCGTCTGGTAGGCCTCGACCTCACCCCTTGGGGACTCCATGCCGGGAGACCCGAAAGGCATGCCCGGAACGGCGATGCCTAGGGCTCTCGGCCTCTCGCGCAGCAAGCGTGCGACGTCGGCCGGCGGTATGTGGCCGACCAGGACATAGCCACCGACCGTCGCGAGATGGCATGACGACAGCTCGAATGGCACGCCATGCTTGCGTCCGATCGGACTGACGTCCTCCACGACCACTTCCTTCATAAGGTAGCCCGACCGGCGCATGTGGGTGATCCAGCCCTTGCAACAGCCGCAGCTGGCGGTCTTGTAGACCGTCACAGGCGGCGGGCTCGCCGCGAGGGCGGGTGCTCCGGACACAAGCGCCGCGCTGGCGGCCAGCAGGTATCGGCGAGTCAGCATCTCTGTCATTTCCTTGGGACTTAGCGGCGCGGGCCGCAGCAGCAGGAGCCGCTGCTTGTCGGGGCCGCCGCGTCCTGTTGGTAGAAGGCGGGTGTATAGCCGGCCTTGCTGATCGCCCCCGCCACCGCGGACGGCTCGCGGTCAGACCGCACATCGACCCGCTTGCTGGGCAGGTCAATGGCGACCTCTGCGGCTGGATCCAGCGCGTTGATGGCGGCGGTTACAGCTTGGACACAGTGTCCGTGACGTGACCCCCGTTTCTCATCCAGTCGTAACGAGAGTCCTGGGTTGATCTGAGCCGTGCTCGGCGGGGGTTGCAAGAGGCCGGCGCGCGGAGACA
>NZ_MEEX01000049.1 GCF_001724605.1 Phenylobacterium sp. SCN 70-31
AGGTCCGCATCAGGCTCGGGGTGGCCGCTCCAGCCGCGACGGACGCGTCACCTGCGCCCACTGATCATCCAGCACAGGCCAACCCGCACGAACCACGGGGATATAGGCCGGCGCGACGAAGTGGGCCGGGGCCGCCAGTTCTACCTTGCAGCTTCCCGCGCAGGCCGAGCCGCCTTCGGTCGGCTGCGGGGCGTCATCGGGCGCGAAATCGGTCGGCAGGGTGAAGGACGCCTCGACTCCGGTGTCGGCGGCCGCGCCGAGCGGGGCGGCAGCTCCCCAGGCATGGGTCTGGGGGTGCATGGCCGCGAAGAGCAGAACGACCGCCAGCACGATGTGCAGCCACGCGAAGCCGCGGCTTCGCGCCGGGCCTTGCTGGACACGCAATGGGAGGACCTTGGCGATCACGGCGCCCTTAGAGCTTGGGTCGGCCGCAAACGCAAGGGGCGAACAGCCGCAGGGGCCATCTGAAGGGTCTCCCGCCTCGCCTTCGGCCGCGGACGGTCAGGACAGCACCCGAGGACGCTAGATGTGGCCGGCCGAGCTTACAACACCTCGATCTCAGCCTGCAGCGCGCCGGCCGCCTTGATGGCTTGAAGTATGGAGATCATGTCCCGCGGCGTGACGCCGAGCGCGTTCAGTCCGCTCACCAAACTGCCCAGCGAGGCGCCTGTCGGAAGTCGGACCAGTCCCCTCCCCCTTTCTTCATCCACCTGGACGCTGGACTGCGGCGTCACCACGGTTTCGCCTTTGCCGAATGGCGAAGGCTGGCTGACGGCTGGCGTCTCCCGGACGGAGATCGTGAGGTTGCCCTGGCTGATCGCCACCGTCGAAATCCGAACATCGGAGCCCATCACGATCACGCCCGCCACCTCGTCGATGACGACGCGCGCCGGCGTATCGGTCTCCACCGCCAGGGTTTCCACGGCGGTGATGAACCCTGATGCGGTCGCCGTCGCCGGCACCGAGAGTTGAACGATCGTCGGGCTCTGGGCCCGTGCAGCGTCGGGGAAGCGGCGGTTGATGACCTCCGCCACGCGCACCGCCGTGGTGAAATCTGGATTTCGCAGGTTGAGGCGCAGCTGCCGCATGGCGTTGAACTGAAAGCCGGTCTCGCGCTCGACGATGGCGCCGCTGGCGATGCGACCAGACGTGGGTACCCCTTTGGTCACCGAAGAACCGGATGCGCCGCTCGCGGAGACGGATCCAGTCTGAACGGACCCCTGCGCGACGGCATAGGTTTGACCGTCCGCCCCCAGGAGCGGCGTGACCAGGAGGGTTCCGCCCAGGAGGCTCTTCGCCGATCCCATGGCGGAGACCGTTGCATCCACCTGCGAGCCGGCCGCTGCGAAGGGCGGCAGCTTGGCCGTCACCATAACGGCGGCGACATTCTTGGTGTTCAGGCGAGCGTCGCGCGTATTAACGCCGAGCCGCTCCAGCATCGCCTCCAGGCTTTGCTGTGTGAAAGGCGCATTCCGCAGCGCATCGCCAGTGCCAGCCAAGCCCACCACGAGTCCGTAGCCGACCAGCACGTTCTCGCGAACGCCTTCGACATGTACGATGTCCTTTATGCGGGACGTCGCCGCGCTCGCTGGCGGAGCTGCAAGGAGCGCACCGACGACCAGGGCCGCCACGGCCGCCGAACGCCCTCTCCTGTCGCGCCTCCATGTTGCATTGTGCACGGAGTCATCCTGTGTCGGCGCCGCCGGCTGCGCGTGGGGGTTTGAGGCGGCGCGACGGATCATCTTCTGACATGCCGGCGTGACTGAAGCGTTAACCATGTTCGGCCCAGCAGCTTCCTCGCCGCTGAGGCCCACATGGCGCGATCTGACCTCGCGCCCATTGAGGGTCCGAGATCAGACCGTGTCTTCCTACGTCGGCTGGAGCCCGCCAGTACATTCCTTGGCCGTTCTCTGCGAGGATAAGCGCTGCTTTCTCCTGCCTCGGCTTGATTCCCAAGCCGACAAGTGGCGCCATGTCGGCTTGCATTGCAGGAAGCGCTAGCATGTCGTGTGAACCCAGCGGCTCAAGGCATCGTGCCGGCTTCGGCGCGGCGGGGCGGGTTACCTCATGCTGAGCCTCTCGGCGGAGCGGGTCGTCCACGCCCCTATTGGCGCCGTGTGGCGGGCAGTGATCGATTTCCGAGGCTACCCGAGATGGACGGGGGCGGCGGTTGTCGTCGAGGACGCCGCTGAGGCCGGAGCGCTCGTCTACCGCATACGCGTTGGGACACCAGGGCGCCCCGTGCGCACCTGGAGCTTTCCAGGCCATATCCAAGCTCAGGAGGCGCCTCGCCGGATTTCGTGGCGCTGCGGGATGTCCGCCTTATTCGGCGTGCAGATTTCGTTCGAACTCACGCCTCGCGCCGGCGTCACCGAAGTGCGCCATACCGCGAGGATCACCGGTATCGTCACCCTTCTTCGGCCCGTCGCCCTGCGGCGGATCCTTCAGCCTGCGCTCGACAGAATGGTTCGCGATCTGGAAGCAGAAGCCCGGCGAGGGCGTCGGCGCGGCGCATGATGGATTTCGCAGAGCCCCGGCTGTGCGTGTGCCGATCAATTCCACGTGCCTGATCCTGACCATCGACCTTTTCGCTCGGGCCAGAAGCGCGGCCGCTGGGCGCGAAGGCGATGCTGGCCAGCGTCTACGCCTCTCCGGCGCTCGATCCCACGTTGTTGAGTTGAGTGGCGAGCGCCACGACCAGCTGCGCCGGGGCGAAGGGCTTCGTGAGGATCGCGCTGCCTGGCACGCCTTCCGTTGCCCACTCATGCGCGCTGGCCCCGCTCATGTAGACCACGGCAACGCGCGGGTCCGCGCGCCGCGCCGCGCGGGCGACGTCCCAGCCGGTCGTCCGACTGCTCAGATTGATGTCGGTCACGACGCCTGCCAGTTCGCCGGGCCGACGCTGCAGGACTCCGATCGCCGCATCGCCCGCGTCGGTGTAAGCCACCTCGAAGCCGGCATCTTCGAGCGCGCCCTGAAGAAGATCGCGAATTAGAAGCTCGTCTTCCACCAAGAGAACCTGCGGGAAGCTGTCGCCCATGGTCATCTGAGCCCTCCAACACGGGTTGACGCGGGGGAGCGCTGATATACCACTCTGCGGCGTCTTAGCGAACGAACGTCGTCGATACACACCTGCTGCGTCACGGCTAGGCCGCTAGGCCCCGCGCGTTCCTCCATCTATATGCCACGGCACCCTTCCCAGATGTGAATCCGGTCGTGACGGCCCCTGTCGGGTCCGGGCGGCGCGATAGGCGCTGTCGCGGTGGTCTTCGCCGTCGGCAGGGCGCGCAGCAGGTTCCCTACTGGAGTCCGCGCCCGCGTTGCCCCAGGTTGTCCTTAGGATTGGTCCCAGGTGGTCTGAGCGGGGCGTGACCGTCGTCGCTTCGCCCGAGAGGCCGGCGCACTGCCGGGGTTGGAGTGCTTGGTGCGGCGGTGAGAGCTCGGTCAGCTGTGCGGAGATACGACGACGAACTCACCCTGCCAGCGGCGGTGGGCGCTCGCCTCTCTGAATTCAAAGACTCCGTAGACGCTTGCCGCCAGGAGGGCAAAGCCCAGCGCGAGTCCGGCGAGGGTGCGCCAGGTCGCGCGCGGCCGGCTGTCCCACGCGGGGCGCGGACCTTCCCGGTGTGGACCGTCACTCACTGCCGGATCCTCTCATTGTTAGGCTCTTCATGAACCGCCGCAGCCCGCCCCGCAAGGGTGAGGGGGCTGCACGACAATCCCGGTGGCGCCCTCGATTCAAGCTCAGCGCCGCCGGTCGCCGGGCCGGCTCCCGGGCACCCCGGTGTCGTCCCGAGGGAGCATCGTACCGCGGCCGACACTGCCCAGGAGCTGTTCGAGGACGGTCATCTCCCGCCCGCGCGTGGGGGTCTCGCGGCCGTTGAACGCGATCACCTTGCCATCCTTCAAGGATAGGGTGTCGAGCGTCTTCAGCACCTCGGTTTCCTTGTCGAAGCCGAGCGCGACGATGTCGCGCTTAATGACTTGTGGCCGCCGGAACGCGGCCCTCGCCTTGACCTGCGAAATGTAGAACCAGACGTTCGGATCGAAGGTCGAGGTGACGGATGGCGAGCCCAGCTTTGTGCGCACCGTCGATTTCGTATCGGTTCCGACCGCAAGGTCGGTCGGATTGGTGTCGATGGCTTGGTAGCCGGAGTGGCTGGTGATGGTGGTGCAGCCGCTGATGGCGAAAGCCGCGGCAGCAAGGCTGGCGATCGCCAAGCGTCGCTGGAATGTGGTGGTACGCAGAATGGAGGCCATGGTGGCGTTAATCCCCAGTTTGTCTGACGAAGATCGACCGGCCCGGATAGGCCGAAGCGGGCTCAAGTCAGAATCGAGGGGGGCGTTCCAGGGACGTCGGACGGCGCACAACCGCACCGGGGATCTCATAGCCGGGCCAGGTGTCCGCCGCAGAACTTGCGGCGAGTGTGACGCCCGGCTCCGCGGGTAGACTCCAGGCGTGCATCGCGCAGTGGCCCGAGCAGCCGAGGATAGCGCCGCCTCGGTCAGAGGTTTGGCCTCTGTCCTTCACCCCTCCATCCGCGACCGCGACGACGGTCTCCCGCGTGGGTTCCAGGACCGTGTGAGCAGCCGATGGAGCAACTGCGCCAAACAGGATCATCAACCCGGCCACCAAAGTGGTGAACCCGACCGTCATCCTGCGTCGCCCGAAGCGCCGCCGCATCGGAGCGCGCCGGCTGGACCGGCGAGATGTCGCCGTCGACGCCATGGGCGACTCTATAGGCCCGAACGGGGTGGATGGAAACGGTTCACCTTCGTCGTCGTCATTGGGACCGGTCGAGCGCATCGGAGGTTCCGCGCTTGTGCGAAATTGCATAATGGCCGCGCCAATCTTCCCGGAGACTTCTCTTGCAACGGCGCCCTGTGCGCCGAGACTGCAGGTGGCCCGGCATCAACACTTCGATCCCTTGGTCGGCCAAGGAGACAGCATGCCACGGCTCGCACCACTCTTTGTCCCAGCCCTGATCGCCATGTGGCTGTCCGGATGCGGGAAGTACGCACCTCTCGACCGCCCCGCGCCCCTGTTCGGATCGGCGACGACGGCAACCCCGCCCCAGCCATCTGGCACGGAGATGAAAACCGTCGATCCCCGGGACCTCGACAACCGCACGCAATCCCCTCCAACGTAGCGGAGAACCCTTCGAAGGACGGCGAAAACAGTCGTACAATCCATTCCTGCCCGCAGGAACGGCGGGGCCCCCTGCCGCTTAGGGCTTCTTGGAATGTTTCGACGAATGAAGGCCTGGCCCGTGAGGAGAAACCTGCCGCTGTTCTTCCTCCTGGCAGGCACTTTCCTGGCATCATGCGACAGGCAGGTTGTACGACGCACCCCTGAGGCCATGGCGGCGCACCGCCGCCAGCTTGCATCTCCGGAGCACGGGCGAGCGCTGGAGGGCGCGTCACTGTCAGCGATCCCGGCGCGCGCCAAGGGCGTGGGGCACGTCACCGCGGTCGATCGGACGGCGCGGACGATCACGATCGATCACGATCCCTCGCCGGGCTCAGACTGGCCTGCGATGCGCGTGACGCTTCCTGTCGGATCTCCCCACCTTCTCGAAGGCGTTGAGGCTGGGGACCTCGTCGAATTCCACATCGAAAGTCGCGCGGGCGCCGCCGAGATCTCCGCACTGAGACCGCTCTCCGTCACGAACTCACGACCGCAGCCCAAGCCGGCATCCGAGAAGCCTAAGGCCGCGCAATAGGACCCGCGGCGACGCAAGAACGCCTTTCGAGTCCAAGGCCAAGGCCGAGCGCAACGAGGGGCGTGCCGTTGGGGCGCGCAGAGGTTACAGACCGTCATGCGCGGCCAGGGCCTCCGCTGAGGGGGAGTGGGGGTCTATGCCGAGGCGTATGCTCGTCCGTTCCGGCCCCATGCCCCACCATCCCAACATCGCCGAAGAACTCGAGAACGGTGGAACCGAGCACTGTTGCGGCGCGAGCCAGCATCGCGGCGCTCACACGAACGGTTCCGTCTTCGTAGTCTCGCAGTTGTCGTACGTTCGTGCCGAGCGCATCAGCCAGCTCTTGGCGGCTCAGGCCAGCCCGCCGACGCCGGGCGCGCAGCCGAGAGCCGACCTGCGAGTCCGCACTCGTGGCGGGTCGCTGGCTGGGGCCGAGGCCGGTCAGTCTACTCACGGCTTTTCGGGGAAGCCGCTCCGGTCTGGCCCCTGGCCGGATCCGGCAGGTCCACGGGGGCCGCGCCGCGCGGGGCCCCGATGCGATCCAGGCTCTGGGTGAGATGATCGATCGGCGCCCAGACGCCCGGCGCCGCGCGGCGCCGGAATGAGAGGGCAGGATCGTAGAGGGCCAACTGCGGGGCCAGCGCACGAGCCTCCAGCCGCCCCTGCGCATTCAGGAGCGCCGCGCTCGCGACATAGGCGTCGCGGCGTGAGGTGACCAAGGCGAGTTCCGCGGTCCGCAGTTCCTGTTCCGCGTTGAGCACGTCCAATGTGGTGCGCAGCCCCAGTTCGAACTCCAGGCGTACGCCCTCAAGAGCAAACCGGGCGGCCTTCACCACCTCCTCGTTGGCGGCGATCGCCGCCCGTGCGGTCCGCAGCTGACTCCATGCCTGCGCCACCGCCTGGCGGACCTGACGTTCCGTGGTCTCCAAACGCAGCCGATCGATGTTGTTGCGCTGCACGGCCTGTTCCACCTGCGACGAAAGTATCCCGCCGGAATAGAGCGGAAGGGTCGTCACAACGGACGCCGAGAGGTTGCGGGCAAAGCGATCTGCAACGAAGGGGTCGATCTGACCGGAGTAGCCATAGCCTGTCCTAAGGCTCACGGTCGGCCGACGTTGCGCCTTGGCGAGCGCGACGCGGGCGCGGCTCCCCCGCTCGGTGAGTTCGGCGCCCCCGATCCGCGGACTCTGCTGGTCCGCCGTTTCGTACGCCTGAGCTATGGTTGCGGGGAGCAATGGGTCCAGATTCGGCCGCGGCGCAAGATCCCCAGGCTCGTCGCCCACGACTGCGGCATAAGCGGCGGTGCTGACGTCCAGTTGTCCCTCCGCGGCGGCGAGTTGCGCCCTCGACGTTCCAAGTCTTGCCTTGGCCTGCGCGACATCCGTGCCCGTGAGTTCGCCCACGTCGAAGCGAGCCTGGGTTTCCTCGAGACGACGGCCGAGGGTTTGCACGTCTTGGCGACGGATCTCCACGATCCGCTGATCCCGCCTGACGTCCACATAAGCCTGGACGACGCTGAGCACGAGGTTGCCCTCACTCTCCCGGAGCGCCTCGCGCGCGGCGAGGATTTCGGCCTCGGCCGCCGTGACGGACGCGGTCGTGCGTCCACCGGTGTAGATCGGCTGGGTGAGAGAAACGGATGCATTGCCCAGGTTCCGTTCGGTCACGCCTGATCCCGTGACCGCAGTGTCAGGGATGCCATCGCCATTGGTGTCGACGAACGTGCCGCGGCCGGCGTTAACGGACGTCCGACTGTAGGAGGCCGTGGACGAGGCGTTGACCTGCGGTCGCAGCCCCGCGCGAGCCTGAACATAGGCCTCGTCGGCGAGCTTCACCTGGGCGCGCTGGGCCGCCAGCGTCGGGTTGCTCTCATAAGCGCGGGTGATCGCGTCGGCGAGCGTTTCGCCTCTCGCCGCGGTGGCGCTCAGCACCGCCAAGACGCAGGCGACCGCCGCGCGCCACCTTGCGGCGGTCCCATGCTTTGCGCGACGACGCCTTATTGTGACGGCTTGGGCCACGAGCATGTCCCCAGCTCCTTCCAGCTCAGCGCGCAGGACGCGCCTTAGTTGATGTCGAGGATTCACAGGAAGAGCGGTGCGATGTAGGCGGCGAGGAGCAGCGCCATGCCGATCAGGACGAGCCGCGTGAGAAGCCGGCCGCGCGCGCCTGGACGCTCGAGCCTTCCCTGGCCCCGCCGGCGCCAAGCCCCGCCCCTCAGCCACCGGCGGGGCACGGCCCGTCTCCGCGTTGGGCGCAGGCCCGCACCCGGTCTCCAGGCTCCAGACGCCAAGGGGCGGTGACCGTGTAGACCGTGCAGCGGTGACCGCGGCCTGAGAGCCCCGAAACCCGCCCCGTGGCGGCGCCCAGCACCTGACCACCGGGGGAGAGGCGTTCCAGGCGCACCCGGGAAGGCGACATCGCCACGGACTTCCGACACAAGAAGCCGCGGAAGCGAAGGGCTTCGCCGTCGCGTGTGACCCCGGGGGGCTCCAGTCGGAAGCCAGCGAGTTGAATCAGCTCGGTGGCGACCTCCACGCGCTCAGCCGGCGCAGCGTTTGCGGCCCCTGCCAGGGCGACCAGCGCCACTGCGAACATTGAGACTAGACGCACGATGTTCCTCCATTCGTCATGCTTTGGATCTCCGCGGGACGGCCGGGAGCACAGCCAAAGGGTCCAAGACGGCGCCGCGGCGGTCGGAGAACTCCACATGGACATGGTTCGTCATGCCGGACGCGTATCGACGCCCGAGGTCCTGGGCCCGGCCGATGATCTCCCCAGCGGTGACCTGCGCACCCGGCGCGCGCGAGGGACCGACGTAAAGCACCCGGGCGGAATACCGCGTCGTGGGGCTCGTGATCTCGACGAACTGCAACTCGGGGTCGCCGGAGTACGCTTGCCCCACCCGGGTGACGACGCCCGACATCGGCGCGCGGATCGGGGCGCCGGGCGGCGCCACCAGATCCAGCCCATTGTGCCGCCGGCGGCCACCGTCCCGGGACGCGCCGAACGCGCCAGAGCCGTAGGCGTCCTCGCCGCGTTGGCCGAGCGTCAGCGGCCAGGCCAGATCGTCGCGACCGTCCTCGTCGAGGTCGACGCCGGCGGGCGTAGCACTCGCCGGCGCTGCCGAAGGCTGTGGGATCGAGACGGGAGCAGTCACGGCCCCCGCGCGACCGCCCAAGGCCGCGCCACCGGCAAGGCCCAGGCCGATCGCGGCGATGACCGCCACGCGGGAGAGCGAGGGCGTCGCCGCGAGGTGCGCGGCCCGTCTGATGAGTGTTCCGGGAGACGTCACGCGTCACGATCCTTGTAGGTGAGCAGGCGCAGGGCGTTGGCCACGACGAGGACGGTTGAGCCCTCGTGGAAGAGCACCGCTATGCCGATCTTCAGCCCGAACAGCGTCGCGGGGATCAGGAAGGCCACCACCCCCAGGCTCACCCACAGGTTCTGCTTGATGACCCGGCTGGTTCGGCGGCTGAGCCCCACGGCGAAGGGAAGGTGATTGAGGTCGTCGGCCATCAGCGCCACGTCGGCGGTCTCCAGCGCCACGTCGGACCCGGCGGCGCCCATGGCGATGCCGACCGTGGCGTTGGCCAGCGCCGGCGCATCGTTGACCCCATCGCCGACCATGGCGACGCGGCCCTCCTGTGCCTTGAGCTCTCGGATCACCCGGACCTTGTCCTCGGGCATCAGGCCGCCCTTGGCCTCGTCGAGCTTCAGGCTCTGGGCGATCGCGTCGGCGACCGACTGGTTGTCCCCCGACAGCATGAGGATACGCTCGATGCCAAGCGCTCTTAGGCGCTCGATGACCTGACGGGCCGCTGCGCGAGGCGTGTCCATCAGCCCGAGGCAACCGAGATAGCGTTCGCCCTGACGCACCATCACTACGGTGCGGCCATTGCGTTCGAGTCGTCGCGCGTCGCTCCAGACGGCTTCCGAGGGTCGGGGCCCTTTGCCGGCGTCGAACATGGCGGGCTTGCCGATCAGGATCGGCAGACCATCGACGAGGGCCTGGACCCCCTGGCCCGTGAGGCTGCGAACGTCGGTCGCCGCCGGCATCGGGCGACCCCCCAGGCGTCCGGCGCCGTCGCGGGCGATGGCGGCGGCAAGCGGATGGTCGCTGAGCGCCTCCACAGCCACTGCCACGGCCAACAATTCTTGCTCGCTCACGCCGTCGGCTGGATCGACGTCGGTGAGGCGCGGCTTGCCCTCGGTCAATGTGCCCGTCTTGTCGAAGGCCAGGGCGGTCAGCGTTCCGAGGTTCTCGAGCGGTCCGCCGCCCTTCACGAGCACGCCGCCGCGCGCGGCGCGTGCGACGCCGCTGAGCACCGCGCTCGGCACGGAGATCGCCAGCGCACAGGGGCTGGCCGCCACCAGCACGGCCATGGCCCGGTAGAAGCTGACGCTGAAGGCTTCATCGCGAACTACCCAGGCGAACATCAACAGGCCGACGAGGCCGAGCACCGCGGGGACAAAGATGCGTTGGAAGCGATCGGTGAACCTCTGGGTCGGCGAGCGTTGCGTCTCGGCCTCTGCCACCATCTTGACCACGCGGGCCAAAGTCGTCTCGGTCGCACGCCGGGCGACGCGCACCTCGAGCACGCCGGCGCCGTTGATGGTGCCGGCGAACACCCGATGCTCCGGACCGGCCTTGTTGAAGTCCAGTCGGGCGTCCGCAGCCGCCGCCTTGTCGACGGGCACGCTCTCGCCCGTGATCGGCGCCTGGTTGACGCTGCTGGCGCCGGCGATCACCACGCCGTCCGCCGGCAGCCGCTCATTGGGCCGGACGATGACGACGTCATCGATCTCGAGGGCCTCGACGGGGACCTCTTCCGTAGATGTCCCGCGCCGAACCGTCGCCCGCTCCGGCGCGAGCTTCGCCAGGGCCTCGATCGCGCGCCGCGCGCGCCCCATGGCGTAGTGTTCGAGCGCGTGCCCGAGGCTGAACAGGAAGAGCAGCAAGGCGCCCTCCGCCCACGCGCCGAGGCTGGCTGCGCCGGCCGCCGCCACCAGCATGAGGGTGTCGATCTCGAACCGCCTCTGGCGGAGGTTCTCAACCGCCTCCCGGACCGTGAAGAAGCCGCCGAAGACGTAGGCCGCGATGAAGAACGCCAGCGGCACGAGACCGGCGACGCGACGCTCGAGGAGCCAGCCCGCCGCGAGAGCTAGGCCCGCGAGCAGCGCGAAGATCAGTTCGGTGCGTTCGCCGAAGATGCCCCCGTGCGCGTGGTCATGCTTGTCCCGACCTTGGCCATGAGCGTGCCCATGCGCATCCTCGTCGTGATCGTGATCGTGATCGTGATCGTGATCGTCGGCGCCCGTGTCGTGGGCGGGCGACGCTGGCGGAGGTTGGTCGACGGTTCCGGCCAAGGCATTCGCGGGAAGCGCCTCCGCGGCAAAGGATGGAAGGTCGACGCCAAGGGTGCGGACGGACTCCAGCAGCGTGCTCTCGTTGGTCTTCTCACGGTCGAACTCGACGAAGGCGCGGCCGACCGGCCGCACATCCGCCTGGATCACGCCGGCCTGGGCGCGGAGATGGTCTCGGATGCGCCGAGCCGTGCGGGGATGAACCGCGCCCCCGATCCGGAACACGAAGTGGCCGAACCGTTCCGCGATGACCGTGCCAGAGTCTTCGACGAACGCGCGGAGCTGGCCAGCCGGCGCGCGCGCGCTGTCGAAGCGGATCAAGAGCTGGTCGCCGCCCCCATCGGCCTCGACGCGCGCCTCCGTCACCGCTGGGTGACCTTGGGCGACGGACGTCAGGACGCCGACGCAGCGTTCGCAGGCCTCCGCCCCGCCTCCCAGAACTGCCTCGAGTTGTAGCCGCAGTTCCTCCTGGGCCATGTCGATGCTCCTACCGGCTCACGCGTGCGGCTCGACGTGATGACCGCCATAGCGGAGCACCTCGACCTTCTCGAAGGTGATCAGGCCGATGTCCTTGAGGTCATCGAGTTCGGGGAGGAAGGCGCGCAGTCGCGCCTCCTCGTCGACGAACTCGATCACGACCGGCAGGTTGTCGTTCAGGTCGAACGGGCGGTGCTCGTGCAGCCGCGCGGACTCTCCAAAACCTTTGCGACCTCGCAGCACGGTGGCGCCGGCCAGACGGGCGTCACGGGCTCTTCGGATGATCACGTCGATGAGGGAGCGGTCGCCCACCAGGGCGTTCTCGTCGGTATAGATGCGAAGCAGGACGGCTTGGCCAGGTGTCTGCATGTCGGGTTCTCCTGAAGATGATGGGTCAGTGACGCGCGAAGATCCGCCTGCGGCCGCCATCCAGGAGCAACAGGGTTATGAAGGCTTCTCGGCTGCCGTCGGCTTGCTCCATGCCCGGGGCGCCGGCGGGCATGCCGGGAACCGCAATGCCGATGGCTTGGGGCCGTTGTCGCAGCAGAGCCTTAACGTCCTCGGCGGGCACGTGGCCTTCGACGACATAGCCGTGGATCACGGCGGTGTGGCAGGCAGCCAGGTCGGCCGGGATCTTGTAGCGGAGGCGGACGTCCGCCAGGTCGTCGACGATGACCGTTCGGGGTCGGTAACCCGCAGATTCCATCTGCGAGACCCACGCCTGACAGCATTGGCAGCCTGCGGTGCGGTAGACGGTGAACGGGCTCTCGGCGAGCGCCCGCGCCGGCGCGAGCCCGGCGATCACAAGCGCCCATATGGCGTCGCGGCGAGACAGATCCTTCATCGCGTTCTCCCCTTCGATTGGCTGGAATCGGACGGCGGGGCGTGGACGTTGAGCCGGAACTCGTGACAGTGATCGGGTTCGATGATGCTCAGCAGCGCGCTATCCTGAGGGGCGCGAGCCCGGGTCTCGGACGTCCACCCACCAGCGGACGGCGCAAACGACACGGTGGGGCCACCCGGCGACGCCAGGCTGACCTGTCGCGCGGGTGGCGGCGCGATGGCCTCTCCCCCCTGGCCGACGAAACGTATCGACAGAGCGCCCTGCGATCCGGACGTGGCCTGGAATTCAGTGATCATGCCTCTCGCGTCGGCGCGCCAAACGCCGGGCGCGACGGACTCAACAACGAGCGGCTGCTCGTCACGGGGAGCCGTCCAGGCGGGCAGCGGCGCCCACAGCAAGGCCGCGGCGATGACCAGACTGCCTCGACCGGGCCTCGTGTTCGCCGTGCCCGCCCGCTCGCAAGCCAGGCGGAGGGGCCGTATCGGCAGTAGCGGAATGCGCATGCTGTCCTCCCTCGTCTAAGGTGAGCGCCGGCGCGGCCTGGGGGGAGCCGCGCCGGCGGGTCCGGTCAACTCGATTGGGGTTGGAGAGCTGCCGGACGGTCACCCTCGGCCGCGGGCTTGCGCCCGAGGCTGAGGATGAGCTGCGAGATGGCGGGAAGGACGAGCAGCGTCACCAGCGTGGCGGTGATCAGGCCGCCGATCACCACCATGGCGAGCGGCTTCTGCACCTCGGCGCCGGTGCCGTGGGCCAGCGCCATCGGGATGAAGCCGATGGCCGGAACGAGCCCGGTCATCAGAACGGGCCGGAACCGCTCGACCGAGCCGTCGTAGATGGCCCTAGCGACCGGGACGCCCTCGTCGAGACGCTGCCGGATGCTCGACATCACCACCAGGCCATTCAGCACCGCCACGCCAGCCAGCACGATGAAGCCGACCGCTGCCGAGATCGAGAAGGTGATCCCGGTCAGGGCGAGCGCGAACACCCCGCCGGCCAGCCCCAGGGGGATGGCGGCGAACACCGCGACGGCGCGCGCCACCCCACCCAGCGCCATGAAGAGGATGACGAAGATCGCGAGGAAGCAGAGCGGCACCACGATGCTGAGGCGCTTGGTCGCGGCCTGGAGGTTTTCGTACTGGCCGCCCCACTGCAGGTAAGAGCCGGTCGGCAGGGCCACGGCCTCGACCTTGCTTCGGGCCTCGGTGACGAAGGAGCCGATGTCGCGGTCGCGTACGTTCACCTGGATGACCACGCGGCGCTTGCCGTTCTCACGGCTCACCTGGTTGAGCCCGTCGGTGAACCGGAGCTCGACCAATTGGCGTAGGGGGACCGACTGGCTGGGCGCGCCGTCGGTCGATGGTAGCATGACCGGTGTGGCTCCCAGGCTGTCCAGGTCGTCGCGCTGGGCCATGGGCACACGCACGATGATGTCGAAGCGGCGGTCGCCTTCGAACACCGCGCCGGCCTCACGACCGCCGAGGGCGGTGGCGAGGGTGTCGGCCACCTCTTCGACGGTCAGGCCGAAGCGGGCGATGGCGGCGCGGTCGAACCGGACGTCCAGGGTTGGAGCGCCGGCGGTCTGCTCGACGCGCACGCCCTCGGCGCCTTGGATCCCCTGCAGCACCAAGCCGATCTTGCCGGCTGCGGCGCTCATCTTGTCGAGATCGTCGCCGTAGAGCTTGATGGCGACGTCGCCCCGTACCCCAGCGATGAGCTCGTTGAAGCGCATCTGGATCGGCTGGGTGATCTCGTAGCTGTTGCCGAGCAGCGGCTCGACTTTCTTGAGGATCCGCTCGGCCACCTGTTCCTTGGTCGTGACCCCCTTCGGCCAGTCCTTGCTGGCCTTGAGGATCACGAATCCGTCGGACTGGTTCGGCGGCATCGGGTCGGTCGCCACCTCGGCAGTCCCGGTCTTGGCGAACACCATCTCTACCTCGGGCAGAGAGATAATCGCCTTCTCCACCTGTTGCTGCATGGTCTTCGATTGCTCGAGCGACGTGGAAGGGATCTTCAGCGCGCCGAGGGCGATGTTTTTCTCGTCCAGGGTTGGGATGAATTCCTGCCCCAAGGTCGTGAAGACGATGCCGCTGACCAGGAAGACGGCCAGGCCGGCTCCGATGAAGGGCCACGGCTTGGCGAGGGAGCGCGCCAGGAGGGGTTCATAGCGAACCTTCAGCCACTGGATGATCCGCACCTCCTTCTCGGCCACCTTGCCGCGCATGAAGATGGCGACCATGGCCGGCACGAAAGTGAGCGAGAGAATGAACGCGGCCGCGAGCGCCAGCATGATGGTGATGGCCATGGGCGAGAAGGTCTTGCCCTCCACCCCGGTGAAGGTCAGCAGCGGGGCGAACACCAGGAAGATGATGCCCTGCCCGTAGACCGTGGGGCGGATCATCTCCTGGGACGCGCGAAGGACCGTCTCGAGGCGCTCGTTCAGGTTCAGCAGCCGGTTCTCGTGGTGCTGTCGCTCGGCGAGGCGTAGCAGACAGTTCTCGATGATGATCACCGTGCCATCGACGATCAGGCCGAAGTCCAGGGCGCCAAGGCTCATCAGGTTGCCGGGCACGCCCAAGCTGTTCATCCCGATCGCCATCATCAGGAATGAGAATGGTATGATCAGCACGGCGATGAAGGCGGCGCGGACGTTGCCGAGCAGCAGGAACAGGGTGGCCGCGACCAGGATCGCGCCCTCGGTAAGGTTTCGCTCGACGGTGCCGATGGTGGCGTTCACCAGCACCGAACGGTCGAGGCCCACATTGACCACAATCCCCGGCGGTAGCGACTTCTTCACCTCGGTGAGCTTCTCGCCGACCGCCTTGGCGACGGTCCGACTGTTCTCCCCGATCAGCATGAGCGCCGTGCCGACCACGGTTTCATTTCCGTTCTTGGTGGCCGCGCCCGTCCGAAGATCCCCGCCGACGCGAACCGTAGCCACGTCCTTGACGGTCACTGGCACGGTCTGGCGGGTCGCGATGACCGCGTTGGCGATCTCGTCCAGGGTGCGGACGCGCGCGTCCGCCCGCACCAGATAGGCTTCGCCTGCCCTCTGGATGAAGTTCGCGCCCACGGAGAGGTTGGTGGCTTCGAGGGCTTTGGCGAGCTCCGTGTAGGACACGCCGTACGCGGCGAGCTTCGCGGGGTCGGGTTCGACCACGTATTGCTTCTCATAGCCGCCGATCGAGTCGATGCCGGCGACGCCGTTGACGGTGCGCAGCTGGGGCCGAATGATCCAGTCCTGAACCGTCCGAAGATAGCCGGCCTGCGCTACAGGGTCGCTCAGCCGCTCGCCCTCGACGGTGAGGTAGGAGCCGTCGGATTGCCATCCCGGGGCGCCGTCCTTGACCTTCACGCCCTTGCCGCCGGGATTGGCGAACTCGACAGTGTACATGTAGACCTCGCCCAGGCCGGTTGTGACCGGGCCGATCTGGGGCTGCACGCCGGCCGGGAGGGTGTCCCGCGCCTGGGTCAGCCGCTCAGCCACCTGCTGGCGGGCGAAGTAGAGGTCGGTGCTCTCCTTGAAGACCGCCGAGACCTGGCTGAAGCCGTTGCGCGAGATCGATCGGGTCGACTCCAGGCCAGGGATCCCGGCGAGCGCCGTCTCGATCGGGAAGGTGACACGCTTCTCGATCTCGATCGGCGAGAGCGCCGGCGCGATCGAGTTGATCTGCACCTGCTTGTTGGTGATGTCGGGCACCGCGTCGATCGGCAGCTTGGCCAGCTGCCAAGCGCCCAGCGCGGCGATGATCAGGGTCAGGACGAGGACGTACCAACGCCCCTTCACCGACATGGATAGGATGCGGCCGATCATTTCGGCATATCTCCAGACGTGAGGGGGAGGGTCATTCTTCTTCGGCGCTCTTGCCGAGTTCGGCCTTCAGCAGGAAGGCGTTCTTGGTGGCGACAGAATCGCCGCTCTTCAGCCCCTGCAGGATCTCGACACGCCCGCCGGTGCGTTGGCCCACCGTCACCGGCTGCACGCGGAAGCCCTTGGCCGTGCGAACGAAGACGGCGTCGCGACCCTCGACCGTCTGCACAGCTTCTTCGGGCACGACGATTCCCGTCGTCGCCGACTGCCGAGAGACGATGCGGGCGCGCACCAGTTGGCCGGGCTGAAGCACCCCGCCGCCACCGGCAAGAGTCAGCACCACGGTCGCGGACCGCGTCTGTTCGTTGACCCCCGGCGTGACCGAACGGACCACAGCGGAGCGCGCCTCACCGCTGGTCGTCTCGATCACAGCCTGATCACCCGGTTGGATTCGTCGCGCATCCATGGCCGTCACCGCGGCCTCGACTTGGATCCGGCTCGGGTCGGCGATCCGGAAGAGCTCGGTCTCCGGCTGCACAAAGGCCCCCAGGCTCGCGTTCATCGCAGTGATGCGTCCGTTGATGGGGCTGATGACCGCCACATAACGACCATCACGCGAGACGTCGGCGGCGCCTGCAGCGGTGGCTGCGCGCCGGGATTCGGCCTCGGCAGCGACGAGTTCGGCCTGCGCGGTCTCATAGTCCTGCCGTGGGCTGACCTTCTGCTCGAAGAGGCGCCGTTCCCGGGCCGCCACCTTGCGCGCCAGGTCCGCCTTTGCCGCCGCGACGCTGCGCTCGGCGGCGATCTGGGCCGCTTCCCGGCTTTCCACGAGCGCCAGGGTTTCCCCGGCGCGGACGGGATCGCCGAGACGCTTGTTGATGCGCGCGACGGAGCCCGCCGCGCGCGCGGTCAGCGCCGCCTGGCCAGACGGCTCGGCCTCGACGGTGGCCTGGGCCACGATCTCGCCGGCGATACCGCTGGTCGATACCGTCTGGATCTGGACGCCGGAGGCGGTGATCCGTTCCGGGCCCATCACAAGGGTGTCGGCGGCATGTGCCGCGCCTGCCGCCTCTCCCTGTTCTTTGGGTGCGTCGGCGGTGGGTGGGGGTTTGGGGGTGGTGAGCTTGGCGGCGGTGAAGCCGATGCCGGTGGCGGCGACGAGGGCGGCGCCGGCCAGCAGCCAGGTT
>NZ_MEEX01000050.1 GCF_001724605.1 Phenylobacterium sp. SCN 70-31
ATCGTCTCGCAGATGCACCGCTCGCCGGGCGTCTTCTTCGACCACGACAAGGGCAAGACCCACGCCTCGGGCAAGCTGCTGTTCGCCGCCCGCGTCATCCCCTATCGCGGCTCGTGGCTGGACTTCGAGTTCGACGCCAAGGACATCGTCTACGTCCGCATCGACCGCCGCCGGAAGCTGCCGGCGACCACCTTCCTGATGGCGCTCGGCATGGACGGCGAGGAGATCCTCTCGACGTTCTACGAGACCGTCCCCTACGAGAAGAAGAAGGGCGGCTGGGCCACCCCGTACAAGGCCGAGCGCTGGCGCGGGGTGAAGCCCGAGTTCCCGCTGATCGACGCCGACAGCGGCGAGGAGATCGCTCCGGCCGGCCAGAAGATCTCGGCCCGCAACGCCAAGAAGTTCGCCGACAACGGCCTCAAGACGCTGCTGCTCGCGCCTGAGGCCCTGAACGGCCGCTACCTGGCGCGCGATCTGGTGAATTTCGAGACCGGCGAGATCTACGCCGAGGCCGGCGACGAGCTGGATGCCGGCCTTCTGGCCAGCCTGGAAGAGCAGGGCTTCAACACCCTGGACGTCCTGGACATCGACCACGTCACCGTGGGCGCCTACGTCCGCAACACCCTCCGGATCGACAAGAACACCGTCCGCGAGGACGCGCTGTTCGACGTCTATCGCGTCATGCGTCCGGGCGAGCCGCCGACGGTGGAAGCCGCCGAGGCCATGTTCAAGTCGCTCTTCTTCGATTCCGAGCGCTACGACCTGTCTTCGGTCGGCCGCGTGAAGATGAACATGCGCCTGGAGCTCGATTGCCCCGACGATGTCCGCATCCTGCGCAAGGAAGACGTCCTGGCGGTGCTGGAGACCCTGGTCGGCTTGCGCGACGGGCGTGGCGAGATCGACGACATCGACAACCTGGGCAACCGCCGGGTGCGTTCGGTGGGCGAGCTCCTCGAGAACCAGTACCGCGTCGGCCTGCTGCGCATGGAGCGGGCGATCAAGGAGCGCATGAGCTCGGTCGACATCGACACGGTCATGCCGCACGACCTGATCAACGCGAAGCCGGCGGCCGCGGCCGTGCGGGAGTTCTTCGGCTCTTCGCAGCTCTCGCAGTTCATGGACCAGACGAACCCGCTGTCCGAGATCACCCACAAGCGCCGCCTGTCGGCCCTTGGCCCGGGCGGTCTGACGCGTGAACGCGCCGGGTTCGAGGTCCGCGACGTGCACCCGACCCACTATGGCCGTATCTGCCCCATCGAGACGCCCGAAGGCCCGAACATCGGCCTGATCAACTCGCTCGCCACCCACGCGGTGGTGAACAAGTACGGCTTCATCGAGAGCCCCTATCGCCGCATCCGCGACGGCAAGACGACCGAGGAGGTCGTCTACATGTCGGCGATGGAGGAGGCGAAGCACGTCATCGCCCAGGCCAACATCAAGCTCGAGGACGGCTCCATCGTCGAGGATCTGGTCCCCGGCCGGATCAACGGCGAGCCGTCGCTGCTTCCCAAGGAGCAGGTCGACCTGATGGACGTGTCGCCGAAGCAGGTCGTCTCGGTGGCCGCCTCGCTGATCCCGTTCCTGGAGAACGACGACGCCAACCGCGCCCTGATGGGCTCGAACATGCAGAAGCAGGCCGTGCCGCTCATCCAGTCGGATGCGCCCCTGGTCGGCACCGGCATGGAAAGCATCGTGGCCGTGGACTCGGGCGCCGTCGTGGCGGCGCGCCGTCCGGGCGTCGTGGAGCAGATCGACGGCACGCGTATCGTCGTGCGCGCCACGGAAGAGACCGACCCGTCGAAGCCGGGGGTCGACATCTACCGTCTGCAGAAGTTCCAGCGTTCGAACACCTCGACGTGCATCAACCAGCGTCCGCTGGTGCAGGTGGGCGACAAGATCCGTGCGGGCGACGTGATCGCCGACGGCCCGTCCACGGAACTGGGTGAACTGGCGCTGGGCCGGAACACGCTCGTCGCGTTCATGCCCTGGAACGGCTACAACTTCGAGGACTCGATCCTGATCTCCGAGCGCATCGTGCGCGACGACATCTTCACCTCGATCCACCTCGAGGAATTCGAGGTCATGGCCCGGGACACCAAGCTGGGCCCGGAAGAGATCACCCGCGACATCCCGAACGTCGGCGAGGAAGCCCTGCGCAACCTCGACGAGGCGGGCATCGTGGCGATCGGCGCCGAGGTGATGCCGGGCGACATTCTGGTGGGCAAGGTCACGCCGAAGGGCGAGAGCCCGATGACGCCGGAAGAGAAGCTGCTGCGCGCCATCTTCGGTGAAAAGGCCTCGGACGTCCGCGACACCTCCCTGCGCCTGCCTCCGGGCGTCGCCGGCACCATCGTGGAAGTGCGGGTCTTCAACCGTCACGGCGTCGACAAGGACGAGCGCGCGCTGGCCATCGAGCGTCACGAGATCGACCGGCTGGGCAAGGACCGCGACGACGAGTTCGCGATCCTGAACCGCAACATGCAGGGCCGTCTGCGCCAGCTGCTGGTGGGCAAGACCGCCGTCTCGGGCCCGAAGGGCCTGGGCCGCGGCGAGATCAGCGCCGACAAGCTGGAAGAGATCGCGCCCGGCCTGTGGTGGCAGATCGCCCTGGACGACGAAAAGGCGATGGGCGAGCTCGAAGCGCTGCGCAAGCAGTTCGACGAGGGCCGCAAGCGCCTGGATCGCCGCTTCGAGGACAAGGTCGACAAGCTCCAGCGCGGTGACGAACTGCCCCCGGGCGTGATGAAGATGGTCAAGGTGTTCGTGGCGGTGAAGCGCAAGCTGCAGCCGGGCGACAAGATGGCCGGCCGTCACGGCAACAAGGGCGTCATTTCCAAGATCCTCCCGATCGAGGACATGCCGTACCTGGAGAACGGCCAGCACGTGGACATCGTGCTGAACCCGCTGGGCGTGCCCTCCCGCATGAACGTCGGCCAGATCTTCGAAACCCACCTGGGCTGGGCTTCGGCCGGGCTCGGGAAGCAGGTCGCCGATCTGCTGGAAGATTGGCAGAACGGCGGTCAACGACAGGCGCTCCTGGACTACCTGGGCGACGCCTATGGTCCCCAGGAAGAACTGCCGGACACTGACGAGGAACTCATCGAGCTGGCCAAGAACCTCTCGAAGGGCATTCCGTTCGCGACCCCGGTCTTCGACGGCGCGCACATCGACGACATCGAGAACCTGCTGGAGAAGGCGGGCCTCGACCGTTCCGGCCAGTCGTACCTGTACGACGGCCAGACCGGCGAGCGGTTCAAGCGTCCGGTCACGGTCGGCTACATCTACATGCTGAAGCTGCACCACCTGGTGGACGACAAGATCCACGCCCGTTCGATCGGCCCGTACAGCCTCGTCACCCAGCAGCCGCTGGGCGGCAAGGCCCAGTTCGGCGGTCAGCGCTTCGGGGAAATGGAAGTCTGGGCGCTCGAAGCCTACGGCGCCGCCTACACCCTGCAGGAGATGCTGACGGTGAAGTCGGACGACGTGGCCGGCCGGACCAAGGTCTACGAGAGCATCGTCCGCGGCGACGACACCTTCGAGGCCGGTATTCCGGAGAGCTTCAACGTGCTGGTCAAGGAGATGCGCTCCCTCGGCCTGAACGTGGAGCTGGAGAACAGCTGACGGATCTGCGGCCCTCCTCCCTTGGTGGGGGAGGGCGGTCCTTCCGCCCAGCTTCTGAAATTTTCGCGGGCGTCGTCCCGCAGAAGGAACCGAGATGAACCAGGAAGTCCTGAACATCTTCAATCCGGTCCAGGCCGCTCCGACCTTCGACCGCATCCGTATCGCGCTCGCCTCTCCGGAAAAGATCCGCTCGTGGTCGTTCGGCGAGATCAAGAAGCCCGAGACCATCAACTACCGCACGTTCAAGCCCGAGCGTGACGGCCTGTTCTGCGCGCGGATCTTCGGACCGACGAAGGACTACGAGTGCCTGTGCGGCAAGTACAAGCGCATGAAGTACAAGGGCATCATCTGCGAGAAGTGCGGGGTCGAAGTGACCCTGGCGCGGGTTCGGCGTGAGCGGATGGGCCACATCGAACTGGCTTCGCCGGTGGCGCACATCTGGTTCCTCAAGTCGCTGCCTTCCCGCATCGCGCTGATGCTGGACATGGCGCTGAAGGACATCGAGCGCGTCCTCTACTTCGAGCATTACATCGTCACCGAACCGGGCCTGACCCCGCTGAAGCAGCACCAGCTTCTGTCGGAAGACGATTATCTGCGCTTCCAGGAAGAGTTCGGCGACGACAGCTTCACCGCCGAGATCGGCGCCGAGGCGGTCCAGGGCCTGCTCAAGGGCATCGAACTCGAGAAGGAGGCCGAGAAGCTCCGCGAGGAGTTGCAGACCACCACCTCGGAAATGAAGCTCAAGAAGGCGTCCAAGCGCCTGAAGCTGATCGAGAGCTTCATCGAGAGCGGCAACAAGCCCGAGTGGATGGTGCTGACGGTGATCCCGGTGATCCCGCCGGAACTGCGCCCGCTGGTCCCGCTGGACGGCGGCCGTTTCGCCACCTCGGACCTGAACGACCTCTACCGCCGGGTCATCAACCGGAACAACCGCCTGAAGCGGCTCATCGAGCTTCGCGCGCCGGACATCATCATCCGCAACGAAAAGCGGATGCTGCAGGAAGCCGTCGACGCCCTGTTCGACAACGGCCGCCGCGGCCGTGTCATCACCGGCGCCAACAAGCGTCCGCTGAAGTCTCTGGCCGACATGCTGAAGGGCAAGCAGGGCCGGTTCCGCCAGAACCTGCTCGGCAAGCGCGTGGACTACTCGGGCCGTTCGGTCATCGTCGTTGGCCCCGAGCTGAAACTGCACGAGTGCGGCCTGCCGAAGAAGATGGCGCTGGAGCTGTTCAAGCCGTTCATCTACGCGCGCCTGGACGCCAAGGGCCTGTCGGGCACGGTGAAGCAGTCCAAGCGCATGGTCGAGCGTGAGCAGCCGGCGGTCTGGGACATCCTGGACGAGGTGATTCGCGAGCACCCGGTTCTGCTGAACCGCGCGCCGACGCTTCACCGCCTGGGCATCCAGGCGTTCGAGCCCAAGCTGATCGAGGGCAAGGCCATCCAGCTTCACCCGCTGGTCTGCGCCGCCTTCAACGCCGACTTCGACGGCGACCAGATGGCCGTCCACGTGCCGCTGTCGCTGGAAGCCCAGCTGGAAGCGCGCGTGCTGATGATGAGCACGAACAACATCCTGTCGCCCGCCAACGGCCGGCCGATCATCGTGCCGTCGCAGGATATCGTGCTGGGGCTCTACTACCTGTCGCTCGCCAAGGACAACGAACCGGGCGAAGGTAAGGTGTTCACCGACCTGGCCGAGATCGACCAGGCGCTGGACGCCAGGGTCGTCACCCTGCACACCAAGATCAAGGCGCGCCACACCGAGATGGACGCCGACGGCAATGTCGTGCGGAAGATCATCGACACGACGCCCGGCCGGATGAAGATCGCGGCCCTGCTGCCGCACAACCCCGCCATCGGCCACCGCCTCCTTGAGAAGAACCTCACCAAGAAGGAGATCGGCAACCTGATCGACGCCGTCTACCGGCACTGCGGTCAGAAGGCGACGGTCATCTTCGCCGACCAGGTCATGGGCCTGGGCTTCCGCGAGGCGGCCAAGGCCGGCATCAGCTTCGGCAAGGACGACATCGTCATCCCGGCCCGCAAGGCGCCGATCGTCGAAGAAACCCGCAAGCTGGTCGAGGAATACGAGCAGCAGTACGCGGACGGCCTGATCACCAAGGGCGAGAAGTACAACAAGGTGGTCGACGCCTGGGCCAAGGCCACGGATCGCGTCGCCGACGAGATGATGGCCGAGATCTCCTCCGCGCCCGTCGGAGAGGACGGCCGCCAGCTCGAGATCAACTCGATCTTCATGATGGCCAACTCGGGGGCCCGCGGTTCGCAGGCCCAGATGAAGCAGCTCGGCGGGATGCGTGGTCTGATGGCCAAGCCGTCCGGCGAGATCATCGAGACGCCGATCATCTCGAACTTCAAGGAAGGCCTGACCGTGCAGGAGTACTTCAACTCCACCCACGGCGCCCGTAAGGGCCTGGCCGACACGGCGCTGAAGACGGCGAACTCGGGCTATCTGACCCGCCGTCTCGTGGACGTCGCGCAGGACTGCATCATCACCGAAGAGGATTGCGGCACCACGCGCGGCATCACGCTGCGCGCCGTGGTCGAGGGCGGCGACGTGCTCGTCAGTCTGGGCCAGCGCATCCTGGGCCGTTTCGCGGCCGAGGACGTGAAGGACCCGGGGACGAACGACGTGATAGTGCCCGCTGACACCTATCTCGACGAGAACATGTGCGAGCTGGTCGAGGCGGCCGGGGTGCAGTCGGTGAAGGTCCGCTCGGTGCTCACCTGCGAGACCAAGACCGGCGTCTGCGGCGCGTGCTACGGCCGCGACCTGGCGCGGGGCACGCCGGTGAACATCGGCGAGGCCGTCGGCGTCATCGCCGCCCAGTCGATCGGCGAGCCGGGCACCCAGCTCACGATGCGGACCTTCCACATCGGCGGCACCGCCCAGGTGGCCGAGCAGTCGTTCTACGAAAGCGCCAACGACGGCGTCGTGAAGATCGACGGCGGCAACACCGTGACGGCGCCGGACGGCGGACTCATCTCGATGAGCCGCAACCTGATGCTGACGGTGCAGGTCGACGGCAAGGATCGCGAATCCTACAAGGTGCCTTACGGCGCCCGCCTGCAGGCGAAGTCGGGCGACAAGGTCAAGCGCGGCCAGCGCCTGGCCTCCTGGGACCCCTACACCACGCCGATCATCACCGAAGTCGGCGGCAAGGTCCGTTTCGAGGACCTCGTGGAGAACTTCTCGTTCCGCGAGGAGGCCGACGAGGCCACCGGCATCTCGAACCGGGTGGTCATCGACTGGCGCGCCAGCTCCAAGGGTTCGGACCTGCGTCCGGCCATGGCGGTGCTGGGCGAGGACGGCGCCTACAAGCGCCTCTCGAACGGCGGTGAGGCCCGTTATCTGCTGCCCGTGGGCGCCATTCTCTCGGTCGGCGACGGCGATGAGGTGAAGCCCGGCGAGGTTCTGGCTCGGATGCCCACCGAAAGCGCCAAGACCCGCGACATCACTGGCGGTCTGCCGAGGGTGGCCGAACTGTTCGAGGCCCGCCGGCCGAAGGACTGTGCGGTCATCGCCGAGATGGATGGTCGGGTCGAGTTCGGCCGGGACTACAAGAACAAGCGCCGCATCAAGATCACCCCCGAGGATGGTGGCGAGGCGGTGGAGTTCCTGATCCCGAAGGGCAAGCACATCGCGGTCCACGACGGCGATGTCATCCGCAAGGGCGAGTACATCATCGACGGCAACCCGGATCCGCACGATATCCTGCGGATTCAGGGCATCGAGGCGCTGGCCGACTTCCTGGTGAACGAGATCCAGGAGGTCTACCGGCTGCAGGGCGTGCCGATCAACGACAAGCACATCGAGACGATCGTCCGCCAGATGCTTCAGAAGGTGGAGATCCTCGAGCCGGGCGACACCGGCCTGCTCAAGGCCGACCACATGGACAAGCTGGAAGTGGACGAGGAGAGCGCCAAGGCCGAGGCCCGCGGCGGTCGCCCGGCCCTGACCCAGCCGGTCCTGCTCGGCATCACCAAGGCCTCGCTGCAGACGCGCAGCTTCATCTCCGCGGCGTCGTTCCAGGAGACGACGCGCGTGCTGACCGAAGCGGCGGTCCAGGGCAAGAACGACACCCTGGAAGGCCTGAAGGAGAACGTGATCGTCGGCCGGCTCATCCCGGCGGGCACGGGCTCCTACCTGCGGAACCTGCAGCGGATCGCCGCCAAGCGCGACGAAGCCCTGACGGCCAGCCGCGAGGAGGCCATGGAGCCGTTGCCGATGGAGATCGCCGACGCCGCCGAGGCCGAGACGGTCGAGGGCTGATCGGCGCCAGCCAGGTGAGAAGAGACGAGCGGCCCGGGAGCGATCCCGGGCCGTTTCGCATATGGCGCGCGCCGGCGGTTGAGTCGCCTTGGCGAGACGCTGCACGCAGGCCTAAGAGGAGCTGCGCCCCGAGAGCTGCGAGCGATTCGCATGACGGTGCGGGGCGCGAGCCAAGGGGAAGACGCAATGAAGACCTTGATCGGCGGGCTCATGGCTTGCGCCGCGGTTGTTCCGTCCGCGGCGCTGGCCCGGCCGCTTCCGGACGGCGGCGTGACGGTTCAGGAGGTAGCGCAGGAACTGCAGTCGAAGGGCTACAAGGCCGAAGTCGGGAAGGACGGCGGCGGCGATCCCAAGATCGTCAGCGGGGTGGATGGTTCGCGCTTCAGGGTGTGGTTCTACGGCTGCGAGAGCGGGCGCTGCGCTTCGGTGCAGTTCGAGACGGCGTTCGACCTGAAGAACGGCGTCACCTTCGAGAAGGTCAACCAGTGGAACAAGGAGCGCCGCTTCGGCAGCGCCCATCTGGACGACGAGATGGACCCGTACGTCCAGTACGACGTGGACTTCGAACGCGGGGCCACGACGGAAGCCGTGGCCAATGCGATCGACGTGTGGGTGACGGTCGTCCCGAGATTCAAGTCGTTCATCGGCTTCTGATCCGCGGCGGCGAGGGCCGGCGATGATTTCGCCCTCCGGGTCTTGGCGTTCGGAGCGGAACGCCTAGATCAGGGCCCGTCCTGGAGGAAATCGATTTGCCGCTGCTGCTCTGCCCCAACTGCAACGCGTCGATGCAGAACGTGAAGCGTTCCGGCATCGAGATCGACATGTGCCCCAGCTGCCGCGGCGTCTGGCTGGATCGTGGCGAGCTGGAGAAGCTGCTGGGCGAGCAGCGTGAGGCGCAGAAGGGGCGCGAACAGGACCGCGAACGCTTCGACCGCGAGGTCCGCGACTTCCACCGCGACCCTGACGACTGGAAGCGTCGCCACCCCTACGACGCCAAGGGCGGTCAATACCGCTACGACGACGACTACGACTACCGGAAGAGAAAGAAGAAGTTCGACATCTTCGACATCTTCGACTGAGGCGTCAGAAGGGAACCTTGCCCGGGGTTGCGCCCAGGTCTTCGGACGACGCCCCCATCCCCATGTTCGCCGCGCCTTTCGGCGGGCTGCGGGTGTTGTCCCAGTTGGCGCCGTAGGGAACCGGCGTGGCGGGGCCCGGAACGCCGCGCTTGTAGCGGAAGTCGGCCTCGCGCCTCGCGGCGGCCCGTCCCAACTCGCCCGACTTGTCGCGGTCCAGCCCCAGGCCCAGGAACGGCGCATCCCGCGCGCCGTCGGCGAGCCGCGCGCGGCAGGCCTCGCGCTCGGCGCGGGTGAGCGTGGGACTGTCGCAGTCCAGGCGGCTGCGCAGCGCCCGCCGAGCGTTGTCGGCCAGCGCGTCGGACTGCGGCTGCTGCGCGGTCGTCCGCGGGGCCGTCGCGGCGGGCGCGCGGGTGGTCTCGCTGGCCTTGGGTGTGATCAGGGGGGCGAGGGGCAGTTCGTCCAGATTGAACCGCTGGGGCCGTCGGTGGAGACGTACGGGGGAGGGGCGTGCGCCGGGCTGGGCGGCCGGCGCGGGCGTACGGGGCAGGATCAGGATCGGGATGATCGGCTCGGGCGGACCGGGGTCGTGCGGCGGAACCTGCAGGCGCGGCGCATGCACGGCGACCAGCGTCAGCACGACGGCGTGGGCGGCCAGGGACGCCGCGACCACCGCATACCTTCTTCGGCGCCGTCCCGCCGGCGGCATGCGCTCTCCTTTCGTGAAGCTCCACCCTAGGGAGGGGGCGCTTGCGCGGCGAATTCATGGCCGATCGCGTCGACCGCGGCGACACGGTGCGCGAGATTGACGGGACGGCCCTTCCCGACTATGTAGCGCGCTCTTTCGAGGCCGGGGATTCTTCCCAGCTCCGATGAGCCGCTCCCGCCGGAACGCCCGCAGAGGCGCCCGGTGTGTTTTCGTGTTTCATCGGTCGGCGTCGGACCAGGACCAAAACGACCCTAAACCGAGGCGCCACGGCCAAACGGCACACGCCTCCACGAAGCGAGAATAGATGCCGACAGTCAACCAGCTCATCCGCAAGCCCCGGCAGAACAAGCCGGCGCGGAACAAGGTCCCGGCCCTCAAGGGCTGCCCGCAGCGCCGCGGCGTCTGCACCCGGGTCTACACCACCACGCCGAAGAAGCCGAACTCGGCGCTGCGGAAGGTGGCCAAGGTCCGTCTGACCACTGGCATCGAAGCGGTGTGCTACATCCCCGGCGAAGGCCACAACCTCCAGGAACACTCCGTGGTGCTGATCCGCGGCGGTCGGGTGAAGGACCTTCCGGGCGTCCGCTACCACATCCTGCGCGGCGTGCTGGACACGCAAGGGGTCAAGGACCGCAAGCAGCGCCGTTCGCTCTACGGCGCCAAGCGTCCGAAGTAAGGAAATTCAGAGATGTCCCGTCGCCGTCGCGCAGACAAACGAGTCGTCCTTCCCGATCCCAAGTTCGGGGACCTGGTCGTCACCAAGTTCATGAACTACGTGATGTACGAAGGTAAGAAGGCCGTGGCCGAGAACATCGTCTACGGCGCCTTCGACATCCTCGAGAACCGTCGCAAGGACCAGGGTCCGCTGGAGACCTTCCACGCCGCGCTCGACAATGTGGCCCCGGCCATCGAGGTGCGCTCCCGCCGGGTCGGCGGCGCGACCTATCAGGTGCCGGTGGAAGTGCGCCCCGAGCGCCGTCGCGCCCTGGCCATCCGCTGGCTGGTCAACGCCGCGCGCAACCGTGGCGAGAACACCATGACCGAGAAGCTGGCCGGCGAGCTGCTGGACGCCTCGTCGAACCGCGGTTCGGCCGTCAAGAAGCGTGAGGACACGCACAAGATGGCCGAAGCCAACCGGGCCTTCTCGCACTACCGCTGGTAAGCCCGACTTCAGTCACGCTTTCCGGCGCGGGCGGTTTGGGATAAACCGCCCGCGCCGTTCGTTCAGCTACCCCGATAAGCCCTCTTCCAAGGCGATCCGCTATGCCCCGTACGCATAAAATCGAAGACTACCGCAACTTCGGCATCATGGCGCACATCGATGCCGGCAAGACGACGACGACCGAGCGGATCCTCTTCTACACCGGCAAGAGCCACAAGATCGGCGAAGTCCATGACGGCGCGGCCACCATGGACTGGATGGAGCAGGAGCAGGAGCGCGGCATCACCATCACGTCGGCCGCGACGACCGCGTTCTGGGCCGGCAAGCGTCTGAACATCATCGACACCCCGGGGCACGTGGACTTCACCATTGAGGTGGAGCGCAGCCTGCGCGTGCTGGACGGCGCGGTGACCGTTCTGGACGGCAACGCCGGTGTCGAGCCGCAGACCGAGACCGTCTGGCGTCAGGCCGACAAGTACAACGTCCCGCGCATCGTGTTCGTGAACAAGATGGACAAGCTGGGCGCCGACTTCGACAAGTCGGTGGAGTCGATCCGCGACCGCCTGGGCGCGAAGGCCGTCCCCATCCAGCTTCCGATCGGCGCCGAGTCGGCGCTGAAGGGCATCGTCGACCTCGTCCGCATGAAGGCGGTGGTCTGGGACAACGACGGCCTGGGCGCGAGCTTCCAGGACGAAGAGATCCCTGCCGATCTCAAGGAAAAGGCCGAGGCCGCCCGTAACTACATGATCGAGAACGCCGTCGAACTCGACGACGACGCCATGGAGGCCTATCTGTCGGGCGAAGAGCCGTCGGAAGAGGTCATCAAGAAGTGCCTCCGCAAGGCGGTGCTGACCGGCGCCTTCTATCCGATCCTCTGCGGCTCGGCGTTCAAGAACAAGGGCGTCCAGCCGCTGCTCGACGCCGTGGTCGACTACCTGCCGTCGCCGGTGGACATTCCTCCGACCAAGGGCATCGACTTCAAGACCGAGGCCGAAGTCGAGCGCAAGGCGTCCGACGACGAGCCGCTGTCGGTCCTGGCGTTCAAGATTATGGACGACCCCTTCGTGGGCTCGCTCACCTTCTGCCGCATCTACTCGGGCAAGCTCGAGACCGGCATGGGCCTGATGAATTCGACGCGCGACAAGAAAGAGCGTGTCGGCCGCATGCTGCTGATGCACTCGAACAACCGCGAGGACATCAAGGAGGCCTACGCCGGCGACATCGTCGCCCTGGCCGGCCTGAAGGAGACCCGCACGGGCGACACGCTGTGCGATCCGAACCGTTCGCCGGTGATCCTGGAGCGGATGGAGTTCCCGGCGCCGGTCATCGAGATCGCGGTGGAACCCAAGTCCAAGGCCGACCAGGAGAAGCTGGGCGTGGCCCTGGCCAAGCTGGCCGCCGAGGATCCGTCCTTCACCGTCTCCACCGACCACGAGTCGGGCCAGACGATCCTGAAGGGGATGGGCGAACTGCACCTCGACATCAAGATCGATATCCTGAAGCGCACCTACAAGGTGGAAGCCAATATCGGCGCGCCGCAGGTGGCCTATCGCGAGAGCCTCGGGAAGCGGGCCGAGATCGATTACACGCACAAGAAGCAGACCGGCGGCACGGGCCAGTTCGCCCGCGTGAAGCTGGTGTTCGAGCCGGGCGAGCCGGGTTCGGGCTTCGTGTTCGAGAGCGCGATCGTCGGTGGCGCGGTGCCCAAGGAGTATGTCCCGGGTGTCCAGAAGGGCCTGGAGTCGGCGAAGGACAACGGCCTGCTGGCCGGCTTCCCGCTGATCGACTTCAAGGCGACGCTGATCGATGGCGCGTTCCACGACGTCGACTCGTCCGTGCTGGCCTTCGAAATCGCCAGCCGCGCGGCTTTCAAGGAGCTGCGTGAGAAGGGCGCACCCAAGCTGCTCGAGCCGATCATGGCCGTCGAAGTCGTGACGCCCGAAGAGTACCTGGGTTCTGTCATCGGCGACCTGAACGGCCGTCGGGGCCAGATCCAGGGCCAGGACGTGCGCGGCAACGCGATCGTCATCAACGCCTTCGTCCCGCTGGCGAACATGTTCGGCTATGTGAACAACCTGCGCGGCATGTCGCAGGGCCGGGCGCAGTTCACCATGCAGTACGACCACTACGACCCGGTGCCGCAGGCGGTGGCCGAGGAAGTCATCAAGAAGTACGCCTGAGACCCTTCCAACCCTAGTTAGAGGACAAGCCCGGACAGGGCTGGAGCTTGAAATGGCCAAAGAGAAATTCGAACGTAACAAGCCGCACTGCAACATTGGCACGATTGGCCACGTTGACCACGGCAAGACGACGCTGACGGCGGCGATCACG
>NZ_MEEX01000051.1 GCF_001724605.1 Phenylobacterium sp. SCN 70-31
GAAGGGCGCGGAAAGCGCAGCTTCGCCTTCCGCGTCTCTCCGCGGGCTTCCGCGGTTCTCGGCATGCAGGGGCGCCGCTTCGCGGCCTTGGGGAGCCGGGCGCCTTCCGTGTCTTCCGTGTTTTCCGTGGACCGAGTTTAAGGCGCGCCGGCGCGATCAGCTGGAGTTGGCCCAGGGGGTTCGGGGGCGGCCCTGGTCGTCCAGGGGCCAGGCCCCGCGGTCGGACGGGGGATCGGGTCGGGGTTCGGGGTGGTTCGGTTCGGGGCGGAAGACCTCGCGGGCTTCGCCCTCGATGAGGTCGTCGTCCTCGGGATCGCTCCCCTCGTCCTCGTCGCCGAGGTCCATGAGGGTGCGGGCGCGGTGGATGAGGGCGTCGAGGTCCTCGGTGAGGAAGTCGGGCCGCTCGGTCCAGTCCCAGGCCTCGGCGTGGAAGCGTTCGGCCAGGTCTTCGCGTTCGGCGGGATCGCAGCCGGCGTCGTCGGCGGCCTCGCGGACGGCCTCGGCCAGGATGTCGAAGCGGCCGGCGCGGGCCAGGCGGTCGGGGTCGGGACGGGACTCGGCTCGTTCGGCGCGCTGGCGTCTCAGGCGGTCCTTCAGGGCCAGGGTCTGGCGCAGGGAGCGGGCGAGGCCGCGGTAGGCTCTCGACAGTTCGGGGATGTCCTTGGGATCCTCTGCGGCCATCAGGGCGCCGTGGGCCTTCTCCGCGGCGGAGAGGTCCAGCGCAGCCAGCCGGTCGAGTGTGGCCAAATCGGGCGTGGCCAGCGAAACCGTGTCGATGTCGGGTCCCTCGGACATGAGGGACATCCAACCACCCCGCTACGTCAGAATCGGACGTAGGTCGGCGGCGTCATCGGACTATCCGCGTTCACGTCACCTCGAGTCGTTGTCGCCGGTTCGACGCGCGCGCCCTCGGTGCGACCACGAGCGCGTTCAAGACAGCAAGCGCATCCGCCATTCGCCCGACGCCGTTCTGCTCGTGGTCGATGAGCATCTGGTGCGACGGGCGGACGGGACGGTGCGGACCTGGGCGTGCTGAGGCGCCCTACCCCTCCAGGTTCAGCAGGGCCGGGTCGCCGCCCTGGGCGGCGATGTTGATGCTGAGCGCGCGTTCGACGGCGTAGCGGTGGAGGGCGTGGGGGCCGCCGGCCTTGGGACCCGTGCCCGAGAGGCCCTCGCCGCCGAAGGGCTGGACGCCGACCACGGCGCCGATCATCGAGCGGTTCACATAGGCGTTGCCGGCCGGGACGGTGCGGCGGACCTCTTCCGCGAAGGCCTCGATGCGGGAGTGGACGCCGAGCGTGAGACCGTAGCGCGTGGCGACCAGGGGCGCGGCGGCCTGGGCCAGGCGGGCTGGATCGTAGCGGACGACGTGCAGGATGGGGCCGAACACCTCCTTTTGCAGGAAGGCCGCGTCGGGGATCTCGGCCAGGACGGGCGGGAAGGCGTGTCCGCCCGCCGGCGCGTCGAGACGGGCCAGGACCCTGGCCTCGGTCTCCAGGCGGCGGAGGTGGGCGTCGAGCGCGGCCCTGGCCTCGGCGTCGATCACCGGGCCGACGTCGGTGCGCGGGTCGGCGGGATCGCCCACCACCAGGGCCTGCATGGCGCCGGTCAGGCCCTCGATCAGGGCGTCGGCGGTCTCGTGCGGCAGGAACAGCATGCGCAGCGCCGAGCAGCGCTGGCCGGCCGAGCCGAAGGCCGAGGCCAGCACGTCGTCGATCACCTGTTCGCGCAGGGCCGTTGTGTCGACGAACATGGCGTTGAGGCCGCCGGTCTCGGCGATGAACGGCACGATGGGGCCGTCGCGCGCGGCCAGGGCGCGGTTGATGGCCCAGGCGGTGTCGGTCCCGCCGGTGAAGGCCACGCCGTCGCAGCCGGGATGGGCGGTCAGCGCCGCGCCGACGGTCGCGCCATCCCCCGGCAGAAGATGGAGAAGGTCGGCCGGGACGCCCGCGGCGTGGAACAGCTTCACCGCCTCGGTGGCGACGATGGGCGTCTGTTCGGCGGGCTTGGCGAGGACACCATTGCCGGCGGCCAGCGCGGCGGCGACCTGGCCGGTGAAGATGGCGAGCGGGAAATTCCAGGGGCTGATGCAGACGAAGACGCCGCGGCCGCGCAACTCCAGCCGGTTGGTCTCGCCCACCGGGCCGCGCAGGGTCTCGGGGGCGCCGAACTGGCGCTCGGCGAGCAGGGCGTAGTAGCGGCAGAAGTCGGCGGCCTCGCGCACCTCGGCGACGGCGTCGGCCAGGGTCTTGCCCGCCTCGCGGACGCAGACGGCGATCAGGCGCTCGCGCGCGGCCTCCAGGGCGTCGGCCACGGCGCGCAGGATCCGGGCGCGGTCCTCGCCGCCCCGCTGGTCCCAGGCGGGCTGGGCAGCCCTGGCCGCGGCGAAGGCGGCGTCGATGTGGGCGGGCGTGGACGGCCAGGTGCGGCCGATGACGCGGCTCGTGTCAGAGGGATCGACGGCGTCCTGGGCCACGCCCTCGGTGCAGAGGCGGCCGGAGACGATGGGCGCGCCTTCCAGCGGACCCAGCCCGCCGACGGCGACGGCCAGGCTCCGGCGGACCGCGGCGACCGAGAGATCCAGTCCTTCGGAATTGCGACGGGCGGGGCCGTAGAGGTCGCGCGGCAGGGGAATGCGCGGATGCGGCCCGGCGCCGGCGGCCTCGACCGCAGCGACGGGATCGACGACGACGCGCTCGACCGGCGTCTTCTCGTCGAGCAGGGCGTGGACGAACGAGGTGTTGGCGCCGTTCTCCAGCAGGCGGCGGACGAGGTAGGGCAGCAGGTCCTCGTGGCTGCCCACGGGGGCGTAGACGCGCAGGGGAAACGCGCCGTAGCGCTCGTGCGCGGCGGCGTAGAGCGCCTCGCCCATGCCGTGCAGGCGCTGGAATTCCGGGCTCAGGCCCATCTGGCTCGCCATCAGGCGCACGGCGGCCAGCGTGTGGGCGTTGTGGGTGGCGAACTGGCCGTAGAGGTGCGGTGCGGCCGCCAGCAGGGCGCGGGCGCAGGCGAGGTAGCTCACGTCGGTGGCGGCCTTGGTGGTGAAGACCGGATAGCCGGGCAGGCCGGCTGTCTGGGCGCGCTTGATCTCGGAGTCCCAGTAGGCGCCCTTGACCAGCCGCACCATGAGGCGGCGGCCGGCGGCGCGGGCGATGCCGGCCACGGCCTCGATCACCTGGACCCCGCGCTTCTGGTAGGCCTGGACGGCCAGACCCAGGCCGCGCCAGGCGCCCAGGGCCTGGCCGTCCAGGGCGGGCTCGCGAGCCAGGCGGTCCAGAAGCTCCAGCGAGAGGACCAGCCGGTCGGCCTCCTCGGCGTCGAGCGTCAGGTTGATGTCGGCCTCGGCGGCCAGGACGGCCAGGCGGACGAGGCGGGGATAGAGGTCGCCGAAGACGCGTTCGGCCTGCCGGGCTTCGTAGCGGGGGGACAGCGCCGACAGCTTCACCGAGACGCCGTGTCCACGCTCGGGACCTTGGCCAGAGGCGTGGCGGCCGACGGCGCGGATGGCCTGGGCGTAGGCGGCCTCGTAGCGGTCGGCGTCGGCGTCGGTGCGGGCGCCTTCGCCCAGCATGTCGAACGAACAGACGAAGCCCTCGGATGTCGCCCGGCGCAGGGCCCTGTCGATGGTGGCGCCCAGGACGAACTGCTCGCCCATGATGCGCACGGCGGCCCCCACGGCGCGGCGGATGACGGGCTCGCCCAGGCGGCCGGCCAGGCGGCGGACGAAGCCCGGCAGGTCGCGGCGCGCGTCCTCGTCGGGGTCGATCAGCCGGCCGGTGAGCATCAGGCTCCAGGTCGAGGCGTTGACCAGCACCGAGTCCGACTTGCCGGCGTGGCTGGCCCAGTCGGCCGAGGCGATCTTCTCGGCGATCAGGCGGTCGCGGGTCTCCTCGTCGGGCGTGCGCAGCAGCGCTTCGGCCAGGCACATGAGCGCCAGGCCCTCGCGGGTGGAGAGGCTGAACTCCTGAAGGAAACTCTCGACCACGCCCTGGCGGCCGGCGGCCTTGCGGGCGGCTCGGACCAGGGCCTCGGCCTCGCCCTGGACGGCGTCGCGGTCGCGGCGGCCCAGGGGCGGCGTGGCCAGCAGGGCGGCGAGCGCCGCACGTTCGTCGGCGAACTTGCCGTCGTCGAGGTGATCGAAGGCCATGGGACGCTCCACGGGACGCCAGCGCCCGACTGTGCCCCATCCGGCGGACAGGACCCACCCGGCGGAAAAGAAAAGGGCCCGGCGTCGCCGCCGGGCCCAGATCTCAGTCGCAGTCAGCGATCGACTTAGAAGTTGATGTCGATCGTCGAACGGCGGTTCAGCGGTTCCTTCACGCCGTCGCCGGTGGCGACCGCGGGCATGGTCTCGCCCTTCCAGTCGACCGACAGGGCCGTCTGGTTCACGCCCGAGCTGACAAGGGCGTCAGCCACGGCCTTGGCCCGACGTTCCGACAGGCGGACGTTGTAGGCCGGCGAACCGGAGGTGTCGGTGTGGCCCACCACGACCACGCGGGTCGCGTTGCCGGCGCTGGCGTAGTTGGCCGCGTCGTTGATCACCGCCTGGGCTTCCGGCGTGATCACGTACTGATCGAACGGGAAGTAGACGATGAACTGACGCGCCTCGTAGGCCGGCGGCGGAGGCGGCGGCGGCGGAGGCGGCGGCGGGGGCGGAGGCGGCGCGTCGGCGGCGAAGATGTAGCGCAGGCCCAGCGTCACCGACTGGTCCTTGTACTTGCCGCTGAAGACGCCCGGCTGCAGCGCGCCCGAGCCGGTCGAGACGAAGTCGATGTCGCCGCCGCTCAGGTAGCGGTAGGTCAGGTCGACGCGGAGCTTGTCGGTCACGCGCCAGGCGAGACCGGCGATGCCCTGATAGGCGAAGGCCGTGTCGGAGTCGTCGATCGTCAGGTTCTGGATCGCCGGGTTGGCCGCCGTGATGGCGCCCGTCACGTTCGAGAACTGGCCGACCACGTCAACGCTGACGTGGTTGGCGCCGATGCCCGCGCCGAGGAAGGGGCTGATCGTGGAGCCGGGCATGAAGTCGTAGATGATGTTGCCCATGAACGTCCACGACGAGATGTCGCCGTCGGGCGCGCCGCAGCCGGGCGCCGCCGCCGTGCGGACCACGCCGGGCGTGCAGAGGCCGATCACCGCCTGATTGACGCCGTTGACCGAGTCGAAGTCGCCACCGCGGTAGCCGACTTCGAGTTCGACGCGCCAGTTGTCGGTCAGCTGATAGCCGACGCGGGCGAAGCCGGCCCAGTCCTTCTCCTGGTTGAAGTCCCACTCATAGGGGGAGCCGTTGGCGGCGTTGTTCGACGACGTCGCTTCCAGGGATTCCGGCCAGTGGTAGCCGAGGTCGACGGCGCCGTACCAGCCCGTCTGGGCGGAAGCGGCGCTCGCGGCGAACGCCGCGGCCATCGCGGCCCCAGCCAGCAATTTCAACTTCATATTCGAGCCCTCTCGTTGCCCTCAGGTGGTGCGGCCGTTTGACCCAGCCGCGGTTATAACAGGGACCGACGGTTGAGAAAGTGTCGCCAGGGACACACCCCTGCGCCATTTTCCACCGCCAAGCCCAAGCTTCGCCAGGAAGACATGCCGGCCTCCAGGCCCGAACCGGGGCATGGAAAGGTCGCCGAACCGCGTCGTCCCGTCATCGGGCGGCCGACTCGCGGCCAGCCGCCTGCAATCCCAACGTCACAACCTCCGCATTTCTGCAAGCCCGGCCCGGGACCGGACGTCGAGTTCTGACGTCAAACCTCATTATTGTTTGTAAAGACGCATCACCGACGCAGACGCGAATGTGGGCCGACGGTCTCCCGCTCCCAAGGTTCGCCTTGCGAGGCTCCACGCCCATGAATGCTCCCCGAATACGCCCAACACGGCACACGCCCAACCCGGCGCTTCTGCGCGACAACGGATCAAGGCGACGCTTGGTTCCGCAAAAATGCTGGCGGGGGGCGGGAAATATTTCGGCGGTCGATCAGCCTCCGCGCTCGCGCTGGAACCGGCGCACGCGGCCGCCCAGGGACTCCGGACGGTTGAGCGCCTTGCGGAACTCGTCCCGCCGCTCGTGGATCGAGGCGATCACCAGGCCCATCGGCACCCCGATCTCGACCAGCACCGCCTCGGAAAGCTGGAGGCTGGCCTCGACGGTCTCGGGCACGGCGTCGGTGGCGCCCAGGTCGTAAAGCCGCTGGGCGTGGCGCGCGTCGCGGGCGCGCGCCACGATGGTGAGGTCGGGGCGCAGGCCGCGGGCGACCGCCACCACGCCTTCGGCGGCCTCGGGATCGTCCATCGTCACCACCAGGGCCGGCGCCTCGGCGAGGCCGCATCGCATCAGGAAGTCGGCCCGCGCCGCATCGCCGAAATAGAGCCGGTCGCCCATGCGGCGACCCTGCTCGACGACCCGCGCGTCGTGATCGGCGCCGACCCAGGCGACCCCGTGACGCCGCAGCATGTCGCCCACCAACCGACCGACCCGGCCGTGGCCGACGACCAGCACCGCGCCGGCGGCGTCCGCCGGCCGGCCATCGGCGCCGCCGCCGCCGGGCTCGTCGGAGCGATCCGCGGCCTCGGGCGGCGGCTCGGCGGGCTTCACGCTCCGGCCGCTCAGCCGGAGGCCGACCTGGGCCAGGAACGGGATGCAGAACATCGACAGCGTGGCCGCGACCAGCACCGTCTGCCCCACGAGCGGCGGCACGAGCCCCTGGGTCATGGCCTGGCCCAGGATCACGAAGGCGAACTCGCCCGCGCCAGCCAGCAGCAGCGCCGCCTCGATGGCGCTGCGCGCCTTGAGCCCGAAGACCCGCGCCAGGACGAAGACCACGGCGGTGTTGAGCGCCATCAGCCCCACGGCCGCGCCCACGATGGTCCACGGCCGGTCCAGCAGCAGCGGCACGTTGAGCCCGATGCCCACCGATATGAAGAACAGGCCCAGCAGGAGGCCCTTGAACGGCTCGACCCGACTCTCGACCTCGTGCCGGAACTCGGTCTCGGCCAGCAGCAGACCGGCCACGAAGGCGCCGATGGCCATCGAGAGGCCCGCCAGCGCGCTGACCAGGCCCGACCCCACGACCACCAGCAGGCAGGCGGCGACGAACAGCTCCTCGCTCCGGGCCCGCGCCACCGACCTCAGCATGGGACGCAGGAAGAGGCGGCCCAGGACGAACAGCGCCGCCAGTCCGGCCACCGCCGGCAGCAGGGCGAGCAGCGCGGTGGGCGAGAAGGCCTCGGCCGAGCGGCGGCTCATCAGCGTCAGGGTGATCAGGATGGGCGCGACCGCGAGGTCCTGAAACAGCAGGACCGAGAAGGTCGCGCGTCCGGCCAGGGTGTGCTGGCGCTTCTGCTCGGCCAGGATCGGCATGACGATGGCGGTGGACGACAGGGCGAGCGCCGCCCCGATCGCGATGGCCGCCGGCGCGGGCAGACCCACCAGCAGGGCCGCCCCTGCCGTCACGGTCAGGCAGACCCCGACCTGGAGCGCGCCCAGGCCGAACACGTAGCGCCGCATGGCGCGCAGCCGCTCCCACGACAGCTCCAGCCCAATCATGAACAGCAGGAAGACGACACCGAGCTGGGCGAACTGGTCGAGCTGGGCCGGGTTGTCGATGGTGAGGGCCGACAGCCACTCGATCTCTCGGGAGAGGCTGCCCAGGCCGTACGGCCCCAGCAGGACGCCGGCGCCCAGGAACCCCAGGATGGGACTCAGCCGCCACCGCCGGAACAGCGGAACCACGACGCCCGCGGTCGCAAGGAACAGCACCACGTCCTTGTAGTCGGCGGGCTGGACGTGACCTTCCATCAGGTCTCCGGTGATATGGCGGCGACCACTATGGCCCACCCGCGGGCGTTGCGGAATCCCGCGATCAGGGTAAGAGAGCGCCCATCGTGAAACCGCCGAAGCCCGTCGCGATGACCGCACACGCCGAACGCCGGGCGATGCTCGCCCTGGTGCTGGCCTTCGCGTTCGTCGTGCAGATGCTGGCGCCGGCGCTGGCCACGGCCGCTCCCACGCCCGACGGCGGCGTCACGATCTGCACCACCATGGGGCTGCAGACCCTGGGCGCGGACCTGAACCCGGGCGACGCGCCCGAGGGGCCGCATCACTGTCAGCATTGCGTCTGCCCGGCGCCGCTCTCGCCCGCGGACCCCCTGATGTCCGCCACGCGGGTGGTCTATGCGACCGGCGTGGCGCCGGTGGCGGACACGCCGCGCGGCCTGCGGCCCCAGGCCCGCGCCCCGCCGCGGCCGCCCGGCCAGGGTCCTCCCGTTCCGAACGCCTGAACGATCCGCCGGCGCGCGAGCCTTCGCGCGTCCGTTTCATCACGTTTGGAATTCCGGAAAATGTCATTCATCTCCCGCGCGCCCCGCTGCGCGCTGATGCTGGGCGCGTGCGCCTGGCCGGCTCTGGCCCTGGCCGAAGCCCCGCCCCCCACCGCCGTCGACAGCGTCATCGTCACGGGCGCCCGCAACCCCGAGGACCCGCCCGTGGTGCGCGACGCCCGGAAGCGGCTGTCGGAAACACCCGGCGGCGTCTCGGTCGTCTCTCAGGAATCGTACGCCGACCGCTTCGCCCTGGCGCTGGACGACGTCCTGCGCGACGCGCCCGGCGTCTACGCGCAGAAGAAATGGGGCGGCGACATCCGCATCTCGATCCGCGGCTCGGGCATCGGCAACGCCAACCACAACCGCGGCCTGCTCATCGCCCAGGACGGCGTGCCGCTGAACGAGGCCGACGGGTACGGCGACAGCCAGATCGCCGATCCCCTCATCACCCGCTTCACCGAGGTCTATCGGGGCGGCAACGCCCTGCGCTTCGGCGGCGCCCTGTTGGGCGGGGCGATCAACATGGCGACGCCGACCGGCCGCAACGCGGGCTTCGACACCCGCCTGCGGATCGACGGCGGGAGCTTCGGGATGCACCGCGAGCATGTGGCCGCGGCCCGCACCTTCGGCGACTGGGACATGTTCGTGGCGGCCACCAACCAGCGGGGCCAGGGCTGGCGGTCGCAGAGCCAGCAGAACATCCAGTTCGGCTCGCTGAACATCGGCCGCAGCTTCGGCGAGGACCGCGAGGTGCGGCTCATCGTCAACGGCTCGAACATCAACCAGGAGATCCCCGGCGCCCTGACCCGGACGCAGTTCGACACCGATCCCCGGCAGGTCGCCACCGGCAACTACGCCAACGACCAGAGCCGCAACTCGCGCGGGGTTCGCACCTCGCTGCGGACGAGCTGGCGGCTGAACGACCAGGCCGTGTTCGAGGGCGCCGTCTATGGGGTGTGGAAGGACCTGGACCATCCGATCTTCCAGGTGCTGGATCAGGAGAGCCGCAACTTCGGCGCCTTCGGGCGGCTGGACTGGGATGGCGACCTGGGCGGACTCCGGGCCGACGCCTACCTGGGCGCCTGGCTGCGCCGGGGCGATCTGGACTCGAACTTCTACGTCAACATCCGCGGCGCGCGGGGCGCGCAGACCTCGAAGACCCGGCAGAACGCCCAGGCCACAGACCTGTTCGCCGAAGGCCGGGTGTTCGTCACCGACCGGCTGGCGCTGGTCGCGGGCGGGACATGGGGAACCGCGAAGCGGGACTACCAGCAGTACGCCCTGCCTGGCGTCGGCACGACGTTCGACCTGACCGCCTCGAAGACCTACGACTGGATCGCGCCGCGGATCGGCGTGCTCTGGGAAGAGGCGGACGGCGTGCAGGCGTTCGCCAACCTGACCCGGTCGGTCGAGCCGCCCAACCACGGGTCGCTTTCGCCCACGGGCGCCGGGTTCGCCCCGGTGCGGGCGCAGTCCGCGTGGACGGCCGAGATCGGGACGCGGGGCCGCCGCGGGCCGGTGACCTGGGACGTGACGCTCTATCGGGCGTGGCTGGAGCGCGAGCTGCTTCAGTTCACCGTAGGGCCGAACATCCCGGCGTCGACCTTCAACGCCGACGACACGATCCACCAGGGCGTGGAAGCGGCGGTGGACTGGGAGATCCGCCGCGGCCTGCGGCTGCGCCAGACCTGGACCTGGTCGGACTTCCGGTTCCGCAACGACGCCCAGTACGGCGACAACCGGCTGCCGATCGTGCCGCAGCATCTGTACCGCGCCGAACTGCGCTACCGGCATCCCGCGGGCTGGTTCGTCGCCCCCTCGCTGGAGTGGTCGGCGTCGGACATCTGGGTCGACTACCGGAACACCGCCAAGGCGCCGTCCTACGCCGTGTGGAACCTGTCGGCCGGCTACACCGTGAACGACCGCATCAGCCTGTTCCTCGACGCGCGCAACCTGGGCGACAAGGCCTACATCTCGAACGTCCAGGCGCAGATCGCGGCCACCGCGGCGAGCGCCGCCTACTGGCCCGGCGACGGCCGCTCGGTCTTCGGGGGGATCACCTTCAGCTTCTGACCCGACCATCCCGACCCCCGGGGCGACGCGCGCGTGTCGCCCCCAACCGGAGGCCCCATGATCCTCAATCGAAACACCCTTTTCACCGGCGTCGCCGCGAGCCTGGCGCTCTGCGGCGCGGCCTCGGGCCATGTGGCGATCCAGCCCGAGAGCGCCGTGGCCGGAAGCTATCAGGTCCTGCGGTTCGCCGTGGGCCACGGCTGCGGGCCGGCGGCGACGACGGCGTTGCGAATCGACATCCCGGCCGGCGTGTCGACCGCGCGTCCCCAGCCGAAGCCCGGCTGGACGGTGGAGTCCGTTCCGCGCGCAGACGGCGGCGCGCCCGCCGCGATCGTCTGGCGGGGCGGCCCGCTTCCGACGGACCAGTTCGACGAGTTCCTGATGCTCGTCCGGACACCCTCCGGAGCGACGTCACTGACGTTCCCGGCGATACAGACCTGCGGCGCGTCCGAGACGCGCTGGGACCAGCCCATTCCGGCGACCGGACCGCGACCGCCCCGACCGGCCGCCGTGCTCCGGCTCACGCCGCCGACCGCCTCGCCTTCACAGACGAGCCCCGAACACCGACATTAGGAGCCGACATGCGACACATCCTCATCCTCATGGCCGGCCTCGCGGTCGCCACCGCCCCACTCCAGGCCCCGGCCGCCGCCCAGGTCGCGAAGCCGACCTTGAACTCCGCCGCGCCGCGCGCCGAGCAGGCCTGGAGCCGGCCCGCCGCCCAGGGCGGCGCGGGGGCCGGCTTCATGCGGCTGGTCAATGCCACCGCCCGGCCCGACGCCCTGGTCGGCGCCGAAACGGGGATCGCGCGCGAGACCCAGATCCACCGCACCACCGTCACCGATGGCGTCGCCTCCATGCAGCGCCAGGCCGCGGCCAGCGTGCCCGCGGGCGGCCAGCTCGTGTTCGCGCCCGGCGGCTACCACCTGATGTTCATGGGCCTGAAACGGCCGCTGAAGGCCGGGGAGCGGTTTCCGGTGACGCTGGTGTTCTCGAGCGGGGCGCGGGTGAAGGCGGAGTTCGTGGTGGCCGTCGCGCCGCCCGCCGCCGCCGGCCACGACCACCACGCCCACTGAGGCGCGAGCCGGCTTCAGGCCGACACGACAATTTTGACATCTTTGTCGAAAAGATCGGCGAACGGATGCGCCGGAAAAAGAAACGGCCCGCAGCGGGGGATAATCGCTGCGGGCCGCCTTGAGCAGTCGCTCTGAATGAGCGGGCGTTTCCTCCCCGAAACGCCGGAGACTTCAGGACTAGGCGCCTTCATGTCTCTCGCCACATGACAGAACGGCAATTTTCTGCCCGAGTCAACGGGCGAAAACCCCACCAAAGGCACGTCCCGATCAGAAATTCGCGATCCGGTGGAAATTTTACGCCGTTTTTTGTCTGTTACGTCAATTTATTCTCGCGCTCAGCGTGTCGAATGCCGGACAACGCACGTCAAAGACGAATTCCGGGCGCGATACGGTCACCGGACCGAGTCCGGCTGCGGTCAAGGTGATTCCCGCGTCCGACACCTGAGTCGAATCCACCAGCAGGCCGTTCGGCCGGCGCGAGGCGCCGGCCGCCACCAGGGCGTCGACAGCCGCCGACTCCGCCGCATCGCCCCGCCCCGGCCACGACAGCGTGGCGCTGCGCAGGGCCGCGGCGCGGGCCTCCACGATCCGCAGCAGGCGCTCGGCCGACGCCAGAGCCCCGGCGCTCCAGTCGGCCCGCAGCGAGGCGGCGAGCTGGGCCTGGCTCTTGAGCATCACGCCGTCGGACAGCACCTTCAGCCCGTTGGCCTGGAGGGTCGCGCCGGTGGTGGTGATGTCGACCACGATCTCGGCCGAGCCGGCGGCCGGCGCGCCCTCGGTGGCGCCGCCGGACTCCACGATGCGGTAGTCGGCCACGCCATGCCGGGCGAAGAAGCCGCGGGTCTGGACGAGGTACTTCGTCGCCACGCGCATGCGCCGGCCGGTGCGGGCCAGGATGTCGTGCGCCACCTCCTCGAGGTCGGACATGGACTCGACGTCGAGCCAACTCTTCGGCACGGCGGTGACGAGATCGGCGCGGCCGAAGCCCAGGGCGCGCAGCAGGAGGACGCGGGCGTCGATATCCTCGCCCCGCTCGCGCAGCAGGTCCTCGCCGGTGACGCCCAGGTGGACCTCGCCGGCGTCGAGGGCGTCGGCGATGTCGGCGGCGGACAGCAGGCGCACCTGGGCGCCGGGAAGCCCGCGCAGGGCCGCGAGATAACCGCGCGCGCCGCCCGTGACCTCGAGCTTCAGGCCGCCGTCGGCCAGCCAGCCCTCGACCTGCTCCTTGAGGCGGCCCTTCGAGGGGACCGCGATGACCAGCCCGCTCATGCCGCCGCTCCTTCGCCGCCGCGCCAGGCGCGCCACGGCCGCACCATGCAGCCCACCGCCCGTCCGGCGTCGTCGGGGCCGCCCAGGCGCGCCAGCAGCCCGTCGTAGCGCCCGCCCACGGCCACGGGCCGCTCCGGTCCCACCGCGTCGCTGCGCACCTCGAAGGTCAGGCCGTCGTAGTACTCGAACGCGTGGCCCAGGGCCGGGGTGAAGCGGATGCGGTCGGCCGGCGCGGCGCGGGTCAGATCGTTCAGCCGCTGTTCCCACCCGGCGAGGGCGGCCTTGAGCGCCGCGTCCCGGGGTCCGGCCAGCGCACGCATGCGGGCGAAGGCGTAAGGCGGGGCGTCATCGATGGCCATGAAGGCGCGCACGGCCTCGGCCTGGACGTCGGACAGTGCGGGCGCCTGGGCGGCCTCGGCCTTGCGGACCAGCCGGGCGGCGATCTCGGCCGGGCCGCGACCGCCGACCGGCTCGACGCCGGCCAGGCTCCACACCTCCTCCAGCAGGGCGCCCGCCTGGGCCTCGGACAGACCCGCCAGAAGCCCGGCGAGCGCGCCACCCTCGGCCGGCCGTTCGCCGTTGCGGGACAGTTCGGACCAGAGCAGGCGCGGGCGTCCCGCCACGCGTTTCAGGCGCGCGGCCAGGGCGGCGGGCAGGTCCAGGCTGTCGACGAAGGCGCCGAACAGGGCCACGTCGCCCAGCCAGAGCGAGAGGTCGTCGCGGCCGCCCGCAGACGCCGCCTGCCAGGCCAGGCCGGCGATCTCGGCGTCGGCCGTCTCGACGGCCCCGCCGCCGGGCGAGAACATCTCCAGCCCTACCTGGACGAACTCCTCGGGCCGGTCTGCGCCGGACGCCGCGCGGAAGGCCGCGCCCTCGTACCAGTAGGCGCCCGCCGCATGGCCGCCCTCGATGTGCCGGCGGGCGATGGCGACGGTGAAGTCCGGGCGCAGGCAGCTTTCGGCCCCGCCCTCGGCCTGGACCACGAACAGGCGCGCGCGCATGGCCTCGCCGGCCAGGTCGAGCAGCAGGTTGAGGGGCTGGAGCAGAGGCGCGTCGGCGCGGGCGGCGCCCGAGCCTTCCAGCGGCGCCCGGATGGCGGCCAGCACCTCGACGGGAACGGGGGGTTCGAGGCGCATCAGCCGGCGTCCAGGATGCGGCGGAGGGCCGGGATCAGCTCGGCGCGCGGGATCGTCTGTTGGCCGGGGCGCTCGGCGCGCCAGGCGGCGTTGTCGCTGACCTTCGAGGCCAGGGCGCGGCCCAGGTCCAGGTCCTTCACCGTCACCGTGCCGGCGGCCAGCTCGTCGTCGCCGACGATGATGGCGGCGGGCGAGAGGCGGCGGTCGGCGTATTTCATCTGGGCCTTCATGCCCGAGCCGCCCAGGTAGACCTCGGCGGGGACGCCCGCGGCGCGGATCTCCCTGGCCAGGGCGAAGTATTCGGCCATGCGCGCCTGCGAGAAGGCGATCACCACGACGGGACCGCGAACGGCGGCGGCCAGTTCCCGGCCGGCGGCCCGGAGCGCCGCGGCCAGGCGCGAGACGCCGAACGAGAAGCCGGTGGCGGGCGTCCGCTCGCCGGTGAAGCGCGCCACCAGGTCGTCGTAGCGCCCGCCGCCGCCGATGGAGCCGAAGCGCATCGGCTGGCCCTTGTCGTCGGCGGTGGAGAGCAGCAGCTCGGCCTCGAAGACGGCGCCGGTGTAGTACTCCAGGCCGCGCACCACCGAGGGGTCGAAGGCCGCCCGGTCGGGGCCGACGCCCAGGCCGGTCAGCGCCGCGTCGATGGCGGCCAGCTCGGCCAGCCCCTCGTCGCCCTCGGCCGAGCCGCCGATCACGTCGGCCAAGCGGGACAGGGTGTCGGACCGGCCGCCGACGCCGGCCCGGGTGAAGGCCAGCACGCGCTCGGCGCCCGAGGCGTCGAGGCCCGCGCCCTTGGTGAAGTCGCCGCTCTCGTCCTTGCGCCCCTCGCCCAGCAGCAGGCGGACGCCGTCGGGACCCAGGCGGTCCAGCTTGTCGACCGCGCGCAGGACGGCGAGCTTCTGGGCGTCTCCGCTCACGCCGATGGCGCTCATGAGGCCGTTCAGGAGCTTGCGGTTGTTGATCTTGACCACCGCCGAGCCGGCGGGGAGGCCGGCGGCCTCAAGGCCCTCGACGGCCATGGCCACGATCTCGGCGTCGGCCTCGGGGCGGGCCGAGCCCACGGTGTCGGCGTCGCACTGGACGAATTCACGGAAGCGGCCGGGGCCGGGCTTCTCGTTGCGCCAGACCGGGCCGTAGGCGTAGCGGCGGAAGGGCTTGGGCAGGGTCTCCCAGTTCTGGGCGGCGAAACGGGCCAGCGGCGCGGTCAGGTCGTAGCGCAGCGCCATCCACTGGTCGTCGTCGTCGGTGAGCGCGAAGACGCCCTCGTTCGGCCGGTCGGCGTCGGGCAGGAACTTGCCCAGGGCGTCGGCGTACTCGAACGCGCCGGTCTCCAGCGGCTCGAAGCCCCAGCTCTCATAGACCTTGGAGACCGCCGACAGGATGGCGCGCTCGGCGGCCACGTCGCGGCCGCGGCGGTCGATGAATCCACGGGGTGTTCTGGCTTCGGGGCGCTCGCTCATGGCGGGGCGCTTATCGGCTGGCGGGGCGCCGCTCAAGCCGGGGATCGCAGCAGGGTCGTCTTTCATCGGTCGTCTCTCGCAGCAGGAGGGCGACGGACGAGGCTTTCAAGGTCGAGGCCCCGTCCGCTTCGGCGGGGCTTCGGAAGGGGTCGCGTCAGGCCGCGCGCACCCGCTCCGGACCCGCCAGGGTCGGATGGTGGTGGTGGCCGTGATGGTGCGCGATCCGCGTCATGACGGCGGCGCTATAGAACCGGGACGCCCCGGAGTCACGGTCGAAGTCACGGTCGAACTTCCGCCAGGAGACCTCGGGCGCATCAGGCGAGGTACTGGTCGGCGACCCAGGCGGTGACTTCGGCGCCGTCGGACAGGCGGCCCGTCACCTGCGCCCAGGGGCCGGGGGAGTCGTAGATCACCTCGACCTGGGTTCCCTGCGTGAAGACGCCCAGCACGTCGAAGTCGAGGCCGGCGCCGCCGCGGGCGTTGAGGCGGCTGGCGGTCACGCGGCGGGTGATCGGCGCGCGGTCGCCGCGCCCCGCCGCCAGGGCGACGAAACGGCCCATCGGGAAGGCGGGACCGGGATCGGTCTTGCGGCCGGGCGCGATGTCGTCGTGGCCGACGATCTCGGTGATCGAGGGATAGGCCGCCAGGATCAGCCGCGTCACCCGCACCACCGCCTGGAGCTGGGTCTCGTCGTAGGTCTCCCACAGCGACCGCGACGTCTCGTTCTTGTGGGTCAGCTCGGCGGCCTTGCCGGGATCGACCACGGCATTCGTCCAGCTCCGCACCAGCCCATCGGCGGTGCGCGTCAGCCGGCCCCAGTTGTCGATCTCGACGCCGATGGAGAAATCGTTGCAGTTGGACCGGCCGCGCCAGACAGAGCGGCCGGCGTGCCAGGCCTTCACGTTGAAGGGCACGACCTGGAGGACGCCGCCGTCGCGGCCGACGACCACATGCGCCGACGCCTTGGCCTCGGGGCGCAGGAAATAGTCCGCGACGCCCTTGGGACCCGCTCCGCCGCCAGCGGTGAAGTGCATGACCAGCAGGGTCGGCCTGACCAGGGCGCCGCCGACGTTGGGCGAGGGCTTGTACCAGCCCGGTTTCAGCCTGTGATCGACGATCTGCATGGCGCCCTCCTCCACGGCCGGTCGCCGGCGACGCTACCCGAATAACGGGTGATGTCCAAAAATCTCTATCGCAAGGTGAAGCTTGGCCGCTTGGCGGCGGCTTGCGCGCGGGGGCCGGCGCGGATAGGCGGGGGCGATGGCCTCCGACCTGACACCCGGCGCGAGATCCGGCCTGCAAGCCGCCTATGACGAACGGGTCCGATCGGGCGAGATCCGGCCCGATCCGGCCCAGGCGGCGGCCCTGGCCCCCCTGATCCGACTGGAGGCCGACCTGGCGGCCGCACGGCCCGGCGGCGGCCTTCGGAAGCTGTTCCACAAGCCCGAGAGCCAGCGGGGCGTCTACCTCATCGGCCCGGTGGGGCGCGGCAAGACCATGCTGATGGACCTGTTCTTCGAGACGGTCCCGGTGGCGGCCAAGCGGCGCACCCACTTCCACGTCTTCATGGGCGAGGTCCACCGCCTGATCGACGCCTGGCGCAAGGGCGACGCGGCGGCCCGCAAGGCCCGCTTCGGCCAGCACAAGGGCGACGATCCCATCGCGCCGGTGGCCGACGTGGTGGCGGGCGAGGCCCAGCTTCTCTGCTTCGACGAGTTCCAGGTCACCGACATCGCCGACGCCATGATCCTGGGCCGGTTGTTCGAGGCGCTGTTCGCGCGCGGCGTGACCCTGGTGACCACCTCGAACCGGCTGCCGGACGACCTCTACCGCAACGGCATCAACCGCCAGCTCTTCCTGCCGTTCATCGACCTCCTGAAGCGCCGGGTGGAGGTGGTGAGCATCGCCGGGCCGCACGACTATCGCCTGGATCGCCTGCGCGCGGCCGGCACTTGGTTCTCGCCCGCCGATCCCGACAACCGGCGGTCGTTCGACAGTCTCTGGCGCGAGATGCTGGGGCCCGAGGAGGAGACCGGCGAGACGGTCGAGGTCCTGGGCCGCAAGGTGCATTTTCCGCATGCGGCGGGCGGGCTGCTGCGGGCCAGCTTCGCCAGCCTGTGCTCCGTGGCCCTGGGGCCGAACGACTACATCGCCGTGGCGCAGCGGTTCCATACGGTGTTCCTGGAGGGCCTGCCCAAGCTCACCGCCAACCGGCGGGAGGAGGCGCGGCGCCTCGTGATCCTGGTCGACGCGCTCTACGAGGCGAAGACACGCCTGATCGTCCTGGCCGAGGCCGAGCCCGTGAAGCTGTATCCCGAGGGCGACGGCGCGTTCGAGTTCGAGCGCACGGCCTCGCGACTGCAGGAGATGCGCTCGGCCGACTGGCTGGAGGACCGGTAGCGGAGGCGGTCCCGAACGTCCTCAGCCCGAAGGAGGTCCGCCCTGAAGCAGGGCGGACCAATCCTGGCCGGCGTAAAAGATCCGTAGAATCCGCACCTCATCGGAGACGACGGCGAAGGCGAGCGTAATCCGCCGCCGAAAGCCGGTGATCCTCAGCCCGGGACGGAGATCGTCCCGGCGCGCCCCACGCTCGGCAGCGACATCAAAGCCTTCGATCCAGTCCTGAGTTTGCTCGACGAACCGTAGCGCGATGTCTGGCGACGCCCTTGCCGCAATCAGGTCGTAGAGCGCGGCGAGATCGGCCTCGGCTTCCGGAGCATAGACGATCCGGCGCCGCTTCACCGCCCCTCCACGCGGGCACGCCTGTGATGAACCCTCAGGGCCTCGCGCACATCACGGGGCGAACGCCCACGGTCGGGATCGTCGTCCAGCGCATCATAGGCGGGCGCCACCTCCTCGCGGAGCCAACGCTCGATCGCTTCCTCACGCTCACGGAGAGCGCGCAGACCTGCGCGCACCACCTCGCTGGCCGACGCATAGCGGCCCGCCGCGACTTGATCGTCGATGTACGCGGACTGTTCCTCGGGCAGGCTGATGGTTCGTTTCGCGACGACGGACATCTCTGGACTCCATGACGAGGCGGTATGACCTTATCATACCCCGTTCGCCCGCCGGAGCGCCAAGTCATCCCCGCAGCGCGTCCGCCAGCGCGCGGGCGTAGGGGCGCAGGCCGTCCAGGGAGCGGACCACGATGTTCAGGTCGCGCCGCGCCCAGTCGTCGGCCAGCTCGATGACGTCCAGGGCCATGGTGCGGGCGGCGCGGTAGGCGGTGGTGGCCGGCGCCACGCCGACGCCCACGCCGGCCTCCACGAGGCGGCAGACCGCATCGAAGCTGCGGAGCTGGACGCGGGCGCGGAAGGGCGCGCCCGCGCGCGCCGCCTTGGCCACCAGGAACCGCTGGAGCGAGCTGGAGCGTTCCAGGCCCACGAGGTCGTAGGCCAGGACCTCGGCGAAGCTCACCCGCGTGCGCCCGGCCAGCGGGTGCCCCCGTCCGGCCACCACCACGAAGCGGTCCGAGCGGAAGGGGAAGGTCTCGAGCGCGCCGACCTCCACCGTGCCGGCCACGATGCCGATGTCGCCGACGCCTTCGGCGATAAGGCCCACGATCTCGTCCGACAGCTTTTCTTCCAGGTCGACGCTGACGTGAGGATGGGCGGCCAGGAACGACGACAGCGCCTCGGGCAGGAATTCGGTGAGCGCGTTGGTGTTGGCCAGCAGCCGCACCTCGCCCGACAGGCCGCCGGCGAAGGCCGACAGGTCCTCGCGCATCCGCGCCGCCTGGCCCAGGATCGTGCGGGCGTGCATCAGGAGGGTGCGGCCGGCGGGCGTCAGCGTCACGCCCTGCCGCGACCGGGTCAGCAGAGACGCCCCCAGCGCGGCCTCCATGTTGCGGATCCGGGTGGAGGCCGCGGCGAGCGCCAGCGCGCTCTTCTCGGCGCCCGCCGTGATCGAGCCGGCGTCGGCCACGTCGGAGAACAGCCGCAGGTCGGTGAGATCGAAGCGCATCCTTCGCCTTTCGCGAAGGAAACCTACCGTGATCGCGCATTGCCTCCAAGCGGGGCGCGAGAGAGACTTCGGACGACGCGAACGTAAAGGCGGCCACCCAGACTTCGGATATTGCGAAGCATTCGCAACTGGAGGCGCCTCACGTTCCATCAAAAGGCGCGGCGGGGGCGGAACGCCCGGGCCGTTCGTTGACACCGTTCGCCCGGCGCCTAAAACCCGCGGGGCCGAAGGCTTTTGGGGAGGCCGGCTCTAGCCATGTCCACCGTTCCACGCGGTCCCGCCGACCGTCCGATGTCGCCGCACCTCCAGATCTGGCGATGGCACATCACCATGGCCACCTCGATCCTGCATCGGGCCAGCATCTTCGCCCTGTACCTGGGCCTGCTGCTGCTCGCCGGCTGGCTGGTGGCGCTGGCCGCCGGCCCCGACGCCTCGGCGACCTACGAGGCGGTGGTCGGGTCGCCCCTGGGCCTGCTGGTGCTGTTCGGCATCACCGTGATGGTGTTCTTCAACCTGGCCTACAACGTCCGCCAGGCCTTCTGGGACCTGGGTCACGGTTTCCAGATCAAGACCGCCGAGGCGACCGCCTGGGCCGCCATCGCCTTCGGGATCGCCGCCGCGATCGCGTTCTGGGCCGGCCTCGTCATGCTGGGGGCCCTGTGATGGCCGATCAACGCTTCCGCACGCCCCGCTCGGTCGCCGCCGGCCTGGGCTCGGCCCACCACGGCGTCCACCACTTCCTGGTCGAACGCGTCTCGGCGCTGGCGCTGGTTCCGCTGGTCATCTGGGGCGGATTCGCCGCCGCGGGCCTGATCGGCGCCGGACACGCCGCGGCCGTCGAGTGGATCGCCCACCCCATCAACAGCGTGCTGCTGGGCGCGCTGCTGATCTGCGGCCTGATCCACGCCAAGAACGCCATGCAGGTGGTCATTGAGGACTACATCCACCGCTTCGTCACCAAGGCGGCCCTGCTGTTGCTCAATCTCACGGTCTGCATTCTCGCGGGCGCCCTGGGCGTCTTCGCGATCCTCAAGGCCGCCTTGACCGGAGGCTTCTGATGTCGACCTACCAGTTCATCGATCACAAGTTCGACGTCGTCGTCGTCGGCGCCGGCGGCTCGGGCCTGCGCGCGGCGCTGGGCTGCGCCCAGGCGGGCCTGAAGACGGCCTGCATCACCAAGGTCTTCCCCACCCGCTCGCACACGGTCGCGGCGCAGGGCGGCATCTCGGCGTCGCTGGGCAACATGGGCGAGGACGACTGGCGCTGGCACATGTACGACACCGTCAAGGGGTCGGACTGGCTGGGCGACCAGGACGCCATCGAATACCTGTGCCGCAACGCCCCGGCCGCCGTCTACGAGCTGGAGCACTGGGGCGTGCCGTTCAGCCGGACGCCCGACGGCAAGATCTACCAGCGCGCCTTCGGCGGCATGACCAAGAACTACGGCGAGGCCCCGATCCAGCGCACCTGCGCGGCGGCCGACCGCACCGGCCACGCCATGCTGCACACCATGTACGGCCAGAGCCTGGCGCACGACACCGAGTTCTTCATC
>NZ_MEEX01000052.1 GCF_001724605.1 Phenylobacterium sp. SCN 70-31
GGTTCGGGCGTGGTGACGAAGATCATCAAGTAGGCCCTGCGCCCACTCGAACACCCAAGCGAAGGGCCGCCCGCTCACGCAGGCGGCCCTTTCGATTCAGGGACCGCTAATCAGGCGCCCTTCGAGCCGTCCCGTCGGTCTGATCGGCCTGGGCGCGGTTCGGAGCCGCTCGCGTCCCGGTGTTGCGGACGGGCGCGCCGCTGGCCGGATCGGTCGCGGTCTTGGTCGAGCGCGCCGAACCTTCGCCGCCGCGAGGCTCCTGCGCCATCCGCGCCGCGCCGCCGGGTTTGAGCTGGTCGTCGCGATTGTAGGCCTGATCGTGCGAGCCCGACTTCGACGGGGGTTCGGTGGACGGGGGTTCGACGGACAGGGGTTCGGCGGATGAAGGACGGTGCGTGCTCATGCCGCTCCAACGCGTGCGACGAGGCTTCGATCCGCGGCAAGAGACTTGAAAACCCGCGCGGGTTCGGCCATACGCCTGCGTCCTACCCGACATCGTTGGAGTCTTCAGTTTTCCAGCCGCCGGTGCGCGGTCGACGGGCGCTTAGCCCGGCGCCGGAAACCGGGACGCCACAGTCGGATAGGGGTGCTGAAGGAGTGTAGCTCAGCTGGTAGAGCATCGGTCTCCAAAACCGAGGGCCGGGGGTTCGAGTCCCTCCACTCCTGCCACCACCTATATGTAGTCGATCGTTGAACCGGAGCGTGGGCGCAGCCCGTGGCTCCAGATGAGAGTTTGAAGCGCCGAATGGCCAGGAAACCGGGACAGACCCCGCAGGCGATGCGGGATCGCGCCGCCAAGACCGCGGCCGTTATGGCCACGCCCGCCGGCGCGGCCCAGCCGCCGAAGAAGAAGACCAGCGTCGCGCAGTTCGCGCGCGAGGTCCGCGCCGAGGCCCGCAAGATCACCTGGACCAGCCGCAAGGAAACCTGGATCACCTCGATCATGGTCGCCATCATGGTGACCTTCGCGGCGATCTTCTTCTGGGTCGTCGATTTCGTCCTGCGTGTGGGCGTGGCCCAACTGCTCAAACTGGCGAGCTGAACATGTCCGAAGCCGCAGTCGCCCCGCCGAAGGGCAATCCCCGACACAAGTGGTACATCGTCCACGCCTACTCGAACTTCGAGAAGAAGGTGAAGGACTCCATTCTCGAACAGGCCAAGCAGCAGGGCCTCGAGGAGAACTTCTCGGAGGTCCTGGTGCCGACCGAGGACGTGGTGGAGATCCGCCGCGGCCGGAAGGTGAACTCCGAGCGGAAGTTCTTCCCCGGCTATGTGCTGGTGAAGATGGAGCTGACGGACGAGGCGTATCACCTCATCAAGAACACGCCGAAGGTGACGGGCTTCCTCGGCTCGGGCTCCAAGCCGATCCCGGTTTCCGAGAAGGAAGTCGAACGGATCGTCGGCGCCATCGAGGAGGGCGTCGAGCGGCCCAAGCCCACCATCTCGTTCGAGATCGGCGAGCAGGTCCGCGTCACCGACGGTCCCTTCGCCAGCTTCAACGGCTCGGTCGAGCAGGTCGACGAGGAGCGTGCGCGTCTTCGCGTCACCGTCTCCATCTTCGGCCGCGCGACCCCGGTCGAACTGGAGTACGGCCAGGTCGAGAAGATCGCCTAGCGATCCCGTCTGCGGCTGCAAGCGGCTTCGAGCCTCCGCGTGAGCGGAGGCTCTGTCGTTTGGGGAAGCGCGGGAGGCGCAGTCGCCGGTTTCCCCCGGCTTGTCGCTGCGCTCGCCGCTCGCAGCGGTCTTCATTGCAATGATCGCTGTTGGCTGATAATGCGGCCCGCTTCGCCGGGTCCGCCCTGCGATCTCAAATCCGTGGGAGGGGCAGGGCCACCGCACCCCGCACCACGGCTCATAACCGGCCGGGCTTCCGGCCATGAGGAGCAAAGATGGCCAAGAAGATCTTGGGCTATATCAAGCTGCAGGTGCCCGCGGGCTCCGCCACCCCGTCGCCGCCGATCGGCCCGGCGCTGGGTCAGCGCGGCGTCAACATCATGGGCTTCTGCAAGGAGTTCAACGCCCGGACCGAGAAGGAAGCGAAGGGCACGCCCCTTCCGACCGTCATCACGGTCTATCAGGACAAGTCGTTCACGTTCGTGACGAAGACGCCCCCGGCGTCGTTCTTCATCAAGCAGGCCCTGAACATCAAGTCGGGCTCCAAGGCGCCCGGCCGCGACAGCGCGGGCAAGATCACGCGCGCCCAGCTGCGCGACATCGCCGAAAAGAAGATGAAGGACCTCAACGCCAACGACGTCGAGGCCGCCGCCAAGATCATCGAGGGCTCCGCCCGCTCGATGGGTCTTCAGATCGTGGAGGCCTAAGACGATGGCCAAGCAACCCAAGCGCATGAAGGCCTGGACCGGCGATACCGCCGTCACCCACGCCCTGACCGATGCGGTGAAGCTGGTGAAGGCCAACGCCAACGCCAAGTTCGACGAGAGCATCGAGATCGCCGTCAACCTGGGCGTCGATCCGCGTCACGCCGACCAGCAGGTCCGTGGCGTCGTGGCCCTGCCATCGGGCACCGGCCGTGACGTGCGCGTCGCGGTCATCGCCAAGGACGCCAAGGCCGAGGAAGCCAAGGCGGCCGGCGCCGAAGTCGTGGGGGCCGAGGACCTGGTCGAAAAGATCCAGGGCGGCTTCATGGACTTCGACCGCGTGATCGCCACCCCCGACATGATGGCCCTCGTGGGCCGTCTGGGTAAGGTTCTGGGCCCGCGCGGCCTGATGCCGAACCCGCGTGTGGGCACGGTGACGCCGAACGTCGGCCAGGCCGTGAAGGACGCCAAGGGCGGCTCGATCGAGTTCCGCACCGAGAAGACCGGCATCATCCACGCCGGCATCGGCAAGGCCTCGTTCACCGAGGAAGCTCTCCAGGTCAACGTGAAGGCCCTGGTGGACGCCCTCAACAAGGCCAAGCCGTCGGGCGCCAAGGGCACCTACATCAAGCGGGTCAGCCTCTCGTCCACGATGGGCCCCGGTTTCAAGGTCGAGATCGGCTCGATCGGCGTCTGATCGGCCCGATGGGCCAGGAATAGGGAAGGCGCGGGTGACTCCCGCGCCTTTTTCGCGTCCGGCGTCGCAGGACAGATATGCCGTTGGCGTGAGAGGCTTAGGGACGCATCCCTATGCTTGAGAGAGCGATACATGCCCAAGGTCGAATTGGAGGCGGCAGGGCCGGAGAAGCGCATGGCCCTCCGCGCGTTGTTCCAGCTCTACACCCACGACTTCTCAGAATTTTGGGCCGGGGACGACAAGGGCGAACTGGACGAGGATGGACGCTTTCCGGACTATCCGTATCTGGACAGCTATTGGACCGACCCGCGGCGGATTCCGTTCCTGATCCGTGTGGACGGCCGCCTGGCGGGGCTTCTTCTCGTCAACGACCACAGCCATTCGGGCCTGCCGGTCGACTTCGCCGTCGCCGAGTTCTTCGTGGTGCGCAAGCACCGCCGGGAAGGCGTGGGGCGTGCGGCGGCTCGCGCGGCGCTTTCCGGTCGTCCGGGGCTGTGGGAACTGGCGGTCGCCCGGAAGAACGTCGGGGCGCTCGCATTCTGGCGTGGGATCGCCGCCGAACTCGCGGATGGGGCCGTCGAGACGCTGGACACGACCGATCGCTGGAACGGGACGATCCTCCGCTTCCGCGTCGCGTCTGCTTAAATTCTGCCCGACCATCTTCTAGACTGCTCCAAAATATATGGAGGGGCAGGATGCGGGTAGGAACGATCTTTGCGGCGATAGCGGCGGCGTTTGCAGGCCTGGTCGGGCCGGCTCAGGCCGAAAGCTTCCACTTCGTGGCCCTGGGCGACACCGCTTACACTTTGCCGCGGGACCTGCCGACCTACGACGCCCTGATCGCGCGCATCAACAAGGCGAAGCCTGCGTTCTCCATCCATGTGGGCGACACATGGGGCGCGATGCCGTGCACCGAAGACAGCCACAGATATGCCCTCGGACAGTTTGCAAAATTCGATCATCCGCTGGTCTATACGCCCGGCGACAACGAGTGGACCGACTGCCGCAAGCCCGAAATCATCGAGGCCTATCTCCGCTACCTGGAAGGCAAGGCTACGCCGCAGGACCTGGGGCTGCTCGCGCCGGCCCAGACCTTCGAGGGGGCTTTCTCGAGTTATGGCTACGCCGATCCCGTGGCGGGCCTGCGCCTCATCCGGAAGCTCTACTTCAAGGAGCCGCGGAGCCTCGGGGCGCGCACTATGCCGCTCCTGCGCCAGACCGACGTCGCGCCGGCGTTCGAGACCGCCGAGAACACGCGCTGGGATAAGGGTGGGGTGGTGTTCGCCACCCTCAGCGTGCCGGGATCCGCCAACGGCTTCACTTTGAACGACGAAACGCGAGCCCGTGAGGCCGTCGCCCGCAACCGGGCCAATGTGGATTGGATCAAGGCCGCCTTCGCCGAGGCCAAGGCCAAAGACGCCAAGGCGGTGGTGCTGGCGCTGCAGGCCGGGATGTTTGTGGAAGGTCGGGGCGGCGACTTTACCGGCAAGGCCATACGGGGTGGCGACGACGGGCCCTTCTACTGGATCGTCTACGCCATTCGCGAGGAGGCGGCGAAATTCGGCAAGCCCGTGCTGCTGATCAACGGTGACTTCCACGATCTGGTGATCGATCGGCCGTTCATGGTCAGCCAGGGAGAGGAAAAGCCCCCCCGCTACGCCAACATCAACCGGCTCCAGGTCTACGGCGCGCCCGAACTCAAGGCGGTGCAGGTGAACGTCGATACCGAAACGCCCTGGGTCTTCAGCTTCCAACCCCTCTACAACTGACCCATGGACCTCAAGACCACCCGCTACGAAGTCGCCGACGGGGTGGCCGTCGTCACCTTGTCGCGCCCGAAGCGTCGCAACGCCTGGACCGGGCGGATGCACACGGAATACCGCTGGATCCTGCGCGAGGCCGACCACGATCCCGCCGTGCGTGTCATCGTGGTCACCGGCGATCCCGAGGGAAACGCCTTCTGCGCCGGCGCCGACCTCCAGGCGCTGGAGGGGCATTCGGCCAAGGGCGGCTATGATTCCGGCACGCCGGAGGACATCGCCGAACCCGGCCATGGCGTCGATCCGGCGTTCGACGCCACGTTCGCCTATCACTTCGGGATCGGGAAACCCGTGATTGCGGCGATCAACGGCGCGGCGGCGGGCGTGGGCCTGGTGCTGGCGGCCTTCGCCGACCTGAGGTTCTGCGCGCCGGGGGTGAAGTTCACCGCAGCGCATGGCCGGTTCAATTTCCCCACCGAGTTCGGCCTGTCGTGGGTGCTGCCGCGCATCGTCGGTCTGACCCATGCCAACGACATCCTGCTGTCCAGCCGGGTGTTCACGGCGGAGGAGGCGGACCGCATGGGATTCCTCAACCGTATCGTCCCTTCCGAGAGGCTGATGGACGAGGTTACGGCCTACGCCCGCGCGCTGGCGGCCAGCGTCGCACCGGGCTCGGCCCGCGAGTCCAAACGCCAAATCTATCGCGACCTGCACCGCGACGCCGCGGCCTCGGTGCGCGCCGCCGAGGCCCTGCTCGTCGAGATGTCGAAGACCGCCGACTACAAGGAAGGCGTGAAGGCCTGGATGGACAAGCGACCGCCGGTCTGGACGGGCTGACGCTTTCTGCGCGCAACGCTCGTCGGCTTATCTCCTGCAAGGCGAATGAAGTTGACCGGGCAACCGGCGCGAAGAGAGCTGGCGGTCGCGCGGAACTCGGATTCTCTCTAGGGGCATTTTCAATGAAACTCGGATTCGCCGCGGTCGCCGCGGCTTGCTTCGTCGCGGGTGGGGCTCAGGCCGCCACCTCCATCTACTTCAACGATTTCAGCGATGGTTTCGACAGCGCCGTGATTGCATCCGGCGTGACGGTGACGAACCCGTCCGCCAGCTTCGCCACGCTGCCGACGGCCGCCGGCGGAGCGTCGGGCGGCATCTATCATCGGACGGACGCGGGCGTGGTGACGTTCACGCTCTCCAACCTGCCGAGCCACGACAAGCTGTATCTGAACTTTACCGGAATCCTGGTGGACTCCTGGGACGGCGGCGGCTCCAGCTCGGTGGCGCCCGATTTCCTCCGGGTGACGATCGACGGCGTGCAGCACGACATCACCGCCGACAACTACAACAATTGCTGCGCGCAATTGGATGGCGGGACCGAGACCTACTACGGCAATTTCTTCTACAGCAGCTGGAATGATCGGGTTTTCTCCAGCGCGGTGTACGAAATCGCCCACACGGGTTCGACCTTCACCTTCAGTTTCCAGGCGGCCGGATCGGGCTTCCAGTTCGGCACGGACGAAAGCTGGGCCATCGACAACCTGTCGGTGACGGCCGATCTGACGAACGGCGGGGGCGTGGGCGGCGTGCCGGAACCGGGGACCTGGGCGCTCATGATCCTGGGCTTCGGCGCTGCGGGCGCCTCGCTGCGGCGTCGCCGTGCGGCCCTGGCCTGATGGAGCGGGCCGGCGCGCCTCCGGTGCGCCGGCCGCTTGAAAGACTGCGGACATGGGGCTGTGGTCCGACCGTATGGACGAGCTGACTGGGTAGGGCGGGCTTGACGCGACCTTCGCAGACCCGCAGGGACCATCCGCAAATTCAGGAGGAAGCCCAGCCCATGCGTCGCGCCGCCATCGTCAGCCCTATCCGCACCGCCGTCGGCAAGTTCCAGGGCAGCCTGTCCAGTATGACGGCCGGCGACCTGGGCGCGGTTGTCCTGCGTGCGCTCGTCGAGCGCACGAAGCTGGACCCGATCAAGGTGGACGATGTGATCTTCGCCCAGGGCTACGCCAACGGCGAGGCGCCCTGCATCGCCCGCTGGTCCGCGCTGGCCGCAGACTTCCCGATCGAGATTCCCGGCTACCAGCTCGATCGCCGCTGCGGTTCGGGGCTTCAGGCCGTGGTCGATGCGGCGATGATGGTCCAGACCGGTGTGGCCGACGTGGTCATCGCCGGTGGCGTCGAGAGCATGAGCAACACCGAGTACTACTCGCTCGACATGCGCAACGGCGCACGGGCCGGCTCGGTCACCATGCACGACCGCCTGGCCCGCGGCCGGGTGATGAGCCAGCCGATCAGCCGCTTCGGCGTGATCTCCGGCATGATCGAGACGGCCGACAACCTCGCCCGCGACTATCAGATCAGCCGTGAGGAGGCCGACGAATACGCCGTCATGAGCCACCAGCGCGCGACGAAGGCTTGGGCCGAGGGCAAGTTCGACGACGAACTGGTGCCCGTCGCGGTGCCTCAGAAGAAGGGCGACCCGATCGTCTTCGCCAAGGACGAGGGTGTCCGCGCCGACGCCAGCATGGAGACGCTGGGCAAGCTGCGCGCCATCGAGAAGGACGGTGTCGTCACCGCCGGCAACGCCAGCCAGCAGAACGACGCGGCCGCCGCCTGCCTGGTGGTGGCCGAGGACAAGCTGGCCGAACTGAATCTGGAGCCGATGGGATATTTCGTGAGCTGGGCCGCGGCCGGCTGCGACCCCTCGCGCATGGGCATCGGCCCGGTGCCGGCGGTGAAGCGCCTGTTCGAACGCACCGGCCTGGGCTGGGACGACATCGATCTGGTGGAGTTGAACGAGGCCTTCGCGCCGCAGGTGCTGGCCGTGCTGAAGGGCTGGGGCTGGGACGATCGCGACCGGCTGAACGTCAACGGCTCGGGCATCAGCCTGGGCCACCCGATCGGCGCCACCGGCGGTCGCATCCTGGCCAATCTGCTCCGCGAACTGAAGCGGCGTGACGGCAAGTACGGCCTGGAGACGATGTGCATCGGCGGCGGCCAGGGCATCGCGGCGATCTTCGAGGCGGCGTAAGCCCGTCGTGACGCCGGAGGAGGTGCGCCGCGTCTTCGAGGCCGTGGTTCCGGATCTGGATGCCTTCGCCGCGCCCTGGAGCCTGATCGGCAGCGGGGCGCTGATCCTGCTGGGCGTTCCGCTGGACGAGGCCGCCGACCTGGACGTGGTTACGGGCGTCGACGGGGCGGGACGGTTGCGCAGCGCCTGGGCCGGCTGGCTCGAGCCGCAGGCGCCCAAGGCGCCTGACGGGCCGTTCCGTTCGCAGGATTTCGCCCGCTACGCCACGCCCTGGGGGCCGGTGGAGGTGATGGGCGGACTGCACGTTCGCGGCCGGCGGCTCCCGGTGGTCGGGCCGATCCCCTCGGCGGAGGAACAGCTCCGCATCCTGCGGCTCTTCGGACGGCCGAAGGACCTGGCCAAGGCGTCCCGGCTGGAAGCCTGGATGGCGGCGGGTTGAGTTTCGCCACCGCTTCGTCTATAGGCCCGCGCTTCGTCGATCCCTTCCGGGGGGAGGCGTGGACGGAAGGGCTTCGGCCTTTCCATCCTGTCCAAGAACTGCGCAGCCGCCGGGGTCGCCGGAGGTCGTAACGCGAGGAGGGGCCCCTCCTCAGGCGCAGGGAGACGGGAAGATGACGGCCCGATCGCCACCCGAATGGGCGGCGCGCGGCCTGCGGCTTTCCTCATCGGACAGGTGCTTGCGGCGTGCGCAATCCCGTGCGCGCCGAACCTGAGTATGGAGACCGCAATGGACCGCGCTCAAAAGCAGGAAGCCATCGAGGCGCTCAAGGGCGTCTTCGCTGACTCCGGCGCCGTGGTCGTGACCCACTACCTGGGTCTGACCGTTGCGGAAATGACCGATCTCCGCGGCCGCCTCCGCAAGGAAGGCGCGCAGCTCCAGGTGGTGAAGAACACCCTGGCTCAGAAGGCGCTGAACGGCTCGGTCGGCGAAGCGGGCGACGCCCTCTTCACGGGCCCGGTCGCGATCGCCTTCGGCCCGGACCCTGTCTCCGCCGCCAAGGTCGCGACCCAGTACGCCAAGGACAACGACAAGTTCAGCGTCGTCGGCGGCCTGATGGGACAGCAGGTCCTGGACCAGAAGGGCGTCAACGCCCTGGCCACCCTGCCGTCGCTCGACCAGCTCCGCGGCAAGATCATCGGCCTTCTGCAAGCTCCGGCGACCAAGGTCGCGGGCGTCCTGCAGGCTCCGGCCGGCCAACTGGCGCGCGTCTTCAACGCGTACGCGACCAAAGACGCCGCCTGATCGGATCATCTTCCCCGACAACCTCTACCTCTAAGGAATCGAACACATGGCCAATCTCGAAAAGCTGGTGGACGAACTGTCCGCCCTGACCGTCCTGGAAGCCGCTGAGCTGTCCAAGCTGCTGGAAGAAAAGTGGGGCGTCAGCGCCGCTGCTCCGGTCGCCATGGCCGCCGCTCCGGCTGCCGGTGGCGCCGCTCCGGCCGAAGCCGCCGAAGAGCAGACCGAGTTCACCGTCGTGCTGACCGCCGGCGGCGACAAGAAGATCAACGTGATCAAGGAAGTCCGCGGCGTCCGTCCGGACCTCGGCCTGAAGGAAGCCAAGGACCTCGTCGAAGGCGCTCCGCAGAACGTCAAGGAAAACATCTCCAAGCAGGAAGCCGAAGAGATCAAGAAGAAGCTCGAAGAAGCCGGCGCTTCCGTCCAGATCAAATAGTCCGGCGAAGCCGGAGGATCGCGGACGCGTCGCGTCCGGATCCAGACGATATGCCGAAGGGCCGGGAGTGATCCCGGCCCTTTTCTCATGCCCTTGCCCCAGGGCCCCCAAACGGGGGAGGGCGTCGACATGATTTGGGTCCATCTTCCAGGAGAGATCGGATCGGAGGGGGCCGAACCATGCGCGGAATCCTGGGCCTTGCGCTCGTGTCGGCGCTGACCGGACTGGCGGCGCCTGCGCTCGCCCAGACGGCGGCCGAGATCAACCGGCTGAACCAGGCCATCCAGATCTGCAATTCCGCCGGCGCGGCGGCGATCCCCGAGTGCGCCCAGCTCAACGCTCGCGTGGGCCTGCCAGGACCGCGCGGCTATGGCGCGCCGGCTGCGCCGATGGGCCTGGGCGGGGTGGGCGGCGGCACGACCGCGGGCATCCTGGGCGCGCTCAACGCCGCCATGGCCACGCGCTCGCCGGCGCCGGTCGCGGCTCCTGCCGCGCCGGCCGTGAACTCCCAGGGCGTCGCCGATTGTGTCCGCAACGCCGCCGGCGACACCGCCGCCATCCAGATATGCCTGGCGAACGCCAGCGCGCCGCGTCCGGCGGCGCCCACGCTGGGCGGCCTTCCGGCGCCTCGTCCGGTTCCGACCCTGGGTCAGCCTCTCCTGCCGTCGGCGCAGCGCAACTACGACACCGCAACGGCGATCCACCAGGGCGGGCAGAACTATCACGCCTGTGTGGCGGCCAATCCCGGTAACTGGCAGGCCTGCCTGCCGCTCCTGAACGGCGGCGCCGGACCGCGCTGACTCGCGCCGGTCTTCCTGGCGACAGGCGCGATTTTCCCGGCAGGGGGCTTCACAAGCGAACGGAAAGGGCCTATTTCCCGCCGTTCGCGAAAACACCTCCGATTCACATCGTTCGATGCGGCCTTCGCGCGTGCAGGCCCCGAGGCATGGTCCGTCGCCCTCCGACCATGCGAAGGGGCGCTCCCGACGACACGGGGAGCCTTCCAGGGTCCGGCCTCCGCTCTTGGAGGTCCGACAGGGCGGACCCGGAATGACAGCACTCGACGCCCGGACTCCCGTCCAGGCGTCCTCAAGGGATCAAAATGGCGCAGTCCTTCACCGGTAAGAAGCGGATCCGGAAGTCTTTCGGCCGCATCCCTGAAGCCGTGCAGATGCCGAACCTGATCGAGGTTCAGCGCTCGTCGTACGAGCAGTTCCTGCAGCGCGAAGTCCGCGCCGGTGAACGGCGCGACGAAGGCATCGAAGCGGTCTTCAAGTCGGTCTTCCCGATCAAGGACTTCAACGAGCGCGCGGTGCTCGAATACGTCTCCTACGAGTTCGAGGAGCCGAAGTACGACGTCGAGGAGTGCGTCCAGCGCGACATGACCTATGCCGCGCCGCTCAAGGTGAAGCTGCGCCTCATCGTCTTCGAGACCGACGAGGAGACCGGCGCCCGCTCGGTGAAGGACATCAAGGAGCAGGACGTCTACATGGGCGACATCCCGCTCATGACGGAGAAGGGCACCTTCATCGTCAACGGGACCCAGCGCGTCATCGTCTCGCAGATGCACCGCTCGCCGGGCGTCTTCTTCGACCACGACAAGGGCAAGACCCACGCCTCGGGCAAGCTGCTGTTCGCCGCCCGCGTCATC
>NZ_MEEX01000053.1 GCF_001724605.1 Phenylobacterium sp. SCN 70-31
CAGCCGGTGCGCGGCGCCCGACCAATGCAGTTGCTCATGGGCCTTGGTCGCCAGGAAATCGTCGACCGAATGGAAGGCTTCCGGCGCCGGCAGGCGGATCAGGTCCCGCGAGGGGATGTAGCAGGGCTGAGCGCCGCCATATTCGATCTGGGCCGGGACGGCGTCGAGGATGGCGTTCCGCGTCGCGGCGCGCACGGCCGGGTCGACCGGCGGGCCGGCGCGGTAGCGTTCCGGGCAGTCGGTCAGCTGGTCGGCGTTGAAGACAGCGTAGGTCTTCAGATAGCGCAACACCTTCGGGTCGGCATCCTCGCCGCCGGGATCGCCCGCCTCGCCGGCACGGCCTTCCCCCTCGACAACGCGTGTCTTGTAGAGGATGGCGAGCGAGCCCTTGGCGCCCTTGGCCACCGGCGCGCCGATCGCCAGGGCCTGGCGGAAGGTGAACCAGTAGGGCGAGCCGTAGCCGCGCAGCGCGCCGGCGAACGACAGCAGCCACGAATTGCTGCCGGTGAAGGGCTCGCCGTTGGCCCGCAAGGGGAGGGCGGGATCGGCGCCGGCTCGGCTCCAGGCCTGCCGCCACGGCGGCGTGCCCGCCTCGATGCGGGCGATGATGTCGGCCATCAGATCGTCTAGGGGCGTGGACATGGGGACCTCGGGTTCGCCGCCCCGGACCCATTCCGGAGCGCTTGCCTGCTCCGTCCCTTCCTTTCCCCTCCCCAGACGGCCGCGCGGCCCCGCACGAAGAGAGCCGCCGGTCCGACCCGGCGGCTCCTCGCGCTGTCCATCGGCCCTAAGCGGCCGCTGGCAGGATGCTCTGCGCCGGCCACTTGGCCAGGATGGCGGTGAGCACGTCCGGCCGATCGGTCGGCACGAACACCCGCGGCGTGTAGCTGATGATCTCGACGAAGCAGCCCAGCGCCGTGAACGTCGAGCGCTGCGAGGCCGCGCCGACGATCTCCAGCCGCTGGCGGTCCATCACCTTGGCGCGCCGCAGCCAGAGGCCGCCGGCCAGGGCGACCGAGGCGCCTTCACCGAGCACCAGCCGGGAGGCCGCGCCGCCGTCGCCGACCGCGCTGGCCGTATCGGTCAGGCCCAGCGCGATCTTCAGGGGGACGACCTGGGCGGGGTCGAGCACCCGGCCGAGCCAGCGTCGCCCGTCCGGCGCCTTGAGCCGGCGCACCGAGGTGCGCTTGTCCGGCAGACTCGCCCAGATCGGCAGCAGGAGGCCGCTGACCACCACGAGATCGCGGGTGATCCAGGGGTCGGCCTGCGCGATCTCGGCGTCCCAGGCGGCCCGCCACGCCGCTTCCTCGCAGGCCTCCCAGGCCGATTCCTCGAAACCCTTCAGCGAAGCGATGGTGCGCTTCTCCGGGCGGACCAGGCGCACGGCCGGGATCAGCCGGTCGTCGTCGTTGGTGGTGGTCAGGCCCTGGACGACCAGCGCCGCCCGTCCCGACTTGGCGTTGACGGCGAACACCGTCGCCTCCGGGTCGACCCCGGCCAGGGCGTCCTCGGCGGCGAGCAGGGACCGGCGGGTGCGGACCTGGAAGGTGAGCAGTCTGGTCTCGGCGCCGGTGACCGCATCGGTGCGGATCACCTCCTCGCCCTTGACCACCAGGTCGTCGGCCTCGATGTCCTCCATGCCGCGGTCCAGCGCGCCGGCGGCTACGGCCCGCTCCAGGATGCTGGAGAGGATCTCGTCGAAGGCCGCGAACAGCGCGTTCTGGTCGGCGATCCGCAGCGCCAGCAAGCGATTGAGGAAGGTGTTCATCGGCGGCAGGTCGTCGGATTTCTTCAGATCGCCGTCATGGTCGAGCAGCCGCAGGCCGGTCTTGGCCTCGAAGGTCTCGCGATCCATGGCCTCGACGTTGCCGAAATGCAGGGCGATATAGAAGGCCTGCAGCGCCCGGTGGGCCCAAGGGCTCTCCAGATTGTCCTCGGCGCGGAACAGGCCGTTGCCGGCCGTGCGCCGCTCCCCCCGGGTCAAGGCGCCCAGGCTGTCCAGCCGGCGGGCGATCGTCGAGGTGAACCGCTTCTCGCCGTGGATGTCCGTGGTCACCGGCCGGAACAGCGGCGCGACGGCCTGGTTGGTGCGGTGCGAACGGCCCAGGCCCTGGATCGCCGCATCGGCCCGCCAGCCCGGCTCCACCAGGTAGTGGACCCGGCGCTGCTGGTTCTGGACGCTCAGATCGGCGTGGTAGCTGCGCCCGGTGCCGCCGGCGTCGGAGAACACCAGCACCCGCTTCTTGCCGGCCATGAAGGCGTCGGTCTCGGCCTTGGCCGCCGAGGCGCTGCGCCGCTCAACGACGCGGCGGCCGTCGCGCCGGACCACCCGGCGGCTGCGGCCGGTGATCTCCGCCACCATCTCGGTCCCCAGCGCGTCGAGGACGGCGTCCAGCACGCCCGGGACGGCGGGGAGGCAGGCGAGGTGGGCGACGAGTTCCTCGCGCAGTCGCAGGGCTTCCTGGCTGACCACGGGGGCTCCGTCGACCATGACCGGGACCATGGTCACATTGCCGTCCTCGTCCTCGACGGCGTCCATCGCCATGATCGGGAAGGCGCCCATCAGATAGTCGAGCACCTGGTCCTTCGGCGTCAGGTCGACGGCCAGGTTGTTCCATTCCTCGGCGGGGATCTCCGCCAGGCGGCGCTCCATCACCGCCTCATTGGTCGAGACCACCTGCACGACGGCGCTGCGGCCCTCGCCGAGATCACCTCGGATCGAGGCCACGAGGGACGGAGACTTCAGGCCGGCCAGGAGGTGGCCGAAGAACCGCAGCTTGGAGCCTTCGAACGCCGACATGACGGCCGAGGCGGCCTGGCCGGACTTGGCCTTGCCGTCTTCGCTGATGCCGACCGCCTCCAGGGCGGCGCGCAGGTTCTGGTGGATCAGCTGGTAGGCGTCGGCCCAGGCGTCCCAGATGGCGATGTCGTCTTCCGTGAGCGGATGGCGTAGGGCCTCGTATTCGACGCCGTCGAAGGACAGCGAGCGGGCGATGTAGAGGCCCATGGCCTTGAGCTCGCGGGCGATCAGCTCCATCACCGCGACCCCGCCGGTCTCGACGGCGTCCATGAAGGCCTCGCGGGTGGGGAAGGGGGCTTCCGGCCCACCCCAGAGGCCCAGGCGCGCGGCATAGGCCAGGTTCTCCGGCGTGGTGGCCCCTGTCGCCGAGACGTAGAGGATGCGGGCGTTGGGCAGGCGGTTCTGCAGCGCCAGCCCCGCCATGCCCTGCTGGGAGGCTTTCTTGGTCCCGCGCGCGCCTTTGCCGCCGCCGGCGGCGTTGGCCATGGCGTGAGCCTCGTCGAACACGATGACCCCGTCGAAGTCGGCGCCGAGCCAGCTTACGATCTGATCCAGCCGCGAGGGCCGGTCGCCGCGGGCCGGCTGCCGCAGGGTCGCGTAGGTGGTGTAGAGGATGCCGCGGTCGAGGCGGATCGCGTCGGCCTGCTTCCACGACGACTGCGGGGTGATGTCGGAGGCGGCGCCGCCGATCGCGCCCCAGTCGCGCCGGGCGTCTTCCAGCAGCGCGTCGTTCTTCGACAGCCAGACGGCGCGCTGGCGGCCTTGGGCGATGTTGTCGGCGATGACGCCGGCGATCTCCCGGCCTTTGCCGCAGCCGGTCCCGTCGCCGAGGAAGAAGCCCTTGCGAAACGACACGGCGCCCGGGTGGTCGTCCTTGACCAGCACCACCTGGTGCGGCGCCGCGCCGGCGATCCACGATCCCGGCAGCACCTGGGCATGGGCCTCGCCGGCATAGATCACCGTCTCCATCTGCGCGTCGGACACTAGGCCCTCGGCGGCGACCTTCGGCGGCAGCTGTGGCCGGTAGGTCGGCGCCGGCGGCGCGACCGAGGCCATCGGTCCGGATTCCACCAGCGGGGAGGGGTGGGGCTGGACGTGCGGGAAGGCGATGCGCCCGAGCTCATAGGCTTGGTAGAGGCCGACATCGTGACCCTCGCCTGACCAGGGCTTGGTCTCATAGGCGAGCGGGGCGGCGGTGTTGAGGAAGGCCAGGCGCGTCGACGGCGAGGCCAGGGAACGGGCCCGCGGGGCGAGGACGGCGACCTGCGACAGCGCCCGGAACTGGCGCGGCCGGGCCGTGGGCCGGGCGATCACGCCGGCGGCCGCGCGGGCCGCGTCGGCCAGGGTCTCCGCGGCGATCACCGGCGCCAGGGCCGGGTCCGCGGGTCCACGGTCGACGACCAGCAGGCCGGTCTCGACCGAAGTCCCGTGCTTGGCGTAGGCCCGGTTCGGGAAGGCCAGCCGCTGGACGACCTGTCCGCGCTCGGCGAGGCGGCGCTGGGCGGCCGCGTCTTCGAACAGCCGGGCCGGGACGATCGCAGACAGCCGCCCGCCCTCGGCCAGGCAGTCCAGCGCCGCATGCAGGTGCTCCTCCAGCCGCTGGAACGGCGGGTTGGCGATGACGGCGTGGAAGCCGCCCGAACCCGGCAGGATGTCGCGAAGATGCCGCGCGTCATGGGCCGATCGCGCGGCGGCCGGGAACAGGCCCTCGAGCAGGCCCGCGCGACCGGCGGCCAGCTCGTTGAGGGTCAAGGTCGCGCCGCAGGCCTCGACGAGGACCGCCAGCATGCCGGTGCCGGCCGATGGCTCCAGCACCTGGTCGCCCGCGCGGACCTGGGCGGCCAGCACGGCCAGGGCGCCCAGTTGCGGCGGGGTGGAGAACTGGTCGAGCGCCACCTGCTCCTCGCTGCGGCGCGTGTGGGTGAGGCCAAGGTCCGCCAGGTTGGCGAGCAGGGCCGCGATCTCCGCCGGAGCGTCCTCGAGCCGGCCGATCTGCGGCCCCAGACGACGAATCTGCAGCACCAGCGCCGCCTCGACGGCGTCATAGGCGTCGCGCCAGATCCAGGCCCCCTCAGTGTCCGATCCCCCGAAGGTCGTGGTCATCACGCTGGCGACGAGACGCCGGTCCAGGGCCCGCGAGCGGTTGAGCTGCGGGCAAAGCGCCCGGGCTGCGGCCAGGATGTTGGCGGCCTTATGGTCGGCGCCGTCGGTCGCGGCGGCGAACAGGGGAAGCATGGCGTTCATGGAGCAGGTCCGGATCACCCGCGGCGGAGGGCGCCTCCCTCCAGTCCCGACGGGCTCGCCCGTCCGCCCCCTGCCTTTTCCTTTGACCTGCGGGTGATGACGCACCCCGATGAGCGCCGCCGATCTCTGGACCAGCCCGTCCTTGGGACTTACAGGTGTCGGGGAGGAGCAGCGCCCATGCCGGCTGGCCGGGACCCCATCAAGGTGATCGACGAACCCAACGCTGATCGCACGGCGCTGCAGCCCGTCGATCACGCGGCGTTCTTCGCGGCGTTGGACCAGCCTTCGGCGCCGACGGCCAAGCTGAGGGCGGCGTTCGCGCGTCATCGGAAAACCGTCGCTTCCCGGTGAGGCCCTACGCGAGGACCGGGCGTGCCTCGAGATCGAATACGCTTTGCGGCGCATCCTTGAGCGACGGCCTGTGGGGTTCCGCGTCTACTCCGTCCGCGCGACCACGCCGGCGCGACGATCTCGGACGCGCGTCATGAACCGCGCTCGGACGAGGTTGAACAAAGCCTCTGGCAGAAAGCCGTAGGCCGCGCTTTCAGGACCCCGATCGCCGACGCGCCGAAGATCAGGGCCGGGCCAGACAAAGCTGTTGCCCTCGCTGACGACGATCCAGGACTGCTCGCTGTCGAGACCCAGGCGGTTTTTCGTGGCCTGGGGCAGTTCTATGGCGTCGTCGGGATCCTTGGGAGGGCTATGGGTGATGGGCAGGACGTAGACGACCCTAACGCCGCCATCGGTCTCGACGGCGAGGACTACGGCGCATGGGCGATCCTTGACGCCTTCCTCACGCCCGGCCGCCGCCTCGCTGCGCCAAAGGTAGGAATATCGAATGACAAGGCCGGCCCGAGGAGTCGGCCAGCTCATGGCTTCCAGTCTTTGAGCTCGTCATCGAGATGGGCGAACTCGGCGGGATACTCGGCTGTGGCGATCAGCTCAAGCACCTCATCGGGCAGATCCTCCGACCGGAAGACCTGCCGATCGCGCCGCTTCAGCCTGTCGTATTCCGCCGCCGAGATCATCACCAGCCGGTCGCGGCCATGCTTGGTGATCCGCACCGGCTCGGCCAGCGCCTGGTCAGCCAGCGAACCGAAGTTCTTGATGAAATCCGCGGTCGAGATGCGCACGATCGCCTCCGATTACCGAGTTATACGTATAACTCACATTCTTGATCGGCGCGAGTCTGTTCAGTCCGCGACGACGCGGCCGTGCCAGCGCACGATGAGGTCTTGCACCGCCTCGCGTCCGATCAGGGCGTCGGGATAGACATTGTTGCGGCCGATGAAGCTGGCGACCAGCAGCAGATCTCGAACCGCGAGGTCATCCAGCAGCCACATCTCGGTCGGGTCGAAGCCGCCAAGCTCGGCGGCGTTCCACCAGGCGAGCAGGAAATTGGCGCCACGCGGCTGCCGCCGGTGTCCTCGCTGGCGAGCGCCACGAGGCGCGCCAGCGCGATCTTGGTCTCTTCGTCTGGCGTCCTCCATGTGCATGATATCCGTAGCGTCCAGCGGTGACAGAGCAAGAGCCCCCGCCCGGTGGACGAGGGCTCCTGCAGGTCAGGCCGCGATCTGGTCGGCCGTCGCGTCCGACGTCTGCCGGGCGGGGCTCGCCTCGGCGTCGCCATCCTCTTCGGCTTCAGCGTCCTCGACCGCCTCATCGGGCAGACGGTCCCAGGCCAGGGCCACCGGCGCCCATTGGCGCTCGGCCGCCGCCTCGGCGACGAAGGTCACCAGCTCGTCCTTCTTCAGGGTCTTGGCCCGGTCGTCCTCGACCTCCATCTCGTCCAGCAGCCCCAGGAGCTGCTTCTTCGAGTGGACAGCGAGGTAGGCCTCGTCCGGCGTCCAGTGCGCCGAGATGTCGGCGCCGCAGAGGGCGGCGATCTCGGCGGCCTCGGCCCGGGCCGCATGCCGCAGCGAGGTGGTTCGGCCCTCCCGGACGTTCAGCGAGATGGCTGTCAGCTCGGCCATCAGCGCCATCTTGTCCCCGTGGGCCAGGGTCTCGACCCACGGGATCGGCCGCAGTCCGCTGGCCTTGTAGGCGGCGCGGCGTGCTTCTAGCCTGGCGCGCACCTCGCCGTCCAGGGCGGGGATCGAGGGCGTCGAGCCGCGGCGATAGCCGGTGGCGTTGATGGCCGCCGCCGACTCCTCGATGCTGCCCGAGCTGTGCAGCGCCAGGTTCTTGAACAGCTGGGCCACCAGCACGGTCAGGGCCGCCCCTGGATCGTCGGCCAGGTCGCGGACCAGGCCGCGCGTGGCGACGTCGGTGCGAGTCTCGTGGAAGATGTGGCTGGAACCTTCGACCTCCACGTCGGCGCGCGGGACTTCGACGTCGTTGGAGGCGCGGCCATAGCCGCCCGAGGGCGAGGCGTCCTCATCCTCCTCTTCCTCGCCCTCGATCTCGTCGGGCAGTTCCTCGGCCGGGATCGGGACCGAATAGAAGGTCGCCGACACCCCGTAGCCGTCGGCGGGCGTCAGCAGCACCGCCCCCAGCCGGCTGCGCGACAGCGGCGCCGCATCGACCGCCATCTGGGCGCTGAAGAGCGCGCAGAGCGCGGCCGGCGCCGCCTCGCAGAGGGCGTCGACCTCCTGCAGCTCGCCGGCGACACGGGCTGCCTCCGCGCGCGCCGCCGCCAACGCTTCGGCCTGGGCTTCGGTCAGGTCGCGGCCGTAGACGTAGGGGAGGTTGAAGAAGCCGTCCGGGGCGCGGTAGCCGCCGTCGCGGCCGACATAGACGGCCAGGCCCGCCGCCTTCAGGTGCTCGATGATCGGCTCGATGCGCGCCCGCCAGGCGGCCTGCAGGATCTCCGGATCGAGCAGGCTGTCGGGAAGCTCGCCGAACAGGTCGGTCGACACCCGCCCGCCGGCGGCGACATAGCGGTCCATGCCGACCAGGACGAAGCGGTCGTCCTGGACCGTCGCCCGGTCGCCCTCGACCACGTTGCGCAGCTGATAGTCGTGGAAATGCCCGTCGAGCGCGGTCTGGGCGATCTCGGCCTGCTGCTTCTTGTCGGGCAGGCGCGCGAACAGCCGCACCTGCTTCAGGGTCAGCCGGCCCTGGCGCAGGGCCTTCAATACGCTCGGGTGGACGGCGGAGAGCGCCTCCAGCCGCCTGACCTCCAGCTCGGCGTAGCCCAGGGCGCGGGCGATGCCGGCGGTGTCCATCTTGGCTTTGCGCAGCTTGCCGATGGCGCCGATAATGTCGGCGATGTGGACCGGCGCCACCTCGGCGTTGGGCAGGACGATGGCGGCGGCCTGCTGGCCCTTGCTCACCGCCAGCTTGCAGACGACCGGATAGTCGTCGTCGATGTCGCCGCGATCGCGCAGCGCGAGGAGGGCGAAGCGCCGGCGGCGCCCGTCGAGGGCCATGAACGGCTGCTCGCCCTTGCGCCCGGCCCGCACGATCGGCGGGATCAGGACGCCGGCCGCGAGCACGGTCTCGGCGAGTTGCGGCACGCCGTCGTCGGCCGGCTCCTGGAAGCGGAGGTTCTCCGGCGCGAGGCCGAGGTCGCCGAGGCGGACGGTGATCTCGTCCATCGGGGTGACGGAAGCGGTCTGGATGTCGGTCATGGGGGTCAGGCTCCAGCGCCTGGGCGAGGGTCATCCTGCCCCTGGGCGCGCCCACCCCAGCCCTTCCTCCGGCCTTTCGCGGCTGAGGGCAGGCTCCGGCCCCTCAGGCGGGCCGCGCCGCCTCGTTCCAGTCCCCATACGGCTCGGGCGGAAAGGCGATATCCGCCGCCACGCCCTGCCGGCGCAGCCGCGCGGCGAGGATCTCGGCCGAGGCCTCCCCGTCCTTGCCCCGGTCGGCGGCGATCAACACCTTCCGCACGCCCTCCGGCGCGGACCAGCTCTTCAGGTTGCGCGTCGACTGCAGCGCCCAGCCGGGCAGGCCGAACCGTTCCGTCGCCGACAAGGTGGTGAACACCCCTTCGGCGACCAGCATCTCCGGCGCGGCCGGGTCGAGCCGCACGGCGCTGCCGGGCGGGACCAGGCCCACGGTCTTGCGCGGCAGCCGCAGATCCAGCGCCCGCTGACCGTTGGCGGCGAGATAGGTGATCTCCACGGCGCTGAAGGATCCGTCGGCGGCGCTGATCGCCACCAGCAGGGCAGGGCGGCGATACCGGCTCTCGGCATAGGCGGAGACCGGGGTCTCGCCGCCGTGACGCAGGACCTGCGACCCCGGCAGCGCGCGCTGGATGTGGCGCAGGCGGCAATGCCGCTCGGCCAGCGCACCGGCGACCGGCCGGCCGGCGTCCCACAGGCGCCGCGCCGCGTCGAGGCGCCGGAAGTCGGGCTTGGGCGCGCTCGTTTGGTCGTCGCCCGGGCCGAACGACACCGAACGGGGCGCATTGTGGGCGTCGATCAGGCGCTTGGCGCGCAGGTCGTCGAGCACGGCCTGCCAGTCGCCGTCGCCGAAGGTGTGGACGATGACCCGATCGTCCTTCAGCAGCAGCGACACGGAACGGTCGGCGCGGCTGTGGCCGGGCGCCGGGATATTGGCGCGCCGGCCGCCGTCGTAGAGGTCGCCGCCCAGCACCTCGACGATCACCTTCAAGGACATGGTCGGCGCTCCGGCCGCAGGGGTTGCGCAGATCTCGGCATGGTCTCGGCTCCTCGGCGTCTGCGACGCTCCTCTGTTCGCCCCTCGCCGCCCTTCCCCAACCTTTGGGCCGGACCTTGAGCTAGGTCCGATCCTCACCCCTGCCCGGAAAGGCCAGATAAAGCGCGATCGCGGCCCCGGCCACGCCCAGCGCCCACCAGGTCAGCGGGCCTGGCCGCTCGGGATCGGCCAGGGTGTCGGCGACAGTCACCCCGACCATCAGGATCGGCACCGCCAGCAACAGCTCGCGGGCCCGTCGCCAGATGCGCCCGAACCGGGCGCGGCGAGTCGTCGACGTCGGGCCGTCCATCGTGCCTCCAAGAGCGTCCGGTCCGAGCGAGGACCGGCGTTCGGGCAGGCCGGGAGCGGCGACCCATCGTCAGGCGTGCCGCAGCACCGACCGGAACATGGCCCTTTTCACTTAGAAAGTCACCTATCGCACCCTCGAAACCCGCAGAGCGACAGCCCATGGGGACAGAGTTTGCTCCCAGCTGAAGCCCAGCCGACAGGCGGTCTCTTCGTCTGGCGTTCTGGCCGGCGACGGCTTGCAGCCTCGTCCGGCGCCGCAACGCGCGGCGGCTAAGGCTTTCTTCCCCGGCGCGATGCGCCTCCTCGCGCGGCAACAAAGCCGCCGCCGGCGTCTGACGCCCTGGCGGGTGCGGCGGCGCTCCGCGCCGGCCTCCTGAGCGCCATCGAGACCGCGATCGGCGCGGTCGAGATCAGACAGGAGCAAGACCATGGCCACCATCGGAACCTTCACCCGCCGCGG
>NZ_MEEX01000054.1 GCF_001724605.1 Phenylobacterium sp. SCN 70-31
ATCCCAGAAGTGGTCGTGGGTCGCCGAGATGATCTTGTCGAAGGCGGTCGAGCGGTTGTTGTAGCGGTCGAGCTCCAGCATCGACTCGAAGTCGTCGGGCGCGACGGCGTCGTAGATGATGTCCTTGGTGATGTTGCCGTCGGCGGCCATGCAGTGCTCCTCACCTTGATCGTTATGGCCGCCACCATGCGATCTGAACGGTGATCAGTCAAGGAAGATGACGGGGGCGTCACGATTGTCGGTGACGCGGAGCCGCCTTTCCCGCGGCGGCGGGCGCCCCTACTTAGGCGGCATGGACAGCGCCTCCCCGCCGGCCCGCTTCGATCTCTCGAGCCCGCTCGGGCGCGCGGCGACCTATGCCGACTATATGTGGAACGACCATGCCTACCTGCGGCTGGGATTTTCCAACGCGCACTGGATCTCGGAGGAGCTGGTGCGGGCCAACCAGCCGTGGCCGCATCAGATCTCGGCGTGGAAGGACCGGGGGATCCGCACCATCGTGAACCTGCGCGGCGGCTTCGACGCCAGTTTCCACGCCCTGGAGAAAGACGCCTGCGAGCGGCTGGGGCTGAACTTCGTGAACTTCACCATCACCTCCCGCGAGGTCCCGTCGCGCGAGCGCGTGCTGGGCGCCAGGGCGCTGTTCGAGACGCTGGAGTATCCGGCCCTGCTGCACTGCAAGTCCGGCGCGGACCGGGCCGGGATCATGAGCGCCTTCTACATGCATTTCCGGAAGGGCCAGCCGATCCGGCAGGCGATGGAGCAGCTCTCGCTCCGGTACCTCCACATCCGGCACGGGAAGACGGGGGTGCTGGACTATGTGTTCGCCCGCTACCTCACCGAAGGCGAGCCGCGGGGCATGAGCTTCATCGAATGGGTTGAGAGCCCGCTTTACGACCCTGCGGCCATGAAGGCGGAGTTCCGCACCAACATGTGGGGCAATGTGCTCACCGAAAGCGTGCTTCGGCGGGAATAGCCGCCGCTTCAGCTCCGCCGCATCGACGAGTCGCCGCGCCGCGACTGGGTGTTGAGCAGTCCCGCCATGTGCCGGGCGTCGTCCTCCGACAGGCCGGTCTGCGCGACGCCGCCCACGATCGCGGGTTCGGTCGTCCAGATGACATAGACGGTCCACCCGGCGGGATCGCGCCGGAGGCCATAGCGGTCGTTCTTGCGTTCGTCGGGCATCGAGTCGCCAGATTGCCCGATCCGGCCTTCCGGGCCAACGGATCCGGCAAAGGATCCGGGCCAAGGATGGAAGGCCGCCCCAATCTGCGGCGGCCTTCGTCGTCCGTCAGTCGCCCGCTCTGGCGGGTTCGGCGGCGCGGGTGGAATCGAAGTTGCGCGCCAGTTCGTCCAGCAGCATCACGCCGAAGCCCTGACCTCCCTTCGGTCCCAGCGGCCTGTCGCTGTCGGCCCAGCTCACCCCGGCGATGTCCAGGTGCGCCCACGGCGTGGTCGGGTCCGCGAAGTAGCCGATCACATGGGCGCCGATGCCGGCGCCCGCGCTGGGCGCCAGCGAGATGTCGCGGATGTCAGCGACGGGCGAATCCACATCCTTGGCGTAGCTCGGGTGCATCGGCAGGCGCCACACCGACTCGCCGGTGGCGTTCGCCGCGGCTTCGACCTGGGCGGCCAGGCCGTCGTGGCGGCTGAACAGGCCGGCGTATTCGTCGCCCAGCGCCGATCCGACCGCGCCGGTCAGGGTGGCCACGTTTACGATCGCGGCCGGCTTGAAGCGGCTCTGAGCATAGGCGGTGGCGTCGGCCAGTACGATCCGGCCCTCGGCGTCGGTGTTCAGGCGCTCGATGGTCCGGCCGTTGTGCGCGCGCACCACGTCGCCGGGACGCGCGGCCGATCCGCCGGGCATGTTCTCGGCCAGGGCGGCGACGGCCACCACATGGACCGGGGCGTTCGACTTGGCCAGCGACAGCACGGCGCCCATGGCCGCCGCCGCGCCCGCCATGTCGCCCTTCATCTTCCACATGTTGGCGCCCGGCTTGATCGAGATGCCGCCGGTGTCGAAGGTGATCCCCTTGCCGGTGATCGCCAGCGGACGGTCCGGGGCGCCTGGGCCCTTGTAGGTCACGATCACCATGCGCGGCGGCCGGACCGAACCCTGGCCGACGCTCAGGATCGCGCCCATGCCCAGCTTCTCCATCGCCGCGACGTCGAGGACCTCGACCGTCGTGCCGGAGACGCCCTTGAAGGCCGCACGGGTGCGCTCGGCGAAGACTTCCGGATAGAGGACGTTCGGCGGCTCGGCGATGAGGTCGCGGGCGAAGCCGACGCCCTCGGCCAGGGCGCCGCCGCGCCGGCTCCAGGCCGCCTGGGCCGCCGTCGCGCCGGATCCCGCGATCACGAACGGCGTGGGCTGCGCGCTGGCCTCGCTTCTGGAGCCGGATTTGTAGAGGTCGAAGGCGTAGGCGCCCAGCGCGACGCCCAGCGCGGCCTCGTCGGGGGCGGGCAGGCCCGTCGAGGCGAGGGCGGCGGGCGAAGAGGCCTGGGCTGTCGTGCGGGCGGCCGCGACGCCCAGCTTGCGCAGCTCCAGCGCGCTGAGTTGACCCGCCGCCGGTGCGGCGCCCAGGACGACGATCTCGTCGTAGCCGCCCAGGCTGCGGAAGGTCAGGCTGGAGCCGGCCTTGTAGTCGAACTTGGCGGCGGCGAGGCCGCGGGACACGGCCGCGCGGGTCGTCGCGTCCAGGCCGGGCGCGCGCAGGGCCAGGTCCGTCTCGCCGGCGGCGGGCACCACGAGCACGCCGGACGTCGGGATCTCGGCGGAGAAGCGGATCGGCCGGGCCTGGGCCGTCGGGGGGAGGGCGGCGGTCGCGAAGAGGGCCGCGACCGCCGCGGCGGTCAGGAAACGCATGGAAGACTCCGTATGGCTGCGTCTTCGATTTGGCAGGCCTCGGGGTCTCTGGCTAGGGCGGGGCCGGTGGGGCCGTCCGGCGCGGCGAACCGCGCGACGAACGGTCTCCGAGGCGGCGGCCGTCAGCGCAGGCGGCGAATCTGAGCCGATTCCTCGGCGAGACTCTTGATCTCACGGATCGCCGCTTCGGCCGGCCGCTTCAGCGCGGCGGCCCCGATGTCGTCCAGCGGTCCGGTGATGAAATCCAGGCGGGTGCCGTGGTCGACTTCCGAAATCTCGAAGGTTTCGCAGAACGAGCGACCCTCGGGCGCGACCCGCCCCTCGTCGTACTCGAAGCTCAGGCGGCGGCCCGGTTCGAACGCCGCCACGCGGCCGGCGGCCCGGGTCGCGCCGCCCGGCTCCTTCCAAGCGACGGAATCGCCTTCCCGCCACGAGGTCCGGATCGAGAGGCCGTCCGTGTAGGCCGAGGCCCATTCGCGGACCAGTTCGGGATTGGTCAGGACGCGCCAGACTTCAGAGGGCGGCGCTTCGATATCGAGCGTGTGGTGGAAGGTCTGCATGGCGCGCGGGCTCACCGGTGACCGATTTCCATCGGAACAGGCCGATCCCGCGACCGCACGGATTCGTACCAATCGCGGAGGTTGTATCGGTTCGCGGTAAGGTTAAGAAAAGCCCGCGTCCCGACGGTCTCAGCTCTACTTCCAATAGTATTTATGGCACAAGCCGGCGAAATTGCGTCATGGCCAAAGTGTCGCACGGGCGAAATATCCACAGGCCTTATTGCGATTGATTCTGCGAATAAGTCGCAATAAGAGCGCGGGAGCTTCAGCTTCCGGAGAACTCGCAGATGCGTCTTGCCCTGTTCGGCATGGCTTCCGCCCTGGTCATGGCGACCGCCTCACCCGCCGGCGCGGAGGGAGCGGCGGACGACGCGGGCGGGGTCACCGTCGATCCGGTGTCCGTCATCGGCTCGCGGACCGAAAAGCCCCAGAGCGAATTGCCGGTCACCGTCAGCGTCATCACCGACGCCGAGATCGAGGACCGACTGTCGTTCGACATCAAGGACCTGGCGAAGTTCGAGCCCGGCGTCTCGGTCCGCTCCAGTCCCACACGCTTCGGCGCGGCGCTGGGCACGACGGGCCGCGACGGCAACGCCGGCTTCAATATCCGGGGCCTCGACGGGAACCGGGTGCTGATCCAGCTCGACGGTGTGCGCGTGCCCGACGGCTTCACCTTCGGAGCCCAGGCGGTGGGCCGGGGCGACTACCAGGACCTCGACCTGATGAAGTCGGTGGAGATCCTGCGAGGACCGGCTTCGGCGCTGTACGGCTCGGACGGCGTCGCGGGGGCGGTCAGCTTCGTCACCAAGGACCCCGAGGACTTCCTGAAGGGCCGTGATTTCGGCGGGCGCGTGCGCGGCGCCTATGGCTCGTCGGACGCCAGCGTCGGCGGTACGGTCGTCGGCGCGGGCCGTCAGGGTCGGCTCTCGGGCATGATCGCCTACACCTACCGAGCCGGCCATGAGCAGGAGACGCGCGGCTCGAACGACGCGGCCAACACCGACCGCACCACCGCCAACCCGCAGGACATCCTGACCCGGTCGGTGCTGGGCAAGCTGGTGTTCGACGCCTCTGACAACAACCGCATCCGTCTCACCGCCGAGCACTATCATCGCGACATCAAGACGACCGTTCTCTCCGGCATCGCCAAGCCGCCGCTCGCGGCGACCTCGGTGATCGGCCTGGCCGCCGCCGACGACATCGAGCGCGACCGCGTCATGCTGGATCAGCGGATCACCTTCGAGGGCGGCCCGGTCGAGCGGCTGGTGTGGGGCGCCTACTGGCAGGACAGCACGACGGTGGAGTTCACCGCGGAGGACCGGTTCACCTCGGCCGACCGGACCCGCCTCAACACCTTCGACAACCGCGTCTACGGCGCCTCGGCCCAGGTCGACAGCCGGTTCGGGATCCACCACCTGATCTTCGGCGCCGACGTCTCGCGCACGCGCCAGACGGGTCTGCGCGACGGAACCGTGCCGCCGGTCGGCGAGCCCTTCCCGCAGCGCGCCTTCCCCAACACCGACTACACCCTGATCGGCGCCTTCCTGCAGGACGAGATCGCCCTCCTGGACGGCCGCCTGACGTTGTACCCCGCGCTGCGCTACGACTGGTACAAGCTGGACCCGAAGGCCGACGCCTTGCTGGTGGGCTTCGCGCCCAGCAAGTCGGACGACGGCCGCCTCTCGCCGAAGTTGGGGGTCGTGTTCGAGCCGGCCGAGCCGGTGCGGCTGTTCTTCAACTACGCCCACGGCTTCAAGGCGCCGTCGCCCAGCCAGGTGAACAACGCCTTCTCCAACCCGATCCAGAATTATCGCTCCGAGCCGAACCCCGACCTGAAGCCCGAGACCAGCGAGGCCTTCGAGGGCGGCGCGCGCTGGGTCACGCCCATGTGGATCGCCGAAGTGACGGCCTTCTCGGCCGAGTACCGCAACTTCATCGAACAGGTTCAGGTGGCGGGGAACTTCACGCCCGCCAACCCGGGCGTCTTCCAGTTCGTGAACCGGGCCAAGGTGAAGATCCGCGGGATCGAGGGACGTGCGCGGTTCCAGCTCGACCACGGCCTGGGCGTCTTCCTGGGCGCCGCCTACGCGACGGGCGACAGCTACACGCCGGCCAAGGCTCCGCTGGACAGCATCGATCCGATCAAGGTCACCGCCGGGGTGAGCTGGCGCGATCCGGCCCGGCGGTTCGGCGGCGAGATCACCGTGGTCCGCTCCGAGCGCAAGTCGGCCAGCCGCGTGGCCCAGGCCTGCGCGCCCACCTGCTGGCGGCCGAACGCCTTCACCGTCGTGGACGTCACCGCCTTCTGGCGCGTGGCCGACGACCTGACGCTGCGCGGCGGGGTCTTCAACGTCTCCGACGAGAAGTACGCCTGGTGGAACGACGTGCGCGGCCTCAGCTCCACGTCGGTGGCCCGCGACGCCTATACGCAGCCCGGCCGCAACCTCTCGCTTTCCCTCACCTACGACTTCTGACGATGATGGACGCCATGACCGCCACCCGCCGCACCTGCCTCGTCCTGGCCTTCGCGGCCAGCTTCGCGCTTCCCGCCGCTGCGCATGCGGTCGGCAAGCCGCCGGAACAGGACCGCCAGTCGATCCTGGGCATGGCCGGCGACTATCGCGTGCGCTTCGACATGCGCGAGACCACGCCGTTCGTGGACGACTACACGCCGCTCGATCCCAAGCGCAGCGGCGGCTACGAGTCGGTGCGGGTGATCGAGGATCGCGGCGACGTCATCAGCCTCCAGCACCTCCTGGTGGTCGAGGACGAGAACGAGAAGCCGGTGATCGTGAAGCACTGGCGCCAGGACTGGACGTGGCAGCCGGCCAAGGTGGTGGTCTACGAAAGCTCGGGCCGCTGGACGCTGAAGCCGGTGTCCGCCGCCGAGCGCAAGGGCGCCTGGTCGCAGACCGTGTGGCAGACCGACGACTCCCCCCGCTACGGCGGCGTGGGCCGCTGGACCTACGACCACGGCGTGGCCAAATGGCAGAGCGGCCCGACCCTGCGGCCGCTGGCGCGTCGCGACGCCGTGCGACATCCCGCCTACACCTGGTACGTCGGCGTGAACCGCCATGCGCTGACGCCCAAGGGCTGGGTGCACGAGCAGGACAACGCCAAGGTCGGCGTGCGCGACGGCAGGCCCGTCACCTACGTCCACGAGGTGGTGACCAACACCTACAACCGGTTCGACGAATATCCCGTCGCCGCGGCCGACAGCTACTGGGCCAAGACCAGGGACTACTGGGCCGAGGTCCGCCGCGCCTGGGATCAGGCGATCGCCAGGGACGGCGGCGTGCGCGTCACCGAGGAGGCGAACGCCGGCTCGGTCACGGGCCCCAAGCTGATGGGGCTGGCCGACGAGATCGCCGAGGGCAAGACCGAGACGGCCAAGGCCGTGGCCGAGGCGCGCGCCCTCATCGGCGGGTCCGAGAAGGCGCGGCCGCTCGCGGGGCTCAAGTAGGCGCTACGACCAGGGGCCGGTGCGCCGTGCGCCGGTCACCGGCACGGCCGTCCCGCGCCCGGAGCTGGAGCCGGGACCGCGACCGGGGCCGTCGCCACGGCCCTTAAGCGGCGCTGCGCGGCCGGTCATCTCCATGAGAGCGCGCACGCGGTTCTGGGTGGCCGGGTGGGTCGAGAACAGGTTGTCGGCGCCGCCGCCCGCCAGCGGGTTGATGATGAACATGTGCGCCGTGGCCGGATTCCGCTCGGCGTCGGGGTTGTGATAGCCGCCCTTGGCGTAGGCCTCGATCTTCTGCAGGGCCGAGGCCAGCGCCTGAGGATCGCCGCTCATCTCGGCGCCTTCGCGGTCGGCCTCGTATTCGCGCGCACGGCTGATGGCCATCTGGACCAGGCCCGCCGCCATCGGCGCGATGATCATCATGGCCAGGCCCGCGATCATGTTGCCCGGCCGCCCCTCGGCGTCGCGCCCGCCGAAGAAGAACGCGAAGTTGGCCAGTGCGCCTACGGCGCCGGCGATGGTGGCCGTGATCGTCATCGTCAGGGTGTCGCGGTTCTTCACGTGCGCCAGTTCGTGGGCCATCACGCCGCGGATCTCGCGCCGGTCCAGCAGGCCCAGCAGGCCGCGCGTGGCGGCGACGGCGGCGTGCTGCGGGTCGCGGCCGGTGGCGAAGGCGTTCGGCTGGTCCTGGTCGATCACATAGATCTTCGGCGCCGGCATGTTCGCGCGCGCCGCCAGCTCCAGCACGTCGCTCACGTAGTTCCGGATCAGCGGCTCGGGATGCGAGGCGTCGACCTCGGTCGCCCGGTACATCCTGAGCACGATCTTGTCGGCGTTCCAGTAGCTGAACAGGTTCATCCCGCCCGCGAAGACGAGCGCGATCAGCATGCCGGTGGGGCCGCCCACGGCATAGCCCACGCCCACGAACAGGGCGGTCATCACGGCCAGCAGGGTGAAGGTGCGAAGGTGGTTGCGCATGGGCCTCTGTCTAGGTTGGAAACCGTGGCGGATATATGGGCGAAGTCATACGCGTATGAAAGACGTGCACGCGTATGAATTGGCGGCCGCGGGCGCTGGCGTTGCGGGCCTCTCATGCTGCGCCGGCCCCTGTGCGGCCGTGGGGCGGGCGTGGGGCGGGAACGCGGCGGCCGATCCGCGCTTTAGGATCGACGTCGTCTGTTTTCTCCGAGGGTCGATGCGCGCGCTCCTGGTCCACAACGCCTCTTCAGGGACGCGGCCCGTTCCGCGAGCGGCGCTGGAGGCGGTGCTCGAGAGCGCCGGGTTCGACGTGGCCTACTGTTCGCATCGCGACGAGGATCTGGGCGCCGCCCTGGCCCGCGGCTTCGACCTCGTGGTGGCGGCCGGCGGCGACGGCACCGTGGCGGACGTGGTCTCGGGGCTGGAGAACGTGGAGATTCCCGTGGGCATCCTGCCGCTGGGCGGATCGAACAACATCGCCCTCGCCCTGGGTGTGGACGCCGATTGGCGCGACCTTCCCGCGCGGTGGTCGCTGGACGCCTGGACCCGGCTGGATCGCGGCGAGGCGGATGGCCCTTGGGGCCGGCGACCGTTCGTGGAGGCGGTCGGATCGGGGGTCCTGACCGAGGCGGCCGAGGCGGCCGAGGAACAGCCCAGGACCGCCGTCGAGAAGCAGGCGAACGGACGCGCCGCGTTCTGCGCCGCCCTGCGCCAGGCCGACCCCTTTCCCTGCGCGATCGACGCGGACGGATGGTCGTGGGCGGGGCCCTGCCTGATGGTCGAGGTGCTGAACGTCCCCGTCGTCGGCTCCCGGCTGGGGCTGTCCAGCAGCGGATCGGCCGGAGACGGCCTTCTGGACGTGGTGATCGTGACCCCCGACGACCGCGACGCGCTGCTGGCCTGGGCCGAGCAGCCCGACAATACACGCCCGCCCCTGGGCGCGCGGACGACGCGGGCCGCGCGGCTGACGGTCCATGACCGGCCCTTCCGCCTGGACGACCGCTCGCCCGACGAGAGCCTCGCGGGCGAGGTGGATGTCCGGCTCCGGCCGTCCTGGGTGAAGGTCCTCAAGCCCGGGCGGCGGCGGTGACGACGAGATCGCCCCTCCCGGACGAGTCGCTCCTGCGCGAGATCGAGGCCGTGGCGGTGGAACTCGCCCAATTGGGCGGCGCCGAGATCCGGGCGGCGCTGGGCGGGCTTCTGCGCGTGAAATACAAGGGTATGGAGGGTGAGGGCGTAGAGGGTGGTCCGGCGACTTTCCGCGACCCGGTCTCCGAGGTGGACGCCCGGGTCGAGGCCTTGATCCGGGAACGCCTGGCCGAGCGCTTCCCGCGGCACGACATCGTCGGCGAGGAGATCGACCATCGGCCCGGACTGGGTCACGATTTCCTGTGGGCGGTCGATCCGATCGACGGGACCGCCAACTTCATCAACGGCTTTCCCCTGTTCGCCTCGTCGGTGGGCGTGCTCTACCGCGGCTGGCCGGTGGCGGGGGCGGTCTGGTGCAGCGCCAGCCATGCGCTGGAGCCCGGCGTATACCACGGCGCCTCTGCGGGCGACGGCGGCGTTCGCTTCAACGGCGTTCCGCTGGACGTTCGGCCGAACCCCGCTATCCGGCGTCGGCTGGGCGGCGAACCCTGGGCCTCTGAACATTCGACGCAGGGCTGGGACGGCCGCAAGACCGGCTCGGCGGCCATAGAATGCGCCTTTGTGGCTGCGGGCCTGCTGCAGATGGCGTGGTTCGAGCGGCCCAACATCTGGGACGTGGCGGGTGGAACGGCGCTGGTGCTGGCCGCCGGGCTGCACGCGATGGAACGTCGCGGAGACGGCTGGGCCGCTTTCGACGGCTTCTCGACCGGAGACCTGGAGGCGGGCGCCTGGGTCGCGCCCCTCGCCATCGGCCACGCCGGCGCGCTGGAGCGGTTCGTGGAGAGCGGCGCGGGGTGACGAGGCCGCCGTCAGCCCTCGCCGGGCCCGGTCTCCTGCACGAACGCCAGGGCCGCCACACGGCAGGCCGAGGCGAGGGGACGCTCGAGTCACGGGTTTCGGCCATGCGGTCCAGCACCGCCCAGAACTCGGGTTCCAGCGCGATGGAGGTCGCGTGGCCCGAGAGCAGGAGCGAGCGTTTGCGCAAGGTCGCCATACGCCGCGTGTTTACGGGCTGCGTGGTGTAATCGAAAAGCCCTTGCAAAAAGATGACGCATGCGTCATCTTTGTGGGAACGCCGCTTAGACCAGAGGTCCTCCCCCCCTATGGCCATGACCGCCGACGTCGCCGAATTCCGTGCGCCCGCGCCGCGCCCCGTCTCGACGAAGATGGACTGGGGCCACGCGTTCCGCGCGCTCCAGAAGCTGCTGTCCGACAAGGAGGACACGCGGCAGGTCTTCGAGATCATGCGGGCGTTGAACGGGCGATCGACCGCCCGGGGTTACCTGCGCCTGCTGTCCACCGTGGAGGGCGGCCGGATCGCCTACGCGCGCGAGGAGTTCGCGCGCCGGCTCATGGACGACGCCTGGCTCGACAGCCTGCCCGAGGGCAGCGTCGGCGCCGCCTATCGGGAATTCATCCGGTCCGAGCAGCTCTCGGCCGACGGCCTGGCCGACGTGAGCCGCGAGGGGATCGAGGACGTGGACAACGCCCACCCCTATGCCTGGTTCGGCCGCCGCACGCGCGACGTGCACGACATCTGGCACATCCTGTCGGGGTACGGCCGTGATGCGCTGGGCGAGGCGTCGCTGGTGGCCTTTTCCTACGCCCAGACCAAGGGCCTGGGTTGGGCGTTGATCGCGGTGGGGGCGGCGTCCCGGTCGCGCAAGGACCGCTCGCAGCCCTATGCGAAGGCGATCTGGCAGGGCTACCGGCGCGGCAAGGCCGCCAAGTGGCTGCTGGGCGAGGACTACGAACGCCTGATGGCGGAGCCTCTGGAGTCTGCCCGCCGGCGCCTGGGGATCACCCCGCCCACCGTCTACGATTCCATCCCGGAAGAGCTTCGCAACGGCGCCTTGCCGAAGGCGGCCTAGTCACGTCGCCGGACTTCGGGGGAAGCGTTCAATCCTCGCGCTTCTTCCCGTCGAGGTCCCGGCGCGCGCGTTCGGCCTCGACCTTCGCCGCCGCCGTCTCGCCCTTGGCGCGTCCGAATTTCACGCGGTTCTCGGCGGCTCGGACCTTGGCCGCGGATTTCCCGCGGGCCTTGCGCGCTTTGTTGAGATTGATCAGCTCGGCCATTGAAACCCCGGCTCTGGCGATCCGTTACCCCGTCCCCTTAACCGAAGACGAGGAGACGATCATGATCCAGGCGTCGGAAATCCGCGAGCATATGGAAGTGATCGGTTCGGACGGCGGTCACGTCGGCCGGGTGGATCACGTGCAGGGCGGCGACATCGAGCTGGCCAAGCTGGATCTCGGCGCGGGCCTCAAGCATCACCTGATCCCGCTGAGCTGGGTCGAGATGGTCCGCGACGAGAAGGTCTGTCTGAATCTCACCAAGGACGCGGCCAAGGCCGCCTGGCGCGAAAAGCACTGAGGCGCGAGACGCCCGGAGTCCTCAGGCGCCGGCGGCGCGGCCTGGGCCGCGCCGCCGGCGGTTCTATTTCACGTTGGCGCAGAAGCGCTGGATCCGCTGGCACGCCTCTTCCAGCGCCGCATTGGACGTGGCGTAGCTGATCCGGAAGTGCGGCGAGAGGCCGAAGGCCGCGCCGAACACGACCGCCACGCCCTCGGCCTCCAGAAGTTCGACGGCGAAGTCGGCGTCCGAGCCGATCACCTTGCCGGACGGCGCGGTGCGGCCGATCAGGCCCTGGCACGACGGGTAGACGTAGAACGCGCCTTCCGGGGTCGGGCAGTGGATGCCGTTGGCCTGGTTGAGCATCGAGACCACGAGGTCGCGGCGCTGCTCGAAGAGCTTCGCGTTCGGCTTGATGAAGTCCTGCGGGCCGTTCAGCGCTTCGACCGCCGCCCATTGCGAGATGGACGAGGGATTCGAGGTGGTCTGGCTCATCACCTTGGCCATCGCCTTGATGAGCGGCTCGGGACCGGCCGCATAGCCGATGCGCCAACCGGTCATGGCGTAGGCCTTGGAGACCCCGTTCATGGTCAGCGTACGGTCGTAGAGGGCCGGCTCGACCTGGGCGATGGTGGTGAATTCGAAGTCGCCGAACACCAGGTGCTCGTACATGTCGTCGGTCAGGATCCAGACGTGCGGGTGCTTCAGCAGCACATCGGCCAGCGCCTTGAGTTCAGCACGCGTATAGGCCGCGCCCGACGGGTTCGACGGCGAGTTCAGGATGATCCACTTCGTCTTCGGCGTGATCGCCCGCTCCAGGTCGGCGGGGCGGACCTTGAAGCCGGTGTCGGCCGACGTGGAGACCGCGACCGGCGCGCCGCCGGCCAGCAGCACGATGTCCCAGTAGCTGACCCAGTACGGCGTGGGCACGATCACCTCGTCGCCCGGGTTCAGGGTCGCGAGCAGGGCGTTCCAGATCACCGGCTTGCCGCCCGGCGACACGTTCACCTGGCTGGGCTTGTAGGCGAGGCCGTTCTCGCGCTGGAACTTGGCGCAGATGGCCTCCTTCAGCTCGGGAATGCCGTCCACGTTCGTGTACTTGGTCTTGCCGTCGCGGATGGCCTTGATGGCCGCGTCCTTGATGTTGTCCGGCGTGTCGAAGTCGGGTTCGCCCGCGGCCAGGCCGATCACGTCTTTCCCCTGGGCCCGAAGCTCGCGGGCTTTCGCGTCCGCCGCCAGGGTGGCGGACGGCTTCACGCGGGCCAGTGCGGCGGATTCCAGGGACATGGCGGAGTCGGCTCCCGATCAGGGTTGGAAAAGGACGGCGCCCGTGTAGCCCAAGCCGCGCCGCATTCCTACCCGCGGGGAGCCGCTCTTCGCGGCCGCTTGGCAGGTCATGGCCCGGGAGGGCCGTGCCTGCCGCGGGCGTGGCGGCGAAATCATACCTCGCCGCCCTCGCGCCGTCGTTCGGTCAGCCGAAAGGGTCGGGCGTGAAGAACGCGTACCCGACGACGACGCCGTCCTCGACGAACTCATTGGCCGCCGCGGGCCGCAGGTCGAAGCCACCGTCCGATCTCGGCTCGTAGATCAGCGGGCGGGCCATGCCCGCCCACAGGTCGAAGCCGCCCGTCGCGTCCGCCGGGCCGTCCCCGGGTGTCGCTTGCCCCCCGGCTTCGTCGCTTGGTCGCCGGCCCACCACGATACCGCCCTCGACGATGTCGTCGGGTCGGGCCGGGCGCATGACGATCCCGTCCTCGGTGAATTCGAAGACGAGAGGCTCCTCGCTCGGCAGAGGATCTTCGGACGCTTCGTCCTCGGGGTCCGGCAGGGCGCCGCCGCCTCCGCCGTCCTTGCCGCCCTGGCCTGGGGTCCAGCCGCTCCAGCGGCCATAGGTCTCCCACCAGTAGTTGGCGTAGTCCTCGACGGTCGTCCCGCCCACCCGGTCGACCCAGGCGGTGGAGTTCCGGTCGTTGTTGGGACCGTAGAACTCTGTGAAGAAGGCGCGGAAGACGTCCGGCCTCTCGGTGAGGATCTGGCTCAGCAGATAGCCTTCGACGGTGGTTCGGCCGGTCTCCAGGATGCCCGGCGGCAGGACGAACGCGCCGTCTTCGAGCGGAGCGGAGGCCCCGCCGCTTCCACCCTGACCATAGCCTTCCCAGCGCCCGTGCTGTTCGTACCAGTAGTTGGCGTAGTCCTCGACCGTCGTGCCGCCCACGCGCTCGATCCAGGCGCTGGAGTGAGGGTCGTTTCCGCCCCCGTGGAAGGCGTCGTAGAAGGCGCGGAAGACGTCCGGGCGATCTCGCAGGATCTGCTCGATCGCGATTCCGTCGCGCGTTGTTCGGACCCCCGGCGCCGCAGCGGCGAAGGTCTCCATGGGAGCGAGCAGGCCGGACTCCGCGCCCTCGGCGTCCAGCAGCGCCCCGAAGAGCGTGTTCTTCAAGATTCAGTCCCCAGTCTATGTCACGCGGGCCAGGATGCGGCGCGGGGCGGCGAGGACAACTGTAAGAACCTTATAAGGGGCGCTTCCGGTCGCGGCGGGTTGACCCGGGGCGACGAACACGCGACCCCATCGGCGATGCGCCGGCTGCTGGCCTTCCTTTCGGACATGGACGCCAGGGCGTGGCGGACCCTTCTCGTGTCGTTCGTCCTGTTCGGCGGGGTGGGTGTGGTCTTCCTGTTCGGCGCGCCCCTGGTCGGCCTGGACGGCGAGCGGACGCTGGAGCATTGGCTCACCGCGACGCGCGGACCGTGGGCGTTGCCCGCGGCGATCGGCGCCTTCGCCGCACTGGCCTTCATCGGCACGCCCCAGATCGTTCTGATCGCGGCCGCCGTCGTGGCGTTCGGGCCCTTGGCGGGCGCCGCCTACAGCTGGATCGGGACCATGGTGTCGGCCCTGGTGGGCTTCTGGCTGGGCCGGGCGGCCGGGGCGAAGACCTTGGAGCGGTTCTCCGGCGAGGGGGTGCGTCGCTTCATGCGGCTCGTGGGCGAGAACGGATTCCTCGCCAGCCTGATCGTGCGTCTCGTGCCCTCGGCGCCTTTCATCGTGGTCAACATGGCGGCCGGCGTGACGCCGATGCGGACCCTGCACTTCGTGGCCGGCACGGGCCTGGGCATCGTGCCCAAGATCGTGCTCACCGCCTTCGCCGGCGCCTCCATCGTCCAGCTCATGCGCGGCGATGTCGGCCGGAACGCCCTGGTCATCGTCGCCGTGGTGCTGCTCTGGCTGGCCCTGGGCTGGTTCGCGCGCTCGTGGCTGCGGCGGCGCGGAGAGGGTTGATCGCGCGGTGGCGCAACGTTCTGCCCAAGCCGCGCCTATTCGCCACGTCCGGCGCAAGATGCTTGCTCTTGGGTTGGGCTTTCGGTAGATGCAGCGCCATGCGCACGCGGCTCGACAGCCTGCTTCTTCTCTCGCTGGGGCTTAGCCGCCCCTGGGCGCCTCTCTAGGCACGCGCGCGTTCGCGGCCGGGCGTTCAGGGGATCTGCCTCCGCCCGCAGACTGAAATCCCGCGAAGAGACCTAGAGACAATGACCCAGACCGCAAACGACGCCGTTCCGGCCGAGTCCGCCGCCAATCCGCAGGCCGGACGCGACCGCGTCATCATCTTCGACACCACCATGCGCGACGGCGAACAGTCGCCCGGCGCCTCGATGAGCCACGAGGAAAAGCTGGAGCTGGCGAAGATCCTCGAGGACATGAAGGTCGACGTGATCGAGGCCGGTTTCCCGATCGCCTCGAACGGCGACTTCGAGGCCGTCCGCGCGATCTCCGAGATCGTAACCGAGAGCACCGTCTGCGGCCTGGCCCGCGCCGGCGCCGCCGACATCGAGCGATGCGCCGAGGCGGTGAAGAAGGCCAAGCGCGGCCGCATCCACACCTTCATCTCCACCAGCCCGGTCCACATGAAGTGGAAGCTGCAGATGGAGCCCGAGCAGGTGCTGGAGATGGTGACCAAGTCGGTCACCCTGGCCCGCAACCTGTGCGGCGACGTGGAGTGGTCGGCCGAGGACGCCACCCGCACCGAGCGCGACTTCCTGCTGCGCTGCATCGAGGCGGCGATCAGGGCCGGCGCGGGCACGATCAACCTGCCCGACACGGTCGGCTACACCTATCCCAGCGAGTACGCCGACCTGTTCCGCGACGTGATCGAGAACGTCCCAGGAGCGGACAAGGTGATCTTCTCCACCCACTGCCACAACGACCTGGGGCTGGCGGTGGCCAACTCCATCGCCGGCGTCCAGGGCGGCGCGCGCCAGATCGAGTGCGCCGTCAACGGCATCGGCGAGCGCGCGGGCAACGCGGCCCTGGAAGAGATCGTCATGGCCCTCAAGGTCCGCGGCGACCGGCTGCCCTATGTCACGGGGATCGAGAGCCAGCACATCACCCGCGCCAGCCGCTACGTCTCGGCCATCACGGGCTTCCCGGTGCAGTTCAACAAGGCCATCGTCGGCAAGAACGCCTTCGCCCACGAGAGCGGCATCCACCAGGACGGGATGCTGAAGAACGCCGAGACC
>NZ_MEEX01000055.1 GCF_001724605.1 Phenylobacterium sp. SCN 70-31
GCCGGCGCAGGGCGGCCAGCGTCTTGCGCTGGGCGGCGCCCGTACCGATCATCAGGTTGTTGGTTTCATCGATGACCAGCAGCCGGGTGCGCAGGCGTTCCAGCTGACCATGGACGGCCCGCTCGGCCTCCATCGCCCGCCGGGTGGGGGTCGGCGCGCCAACCGCGTCCAGAATGATGCCGTAGAGCCGTAGCTCGTCGGCTTCGGGCGGAGCCTCGATCGCCACAACCTCCATCTGCGATCGACCGGTCTCCGCATCGAACGTCGGCGCGCGACCGCGCATGAATTTCCTCAGGATCGTCGTCTTGCCCATGTCGGGGTCGCCAACGATGAGCAGCGAAGGCATCCGTGTCCGCTGGGCGCCACGGAGCAGCTCCTCGAGGCGCTGCAAGGCCGTCTGGCCTTGTGGATATGCGACCCAGCGATCGGAGAGCACCAGATCGATGCGCGCCGCGGCCGTCAGGCCCGAGGTCTCGGTTATCGCGCTCACCAAGGTTCGATCTCCACGGCAAACGCTGGTGCCGGGCTTGTCGGAGCGGCCGCATCGGGCGGCTCCGCCGAAGCATCGCCCTCCGCGATCGGAGCCTGCTTCACCTCCGCCCGATGGCGCTCGCGCCTTACGGACTCGCGGCGCATCCGGCGGCTCTCGCTCGCTGCCGTGGCCACCAGGGCATGGTTGGCTTCACGAGCCGCAAAGAGGGCCGCCTCGTCGACCTGGGCTCGCCCTTCGGCGCGGAGCCGGCGTCGCGCCGCGAGCAGCTCCCACAGGCTCATGGGCGGGCGGGCGAGATTGCGATAGCGAAGCGCGCGGACCCCTTGCGGCGTCTCCATGAGCAGGCGCGACAGATCCCGCGGATCATAGGCGAGTTCGACGCGGCGCTGGCCGCTGTCGAACAGCGGCCCCAGGAAGGGCTCGTAATAGCGAACATGGTGGAAGCTTATCCCCTGGCGGGTGATTGTGCGCGAGATGCGCGGCAGGAAGGCGATCAACAGGCCTTCGGGGTCGAGGGGTTGTCGCGGCGTGACGGCCTGTTCGGCGCATAGGCGTCGCCAGGTCTCCAACGGCGGTGCCGAGAGGCTCGTGTGGATCCGGCGATTGTAGTCGCCGGCGACGAAGCGCCAGAGCCAGACCTCAAACTCGTCTATCGTCATGACCGCGGCCGCATCGCTGTCGTAGTCGCCGCGGGCGGCCACGTTGGAGAAAGTGGCGCCTGGCAGCAGGTGCATCTCGCTCATCACCGAGCCGATCAGGCGCTCAATGTGGCCGCCATAACGGGGGGCGCCGACGGGCCGACGCTCCGTCTCGATGCCCAGATTGCTGCACGCCCGGGCAAACGATCGGCTGCGAAAGTCGGAGCCGTTGTCGGAATGAACCAACTCGGGCAGGCCGAAGGCCGGCCACTCGGCGGATATCCCACGCTCCGCCAGGGCCTCGTCCTTGGCCAAGATTGCATGCTGCAGCGCCATGCCGACCGAAACGACAGACGGCGGATCCAACGAGATATAGAGCCCGGTGATCACCCTGGATGCCACGTCGATGACCAGGGTCACCCAGGGCCGGCCGATCGGCGCGCGCGAGTCCGCATCCACGAGGATGACGTCGGCCGGGGAATGATCGATCTGCCAGATCGCGTTCGGCCGCGTCACCGTCAGGCTTCCCGGCCGCATCGTCGCCGCCTCAGCCGCACCCGGCCCCTTGCGGCGGCGGGCCATCTCCCGCTCGCCGATCCGTTGCAGCCGGCGGCTGATCACCGACCGCGAGGGCGGTTTCAGGGTCTGCGAGGTGCAGCGCCGGGCGATCTCGCGCCCCAGCTGCGCCTTGGTGATCGACTGCCGGTCGAGGAACAGTTGTTCGATGGCCGTGTCGATTATCTCGATCACGCGCGCCGGCAGCCGCGGCCGCCCGGGTTTCCATCCCCCTACCCCGGTCACGACCGCCTGCGCGGTCTCTCCGACCGCGTAGCGGGCCAGCAGCCGATAGACCGTTGCCGTGTGGACGTTCAGTCGCCGCGCTGCGGCCTCGACCTCGGCGCGTGTACGGTGAGGATTGTCCAACAGCGGGCGCAGCACGCGCTGGCGCGCAACGGCCAACTCCCAGCGCTGTTCCTCACCCTGCGGCTGGTGGCTGGCTCTGCTCTCGGCCATCGGCGTGCGCTCCTGTTCGAGCCGCTCCCGCCCAAAACTCACCTGATTCGATGTCACGTCCGCAACGGTGCAGCATTCGCATCGAACGCGCAGTTTTCAGAACAGATTTCGTCCGAATTGCTTGCGACTAGCCCCTTCGGCTCACGTCCGGCCGCCCCGAACCGCAACTCTCGCCATCTATGTCTGGTCCCATTGAGGCGTCGCAGAACGGGGGCTCGCGAGACGGTCAGGGAGAACAGGTTGGCGCACCCTGACTCGCGCGAGCCGAGTCGTTGGGCCTCAGGACTTCGCCCCTAGTCCGGCGCCTCAGAGCATATAGCCGAGATCCGAAGCGCCAGTCGGATAGGCGAACATCGTCGATCGAAGGTCGGCGGCCGTGAGCCCATGGCGGATTGCCAGACCGAACAGGTTGATCACCTCCTCGGCGTGCGGGCCGACCAGATGGGCTCCGAGGATTCGGTCGGTGGCCTGCTCGATCAGCACCTTGTGGCCGTAGACCCGTTCGGCTAGACGGCGGGCGCTGAACCAGTTGGGCGTCGAGCCGGCATTGACCCGGAACTTGTGGCCCTGGCGGCGCGCCTCGTCCTCGGAGAGCCCGACGGCGGCGATGGACGGCACGGTGAAGGCGACACTCGGGACGCCGCGATAGTCCGGCCTGTGCGACGGGCCATCCAACAGGTTGGCGGCCACGACCTTGGCGTCCTGGCTGGAGACCGGCGTCAGCGGCGGCCCGACGCCGGCCGCGTCGCCGGCGGCATAGACCCGAGGGTTGGAGACGCTTTGCAGGTGCTCGTTCAGATGTAGGCGGCCGTCACGCGCGGTCACCTGGCCCGCCGTGAGGTCCAATGCGTCGAGGTCGGGCCCGCGGCCGGCGGCATGCACCACCAGGTCGGCCGGGACGGCGAGGTCGGGCGCGCCCGGACGGCTGGCGTGGACGATCAGGCCGCCCTGGACCCGCCCGACTCGGGTGACCGTGGCGCCGGTCTCGACGGCGATGCCGAGTTCCTCGAACCGCGGCATGAGCCAGCCGACCAGGTCGGGATCGAAGTTCGGCAGGAGCCGCGGGGCACGTTGCAGGATGGTGACCTCCGCGCCGGCGCGCGCCGCCAGGTGCGAGAACTCGGCCGCGACATAGCCGCCGCCGATCAGCGCGATCCGGCGTGGCAGAGCCGGCAGCTCCAGGAAGTCGTCGCTGGTGCTGACCAGCTCTTCCCCCGGGATGCCCAGCGGGACCGGGCGGGCGCCGGTGGCGATCAGCACGTGTCGGGCCTGGAAGGCGCGGCCGTCCACCTCGATCGCGTCCGGACCGGCGAAACGGGCGAGCCCGTGGAAGGCGTCGACGCCCAGTTCGGTGTAGCGCTGCTCCTGCTTGGCGGGGATCGGATCGGTGAAGGTCCGCTTGAACGCCATCAGGCCCGGCCAGTCGATCGCCAGCGCGCCTTCCACGCCATGCCCGGCCATGCGCCGGGCCGCGTCGATGGCTTCCTCGCCGCTCACCAGCATCTTCTTGGGATCGCAGCCGCGCAACGCGCAGGTGCCGCCGAACGGCCGGTGATCGATCACGGCGACGGACCAGCCGGCGGCGCGGACCTTCGCCACGGCGACCTGGGCCGCCGTGCCGCTGCCGATGACGATCAGGTCGTAGGAATCCATGACGGCCACTCCATCCGCATCGGCGCAAAAATCGCGACGCCAATCTCCAGCGCTTCGGCGAGGCTCAGGCGCACGCCCTCCTGGCCAGCGGCCGGGCTGTTTGCGCGCCAGGTCTCCAGGTGAACGTCCTCGCAGAAGAAGGCCTGCAAGGTGCAGAGCGAAGACGCGGCACAGCCGGCGGCGTAGCGATGGCCGGACCAGACCACGATCCCTATCGGCTCGACCTGATCCAGCTCGCGGCCGTGGCTTCGCGTTCGGATGACGAGCGGGCGCCGGCAGTGGCGGCAGGCCGAGCGGACGGCCACATCGCGCTCCAGCATCGCCCGGCCACCAGCCGCCACGTGATGCTCGGTCGGGCTATCGGTGAACGGATAGGCGCCGCTGATCCGGCCGGCAGCGTCGAGAACGAGGAGATCGCGCTCAGCCAGGCGCCGTAGCACGCCGTCGGCCTCATCGCGGGTGAGCCCGGCCGCTGCGGCCACATCCGCCGTCTCTGGCGCGTGCCCGGTTGCGGCGTAGCCGCTCAGGACGATGCCGTGGATTCGGCTCTCGGTCTCATCCAACCCATCCCACTTGGGGCCGATGAAGGCTTCGACGATGGCCCTCAGGGCATTCTGGGCCCGTGACGTCGTGATCGCGCCCCAGTCGGGGATGATCGCGCCGCCTGGAAACGCTACGGCGGGCCAACCGGCGGCTTCAGCGCGTGAGGTCGGAGTCATCATCGTGCACGCGCCCTCTTCGCGGTCCCAGGTGAACCTTCAGCCGGCGCAGCAGGAGAGCTGCGTCACATCCTTGGAGAAAGTCTGGGCCGCGAGCTTCAGGCCTTCCACCATGGTCAGGTAGGGGAACAACTGGTCGCCCAGCTCGCCGACGGTCATGCGCGCCCGTATGGCCAGCGCCGCCGTCTGGATGATCTCGCCCGCCTCCGGCGTCACCGCCTGCACACCGATGAGCCGGCCGCTGCCGGCTTCCGCGACCAGCTTGATGAAGCCGCGGGTGTCGAAGTTGGCGAGCGCGCGCGGGACGTTGTCCAAGGTCAGGAGGCGACTGTCGGTCTCGATCCCGGCGTGGTGGGCTTCCGCCTCGCTGAGCCCGACCGTGGCGACCTGCGGGTCGCTGAACACGACCGCCGGCATCGTGGCCAGGTCCAGAACGGCCTCGCCACCGGTCATGTTGATCGCCGCCCGGGTTCCGGCCGCCGCCGCGACATAGACGAACTGCGGCTGGTCGGTGCAGTCGCCGGCGGCGTAGATGTGGCGCGCGCTCGTGCGCATGGCTGTGTCGATGACGACGCCGCCTTGCGCGTTGACGGCGACGCCGGCCGCGTCCAGGGCGAGCGCTGGGGTGTTGGGCGCTCGGCCCGTGGCGATCAGCAGCCGGTCCGCGCGCAGCTCGCCGTTGCCGGTGGCGAGCACGAACTCGCCGTCAGCAAAGGCGACCTTGCTCGCCTGGGTGTGCTCCAGCACCTCGATGCCCTCCGCGCGGAAGGCGGCCGTGACCGCCTCGCCGATGGCCGGGTCCTCACGGAAGAACAGGGTGCTGCGCGCCAGGATCGTCACCTTGCTGCCGAGCCGAGCGAAGGCCTGGGCCAGTTCGACGGCGACGACCGACGAGCCGATCACCACCAGGCGCCGTGGGAGGGTCTCGCTCTCAAGGGCCTCCGTCGAGGTCCAGTACGGCGTATCCAACAACCCCGGAATGGTCGGTATGGCCGGGCTGGCGCCGGTGGCGATCAGGCAACGGTCGAAGGCCACATGATGCTCGGCGCCGTCGACGTGGCGCACGAGCAGGCTATGGGCGTCCTGGAAGCGCGCCTCGCCCTGCAACACCGTGATCGACGGCGTGTCGGCCAGGATGTTCTCGTACTTCGCGTGGCGCAGCTCATCGACGCGGGCCTGCTGCTGGGCCAGCAGCCGCTCGCGCAGGATCGCGGGCGTGTAGGACCCGATCCCATCGTCGAACGGGCTCTCGCGGCGCAGATGGGCGATATGCGCGGCGCGGATCATGATCTTCGACGGCACGCAGCCGACGTTGACGCAGGTTCCGCCGATGACGCCGCGCTCGACGAGCGTGACCCGCGCGCCCTGCTCGACGGCCCTCAGCGCCGCCGCCATCGCCGCGCCGCCGCTGCCGATGACCGCGACGTGCAGCGGGACGCCGCCGCCGCCGCGTTGCGCGCGGCCCGCGTCGGCGACCGAGGCGCGATAGCCGAGCGTCGCGACCGTGGCCGCCAGGGCCTCGGAACTCACCCCCGCATCGGCCGCGATCTCCGCTCGGGCCTTCGGATAGGAGACGGCGGCCGAGCGCACGCCGGGGACGCGCTCCAGCGCCTCCCTCACGTGCGTGGCGCACGAGTCGCAGGTCATTCCGTCAATGCGCAGGGCGATCGCAGCGGTCACGGGTGCTGGCTCCTTAGCGCTTGACGGTGGACGGGTAGCCGGCACCCGCCGTCGCCTGGGTCAGGGCCGCGACCGTGGTCCTGGCGTCATCGTAGGTGACGACGGCCTCGCGCCTTTCGAAGCTGACGTCGGTTTTCTCGACGCCGGCGACCTTGGCGAGCGCCGTCTTGACGGTGATCGGACAGGCCGCGCAGGTCATGCCGGGCACCGCCAGGGTGACCGTCCTGGTCGCGGCCCAGGCGGGCGTGCTGAGCGCGCCCATCAGGGCGATCAGGGAGACGAGCTTCTTCATGGGGACTTCCTTTCAGTAGAACAGGGGCAGGACGTAGGGGAACGCCAGCGCGACCAGGACGAGCGCCGCGACGGCCCAGAAAATGACCTTGTAGGTGGTCCTGACCCTGGGCACGGCGCAGACCTCGCCCGGCTCGCAAGCCCGGGCCGGGCGGAAGATGCGGCGGTAGGCGAAGACCATGGCGACCAGCGCCGCGCCGATGAACAGCGGCCGGTACGGTTCCAGCACGGTCAGGTTGCCGATCCAGGCACCGCTGAAACCGAGGCCGACCAGGATCAGCGGGCCGAGGCAACAGGTCGAGGCCAGGATGGCGGCCAGGCCTCCGAGCGCCAACGCGCCCCGGCTGTCTTTGGATTCTGACAAGTAGATTCTCCTTCCGAACAACCTCGCCATGACGCTAGGAAACCGCCCCGTCGCGGTGCGGAGCGGGCGCGTTGCGCGGCGGCGCCGCCAGATCCCAGATCGCGACGGCCACCATCAAGGTCAGGCCGGGATAGAGGAGCCACGCCGTCGGCCAACCGCGGGTCGCCATGAGCACCGCCGCCGCAAGCACCAAGATCGGACCGATGACGCTCAACGCCATTCGCGCCCACCGGCGATGGCGAAGCCCGGCGACCGTGTTGGCGATGAGGGCGATCACGGCGAACAGCGGCAGGAGATAGCGAATGAAGACGCCTTCGTACTGGCTCAGAAAACCGAGACCCAGCGCGGCGCCGAGACTCGCGAGAGCCGGGAAGCACGCCGCACACCCCATGGCGGTGACAATCGAGCCGATGACGCCCGCCTTGTCGGCCGCGCGGGTGAGAGGATTCTGGATGGGCATCGGCATGGCCTCGGCGACTTCGGTGGAACCGTCGGAGCGAAGCTGTGGTCATGTCCACAGCTTGCCCCTGAGGGCTGAGGATCGTTAGATACGATCTGTAGCGACTACAGACTCAAGCCCTAAATTTGAGAGGCGCAGAGCAGCATGGCGGATACCGCGATCCAGATCGGCGAACTGTCCCGGCGCACGGGCTGCAACATAGAGACGATCCGCTACTACGAGCGGATCGGCCTAATGCCCGCGCCGCCGCGGCGGGGCCGCTACCGAAGCTATGGCGCTGGCGACGTGGGCCGGCTGGGCTTCGTGCGACGCGCCCGCGAGTTGGGTTTCACCCTCGATGAGGTCCGTGCGTTGCTCGGGCTTGCGGCCGGTGGCGAGGCTTCGTGCGCCGAGGTGCGCGTCCTGGCGTCGGCGCATCTCGGGGATGTGAGAGCTCGTATCGCCGATCTCAAGCGGATGGAGCGGGTACTGGCCGACTCCGTGCGGGCCTGCGACGCCGGACAGGATCCCGGCTGCCCCCTGATTGACGCTCTCTATGCGGAGCCGCGGCTCCCGCCGACTGGCTGTTAGTACACATCAGGTCGAAGGCCTCGCCGCCTTGCGCCATCGCCCCGGCGTCCGACGGGGCGACGGAGAGTCCGGCCCAGAACGCACGCGTCACCCGCTCTCCGACGTTCGCGATCCCGGTGCTCCTAGCCTCCGCGGCTGCCTGTTCCAGCCGCGTCCGCCCCGAGCTTGCCCAATTCGATGTCGAGCCCGCGACGGCCCTGCAGTCGCATCGATTGCGATCCGGAAAGGCCGTTCAATCCGAACAGACGCAATGACTGCGAACGCCGGGGTGTGGAATTTCAGAGGCTTACTGAGCCCGCCCAGTCGCAGTCAATTCGAGCACCGACATCATAGCGCAAGCGGCGATGGTTCGCGAGAGCTTCGGCGCCACGGAGGGCGAAAGTCGCGACGTCTAACGCTGGTCCTAGGGATAGCATCGGAAATGGCGAAAAGCGGTCTTCGAACTTGCCGTCTGACCACAGCTCAACCCATTTCCGCAGGCGCTGGGCTTCGCTCGCCGCCGGCGTGACGGGATCTTCGCCGTGGACCACTCGCGTCGTGGGAGTTGCGGACTCAGGTCAATAGGCCGGAGCAAGTCCAGCTAGCTAAACATTAGGCCGCAACCCAGATCGGGCCGATGACTGCGCTTCCGACGTTACCGCTCTGCGGGTCGAGAACTATCGTCTGTTCCCAGGCGCCCCGCCGGGTTCCGGCATTGACTTTCGCTTCGCGGAAGGCTCGTCGCTCATTGCGAGTATCAACGGGCTCGGCAAGGCGCTTTGCCGGCTGATCGCGTTCAGCAGGTCGTCCGTTGGTGTCGACACATCCTGGAGGACCCCACAGCAGTCACAAATCAGGAAGGACGCCGTGTGGCCGTCATCCTCGCCGCGGCAGGCGACGTAGGCGTCAATGCTGGACCGGAGCTTTCGATCGCTGCATCGCAGCTCCGGCGGCGTGCGTGGTCGTGGCTCAGGCGTGGAGTATCTGTCCCATAGCCCCTCCCGATGTGTGCGTACTCAGCTAAGCTGAGTCCCCCACATACACCGGGACCAGACATCTAAGCGGCACAATATACGACGCGCATGGCCCCTTCCCTTCTTAGGGCGAACCCACAAGACGGACTAGTGGCGCAATGTCGCCTTGCAATCCAGGAAGCGCTCGGCTAGGTGGCGCGGATCGGGGGTTTTCCGTGCTATCGTCAACGCGCCTAGTGTCCGTGCGGAATGTGCTGGTCATCATTTTGATGGCCCTTAGCGCAGTTGTCGCCGTGCAACGGTCGCAGTCGATGATCAACGATATTCAGCACGGATTGTCGATTGACCATCCAGCGCCCGTATCTGAGTTCGCAAGCGCTTCAGACGATCACGGCTTGAATCATGATCGCGCCGCTCCGGATAGCGAAGACGGCCGCTCTGGTGACCACGATCCGGGGTCGCACCACCACCACGCGGAAGGTCCGCAGGTGGCTCACATCGCGACGGCGACGCTCGATGCCGTCGTACAGATGCGATCTGCAGCCGTGTTCGCCCAAGCGAACGACGGCGCGCCGCCATCCCTAACCTTTGGCCTGAAGCGGCCTCCGAAAGCTCGAAGCAACAAAGCCTAAGCAGCGCGGTGATCCGGCCGCGCGCCTGATCAACACCTTCGAGAAATCTCATGACCAAATTTCGTGTAGGTCGCGCGTCTGCGCGGCCGGGCTTGGCGTTGGCGGCGAGTCTTGTCCTGTCCTTGACAGCAGAATCCTCGGCGTTCGCACAGCCATTTCCAGCTCGACCTCCATCTCCATCCCCATCTCCATCGCCTGCGGTCGCACCGAACCTGAACCTTGCTGAGGCGCTTTCCCTGGCCAGCGCTGCGGATCCCGCGGTGTCAGGCTGGGAGGCGCGCCTCGCCGCGGCCGAGGCGAACATCCGCCAGGCCGGCGTCAAGCCAAACCCGTCACTCGGATTCGAGACGGAGAACTTCGCCGGGAGCGGCCCCTACTCCATGCTGGGCGGCAGCCAGACGACCCTCAGCTATCAGCAAGTCCTCGAGCGAGGCGGCAAGCGCGAGGCGCGCGTGGGTTTAGCCAGAGCAAGCGCCGAGGTCACTCGCCGCCGCCGCGATGTCCGCCGCCTCGATCTTCTGCGAGATGTCCAGGTGGCCTACGCCGATGCGCTCGCCGCAGAGGCGGACTTGCTGATCGCAGAAGCCCGGCTGATCGCCGCGCGCAGCGCTCAGACCGACGTCGATCGCCGCGTGCGCGCTGCCCGTGACCCGCTCTTCGCCGGATCGCGCGCCGAGTCCATCGCGGCGCAGGCCGAGGTCGAACGCGATCAGGCGCGGGTGGCGGCGCAGAACGCGCGAGCGGTGCTAGCCCGCTTCTGGGGAGGTTCGCCGGACTTCACGCTCAACTTGGAGACCTTCTTCTCCGTGACGCCGCCTTCAGCGCCCGGGTCCGTCGCTACAGCGGATCTCGCGCTGTTGGAGTCCGAACGCGAGGTGGCCGCCGCCAACATACGGATCGAGCGGTCCCGCTCGGTCGTGGACCCCACCGTGCGGGCCGGCGTCCGTTACTTCGGCGACGGGCGAGACGTGGCCTTTGTCGTAGGCGGCGCCATCCCGCTGCGGCTGTACGACACCAACAAAGCGGGGGTCGAGCGGGCACTTTCCGAGCGCAATGCGGCCGAAGCAGACCTCGCGGCGGAGCGTATTGTGCGCCAGCGCGAGATCGCGCGCTTGACGGCGAGGCTGGCCGCCTCGGCCATGGAGTCCGAACGGCTGCGGGCTGAGGTCATTCCGAGCGCCATTCGGGCTGTCGAGCAGGTTCGCGAAGGCTTCAATCGGGGCGGCTTCCAGTACCTCAATGTGGCCGAGGCCGAACGGGCCCTGGCGGATGCGCGAGCCCGCCGAGTCGTCGTCTTACGGCAGTTTCATACCGATCAGGCGGCGCTCGACCGTCTCACCGGGCGCCACATGGCGCTCGCTTCCTCCAACCTGAACGCGGAGCGTCGCTGATGCACGCCACCCTGATCCGCCGGCGCACGCGCCTGTCCGCCGTCCTCCTCCTCGCCACGGCGCTTGCCGCTTGTGGCCAGTCCGCCAGCAAAGCTCCGGAGGCGGAGAAAGCTGAGGCCGCCGCAGCCGATTATGAGCGCGGCCCTCACCGCGGCCGCATGCTGCGAAGTGGTGACTTCGCCCTGGAGATCACCTTGTACGAAGAAGGACCTGCGCCGCTGTTCCGGCTGTATCCCTACCTCAAGGACAAGCCAGTTGACCCAAAGCAGGTGCAGGCGAGCATCGCCCTCACCCGCCTTGGCCCAAAAGTCGATCGCTTCACCTTCACACCTGAGGCGGACTATCTGACGAGTCCGTCCATCGTCCGCGAGCCGCACTCGTTCGACGTCAGCGTGGCCGCGACCCAAGGCGGCCAGCAGCACAAGTGGACCTATGCTTCATATGAGGGGCGCACGACCATCACCGCGGACGCTGCGCGCGCCGGCGGTGTGACGACAGAGCGCGCGGGTCCAGGGCAGATCGGCGAGTCGCTACCACTCAATGGGCGTATCGAGATTACGCCGGAAGGGCGAAGCGATGTGATCGCGCGCTACCCCGGGCGCGTCGTCTCGATGAACGCCGAGCTCGGGCAGCGGGTCCGACGGGGGCAGGTGCTGGCGCGGGTTGAATCAAGTGACAGCCTGCAAACCTACTCGGTTGCCGCGCCGATCTCAGGCGTGATTGTCGAGAAGAACGTGACAGTCGGCGGGGTCACGGGGTCGGAGGCGATGCTCGTCGTGGCCGACCCGACGAAACTGCATGCCGAGTTCTTCCTCTACCCGCGGGATGCGGAGCGCGTGCGCGTGCGTCAGGCGGTGGAGGTCACCAGTCTGGCCGGCGATCACCGCTTGACCAGCCGCATCGAAGCGATCCTTCCGACGGCGGACCTGACCAACCAGACCCTGGTCGCCCACGTGCCGATCACCGGATCGGTCGATGTCTGGCGACCCGGCTTGGGCGTGAAGGGAACGGTGCAGACCGGCGCGACCGCGGCGCCGCTGGCGGTGCGGACAAAGGCCATCCAGCCGTTCCGAGACTTCGAGGTGGTCTACGCCAAGGTCGGAAATACCTACGAGGTGCGGATGCTGGAGATCGGCCGCCG
>NZ_MEEX01000056.1 GCF_001724605.1 Phenylobacterium sp. SCN 70-31
CAGCACGTGGTCGTCGCGCAGATAGGCGTGGGCCAGGACATAGTCGCCGATGGTCTGCGAGCCGCGCAGGCCTCCGCAGTGGCCGATCATCAGCCAGGCCTGAGGCCGCAGCACCGCCAGGTGGTCGGTAATGGTCTTGGCGTTGGACGGCCCGACCCCGATATTGACCAGGGTGATCCCGCGCCGGCCCGGAGCCATCAGGTGATAGGCCGGCATCTGATGGCGCCGCCAGGGGCCGTCGGCCACCGCCTGCTCGCCGTTCTCGGTGTCGGCGGTGACCAGCACCCGGCCGGCCGCCGACAGCGCCTCGTAGCGGCCCTCGCGGATCTGCTCGCAGCCCCAGCGCACGAACTCGTCGACATAGCGGTGATAGTTGGTGAACAGGATGTACTGCTGGACATGCTCGGCCGGCGTGCCGGTGTAGTGGGCCAGGCGCGCCAGCGAGAAGTCGATGCGCAGCCCGTCGAACAGGGCCAGCGGCCGGGTCTCCTCCAGGCTCGGAATCCACAGGCCGTCGGCGATCTCGTCGCCGATATAGGCCAGCTCCGTGGTCGGGAAGTGGCGGGCGATCTCGGCCGAGCCGACATCGGCCATGGCCAGGTCCACCGCCCCGTCCAGCACGTAGGGGAACGGCATCTCCTGGGTCGAGCGGCCCACCTCGACGCTGACGTCGAAGTCCTTCATCAGAAGGCCGATCTGCTCGGTCAGATAGTCGCGATAGAGGTCGGGCCGGGTGACGGTGACGCTGTAGTTTCCCGGCTGGGAGATGCGCGCATAGGCGCGCGACAGCCGCGGATAGGCCCGGCCGGGCGGCCAGGAGAGCCGCAGTTCCGGATAGGTGAAGATCCCCTTGGCCCGCTCGGCGGGGGTCGGCGGCGGGCCGCCGGAAAGGAAGGTCTGGAGCGAGGTCCTCAAGGACCGGACGGTCGTCTGATATTCCTGATTGAGCCGCTCGACGATGGCGGCAGCTTTTTCTTCTTTGGACATGGGTCAGTTTAGCCTGCTCCGCCGCAGGTTGCGAGGCGCCTCTGCCTTGAAACCGTATCCCTATGGACGAACCGCCCTTTTCTCGGCCACAAGGTCGGCGGAGATCCATAGCCTGCGAGTGTGACGGCCGTCCGACGGCGGCGCCCTCGCCTATCGACCACGGCCCCGGGGGACCAGCGCATGAACCGACTTTTCACCGCCTTCATCGTCGGGGCGATGGTGCTGGGGGTGCTGGTCGGATGGGGCGTGAACCAGGGGCTGAGCCCCGAGCAGGCCAAGTCCGTGGCCGAGAACCTGACCATCATCACCGACGTCTTCCTGCGGCTGATCAAGATGATCATCGCCCCGCTGGTGTTCTCGACCCTGGTCGCCGGCATCGCCCACATGGAGGACGCCGCCTCCATCGGCCGGGTCGGGGTGAAGACCATGCTGTGGTTCATCTCGGCCTCGATCGTCTCGCTGATGATCGGGCTGTTCATGGTGCACCTGATCCAGCCGGGCGTCGGCATGAACCTGGTCGCAGAGACGGCCGCCGCCGGCGGGACGGTCGACGCCTCGACCCTGACCCTCAAGGAATTCATCACCCATCTGGTGCCGAAATCCATCGTCGAGGCCATGGCCAACAACGAGATCCTGCAGATCGTGGTGTTCTCGATCTTCGTCGGCACCGCGGTCTCGGCCGTCGACGACAAGGCGCCGGCGGTGACCGCCCTGGTCGACCAGGTCGCCACCATCATGCTGAAGGTCACCGGCTATGTGATGAAGACCGCGCCGCTGGCGATCTTCGCGGCCCTGGCGGCCACCATCTCGACCCAGGGCCTGTCGGTGCTGGTCGACTACGCCAAGTTCGTGCTCGGCTTCTACGCCTCGCTGGGCGTGCTCTGGGGCCTGCTCAGCCTGGCGGTGGTGCTGATCGTCGGCAAGCGCGCCCTGCAGCTCCTGGCCGCGATCCGCTCGCCCGCCCTGCTGGCCTTCGCCACCGCCTCGTCGGAAGCGGCCTATCCGCGGACCCTGGAGGAGCTGCAGAAATTCGGCCTGTCGCGCCGGATCGCCAGCTTCGTCCTGCCGCTGGGCTATTCGTTCAACCTCGACGGCTCGATGATGTACTGCACCTTCGCGGTGCTGTTCATCGCCCAGGCCTACGGCATCGACATGACCATCGGCCAGCAGGTCACCATGCTGCTGCTGCTGATGGTGACCTCCAAGGGCATGGCCGGGGTGCCGCGGGCCTCGCTGGTGGTGATCGCCGCCACCCTGACCTATTTCAACCTGCCCGAGGCCGGGCTGCTGCTGATCCTCGGCGTCGACCACCTGCTGGACATGGGCCGCAGCGCGACCAACGTGCTCGGCAACTCGGTCGCCAGCGCGGTGGTGGCCAAGTGGGAAGGCCAGATCGAGGAGCCCGAGCCGGAGCCCGCCAGGGCCTGACCGGCCGGCGCTTTCCCTGGCTTTTTCCCGCCCTGTTAACGGTCGGTCCGTGATTTCGGCGTATCACGCGGTTATCCGAACACGTTCGCAGACTGGGTGGGGATGAAGGGCGTCGTCGAGCTCCCGGAATTCGTCGAAGACGTCATGGACGCCGGTATGGCCGGCGCCGGCGTCGGCCGCTGCGGATTCGCGCCGGGCGTGCCGTGAAGCCGGCGCCGCACATGATCGACGCCGCCGAGGCCGCACGGCGGACCGAACGCGAGCGACAGGCCCGCCGCAAGGCCGAGACCCTGCTCGAGGCCAAGGCGCTCGAACTGTCCGAGGCGGGACAGGAGCTGCGCCGGGTCCACGACACCCTGGCCGGCCGCGTCGCCGAGCTGGAGGCCGAGCGGGCCCTGACCATGCACCTGGCGCGCACCGACAGCCTGACCGGCCTGCTCAACCGCGGCGCCTTCACCTCGGCCCTGATCGACCGCCTGGAGGCCGCAGAGGCCGGCGGCGGCGGGGCGGCCCTGTTCGTCATCGACCTGGACCGCTTCAAGACCCTCAACGACAGCCTGGGCCACCACGCGGGCGATCAGTTGCTGGCCGAGATCGGCCGGCGCCTGCGCGAGCACGCCCGCCCCGGAGACGTGGTCGCGCGCCTGGGCGGCGACGAGTTCGCGCTCATCGCCGACCGCGAGGGCGCGCGGGCCCGCGCCGAGTCCCTGACCCAGGCCCTGATCCAGACCCACACGATCTATGGCCGCGCCATCGCGCCTGGGGCCTCGGTCGGGCTGGCGGTCTATCCCGACGACGCCGTCGACGCCACCGACCTGCAGCGGTTCGCCGACATGGCGCTCTATCGCGCCAAGACCGCCGGCGGCAGCCGCTGGTCGGCCTTCGACGAGGACCTGCGCCGGGCGAGCGAGGCTCGTCACAGCCTGGAGACCGAACTGCGCCGCGCGATCCCCAGCGGCGACATCGTGCCCTGGTTCCAGCCGGTGGTGAACGCCGCCGACGGCCGGATCATCGCCGCCGAGGTGCTGGCCCGCTGGAACCACGCCGAACGCGGCATGATCCCGCCCGGCGTCTTCGTGCCGCTGGCCGAGGAGCTGGGCCTGATCGGCGAGCTGGACGGCATCATCTTCCAGAGCGCCTGCCAGCGCGCCGCGCCCTGGGTGCGCGAGGGGCTGATCGACACCATCGCCTGCAACGTCTCCCAGCGCGAACTGCTGGACCCGGCCTTCTCGCGCAAGCTGATCGCGCGGCTGGCCGACACCGACCTGCCGGCCACCGCCCTGACCGTGGAGATCACCGAGACCTTCCTGGTCAACGACCTTTCCATGGCCCGCCGCCATATCGAGCGCCTGGCCGCCCGCGGGGTGCGCGTGGCCCTGGACGACTTCGGCACCGGCTATTCCAACCTGCGCGCCCTGCTGCAGTTGCCGATCCATACGGTGAAGCTGGACCAGTCGCTGATCGGCGGGGTCGGCCGCGACCCGCGCACCTCCAAACTGGTGCGCGCCATGCTGAGCGCGGCCAAGTCGCTGGACGCGCGCATCGTCGCCGAGGGGGTCGAGGACGAGGCCCAGGCCATCTTCCTGCGCGCCGCCGGCTGCGACCGGATGCAGGGCTACCTGTTCGCCCGACCGATGCCGGCCGACGACTGCGAGGCGCTGATGCGCGACCAGGCCGCCGGCGCGGGGGCCGAGACAGACCGCATCATGGCCGCCGCCGCCACCCTGCGCGCCGTCAACTTCTAGACCGCCCTGGCGTCCCGGGCGCTTGCGCAAGGCCCCCGGCCGCCCGATATCCGGCGCCATGCACAACCATCTTCGCACCTTCATGCTGCTGGCGGGCCTGACCGCCCTCTTCGTCGGCGTCGGCTATCTGATCGGCGGGGCGGCCGGCATGGCCATAGCCCTGGCCATCGCCGTGGCGATGAACGCCTTCAGCTACTGGAACTCCGACAAGATCGTGCTGCGCATGTACGGCGCGCGCGAGGTGGACCAGAGCGTGGCCGAGCCGCTGCTGCGCAACTATGTCGCCGATGTCTACGCCCTGGCCGACCGCGCCAACCTGCCGCGGCCCAAGGTCTATGTGATGGAGAGCGAGCAGCCCAACGCCTTCGCCACCGGCCGCGACCCCGAACACGCGGCGGTGGCCGCCACGGTCGGCCTGCTGCGCATGCTCGACCGGCGCGAGATCCGCGGGGTGATGGCGCACGAGCTGGCGCACGTGAAGAACCGCGACACCCTGACCATGACCATCACGGCGACCATCGCCGGGGCGATCTCCTCCCTGGCCAACTTCGCCCTCTTCTTCGGCGGCAACGACCGCGAGCGGCCGGGCGGGATCGTCGGGACCATCGCCCTGATGGTGCTGGCGCCCATGGCCGCGGGCCTGGTGCAGATGGCGATCAGCCGCGGCCGCGAATACGAGGCCGACCGCCACGGCGCCGAGATCAGCGGCGACCCGGAGGCCCTGGCCAGCGCCCTGCAGAAGATCGAGGCCTATGCCCGCGGCATCGTCAACGTGACGGCCGAGCGCAATCCGGCCACCGGCCAGATGTTCATCATCAATCCCCTGGCCGGCCACGGGGCCGACAACCTGTTCTCGACCCACCCTTCGACCGGCAACCGGGTGGCCGCCCTGATGAAGCTGACCGGCCGCGGCGCGCCGCCGGCGGCCCCGATCGTCAGCGGCGGGAGCCGCCGCGGCCAGACCGCCGTGCCGGTGACCAAGGCCCGCGCGCCCGGCCCCTGGGCCTAAGGGAACCTCCGGGGTTGCCCCGGCCGGCGGCGGGGATCACTCTGACGCCGAGCGGCCCGCGTTCCAGGACGGGCTCCAAGGGGAAGGGAGAGCAGACCATGGCCACGGCCTTTGCGCGCGCAGCCGATATCGAGGCCAGCCTGGAGCTGCTGGCCGAACGGGACATCGACCCGACCGCCCGCGTCTACCAGCGCATGTTCGAGCTGCACCCGCAGATGGAGCCCTATTTCTGGCGCGACACCGACGGCAAAATCCGCGGCGAGATGCTGTCCCTGGCCTTCGCCGCCATCCTCGATTTCGTGGGCGAGCGCCGCTACGCCGACCACATGATCGGCACGGAGATGATCAACCACGAAGGCTACGACGTGCCGCGCGACGTCTTCGCCACCTTCTTCGCCATCGTCCGCGACGCCCTGCGCGACCTTCTGGGCGCCGACTGGACCCCGGTGTTCGAGAGCGCCTGGGAGGAGATGCTGGCCGAGATCGAATCCTACGCCCGCCAGACCCCGCGCAGCGACGCGCCCAACAGCTTCCACGCCGCGCGCGTGGAGCAGTTCCAGCGCGGCGAGGCCGCGTCTTGAGTTAAGGATGTCATCCCGGCTTGCGAAGCAAGGCCGGGACCCATGAACACCGGATGGGCCGGGTCGAGCTTAAGTCTTCAAGATCAGGTGCGCATGGATCCCGGTCTTCGGCTGCGCCGAAACCGGGACGACATCGGTGTAGGCGCTGACCACTGTCCGTCAGTAGAGCCCGTCGCGGTAGCTGGCTTCCAGGCCCTTGGCGATCAGGCCGCGATTGACCGCCAGCCGCAGCATGGTCGCCTGAGCGCCGCGCGCCTTGTTCAGCTTCAGGTGGGCGACCAGCACCGCGGCCGGATCGATGTCCCGGGCGGCCGGAGCCTGGGTCCAGACCGCCGCGCGGGCCAGGGCCTCGCTGGGCGCCAGGCTTGCGGACAGTTCCTCGACCACCGTGGCCATGGCCGGGGTCTTGCCCTCGACCACGAAGCTTTCCCGCACCGCCTCATTGGTGGTCAGCACGGCGCGGCCGAACAGTCTGGCGACCGCCTGGGCGCCCGGAACCAGGCACAGCACCGCCACGCGCGGCTGTTCGATGATGTTGCGATAGCCGAAGGCCAGCCGGTTGCCCGGCCGCTCGGCCAGGGTGGCGTGGCCGTCCTCCACGCGGATCAACCGCCCGGCCGGGTCGCCCTTGGGGCTGATGTCGACGCGGCCCTCGCTGTCCATGGTGGCCAGGGCCAGGAACCGCGAGGCGTCGACGAAGGCGCCCGCCTCCCCCGGCGGCTCGGCCGCGGCCGGCGTCCAGAAATCGGAGCGGATCAGCGCCTTGGCGCAGTGGATGAAGCATTCCTCGACCGCAATCTCGAGCGCGCCGTCGGCCACGCGGCGCACGCGGCCGTTGGCGCGCAGCGTCTCGCCGATCCCCGGGATCAGGAAGAGGACGCCGGCGCCCTGCCCCGCCTCGATCTCGCCCAGCGGATCGACGGCGTTCAGCGGAACACGCAGAGTGGTCTCGTCCGTCACCTGCGCGAAGCCGGGCGGACCGCCGGCCACCGCCACGCGCGGACCGTCCGGGCCGCCGGCCGCGACGAAGCCCAGGGGCGCGGCGGCGATCCACCGGGCCGCCTCGGCGTCCAGGTGGTCGATGATCTTCATCTTGATCGGCAGGCCGGCGGCGCCGACGCAGGCCTCAAGCTCGGGGATGGTCGAGATGACGTCGTTCATCGGCAGGCTCCGGCTTTCCCGACCGCAGCCTGCCTGAAGTGATAATCACTCGCAACTGCGATTATCGGCCCTTGAACGCCGGCGGCCGCTTTTCGAGGAAGGCGCGGCGGGCCTCCTTGCCGTCCTCGCTGCCGAAGGCGCGCATGATGTTGGAGACCTCGTAGCGGAGCTGCTGCTCCATGTCGGTCGACTCGTAGGACTTGACGATGCCGCGCTTGAGCAGGCGCAGGGTGATCGGCGACCAGGCGCAGAGCTGCTGGGCGTACTCGGCGCTTCGAAATCGGCGTCGGCCACCGCCTCGCCGGCCATGCCCCATTCGACCGCCTCCTGGCCGGTCAGGGTGCGGTTCTCCATCATGAAGCGCATGGCGCGCTCATAGCCCATGGCCTGCGGCAGGGTGATGGTGAGGCCGGCGTCCGGCGAGCCGCCGATGCGGGTGTAGCCGGCCATCAGCCTGGCGCTGTGGGCGATCAGGCGCACGTCGGTCGCCATGGCCAGGCCCAGGCCCGCCCCGACCGCCACCCCGTTGATCCCGCCGATCACCGGCTTGTCGCAGCGCTTGCGCAGGGCCAGCACGAAGTTCCCCACCCAGCCGATGTCGTCGAGCTGGGCGGTCATCGGCGTTCCGGGATGGTAGGGCTCCGACCCCGACAGATCGAGGCCCGCGCAGAAGGCGTCGCCCGAGCCGGTCAGGGCCACCACCCAGACATTGTCGTCGCGCGCGGCCGCGTCGACCGCTTCCACCACGCCCCAGGCCAGGGCCTGGCTGAGCGCATTCTTCTTCTCCGGCCGGTTCAGGCGGATGGTGCGGACATGGCCCGCATCGGAAACCTCGACTAGCTTGCCCATGGCGATCCCCTCGGTTCTTGGCTTTGGGCCACAATGGACGGGCCGGCGCGAGGACGCCAGAAGGAAGGAAACGTCCGTGACCGATCAGCCGCTGCACGATGAGGCGACGCTCGCCTTCTACGACCGCGAGGCCGCCGCCTATGCGGCGCGCAAGGACGCGGCCGGGCCGCACCTGGCGCCGTTCCTGGCCAAGCTGGCGCCGGGGACGAAGATCCTCGAACTCGGCTGCGGCGGCGGCCAGGACGCGGCGGCCATGATCGCCGCCGGCTTCGACGTGACGCCCACCGACGGCTCGCCCGGCCTGGCGCGGGAGGCCGAGCGGCGCATCGGCCGGCCGGTGCGGCTGATGCGGTTCGAGGAGTTGGACGCGACCGAGGCCTATGACGCCGTCTGGGCCAACGCCTGCCTGCTGCACGTGCCGGAGGACGGCCTGGCCGGCGTGCTGGGCCGCATCCACCGGGCGTTGAAGCCCGGCGGGCGGTTCTACGCCGGGTTCAAGGCCGGCGAGGGCGGCGCGCGCGACAGCCTGGGCCGCTACTACAACTTCCCCGACGAGCCCCGCCTGCGGGCGGCCTATGACGGCGCCGGGCCCTGGGCGCAGATCGAGCTGCGCCACGGCCAGGGCGGCGGCTTCGACGGCGTCATGCGCGACTGGCTGCACGTCGAAGCGGTGAAGTAGCGGCCAGCGGGCGACAGAGCCTTTTCCTCCCCCATCGAGATGGGGGAGGAAATCGATCACCGCCTCAGAAGCTGGCCTGCACGCGGTAGAGCCGGGAATAGACCCCGTCCCTGGCCAGTAGCGCCTCGTGCGCGCCCTCCTCGACCACGCCGTCCTCGGTCAGCACCAGGATGCGGTCGGCGTGCCGCACGGTCGAGAGCCGGTGGGCGATGACCAGGGTCGTGCGCTGCCTGGCCAGATCGAGCACCGCCGCCTGGATCGCCCGTTCGCTCTCGTTGTCGAGGGCGCTGGTGGCCTCGTCGAAGATCAGGATCGGCGGGTCCTTCAGAAAGGCCCGTGCGATGGTCAGCCGCTGCTTCTGCCCGCCCGACAGCTTCACCCCGCGCTGGCCGATGTCGGTCGCATAGCCGTCCGGCAGGGCCATGATGAAGTCGTGCGCATTGGCCGCCCGCGCGGCCGCCTCGATCTCCGCCGCCGTGGCGCCGGGTCGGCCGTAGCGCAGGTTCTCGGCGATGCTGCCGGCGAACAGATAGACGTCCTGCTGCACCACGCCGATGTTGCGGCGCAGGCTTTCGAGCGTGAGGTCGCGCACGTCGGTCCCGTCGATCCGCACCGCCCCGGCGCTGGCCTCGTAGAAGCGCGGGATCAGCGAGCAGAGCGTGCTCTTGCCGACCCCCGAGGGGCCCACCAGCGCCACGAACTCGCCAGCCCGGATGTCGAGCGACAGGCCCCGCAGCACCAGGGGGCCGTTCCGGTAGCGGAAGTCGACGCCGCTGAAGCTGACCGTCCCTTTCGCCCGGCCGAGATCGCGGGCGAGCGGGCGGTCGACGATCTCGGGCTCGATCTCCAGGATCTCCATCATCCGGGTGAAGCCGGTCCAGCCCAGTTGCCAGAGCCGCGCGAAGTTCGCCAGCCGCTGGACCGGATCGACCAGCACCGCCACGCAGAGCAGGAAGGTCAGCAGGTCCGGGACGCTCAGCGCCCCCTGGGCGGCGCGCAGGGCCCCGATCACGATCACCACCAGGGTCAGCACCTGGCCGAAGGCCAGGGTTCCCACCGAGAACCAGGCTTCGCTGCGGTAGCCGGCCCGGCGGCTGTCGAGGAAGGCGGCGTTCTGCGCCCCGAAGCGGTCGATCTCGATGGCCTCGTTGGCGAAGGACTTCACCACGCGGATGCCCGCCAGCGAGTCCTCCACCCGCTCGTTGATCGCCCCGACCTGGCGCCGGCTGGCCGCCAGGGCCAGGCCCATGCGGTGGTTGAAGTGCAGGGCGTAGGCGACCGCCGGCGGCGTCAGCGCCAGGATCGTCAGGGCCAGGGGGATGTCCAGCATCATCAGGATCGCCAGCGCCCCTGCATATTTGAGCAGCGCGATGGCCAGGTCCTCGGGGCCATGGTGGTAGAGCTCGCCCAGCATGTGCAGGTCGTTGGTGATCCGGCTCATGAGCTGGCCGGTGCGCTGATGGTCGTAGAAGCTGAACGACAGCTTCTGGCAGTGCTCGAAGAGGTCCTGGCGCAGGGCGCCCTCCATCTTCGCCCCCATCATGTGGCCCTGATAGTCGACGAAGAGGGTGGCCACGATCTGCACGGCCAGCAGGCCGAGCAGGACGGCGCCGACGATCCAGAGCTGGTGCAGCGTCTGGGCCGTGGCCCCGGCCGACGCCAGTTCGCCCGTGACGAAGCGCGCCGCCAGCGGAAAGGCCAGCGCCGTCAGCGAGACGAGGACCGCGCAGCCGACATCGGCCGCGAGCAGCGGCAGGTGCGGGCGATAGTAGGAGAGGAATTTGCGGACGCGCGTCCGCGCAAGGCGACTAGGTTCGGAAGCCGGCGGCCTCCGGAGCAGCATAGGCATGAAGTTTCATGTCCTGAATGTGAATGGGATCTCCTTTCGTTTGGGACATGAAGGTCTGCATGGGACGCTCCCCGGACTCGCTTGCGTGAAGCTTCGACTATGTAGCGCCCGGCGCAGATTGCAATCTTGCGCTGCGAGCAAATCGAACAATGGCTGAGGGACACGGCGTCAACAACGCCATCGCCCGCGATCCGCGGGTGGCGGGCCAGGGTGCAGCTTCTCCTCGGCGTCATCCCGGTTTGCGAAGCAAGACCGGGACCCATTCGCGTCTGAATTGAAGGACGAGGCGCGGCCGAGCCGCATCCTGCTCCATCTGGTGTTCATAGGTCCCGGTCTTCGGCTGCGCCGAAACCGGGATTGTCTGTTTGAAGTGGTGCAATGTTGTTGAGCCGGAAGCAGATCCGGGGCTGGCCAGCCCCGGATCTGCGCCCGTCGCCGCGACTGTTGAGCCGGAAGCAGATCCGGGGCTGGCCAGCCCCGGATCTGCGCCCGTCGCCGCGACCGTACCGGGATCGGGCAGACGCCCGTTGTCATCGTGGTCCGTCGGCGGGCCGGCTTCGTACGCTTGTTGACTTGACTGGGCCGCATGGCGCGCCCGCAGACAATCCGAAGCCGAGCGAGATCATGCCTCAACATCATCGGCCGGCCAACGCCGGTCTGCGCATCCTGGGCGCCGACGTGGCCAAGAGCCACGTGGTCTTCCATGACAGCCTCACCGGACGAAGCTGGACCACGGCCAATGCGCCGGCGGACCTGAGCCAGGCCCTATACGCCTATGCCGACTATGACTGGCTGGTCTGCGAGACCACCGGCGGCTACGAGCGCCAACTGCTGGAAGCGGCCATGCAACTGGGCCTGACCAGCTGCCGCGCCGACGCCGCCCAGGTGAAAGCCTTCATCGCCTCGCATGGAGGACGCGCCAAGACCGACCGCATCGACGCCGCCTGGCTGGCCCGCTACGGCCTCGAGCGCGCCCATCGCCTGCTGGCCTGGCAGACCCCCGATCCCCACCGCCAAGCCTTCGCCGAGCTGCTGCGCCACCGCCAGAGCCTGCTGGCCCAGAGAACCCAGGCCAAGAACCGACGCTCAGCCCCAGGCGGCGGCCAGCGCCTGCAAGCCCTGCTCGACGAACAGATCGCCTTCCTGACACGACAGATCGACCGCATCGACCAGGACATGGCCGACCTCGTCCAAGCCGTTCCAGACCTGGCCCGCGACGAACAAACTCTCCGCGCCATCCCAGGCGTCGGCCCCGTCGCCGCCCGCAGCCTCATCGCCCTCCTGCCCGAGCTCGGCCGCCTCGGGCCCAAGCAGGCCGCAAGCCTCGCAGGCTTGGCCCCTCATCCTCGAGAGTCCGGCAAGCTCAAAGGCCGGCGGCGCATGAACGGCGGACGGAACGGACTGCGCCCCGTCCTCTTCATGGCCGCTCTCGCCGCAGCCAGAGCCCACCCATCCCTTAGCCCCGTCTACCAGCGCCTCATCAGCGCCGGAAAACCAAAACGCCTCGCCATCGCTGCCATCGCAAGAAAGCTCGTCGTCATCGCTAACGCCAAACTACGCGACCACCAACAACTGACTTGATGACACCGATCGCGGGCGTTAGTCTTCTCCGCCCCGGGGTGGAGCCTCTATTGGCGGTGGCCCCCTTCGCGTCCGTCGGTTAATCAGGTCGGCGATGCCGCTCGCGCTGATCATTTCCAGCCATGTCGCCGCCAGCCATGTCGGCGGCTCCGCCCAGGCGAGCGCGCTTTCCACCTTCAAGATCGACGCCATGGTCGTGCCGACCGTGCTGTTCGGCCGCCATCCCGGCTGGGGGCTGCCGGGCGGGGCCAAGGTCGAGCCCGAGGTGATCGAGGGCATGCTGGCCGGGATCGAGGCCAACCGGCTGTTCGGCCAGACCGACCTGGTCCTCACCGGCTATTTCGCCTTTCCCGAGCAGGTGGCCGCCGCCGCCAAGGCCATCGACGCGGTGCGCGGCGCCAAGCGCAAGGGCTATGCGGGGGCCGCGCCGCGCCAGCCGGTAGTCATCGTCGATCCGACCCTGGGTGATGCGGGCAAGGGCCTCTATGTGCCGGCCGAGGTCGCCGAAGCGGTGGTGGAGCTGCTCGTGCCCAGGGCCGACGTCCTGGCCCCCAATCTGTGGGAACTGGCGCACCTGACCGGCGAGGACGTGCGCACGGTCGAGGAAGCGCTGATCGCCGCGCGCCGGCTGGGCAAGCCCGCCCTAGTCTCCTCGGCGCCGTGCGGCAAGGAGATCGGGGTGATCTACGCGGCGGAGGGCGAGGCCTGGATGGCGGCCCATCCACGCCAGCCCTCGGCGCCGAAGGGGACCGGCGACCTGCTCAGCGCCCTGTTCGGCGCGGCCCTGCTGGACGGGTTGACCTCGTCCTACGCGCTCGGACGCGCGGTGGGCGGAGTGGCCGAGACGGTGGCCGCGGCCCACGCCTCCGGCGCGGCCGAACTGCCCATCCTCGCCATGGCCCAGCGGCTGAAGGCGGCCTCCCCCAGCGTGCGATTGGAGCGGCTGACGTGAGCATCGAAATCCACGGCCTCTGCCCCGATCGTTTCGCCGGCGTGCGCGAGGCCTTCGCCGCCAATTTCGAAAGCGGCCAGGAGCTGGGCGCGCGCTTCTGCCTGGTCGAGGACGGCGAGACGGCGGTCGACCTCTGGGCCGGCTTCGCCGACCGCCAGCGCACCCGGCCGTTCGACGAGCGCACCCTGACGGCGGTGTTCTCGACCACCAAGGCGGTCGCCTCGCTGCTGATCGCCCGGCTGGTGGACGCCGGCAAGCTCGACTACGGCCAGCGCGTCGCCGAGCTGTGGCCGCAGTTCGGTCAGGCCGGCAAGCAGGACATCACGGTCGAGCAGGTGATGAGCCACCAGGAGGGCCTGTCGGGCTTCCCGGGCGAAATGGACCCGGCGCTGTGGTTCGACTGGGACGCGGTCTGCGCCAGGCTGGCGGCCATGGCGCCGCTGTGGCCGCCGGGGACGGCCAGCGGCTACCACCCGATCACCTTCGGTTATCTGGCCGGCGAGATCTTCCGCCGGGTCGACGGGCGGACCATGGGAACGGCGCTGCGCGAGGACCTGGCCGGGCCGTTCGGCCTCGACCTCTGGATCGGCCTGCCCGATGCCGAGCATGGCCGGGTCGCCGACCTCCAGCGGCCCGGCGGCCTGCCGGACTTCGGCGAGATCAACGCGGCGACCAAGGCGGCCTTCCTGACGCCCTGGTCCTCGCCCGGCGGGCGCGGCCAGGCCGAATGGCGGCGGATCGAGATTCCCTCCGCCAACGGCCACGCCACCGCGCCGGCCCTGGCGCGGTTGATGGGGGCGCTGGCGGGCGGCGGCTGGCTGGACGGCGAGACCATCCTGTCGCCGGCCCTGATCGCCGAGGCCAGCCGCGAGCGCATTTTCGGCCAGGACCTGGTGCTGCCGTTCGTGATGAGCTGGGGGGCGGGCTTCATGCGCAACGCGCCGGTCAAGGTCTGGGGGCCGGGCGAGGCGACCTTCGGCCATTCCGGCTGGGGCGGCTCGTGCGCCTTCGCCGATCCGGAAACGGGACTGGCCGGGGCCTATGTGATGAACAAGCAGTCGACCGACCTGATCGGCGACGCGCGCGCCCGGCGGTTGATCGAGGCGGCCTACGCCGCGCTCTGAGCCGCCAACATCCGGCTGCGCCGCCAGGCGCCGAGGGCGAACACCGCCGCCCCGCCCCAGATGAAGGCGAAGGAGACGCCGCGCAGGACCGTGAAGGGCTCGCCCTGCGTCACGCCCATCACGAAGGTCATGCTGGGAGCGATGAACTGCAGGAAGCCCATGGCCGAGAACGGGATGCGCCGGGCGGACCACGAGAACATCATCAGCGGCAGGGCGGTCATCGGCCCGCAGGCCAGCAGCCAGAGGGCGGGGGCGAGGCCGGCGGTGAAGTGCCCCTCGCCGCGGCTTTCCAGCCAGCCGATCAGGAGGACGCCCGGGAGGGCCAGGATCAGGCACTCCACGAAGAGGCCGGTCTGCGCCTCGGCCGCCACCCGCTTGCGGATGATCCCGTAGATGCAGAAGCTGGTGGCGAGCGTCAGGGAAACGACGGGCAGGTGGCCGAGCGCGACCGCCTGGATCGCCACCCCGACCCCGGCCAGGCCGATGGCGCCCTTGCCGACCGCGTCGAGCCGCTCGCGGAAGATCACCGCGCCGGCCGCCATGGCCATCAGGGGATTGATGAAGTAGCCGAGGCTGGTCTCCAGCACCCGGCCGTTGTTCACCGCCCAGATGAAGACCAGCCAGTTGACCGCGATGACCCCGGCCGAGAGCGCCAGCCAGCCGAGGGTGCGCGGCTCGCGCAGCACGCGGGCCAGGTCGCCCGTCTGGCGGGCCAGCAGCACGAACAGGAAGGCGGTGGGCACGGCCCAGAGCGTGCGGTGGGCGAGGATTTCCCAGGCGCCGACGCCGATCCTGCCCATCACCTGGAAGGCCAGCGGCACGACGCCCCAGATCAGGTAGCAGGCCCCGCCCACCGCCAGGGCCGCGCCGCGGGCCTGGCGGTCGATCTGGGCGGAAGCGTCCTTGGCCATGTCCGGCTGCGCCTGAATTCCAGGCTGAACCTGGGGATGACGAACGAGGGCGGCCTTAAGCCGCCGCCTTGCTCTTCAGCAGGCCGCGCTCGTGCAGGAGCTGGGCGATCTGTACCGCGTTCAGGGCCGCGCCTTTGCGCAGGTTGTCGGCCACGACCCACAGGTTCAGGCCGTTCTCGACCGTCGGGTCGTTGCGGATGCGGCTGACGAAGACCGGGAACTCGCCCTGGGCCTCCTTGGGCGTGATGTAGCCCTTGTCGTTGCGTTGATCGATGACGATCAGGCCGGGGCTCTCGCGCAGCAGGTCGCGGGCCTCGTCCTCGTCCAGCGGGTCGTGGAACTCGATGTTCACCGCCTCGGAGTGGCCGACCATCACCGGCACCCGCACGCAGGTCACGGTGAGCTGGATCGACGGGTCGATCATCTTGTGGGTCTCGTTCCACATCTTGGCTTCTTCGTCGGTGTAGCCGTCGTCATTGAAGGCGCCGATGAAGGGGATGACGTTGAAGGCGATCTGCTTGGGGAATTTCTTGGGCTCGGGCGCGCCCAGGACGAAGACGCCCTTGGTCTGGTCCCACAGCTCGTCCATGCCTTCCTTGCCCGCGCCGGAGACCGACTGGTAGGTCGAGACCACCACCCGCTTGATGCGCGCGCGGTCGTGCAGCGGCTTCAGCGCCACCACGAGCTGGGCGGTCGAGCAGTTCGGGTTGGCGATGATGTTCTTCTTGCCGGCATAGGCGACGTCGTCGGGGTTCACCTCCGGCACGATCAGCGGCACGTCCGGGTCCATGCGCCAGGCCGAGGAGTTGTCGATGACGATCGGGCCGGCGGCGCCGATCTTCGGCGACCATTCCTTGGAGAACGAGCCGGAGACGCTCATCAGCACCACGTCGACGCTGGAGAAGTCGAACTGCTCGATGTCCTCGCACTTGAGGATCTGCTCGCCGAACGAGACCTCGACGCCGATCGAGCGGCGGCTGGCCAGGGCGTGGATCTTGTCGACGGGGAATTCGACCTCTTCGAGGATGTTCAGCATCTCGCGGCCCACATTGCCCGTGGCGCCGACCACGGCCACCCGATAGCCCATGGCGGTCTCCTTGAAATTCCTGTCGCGGAGCGTCCCGTTACGCCCTGGAGGGCCGCCGCGCAAGGCGAGCCGGCGACGCGCGGGCCCATTGACCCGGCCTGGCCGGTGGTCGTCTGTTGCGCGCTGAACATGCAAGGGGAACACCGCCGATGAGCGCGACGCAGACCGGGATGCCGTTTTCCGACCTCATGGGGGTCGAGATCGTCGAGCGGGACAAGACCCGGGTCGTGGGCCGGCTGACGGTGCGAGAGGACCTTTGCACCGCCGGCGGCATCCTGCACGGCGGCGCCTTCATGGCCTTCGCCGACGCCCTGGGGGCCATCGGCGGCTTTCTCAACCTGCCGCCGGGCGCGCGGACCACGACGCTGGAGTCCAAGACCAACTTCCTGGGCTCGGCCAAGGTCGGGACGACCGTGACCGGCGAGGCCGCGCCCCTGCATATCGGCCGCCGCTCCAGCGTCTGGCAGACCCGCATCACCAATGAGGACGGCAAGCTGCTCGCCCTGGTGCTGCAGACCCAGATGACGGTGGAGGCTTAGCCGGCGCCGATATCCTCCGGCCGGGTTGGGTTCATCAGCGGCTGGCCGCCCAGATAGCGGGCCAGGTTGTCGAGGAAGAGCTGGTCGCCGCGTGCGCCGGTCAGGGCGCCGCGGTTGGAGGCGTGGGGCGTCACCCGCACCTTCGGATGGTCCCAGAACCAGGAGTCGGCGGGCAAGGGCTCGGTCTTGAAGACGTCGAGGACGGCGTGGGCCGGCTGGTCGCGGTCGAGGCCCGCGCGCAGGGCGTCCTCGTCGACCAGGCCGCCGCGGCCGATATTGACCAGGATCGCGCCCGGCTTCATGGCCGCGAAGAAGGCCTCGCCGGCCAGGTCGCGGGTCTCGTCGTTGAGTGCGCAGGCCAGGACCACCACGTCGGCGTGGGGCAGGCGCTCGGGCAGGTCGGCCAGGGTGCTCACATGATCGGCCGGGCCCTCGCCGGAGGGCGAGCGGCGCACCGCCTCGATCTGGGCGCCGAACGCCTTGGCGCGCACGGCGATCTCCCGGCCGATATTTCCGAAGCCGACGATCAGCCAGCGGGTCTGGCCGACCTCGCGGAAATTGACCGGCTTCCATTCATGGGCGCGCTGGTGCGCCGCCTGCTGGTCGACGGGA
>NZ_MEEX01000057.1 GCF_001724605.1 Phenylobacterium sp. SCN 70-31
CGGCGGCAGCCGCTTCAGCGGCAACTACCAGACCGGCACGGTGAACGTCACCAAGGCCTTCGGCAGCTGCGACGATCCCGGCGGCGGCATCAGCATCTCGGTCGGCGCGGGTACCGGCAATTTCCACGGGCGCGGGCATTGAATATGGCGGTAGTGGGGTTCGGGCGGCGCTTCGACTTGGTTCGCTGGCGCGAACCACGCTCAGCGTGATCGGTTTCAGGCATCAATGGTAAGGAGCGCATGCAGGCGTCAATCCATACCGCCGCGTTGTCTTGATTTCCGAGGGAATCGGAAATCGCCCCCGTTCGGGCTGAGCGTAGCCGCGCAGCGGCGAAGTCGAAGCCCGTGTACGGCGCCTCAATCCCCGCTCGGCCCCCAGCAGAACTCCACCTTCAATCCGCCCAGCGCGGCGCGCGACATCGTGATCGTGCCGCCGGTGGCCTCGGTCAGTTCGCGGGCGATCGCCAGGCCCAGCCCGCTGCCTTCGTTCGCCTCGTCCAACCGGCCGCCGCGCGCCAGCGCATCGCGCGCATGTTCGGCGGCGATGCCGGGGCCGTCGTCCTCGATGCTCACGCGCGCCCACTGCGGTCCGGCGGTTGCGCTGACGCGCACCTGGCGGCGCGCGTAGCGCACGGCGTTTTCCAGCACCGCGCCGAGGATCTCGGAGAGGTCGTCCGGCTGCAGCGCCAGTTGCAGGCCGGCGGGGATGTCCAGGGTGAAGGCCAGTTCGCCGCCGCGGTCGGTCTGTTCCAGCACGGTGAGCAGGCGCTCCACCGTGTCGCGCACCGCGGCGCTGCCGCCGGGCTGGCGACGGATCACGGCGATGCGCGCGCGCGCCAACTCGGCCTCGATCGCGCGACGGATCGCCGCGATGGCGCGATCCAGCCCTTCGGCCGCCTGCTGCGCGCCGGCCTCGCGCGCGCGCCGGCTTTGCGCGGCCATTGCCGCCAGCGGCGTCTTCAGGCCGTGCGCCAGATCCGCCGCGCGCTGGCGCGCCACGGCCAGGTCGCGCTCGCGCGCATCGGCCAGCGCGTTGATCGAATCGACCAGCGGCTGCACCTCGCGCAGGTGCGATTCCGGCAAGCGCGCGCTGGCGCTCTCGCGCAGTGCCGCCAGTTCGCTGCGCACGCGCCCCAGCGGGCGCAGGCCCAGACGCACCTGCAGCCATGCGGCGGCGGAGAGCACCAGCCACAGCACCGCCAGAAACGCTCCCAGCTCGCGGCCGAACTCGGCGCGCGCGCTGGCCAGCGGCGCGGCGTCCAGCGCCAGTTGCACCAGGGCCAGCCGTCCGTCGCCCAGCTCCACCCGGCGTTCGAGGATCGACACCTCTTGGCCGTATGGTCCGGCCGCGCGCTGCAGGCGCCAGTGATCGCTGGGCGCGGCGGCGGAGCGACGCAGGTCCGCATCCCACAGCGAGCGCGAACGCAGCGCGCCGGACGCGGTCGACACTTCCCAGTAATAGCCGCCGGCCGGCGTTTCCAGCCGCGAATCCACCGGCGGCCGCTCGATCTGCGGCGCACCGTCCGGCCCGATCGCCAGGCCGGCCACCAGGCGCAGGCCGTCGCGCGTCATCTCGGCCTGCAATCGCCGCTCCAGGTGATGCTCGAACAGCAGCGTCATGAACAGCCATGCCACTGCCAGCGCCAGCAGGATCGCCGCCATGGCGCCGACCAGCAGCCGCCAGTGCAGCGAGCGGGTGATCACGTGGTGGTTTCCAGCAGGTAGCCGAAGCCGCGGCGGGTGGCGATGATGTCGGCGCCGAACTTGCGCCGCAGCCGCGCCACGATCGCCTCGATTGCATTGGTGTCGCCGTCCTCGGCCGCGCCGTAGAGATGGTCGGCCAGCTCGCCGGCGGAGACGGCGCGGCCGTCCTGGTGCGAGAGGTAATCCAGCAGGCGGAACTCTAGCGGCGACAGCCGCGCCGGCGCGCCATCGAACGAGGCGCTCATCCGCGCGGTGTCCAGCCGCAGGCGGCCGATGGCGACCACGTTGGACAGCCGCCCCGAGCCGCGCCGGATCAGCGCCCGCACGCGCGCGATCAGCTCGCCCATCTCGAACGGCTTGGCCATGTAGTCGTCGGCGCCGGCCTCGATGCCCTCCACCTTCTCGGTCCAGTCGCCGCGCGCGGAGACCACGATCACCGGAAACGCGCGCCCCGCCGCGCGCCAGCGGCGCAGCACCGACAGGCCGTCGAGCCGTGGCAGGCCGAGGTCGAGCACGGCCGCGTCGTAGTCCTCCACGTCGCCGCGATACCAGGCGCTTTCGCCGTCGCCACTGACGTCCACGGTGAACCCGGCCGCTTCCAGCGCGCGGGCAAGATCGGCCTGGATATCGGGGTTGTCCTCGACGACGAGGCAGCGCATCAGTCGTCCTCGACCTTGCGCACTTCGCCGGTGCGCGCGTTGAGTTTCACCTCGCGCACGCGACCCTGCGCGGTGAGCACTTTCACTTCGTACTCCCAGCCGTGGTGCTTGCCGTGTTCCAGCTCCACCTCCACCACGTCGCCGGGCACGCGCTGCTGCACGATGGCGAGGATGCGGCTGAGCGGCAGGATTTCGCCCCGCTGCAGCAACGCACGGGCTTCGACGTGGTCGTCATGGCTGCCGGCCTGCGCGCGCGGCGAAAGGCCCAGCGCGAACGCGGCCAGCAACACCGCGGTGAGCGAGCAGGGGATGGCGATGCGGCGGATCAGATGCATGTTCATGGGCCGATCCTGCGACAACCGCGCTGACAACAAGCTGACACCGGGCGTGGCGCGGATGTCAGCAACGAGGGCACAGACTGCGGGGAACTCCTGCGGATTGAAGTCTCCATGTCCATCGCTTCGCGTGCAAGCTGGTTCGTCCTGGCCGCCATCGCCGGGCTGTCGATCACCATCGGTGCGCAAGCGCAACCGCCGTCCGCCGCGCGCAGCGGCGACGTCACCATCTACTCACCCGCCGACTTCGCCGACAATGCGCCGGCCAACGCGTGGGACATGCTCTCGCGCCTGCCCGGCTTCGTTACCGTGGATGCCGACGAGGACGTGCGCGGCTACGCGGGCGCCCGCGGCAACGTGCTGATCGACGGCGCGCGCCCCACCAGCAAGCACGAGGACACCAAGACCCTGCTCAAGCGCATCCCGGCCAGCGCGGTGGAACGCATCGAGCTGATCCGTGGCGGCGTGCCCGGCATCGACATGGCCGGCTACGCCCTGCTGGCCAACGTGGTGCGCCGGCACGAGGCCACCAGCCAGTCCGCCATCGAGGCAGGCGTGCTCGCCGCCGCCGACGGCTGGATGGCGCCGAAGGGCCAATGGGAATACGGCCGGCGTTGGGACGGCCATGCGCTGGAGCTGGCCGCGAAACTCGACCCGGAACTGGACGACGACACCGGCCGCGGCCACATCGATACGCTCGCGCCCGACGGCACACTGCAGCAGCGCGAACGCTGGGACACCCGCACCATCAAGAAAAAAGGCGAAGCCAGCGCCAGCTGGCGCCAGCCGCTGGCCGGCGGCCAGCTCAGCCTCAACCTTGCCGCCCGCGGCGAACGCGCGCGCACCGATACCCGCCTCGATGCCCTGGCCCCGGCCGAAGGCAGCGAACGCGTGCACGAAGACGAGGACACCAACGAAGCCGAAGCCGGCGCGCGCTACGTGCGCAAGTTCGGCGAACGCACGCGGCTGGAACTGATGGCCACCCGCCACCAGGCCTGGCTGGACGATCGCGAGCGTTCGCACGACGACGATGAGGACGAAACCTTCGACGAGCACACCCGCACCGGCGAAAGCATCGGCCGCATCGACCTCACCCACGCCTGGTCCGATGTGCTCACCCTCAACGGCTCGTTCGAAGGCGCACGCAACACCCTGCGCAGCACCACCCGCCTGCAGCAGGACGGCGTCGCCATCGCCCTGCCCGGCTCCGACGTGCAGATCGCCGAGCGCCGCAGTGAAGCCGCCGCGGGCGCCACCTGGAAACCCGCGCCCGGCTGGATGCTCGACGCCGGCCTGCGGCTGGAGCAATCCACCATCGCGCAAACCGGCGACTCGCCGCGCCAGCGCCACTTCACCTACCCCAAACCGCGGCTTTCCGTGCAATGGGATGTCGACGCCAACGACCAGCTACGCCTCGCGCTCTCGCGCGAAGTCGGCCAGCTCGACTTCGAGGACTTCGTCGCCTCCGCCTCGCTGGAAAACGACCGCATCAGCGCCGGCAACGCCGAACTCAAACCCGACCGCACCTGGCGCAGCGCCCTCACCTGGGAGCACCAGCTGTGGCGCGACGCCGCCTTCACCGCAAGCTGGACCCACGAGCGCATCAGCGACGTGGTCGACCGCGTGCTGGTGATCACCGACGACGACATCTTCGACGCCCCCGGCAACATCGGCGCCGGCCGCCGCGACACCCTGGCCCTGGACATCTCGCTGCCGCTCGACGGTATCGGCTTCCACGGCGGCCGCCTCACCTCGTCGATGCAGTGGCGCCGCAGCCACGTCACCGACCCCACCACCGGCCGCCCCCGCCCCATCTCCGAAGAGAAGCCCGTCGAAGGCAGCATCGAACTCACCCAGGACCTCCCCACCCTGCGCACCCACTGGGGCATCGAACTGGAGCACATCGCCGAACGCAAGACCGAATACCGCTACGACGAGATCAAGCGCGAATCCGAAGGCATGGGCTGGACCGTGTTCGTCGAACGCGAACTGGGCACGCACTGGCGCATGCGCGCCGAGGCGACCGACCTGTTCGGGCGCGGGTTCAGGGAAACGCGGGAGAAGTACGACGGACCGCGTTCGATCGTTCCACTTGAGGAGATCGAGCGGAGGCGGCGGCGGTCGCCGGGGTTTGTGAGTTTGACGTTCCGGCGGAGCGTGGGGGGTTAGGGACACTCGACTCCGCGTCGTCCACCTACCAGGGTCGCTCGGAAGTGCGCTCAGGCGAGTGCCATTCCGCCTGACACGGGTTTCCGCGACACCGGACCGCGCAGCCACGCCGGTTGAGTCGCCCTTATGGATGTGCCATATTCGGCGCCAAATACGGAGCCAAACATGGAAACCATCCACGCCAGCGCGAGTGTCAGCATCACCGAACTCAAGCGCAACCCCAGCGCCGTGATCGAAGCCGCCGATGGCGAATCGGTCGCCGTGTTGGTGCATAACAAGCCCAGCGCCTACCTGGTGCCTGCAGAAACGTACAAGCGCCTGATGGATCGACTGGACGATCTGGAGCTGGCCGAACTGGTGCGCGCACGCAGCGGCGAGAAGCGGGTCAAGGTCAAGCTCGATGACCTATAGCCTGGAGTTCGTCGAGTCCGCGCTGAAGGAATGGCGCAAGCTGTCCGCCGACATCCGCAATCAGCTGAAGAACAAGTTATCCGAGCGACTGACACATCCGCACGTTCCGGCATCCCGTCTGCATGGATTGCCGGACTGCTACAAGATCAAACTGCGCGCATCAGGCTTCCGCCTCGTCTACCAGGTGCATGACAAAGTGCTTGTGGTCACCGTGATCGCGGTAGGCAAGCGGGAAAAAGGGCTGATCTACCTCGCGGCGAAGAAGCGGCTCTAGAAACCAGAGGGGACGTGGCCGAAACATCGGCAGGCCCACCCGGCTGATCACGCTGCGGTACCGCCGCCACGCGCGCCGTTTGACCGTGTCCGGCTCGACGGCACGGGGCGAGGCCAAGGCCAGCAGCAATTACGCCAAATACCTCTGGCGCGCTTATCGCCCGCCATGTTCGCCATGGCCAACTGCGGTTTGGAAAGAACGGAACCCGGTCATTTTGCTACCGCCCCTGCTTGCCCAGATACCAGTCGAACTTCATCGTGTCGTCCCAATGCCTTCCCATCTTCGCGAGGATGTCCTCGCGCTGGATCGGCAGCAGGAATCGCTTGGCGATCGCGTTGTCGATCGACGCGGCGGCGGCTTTCATGAAGCCGGCGCGATCGCCGTAGCGTTCCTCGATCGACAGTCTGGGATCGTGCGCGGCCAGGCGTTCGGCACGCGTGTGGGCGAACGGGATGAAGGCGCCGTAGAGGCTGGAAATGAAGCCGAAACGCGCGAGCTGCGGCGACGTCCAGTTCCAGGCGGTGTAAGTGCCGAGCGGCACCGAGGACATCGCGCCGCGCCAGCCGCCCAACTCGTTGCCGTCAGCATCGACGGCAGGCACCAGCAGCGGATATCTCGCGCCGACACGCACCGGCTCGGTGATGATGCCTTTGCTCGCAAAGTCAGGCCCCATGCGGATCCGCCACAGCGGCGGCGGATCGTTCGGCACGCGGATGCCTGGGATCGCCGGGAATTTCAGCTCGGTCGCGGGGATGAGCGTGGACCCCGGCACCGGCGCCATCGTGGGCGGCGGCGCCACGTTGTCGACCGCCCACATCCGGAGATTCTCGAGCTGGGCATTCATGCCGTCGGCCAGGCCGACATTGGCATTGTAGGGATAGGCCGCTTCCCTGCCCTTCTCGGTGAACTGGCCCGGAAACCTCAGCGCGTGCGCCACGCCGGCGAAGTAATAAAGCCGGCTGTCCGCCCCCAGCGCGACCGGCTGCCTGCCATCGGTGGTCGTCTGCAGCAGCGACGCGTTGCGCGCCCAGTAGCCGGAACTGCTGAGGATGTACATGATCTTCGGCACGGTGTGGTCGTGCACCGCACGGTCCAGCAGGCCGGCGTGGCCGGTGCCGTCGATATCCGGCGTCGGCACATCGGCGAAGGGATACAGGTCCACCGCGCGCAAGTTGCTCATCACCGAGTTGCCCGCCTCGCCAGGCAGCGCGTAACGGTGTTCGAAGGAGCCGCGGCCCGAGCCGGCGGTGGTGATAAGCATGCCGTCGAACACGCGATGGCCGTCCGGTCCGGTATTGAAGCCGTGGTAGACGAAGTCGCGCAGGAAGCGTCCGCCCTGCGAATAGCCGAACGCGAAGACCGCAACGGCGTCGCCGGGACGGTCGTTGATGGCGGAGGGAATGTTCTTCGTCTTCAGATGCACCGCGAAATCGCGTGCGAGCAAGGGGTCATGCGAGCAAGGGGTCAGGTCTAGCGTGCGAGCAAGGGGTCAGGTCTAGCATCGTAGCATTTGTTAGCTTGAGGCCCGTGCGAGCAAGGGGTCAGGTCTAGCATCGTAGCATTTGTTAGCTTGAGGCCTGTCATATGGCCAGACCTTCGTTTCGAATTCGGCACGCACCCCAAGGCGTAGCATTTGTTAGCTTGAGGCCTGTCATATGGCCAGACCTTCGTTTCGAATTCGGCACGCACCCCAAGGGTCAGATCCAGCATCATTGCATTCGGACATCAAACGGCTTGGCGGACGATTCGCCCAACCGTAGTGAAGTGAACGCCGAAGTAGGCGGCAATCTGCGTATAGCTGTATTCACCGGTCGCCCACGCCGCCCGCATGGCGCTATCACGGTCCGGGTGGGCTTTCGCAATCGCCTTCAATGGCGGTGCTGGCGGCCGCCGCTGAGCACGCGGAATATTGATGTCATCCGACCGCTGCCCGGCTCGTTGGTGTGCGCCAGCGACAAAAGCATCGTCACCGAGGAACACCTGGCGGTTCAGATGCTTCCAGATCGACTCGCCTTCCATCCCCTCGTGCACGAACTTCTCGTACGCCGCCACGGCCCGGGCACGGCGTGTTCCAAACTGCGCAAGAAGCCCATCAGTCTCCAGCCAAGCTGGCGCGCCCACCTCCCCCGTAATGGCTTGATAGCTGGGGTCAACTCCAGTAGATAGCTGTCGGCATCGACCAGGATCGCCTTGTAGCGCCCTTGGAACAGGTGGCCCGTGCGGTGGTGACGGCGATTGCTCCATTGCGTGAACACGCCATTGAGTTGGCGCATCCCTTTCGACAAATTGCCATCCGGCGTCGCGATCACCAGATGATAGTGATTGCCCATCAGGCAGTACGCATGGCAACACCAATTGAACTGCCCGACCACCTGGCCGAGCACCTCAAGAAACTGCGCACGATCCACGTCATCCTCATAGATCGCCTCCCGGCGATCACCACGTGCCGTCACGTGATAGAGCGCACCACCAAATTCAAGGCGAACGGGTCGAGCCATGCCGCGGAGCCTACTCCAGCGAATGCTACGATGCTAGACCTGACCCCATGCTTTGCTGGAACGCGCCTTTGGGAGCAAACGCTTCCAGGCCATGGCGGAAAAGACGCTCGGCCGCCCGGTGAGCTTGCGCCGTCCTGGAAGGCCGAAGCGCCCGGACACTGGGCAAAAGGGCATTTAACTTCCTCCGTCCCTGAGGTTTCCCCACGTTTTCATGCCGGCACACCCATCTGATCGAGTAGCGCCGGACTTGGCTTTCGTATCTGATTCATGAGTTCGACGAGCCTGGC
>NZ_MEEX01000058.1 GCF_001724605.1 Phenylobacterium sp. SCN 70-31
TCACGGCGGATCCGGGAGATTGGGCCTTCCACTGTCACATGCTCTACCACATGCACGGCGGGATGTTCCAAGTGTTCAGCGTGCGGCCGCTCGACGGAGCCGCCGCATGAACCGGCTCGCTCTGATCTCGCTGGTCCCCTTGGCGTTGGCGTCACCTGTCACGGCGCAGACTATGGACCATTCCTCCATGCCGGGCATGGCCATGCCGGCCGAGCCGTCAAAACCGGCTCAGAAAGCCCAACCGAAGGCAAAGGCCAAGCCAGCGGCGCCGGCCCGCCGTGCCGCGTCGCCAAAGGCGCCCGCGAAGCCGGCGGCGGCCGCCGACGCGCATGCCGGCCACACCATGCCGGGCGGCGCAGCCCCGATGGACCATTCGGCGATGCCAGGGATGTCGATGCCTGCCCCGTCGCCGGGGGCAGATCGCAGCGCCATGCCGGGCATGACCATGCCGGCCGCTCCCGCGCCGCAGGACCATGGCGCCATGCCAGGGATGACGACGCCGGCGCAGGCCGCACCCGCCGATCATGCCGGCATGGCGGGGATGAACAGCGCTCCGGTGGCGACAGCCGACATTCCGAAGACGCCGCCGCCGCCGCCGCCGACGGACCGGGCGGCCGACCGCTTCTTCTCGCCGGCCGCCATGGATAGCGCTGTTGCGGAACTGCGCCGCGAGCACGGCGCGGTTATAACCTCGAAGTTCATGACCAATCTGGCGGAATACCAGGCGCGCAAGGGCGCGGATGGTTATACTTGGGACGGCCAAGCTTGGTTTGGTGGCGACATCAACCGCTTCGTGCTCAAGAGCGAAGGGGAGGGGACCCGCGGCGAAGGCGTCGAAGCCGCCGAGCTGCAGGCGCTCTATTCCCGCGCGGTCGGCGTCTACACCGATGTCCAGGTGGGGATCCGGCAGGACTTTGAACCGCGCAACCGGACCTATGCGACCGTGGGCTTCGAGAGCCTTTTCCCCTATTGGTTCGACGTCGAGGGCGCCGCCTTCCTCTCCAACAAGGGCGAACTCCTCGGGCGCATCGAAGGCGCCTACGACGTGCGGCTGACCAACCGCCTGATCTTGCAGCCGCGGGCAGAATTCAATTTCGCCGCGCAGAACACCGCCGAGACGCGGACCGGCTCTGGCCTGTCTAACGCTGAGTTCGGGCTTCGCCTGCGCTATGAGGTGCGTCGGGAGTTCGCGCCCTATATCGGCGTCTCCTGGGACCGGAAGTTCGGCAAGACCGCGGACTATGCGCGCGCGCTCGGCGAAGACGCCGAAGCGACGAGCTTCGTCGTGGGTATTCGCGCCTTCTTCTAGCTCCGCAGTTCGTAGGGGAAGCGCCTCGGCAATGTTGAGGCGATAGGCGCAACTCTTAACCCAAAATCGGGGGAATTGTGCCGCGCCTGTCGCTTCAACTGCACAAATGGATCGCCTTGATTGTCGCGATCCAGGTGGTCGGCTGAGTCGCCGGTCGCCTAATCATGAACTTCGGGGTCTCGCGCCACTATTACTACCCTCTGATCTTGACCGCCGCATTCGCCCACGGTGGTGACCGGCATCGTCCTGCTCCTGTTGCGTGCCTCCGGACCAACCTTCGGGGGCTCTCGGCGGGTTCGCCTCGGCAAGGTCTCGCAGGCTGCCTCTATCGATCAGAGGCCCGGCTCCTAAGTCCCCAGCGCAAGCCGCCAGAGGCTTACCAGCCCGAGGCGCGCCGCATTGGGGACCCTCGCCCACCGTCCCAGGCTCTGGTCATCGCCGTTGTTTGGGCTGTGCGCTCTTGCTTCAGCTAGCCTGAGGGCCGGGCTCGACCCGGCGCGTATATAGAGAAGCAGGGCGGGGGACCGGCATGGGATCAGATAAGCCGCTTCGACGAGAAGGCTCACCGCTGACGCCCTTCCCGAACAATCTGCCAGCGCTGACCTCGGTCCGCTTTGCGCTGGCCCTCGGGGTGGTGCTTTTCCACTATCAACTCCAGTGGCCCTGGGACTCCATGGCATCGACGGGCCTTCTTGATCGCGCCCGGCTCGGAGTCGACGCCTTCTTCGTCCTGTCGGGGTTTGTCCTTACTCACGCCTACCGTCAGACGCTGGAGGAACGGCGGCTGGACTACCGACGCTTCCTGGCGGCGCGCTTCGCACGCGTCTATCCGGCGCACGTCGCCGTCTTGGCCTTTGTCCTCGTGATGGTCGGCGCGGCGACCCTGATGGGCGCGGAGTATGATCACAGGCTCTACAATCCGCTCGGGTTGCTCACGACCCTGTTGTTGGTGCACGCTTGGTTGCCCGAAACGGTCGTGGCGGAATGGAATGGACCGTCGTGGTCGCTGTCCGCCGAATGGTTCGCCTATCTCGCCTTCCCCGCCTTCGCCTGGGTGGGCCTGGTCCTCGCGCGCCGGCCCTGGGTCCTGCTCGCCCTGTCGGGGCTGGTCTTCCTGGTGCTGGATCTGACCTATCAGGCGGTGTTCGGCGATGTGGTGGTCCACGCCGAACTGAACATGGGCGTGCTGCGGATCATCCCCGAATTCCTCTACGGTATTGGTCTCTACCGACTGGGACAGCGGCTGCGGCCTACGCGGCGATCAGCGATCGGCGCGTCTTGGCTGTCGGCCATCACCCTGCTGGCGCTAATGCACCTCAAGGCGGACGACCGGATCGTCGTGGCCGCCGCCGGGCCCCTGATCCTCAGCCTGGGCCTGCTCTCGAAAGCGAGCGCCGATCGTGCGCTTGCCCAGCCCTGGATGCTGGCCAGTGGCGAGGCCTCCTACGCGCTATATCTGGTTCACATGCCCATCCTGATCGGATGGAAGGGCGTCAACTCCGCGCTCACGCAGCGCCCGAGCGCCTATGTGCTGGCGTGGTGGGAGATCGCCTGCCTGCTCGCGCTCACACTTTTTGCGGCGTTCGCCGTGCACTACTTGTTTGAGGGGCCGGCCCGAACCTGGATCCGGCGCCGAGCTGACCGCCTGTGGCCCGCGCCCGGCTCGCGGGCGGCCATGGCGCCCGGATCACAGCCTCCCGACATCTAGCCAAAGGACGAGACAACATGATTTCCCCGGCGTTCCATCGGCGCGGTCTTCTTGTCTCCGGCGCCGCTGCGCTCTTGGTGAGCAGTTGCGCCCGCGCAGCCAATCCGAAGACTTTGGTCGTCTACAAGACGCCCTATTGCGGCTGTTGCAAGGGTTGGGTGGCCCACATGACTCGCGCCGGCTTTACGCCGACGATCAATGAGCTGGAGGATCTGGCGCCGGTGCGCGCCCGCTATGGCGTGCCGTTCAAACTCTCCTCCTGTCACACCGGGGTCATCGGCGGCTATGTCATCGAAGGACATGTGCCCCCGGACGATGTCGCGCGACTGCTGCGGGAAAAGCCGAAAGCCCTCGGCCTCACGGCGCCGGGCATGCCGATCGGCTCTCCGGGCATGGAAGTTCCCGACCGTCCAGCGGAGAGATTTGACACTCTGCTGCTCTTGGATCGGTCTGGACGGACCCAGGTCTTCGCGACACATGGGGCCTGATTAGCCGGCGTGCGCGAGCGTCGTCTCGCGCCCGGGAGGCCATGAGCCGTCGAGGATGACCCCGTCAAAGCATGGCTGGGCGTCGCCACCGTCCGAGGCTTTCGGATGCCTTCATGTCGATGGGTCGTATTGCGCCCAACTTTCTCGATCTGAGTCGCGCTGCGCGGGCAGCTTTGTTATACTTCAAACATGGAGCGGCTACGGTTCTTCGTCCTCGTGGCGGCGATCCTCACGTTCGCCGTCAGCGTGCCCTTCTCAGTGAACCGCGCGGCCCAATGTCCGTGTGCCGCATCAGCGCCCTGCCACTGCCCGCTCGTGGACTGCAAACTGCTTCCTGCGACCGGTTCGTCCTGCCACTGTTCGGTCTCCGCCTTGTGCTCCGCAATGATTTTCGACCACGCCGCGGACACTGGGTCGAGCGCCTGGCTGACGCCGTCGCGGCTCGATCCGCATGGGCTCCGCCTGGTTCCGCCGCTTCGACCGCCCATCCTTGAGACGACGTTCGCCGCCTGAAGGCGGCCGTTCAAACGCGGCCGGCGTCCGTTGGCCGCAATGTCTCAGGAGAACATCATGAAGATTATTCTGACGGCTTTGAGTGCGCTTTTGCTCGTCACGATCAGCGCCTGCGCCAGCACGAGCGGTGATCGCGTCCACTGGCGTCCGGGGAATTCCAAGTTCACGACCGGATTGAACGCTCCGGCGCCCATCGTGGAGGATTCACATCGGTAGCGGCGATGACCTGGGCGCGGCTTCGGCCGCGTCCAGTGGTCATGCGCGAGCGCTCACTTGGGTAAGACGCGGGTGCGCGGCGCCGGGCGGGCAGGGGGAGCATCGATCCAATCCGCACTGGTTCCATCGGCAAAGCGCTGATGGACTTTCCACTGCACGCCAAAGCTCGGCTCCGTTGGATTCCGCGCCACGACCACCAACTGCTGCCGCCCGCCTGGCGGAATATTGACGCGCCAGGTGACTCCGACAATTCGGTCCGCTGATTTGGTCAGCGTGTACGCGGTCTCCGGACCGTTTACAGAGACGATGGTCATTTCAGGCGGGACCTCAAGTTCGACCGTCGTCGTCGGGCTTTTGCCCTCGGTAGGTACGTTGAACGTGTAGGTTTCCGTTTTTCCGGGCGTGGACTCGCTGGGCGAGACGGTGACATGAGCTTGAGCTGTGACGGGAAGCAGAACGAGCGCAAGCGCCATAGCCGTGAAACGGTTCACTGAAATAACCCCCCAGATTTACGGTCCGAGCTCGGCGCCGGATCAAGCGGCGAGTCTAACCTTGCGAGCGACCAGAGCAAGGGAGAAGCGGCCCCGCTAAAGGCGTCTGCGGCGTAGCAACAGATAGCCTGCCGGAATGACCAGCATCGAAAGGAGTGGCGCGGTGAGCATGCCGCCGATCATCGGAGCGGCGATGCGGCCCATGACCTCCGAGCCGGCGCCATGACCGATGAGCATGGGCGCCAGGCCGGCGATGATCACCGCAACCGTCATCGATTTCGGGCGGACCCGAAGCACCGCGCCGTCGCGAACCGCGTCTTCGAGATCTTGTCGGGTGGGGTTGGGTCCGCGCGCTTCCAAGGCATGCTTGAGGTAGATGAGCATGACGACCCCGAATTCGGCGGCGACACCGGCCAGGGCGATGAATCCGATGCCCGTCGCCACGGACTGGTGGAAGCCCAGCAGGTAGAGCGTCCACAGTCCGCCGGTGAGCGCGAAGGGCAAGGTCCCCATGACGAGCGCCGCTTCATCCCATCGGCCGAAGGTGATGTAGAGCAGGACGAAGATGATCAGCAGCGTGGCCGGAACGACGATCTTCAGGCGCTCCACCGCATGCTGCAGATACTCGAACTGTCCCGAATAGGAGAGGCTGATCCCCGGCGGAACCTTGACATCCTGCGCGACCGCCACCTGCAGATCCTTGACGACCGACGCCAGGTCGCGGCCGCGCACGTCCACATAGACCCAGGTCGAAGGCCGGCCGTTCTCACTCTTGAGCATCGGCGGCCCCTCGGCCACCTCGATCTTCGCGACCGTGCCCAAGGTGATCTGTTGCCCGGAGGGCGTGAAGATCGGCAGCGCGCGCAGCTCGTCCAGGCTGTCACGGATCTCGCGCGGGTAACGCACATTGATCGGATAACGCGCCAAGCCCTCGACCGTCTCACCGACGTTCTCGCCGCCGACGGCCCCGCCGATGATGTCCTGCACGTCGGCGATGTTCAGCCCGTAACGGGCCGCCGCGGCGCGATCGATGTCCACATCCACATAGCGACCGCCCGTGAGCCGTTCCGCAAAGGCTGTGCTGACGCCCGGAACGGTCTTGGCCACGGTCTCTATGCGCTGTGCGATCGCATCGATCTGGCTGAGATTGGCGCCGGACACCTTGACGCCGATCGGGCTCTTGATGCCGGTCGCGAGCATGTCGAGCCGGTTGCGGATCGGCGGCACCCAAACGTTGGTCAGGCCCGCCACCTTCACCTTGCTGTCGAGCTCCTCCACCAGCTTGTCGGGCGTCATGCCCTTGCGCCACTGGCTCTGCGGCTTGAACTGGATCACGGTCTCGAACATCTCGAGCGGGGCTGGATCGGTCGCGCTCTCCGCGCGCCCCGCCTTGCCGAAGACGGTGGCCACCTCCGGTACGGTCTTGATCATCCGGTCGGTCTGCTGGAGCAGCTCGGAGGCCTTCGCCGCCGACAAGCCGGGCAGGGCGGACGGCATGTAGAGCAGGTCGCCTTCGTTCATCGCCGGCAGGAACTCGCCGCCCAGGTGGGTGAGCGGCCAAGCCGTGGTCGCGAAGGCCAAGAGCGCGGCGAGCAAGGTCTTCTTGGGGTGCTTCAGCACCCAATTGATGGCCGGCCGATAGAGGGCGGTCAGCCCCCGGTTCAGGAAGTTCGAATTCTCCGGCGGGATCCGGCCGCGGATCAGGTAGCCCATCAGCACCGGCACGAGGGTGATCGACAGGATGGCCGCGCCGGCCATCGAGTAGGACTTGGTGAAGGCCAGCGGCTTGAACAACCGGCCTTCTTGCGCCTGCAGGGTGAACACCGGCACGAAGGACAAGGTGATGATCACCAGGCTGAGGAACAGCGCCGGCCCCACCTGGGTGGCGGCTTCGGTGACCACCCGCCAGTGCTCGGCGCCTTTCAGCTTCTCGCCGGGATGCTCGTGCTCCCACTGCTCGATGTGCTTGTGCGCGTTCTCGAT
>NZ_MEEX01000059.1 GCF_001724605.1 Phenylobacterium sp. SCN 70-31
CTTCGACAACGACGGCGAGGACCTCTGGCGGTTCGCCGGGTGGAACTGGAGCCAGGACTTCTGGTGCGAAGGCGATGGAACGCCCGTCGCTTTCATCGACCTGGACACAGTAACCGCCCCCGATCCCTCTGCCGACGCCCTGCGGGCAGAGAACGAGGCGCTGAAGGCCGAGCGGGACCGCTACAAGCCGGAACCGCATCCTCACGAAGACATGTGGTCCGTCGTCTATCGTCCAGGTCCGCCGACCGTCGAGGACTACGACGAGGCGATCACCGCCCTGCGCAACGCGCAGACCGCGCTGACGTACGGCGACAGCATGGGGTGCCGCGTCTGCGAGGACAGCGGACACAGCGCGGCCTACTGCCACCACAACCCCCTGCTCCTCGCGCGGAAGTGGGCGGCAGCATCCCGGTTCTGGCAGTGCTGGCACTGCGGCTTCGTCGCCAGGAACGACGAGGAGGGCCGGGCGCACTTCGGCCAGCATGACGGCGAAGGCCCCGCCTGTCTGGACGCCCTACGGGCAGAGAACGAGCGGCTGAAGCACATCGCCAACGAATGGGCGGACACGGCGACCAGCGGCCTCCAATGGCTGCGCAACATCCGCGATGGGATTTCGACCGTCGAGGACGCCTTGTCGAACATGGATGCGTGCCTGGAGCACTGCCAGGAGACCGCCCGCCAGTCCCTCGGAGGCCGCGATGGGTAAGCTGACGAAGGCTGCGGAAATGGCAGCGCGTGAGGAAGCCCTGAAGTGGTTCCTCAAGATCATCGACGCTGCGGGCGGTGCAGTCGTGGCTCACGACGGCCTAGGCGACGCAACCAGGGCCTTCAGCGGCGATTTCGAGCCGACCGATACGTGGAACTGGGCGGAACAACGCGGACTGACCGAGACCGGCTTCGACAGCCTGTCGGAAACATCCAGCGCCAAGATCACCCCCGCCGGCCGCGCGGCCCTGGAAGGTGGTGATCTGTGATCCTCAATGTCTATGTCGATGATCGCACCCTCGCGATCTTAGAGCACTACGCCCGCGAGAACGGCCGCAAGATCGAAGACCTCGCCGAAGCTGCCCTCGCAGCTCTTCGCGACCTCACGGCGTCCGCCCGCGCCGCACTGGAAGGTGTCGCCCCATGACGCCCGAGGCCGCCATCGCCGCCCGCCGGCTCGCCCTGGCGACGGCCCTGCACGACGTGCCGGAGATCCGCGCGGCGCTGTCCTACGCCCAGATCCTGAACGCCGTGGACGTGGCCATGAAGGCCGCCGCCATCCCCGAGCTGGTGGGGGCCGTGGTGGCGGCCGCCGCCGTGACCGCCGCCGTCCAGGCCGACGTGGTCACGCCGCCGTCCAGCGTCACCGACGCCCTGGCCGGCTACGATCTGGCGCTCGACCCGGCGTTGCAGACCTGGGGCTATTTCCTGCCGATTTGACAACGTCAGATAGTGCGACACTCAACCCACAATCCTGAGTCCTTATGCCGCATGGTCAAGGTGTCGCACCGGCGGATCGAGTCGCGGGCGACGGCGGGACAGTTCCGCCGCTGCTTTCCGGGGAGGAAAACCACCATGCAGACCACCACGCGTCCAGAGGCCCCATCCGGCCTCGTCCAGGCCCTCGGCCAGCTTGAAGGCCTGGGGGGCCTCCTGGCCTGCGCCTGCCCCGACAGGTGGGACAGCCTGGCCCGGCCCCAGGCCGCCCAGCTCGCCGCGCTCACCCACGCGATCCACGCCGAGCTGCGGGCCGAACTGGCCGACCACTTCGACCTGCCGTCGCCGCACTGAGCGGAGACGGCGCATCTTGACCGCGAGCCGGGGCGCGGCCCACCTTCCCCGGCGACCCTTACTGGAAGGAGGGTTGATCATGGCCAATCAGAGATCGGGCGTCCCCGCCGGCTGGCACTGGCGCGACGGCCGCCCCCGCTGGATACCCTCGCCCACCCTGCGCAAGGCCGGGTTCAAGGGCCGCGACCTCAAGGACGGCAAGGGACCGAACGGGGGCCAATGGCTGACCCGCGGGGCCTCGATCGACGCCGCCGAGGCCCTCAATCGCGAAGTCGCCGAGATCCGCGCCGGCCGTGCGGCCGCGGCGGCGCCCAAGGCCGACCGCCGCAGCCTGGGCGCCCTGCTGGACGCCTACCTGGGCGATCCCAAGCGGGGGATCGAACCCAGCCGAGAATTCGCGGCGATCAGGAACCAGATCGACCGCCGGTCCAAGCTCTCGCGCCTCGTGGACGTGCTGGCCGGCTACGTCGTCCAGCCCCCGCCGATCCCGGCCGCGCACAAGGCCCGCGACCTCGATCCCGGCCGGCTGGCGACGATCAAGGCCGACCGCGCCGCCTACGACGCCGCCCGCGCCACAGTGCGCGGGTTCTCCATCGACGTGCTGGAACCCCCCGCGTTCGAGGACACGCCCGATCTCAGCCAGGCCCAGGGGCCGCTCTACGACGCCTATTGGAAGCTGCGCGAGCAGATCGGGACCAACATGGCCCACGGCGTCCTCTCCGACGTCTCCGCCTGGCTGGAATGGTGCGTCAAGCGCCGGGCGATCCGCCAGAACTGGGCCAAGCTGGTAGACCGCGACACCCCGCCGGGCCGCATCCGCGTCGGCACGTGGGACGAACTGCGCGCCCTGATCGACGCCGCCGAGGCCCTGGGCCTGCACAGCATCGCCGACAGCATCGTGCTGGGCGTGGACCTGTCGTGGTCCCAGGTGGACCGCCTCTCCCTCACCTGGCCCCAGGTCGGGGCCGACTACCGGGTCAAGGCCGCCCGCCGGAAGACGGGGCGGAAGGGCGACACCCCGCTGCTGGCCGGCCTCGGCCGCCCGCGCATCGACGCCATCCGCGCCCGCCAGCGCCGGCTCTACGGCGACAACGTCACGCCGACCCACGTCCTGATCTGCGAGCTGACCGGCAAGGCCTGGACCGGCGACCACTACCGCCACAAGTTCGCCGAGGTCCGCGCCCTGGCCGCCAAAGCCGTTCCCAGCGTCGCCACGCTGCGCGACCAGGACCTGCGCGACACCGCCATCACCGTCGGCAAGGCCGCCGGCCTCACCGACGAGGAGGTGGCCAGCCGCAGCCTGCACAGCCTCAAACGCATCCGCGACATTCTCGACAAGCACTACGTCGAGATCGGCCAGGACGTCGCCGACGCCGGCGCCGGCAAGCTCGACACCTATCTGGCCGGCCTGGGGGTGGCGCTGTAGGTGGACGAGGATCGCGGCGCCACGCGCCTCATCCCCCTAACGCGCGGCCTTCACACCACGGTCGATGCGGACGACTACGAGCGGCTCGCACGCCATCGCTGGCACGCGGTGCCCCGCTCCAACGGCCACGGGTTCTACGCGGCGCGCAGCGCGGGGAGCGGTGGGCGCATCTGGATGCACCGGGAGATCGCAGCGCCGCCGTCGGCCAGGATCAAGGTCGATCACCGAAACGGCGACGGTCTCGACAACCGCCGGGCGAACCTGCGGGCGGCGACAAGCCAGCAGAACAACTGGAACCGCCGCCTGCCGGGCCAGCAGGGCTATCGGGGCGTCCGCAAGACCCCGCGCGGCTGGGCGGCCCGCATCCACGACGCCAACGGCCGCGTGCTGATGCTGGGGATGTTCGCTTCCGCCGGCCTCGCCGCGAAGGCTTACGACGCGGCGGCGCGCGCCATGCGGGGCGAGTTCGCTGTTCTGAACTTCCCCGCCGTTCGCGACGAGATCGCCCTGCAGGATCGCCTCTCGTTCCACGAAGCGGCGGCCGAGTTGGCCGAGGAACCCGCGCGCTTCCGGAAGACATACGTGGCATGGGCGGAAGACCAGGGCTTTCCCCGGCCCTTTCACCTTCCCGGAGGCGGCCTTTGCTGGAGCCGCACACAGGTCCACGAATGGAAGCTGGCCCAGGAACAGTTGATGCTGGCGCGGCTCACGTCCGCGCGACTGCGCGGCCGTGCGACTTGACCCCTATTATCCGCCCGTTTCTGCCCGGTTCGGCCCAGATCGCCGATCCGCGCTTCTCACTAGTCGATTGTTTTTACTATTATTTCCCAAGGGCCGCCGGAACCGCGCTCTTATCCCAAAGCAGATGCGCTACCAGGCTGCGCTACGCCCCGAGGACGCCGGCGGACGTGCGATATAGCCCTTTAGGCTTTTCCGCAAACGAACGCCGCGCGACAAGTCCGGCCTGACGGAGCCCGGCCGCCGAACCTGCGTGACTATCCGCGGCGGTCCATCAGCTTGAACACCCCAGACGCCCGCACCACGTCCACCCCGCGGGCGCGCAGCACGCCTTCGGCGAACGCCACGTCCTTGGTGGCCCGGGTCATGCGCGATTCGCCGATCACCCAGTCGCCCTGGCGCGCCATGTGCAGGAAGTCGATGGAGAGGTGGATCGTCACCCCCACCTTGCCCGTGCCGAACCCCACGGCGGCCGCCAGCAGGCCGTCGCTGAACGCCGACAGCATCCCGCCGTGGACCAGGCCGATGCCGTTGGTGTGCCGCGGCAACGCGTAGAACGCCTGCGACACCAGTCCCTCGGCGACCGGCTTGTGGAAATAGGGTCCGTTGTGGGTGGAGAACTGGCCGCGCCCCGAGGAGCGGGCGAAGCCGGGCGGCGGCTCGGGGATCAGGTCGGGGATCGGGTCGTCTTCACTCATCTCGAAGGGATCATCTCGCAGGAACACGGGGCGCGGTCAGGCGCACTTCATACAGCCGTGGCCACAGCTTGCCGGTCACGAAGATGCGGTCGCCCCGGCTGTCGTAGGCGATTCCGTTGGCCACGGCGTCGGGATCGGGCCGGCGCGCGGCGTCCGGCAGCGACGACAGGTCGATCCACCCCTTCACGGCGCCGGTCTTGGGGTCGACGCGCGCGATGAAGTTCGTCCCCCAGACGTTCCCCCACACCTCGCCCTTCACCCACTCGATCTCGTTGAAGTTGGTCAGCGGGCGGCCCTCGACGGTCATCCGCACGCGGCGGACCTCCTTGAACGTCCTGGGATCGAAGAAGCGCAGCACCGGCGTGCCGTCGCTCATGATCAGGTGGCGGCCGTCCTGCGTCAGCCCCCACCCCTCGCCGGCGTAGCTGAACGATGCCCGCAGGGCGAAGGTCTTGAGGTCCCAGCGGAACCCCACCCGGTCCTGCCAGGTGACGCTGATCAGTTCATCGCCCCAGTTGACCAGCCCCTCCCCGAACATCGACGGCGCGATGGCCTTGGACTGCAACACGACCCCATCGCTCAGCCGCACGCGCCTCAGCGTCGAGCGCCCGACCAGCCCGGTGCTCTCGTAGAGATGGCCGTCCAGGTAGAGCAGGCCCTGGGTGAAGGCCTTCGGATCGTGCGGATAGACCGCCTTCACCTCCACCCCCTGCACGGGCAGCGCCGCGGCGGCGGCGCAGGCCCACGCGAGCGAGAGTCCCAGAACGAGCGAGAGTCCCAGGATCAGGGATCGGAGCGCGGCGAAGGCCGCGAGTCGGGCGGTGCAGAGACGACGGATCACACGGCCTCCGGACGGGACGGCCCTTCCTTTGGAACGGCGTCCCGCGCGAGGCAAGGCCCCGCCAGGCCCCGAAGGCCGATGCGCCTCGACCTTGGGTCCGGTCTCGCTAGGAGACCTCTCCCGCCTCGATGTCGGCGACGACAAGGCCCTTCGGCCCTTCGGCGAAACGCACCAGGACGCCGTCGCCCGGCTGAAGGTCTTCCAGTCCGGCCCGCCGCAGCGTCTCGATATGGACGAAGATGTCACCGGGCTCCCGGTCGCGCACCACGAAGCCATAGCCCTTGGCGCGATTGAACCACTTCACCGTGGCGCCCTCCAGCGGTCCCGTGGCGCTGACCGGGCGTCGCGCGGGCCGCGCCGCGTCCGGCCGCCGCGCGGGATCGGCCGCCCGGCGCTCGCTGGGCGTGGCCGAACTCTCGTCGACCAGCACCACCTCGGCCACCTGCCAGCCCTTGGGCCGACGGACGACGTCGCAGGTGATCAGCGAGCCTTCCAGGCAGCTCTCCCGTCCCGACGTCCTCAGGCTGGTGACGTGCAGCAGCACGTCCTTCAGCTCCGTGATCGCAGGGTCGTCCGGAACGATGAACCCGTAGCCCTTCCCCGCGTCGAACCACTTCACCCGGCCGGAGATCCGCACGGGCGGCGGTCCCTCGGCATGCTCGAATTCGTAACCCATGCGCCCCTCGGCCCGTTGTCCCCCGACACACCGGATCAGGCCCGACTATAACACTGTTCTCGTAACCCGCGGCGCGTCAATGGGATTCACGGCGCCGCTTGCGAGCGCCTTGCCCACCGTGTCGGCGAAGCCGCACCGGCGGGTCTCCACACAGCCGCGAACAGGCGCAACAGACGTAATACGAAAACGCTATCTCGACACCGCCGTGGTCATGAAGGACGACCGCCAGGACTACGGCGAGGATCGGTTCAACGCCTGCGGGCTGATCGACGGCGACCTGTTCGCCCCGACCTTCGCGGTTCGGGGCCAGAATGTCCGGGCGATCAGCCTGCGCAGAGCGCGCGAGAAAGAGGTTCGACAGTAGTTGAGAGGACCATAGCCCTTCAGCCGCTGTCTCGGCCGACCGTGGCGAATTTCCGCCATGCCATTCACCATCCAGTGGCTCATGGCTTCACCCGAGCGATGGGCAGGCGACGGGAGCCGCAGAGATGGAGGTTCACAGCGAGATCGAGCGAGCGATCAGGCTTGCGATACGAGCCGTCGATTTCAGGACGGCAGAGGTCAACTAGCCCGCTGCGGTCGAGAACACCAAGAGGGCGTCTGCTGCGATCGCGGAGCAGCCCCCCTCTTCTCCATGTCTCGAAGGAAAGGCGTGGCCAGTGACTTACGCGTCATGACGGATCTCGACTTGCGGGACAGCCCGCAGGACGGGTTCCTCGCGGTGGCAGGCCAGCACGGCCCGCTCGCTCTCCCAGACGGTGACGAAGTGCGCGCGCGGATGCTCCTGAAGAAGCTCGTTCGCCTTTCGGAAGACCTCACTATCCTGCGAGCATTCGTTCGCTTCGAACGTGTACGGCTGCGCAGAGTCATCACAGAGATAGAATGTGTATAGGGGCATAGCAGGTCTCCCGTGGTTTCGATGAGCGGGAGCGCTGAATTTCTAGCTGTCTCTCAGGCGCTGGCGCGCGTGGGGTCGTTGCCAGCGATTACTCATCCTACACCCATTGGGGTTGGCGTCGGTCGGACATCCGACTCTAGCGTGTAGAGAAGGCGTGCGCGGGAGTAGCCGGCCACGAGACTTAAAACTCTGTCTGAAGTGACCCTCTACACAGCGGCGGCAGATCAACAGCGACTCGCGGCCGAAGCGGTGCGAAAGCCCGAAGCACGAGCAACACGGCCAACCTCGCCGCTCCGATTGAACGGGAGGCGCGGAGATGCAGCAATACCGGATTGAGGAAGCCCGCGCCTGGCAGTCCCTAGGGGAGTCGAACCCCTCTCTCCAGGTTGAAAACCTGGCGTCCTAACCGATAGACGAAGGGACCGCTTGGCGCGAGGCCGGGTCTATAGACGCCTTCGTTTGGGGGTGCAAGCGGCGGATCGCACATCACGTTCGGCGCGGATCGGCCACGTCCTCGATCTCCAGTTCGACGCCTTCCCGCCCCTGCCAGTCGTCGGGTTTGAGCCGTCCGGCCACATGGATCGCGCCGCCTTCCTGCATCAGGCGACGGCCCGCCTCGGTGTCTCCGGCCCGCCATGCCACGGCCTTCAGCCGGCCGCCCGAACCGTCCGTCAGCGTGCATCTCACGTGCCCGCCGCGCAGCGCCATCGGCCGCTCCACCCGCACGTCGGCGGCGGCGAACATGGGCTCGGGGTTGCCCGGCCCGAACGGCGCCAGCCGCTGGAAGTCGCGCCAGATCGCCCGGTCGGCTCCGCGCGCGGTCACCAGGGCGTCGATGTCCAGGCCGTCTTCGGCCGCCGCCGCGCACGTCTCGTCCGCCAGGGCCGCGCAGAGGAATTCGCGCAGCTCGGGGATCGCCTCGGGGCGCACCGACAGGCCCGCCGCCATCGCGTGGCCCCCGCCGGCCAGCAGCAGGCCCGATTCATAGGCCGCCTGGACCGCCCGGCCCAGGTTCACCCCCGGTTGCGACCGGCCCGAGCCCTTGCCCACATTGGCCGCCCGGTCCACGCCGATGACGACGGTGGGCTTGCGATAGCGTTCGCGCAGACGCCCGGCCACGATGCCGATCACGCCCGGATGCCAGCCGTCGTCGGCCACGATCAGACAGGGGGCGTCGCCGAAATTGCTCTCGCGCTCGATCTGGCGGACCGCCGCCTCCTGGACCTCGGCCTCCACCTGCTTGCGCGAAGCGTTCAGCGCGTCCAGTTCGGCCGCCAGCGTCGCCGCCTCGGCCGGGTCGTCGGTGGAGAGCAGCCGCGCGCCCAGGTCCGACCGTCCGATCCGACCGCCGGCGTTGATCCGCGGGCCCAGCATGAACCCCACGTGGAACACTGAAGCCGCGCCGAGGTCGGCCGTCGAACCTCCCTTGGCCACGGTCATCAGCGCCCTGAGGCCGGGGTTCGCCCATCCCGACATGACCTTCAGTCCCTGCGCCGCCAGCGCCCGGTTGAAGCCCGTGAGCTGCGTCACGTCGCAGACCGCGCCCATGGCCGCCAGGTCGAGCCAGCCCCGGATGTCGGGCTCGCCGCTCGAGGTCAGGCCGCGCCGCCGCGCTTCGCGGTTCAGCGCCGCCAGCAGCACGAACGCCACGCCCGCCGCCGCCAGATGCCCCTGCCCCGAGCCGCAGTCGGGCCGGTTCGGGTTCACTAGCGCCGCCACCGGCGGAACCTCGCCCGGCCGCATCAGGTGGTGGTCGATCACCACCACCGGCAGGCCGATCTCGCCGGCGCAGGCCAGGGCGTCGTGCGCCGCCGCGCCGCAGTCCACGGTGACCACAAGGTCGGCGCCCTCGGCCTTCAGCCGCCGGAAGGCGGCTGGCGACGGGCCATAGCCCTCGGCGATACGGTCCGGCACATAGATGGAGAGGTCCAGGCCCATCGCCCGGAACCAGCGGACGATGAGCGCCGCCGACGAGGCGCCGTCCACGTCGTAGTCGGCGAACACCACGATGCGCCGCCGCGCCTCCAGCGCATCCACCAGGATCCCCGCCGCGCGGTCCATGTCGGCGAACGAGGACGGGTCGGGGAACAGCGCCTTCAGCGTGGGGTTCAGGAAGTCGGCGGCGGCTGCGTCGTCCACGCCCCGCGCCGCCAGCGCCCGCGCCAGCGGCTCGGAAAGGCCGTGCGCCTGCTGATGGCGCCGCGCCAGGTCCGGGCACGCCGTACGCTGACGCCACAGGCGTCCCGAGAGCGAGCGCGTGACGCCGAGATAGCCCCCGGTGGGTTCGATCCTCGCGCCGCCGTCCGCCATCCGCCTGCCTGTTTGTACGCCCGCCTGCGCCACTATCGGCCCGCGCCGGCCGAGTCGCCAGCGTGACTCTCGCGCGGGCCGACGTCAGAATCGGACGTAGCCCCCCTTTCGAGCTTCGACGGCGGACAGCGCCGGCGGTCGGGGGCGTCCCGCCGACCTGCCGGATCGGGCTTCAACTTCACCCTTGCCTTGGCCGGGCAAGTCACGACGAATGCAGGTCGGGGTTCGGGCGCAAGGGGGCGGGCCCGCCCTCGCGATCTCCGTCTCGCACCGGCTCCGGGGGGTTCCGATGTCACGCGCAACGGCCACGGCCGGTCTCCCGCCGCTGGTGGAAAGCTCGCGCCTCCGATTGCTGACGGTGCTCCTGTTCTACATCGCCCAGGGCATCCCACTGGGGCTCTTCTACGTCGCGATCCCGGCCTATATGGCCAGCAGCGGCGCCACGCCTCTGCAGATCGCCTCGGTGGTCGGGATGACCTCCCTGCCCTGGACGCTGAAGCTGGTGAACGGCTTCATCATCGACCGCTACACCTACCTGGCGATGGGGCGCCGGCGCGCCTGGATCATCGGCGCGCAGGCGACGATCGTTCTGGGCTGCCTCTGCGGCGCCGTGCTCCAGCCCGGCGGCCAGGATGTCCTCCTGCTGTCGGTCCTGGCGTTCGGCGTCAACATGGCGACCACCTTCCAGGACGTGTCGATCGATAGCCTGGCGGTCGACATCATGACCGAGGACGAGCAGGGCAAGGCGGGGGGCGTGATGTTCGGCGCCCAGGCCCTGGGCATGTCGGCGTCCGGGGCCACCTGCGGCTTCCTGATCCAGACGATGGGCGTGGGGGCCGGGTTCGCCGCCTGCGCCTTCGGGCTGGCGCTGGTTCTGGGCTACGGGATCATGCTCCGCGAGCGCGCGGGCGAGAAGCGCCTGCCCTGGTCGCCCGGCATGGCCCATCCGCACAACGTGGCGGTCCAGGTCGACGCATGGCTCCCGCTCCTGAAGGGAAGCTTCCGCGCGATCCTGGCGCCGATCAGCCTCCTGTTCGTGCCGTTCCTGCTCCTGCGGGCGATCCCGATCGGTGGGACCGAGGTCTATTATCCCGTACTCACGCAGACGTTCGCCGGATGGTCGATGACCCAGTTCACCAGCGTCCAGTCCTCGGCGATCCTGGGATCCGCCATCTACGCCCTGACGCTCGGCGGCTGGATCGTGGGCCGGTTCGGCGGCAAGCGGGTGCTGACGATCGTCCTACCCATGATCGCCGCGTTCATGCTGGCCGTGGGCCTTTCGAAGTCGCTCTGGAGCAATGGCGGGTTGATGGCCGCGGTGATCTGGTCGCAGGAGTTCATCGGCATCACCTATGCGATCTGCGTGATCCCGCTGGCGATGCGCCTCTGCTCCCCGGGAGTCGCGGCGACGCAGTTCACCATCTACATGGCGGTGGCGAACTTCGGCCGGCCTCTCGGCGCCTCGCTCTCGGGCGCCACAACGGGCGGCGCGACCCCGGAGATGTTCTTCTTCATCGTCGCCGCCATCTTCGCCGTAGGCGCCGCGGGGATCTGGCTGTTCCGGCCGAAGTCCGGGGCCGTCGGCGCAACTCCCGACGTCACCCCCGCGCTCGGGACCGCGCCGGCCGAGCACTGAAGGGCCGCGACCTGCCCCGCCAGGCCTGAACCGCCGGTCGAGCCCTATCAGCCGCCAGGCTTGCCCCGGGTGACCACGAGACCGGTCTGGCGACTGGTCAGTTCGTACTCGAGGATGTTGGCGACGATGGCGCCACCCTGGGTCCCTGGCTGCACGTCGGCGATCTGCACCAGGATGTCCGCGCTCAGGGCCGAGACCGACCCGATCCGATCCGAGATCGCCTGGGCTTCGGCTGGCGGCACCTTCCAGATCTGTGCGGTCTGGCCGTTGCCGAACTTCAGCTGGACGGTTTCCCCGGCCGAGCGGAAGGACAGGGCCGAGCTGGGCGAGAACGCCCGCAGCAGGTACTCGCTGTAGGTGGGATCGAACCTGGCGTCGACGTTGCTGATGGAAAAGCGAAGCCGGCCCACGTTCCCGACCGACGCCTGCAACGCATCGAACTCCTTGCCGGCCGCCTCGCGCTTGGCCGCCTTCTCGTGGGGCGCTGCGATCCGAACCTGCATGCTCTGCTCGACCCAGTCGGACTTCGAGAGGTTTACCCCCGCGAGGTCGTGATAGAGGAACAGCATCTGTTCCTCGCTGGGGTTCACCAGTTCGCCCGTGCGCGATGAAAGGTCGGCCCTGACCGCCTGGCCGGACGGCGTCGCGCCACCGGCCGAAGGGACGGGCCCCGGGCTTCGTGCGTCCGCCGTCGGCGCAGCGCCGCCCGGCTTCGTCGAGTCTCCGCCGGCGGGTTGGCACCCCGCGAGCGCGAGGGCGGCAAGCGCTGCGAACGCCGTCTTCTCCATGAACCGGCTCACAGCTTGGGCGCTCCTGCATTGTCCCGGGCCTTGCCCAGTTCTTCGGCCCGGCGGGCGGCTTCCTTCTGATCCAGCGCCGCCTGAGTGGCTTCCAGCTTTGAATAGGCGAGGCTCTGGTGCGTGAGGCCCACGTTCAGCGACTCGGCGAGGGCGGGATTGGTGCGAAGGGGCTCGATCACCGCGGAGATTCCCAGCGCGCAATCGGGGCTCACCGAGAAGCCGCCCGGATAGGCGTTCACGCGGCAAGACGACACCAGAGGTGAGTCACGACCGGCGAGGCGTCCCTGAGAGTCGTACAGCCACACCGTGTACTTTCCGTCCTGGGTCGTCGGGGGGCCGTACTTCTCCGTCAGCGCCGCCACAAGGCTGTCGATCGGAGGATTCTTTTCGGGCTCGAACCGCTGGGTTCTCCAGACGCCGATGACGGTTTCCTCCCCTGGAAGACCGATGGCCGAGACGGTGAAGGCCTGTCCGGGGGCCGCGTCACGCGACCGGTTCAGCGAGCGATCCATCTGCCGCTGACGCATCTGCTCCAGGGCCTCTTCCCCGGAGAGTTCGGGCTCCTTGGGGGTCGTGTGGAAGCCCTGGCGCAGCTTGGCGCCGTAGGTGTTCAGGTCGAAGCCGCGTTCGGCGACCTTCACCTCCAGGGTCTTGTCCTCGCAGCGGACGATGTTGATGGCTTCGTCCAGCGTGAGGCCGGGCCGGATTCCGAGGACGTCGTCCACGGGCGCGCCCGCAGCGCGACCCGGCGTCTTGACCCTCGCGGGGCATCGAACCTTGTCCTCCGCCGCGACCTTCGAGGCCGAGCCCTTCGCGCTGTCGTCCCCCGCGGCGCCCGCCTTGTCCGTCTTATCGCCACACCCCGTCACCAGACCGGCGCAGAGGGCCAGGGCGGCCCAACTTGTCCATCGCATGAAAATCCCCTCCGAGACCTGGGCGCGCAGTCCCCTGGGGGCGCACGCGGTATGATGAAAAGTCGGTGTCAGGCCACGAACGCCCGGTGGAACGCGGCGAACATGGCGCGGTCGTAGCCCATGTCAGAGTAGAGCTTGCCGTTGTGCTCGAAGAACCACGTCGGTGTTCCCGTGAGCTGCGGCGGCGACTGGCGCTGCATAAGTGTGTTCACCGCCTGAGTGTATCGAATAAGCGCGTTCATCAGGTCGATGTCGGCGTCGTTGTCGAGGGGACGCGAATCCTCCCCTGCCCGACTGCGCATGTAGCTTTCGAACGTCTTCATGGATCGGTCCCGCATGACCTGAAGGGTCGAGCGAGAGCTGGCTCCCTTGGCCGGGAACAGGAGGTAGCGGAGCTCCACTCCAGGCAGGCCGTTGGGATAGTCTCTGAAGAAGAGCTGGCAGTAGCCGCACCTGGCGCTCATACGGGCGTAGAGCACGCGCCCCTGTCCTTGACTGACATAGGGCGCCCCCTCCAGCAGTCGTTGCAGGATCTGGCCGTCCGCAGGTGTCAGCGGTGTGGCGTCCGGAGATGGCGGGGGTGATGATCGCGGCTTGGCGGGCGTCGGTCGCGCGGGCTGCGCCTGCGCAGGAAAGGCCAGCATCGCGGCCGCCGTGGACACCCCTCGACGAGAGATCGGCATGACTGAAGGACCCTACGCAACCGAAAGCCCCGCGACGGCACGGTGCGCAGCACTGCGTGACCGCTCAGCCGAAACGCGGGTGACCTAAGGCCGAGCTTGCGCCCTCGCTTGTGTGTGTCAATCGCAATCTCGCGGCGCGGGAGCGCGTCGAGCTGCGCTCAACCGGCTGGAGGCCGGCGAGCCCCTGACGATCAGGCCGGCCGCTTCATCCGCACTTCCCGCACGGTGCGCGTCGCCGAGTTCATCACCAGCGAGTGGGTGTGGACGAAGCCGCCGCTCACGCCCACGCCGTCCAGCAGCGCACCCTTGGTCACGCCGGTGGCCGCGAAGATCGCGTCGGCGCGGACCATCTCGTGCAGGTCGTACTTCTTGTCGAGGTCGGTGATCCCCACCCGCGCCGCCCGCGCCCGTTCGTCGGCGTTGCGGAACACCAGCCGGCCCTGGAACTGGCCGCCCACGCACTTCAGCGCCGCGCAGGCCAGCACGCCCTCGGGCGCGCCGCCCGAGCCGACGTAGAGGTCGACGCCCGTCTCTGGGTCGGTCGTGTTGATCACGCCCGCCACGTCGCCGTCGGTGATCAGGTGGACGCGCGCGCCCACCGACCGGACCCCGGCGATGATCTCGGCGTGCCGCGGACGGTCCAGGATGCAGACCGTGATCTCGCCGGGATCGACGCCTTTGGCCTTGGCCAGCGCCTGGACGTTCTCGGCCGGGCTCTTGTCCAGGTCGATCACGCCGGCCGGATAGCCCGGCCCGCAGGCGATCTTGTCCATGTAGGTGTCGGGCGCGTTCAGCAGCGTGCCCTTGGGCGCCCAGGCCATCACCGCCAGCGCGTTCGCCATCGCCTTGGCGGTCAGCGTGGTGCCTTCCAGCGGGTCGAGCGCGATGTCGATCTTCGACTTGCCGCCCTTGCCCACCTTCTCGCCGATGTAGAGCATCGGCGCCTCGTCGCGCTCGCCCTCGCCGATGACGATCTCGCCGTCGATCTCGAGGTCGTTCAGCGCCGTGCGCATGGCGTCGACGGCGGCCTGGTCGGCGGCCTTCTCGTCGCCGCGGCCGGCCAGTTTCCACGCCGCGATGGCCGCGGCTTCGCAGACGCGGACCGCGTCCATGATCAGATTACGGTCCAGAACGTCGGAACTCATGTCGTCTCCAGCCCCCTGAAGGCCCAGTCTGAGGGCCTGTCGAAAGGCCCGATAGGTTGTTCGCGCGACCCGCCGCGCGGGCCGCCTTTTGACCTTAGATGCGAGCGATCCGCAACAGGCGCGGTCGATCCAGCACCGCTTCCAGCCCGGCGATGCGCTCCACCGCCGCCGTCAGCGCCGATTCGGTCACCGCGTGGGTGGTCAGCACGATCGGCACGCCCTGCGCGCCCTCGGTCGGCTTCTGCAGGAAGCTCTCGATCGAGACTCCCGCCCCGGCCAGGGTCTCGGAGACCGCCGCGATCACGCCGGGCTCGTCCTTCACCAGGAAGCGGAGATAGGCGCGTCCCGTCATCTTCGAGGGGTCCACGGCCTTGAACGGCTCCAGCGCGCCCGCGGGCGCCTGGAAGACGGGACGCTGCGGGGCGGTCATCACGTCGGCGATGTCGGCCGCGACGGCGGCGGCGGTCGGCCCCGCCCCGGCGCCCGGCCCCTGCACGAAGATGCGTCCGATCCGGCGGCCCTCGATGAACAGCGCGTTCAGCGCCCCGCCCGCCTGGGCCAGCGGATGGTCCAGCGGCGCCAGCGAGGGATGCACCCGCACCAGCACGCCGTCCTCCGACCGCTCGGCCGAGGCCACCAGCTTGATCCGATAGCCCAGGTCCCGGGCCATGCGGATGTCCAGCAGATCCACCTGCTCGATGCCCTCGATCTCGGCGGCCGCGAAGTTGGGCGCGCAGCCGAAGGCCAGGGCCGCCAGGATGGTGATCTTGTGGGCCGCGTCGAACCCGCCCACGTCCATCGTCGGGTCGGCCTCGGCGTAGCCCAGCCGCTGCGCCTCGCCCAGCACGTCGGCGAACGAGCGCCCGCCCGCCTCCATCTCGGTCAGGATGTAGTTGCAGGTGCCGTTCAGGATGCCGGCGATCGACTGGATGTCGTCCCCGACCAGGGCCTCGCGCACCATCTTCACCGCCGGCGTGCCGCCCATGACGGCGGCCTCGAACAGCAGCGGCGCGCCCTTCGCCTCGGCGAGGGCGGCCAACTCGGCCCCATGCTCGGCGATCAGCGCCTTGTTGGCGGTCACGACGGGCTTGCCCAGCGACAGCGCCGCCTCGACCGCGGCCTTCGCCGGGCCGTCCGACCCGCCGATCAGCTCGACGAACACGTCCACGTCCGGCGACCGGGCCAGCGCCACGGGATCGTCGAACCACGGCAGGTTCGAGATGTCGAACGGCCGCGGGCGGGTGCGCGAGCGCGCCGACACGCCCGTCACCACGGCCCGTCCGCCCGCCGGGGCGAAGCCGGGCCGCTCGGCCAGGAAGTTCAGCAGGCCCGCGCCCACCGTCCCCAGGCCGGCGACGCCGACGCGCCACGTCTTGCGATCCATGTCCGTCATCACAAAAGCCACGCCCCCTCCGTCTCGCCCCTTCGGGCCGATCCACCTCCCCCGCTTCGCAGGGGAGGAGCGATGATCCCGCTCCTCACCCGAAGGGAACACTTCGGGGGAGGTGGCTCGCACGGAACGCGCGAGACGGAGGGGGCGCAAGAAGGGCGCGCATGGGCGCTTGCCGTGTACATCTGGAAACGGCGCCTCATTGCGCCGCCATCGTGTTGTGGGCCCGGCCCAGGATTTCGTCCGAGTTGGCCAGGAATTTCTTCACGTTGCGCGCGGCCTGCCGGATGCGGTGCTCGTTCTCCACCAGGCCGATCCGCACATAGCCCTCCCCGTACTCGCCGAAGGCCACGCCGGGCGCCACGGCGACCCCCGCCTCCTCCACCAGCAGCTTGGAGAACAGCATTGAGCCGGCCTCCTCGTACTGCGGCGGCAGCTTGGCCCAGGCGAACATCGACGCCGGCGGCGCGGGAATGTCCCAGCCGGCCCGCTTCATCGACTCCACCAGGGTGTCGCGCCGCGCCTTGTAGATCCCGCGGATCTCCTCGATGCAGTCGGGCGGCCCGTTCAGCGCCGCCGCGGCCGCCACCTGGATCGGGGTGTAGGCGCCGTAGTCCAGATAGGACTTCACCCGCGCCAGCGCCGCGCACATCCGCTCGTTGCCCACCACCATGCCGACGCGCCAGCCGGCCATGGCGAAGGTCTTGCTGAGCGAGTTCACCTCGACGGCGATGTCCTTGGCGCCCTCCACCTGCAGCAGCGACGGCGGCGGGTTGTCGTCGAAGTAGATCTCGGAATAGGCGATGTCGGAGAGCACCAGCAGGTCGTGCTTGCGGGCCAGCGCCACCACGTCCTTGTAGAAGTCGAGGTCCACCCACTGCGCCGTCGGGTTCGACGGATAGCTCACGATCAGCACGCTGGGCGGCGGCGCCGAATGCTTCACCGCCCGGCTGATGCCCGACAGATACTCCTCGGGGCTGCCCGCCGGCACGTGGCGGATCACGCCGCCGGCCATGATGAAGCCGTAGGCGTGGATCGGATAGGCCGGGTTGGGGCAGATGATCACGTCGCCGGGCGCGGTCAGCGCCTGGGCCAGGTTGGCGAAGCCTTCCTTCGAGCCCAGGGTCGAGATCACCTCGCGGTCGGGGTCCAGCTTCACGCCGAACCGGCGCGCGTAGTAGCCGGCCATGGCCTTGCGCAGGCCTTGGATGCCCTTGGAGGCCGAGTAGCGTCCGGCCTTGGGGTCGCGGGCCGTCTCGACCAGCTTGTCGACGATATGCTTCGGCGTCGGCATGTCGGGATTGCCCATGCCGAAGTCGATGATGTCCACGCCCTGTCCGCGAAGCCGGGCCTTGATGCGGTTGACCTCCTCGAAGACGTAGGGAGGTAAACGGCGGATGCGATGGAATTCCGGTGTCATGTTGAGCTCTTGCGCCGCGGTTCGCCCATGCGGCCGATCTGCGAGCTGACGTCAGGCTTCGATAGACTCTCGGGCGGAGTCCGCAAAGCGGGTTCGGGGATTTTTTCGGCCTCTCGCGGCGCTCCGGGCCTCCTGGCGGCTCTAGCGCGGCGGAGGCGGCTTAGCTCGCTCGCGGACTTCCCGGGCGAAGGCTTCCGATTCGGCCGGATCCGGCGGATCGAACTGCGGGCCGGCGTCGTCGCGTGCCCGCTCGGCGAAGGTGTCGGTGCCGTCCAGCGTCCAGGTGCCCGGCGCGGTGGCCTGGGTCAGGGCTTCGCCGGCCGCCAGCACCGCGTGCGCGTCCTGCCCGTACTGCGCCACCGGACGCAGGTCCTTGGGCGGCTTGGGAATATCGGCGAAGGTGGGGAACCGCCCGCCCTGGCGGGTCATCCGGGCCACGTCGCCCGCCACCGCCGAGTTCGGGTCGATCTTGGCGTCGCCGAACGCCGTCCCGACGCAGCCGGACAGCATCAATCCGCCCGCGCCCGCCACGATATAGGCGGCGAGACAGGTGACGACCCTCGCGGCAGTCGGCAATAGTGGGCGCGACGCATTCATTTGCGCCAAGGTCTTATGCGATGATCGTTGACGGCGAAAGAGCGCGCGTTGTCGCTCTCACGCCCCGGGAGGACGAACGATGAGCGAGCAGGCCGCAGGCCCGCCCAAGGGCAAGGGCCGCAAGACGGGCTCCCCGGCGAAGGACGCCAAGGGAAGCGCTTCCAAGGGCGCGGGCAAGAAGAAGGCCCAGGTCCAGGCCGGCCAGGTCCAGGCCGCCCAGACCCAAGCGGCCGAGACCCAGGCGACCCAGACCGAGGCGGCCGAGACCAAGAGCTTCAGCCCGCCGCCCGGCGCCGCGCCCGATCCGGCTCCGAAGCCCGAGGGCGTCCCGCCGGCGAACGGGGGAATCGCCTTCGACGCCGTGGCGTTCACCGCCGAACAGCGCTCGCAGCTCGAACAGCTCTCGCTGAATCTCGCCCGGGCGGCGGTCACCGCCCAGGGCACGATCGCCGAGATGGCCCTGCGCCAGGCCGAGCGCCCGGCGGCGCTCTCGCCCGACCCGTTCCACGTGGCCCCCGCCCTCACCCAGGTCATGGGCCGTCTCGCCGCCCAGCCCGACCGGATGATGCGCGCGCAGGCCGACCTGTTCTCGCGCTACCTCGACCTGTGGCAGACGACGGCGCGCCGGGCGGCCGGCGAGCCCGTCGAGCCGGTGGTCAGTCCCGCCAAGGGCGACAAGCGCTTCACCGACCCCGACTGGTCCGACAATCCGGTCTTCGACGCGATCAAGCAGTCCTATCTGCTCACGGCGAACTTCCTGAACGGCCTCGTCTCCGACGTCGACGGCGTCGAGCCGCTCGAGAAGCGCCGCGTCGAGTTCTTCATGCGGATGCTCACCGACGCCTTCGCGCCGTCTAACTTCCTGGCCTCGAACCCGGCCGCCCTCAAGGAGGTGATGGCCACCGGCGGGGCCAGCCTGGTCAAGGGCATGGAGAACTTCCACGCCGACCTCCAGCGCGGCGGCGGCCAGCTCTCGATCGCCCAGACCGACTACGAGATGTTCAAGATCGGCGAGAACGTCGCCACGGCGCCCGGCAAGGTCGTCTTCCGCAACGAGATCATCGAGCTGCTCCAGTTCTCGCCCTCGACCGAAGAGGTCTCCGAGATCCCGCTGCTGATCTTCCCGCCGTGGATCAACAAGTTCTACATCATGGACCTGCGGCCCGAGAACTCGCTGATCCGCTGGCTGGCGTCCCAGGGGTTCACCGTCTTCGTCGCGTCCTGGGTCAATCCCGATGCGCGCCTCGCGACCAAGACGTTCGAGGACTACATGCGCCAGGGCATCTACGAGGGCGTGGCCGCCGCGCTCGAACAGGCCGGCGTCGATCGCGTGAACACCGTCGGCTACTGCATCGGCGGCACCCTGCTCTCGGCCACGCTCGCCCACATGGCGGCCAAGGGCGACACGTCCATCGGCTCGGCCACCTTCTTCGCCGCCCAGCAGGACTTCTCCGAGGCCGGCGACCTGCTCCTCTTCACCAACGAGGACTGGCTCAAGGATCTGGAGCAGATGATGGACGAGGGCGGCGGCGTCCTCTCCGGCCAGGCGATGGCCGACACCTTCAACGCGCTGCGCGGTAACGACCTGATCTGGTCGTTCTTCGTGAACAACTACCTGCTCGGCAAGGAGCCCAAGCCCTTCGACCTGCTGTTCTGGAATTCCGACCAGACCCGCATGCCCAAGACGCTGCACACCTTCTACCTGCGCCGGTTCTACGGCGAGAACGCCATGGCGAAGGGCGAGCTGACCCTGGACGGCGTCCGGATCGACCTGAGCCAGGTGAAGATCCCGATCTACGTCCAGTCCTCCAAGGAGGACCACATCGCGCCCGCCCGCTCGGTCTACAAGGGCGCGCGGCTGTTCGGTGGCCCAACCACCTTCACCATGGCCGGCTCGGGCCACATCGCCGGGGTCATCAACGCCCCGGTCGCGAAGAAGTACCAGCATTGGACCAACGACGCCCTGCCCGCCGCGCTCGACGAATGGCAGGCCGGCGCCGTCGAGCATCCGGGCTCCTGGTGGCCCCACTGGGCCGCCTGGCTCAGGGCGCGTTCCGGCGGGATGGTGCCGGCGCGCGATCCCGCCAAGGGTCCGCTGAAGCCCCTGGGCGACGCCCCCGGCGAATACGTGAAGGTCAAGAGCTGACCGTCGGGCGGCGAGGCCTCCCCCGCCCCGCCGCCCTCGCCGGATCGCGCGAAAGCGGAAATCGCGCCAAGCGTCATTGGATGCGATGCGTGTCAGGTCGAGATGGATTCCCACCAATGAGACGGCAAAAACCGGGACAATAGCCCGTGCTTAGGCTTCTGCTGCCGATGCAAATTCGCTGTGAAACGCTTCAGTGCGGTATTGTAGCTGAAGGCCACAGGCGCTGTGTGCTCGATGCCCCAGATATCCTCAAAGCGCATGGCCCCGCCGATGTAGAGGCCCATACTGCCTGCGCGGATGGCTTTCACTTCGGACCACGTCAGAGGAGTTTCAAGGTAAACGTCGGTTGTTTCGGTGGATTCACCTTCGGCAAGAATGTGCAGGTTCTTGATGGGCAGGTCGTCTGTCGAGCCGACGCGAGAACTGCCGATGAGCGACATGCTTACCTCACCGTAGATGAGCTTCGCGGGCGTCTTACCGAAGTTTTTGAACCGTACCTTGGCTAGCGGAGTTGCTGTAGAGGTGGACAAGACGCTATTGGGCTGACCGCTAGCCAACCGCTCTGCAACGCTACATGCCTGATCCACGACATCATCGTCGATAAGGGCGTAGACATAGGCCCGCTCAAGGACGGGGATTGCGTCAGTTGCGATCCTGGCCGACCTCGCAGCTTGGGCGGCGGCAATCGCGGCCCAAGCGGTGAAGACGACAGACGCAATCGTTGCGAGAGCTTGCACGAACGCGAGGTGGAAATTCCTCGGCGCCCACTGGTTCGCTGCCACGGCTTCAGCAACTTGTTTCTCAGCCGCATCAACAGCGCGTCGTTCGAGGTCCAAACTGTCCTTTAGGGCGCGATGAGCGACCTCTTCGCCCTTATTGTTTGCTTCGGTGGCATCCTGAGCCGATGGTGCCGCCCTCTGTCTATTTACGGTCTCGGTGTGTTCTCGCTGGGTGCATGGCTCGCCGACCGCCTGCCCTGACAACGCCAGCGCTAGGATCAGTCCTCCAAGCGCAGCGTGGTTGCACCCATTTCCGCCAGACATTGGATTGAGAAGCCCCGGTGAATGCGCCCCGGCTGAGTTTATTGCGCGGGTTGGGCTTCGTGTCTCGTACACCGATGTTCTCAATTTTCTCGATTAGCTCTGACACCCCAACCCTACGTCCGCTTCTGACGTAGCGGGGTGGTTGGATGTCCCTCATGTCCGAGGGACCCGACATCGATACGCTGGCTCTGGCCACGCTCGACCGGCTGGC
>NZ_MEEX01000060.1 GCF_001724605.1 Phenylobacterium sp. SCN 70-31
CGCGTCGAGCGCCTGAAGGCCCTGTGGGCCGATGGGCTCAGCGCCTCCCAGGTCGCCAAGCAGCTCGGCGGCGTCACCCGCAACGCCGTGATCGGCAAGATCCATCGGCTGGGCCTGGCCGGCCGCGCCGCCGGCGGCCGCATCGCCCGCCCTCGTCCGGCGTCTTCGCCGCGTCCTCGGCGCCCCGCCGCGCCCAGGGCCGCGCCCCGCGCACCGATGATCGCCGCGCCGGTCGCCGCCCCCGCCCCGGAGGGGCCAGGGCTGATCGCCTCGATGTCCGATCTCTGCGGCCACGTCTGCAAATGGCCGATCGGCGATCCGAAGGCGGCCGACTTCAGCTTCTGCGGGCGGCCTATGGACGGCGCCGGCCCTTACTGCGCCGGCCACGGAGTGGCGGCGTTCCGGCCGGGCAAGCGCGCGCTGTTGGCCAAGGATCCCGTCATCCGGCGCGTGCTCGCCGGCCTGGCGGCGTGAGGGGGGCGACCATGAGAACCTTCGATGTCGTGGCCGCCCAGGATGTCCCGACCTATGGGACGTTCACCGTGCAGGCCGAAGATCCCGCCGCGGCCCTGGCGGCCGCCACCGCCCGGCTCGAGGCGGACGCGAGCCTCCTCAGCGACGCGCAGCCCGACGGCGCCTACGGCCTGCGGATCGTGGCCCTGCAGGAGGACGACCAGGACCTGCTGTTCGCCGATGTCGGCCTCGATCCCGAAGCGCCGCTGGGGCCCGGAGCTGCCGTTCGCGGCGCCTTGATGGAGACCACCTCGATGCTGGCCCAGCTCGTGGTCTCGCTCGGCGAGGCCGGGGAGCACCCCGACGAGTTGGACCGGCTGGCGGCCAACCTGCGGCTGCTCGGCGAGGGCGACGCCGTCGCCATGGATCTGGCCGCCGCCCGCCACGCGACGCCGCCCGAGGCCTGGGCGGAACAGGTGATGGTCTGGAGCTTTGAGCAGCCGCCGGCGCCGGGGGATGGAACATGACCCCGAGCCCCTCCGATCGGATCACCCTCGCGGAGAATGTCGCCCTTCTCCGCTGCAGCCACGGCCGCGTCGCGGCGCTGGCCTTCGGACCCGCCGGGGTCTGGCTGGAGCGCGATCGGCGCGACGGCCATGTCGTCAGCGCCTGGGCCCCGCCGTTGCTGAATCTGTGGCGCGGCGAGGCCGTCATCGACGGGGGCGGGATATGATCCCCGCAGAGATGCGCAGCCGGCGCCGGGAGGTGCGTAATCCGGTGCTCGCCCTGCCGGCCATGGCCGCGTTGCGCCAGCTCGATCCGGCGGCGTCGGCGGCGCTGGCGGCGGTCCTGGGCGACCTCGCCGCCGACGCGCGGCGCCGGGCGCAGATCAGCTGGGCCCAGAACAAGGGCGTGATGGCGGCCTACTGGAAGGCGGTGGGCGCCTACGCCACCCACATCCGCCGCGCCCTGCGCTCGTAGACCTCGGTCCCGCGCAGCGCCATGCGACCCGCCGGCGGAAACCGGCGGGTCTTTGCGCGCGGGCCGACGGCCGCGCCCGGTCGGGAGGAGAAAGGCAGGGCGGCGCGGAGTGGGGGATCGGTCCCTCAAGGAGACTTCCATGCAGCTCGATCTTCCCTTCGTCGCCCTGCGCTGGCGCGATCGGCGCCAATCCTACCGCCCGCAACGCGAACCGCTGGACCCGAGGCGGTACGGCGTGGTCCGGCTGAGCGGCGCCGCCGAGGCCCGCGGCTTCATCGTCCGACACCACTATTCCGGCTCCTACCCCGTGGCGATCGCCGCCTACGGCCTGATGGAGGCGCGCCGCAATCGCGCCGCCGAGCTGGTCGGGGTGGCGGTATTCAGCGTGCCGGTGCAGCCCCGCGCCGCCGACGCCTATGGCGCGGCCGGCGCGCGCTCCTGCGACCTCGGCCGGTTCCTGCTGCTCGACCACGTCCCGGGCAACGCCGAGACCTGGTTCCTGCGCCGGGCCCTGGCGGGCCTTGGCCAGGACAAGACCGGCGATGACGGCCGCCCGCTCTATTCGGTCTGCTTGGCCTATTCCGATCCGGTTCCGCGCGTTGACCGGGCCGGCCAGGTGACCTTTGCGGGCCATTACGGCGGCATCTATGCCGCCGCCTCGGCCCTCTATCTCGGCCGCGCGACCGCCCGCACCCTGTGGCTGGCCGACGACGCCACGGTGATCAGCTCGCGGGCGCTGATGAAGCTCAAGCACGGCGACACCGGCGCTCGCTACGCCTACGAGACCTTGCGCCGCCATGGCGCACCGCCGCTGACGCCCGGAGAATCCGGCGGGGCCTACATCGAGCGGGCGTTGCGCGAGGGCCCGTTCCGTCGCCTGCGCCATCGCGGCAACCACGTCTACGCCTTCCCCTGCGGATCGACGAGCACCCGCCGCGCCGTGCGGACGCGGATGGGGACCGCCCTGCCCTACCCGATCCGGACCGACGCCCCGCGGCCGTGACCCGAGCGGCTGGAGGTTGAAGGGAGGGCGGCGCCGGGCGAGCCGGGCGCAGGCAGGGGCCTTCGCCGGCGCAATCCGGAGATGGCCCATGGTTCCGCTTTCCGACCGCCCGCCCGTGCTCGCCGCCTGGGGCGCAGGCGTCGACTCGACCGCCATGCTGGTCGAACTGGTGGAGCGTGGCGAACCCGTCGACCAGGTGCTGTTCGCAGACGTGGGCGCCGAGAAGCGCGAGACCCTGGCCTTCGTGCCGGTGTTCCGCGGCTGGCTCGCCGAACGCGGCGTGCCGTCGGCGATCGTCCGCTATGCGCCGAAGAACTTCAAGAACTGGCCGGCCTACCGGACCCTGACCGAGAACCTGCTGACCAACGGCACCCTGCCCGGCATCGCCTTCGGCCGGGGCACCTGTTCGCAGAAGTGGAAGGCCGCCCCGCAGCACGCCTGGGCCCGCACCTGGCCGCCGGCCATCGCCGCCTGGGCGGCGGGCCGGCGTGTCGTCAAACTGATCGGCTACGACGCCAGCCCGGCCGACGACCGGCGCTACCGCGCCGTCCAGAGCCTTGACGACCCGCTCTATGAGCACCGCTACCCGTTGCGGGAATGGGGCTGGCGCCGCGACGACTGCGAACGGCGCATCGCCGCGGCGGGCCTGCCGGTCCCGCCGAAGAGCGCCTGCTTCTACTGCACGGCGGCGCGGCCGGCGGAGATCCGCGGCCTACCCCGCGCGCAACTGCGTCAGATCGTCCTGATCGAGGCCCGGGCCAAGCCGCGCCTGCGAAACGTGGAAGGGCTCTGGCGCCAGACGGTCAAGGGCGCGCGCGGCGCGACCCCGCGTCCCGGGTCGATGACCGCGTTCATCCGGCAGGAGGGCCTGCTCGATCCGGCGGAGATCGAGGCGATCGCCGCCCTGGCCCCGCGCAGCCTGCTGCGCTGGCAGGCCGCGGTTGCGCAAAGCGAGGGCGCGCGCCCGGAGATGGCCCGCTGGATGACGGTGTTCGACGCCTTCGCCGGCGATCCTGGCGACATGGACTCTGCGCCAAGCCTCTACGCCGGCCTGGAGCGGCGGTCGTGATCGCGCCGGACCTCGGCGGCTACGACCGCATCCTGGTCGCCTTCAGCGGCGGCAAGGACTCGCTGGCCTGCCTCCTGCACCTGCTGGAGGCGGGCGTCCCGGCCTCGCGCATCGAGCTGCATCACCATGATGTCGATGGCGACCAGCCCTTCATCGACTGGCCCTGCACCCTCGCCTACTGCCGCGCCCTCGCCGCCTATTTCGGCGTGCCGCTCTATCGGTCCTGGCGGGTCGGCGGCTTCCTCGGCGAGATGGATCGGCAGGGGGATCCGACCGGCCGGGTCCTCTTCGAGTTGCCGGACGGCGGCCTCGGCCATGCCGGCGGCGCGGGGCCGCCCGGCTGGCGCGGGCGCTTTCCCCAGGTCAGCGCCGACCTGCGGGTGAGGTGGTGCTCGAGTGTGCTGAAGATCGAGATCCTCGCCGCCGCGATCCGCGGCCAGGCGCGGTTCCTGGAGGGCCGCACCCTGGTGGTGACCGGCGAGCGGGCCGAGGAAAGCCCCGGGCGGGCCCGCTACGCGACCTTCGAGGCGCATCGCACCGCCACCGGCGGCGGGCGCTCGCCGCCGCGGCGCGTGGATCATTGGCGACCGATCCACGGCTGGCCGCAAGCCGAGGTCTGGCGGATCGTCGAACGCTTCGCGGTGGCGCCGCATCCCGCCTACCAGTTGGGCTGGGGCCGGCTCAGTTGCCGCGCCTGCATCTTCGGCTCGCCCAACCAGTGGGCGACGATCCGCGCGGTCTTCCCCGCGCAGTTCGACCGCATCGCCGCGCGCGAGAAGGCCTCGGGCTCCACCATCCAGCGGCGCGCCAGCGTGGCCGCCCTGGCCGACCGGGGTAGGCCCTACCCTGCCGCTCTGGCGCGACCCGATCTGGTCGCCCAGGCCGAGGCGGCGGACTGGCGCCTGCCGGCGATCAGCCGGCCCTGGAGCCTGCCGCCGGGGGCGTTCGGCGAGGCCGCGGGTCCGGTCTGAGCCGCGGGGAAAGGCCGGAGGAAGGGCCGATCGGGGCGCAACCGAACCCGGAGGCTCCCATGGCCGACTACTACACCAAGCTCAGTTTCGAGCTCGACTGCACAGAGGCGGAGGCGGACCGCTTGATCGCCGCCTTCGCCGTGGCCGGCGGTGAGGCGGCCATGCCCGCCGATCTCGCATCGCACTTTCCCGCGACCGATCCCGGCGACCCGCTGTCCGGGATCGCCGCCTTCTATGACGGTGCGGAGACGTTTGACGTCGGCGCCTGCATCGACCGCCGCCCCGGCGGCGTGTGGATCCATGGCGACGGCGATCCGCAGGTCATCGCCATCGCCGAGTTCATCCGGCGTCTCGCGCCTTCGGCGCTGCCGACCGGCTTCACCTGGGCCAACGACTGCTCGCGCAGCCGCCCCGGCGGATTCGGCGGCGGCTATGCGCTGATCACCCACGATGCCTACGAGGTCTTCGACGTCATGGCGCTCCTCGGGGATGCACTGGAGGCCGCCCGTGGGTAATCGCGTCAGCGCCAGTATCGTCATTGGCGGCCAGGCGCCCGCCGAGCTGGTCGACGCCCTGTGCCAGGCGATCGAGGACGAACGGCTCGGACCAGACTGGGGCGACAGCTTCGAGACCCGTGACGAGCTCGTCGCCTATCTGCGGGCCGGGATCGACGGCGTCGATCTCTACGGGACCGAGGTGAACGCCGGCGAGTTCGAAACCCTCCAGGCCTTCTGCGTCGAACACGGCCTGGCCTATCGGCTGACCTATGACGGCTATGGCGGCGAGTGGGGTCCGGCCACGCGGCTTCACCATGCCGACGGAACCGAGGAGACCTGCAGCCTCGATCGCGACGGCGGCGACGCCTGCGTCTGCCGCGACGATCTGGCGAGGCTGGGATTCGCCAGCATCAGGGAGCTGCGGGCCTATCTCGAGCGGTTCGACTGCTTCCGGCCCGGACCGCTGGTGATCGCCGAAGCCGCGTCGGCGTCGGACTAAGGCGATGCGTTTCTTCGTCGGCGTGCATCGCCCGCGCATGGGATGGCCGCTCAGCCTGCGCGGTCATCCCGTCTGCATTTCCGCCAATGTCCTGGCCGGTCGGGCGGGAAACGTCGCCTTCGTCGGCCAGAGTGAAGGCTGGATGCTCGATTCCGGAGCCTTCACCCAGATCGCCCTGCGAGGCCGGTTCGACCAGTCGCCGCAGGACTATGCCGCCCTGGTGCGCCAGTTTGGCGATTGGCACGGCTCGGGCCTGGAAGTCGCCGTCTCCCAGGACTGGATGTGTGAGCCCGATGTGATCGCAGCGACCGGTCTGTCGGTGCGCGAGCATCAGCAGCTGACCCTCGACCGCTTCGACGCCATCGCCGCGGCGGGGACGGGACGCATCCCGCTGATGGCGGTCCTGCAGGGCTGGCGCGCGGACGACTATCGCCGCCACCTCGACGCCTATGGCGACCGTCTGGACAAGGGCGCCTGGGTCGGGGTCGGCTCCGTCTGCAAGCGGCAAGGCAATCCCCGGGCCATAGGCGTCATCCTGGAGACGATCCTGCGGACCCGGCCGGATCTGCGGTTGCACGGCTTTGGGGTGAAGCTCACCGCCCTGCAAAGCCCGGCCGTCCGCTCCATGCTCTATTCCGCGGATTCCATGGCCTGGTCCTACGCCGCCCGCCGGAGCGGGCGCGACCAGAACGACTGGATGGAGGCCTATCTGTTCGCCGAGCGGATCGCCGGCCGCAGCCGGCCCATGGCCGGCGGAGCACAGCCCTCCCTGTTCTGACCGCGCGTTGGATCGCGAGCTGGCGAACCGGCGCGGTCGCGTCGGGAGGCCGCGAGAGCGTCTAGGTGGTGGCAGGGCCGACCAGGCCGGACGGGTCCGGCCGCAAGCATGCGCGGCGCAGCCCTTCGGGCGGACATCAGATCCCTTTGGCTCCTGTGACCTCGCCACCGTCCGGCGCGCCCCACAAGGGACGCTGCGCTCAAAGCCCTTGTGGGGGCCGCCGGGCCGTCGGCGCGGGGCGGTCACGAGCCGACGGGCTCCGACACCCACTCCAGACAGGGACTTCACCCCATGCAGCTTCACGCCCTTCCCCCCACTTCCGACCATCTGACGCCCTTCGAAGCCCAGGCGCTCGTTCTCGAGGACCCGCGGCCCTACCCGCCCGAGGACGCCCTCCACCAACTCGGCCAGGGGCTGATGAATGAGGTGCTCGATGTGATCTGCGACACCGCCCTCGAGGACGTCCAGGCGATCATCACCGAGACCCTGATCGGCGCCTTCCATTCAGCCGCCCAGCGCATCGAGCGCGATGCGGACAAGGCCCGGGACACGCTGAACGACTTGATCCGCGACTTCGACGGTTCGGAGATCCTCGACGTCGAGATACAGGACGCCACCCGCAGAGCCCGCGCCGCCGATGTCGCCAGCTTGGCGATGGAGATCGTCCGAGACGCCGCCGCGGCGAGCTACACCACGGCCACAGGCGAAGTCTGGAGCCCCTGGAAGGGCACGGTGCGCGCATCCCGGACGACTGCGGCCCAGATCGAGGCGCGCGATGCGATCCGCGCCAGCAAGGCCCGCAAGCACGCCGCCGTCAGCCCGGGCGCCACCATCGTCGCCTTCAGGGCAGCGCCGCAGGCGGACACGGCCGATGACGCCAACCGCATATTCGACGCCCTGAACTGGGCGCTGTCGCAATGGCCGGACATGGCGTTGGCCACCACAGGCGCCAAGGGCGGTGAGAAGATCGCCATCAAGTGGGCCAAGCAGAAGTCGGTGACGCTCGTCCTGGCCAAGGCCGATTTCGACAAGAACGGACGGGCGGCCCCTTTCCGGGCCAATGACGAACTGATCGCGCTGGAGCCGGTGTGCGTGCTGACCCTCGTCAACACCCTGAACCCAGAGCGTGGAACGGCGCTGCAGCCGTTCGGTCCGGCGCTCAACCTCGGTCAGAAGGCGGCGGAACGCGGCATCCGTCACCAGCCGGTCAAGACGCGGGGCTGATCCGCGTGGCGTGGCGGCTTCGGTCGCCACGCCTTTCTGCGTCAGCTTTTCGCGGGCGCGGCGATGACGAAGGCCAAGCCTGCAGAGTCGGCCGGCGCGGAGAGCGCGGCCGGCTTGGGTTCGACGTTGGAGGCCTCATGGGCGTCGGCGGCGGTCAGCCCCGCCGTCGTCAGGACGGCCGTGACGGCGATCAACGCCAGACAGATCCCCGCCCTCGTCGCCATGCGGCTGAAGCTGCGGTGCTCATCAGGGTCATGGGGCTCTCCAGCTTGGCCTTCAGAGCCTGAGATGGCGGTTCTGTTCCAGCGCACGTCGGTGAGCCGGCGGCCTGGATCTCGGCGGACGTCCGAGCGGATGCCCGTTCCTTCCGGCATTGCGTGTGGACGTCGAAGGATGTGGTGACCGCGAGCGGTCGCATGCGTCGAAGCGTCTCCCAGATGGGAGCTGCCGGAGCGGAGCTCGTCCGCGATCCAGTTCGCGACCCTAGGGCGGGGGCGGTCATGAGCCAAGGCGACCTCGCCGGTGGCGAGGCGTCGCCGACGGACCCTCACGGCCTTCGCTGCGCTGCAGGCCGGTTTCCATCGGCGCCGACCTTGGCCCCTGCCCTTTCCCCGCCCTTGCCGGGCGCGAGATCGCGGGAACGAGCCCGCCGATCCGGCAGCAAAGCGGGAGACGACAATGACGACGATGGCGATGGCGCAAGCGGTTTTCCAACATGCCCACGACTTCTACGACACTGGCAGCTGGTATGTGGTCGCCGAGTGCTGGGACGTCCTGGCGATCGCAGAGGAACTCGACCGCCACGAAGAACGCACCGCCACCGCTTTCGAGCTGGAGGCGGCCGCCATCGCCCACTTCCATGCCCTGTTGCACAGAGGGCAGACCACGCGGCACTAAGCCAGGGGCGCGGCGCCGTTGGGCGCCGCCCCGATTGGCATGCGGAACAGATCTCGAACGATCGTCTAGGGCTTGGGGTCGCGGCGCCGATGAATTTGCCCCGACGCCGCTGGTCGTCATCGGCTCGCGCTGCGCGCCGCCGCACGCTGGTCGTGCTCGAACGCCTCGGCGAATTGTTCCAGCTCGGCCGTGTTCATGCCAAGGCCTCGGCCCACGGCGCGCCATCGCGACACGGCGCGCTCGACCTCTCCGAGGATCTCGCGCGCCCTGGCCGGCGAAATCCGGAAATACGGCAGGACGGACATCAGGGCTTCGATCGTCGCCTCGGGGCCGGCCTCCTCGGAAACCCAGGTCTTGAGCTCCCGGGCCCGCTCGGGAAACGGATTGACGTCGAACGCCGGGGCGAGCCGCCATTGGCCCCGGTCGACGTGCAGGAGGCCATGGTTGCGCAGGTGGTCATCGACGTTGGTGATCAGGATCGAGAAGGCGATCCGTCGCCAAAGCTCTTCGGTGTCGGCTTGCGGCGACGCGCCGTTGGCCCGCAGCGCATCGACGATCTCGGTGTAGGCGTGCTCGCCGGCCTCGGCCTCGACGCCCAGCATGGTCGCGGCGGAGACATACATCAGCCGTCCGCCGCCGTCGGGGCGGTCGAAGCGGCGGATCAGCGCGACCCAGGCGCCGTCGCTCTCGACCAGGCTGCCATGCGCGGCGTCGATGCCCGCGGCGGCGGCCAGCCGCAGCGCCAGGATCTCACCCTTGGTGACGGCTCGGTCGTCGGCCACGCTCGGGAACTTGCCGATCGACAGCCGCCCTTCGCCGTCGACGATGGTGCATTTGGGGCGCAGACCGCCCAGCGACGTGCCTCGGCCCCTGAGGAAGCGGAGGTCGTCGGCCGTCTCGCTGTTGGTCTCCACCGCGCGTGAGGCGGTCAACAGCTGGCTGAGTTCGATCAGCGGCGGCGCGGTGCGTCGGCCGTCCTCACTGGCGCGCTGGAAGACGCCGTCTTCGTCGCGAAAGCGCAGCGCCCCCACCCGGCTGACATCATCGACCGCGAGCAGGAAGTCGAGCCCGTTCAGCGCGGCCGCGTCGCCGCCCTCCCCTGCCCGACGCGCCTCCTGTCGCCGCTTGGCGTGGTCGCGCAAGATCACGCGCCGCGCCCAGCCATCCGGTTCGGTGTCGGCTATGGCGCCGTGGAAGACCGATCCATGGCGACCCTTGCGGTGAAATTGCGGGCCTGCGACCAGCAGCAGGCCGGGCTCGATCGCAAAGCGGTCCTCGGCGGCCAACCACTCGGCGTCGTATTCGAAGGCGGCGTTCTCCCGCGCCCCCTGGGCGTCGTAGCGTAGCGTTCCGAGACTACGTCCGTTGTCGCCCAGGGCGACGGCGATGGTCCGCTTCATAGGGGCTTCGGCGCCTTCTTCGGGCGCACGCGCTTGGGCAAGCGGTCGACGTCGAGCAGCAGGCCGACGTCGTCGCGACGAGGATCGACGATGTCTCCGACCGCCTCGCCGAAGCCCAGGACGTATAGCGCCATGGCGTAGATCCCCATCGAAACCGACGGATCGCCCTTCTCCACCTTCAGGTAGGTGGTCTTGGCCGCGCCGACGCGCTCCGCCATCATCACCGCCGTCAGGTTGCGCTTGCGCCGCGCGGTGGCGATGTCGCTCCCGAGCTTGGTGAGCGACCGCCGCACGGGCGGCGGGAGGGATTCCAAGGCTGACGACTGCATCATAGGTCTCATAGAATGGCCAGAAAGATCAACACTGGCGCATATATACGACCTTAAAGGCCAAAGCGTCTATCCCGCGCACCGCGCTGTTTGGCGAGTGGCCAGGCGCTGCAGGGTTTGGGCGGATGGCGCGTCACGCCAAGCCTTCAAAGCCGGGGTTGAGGACCGCTGCGGGCAGGATTACTCGCCACCCTGGCGCCAGACGGCCGGCGCCCGCGCCGGCGCCCAAGGCATAGCGGTTCTGTTTGGGCGCCAGGGCCTGCAGGCGCCCCAAGGCGTCAGCAGACACACCGAGCTGATCGCGGCGGCTCTCCAGCCACCAGCCCGCAGCGCCGGCCGCCGTGGCGTTGCGCAAGGCCGCGAGGCGGTTGATGAGCCGATCGGGGTCGAGCCGGCCGATCAGGTCGAGCGAGCTGATCAGTTCGTCGGTTCCGCCGGCGAGATCAGGCCGGTCGAACAGGTCCGCGACAGTGCATTCGAGAGTCGTCACCGGCACCGACTGGCCGAGGCGATCGACCGTGGTCAGGTCGGCGTCGCCAAACGGCGCGGGCGCCTTGATGAACCGGCAGGCGAACCCTTCTGCGGCCAGCACCGCGGGCTGGCCCGGCGCCACGACCTGCAGGTCGAAGCTCTCCGAATAGGCATAGCCCTGGAGTTCGAGCGCGGCGTGGTAGGCGATGACGCCGCCCGGGCGCAGCCGGGAGGCCGCGAGGAAGCGATCGACCGACCAGGTCTCGGCGTTGGCGTGCTTGGGCACGGAGGCGAACACGCCGCGCGCGATGCGGCGGATGTTGCCGGCCTTCAGGTGTTGGGCCAGCATACTGCTCACCACCTTGTCGCTCGGCGCCCGGCCGATCGCGCGCGCATAGTCGGCGCGGTCAAAGACCGGAGCGGCGCTAAAGAACGGAGCTGAGCGCTGCCGTGGCATGGAGGCTTCTAGTTCGCCAAACGTGAAGAAAGATATATATAACCTGTAACTTTCTTCCGCCACGGGGAACTAAGCGGGCTCAGCCGGACGGTTGCAGCCAGAACCGCCCAAGAAGCTCAGTCAAGGCGCGTTCGGCGTCCGCCCGGCTTCCGCCCGCCTGCAGCAGAAGGGTGACCTGGACCTCCTTCTTGCCCCTGGGCTCGACGCGAAGCAGCGGCTGTCCGGTCGGCGACGAGATGACCTCGGCCGACGCCTTGCCCGACCTCTGGGCCGATCCTGACTTCTTGGGGGCGTTGGCCGCCGCCACGAGGCGCCGAATGACGTCCTGCGGCTTGAGGGGAGCCCCCTCCCCTTTCGTCTTGGCGATGGCGGTTGCCTCAGCCAGCACCCGCCGCTCGCGGTCGTCCGGCTTCAGCAGCGGCTTCAGTTGGGTGACGTGCTTGATCTTCAACTCGTGCGGATCTTCGAACGCCGCCACGACGTCGCCGGGCAACCGGGCCAGGTCGAGATAACGGCTAAGCCAGGCTTCCGACACCTTCAGCCGCTCGGCCATGTCCTTCTGTCGCCCGCCGTAGTGACGCCCGAGGGCCTTCAGGTAGTCCCGCGCCCGCTCGATGTCGCTCAGGTCTTCGCGAGCCCGGTTCTCCAAATCGGAGATCCGGAACGCCTCCTCGTCGGTGAGGTCGCGGACCTCCACCAGAAAGCGGAAATCGGTGTAGTTGTGTGCGCGCAGCCAAGTCACCGTCCAATGCCGGCGCGCGCCACAGATCACTTCAAAGTCGATGTCGGCCGCGCCGCGCACCCGGCGGACGATCGCCGGGACCTCCTGACGGCCCTGAGCCTTGAAGCTTTCGATCAGATCCGCGCAGCGTGTCTCGTCCAGCGCGGCGTAGTCGCGATTGTGCTCGCTCCAGAGCCGGCAGCGAGCCGGATCGACCTGCTCGATCGCACGCCCCACGACCGCGCCGGAAGCCAGCTCGGCCATGCGGTTCTCGCGGCTGGCGAGGACGCCGATCGGCATGCGGGTCGGCGCCTCCGGTTGGGGCGCGGCCTCGTCGAGCGAGCCCATCAATCCGGCGGCGAAGGAACGGTTCTTGGAGCTCATGAGCGCGCCCTTTCGGCCCGAATTGCACCGGTGCAATTTCCCATTCCACGGATCATGCGTGGCCCTCCTTGCGCAGCCGCTCGACGTGGCTGGGCCACGTCTGTCGCACGTCCAGGAGGATCTCCTCGTTGACCCCGTTGAGATAGGTCAGGCACCGGTCGCGCACCGACTTGCTCGTCATCGGGCTGTTCATTTCGTAGACGGTCATCAGGCGCGCCGTGACGTTGTCGATCTCGGCCGAGTCCTTCATCGGCGTCCGGATCATGGCCAGGCCGAAGACCTGGCGCATCAGCGCGAGCAGCTCCTTCTGCATCGACTTGTTCTCGTCGACCTTGGAGGCGACGATCCGCACGAAACTGAGGTCGGGCGCCATGTCGCGCGACGCCAGGGTGTTGAGCGTCTCGTCGAGCATGGTGAGGAAGGCGGCGGTCGAGGAGAAGTCCATCACCGTCGGCGGCACCGGGATCACCAGGGCATTCGCCGCCCGCAGCACGGACAGCGAGATCGCGCCCAGCGCCGGCGGCGGGTCGAGGATGATCACGTCGAACCGATCGGCGATCGAGGCGATGCCCTGGGCCAGTCGGTCGAGCAACCGGCCGCCCCCGCGCGCCATCCGCGCGGCCAGTTCATATTCGGATTGGAACAGGTGCAGGTTGGCCGGGATCAGCTTTAGCCCATCGAAATGCGTGTCGAGCAGCGCGTAGTCGAGCGAGCGCATGTCGTCTTCGCGCAGGAACGGATAGAGCGTCTGGTCTTCGGTCAGGTCGAGGTCCGGCACGTAGCCGAACAGGGTCGTGCTGGAGGCCTGACTGTCGCAGTCGATTAGCGCGACCCGGTAGCCTTGGATGGCCATGTATTGGGCCAGGTGGACCGACAGAGTGGACTTGCCGACCCCGCCCTTGAAGTTCTGAACGGCGATGACCGCGCAGGGGTCTTCGGGCTTACGCCAAGGCCGCGTGCCGAACACCCCGCGCATGTCGTTGACCTGAGCCAGGGTGTAGCCGACCCGGCGGTTGGTCTCGGTGCGCGGCGGCTCGGGCAGGCGGCCATCCTTTTCCGCATCGCGGATCGCCGCCGGCGTGCGGCCGACCAGTTCGGCCGCCTCGCTGATCGAGAAGAGCGGCTCGCGGCGCTCGCCAGACCGCGCCGCGCGCGCGCTGTCCCGGAGGTTCTCGACCACGGCGGAGGCCCGGCGCGCCAACTGCGAGACCGGACCGGCGAGCGAGGGGGCGGCGGCTTCGGCGATGTTCGACATGGGACCTCACAGCCTCCGGGCAAGTTTCGAAAAACCGGCCCCAACCGCCCAAAAAGCGAAAGTAGGACCGCCTGGACGCTATAAGCGCATTATTAAGGGCGTGTTAACGCTATGGGAGCCAGCTAAATCCCGATTCCAGATTTTCGGCCAGACCTATCCTGTCCGATTGGGGGGATTCCTGCCCGGGCGGGGGCGCCGGCGACCCGAAATTGCACCGGTGCAATTCGCCCGACTGACCATCGCCGCGCGACCGTTCTGTCCCCCGGGTGCGTCCATGCACGAGGAAGGCCACACAGGCCGCCCCTCGACGCAGGTCGCTCGGCGAGGTTCGAGCTATCCTGACCGGCTGGGGGCGAAGGGAAGGATGGGTCCCCCGGAGCACTCGCCGGCCACGTCCTCTCCCCTGTCCGTCCGCAATCGTCGGGTCCGCCCAGCCCGATACCTACCCTACGAGCCCCAAATTGCACCGGTGCAATTTCCAGGTTTCCGCTGGACGTCGGCGCGACGGGCGCGGGCATTGGAAGCGGTGAGGTCGAGGATCGAGGTCGCCTGGAACTGTCGCTGGGACAGGATCTGACGGCCCCGCCGCAGCGAAATTGCACCGGTGCAATTTCGCCCTTCAGGGGCGGCCACGCCGGGCGGCAAACGCCTGGCAGAACCCGGTCCACGACTTCACCAGCTTCGGGCCGGAGAGGTTCGACAGGCGCGCGCCCATCTGCTCGCGATAGGCGTCGGCGATCAGGTCGCGCGCCCAGCCGCCGCCATGAATGCGCGCGATCTCGCCGAAGGGCTCGGATCCGTATTGCAAGGTCCCGGATGGAAACCGCACGGCCGAGTCGTTCGTCTTGGGGCGGCTGGTCGACCCCGGGACCGGAGCGGGGAGGGCAGGGGGCCGCGCCCGTGGCTTGACCACGTCCCCCTGGACCGTGCCGGACAGAGAACCATGATTGTTGTCATCGTCGACCGCCACCAGCTGGGCTGGCACGCTCTTGGGGTGGAAGGTGAACTCGATCTCGACAATCGTGCGGCCGCGACGGATTTCGCGCCAATCCACGGTGAAGTGGGCGAGATGGTCGATCTCGGCCTTGGCTTTCTCGAGCACCTTGCGGCGGAGTTGGGCAAAGTCCTTGTAGAGCTCCGGTGCAATTCCGAACGCCGCGCGGATGGCGGTCATGTCGCCGCGCCAGACGGATTGGCGCCGATACAGCCGGAGCGCCCCCATCTCATAGAGCCGCAGCGCGTAGCTGGAGCGGAAGCCGAGTACGGCCTGGCGGTTCAGCACCGCATAGGTCTCGGACTCGCGGATTAGCCGCCGGGCGTCAGGCGTGAACTCCCACTCGATCCAGCCGGCCTCCGAGCCCTCTTCGTCGACTTCCTCACGCGACGACTGGATCAGGGAAAAGCGCTTGGTGGCCTTGCGGCCTCGCCAGGACAAGTCGTCGACGGCGAAGAGGGTGCGGTGCAGCTCTTCGAGCATGTCGGAGATTCGCTCATTGCCCTTGTGACCGCGCCGGATGTCGGCCTTGCGCATCCGGTGCGCCACAGGCTCCCAGGCGTCCCCGCCCGCGGTCAGGATCATCAGCGCCAACAGGCGCGCCGCCGTCAGGCTGAGCGATTGGCCCTTGACGAAGCGGACCTCGACCAGGTTGCCGGGCTTGGCGAACTCGTCGCCATCGCGCGACTGCAGGGCGTGCGCCACGCGCATGGCGCGGCCCGGCGTTTCGTCGGCGCCGTCCTCAAGCTCCGCAATGTGCGCCGTATCGACCAGCCGGCGACTCCGTGCTTCCAACAGAGGCCAGCATTCCTGACCTCGAATCAATTCGCAAGTCAGGATACAACAGGTCCGGGGGGTGGCGCCCCCAAGCGGTCAGGATGACCCCGCCGGGTCAGGTCAGAGCCCCCGTCCGGTCAGGATCGATCCCCCGTCGGGTCAGGAAGACGCCCCCGAGCGGTCAGGAACAATCGCCTAACTAATTGTTTCTTCTGTACTTATGTCGCCCTGAATTAGAATCCCTAGAATCTAGAAATCCCGCTGCTGGCCGCATCGGGCGTTTTTCAAAAGTCGAGATGAAAAGACCTACGATGCCGTCGGCGCCCGGATGTTCAGAACCGCGCCCAGGAGCGCGATAGCTGTGGCGGCGGCTCTAAGCCTCATCCGCTCGCGGAAGCCCGACAGTTGCGAGGGACGTCAGCGCCGAGCGGTACGCCAACTCATCCTGTCTTCGAATCGGCCTTACCAAACCGCCCGCTCACCGCCCGCCGGGTCTCGCTCAAGAATCTCAGGGCCCTGGCTGGCCTTGTCGTCGCCGTGTAGCGCGGGGCCAGGTCCATCGGTCTTTGTGGTGCGGGTGATGGTCCGCTAGGCGCCGTGGTGGACTGTCCGGCGTCGCGGGCGGCGTCTGAGGCCGCCTGAGGCGCGGTTGGGCTTGGCGTCGGGTGAGCCGGCAGTGGCCGGTCAGCGCCGTCTCCAGCCTGTGGGGCGGGCCCGGGCGGGGTCGTCGGTCCGCGCGATCAATCACGTCAACCTAGGGCGGTCCGGGTCCGGCCAAAGTCGACCTCGCCGGCGAGGCGGCGCGGCGTGAGCCTCCGGCCTTCGCTGCGCTGCAGGCCGGTTTCCCGCCGCGCCGGACTTTGTCCGTCCCCTCCAGCCCGCCCTTGCCGGTCGCGTGATCGCGGCAGGGACCGCGAGCCGCCGGGGCTTTTCCCGACGGCAGATGGAGAAAGACGATGCTGAACAAGGTCCAACTGATCGGCTTCAC
>NZ_MEEX01000061.1 GCF_001724605.1 Phenylobacterium sp. SCN 70-31
ATGATCTGCTCTTCCGTGAACCTTGATCGCTTCATTCGTCCGTCCTTTGGTCGGGCGGACTCTAGCTATTCCTGGCTGAGTTTCAGGGGGTCACGTCACGGGGCCGAACCCGTTCCCCCACGGCCTCTTCTGGACGACGATGAAAGGCCGGCGGCCATTCAAAGCCGTCGAGAATCTCATCGCAAAGGCCAAGGCGAAAGGCGTCAAAGCTGAGGTTGTAGAGATTGAGACGTTCGACTCGTTGATGTCTCGGGTCTGGCGGCAGCTCCCCAACCGTTCTGCCGAATTGATCGCCGCGGTGAGCAAAGGGGCCATGACCACGGTGAGCTTGCCGCTTCCGCCCGCGGGAAAAGCTGCCCCGATCCTACGCCTCAACGGACTGCCGGTGGGTGATCTGCCGAGGGCTTGCTTCGAGCTTCGCTTCAAAGCCGATCAGGAGTGGGCAGCACTTCGCGAGGCCGAAGGTCGCGCGAAGGGTGCGATGATCTGCACGAAGGAGAGCTCTGTTTGGGCCTGGGGACACGAGGCGACGATCCGAAGCGCATTCGGCGCTGAGCTGACAGACGTCCAGCCGAGCGCGCTTGGTGATCGCGTGGACGATCTGGCATCGAACCTCTACCTCAAGGGCTTCCTTGAACAGGCGATGGGGAACGCGCTGCGCCGCGGACAACCGCTCCTGTTGAGGAGCGACCGGTCGGGCTCAACGCTCATCGTTGACCGACACGCTGCACAGAACTCCGCACTCGACGGCCTTCGCACGGCCATTGGCGGCCCGCTGTATGGTCAGGTTGGTGGGCTCAAAACGACGCCGACGCCGGATCATCCGACATCGGAGCCGGTCTATTGGGCAGAGTGCGTCCACCTCGACCTCCAGCAGATCGAGGGCAGCAACTGGCTTCTCCTCAGCCCCGACGTGTGGATTTGGCCGAAGTGGGCTCGGAGAGACGCGACCGACTTCCTCGACCGACGATGCGGAGGGAGGTTTAATCCGAAGGCTGACAAGTTGTTGTCGGCGTGGATTGCGCTTCTGCTTCCTGGTGGCCGGCGCGGCGCCGATCACAGTGTGACGGCCTTCGATGGCGTAGCTGGCCCTGGCAATCCAACCTTTGCCCTGAACGAACGCACGGCGTTCAGCCGGAGGCCGGGCGCATGAGCATGAAATCGGAAATGAGCGCCTATCAGGCGGTGCCCGAGCCGCGCCTGATTTTCGCGGGCGGGCAGACCGATTTGCACCCGCTTCGTGGACTCATCTCGCAAGGTCCCTACAGCCTGACCCTGGGCGTTCCGAGCCGGGTGCGCATTGCGTATCTAGCGCCGCAGCGCGACCTCGCGCGGCTGGATCGCCTTGCAAACGAGCTTGGTCAGGCAGTGAAACCTGTTGAAGCGACCAACTACTACCCGGAGTACCCCGGCTTTGATCAGCTCTTTCGCTGCCCGCTGATCAAGCCAACCGACCCTCTCAAGATCGCGCTGCCTGCTGATCTCGACGGGTTCGCACGCGCTTCAGACAGAGCGCAGCTGGCGCGACACCTGTTCGATGCCATCGGCAAGGCAGGACAGTTCAAGTCGCAGTTTGATGTCCTGCTGCTCTACCTGCCGTCTGCCTGGTCGGCCTGCTTTGAAGGCCAGGGGTTCCACTTGCACGACTACCTGAAGGCCTACTGCGCGCCGGTCGGCATACCTATCCAGATCGTGCTGGAAGGCGCGATGACACGAAAATGCAGGGCCAACGTGATGTGGGGCCTGAGCCTGGCGCTCTATTCCAAGGCCAACGGCATCCCGTGGAAGCTGGCGGGTCTCGATCGAGAGTCGGCCTTCATCGGCATCAGTTACGCCATGAAGACCAGCCCGACGGGTATGGAATACACGACGTGTTGCAGTCAGGTCTTCGACCCGGACGGCACGGGGTTCCAGTTCGTCGCCTACGACACGCGCGACTACACCAAGGATCGCCGGGACAACCCCTACCTCTCATACAACGAGATGCTCAGCGTGATGTCGCGGAGCCTGGAAATCTACCAGCGCGGCCACTCGGGACGCGCGCCCAAGAAAGTCACGATCCACAAGAACACCCCGTTCAGGGACGACGAAGCTCTCGGCGCGATTGACGCGTTCAATGCGCAAACCGAGGTCGAACTGGTGCAGATCGTGAAGAGCACCAACTGGTTTGGCACGCGGTACAATGCTGCGGCGACGCCGGGGCCAGACGGTTATCCCGTCACGCGGGGAACCTATCTGCCGATCTCGCCCGATGAGACCTTCCTTTGGACGCAGGGCAGCGTGAAGGGCGTGCACATGCTCGGGCCCACGCGCGACGTCTACAAGGAGGCGACGCTGAAGCCGGTGCCGTCTCCGCTGATTGTAAGACGCTTCAGCGGCAGTGGCGGGTGGTTCGACACATGCGCCGGGATCATCGGTCTCACAAAGATGGATTGGAATAATAACACACTCTACAAGAAGCTCCCGGTCACGCTCGAATATTCACAGCGGTTTGCGAAGATCATCCAGCAAAACCCCAACCTCGTGGACGCCGAGTTTGATTTCCGGAACTTCATGTAGGCACCCTCGCTAAGCGCTTTCTGGACAATTCTCTCCCATCCCTGCTAGCCTTCGCGTCAGGCTTGCAGACAGACTTGTTGTCTCGTTATTGAGGCATAAGAAACAATGTTGGGGACGGTCGCTCCTCGACGCTCCTTCAGGGACGCATCGTCGATGGGCCATGCGCACGCGTAAGAGTGTCTGCAAGCCCCTCTTCTGGGCGGGGCGCGAGGTTTGTCAAAGCTTGTACTGCTGAAGGGCGCTACGTCGCTCTCCGATGTCGCGGCGCTGCTCGGCTTCACGCCGGCGGGCTTGTCGTTCGTCCTCTACAAGCAACACCCGGCGCTTAAGTACGCCAAGTTCGAGATTCCGAAGAAGGACGGCGGCACGCGTGAAATCTGCGCGCCGCTCGGACCGCTCAAGGCGATCCAGCGCGAACTCGCCACGCTGCTCAACGAATGCCGAGCGGAGATCCTTGAGGCGACCAAGCGCGCTCCGCTCTCACACGGCTTTCGAGAAGACCTTTCTATCGTCACGAACGCCCACAATCACACGGCGCGGCGTTACGTTCTGAACGTCGACCTGGCCGACTTCTTCCCGACGTTCAATTTCGGGCGCGTTCGAGGCTTCTTTCTCAAGGACAAGGATTTCGAGCTTCACGAGAAGGTGGCGACGGTGCTCGCCCAGATCGCCTGTTTCGAGAACTCGCTGCCGCAAGGCAGCCCGTGTTCGCCGGTCATTGCCGACATGATCGCGCATGTTCTCGACGCGCGGCTGGTTGGGCTAGCGAAGAAGGCGAAAGTGACCTACTCGCGCTACGCCGACGATCTGTCGTTCTCGACCAACCAGAAGAGCTTCCCCGAAGGGCTCGCTAAGCCATCGGCTGTGGGAAGTGGCGTGTGGGTCGCTGGCGACGACCTAGTGAAAAAGATCGAGGCGTCCGGCTTCAAGCTCAACCCGGCGAAGACGCGGATGCAGTTCCGCGGCAGCCGGCAGGTGGTCACGGGGCTCACGGTCAACGCGAAGGTCAACGTCTCGCAGAAGTACTGGCGCGGGATACGGTCGATGTGTCGGGCGCTCTACACGACGGGCGCGTACCACTTGCCCTCACCGAAGGCCGGGGCGCCCGCGGGTGATCCGCCTGAGAAGATCGCAAGCCTCAGGGTCTTGGCCGGGATGTTGAGCCACGTCTACCACGTGAAGCGCGAGAGCGGCTTTGCGCCTGACGGCGAGAAGGAGGAGATCGTCTTCGGACACACCGACCATGAGCGGTTCTGGTTTTTCCGGTCGTTCGTGGCGCTGGATCGTCCGCTCATCCTTTGCGAAGGCGTCACGGACAACGTCTACCTGCGCAACGCGATGCGGCAGAAGGCGGCTGCATTCCCCCAGCTCGCGGCGAAGACTCCTGAGGGCTACAAATTCGCCGTCGCGCTTTTCTCCTACGACAACCTCATCCACAAAATCCTTGGCATCACGGGCGGCATTGGCCCCGTCCTGAAGCTCATTCATGGCTATCGAAGGCGGCTAAAGGCCTTCAAATACCGGCCCTTTTTGCATCCAGTCATTGTCGTCGTTGACAACGATACAGCGCTGAACGCGAAGACCTGCAATGCGCTCAAGAAGCACTTCGGCGTCGACATCACGCACGGCTCAGCCGACGACTTCTTCTATCTCACCAACAACCTGTACCTCGTGAAGACGCCGTTGGTCGGCACGAAGGCGATGACCTGTATCGAGGACTTGTTCGACGACGCGACGCTCAAGAAGGACCTCGACGGGAAGGTTTTCCATACCGAGAAGGAGGGCTTCGACGCCTCGAAGCATATCGGCAAGAAGCTATTCGCGACCAAAGTGATCGCGCCCGAGGCCGCGACGATTTCTTGGGACGGATTTGAGCCGCTCCTCGCCCGCGTTGCCGCGGTCTTGAATGCCTATGCGGCCAAGGTCGCCGCGGATGCATCATCAAGCACGACCTGAGGAGCGGCCGGTTCTGTGCCCGGACCCAACTTCCGCTCCTGGCGCATTCTCGACCTTGCGCTGTCGAGTGACCTCCGTCTTGAATCCTGAGGGCTTCTGGCGGTCCTCGCAGGCGGCGGCCTGTGGGGTGTGGAGGTCTTTTGTTCTTCTTTTGTTCTTGACTTCCGCAGCCGTCTCAGGTAACCTCCAGACGTAGGCCTTGCGGCCGGCGCGCGCCACAGGCGCGGACGCGGCGCGGGCCTCGGTTTCTCTCTTCTTCCTGGGGCAGGTGGGCGATGTCGGAGACGGCAGGGGGTCTTGACGTGGGGCGGCCGGGGCGGGCGGCGCCGGGGGAGAGCCTGTATTCGGCGGCGGCCGGGCGGGAGATCTGTGCGGCGGTGGCGGCGGGGCGCAGCCTGATGTCGGTGTGCGGGGAGCCGGGGCGGCCGCACCGGACGACGATCCGCAACTGGGAGCGCTCGCACCCCGAGTTCGCCGAGGCGCTGCGGTCGGCCTATCGCGAGGCGCGGGTGTCGGTGCGGATGCGCGACCGGCAGCGGGCCGCCGAACGGGCCCTGCGCCCGCCGCCGCGGCGCGGGGGCAAGGCCAGCGGCTATACGCGCGCGCTGGGCGAGGCGATCTGCGCCCGGCTCGTGGAGGGCGAGAGCCTGACCGCCATCGGGCGGGACCCGGACATGCCCTGCTACGGCACGATCCTGGCCTGGGTGAAGCGCCACCCCGCGTTCGAGGACATGTATGTGGCGGCGCGGGCGGCGCAGGCCGAGCGGCTGACCGACGAGGCGCGCGATCTGGCGGCGGCGGCCACGATGGCGGACGTGCCGGTCTCGCGCCTGCGCTTCGACGTGCTGCGCTGGCTGGCGGCGCGGGTGGCGGCGAAGAAGTACGAGGCGCGGCTGGAGACGGCGCTGGCGATCCGCGAGGCGGAGGCCGCCGAGATGGCGGCGCGTGAGGCGGGGTCGGGCGGAACGGGGGCGGGCGGGGCCGCGGACGGGGCGCCGCGCCAGGTGGTCTTCACCGTCACCCGGTTCGAGCGCGGGCCGGACGGGCGGGTGCTGGCCGCGCCGCCGCGCGACGCCGGGGAGGCGCAGGCCTGGGTGGAATCCACCGGCCGTCCCTATGCGACCGGCGTGGGGCCGAACGGGGAGATCCGCCCGCCGATGGACACGCCCGAGGGCTGGGCGCGCCGGGACGCCTATGTGGCGGCGGTGGAGCGGGCGGCGTCGGAACGGCGGGCGGGGCGGCGGCGATAGGCCGGGGCGCACGATGAAGTTGCGAGTCATTCGCATTTAGGGCAGTCTGGCGGCATGTCCGCGATCACCACCGTCGAAGCGCTCGAAGCCTGCGTGGGGGCCGCCGGCCTGCCCGTGAAGATGAAGATCATCGACCACCTGGACCGCCAGGCGCGGCGGTGGATCGCCGAGGCGCCGCTGGCGTTCGTGGGCGTGGGGACCCCGGACGGGCCTCGCGTGGGGCTGGCCGGCGGGGCGCGCGGCTTCGCCACGGTGACGGGATCGGGGACGCTGGCGCTGCCGCGGGCGTCGCTGGAGGGCGTGACTCCCCCGCGGCTTCGGGCGCAGGATGAGGGCCAGAGGCCGAATGGCCCCAAGCCCCCCGATGGGGAGCGCCCGGAGGAACGCCCATGCCCGAACTGGCCCATCTGCCCGCCCATGCGCCGGCGGCCGACATCGTCGCGATCCTGGAACGCGACGGGGCGCTGATCCTGGACGACGCCCTGCCGGCCGGCGAGCTGGCCGCGCTGGTCGCCGAGCTGCGCCCCTATGTGGAGGCCACCGAGGTGGGGCGCGACGCCTTCAGCGGGGCGCGGACCACGCGGACGGGGGCGCTGGTGGCGCGCTCGCCGCTGACCCGGCGGCTGGTGATGGACGGGCGGGTGCGGGCGCTGTGCGAGGCGGTGCTGGGGCCGAACTGCCACCGCTGGCAGCTCCACCTGACCCAACTCATCCGCATCCTGCCGGGGCAGGGCGGCCAGCCCATCCACCGCGACCGCTGGGCCTGGGGGCGGCATCTGAGCCACGTGGAGCCGCAGCTCAACACCATCTGGGCGCTGACCGACTTCACCGAGGCGAACGGGGCGACGCAGGTGGTCCCGGGCTCGACCGGCTGGCCCGACGACCGCAAGGCCGAGCCGCACGAGATCGGGCGGGCGACGATGAAGGCCGGATCGGTGCTGGTCTACACGGGCAGCGTCTTCCACGCCGGCGGCGCCAACGACAGCGAGGTCGATCGCTGGGGCCTGAACATCACCTACTGCCTGGGCTGGCTGCGGCAGGAGGAGAACCAGTACCTGTCGTGCCCGCCCGAGGTCGCGCGGACGCTGGAGCCCGAGCTGCAGGCGCTGCTGGGCTACGCCATGGGCAACTATGCGCTGGGCTACTTCACGCCGCCGGTGGGGCCGGGCGAGGGGCCCGAGGCCGTGCCGCCGGAGTGGGCGCTGAAGGGCGGCGAGGCGACGGGAAGTCTGGGCGGCGAGGACCTCTACGCCGACGTCGTGGCGCGGGCGCGCAAGGCGCAGGCGTAGAGGCGCAGGCGTAGAGGCGGGCCCGCTCAGACGACGCTGAGGCGGACGTCGACGTTGCCGCGGGTGGCGTTGGAGTAGGGGCAGACCTCGTGGGCCTTCTGCACCAGCGCCTCGGCGTCGGCGCGGTCGAGGCCGGGCAGCTCCACCTTCAGCGCGATGTCGAGGCCGAAGCCGCCCGCGGCGCGGGGACCGATCCCGACCTCGGCCGTGACGGCCACGTCGGCGGGGACCTTCACGCCCGCCGGCCCGGCGACGGCCTTCATGGCGCCGATGAAGCAGGCGGCGTAGCCGGCCGCGAAGAGCTGTTCGGGATTGTTCCCCGCGCCGCCCGCGCCGCCCAGTTCGCGCGGGGTGGAGAGGGCGAGGTCGAGGCTTCCGTCCAGGGTTCCGGTGCGGCCGTCGCGGCCTCCGGTGGCGCGGGCCGCGGTGCGGTAGAGGACGTTCACGGGACTCGGGGCGGACATGATGGGCTCCTTCCAATTTCGAGCGATTAAATCGCGTACGATATATTTAGGGCCTCGCGCCGGCGCTTCAAGCGCGGGCGGCGGTTTTTCTTGCGGAGCCCGCTACCGCCCCCGCCCATAGGCCCCCATCGCGGACGGGGTGTCATGCGGTTGTGGCCCGGCATCCGAGCCCAGGGGGCGGCGCTCACGGCCGGACGTCGCCCAGGCCGTTGTCGGTGAGGGGAAAGACGGCGCCCGGCACATACAGCACGACCGGCCGGATCTCGTAGACCGCCGAGGGGTTGGCGACGCGCAGGCCGCGGGCCGCCTCGACGGCCTCTTCGAGGGTGGCCGCCTCCAGCACATAGAAGCCCAGCAGCGCCTCCTTGGTCTCGGCGAAAGGGCCGTCGGTGACCACGCCCGGGCCGGGGCCGCGCAGGGTGACGGCCCGGCCGGTCGCGCCCAGGCGCGCGGCGGGACCCAGGCGGCCCTCGTCCACCATCCGGTCGTGGACCGACATCAGGTCGTCCATGAGCGCGTTGTCCTGGTGTTCGGTCCAGGCCTGGACGATGTCTTCCTCGTGATAGGCCAGGATGGCGTAGAGCATGCGGCTTCCTCCGACGATGGCGTTCGAGCCAGAGGACGGCCGGCGGCGCGCCGACCCGACAACTGCGCGATCAGCGCACCCGGTACGCCTGGCTCATCTGGATCTTGTACGTCCGCGCGACCCAGTTGGGCACGTCCTCGTCGAGGTCGAGGGCGGCGCCGCGGTCGCGCCGGCTGGCGTCCTCGTCGCCGCGCAGCGCCGCGAGCAGGCTGACGCCGTAGAGGGCCGGGGCGCTCTTGGGGTCGTCGGCCAGGACCCTGGCGAAGTCGGTGCGGGCCTCGGCGTTGCGGCCGATCTTCACGAACATGTAGCCGCGGTCGATGCGGATGGCGTGGTCGGCCGGGGCGAGGCGGATGGCGCGGGCGCAATCCTCGGGCGCCTGTGGCCGCCAGGCGCCGCGCGCGGCGGCGGCGCACAGCCAGGCGGCGGCGTGGGGATCGGCGTCGTCCGGATCGGCCGCAATCACGGCTTCCGGCGGTTCCTGGGCCTCGCGCTGGGCGACGTCGAGGCCGGCCACGATCCGGCCCTTGCGGCCCTGGCACAGGGCGGGGACCTGATAGTCGGCGGGTTCGGCGACGCGGCCATGCCTGGGCGCGTAGCCGGCGACGGCCGAGACGAGCTTGCCCTTCGCGTCGAACACGCCCGTGGCGGCGTCGAACACGCGCCCGGCGGCGCAGTCCACCGTGGGCCGGGTGACGCGGAACGCGCCGCCCTCGACTCCGGTGACCGTACGCCCGACCGTGAGGATGGGCGCGGCGGCGCGGTCGCCGTCCCGGCGGATCTCGTCGATCGCGAGATAGGTCCAGCCGCCGAAACTCTCGTTCAACACCTGGAGCCGGCCCGCGGGCAACGCGGGCGGGACGGCCGCGGCGGCTTCGGTGTTCTCGCCGGCCTGGCGGGCGTCGCCCAGGACCCACCATCCGATGGCCGCCGCGCCCACAAGGGCCACGGCCGCAAACACGCCCACGCGCACGGCGCCGGCCGATCCCGTCTTCGCCATCCCGACCGTCTCCCCCCGGTTGCGGAAGGCTAGGCGCCGTTCCTTCAGTTGTCGAGCGGTGAGCGTGGCGACCTGTTCAGGCCTGGGGTGGGCCCCTAGAGTCCGGTCGGGGTGGGAGAAGCGCGATGCGGTGGTCGGGAATCCTCGTGGCGGCGGCGGTGGCGTCGGCCGGGCCGACGCACGCTCATGCCCAGTCGCCGGCTCCGTCCCGGGCTCTGCAGGTCGAGGCCCAGGCCTTGCCGGCGGCCCTCGACGCCGTGTTCGCGGCCTATACGCCGGCCACGCCCGGCTGCGCGGTGGGCGTGAGGCAGGGGGACCGGCCGCCCGTCTTCCGCGCCTACGGGTCGGCCGACCTGGAGCACCGCGTTCCGATCACCCCGGAGACCGTGTTCGAGGCGGGCTCGGTGTCCAAGCAGTTCACCGCCGCCGCCATCCTGCTGCTGGCCGACGAGGGCAAGCTGTCGCTCGCCGACGACATCCGCAAGCACCTGCCCGAGATGCCGGACTACGGCCGCCCGATCACGGTGGACATGCTGCTCAGCCACACGAGCGGCCTGCGCGACTGGGGCGAGCTGATGGCGCTGGCCGGCTGGCCGCGGACCAGCCGCGTCTACACCCACGCCGAAGTGCTGCCGATCGCGGCCCGCCAACGGGCGCTCAACGACACGCCGGGCGAGGCCTATTCCTACACCAACACGGGCTACAACCTCGCCGCCCTGATCGTGCAGCGGGTGAGCGGCTATAGCCTGGCCGACTACACGAAGCTGAAGATCTTCGAGCCGCTGGGCATGACCCGGACGTCCTGGCGCGACAACTTCCGGCGCATCGTTCCCGGACGGGCTGTCGCCTATCGCGCCGTGCCCGGCGGAAGCGGCGCCGCCTTCGGCCAGGACATGCCGTTCGAGAACACCTACGGCCACGGCGGCCTGCTGACCACCGTGGGCGATCTCCTGATCTGGAACGAGGCGCTGGCGACCGGCCGCCTCGGCCCCACGCTCTACGCCCGCATGCAGCAGTCGCCGACGCTGACGGGCGGGCGGACGATCGCCTATGCGCGCGGCCTGATGAACCTGTCGGTGGACGGTCGGGCCGAGGTCTCGCACGGCGGGGCCACCGCCGGCTATCGCGCCTGGCTGGCCCGGCTGCCCGCCGAGCGGCTGTCGGTGGCGCTGCTCTGCAACCGCGCCGACGCCAATCCGGTGATCCTGGGCCATCGCGTTGCCGAGGCGGCGGCGCCCTCCGGCCGCCGGCCGGACGCGGCGGGTCCGCCGCCGGCGGCCGATCTCCAGCGGCTGCCGGGGGTCTATGTGGACGAACGGAGCGGCGGGGTCCTGGTGATCGCGGCCCGGGGCGGCGGGCTGGAGGCGGCCGGCGGCCGCCCCGTGGCCCGCGCCCTGCGACCGGCCGGAGCGGTCGGCCGGTACGTCGCGGAGGACGTGCTCTATCGCTTCGGCGGCGAAGGCCTGGTGCTGCGCACGCCCGACGGCGAGACGGCGGACTATCGCCGGATCGAGCCGGTGAGGCCCGCGCCCGCGGACCTCCAGGCCATCGCCGGGGCCTACGCCTCGTCCGAGGCCGGCGCGGTGCTCAACGTCGGCGTCAGCGGCGGCCGCCTCGTCGTGGCCCCGGCCGACCGTCCCGCGGGGGCGGAGGCGGCCCTTCCGCTCCACCGCGACGCCTTCCGCGTGGACGGCGCCCTCGTCCGGGTCCTGCGCGCCGCCGACGGCCGCGTCACCGGCCTGCGCTTCACCACCGCCCGCGTCCACGCCCTGGACTTCCGCCGCATCGAGGCGCCCTGACGTCGTTCGCAGAAGGCCGGGTGCTCGCAACCGCGGCCGCAGCGCCTATATTGGCGCCCATGCCTGACACTCCCATTCCCGACGACCTCGTCGGCGCGTTCCAGATCGACGGCGAGCCCGTGCGCGGCCGCGTGGTGCGCCTGGGCGCCGCCATCGACGAGATCCTGCGCGGACACGACTACCCCGAGCCGGTGGCCAACCTGCTGGGCGAGGCCTGTGCGCTGGCCGCCCTCGTGGGGTCGAATCTCAAGTTCGAAGGGCGCCTCATCGTCGAAGCCCGCGGCGCGGGCGCCGTGCGCTATGTCGTCGCCGACTACGACACCTCGGGGGGGCTGCGCGGCTACTGCCGGTTCGATCCCGAAGAGGTGGCCGCCGTCTCGGGCGGATTCCAGCGGCCCGGCGCCCGCAGCCTGCTGGGCGAGGGTGCGTTCATGATGACGGTGGACCAGGGGCCCGACATGGACCGCTACCAGGGCGTCACCAGCATCGAGGGCGAGACGCTGGCCCTTTGCGCCGAGCAGTATTTCGCCCAGTCGGAGCAGACGCCCACCCGCGTCCGCCTGGCCGTGGGCGCCGACCCCGGCGCCTGGCGCGCCGGCGGCTTCATGATCCAGCACATCGCGGGCGACGCCGCCCGCGGCGACACCGAGGAGGCCTGGAACCGCACCCAGGCCTTCTTCGAGACCATCGGCGAGGACGAACTGCTCGACACCGAGCTGTCGTCCGACCGGCTGCTGTTCCGCCTGTTCCACGAGGACGGCGTGCGCGTGTTCGGCTCGAAGCCCCTGCGGGCCTTCTGCCGGTGCAGCGAGGAGCGGATCGTAACGGTGCTGAAGTCGTTCGACGCCGCCGAACGGGCCGACATGGTCGAGGACGACGGCAAGATCCGCGTCACCTGCGAATACTGCAGCCGCGTCTACGCCCTCGAACCCGAAGCCCTGGCCTCGGCTTAGGAAGGCCGCCGCCGTCGCTGGGACGAGGGAAGCGGAAAATCGGCCTGAGAGCTCCCAATCCTACGTCCGCTTCTGACGTAGCGGGGGTGGTTGGATGGTCCCATGTCCGAGGGACCTGCCGTCTTCAAACCACGGAAAGCACGGAAGGGCGTCCGGTCCTGCAAGGCCGCGAAGCGGCGCCCCTGCATGCCGAGAACCGCGGAAGCCCGCGGAGAGACGCGGAAGGCGAAGCTGCGCT